>NZ_JBALWW010000001.1:0-625342 GCF_036961105.1 Halopseudomonas sp. | reverse complement strand
AGCAGTAGCAGTTTGAACAGCAGAGTGGGATCCAGTGCCGGCCTGCCGTTATCAGCGCAGTACAGGTCCTTGACCAGGTCGTGGATAAAAGAAAAGTCGATGTGCTTATCAACTTTACGTAGCAGGTGATCCTGTGGCACCAGCTCGTCAATACAGACAAATTCGAGAGCGGACTGAACCGGGGGACGATCGCGCAGCATGAGCAATACCCTGACATTCTGGAGTGCCCATATAAAAACAAAGCCCCGGCTAAAGAGCCAGGGCTTTGTCAGCAGTCTGAGGCGGCGCAGAAGCGCCGCCTTTTTTCATTACAAGCTGCCCTGTTGCCAGCACCTGAGACCTGCTGATGGGCTGCCTGGCAGCCCATCAGCAGGTACGGCACCACATCTTAGTGAGCAAACACGAACTCGCCGTTTTCCACCCTGGCCTGGATGGTTTCGCCGTGGGCGAAGTCGCCTGCCAGGATGCGCTGCGCCAACGGGTTCTCGATCCAACGCTGAATCGCCCGCTTGAGCGGCCGCGCGCCATAGACCGGGTCGTAACCCACAGCCACCAGTTTCTCCAATGCTTCGTCGGTCAGCTGCAGATCCAGCTCGCGCTCGGCCAGACGCTGGCGCAAGCGACCCATCTGAATCTCGGCGATACCGGCAATCTGCTCCTTGCCCAGCGGCTCAAACACCACCACTTCATCCACGCGGTTGATGAACTCGGGGCGGAAATGCTGCCCCAGTGCGTCCATCACTGCTGCGTGCTGCGCCTCCGGATCACCGACCAGCTCCTGGATTTGCGTAGAGCCAAGGTTTGAGGTCATCACGATCACCGTATTGCGGAAGTCCACGGTGCGGCCCTGGCTGTCGGTCAAGCGCCCATCTTCCAGCACCTGCAGCAGCACGTTGAATACGTCCGGATGCGCCTTCTCGACCTCATCCATCAGGATCACCGAGTACGGTTTGCGGCGCACAGCTTCAGTCAGATAACCGCCCTCCTCATAGCCGACATAGCCAGGAGGTGCACCGATCAGACGCGCCACGGAATGCTTCTCCATGAACTCGGACATATCAATGCGCACCATGGCCTCTTCGGTGTCGAAGAGAAATTCGGCCAGAGCCTTGCACAGTTCGGTCTTGCCCACGCCGGTAGGCCCGAGGAACATGAAGGAGCCGCTTGGCCGGTTCGGGTCTGACAAACCAGCGCGTGAGCGCCGTACCGCGTTGGAAACCGCGACCACCGCCTCGTGCTGGCCGATTACGCGCTTATGCAGGGCATCTTCCATGCGCAGCAGCTTATCGCGCTCGCCTTCCAGCATCTTGGCCACCGGAATACCGGTCCACTTGGAGACCACTTCGGCAATTTCCTCGTCGGTCACCTTGTTACGCAGCAACTGATTAGCCGGCTTGGTGTGCTGCTCGGCCATTTGCTGGCTGCGCTCCAGGTCAGGGATCACGCCGTACTGCAGCTCGGCCATGCGGTTCAGGTCACCCTTGCGACGGGCCTGCTCCAGCTCGGCCTTGGCCTGCTCGATGCGCTCCTGAATCTGCGCCGAGCCTTGTACGTCGGCCTTCTCTGCCTTCCAGATTTCTTCCAGATCCGCGTATTCCCGCTCAAGTTTGGCGATGTCTTCCTTGAGCTTTTCCAGCCGCTTGAGCGCGGCGTCGTCGTCTTCCTTCTTCAGCGCTTCACGCTCCACCTTGAGCTGAATCAGGCGGCGCTCCAGGCGATCCAGTGCTTCGGGCTTGGAGTCGATCTCCATGCGGATACGGCTCGCGGCTTCGTCGATCAGGTCAATCGCCTTGTCAGGCAACTGGCGGTCGGTGATGTAGCGATGCGACAGTTTGGCGGCGGCAATGATGGCACCGTCGGTAATGGTGATCTTGTGATGCACCTCGTAGCGCTCTTTCAGGCCACGCAGGATAGCAATGGTGTCCTCTTCGCTCGGCTCATCGACCAGCACCTTCTGGAAGCGACGCTCCAGAGCGGCGTCCTTCTCGATGTACTTACGATACTCGTCCAGCGTGGTTGCACCCACGCAGTGCAGTTCACCACGCGCCAGCGCCGGCTTGAGCATATTGCCGGCATCCATGGAGCCCTCGGCTTTGCCGGCACCGACCATGGTATGCAGCTCATCAATGAACAGGATTACCCGCCCTTCCTGCTTGGATAGCTCGTTGAGCACGGCCTTGAGCCGCTCCTCAAACTCGCCACGGAACTTGGCGCCGGCAATCAGCGAACCCATATCGAGCGACAGCAGGCGCTTGTCTTTAAGGCCGTCTGGCACCTCGCCGTTGATGATGCGCTGCGCCAGCCCCTCGACGATGGCGGTCTTGCCCACGCCGGGTTCGCCAATCAGTACTGGATTGTTCTTGGTGCGGCGCTGCAATACCTGAATGGTGCGGCGAATCTCGTCATCGCGGCCGATTACCGGGTCCAGCTTGCCGTCTTCGGCCTTCTTGGTCAGATCCACGGTGTACTTGTCGAGCGCCTGGCGCGATTCCTCGGCATTGGCGTCATTCACCGCTTCGCCACCGCGCAGGTTACTGATGGCATTTTCCAGTGCTTTTTTCGAAACGCCCTGGCCCAGCAGAATCTTGCCGGCGGCCGTCTTGTCATCCATCGCGGCGAGCAGCACCAGCTCGCTGGAGATGAACTGATCCCCGCGCTGCTGCGCCAGCCGATCCGCCTGATTCAGCAGCCGCGCCAGATCGGTGGACATGCTGACGTCCCCGGTCGGGTTGCTGACGGTAGCAAGCTTGTCGAGAGCACCGCCCAGCTCGCTGCGCAGGCTGTTGATGTCAAAACCCACCTGCATCAGCAGCGGCTTGATGGAGCCCTGCTGTTGCTCCAGCAGCGCTACCAGCAGGTGAAGCGTGTCGATTTGAGTATGGTCGCGACCCACGGCGAGCGATTGCGCGTCGGACAAGGCGACCTGTAACTTGCTGGTCATACGATCAATACGCATGGCATTCATCCTGTATTAAAAGGCCCGATTCGACGCGGCGAGGCGGGCGGAGTCAGTGTTCATGACTGTTTAATGAGGACGATTATCGCGCTTTCAAGGCGTGAGACCCTGACAAGGGTCAATTTTTTGTCGCTTAGCGCGTACGGCTATTGACGGCGGCGCAAAGCTTGGCGGCCAGGCTGCCTGGCAACCGTCGAACAGCCTGGTGATTGACAGGCTCAGGAGACCAACCAGATCAGCGAGGCAAAACGCCCGGTCTGACCGTCGCGGCGATAGGAGAAATAGCGCGCCGGCTCACTGACAGTGCAGAGATCGCCACCGTACACTGCCGTCACGCCGGCCTTGGCCAGTCGCAGGCGTGCCAGTTGATAAATATCGGCCAGGTAATGGTCTGCGCAACCGGACGGTGCGAATGCCTTTGCCGCCTCGGCATCGCTGGCAATGAAGGCTTCACGTACCTCAGGCCCCACCTCGAATTCGTTTGGCCCTATAGCCGGGCCCAGCCAGGCCATCAGGGCATAGCCGGGGCTCCCCATGCTACTCACTGTCTGCTCGAGTATGCCCGCCAGCAGCCCGCGCCATCCGGCGTGGGCGGCGGCGACTCGCGTCCCGTCCTTGTTGCACAGTAGTACCGGAAGACAGTCGGCGGTCATCACGGTGCAGGCAACTTGTCTTTCGTTGGTCCAACTGGCATCCGCATCAGCCACCAGGGCGGGGTCGGCTTTGCAGACCCGAGTGCTATGAGTCTGATCCAGCCACGCGGGCGTGCAGCCCAGCACGCGCTGCAACTCGGCGCGATTGGCCGCGACATGGGATGGCTCATCGCCCACGTGACCACCCAGATTGAAGCCTTTCCAGGGACCCTGGCTGCAGCCGCCACGCCGGGTGGTTATGCAGGTACGCACGTTCGCGGGCGCCGGCCATTCGGCGCTCATCCACAATGGACTCATTCGGCGATCTCACCATCCTCTTTCAACAGTGCCAGCAAATGCTGCATATCTGCCGGCAAGGGCACCTGCCACTGCATGGTACGGCCGTCGAACGGGTGCAGCAGTTCCAGCCGGCGCGCATGCAACGCCTGGCGCGGGAACTCACGCAGCTCGCGAATCAGCTCGGGGCTGGCACCTGGCGGAATGCGCAGACGTCCGCCGTAGGTGGCATCACCGATCAGCGGGAAATAGATATGACTCATGTGCACGCGAATCTGGTGGGTACGCCCGGTTTCCAGCTTGACCTTCACATGGGTATGCGCGCGAAACCGCTGAATCACCCGGTAATGGCTGATCGCCTGCTTGCCGCCGGCAACCACTGCCATTTTCTGCCGCTGGGTCCCGTGGCGGGCGATAGGCTGGTCAACTTTGCCACCGGCTGTCATCACCCCGACTACCACGCATTCATATTCCCGGCTAACGCTGCGAGCCTGCAGCTGGGCGACCAGATCAGTCTGCGCCTCTATGGTCTTGGCTACCACCATGAGACCGGTAGTGTCCTTGTCCAAGCGGTGCACTATGCCGGCACGCGGCACCTTGGCCAGTTCCGGCGCATGGTGCAGCAGCGCGTTCAGCAGCGTGCCATCCTGATGTCCGGCAGCAGGGTGCACTACCAGGCCCGCCGGCTTGTTGATCACCAACAGGGCGTCGTCCTCGTAGAGGATATCCAGCGCAATCGCTTCGGGCTGCCAGTCGCCCTGCACCTCACGTTCGGCATCCAGGGTGAGTTGCTCGCCGCCGTACACAGGATCGCGCGTGCGTTTCTTTTCACCATCTACCAGCAGGCTGCCGTCCTTTATCCAACCTTGCAGACGCGAGCGCGAATGCTCGGGGAACAATTGCGCCGCCACCTGGTCTAGGCGTTGACCGCCCGACTCGTGACTAACCTGTGCAGACAAAAGAATACGATCGGACATGCGGAGCTCACTGGATGACGCGGGGATGGAGAGGCAGATGCAATCCCTTTTGGTTTCGCCTCTGCGCTGTGGTTAAATACGGCTTTTCCCGGCTTGCCGGGACTGTGCACAAGCCCCAACTATAACAGGACGGCTGCTGTGGAAACAGCGTGGTGCCGCCCATTCGGATGTCATGATATGTCGCTGAAACATCTCCTGCTGGTCGGCCTGCTCGCCTTTGTCGCCGCCTGTTCTTCCAACAAGCCGGTCATTGACGAGTCGCTCAGCGAGTCAGAGCTGTACCGCAAGGCGCAAACTGACCTGGATGCCAATAACTATGGTCCGGCCATCGAAACCCTGCGCGCACTGGAATCACGCTATCCCTTTGGTCGCTATGCCGACCAGGCACAGCTTGAGCTGATCTACGCCTACTACCAGAATCTGGAGCCCGAAGCCGCTACTGCTTCGGCCGACCGTTTCATCCGACTGCATCCGCAACATCCCAACGTGGATTATGCCTACTACGTGCGCGGCCTGGCCTCGTTCACCCGCGACCAGGGCATTTTTGAACGCTTTCTGCCGCTGGACATGACGCGCCGCGACCCTGGTGCAGCGCGTGATTCGTTCAACGATTTTGCCCAGTTGATCAACCGTTATCCCAACAGCCAGTATGCCCCCGATGCGCGCCTGCGCATGGTCTACCTGCGCAATCTGCTGGCTGACTACGATGCCCACGTAGGCCACTACTATCTCAAGCGGGGCGCCTATCTGGCTGCTGCCAACCGTGGCCGTTACATAGTCGAGAACTACCAGCAGACGCCAGCGGTAGGTAATGGTCTGGCACTCATGGTCGCCGGCTATGACCGTCTGGCCATGCACGACCTGGCCGACAGCGCACTGGAAACCCTGAAGCTCAACTACCCGGACCATCCGGCGCTGGTCAAGGGCGAATTCAAGCACCATGTCGAGCCTAGCCAGCCGGAAATGAACTGGATGGAATCCATGTCGGTCAGCGCACTGGACGCGGTCACCGCGCCGCCGCCACGTACTGCCCAGACCCAGATGGAACGGCAGATGGACCGCGAGTATCAGGACGCCGTGGCCGCACTCCCCCGTGAAGTTCGGGTACACGGTGAAGAAGGACGACGCTCCTTCTGGAACCGCATTACCTTCGGCCTGATCGACTGATACTGTCGCCGACCGAAAAGCCCGCCACGATGCAGATCGTCGCGGGCTTTTTTATCTTGCAAGGCCAAGCTTCCGGTGGCCCACCACTGTGCTTTGGCTGCTGCGGGTGATCGGCTACACTGGGACTCTTTCATTTCAAACAGCAGTGGTCATGGGCTTGATAAAGTTACTAATTCTCGTCGCGGTGGTTTGGCTGGTTCTCAAATTCTGGCGCCGGGCCCAAATTGGCAACCGCCGGGCCGGCGGCGCCTCTGCGCGTGACCAGGCCACCGCTGCTCCGGTAATGGTGCGCTGCGCGCGCTGCCAGGTGCATCTGCCGCAGAGCCGCGCGCTGCGCACCGACGATGCATGGTATTGCTGCGCGGAGCATCGCGATGCCAAATCAGACTGAGCAGATAGACTCGCAACGCCCGCGCATTCTGCGCCTGTACAATCTCTACCGCGTCATTCTCGGCTTTGGCCTGACCCTGCTGACCAATTCGGTGCTGCGCGACGGGTTGCTGGATCTCAGCAACCCGCCACTGTACGAGAAGGCCAGCTGGA
This sequence comes from Halopseudomonas sp., assembly GCF_036961105.1. GTDB lineage: Bacteria > Pseudomonadota > Gammaproteobacteria > Pseudomonadales > Pseudomonadaceae > Halopseudomonas. The sequence goes on along the minus strand of NZ_JBALWW010000001.1, from coordinate 618,770 downwards.
TCTATCTGTTCATCAACGTATTGATCGCCCTGCTGCTGCATCGGGGCCGCCGCGACCTGCATGTGTTCATCATCACACTGGCCGATATCGGTCTGCTGGGTGTAATTTTCTTCGCCGCCGGCGGCGTCGGCAGTGGCTTCGGCAATCTGCTGATCATTCCGGTGGCGATCGGCAACATTCTGCTGCATGGCCGCATTGGCCTGCTGCTGCCGGCGCTGGCCAGCATAGGCTTGATCTACCTGACTTTTTTTCTCAGCCTGACACATCCCTATGTGGGCCAGAGTTATTTGCAGGTAGGCGTGCTGGGCTGTATCTACTTCGCCGTGGCCCTCTTCGTGCAGCGCATCAGCCGCCGCCTGTACCTCTCGGAAACCCTCGCTCAGCAGCAGGCCGCCAGCCTGGCCAGCCTGGAGCAGCTGAACCAGTTGATTATTCAGCGCATGCGTACTGGCATCATAGTAGTGGGCCCGGCCAACCGGATCATTACCGGCAACGAAGCCAGCGCCCAGATGCTGGCACGCCCCATCCAGGCCGGCGCGGCGCTCGACAAGTTGGTGCCCGAACTGGACCAGCGCCTGCAGCAGTGGCGGCGCAACCCTTCCAGCCGCTCCACTTCCTTCCATAGCCACAGCGGCAGCGCCGAGATACTCGCCAATTTCAAGCCGCTCAGCGGTAGTGGCGACAACACCATCCTGGTCTTTCTTGATGACAACACTCAGGTAGCGCAACAGGCGCAGCAGCTCAAGCTGGCTTCACTCGGCCGTCTGACCGCCAGCATTGCCCACGAAATCCGCAACCCTCTGGGCGCCATCAGTCACGCCGCCCAGTTGCTCAACGAATCAGACCAGTTGTGCAAACAGGACCTGCGCCTGACCGAGATCATCCAGCAGCACTCGCAGCGCATGAACCGGGTGATAGAAACCGTACTCGAGCTGTCCCGCCGGCGACCGAGCGAGCCGCAGCTGGTGGACCTGGCGTTGTGGACCTCCAATTTTCTAAGCGATTTTCGCGCCGCCCATCCAGCCACCGATATCATCGACTGCGAGATCGAGAAGGAAGGCATACTCACCCGCATCGATCCTAACCAGATGACCCAGGTGCTCAACAACCTCTGCCACAATGCCCTGCGCTACAGCGGCGAAGCCGGCAGTGAGCGCACCATCTATCTGAAGCTGTATGAAGACGACGTCAGCCAACTGCCCACGCTGGAAGTCATCGATTATGGCCCCGGCGTAGCGGACGAACACGTAGGGCATATTTTCGAGCCCTTCTATACTACCGAAGCCAGCGGCACCGGCCTGGGCCTGTATATCTCCCGGGAGTTGTGCGAAAGCAATCAGGCGCGCCTGGAGTACGAGGCTGCCAGCCCGACCGGCAGTTGCATGCGGATCACCTTCGCCCACCCGCGGCGGCTGGTATGATGGGCAATCCGTACCCACGCAAGGAGCACCCAAAGTCGACATGAGCAAGCCAACCGTTCTGATCATCGACGACGAACCGGATATCCTCGAACTGCTGGACATGACGCTCGGCCGCATGAACGTGAGCACCCAGAGCGCCACCACCATGGAGCAGGCGCTATCGTTGCTGCGCAGCAACGATTACGCGCTTTGCCTGACCGATATGCGCCTGCCCGACGGCGACGGCATGAGCATAGTGCGACACATCCAGCAGTACTGCCCCTGTACGCCGGTGGCGATGATTACCGCCTACGGCAGTCTGGATACCGCGATCAACGCCCTCAAGGCCGGCGCCTTCGACTTCCTGACCAAGCCGGTGGATCTGCAACGCCTGAGAGAGCTGGTCAGTAGCGCGCTCAAGCTACACCAGACGCCTGCACCCACCAGCGGCGATGAGAGCCAGGATCCTCTGTTGGGCATTTCGCCGCCCATCGAGCGCTTGCGCAACCAGATCGGCAAACTGGCTCGCAGCCAGGCACCGCTATATATCAGTGGCGAATCGGGCAGTGGCAAGGAGCTCGTGGCGCGGCGCATTCATGCCTTGGGCCCGCGCGCTGAACAGGCGTTTGTGCCGGTCAACTGCGGCGCCATTCCGTCCGAACTGATGGAGAGCGAGTTCTTCGGTCATCGCAAGGGCAGCTTCACCGGCGCGGTGGCGGACAAACCGGGTCTGTTTCAGGCAGCCAACCACGGCACCCTGTTTCTCGATGAGGTGGCCGACCTGCCCATGGCCATGCAGGTGAAACTGCTGCGGGCCATCCAGGAAAAGGCCGTCAGACCGCTGGGCACCCAGCAAGAGGAGTCTGTTGATGTGCGATTGCTTTGCGCCACCCACAAGGATCTGGCCAATGAAGTCGCTGAAGGACGCTTTCGGCAGGACCTGTTCTATCGCATCAATGTGATCGAGCTCCGCGTGCCTCCGCTGCGCGAGCGCCGCGAAGATCTGCCACTGTTGACCCGGCACATTCTTGGCAAACTGGCCAAGCGCAACGGGCAACCCGCGCCCCAGATTACCGCCAACTGCATGGAGCTACTCTGCAATTATCGCTTTCCAGGCAACGTGCGCGAGCTGGAAAACGCACTTGAACGGGCCTTCACCCTGTGCGAAAACCAGCGTATCGAGACCACGGATCTGCATCTGTCCAATGCACCTGCGAGTAGCCAAGATGAAAGCCAGGACCTCAGTCAGATCAATCACCTGGAAGATTTTCTCGATAACATCGAGCGTCAGGCCATTACCCAGGCACTGGAAGAAACCCGCTGGAACAAGACCGCCGCGGCAAAACGGCTGGGTCTGACTTTTCGCTCTCTGCGTTACCGCTTGAAGAAGCTGGGGTTGGACGACTGAAGCTGGAAGCTGGAAGCTGGAAGCTGCTAGTGTGCGCCGCCTCGGAATAGGCGAGTCAAGCATTTTCCTGGTCTTGCCTCGCCCTACCTTTTCTGCCGCGCCCCTAAATCGGTTGCCTTAGCCGACCTGCTGGCAAGTAGGGCTCGGGATTGAGCGCTGGCTGGCGTTGCAACAGCAGATCCGCGAGCAACCGGCAGGACGCCGGTGCCAGCACCAGGCCGTTGCGGTAGTGGCCGGCGTTCAACCACAGCCCAGGCATATCCGCGACCGGCCCGATATAGGGCACCCCTTCTGGCGACCCCGGGCGCAATCCGGCCCACTGCGCTATCGGCTCCAGGTCTTGCAACGCTGGCAACAACGCCTGGGCCGAGGCGCGCAGAGAATCCAGCGCCTCGGTGCTGGTGGCCTTGTCATAACCGGCGTGCTCCAGCGTACTGCCGATCAGGATATGCCCGTCGCGACGCGGTATCGCATAGCGCCCTTCATAAAGGACAACAGACCTGAGCCAACCAGGCTCGTGGCGGTACAGCAGCATTTGGCCTTTTACCGGCACCACTGGCAAGGCAACTTCGGCCTGTGCCAGCCAGTCACCGGTCCAGGCGCCCGTGGCTACCACTACGGCGTCAGCGCGGTACTGGCCGCTGGGCGTAGTGACGCCAACCACTCGACGCCCCTCACGCAGCAGGGCAACCGCCGGACTATGCTCGTGCAGCTCAAAGCCAGGGCACTGCACCAAACGCGCCTGCAGCGCCTGCATCAACCGCGGGTTACGCACGTTTGCCAGATCCGCCTGCCAGAGAGCACTACCGTAGCCAGCGGCCAACTGGGGCACGCGCGCATAAATGAAGTCACTCGACACCTCGGTGAGCGACTGCTGATGCTGCCGCGCCCAGGCCAGCGCCTGGTCCCGCTCGGCGTGGTCCAGCCACAACAAGCCACAGGGCTCGACTTCGGCATCTATGCCGGTCTGCTGCAAAAGTTGCGCAGCCAGCGTTGGATAGAAGCCCTGCGACCAGTTTGCCAGCGCTCGCACCGGCTCCTGATACCGCCAGGGATAGAGCGGTGACACTATGCCGCCGCCGGCCCACGACGCTTCTCGCCCCAACTCGCCGCGCTCCAGCAATGTCACCCGACAACCCGCCTCAAGCAAATTGAGCGCACTGAGGCAGCCCATCACACCGCCGCCCACCACCACGATATCCTGCATCGACTCCCCTTTGATAAAAAACCGCAAGAAACGAAATCACGCGATTGCCGTCACCTTACTGCTGCGCCTGGGCTACAGGCTAACCACAATCACGCCTCAGATTGCTGCGCCAGATCAAAGGCATGCCCGATGCCGATCAACGACATCAGCTGTTGCCGAACAACACGACCAACCGCGGCGAACTTTAGCCCAGGACAAGAACATTCTCTGCACGCTAGTGTCTCAAACACATGATTTGGCCACATTGCCCCGGCTTTGATTCTGTCACCAGCAGAATTAAACCGGTATGATAACGCCTCTCTGAACTACTCCAATGGCCGATTACCGTCAGTCCATTGAGCCCTGGCAGCTTAATCCCCGCAGCGCTACCGTTGCCCAGTCAGCCTCGCGACTGTTCAACCTGCTGCTGCCACACCAGGGCTTTCGGAGCAGACAGCACACCGCTTGACGTGCTCTCGATCCAGCCAAAAGCCAGAATCGAGAACAAGCCCGTTTGCTAGCCGCCCCGACATTGGCCAGTATGATCACTGGAGAGCTCAAGAGGCTCCTTGATTTTTACCAAAGAGGCGACATGTAAATGACAGCAAGAAATGTAGATGTATTGCTGGTCGGTGGTGGTGTCATGAGCGCTACGCTAGGAATGTTGCTCAAACAGCTGGATCCGGCGATGACCATTACCCTGGTCGAGCGTCTGGACCACGTTGCTCACGAGAGCACCGACGGCTGGAACAACGCCGGTACCGGTCACGCCGGTTACTGTGAGCTGAACTACACTCCGCAGGACGCAGACGGCAACATTGCCATCGAGCGCGCCCTGGCCATCAATGCATCATTTGAAGTAACCCTGCAGTTCTGGACCTACCTGGTCGAACAGGGAATCCTGCCCAGGGCATCCGACTTCATCAATACCACACCGCACCAGAGCTTTGTCTGGGGCGCGGACGACGTCGAGTTTCTGCGCAAGCGCCACGAACTGCTCAGCAATCATCACCTGTTTGCTGAAATGCAATACAGCGACGCGCCTGAAAAGCTGCGCGAATGGATGCCGTTGATCATGTCGAGCCGCGATGCCGACCAGCCCATCGCGGCCACCCGCGTCGAGCACGGTTCCGACGTCGACTTTGGCTCGCTGACACGCAAGATGATCGATCACCTGACAAAGCAGGATGGCTTCGAGCTCTGCCTGAAGCATTCGGTGAAGAGCCTGCGCAAGAGCAAGAAAGGCCACTGGCGCGTCAGCATCGAAGATGAGAACAGCGGCGAGGACAAGACATTCAACGCCAAATTCGTATTTCTCGGTGCCGGCGGTGGCTCACTGCCGCTGTTGCAGAAATCCCATATCGATGAGAGCCAGGGCTACGGCGGTTTCCCGGTCAGCGGCCAATGGTTGGTCTGCAAGGCGCCGGAAGTGGTCAAGCGCCACAGCTCCAAGGTCTACGGCAAAGCGCCAGTCGGTGCGCCGCCGATGTCAGTACCGCATCTGGATACGCGCATCATCAACGGCCAGCCCGCGTTGCTCTTTGGTCCCTTCGCCGGGTTCACCACCAAATTCCTGAAAAAAGGCTCGGTGTTCGATCTGTTTTCCTCGGTCAAGCCGTACAACGTGGCCCCCATGATGGCTGTGGGTCGCGACAATATGGACCTGACCAAGTACCTGATTGCCGAATCCTTCCAGTCGCACAAGGATCGCGTGGCGTCGCTGCGCAACTTCTTCCCCGATGCGCAGGAGAAGAACTGGGAACTGCAGAACGCCGGCATGCGCGTTCAGATCATCAAGAAAGACGCCAAGGGGCACGGCAAGCTGGAGTTCGGCACCGAGATTGTGGCAGCCAAGGACGGCTCCCTGGCAGCATTGCTGGGCGCATCCCCCGGAGCCTCAACGGCGGTGCAGGCGATGATCGATGTGCTGGAGCGTTGCTTCAAGGATCGTATCGCCAGCCCCGAATGGCAGGCACGCATGAAGGAGCTGGTGCCTTCCTACGGCCAGTCGCTGATCACAGATGCTGAGCTGCTCAAGAGCGTGCGTTCACGCACCTTGAGCACCCTGGGTCTGGGCAGGGCTCAGTCCGCTGTCTGAAACCGTTTGATCCGCTCAGGTGTGGGCGGGTGGCTGGACAGGAAACTGCCCAGGCCGCTCGCCCCCTCCTCATCGGCCTGCCCGTCCTTCGCCAGCCCTTTTTCATCCCGCTCGCCATCGGCTAGCAGCGCGTCCTGCGGGTCGAGACGGAGCATGATGTCGGCAAAGTGCTGGAGCGCTATGCCCTGCTGCTGAAGAAAAGCCAAGGCAAAATCATCCGCCTCGGTTTCCATCTCCCGCTGGTAACTCAGGTTGGCCAACAGCGCTGGCAGTCCGGTGGTCAGATCGGAGGCGGCAGACACGTCACCGGTAACGGATATCATCACGAACACCAGCAGTGAGCTCTGCACCACATTGCGCAGACCGTGTCGATTGACCACGTGGCCCACCTCATGCGCCAGCACGGCCGCCAGCTCTTCGTCATTTCTGGCCAATGCGATCATGTCGTCGGTGAATATCAAGTTGCCGCCAGGCAGGGCAAAGGCGTTGGCACCCAGCGCTTCGGAGGCGCGAAAATGCAGTTGCAGACTGTGCTTGGGGTAAGCCTCCTGCATGGCCCGCAAGTAGGGTGACATGGCTGCCAGTACCTCCTGCTGCCGCGCCTCGGTCAGCTCGCTGGGATCCGTCCACAGTTGGTCCAGGGTCGCCAGCGACTGTTCGCCTATGTGCGTTTCCAGCTCGACAGGCAAGGCACGGGCAAGCTGATTCGACAGCCAGGGCACGCCGTACAATACGCCCAACACGGAAAACCCCAAAACGGCTACCAGGCTGCAGATGATCAGCCTGGGGTTGACCTCCAGCCGCTGCAGCCAGGTGCTGCCACCGGAGCCCTTGAGCGCACGCGACAGCCGCTGCAGGCCCGCCACGTCCAGCGACTCCAGCACAGCCCCGTCAGCTAAATGCAGATAACTGCTGGTGTTGCCTACCTGCACGCCCAGGCGCACCTGATCTGCGCTTAAGCGCCGGGTTTGCTGACCCAGCTCCAGCACCAGCTCACCCCCGTGCACCCGCGCACGCGCCGCGCTGCTGCCACTGGTACGGCCGTCGAAATAACGGCCGTCTACCCACTGCTCAGACGAGGGAGATACCGACATCAAAGACGTCCCCCAGCTCCAGTCCTACCGCACCGGCCCGCTGTGCTTCACCGGCAACGAAACCGTCGAGATCGCCGTGGATCAGCATTTGTGTGCAGCTGGCGCGATAACGCGCCATACGGACCTTGGCCCAGGGGGTAAAAAAGCCCAGCGTAAGCATTACCAGGATGCTGTTGCTGAAGAAAATCCACAGCATCCGCCGCTTGCCCAACTGTGAAACAAAGCCGTGTTCGCCCAGTGTGGTGGCGCTCATGACCAGATTGGTAAAGGCTGCCAGCAGATACCCGAACAGGGCGAGATAGCCGAGGATCAGAATCGGGATGGACAGCGCGCTGTGAATCAATTGCGCCAGCGCCGCCAGCACGGCAAAGCCGATCAGTACGCCAAACATGCGCAGAAAGAACAGGTAAACCGCACCAACCGACAGATTCAGACTGAACTCGCTGCGGCCAAAGCGCATATTATCGACCAGGTATGCATACCACCGCTGTGCCGGGAGAGGGATCAGCAGACCCAGGCTCAAAATCGCCAGAATGGGCCAGAGGTAAACCACCTGTACCGACTGCCAGTAACTGCCGACAAAATCGAAGCGGATATTGCGGTAGGCGCTATTAACCGCGTGAAATTTCAACGAGCGCATGATAATCCAGGGCAGCACCGGCAGAAAAATTACCAGCAAACCCATGGCTACCAGCGGGTAGAAGGACGAAGCCACCGACCAGATAATTACCGCCACCATTGCCACCAGACGACCGCGGAAGATCTGCCAGGGGTCGGCCAGATACTGGAAGCTCGTATCTTCCAGCAGCGTGTGCCCATAAAAGTACTGCAGATTGCGCACCTTGGCCCAGGGCGCATAGAAACCCAGGGTGACCATCAGCAACAGGATGTTGACGATCCAGATGCCGAAATACTCGCCACCATCGCCGGTAAACTTGATTCTCGACGGTCGACGTCCGGACGCGGACCCACGCGTATTTTCCGGCGGCGCTTCGCCGCTTGAGACGGTCGGCGGCACCACCGCCAGGGTCGGCTCATGGCGAGCAGAGGGTTCAACAACCGCTGCCTGCTCGCCGGCCTCTTCGGCGATAACCTCGGTAACCAGCCCGGCCGCCTGCAAACGTTGCCGGTAGCGCTCGGCCTGCTCTGCGCTCAGGTTGCTCTTTATCGTGACCTTGCGACCGTCCAGCAGGGCCTGAACCTGCCGCTCGTGAAAGCCGATTCGCAGTAACTCACCGCGCAGCGCCGGCTCTTCTATGCCCGCCACTCGCACACCATTGAACACAACCTTGAAACTGTCTGGCATCGAAATCCCTTCCGTTGGTAGTAACCGCCTCGCCTGCGTATTCCAGTAGCAAAAGGCCAATACGCAAAATTTGCGCTATTCAACCAATCGCCGCGTGGGCGCGCAAGTGTCGCCCTGCAACTTTGTGCGTTACTGCCGGGTAACATCCAGCTCCACGCCCCGTGCCAGCAACTGGTCATAAGCCAGATCCAGTGCCTGTACCAGGCGGGTGGCATCGGGAGTGCGGCGTGACACCACCAAGCGCATGGATTGTTCTGCCACCGTAATGTGAGGCAAGGCTTCAATGCCAAGGCTGTCCACTACGGTGTCGACCTGGGCTCGATAGTCCAACAGATAGTCGCCCCGCCCGCGCAACAGCATACGCACGGCGCCCAGATGCGAGCTGCCGCTGTGAAAGGTCAGGTTCAACGCGGGATCGCTCAGAGTGCGCATCAGCTGCGCGGTATAGGTGTAATTGGTGATCAGAATGAGACGCTTGCCCTTGACGCCCTGAGGCCAGGCTGGCGGTCGGGTGCCAGGAGGATAGTACAGATTGATGCCCACGGTCCCCAGGGTGCGCCGGGTCAGCAGCGTGTGCGCCTCAAGGCCGGGCTTGTTGACGATACCCGGCCATATCTGCACCGAGCCGTCCTCCAGTCCCTTCCAGATACGCGCCGCTGGCAAGATGCGTATCTCGTACGCGAGCCCCGCCTGTTGCAGGAGTTTTTCAACTAGGGTAACAGTACGCCCAACCGCATGGCCGTTTTCGTCCACCTCGGAATAGCCGGGGAAGTCCATGATGGCAACCTGCAGACGCGCATCGGTCGACAGGGGCTCCAGCGGCGTCTGCGCCTGGACGACTGCAGCGCAGGCCAGCAACAGTATCAGCGATGTCAGCAAACCGGCGAGCAGCCGCATAGGAACCATCCTGTTGTCTTGTTCTTTTGTAGTCATTCTAGCTTCGCCGACGCGTTAAGCCATGCAGCCGGTGCCTAACCTATGAGCCAGGCTGCTGCGCTTACAATTATGCCTAGCCGAGACGGGCGTCACAAATACAGCGTCAATTTTATACCTTTACCACTCCTTCTGACGATTGCCCGCAAGGTAGCGGATTGCGGGCCCCGACCGACTTTCACCACCCCATTAAAAAACCCTCCGCGACCTGCGCCGGGAGGGTTCGATTGCCACCGCTCTGGGTGTCAGTCGCCGTAAACCGGCAGCCGTGCACAGATCTGCTTGACCTGCTCGCGAACGCGATCCACCACAGACTCGTCACCCATGTTGTCCAGGATGTCGCAAATCCAGCCCGCCAGGGCCTGACAATCCGCCTCGACAAAGCCGCGGGTAGTCACCGCCGGCGTGCCGATACGCAGGCCCGAGGTCACGAAAGGTGAACGCGGGTCGTTGGGTACAGCATTCTTGTTGACGGTAATAAAGGCGCGACCCAGTGCGGCGTCTGCGTCCTTGCCGGTAATGTCCTGCTTGATCAGCGAGAGCAGGAACAGGTGGTTTTCGGTACCGCCGGAAACCACATCAAAGCCGCGCTCCACGAAGACCGCAGCCATCGCCTTGGCGTTCTTCACAACCTGCTGCTGATAGGTCTTGAACTCGGGGCTCATGGCTTCCTTGAAGCAGATCGCCTTGGCGGCGATCACATGCATCAATGGGCCGCCCTGACCACCTGGGAATACCGCAGAGTTCAGCTTCTTTTCCAGCGCTTCGTTGGCTCGCGCCAGAATCAGACCGCCGCGCGGACCGCGCAGCGTCTTGTGCGTCGTAGTGGTCACCACATCGGCAAAGGGCACCGGGTTGGGGTAAACGCCCGCAGCTACCAGACCAGCCACGTGGGCCATGTCGACAAACAGGTAGGCACCCACCTTGTCGGCGATTTCGCGGAAGCGCGGAAAATCCAGAACCTGCGAATAGGCCGAGAAACCGGCGATGATCATCTTCGGCTTGTGCTCAAGCGCCAATGCCTCGACTTCGTCGTAGTCGATCAGACCGGTATCGGTGTTGATACCGTACTGCACAGCATTGTAGTGCTTGCCGGAGAAGTTCACGGTGGCGCCGTGGGTCAGGTGACCACCGTGCGCCAGACTCATGCCCAGCACGGTGTCACCCGGGGTCAGCAACGCCTGGAATACGGCGCTGTTGGCCTGCGAGCCGGCATGCGGCTGCACGTTGGCGTAATCGGCACCAAACAGCGCCTTGGCGCGGTCGATTGCCAGCTGTTCCGCCACATCGACGTATTCACAACCGCCGTAGTAACGCTTGCCCGGATAACCTTCGGCGTACTTGTTGGTCAGTACCGAACCCTGCGCCTGCATCACGGCCGGGCTGGTGTAGTTTTCCGAGGCAATCAGTTCGATGTGCTCTTCCTGACGCACTTCTTCCTGCTGCATGGCAGCCCAGAGATCGGCGTCGAATGTGGCTATATCGTTGGAACGGCTAAACATGTAACGGCCCCCTGTCAGGTCGTTCAGAAACAAAAGAGGCGCGCATTTTAACGCAAGCCAGGTCGGCTGACACTTGAAAAGCATTCAGGCGTGCGTAAAAAAAGCTCATTTGGGCTCAGCCAGCAAGCCAGCAAGCCTCGAATGCCGTCGCTTCAATTGGCCGCCCCAGATGAAAGCCCTGCACTTCGTCGCAACCAAAGCCGGTGACCAGGCTGTACTGCTCGGCGGTTTCTATCCCTTCCGCTATCACCCTAAGCTGCAAGCTGCGTCCCATCGCCACTATGGCCTCAGCCAGACGCGCATCCCGGCTGTGTGGCCGCATGGCCTGGATGAAGCCGCGATCAATTTTCAGCGTGTCTATGGGAAAGTCTTTCAAATAATTGAGGGCCGAGTAACCGGTGCCAAAATCGTCGATGGCAATGTGCACACCCTTGTCCTTGAGCCGGTTCAGCGTGCTCATGGTCAATTCCAGGTTGCGCAGCAGAATGCTCTCGGTGAGTTCCAGCTCGAGGACCTGCGGCGGCAACTGGTAGCGCTCGAGGATGCCGGATATCTGCTCCACCAACTGGCCATCATCAAATTGCATGGCTGAAAGATTGACCGCCAGCCGCGGCATGCTGTAGCCCCGCAGACGCCATTGCGCCAGCTGCTGGCAAGCCTGATCCAGAACCCACTCGCCAAGGCCGCGAATCAGCCCCAGCTCTTCGGCAATGGGAATGAAGTCGGCCGGTGAGACGCTGCCGCGCACCGGATCGGTCCAGCGCAGCAGGACTTCCGCCCCCGTCAGACGACCGTTGGCGCAACTGAACTGCGGCTGGTAAACCAGATGAAAGGCGCGCTCCTGCACCGCGCGGCGCAGATCGTTCTCCAGCCCCAGACGCTCCAGCGCCCGGGCGTTCATTTCGCTCTGATAGAACTGATAGGTATCCTTGCCCATCGCCTTGGCGTGATACATGGCGGTATCGGCGTTCTTCAGCAGTATATTGTCTTCATCGCCATCCTGCGGCGCCAGCGCGATACCAATACTGGCGCTGACAAAAAACTCCCGCTCCTGCAGTACGAAGGCTGGCCCCAGCGCCAGCAAGACCTTTTCAGCCACATGCATGCAGGCCGAGAGCGCCGCATCGTGATCGGCCAGACCGGACAGCAGGATAGTAAATTCGTCTCCGCCCATGCGCGCCACGGTATCGCTCTCGCGCACGCAACGGCGCAGGCGCCGCGCCACATCCTTGAGCACGCTATCGCCCGCCGCATGGCCAAGACTGTCATTGATCGGCTTGAAGCGGTCCAGATCGAGGAAGAGGATGGCAACCCACTCGGAGCGCCGGGCTGCCAACGAGAGCGCAGCCTGCAAGCGATCCTGGAACAGGGTGCGATTGGGCAAGCCGGTCAGCACATCGTAGTAAGCCAGGCTTTGTATACGGGCTTCCGACGCCTTGCGCTCACTGATATCCACAAAGAAGCACACATAGCTGACCAGGTCGCCCTCGCTGTCATGCACCGCCGTGATTCCGGCCCAACTAGGGAAAGCCTCGCCGTCCTTGCGCTGCTGCCATATTTCCCCTTCCCAGCGACCCTGATCGTGCAGCGCGCGCATGATCTCGAGATAGAAGCTTTCCTCGTGCAGACGTGCGGTCAGCACCGAAGGCAACTGGTCGACAATCTGATCACTACGGTAGCCAGTGATGCGCGTGAAGTTTTCATTCACCTGCACTATGTAACCGGCCGGATCAGTCACCAGCACCGCCCCGGTGGTGTTTTCAAATACGGTGGCGGCCATACGCAGACGATTTTCCGTGCGCCGCTGCTCGGTGATATCGCGCGCCACACCCAGCAGGCCCAGGAAGCGGCCCTGCGCGTTCCACATCAGCGAAACCCGGGTCTCCAGCGGGCATTTACGCCCATCTGCCTTGATCGCATCGGCTACTATCTGGCGCTGGAAAGCCTGCTTGCGCAGCTCCTTGGCTTTCTCCTTGCTATAGACCTGCTGCCGCAATTCCTTGGTCAGCTCATGCATGAACTCCAGATAGCGCTCACCAACGATAATCTCGTCGCGGCCGTGCTGCTGCAGGTAGTCCGGGGTATAACCCAGTACATGTTGCACCGAGGGGCTGATGAAGTCGGTGCGAAACTCGCTGTCGGTCGACCAGACAATATCACTGACGTTTTCCGCCATCAGCCGGTAGCGCGCCTCGGAGCGTTGCACCGCCTGCCGAGCCAGCATCTGCACATGGGCGTCACGGACAAAGCCGATGACCTGCTCCACCCGGCCATCAAAGCTGCGCTTGAATACCTTGGAGCGAATACTGAACCAGCGCCATCCGGTTTCCTTGTGGCGCCAGCGCACCCGCCACTCAAGCACCTGGTTGTCTGGCAGGACCTGCTGCAGACGGCGGTTGACCTGCATGTACTCAAGATCATCCGGATGCAGCAATGCAGTACGGTACTGCGGCCCCATGGCAGCCTCTTCTTCTGCGCTGTAGCCCAGCATCAGCGCCAGCGAGCGGTTACTGAAGAAAAACTCATCCGCCCCCATCTTGTGAATATCGCGTATATAGACGAGATCTGGCAGCGAGCGCACTACGCTGGCCCAGAACTGCTCGCGCTCGCGCATCGCCAGCTCGATCCGTCGCCGCTCGGTCAGATCGGTAATACTCAGGGTCACCGCGTGCAACTCGTCCACTTCACGCGGCAGCCGCATCACCATCCAGAGATAGCGCAGCTTGCCATCGGCGTCACGCATGGGCGTTTCCAGCTCTAGCCGCGCATCACCATTGATCATTGCCAGTATCAGCCGGTACCGTGCGCCGCCGATGCGGATGCGCTCCTCGCCGCGCAACATCGCCAGCACTCTGTCCTGCGAGTCAACCTGCAACAGATCCAGCGCCACCTGATTGGCTTCCAGTAGATCAATGCTGGCCAGCAGCTCGCAATGCTGCTGTGGCTGTTGATTCAGCCAGAGGTCGAGCGCTTGTTGATCGTGCAATCCCTGGCGCATGATGAAGGACTTGAGCGCACTCAGATCAACCAGGCAAAGCGCCATATCAACGCCCTGAAAGACATCCAGATAGCGCCGCTCGGTATCCTGCATGTGTCGGAATGACAACTCGCGGCTGGCACGTAGGTGCCGATTGGATCGGAGCTGGCGTACCAGCAGCCAGAGCACCAGCAGCAACGTCAGCAAGGAGCCCAGCAGCAGCAACATGCGTTTGAGCAGCAGCGGCCCCAACTGGCGGTGATAGTAATCAGCGTCCACCAGGCCACGAACCTGCCAGAGAGTACCCGCCACCGGCGCGCTGACCACCACGCGATGACGCTCCTCCGCCGACATGGGCGCGTTACCCGAGTAGACCAGACGGTCATCCTGTTGCCGCGCCAGCACTCGACTGCGCCCCGCGTCTTCCAGCAACCAGACATACCCCTGGGCTCCACGCGCCGAGACCAGCGAGGCCAACGCACGGCCATCCAGCGTCAGCACCCAGAAGCGGCCGGCTTGAGCACTGGAGAGAGTCCAGAAAAGCTGATTGTGCTCCAGGTCGGAGTCCAGCCCGAAGGCTTCGCCGCTGATATTCAGCCGATGGGCAGTTTGTTGCCAGGAAGCTGGCGAACGCCAGCCGAGACGGTCAAGGTGTACTTCGCGCACATTGATCACACCGGGCAGGAAATCCTGGACCACCTGCAGCGAGCTGGCGCCTGGATCGGGGGCCTGATAGTCCAACACCCGGGCCAGCGCGGTCGAAGTCACTGCCAGGTTGAGCGCCATCTGATCGGCGGTCAACCAGACACTTTCTTCCACCTGAACCTGGTGCTGACGTTTGAGCGCAAGGTAATCGAACCAGGACTGCCAGCCCAGCAGGGCGAGCACCAGCACGCCGGTGGCGGCAATCAGAAAATAGCCGACCCGTACCGACTGGGATTGTGCGGAGCCTGAGTCGGCGCCTTGGGCGGGCCATTGGGTTTTACTGTTCTTATTATTCAATATGGTCACTTGTCAAAATCAGTCTATTAAAAGCGATTTAACCCTTCTCTCCCCTGCATCCTGCAACCGGCACTCCCCAACCCCGGAAAAACCTGTGCTGCAGCGGCCGGCGTTTGCCCTTGAAGCCCAGTTGGGCTAGCCTTGCCTGCACTTTCGTCATGCTAACGGCCTCACGCCCCCGGCGCCATGCCAGCCGGCCCGTATGACGAAGCAGTTCATACCCCCATTCAACAGGTTCTGCCCCCATGGCTCAATATGTTTATAGCATGCATCGGGTTGGGAAAGTCGTCCCACCGAAGCGTCAGATTCTGAAAGATATCTCCCTCTCCTTTTTTCCCGGCGCCAAGATTGGCGTGCTCGGCCTCAACGGCGCGGGCAAGTCCACCTTGCTGCGGATCATGGCCGGCGTCGATACCGAGATAGAGGGCGAAGCCCGTCCAATGCCCGGCATCAAGGTAGGTTATCTGCCGCAGGAGCCACAACTTGATGCGGACAAGAGCGTACGCGACATCGTTGAAGAGGCGGTCGGCGAAATCAAGGCCGCCCAGGCGCGCCTGGACGAGGTCTACGCTGCCTACGCCGAACCCGATGCCGACTTCGACGCCCTGGCTGCCGAGCAGGGCAAACTCGAAGCCATACTGCAGGCCGCCGATGGTCACAATCTGGAGCGACAGCTGGAAGTGGCCGCTGATGCACTGCGCCTGCCGCCGTGGGACGCCAAGATCGAACACCTTTCCGGTGGCGAGAAGCGGCGTGTAGCGCTGTGCCGCCTGCTGCTGTCGGCGCCTGACATGCTGCTGCTGGACGAACCAACCAACCATTTGGACGCCGATTCCGTCGCCTGGCTGGAGCAGTTCCTGCACAATTTCCCGGGTACCGTGGTGGCCATTACCCACGACCGTTACTTCCTCGACAACGTCGCTGGCTGGATTCTCGAACTCGACCGCGGCCAGGGCATTCCGTTTGAAGGCAACTACTCGCAGTGGCTGGAATCCAAGGCCGCGCGTCTGAGCACCGAAGCCAAGCAGGAAGCCTCCCACGCCAAGGCGATGAAAGCCGAGCTGGAGTGGGTACGCCAGGGCGCGAAGGGCCGCCAGGCCAAATCCAAGGCACGTCTGCAGCGCTTTGAAGAGCTGCAATCGCAGGAATTCCAGAAGCGCAGCGAAACCAACGAGATCTATATTCCAGCTGGTCCACGTCTGGGCGACAAGGTCATTGAATTCAACGGCGTCAGCAAGGGCTACGGCGACCGCGTGCTGATCGACAACCTGACATTCTCCGTGCCCAAGGGCGCGATTGTCGGCGTGATCGGTGGTAACGGTGCGGGTAAATCTACCCTGTTCCGCATGATCACCTGCAAGGAGCAGCCCGATAGCGGCGCCATCGATATCGGCGAAACCGTCGAGATCGCCAGCGTGGATCAGAGCCGTGACGACCTGGACGGCAGCAAGACCGTGTGGGAACAGGTCTCCGACGGCTTCGACATGATCAAGGTAGGCAACTACGAGGTGCCTTCGCGCGGTTACGTGGGACGCTTCAACTTCAAGGGTTCCGACCAGCAGAAATTCGTCAAGGACCTTTCCGGTGGTGAGCGCGGCCGTCTGCATCTGGCGCTGACTCTCAAGCGTGGCGCCAACGTGCTGCTGCTCGACGAACCCTCCAACGATCTGGACGTGGAAACCCTGCGCGCGCTGGAAGAGGCCCTGCTGGACTTCCCCGGTTCAGCCATCGTGATCTCGCACGATCGCTGGTTCCTTGACCGTATCGCTACGCACATTCTCGCCTATGAGGATGACTCGCAGGTGGTGTTCTTTGACGGCAACTACACCGAGTACGAAGCCGATCGCAAGAAACGCCTGGGCGAAGCAGCAGCGCAGCCACACCGCGTGCGTTACAAGAAGCTGGCCTGACGTACCGCCCGGACCGCCAAGCGGTCCGGGCTGTTCGACGTAAAGCCGCTATAGTTAAGGCAGCACAAAAAAGCATCAGAATAACCAGACAGCCGCCTGATTGCGCCGCGTTGCAGCGCATAGGCACCGAGCCACATCCCCTTGCATCGCCACGGGAGGCAATCATGAGTGATGAAAGACGCCGCTTTACCCGCGTACCCTTCGATGCCAACACCCAGCTGCACCAGGACAACTGGCAAAGCCCGGTACAACTGATCGACATCTCGCTGCACGGCCTGCTGGTATTGCAGCCCGACAGTTGGGATCTGGCTCAGCCAGAAACCCCCTTCAGCGCCATCATCGAACTGAACGACGGCCAACAGATCCGCATGGAAGCCAGCCTCAGCCACGCGGAAGAAGGCCTGCTGGGCTTTGTCTGCGAACACATAGATCTCGACTCCATCAGCCACCTGCGCCGCCTGATCGCGCTCAACACGGGTGACGCCGCATTGCTGGAAAGGGAACTCAAAGCGCTGCTGTGACGCTGCGCTTTACAGCAGCTACAAGTGACAAGCCTCAAGCTGGAAGCTGGAAGTTGGAAGTTGGAAGTTGGAAGTTGGAAGTTGGAAGTTGGAAGTTGGAAGTTGGAAGTTGGAAGCTGGAAACTGGCCCTGCACAATTGAGGTGTTGGACTGGGCTCCCGCCCCTTCGCTGTTGCTGGATCGCTTGCGGCTTGAAGCTTGAAGCTAACGCCGCCAAAGCGGCGTTTTACTCAAAAATCGCAGAAAGCGCCTGATCCAGCCGGGTGACGGCGATCACCTCCATGCCCTTGGGCGACTCCTTGGGGGCGTTGGCTTTGGGCACAATCGCACGCGTAAAACCGTGTTTGGCGGCTTCCTTGAGTCGTTCCTGGCCACTGGGGACCGGACGGATCTCCCCAGACAGGCCCAGCTCGCCGAACACCATCAGATCCATCGGCAGCGGGCGATTGCGCAGGCTCGACATGACTGCGGCCAACAGTGCAAGATCGGCGGCGGTTTCCAGCACCTTGACGCCGCCCACCACGTTGACGAACACATCCTGATCATAGGTAGCCACACCGCCGTGGCGATGCAATACCGCCAGCAGCATGGCCAGGCGGTTCTGATCCAGCCCCAGAGTGACGCGGCGCGGATTGCCCAGATGGCTGGTATCCACCAATGCCTGCACTTCTACCAGCATGGGTCTGGAGCCTTCCCAGGTCGCCATTACCACGCTGCCGGGGATCGGCGCGTCATACCGGGACAAAAAGATCGCCGAGGGGTTGGCGACCTCTTTCAATCCCTTGTCGGTCATGGCAAAGACGCCCAGCTCGTTGACCGCGCCAAAGCGATTCTTGACTGCGCGCAGCATACGATAGCGGCCGTCTGCTTCGCCTTCGAAATACAATACGGTATCGACCATGTGCTCCAGCACGCGCGGCCCGGCCAGAGAACCCTCCTTGGTCACATGTCCCACCAGGAAAATCGCAGTGCCGCTCTGCTTGGCGTAGCGCACCAGCAGCGCCGCACTCTCACGCACCTGTGCCACGCCGCCGGGCGCTGATTGCAACTGCTCGGTAAAGATGGTCTGAATCGAATCCACCACCATCACCTTCGGCTGCTCCTGGCGCGCGGTAGCCACGATGCTCTCGATGCAGGTCTCAGTCATCACCTTGAGCTTGTCTTCCGGCAGGCCCAGCCGCCGGGCGCGCATCGCCACCTGCTGTTGCGACTCTTCACCGGTAATGTAGAGCGCTGGCATCTGCTGGGCCAGACGGCACAGCGTCTGCAGCAGGATGGTCGACTTGCCGATACCTGGATCACCGCCAATCAGCACCACCGAACCGCCTACCAGCCCGCCGCCCAACACACGATCCAGCTCAGAGGACCCGGTGGGCTGGCGCGGCATTTCTTCGGTGGAGACCTCCGCCAGGGTTTTCACCTGCGCCTGCTGGCCTGTCCAATTGCTGCTGCGCGCGGGGCTGCCGCCGGTTGGCGTGGTATCCAGCACGGTTTCCACCAGCGTATTCCAGGCCTGGCATTCCGCACACTGCCCCGACCACTTGGAAAAGGTCGCGCCACATTCGGTGCAACCGTATACGCGTTTGGTTTTCGCCATGCATCCCCCGGAAAAGTGGGCCCTCATGGGCCTGTGCGGCGCAACCGCTCTATACTGCAGCAAGCCGAACCAGAAAGGCGTTATTGTTGTCGAGCTAGTAGGAAACAAACAACCCTTGCCTGCCGAGCGCAGTCGAATTCTGCGTGCGGCAGCAACTAAGGCATGTGCATGAGCAAAGACAAAAGCTTGAAGAAGGAACGAGAAGCACTCTGCGAAGATCTGCTCGAGGCGCAATTTGAACTACAGAAAGCCAATCAGGGACCGGTGCTGCTGCTGGTCAGTGGCAACGACCTGGCCGGCAAGGCCGAGCTGATCTACACCTTCTACGACTGGCTCGACAACCGCTACCTCAATACCAGAGCCTTCACCGTGCCACGCGGGGTGGAACGCAAAATGCCGCGTCTATGGCGCTATTGGCGCAGCCTGCCGCCGGCCGGCACGGTCGGGTTTTATCTAGGCTCCTGGTATCACCAGCCGATGATCCAGCGCAGCCGTGGTCGGATGTCGGAGGCGCGCTTCAGCACACAGATGGCGCAGATTACCCGCTTCGAAAATCAGCTGGTTGCCGAAGGCGTACTGGTGCTGAAAATCTGGCTGCATCTGGAGCGCCCGCAAACCCAGGATGTGCCGGCGAAAACCCAGCAGGCACAGCAAAAGAAAATCGAAAGCGTGGCGATGCGCGAATGGGGCGAGTTCAGCGCCACCGAGTACGCCAAGGTCCTCGCCTGCGCCGAGCACACCACCGAGTTGACCTCAAGCGCGCTCGCTCCCTGGGTCTGGATAGACGGCAGCGACCCGGACCACCGGGATCTGCAAGTCGGCAAACTCCTGCTGCAGGCCATGGAACACAAACTGCAGGGCAAAGGCCTGGTGCCTAATGACGCAGATTGGCAACCAGCAAAGATCGACCGCCTGGCCAAGCTCGATTACGAGAAGGCGCTGGCCAAGGATGTGTACAAGCGAAAACTGGCATCGTTGCAGCAGCACCTGCGCGATCTGGCGCGTCACCCCGATTTCAGCAAAGGCAGTTTGTTGCTGGTATTCGAAGGGGCGGACGCTGCTGGCAAGGGCGGTACCATTCGCCGCATTACCCACTGCCTGGACCCGCGCATCCTGCGCGTACACGGCACCCGCGCACCCACCCCGGAAGAGCGCAGCCAGCCCTATCTGTTGCGATTCTGGCGGCGCATCCCCGCCCCCGGCACCGTGGTGGTATTTGATCGCAGCCACTATGGCCGTGTGCTGGTCGAACGCGTCGAAGGCCTGTGTAGCGACCTGCGCTGGCAGCAGGCCTACGCCGAGATCAACGACTTCGAGGCGCAGCTGCACCAGGCCGGCACCCAGGTGATCAAGTTCTGGCTGGCAATTACCCCAGAGGAGCAGCTGGCACGCTTTGAGGCGCGCGAGCAGACACCGACCAAAAGATACAAACTGACCGATGAGGACTGGCGCAACCGCGACAAGTGGCCGGATTACGCACAGGCCATGAACGACATGGTGGAGAACACCGATACCGCGCACGCGCCCTGGCACATCATCCCTTCCACCAGCAAGCGCTACGCCCGCATCGAGGCGCTGCGCATTGTGTGCGAGAGGCTGGAAAAACGTTTGAAACAATCCTGAGGCATACGCATGATCAGGACTTCACCCGCTCCATTGGCAAGCAAGAGGATGTACGTATGAGCATGTTGCAAGAATTCAAAGCTTTCGCCGTACGCGGCAACGTCGTAGACATGGCGGTCGGCATTATCATCGGCGCCGCATTTGGCAAGGTGGTGTCGTCTTTCGTCAATAACGTGATCATGCCGCCGTTGGGCTTGCTGATCGGCGGTGTCGATTTTGCCGATCTTGAGGTTGTGCTGAAAGAAGCGGTTGGCGATCTGCCCGCCGTGACCCTGGGCTATGGCCTTTTTATCCAAAGCGTGGTCGACTTTCTGATCGTTGCCGCCGCCATTTTTGTCGCTGTAAAAGTAATGAACAACCTCAAGCGCAAGGAAGAGGCCGCGCCCAGTGCGCCACCTGCGCCCACCAAGGAAGAGTCGTTGCTGACCGAGATTCGCGATCTGCTCAAACAACAGAACAGTTGACCCCTGCCGGGGCGGGTCCCTGCCTACCCGCCCCTACTAGCTCCTACTAGCTCCTACTAGCCCATGCGAGCCGGGAGCTGCGATATACTGGCAGCCTCGATCGCAAACGGCCCGCGCATGCAGCTTCTAGAATCGCCTTACGGCACCCTGTCTCTTACCCGCTACCCGGCCACCCGCAACCCTACCTTGCAGGCCTTCGACGCGGCGGACCAATACCTGCTGAATCAGCTGCATGCGGCCCAGACCGGCGGCCCCTTGTTGATTATCAACGATCAGTTTGGTGCCCTGGCCTCTGCCCTGGCTGCGCAGCAGCCCTGCAGCTGGGGCGACTCCCACTTGAGCGAGTTGGCGCTGGCGGAGAATCTGCGCGCCAACCAGCAAGCGGCTGAACAGATAAGTTTTGTGCCCGGCAACCTGACACCGCCCGGTCCCTATCAGCGCGTGTTGCTGCGCATCCCGAAAAGTCTGAGCTTGCTGGAAGAGCAGTTGCGGCGTCTGCGTCCGTTGTTGGCACCCGGAGCAATAGTGATGGCCGGAGCCATGATCAAGCATCTGCCGACGCGTGCAGGCGATCTGCTGGCCAGCTATATCGGCCCTTACCAGGCTTCGCTCGGCTGGAAAAAAGCGCGCCTGCTCACAGCCGAATTCGAACCAGATCTGGTGCCGCCCAATCAGCCGCTCACTACCCGCTATGGGCTGGAGAATACCGACCTCAGCCTGTTGAATCTGCCCGGCGTATTCTCCCGTGAGCGACTCGACATCGGCACCCGCATACTCTTGCCGGTGGTTGCCCAGCAGGCGGTTACCGCGCAGCGCATCGCCGATTTGGGCTGCGGCAACGGCGCCTTGGGCCTGATGGCCGCGTTGCACAACCCGCAGGCGCAATTGTTGTTCTGTGACGAGTCATACGCCGCCGTCAGCAGCGCCCAGCAGAACTTTGCCGAGGCCTTTGCCGGACGCACCTCAGAGTTCCAGGTCAGCGACGGCTTGCGCGGCGTGGCCGAGCAGAGCCTTGACCTGGTGCTGTGCAACCCGCCCTTCCACCAGCAGCAGGTCATCGGCGACGAGAACGCCATGCGCCTGTTTCAGCAGAGCCGCAAGGCGTTGGCCCCCGGGGGCCGCCTGCTGGTCGTGGGCAACCGCCACCTGGGGTATCACGTCAAACTGAGACAGTACTTCAGCGACGTTAGCCAACTGGCGGCCAACAACAAGTTCGTGGTACTGCAGGCCACCTGATCAGTCTGGCAGCCCGGCAGCGCCCTTCTCGTTCTTGGCCAGTTTGTCGAGCACTCCCATGCCAAAGGCCGACACGACAAAGGTCATGTGAATGATCACGTACCACATGAGCTTGTCGTTGGGGATATTGATGGCGTTCATGAACACCTTGAGCAGGTGAATCGATGAGATGGCGACAATGGAGGCCGCCACTTTCATCTTCAGCGAACCCGAATCCATCTTGCCCAGCCAACTGAGCTTCTCGCGGCCATCCTCAATATCCAGCTGCGAAACAAAGTTCTCGTAGCCGGAAATCATCACCATCACCAGCAATCCGCCGACCAGCGCCATATCGACCAGCGACAGCACCACCAGAATCAGATCGGCCTCGGCAATCTCGAACAGATGCGGCGCCAGATGCCACAGCTCCTGAAAGAACTTGACCGCCAGCGCCATCAAGGCAAACGACAGGCCAAAATAGATTGGCGCCAGAATCCAGCGCGCCGAATACATCATGTTTTCCAGTAAACGCTCCATATACCGCTGCAACCTCAATCAGATGAACTTCAACAGGGCCTTATGATAGCAGCGCAGTTGTGCACAGTATCTGTGGATAACACTGTGCGCAAAACGCAGATAACTCTGTCCTGGCCTGTAAACGCTGGCGTTGCACCGCGCAGCTCAAAAAACACCCAATTCGCCGACCCGTAAACGGCGCCAGGCGAAATGGCTGCATCCCTAGTGCCGCGCAGCCTGCAGAAAGCTGACCAGCCGCCGAAATCCATACTTGCGCCGGCGGGTCAAGCCCCTCTTTGTGTGAACGGCCTGACATTGGCGAACAATGCTCAGGCAGCCCCTGTGGACAACTCTGTAGACAAGTCGGGTAAAACCCACCCAGACGCAGCAGCGTCAGGGGTCATTCCTTCTTGTCAGCGTCATCGTCCTTTTTATCCTCTTCGTCCTCTTCATCCTCTTCGCGGTCGCGTTCGGCAATTTCCGCCAGCCGCGCCACCACTCGAGCATTGATACTGCCCTCGGAAAAACCACCCTCGCCATCCATTTCGCCCGCCGCCTCACCCGCCAACAGCGACAGCGCTTCATCCACATTGGCCACCGCATACACCGCAAACTGACCGGCGCGTACGGCTTCCAGCACGGCGTCATCGAGCATCAGATTGGGCACATTGGAGCGCGGGATAATCGCGCCCTGCTCGCCGGTCAGGCCGCGTGCCTGACAAAGACGGAAGAACCCTTCGATCTTCTCGTTCACACCGCCGACTGCCTGCACCTCACCAAACTGGTTGATCGATCCGGTAATCGCGTAGCACTGCTGCAACGGCGTGCGCGACAGGGCCGAGATCAGGGTGCAGACTTCGCCCAGCGAAGCGCTGTCACCATCCACATAGCCGTAGGACTGCTCCAGCGCGATGCTGGCGGAAATCTCCAACGGATGGTTCTGCGCGTAGCGGCTGCCCATATAACCGGTGAGAATCATCACGCCCTTGGAATGAATGGGCTGCCCCAGATTCACCTCGCGCTCGATATCCACGATGCCACTGCCGCCAGGGTACACCGTGGCGCTAATGCGCGCCGGCACACCAAACACCGAATCGCCCACCTCAAGCACCGTCAGGCCATTGCATTTTCCCACCGCCGCGCCCTGGGTATCGATCAGGATGACGCCCGATACCATGTCTTCACGGATACGCGCGCTGACGCGGCCAGTACGGGTTTCCTTGGCGCGCAGGGCTCGCTCGATGTGCGCGGTGTCGGTGAGCTTGTCGCTGGCCAGCTGCCGCACAAAATCGGCCTCGGCCACCAATTGGAAGATATCGCTGATGCGCGCAGAGAGGCGCGTCTGGTGCTCGGCCAGGCGCGCACTGTAGGTCAACACCCGCGCCACTGCGGCAGCGGTAAGCGGTGCCAGGCCTTCCTCGGAAGTGCGCGTTTTAAGCAGCTGCGCCATGCCTTCGATGCTGTCGGTAGTACGCGGCAGGTCCTCGTCGAAATCGACCAGCACCCGGAACATCTCCTGAAAGTCCGGATCCAGCTCCTGCAGGGTGTAATACACCTGCCGCGAGCCAATGATGACCACCTTGAGATTCAGCGGAATAACCTGCGGCGATAGCGTGACTGTCGCCAGCCGGCCCATATCGGCCCATGGCGACTCCATCTTCAGGCGGCGCGAATGCAGGGCACGTTTCAGCGCTTCCCAGACGAACGGCTCGCCCAGCAGCTTCTCGGCCTCCAGCACCAGGTAACCCCCGTTGGCGTGATGCAACGCGCCAGAGCGGATATGTCGATAGCTGGTAACCAACCCGCCCTGCTCGGGGCTGTACTCCACGCGTCCGAACAGATTGTCGTAGGAGGGATGCGGTTCGTGCACCACCGGTGCGCCGCCGCTACCGTGATGACCAACGATGAGGCTGGGGCAATACTGCTCGGTCAGCATCTGCTTTTTGTAAGCGTCAGGCCTGGCTTCCAGCGCCCGCTCCTCGACCAGTTGGTCGATCACCGTCTTGAGCAGATTCTGGCGCATTGCCAACAGGTACTCGCACACCGCCTGGTTGCCGCAATAGGACTCCAGCAGCGGTTCAAGCAACGGTTGCAGGGCTTCGGTGATGGTCTCTTCGTTCAGCTCGCGCAGCAGGTTGCTGGATTCGCGCTTCCATTGCGGCAGACTGGACAGCGCTTCGTTGAGCACCTCCTCCAGTGAGGAAATGTCGGCATGGAAGCGGTCGCGCTCCTCCTCCGGCAACTGCGAGAACTCGGCCTCATCCAGCGCCTTGCCTTCCTTCATCGGGGTGAAGGCAATGTTCTGCGCATCGCGATAGATAGCGATACTCTTTTCCAGCGCGCGCCGCTCTACCGAGTCGATGGCGCGATCGTAGCGCTGGTTGAAGGCGCGGTCGATAGCGCTCTTTTTCTGTTGATAAGCCGGATGCTCGAAAACTGCCGGAAAGGTCGCCAGCAGATTATCGATCAACTGCTCTATGGTGGTGATCAGCTCACCTGCACTGCCGGGCGCCAGGGTGATCACCCAGGGCTCGCGCGGCTCGTCAAAGTTGTTGACGTAAACACAGTCCTGCGGCGTGATCTGCCGCTTGGCTTCGGCGCGCAAATAGCGCAACACGTAGGAGAAACGGCCAGTACCCGGCTCGCCCATGACGAAGACGTTATACCCCGGCCGGTGCATGGCCACCCCGAACTGCAGCGCCTCGACGGCGCGCTCCTGACCCAGAATGCCGCGAAAGGGCTCCAGATCATCGGTGGTGGTGAAGCCCATGTTGGCGAGATCAATGGGCACTGTAAGTTGTTCGGGCTTGAGGCGTAGCCTCTGGAGCAGCGCGGCGGAATCAGTGGTCATCCAGCATCCTTGGCAAACAGGGGGTGCAATAAAGTGCAGTCAAAGACAGCACTGAATAAAGTACGGCGAATCGTGCGACCGCAAGAGCAATAGGACAGCATCAGGGCATTGTTGCGCCGTGGGCCTTGCGCTGACAAGTCTCGAAGGCAGGCGGGACCTCTGGCGAAACACCCTGCGTTCAGCATACAGGCCCAGCTGCCCATGGCGTGACGGCCGAGCCAAGTACTGCTGTGCGATGAGCGCCAGTAGCTGTTGCGTATTGCCTTGGAGACGGCGAACGCGCGTGAGTCAATCCAGCTCGTCCAGCGCCACCGCAGGATCACCCAGCTCACGTACCAGCTCGCGCACCAATGGCTTCATGAAGAAGCTGCTCTGCGGCATCAGATCAACCCGTACGCCGTAGGCGGTCAGCTCGTCGGCGACTACCGGGCCGACTGCTGCCACCTTGAGCTTGCCAAGGGCCATCAGCAATTGCGCTTCACCCTGTTCACGTCGGCGCGCGATCTGGAACAGCCGCCGTACCTGGGTGGCACTGGTGAAGGCCACGGCGTCGACTTCTGCGGCCAGCAACGCATCGATCAGTTGATCGACGCGCGCATCTTCCACGTCGTCAGCATAAACGTATGGCGAAACGCTATGCACCTGGGCGCCAGCGGCGGTTAAAAAATCCACCAGCCGCAGATTGGGGTCAGTACCGTACAGCTGCACGCCAATACGCTGGCCAGCCAGATTTTCGTTTTTGAGGGTTTCAATCACGCCCTCTGTGGTTGGCGCGACGGCTACGCGATCGGCTTTCAGCCCAATTTTGCGCAGGGCCGCGCCGGGTTTGGGGCCGCGGGTCAGCTTGGGAATAGCACCCAGGGCCGCGACGAATTCGCCATGCAGGGTCCCGCCTTCGCGCTCGGCCAGCGAAACCATGCGCCGCAGACCTTCGCCGGTGAGCAGTATGAGTTGGTCAAAAGGTTGCGCGATCAACCCACGCATCCAGCTGAGGACCGGCGCTGGATCTGGCGCATCGTGAATGGACACCAGCGGACAACGCAAAACACGTGCGCCGCGCTTGGTCAGCATATCGGCGAACAGATCCAGCTCGCGGCTCTCCGGCAGTGCGATATGGCGGCCGTGCAAAGGCAGGTTTTCTGTGCTCATGGCGCTTTTCTCAATCAGGACGTATGGCCCATTGTGCGCAGCTACCTGGCAGTTGAAAAGCGTAACGCGCAATATCCATCTCGTTCCACGCCCACACCGCTGAGTTCCATCTTCACCAGCAGCGCCAGCCTCACCATCCAGGCCGGGATGGAACCCGCCAGTCCCAGGCAGCCCGGCCGCGTGTTATCAATCCCTGCGCAGGCAGCTAGTTCTCCCAACCACGACTATGCAGAATGGCGTCCAGCGTGCGGCTGACCGCGGTGCAGTTGCGCACCATCTCAACCTTCTCCCAGGTCGAGCGCTCGCCCTCGTGAATCAACCGGTGCATGGCCTCGCGGGTAGGTGGCGCCAGCAGACGCAGCGGGTGATCCCAGCGGTTGCGCAGAAAAATATTGATGTCGGCAATGTAGTCCTGCGCCAGCACCCCGTAGGTCAGGTGCTGCATCAGGCTGATAACCGGCGACTTGATACGGATATTGTCGCGACTGAAGCGCATGGCCTCCACCGCACCCAGCTTGAGAAAATGCGCCTGAAAATTCACCAGCGTGCGCAGCCGTGTGCGGGGCACATCGGGATCAGGGGTGATAGCCAACGCAGCGGGATTGGTCATACTGGAAATAAAGTGGTTTACCCCATACAGCCGCGCCAGGCGCTTGGCTGGCAGGTCATCGGCGAAGGAACCGTCGATCCATTTCATGCCCGGCAGATAAGGTACGGTTTCGCCAGCCGCGTTGCGACACATCAGAGTGACCGGCGGATAGATGCCATAGATCGCACAGGACGCCATTACCGCCGAGCGAATCAGCACATTGGGTGAGGTAATGGCGTTGAGCAAGCGCGGCGCCTGCTGCGTCGACAACCCCGTCACCGTGATGTTCAGCTTGCGGCCGGTCAGCTCAAAGGCCTCCTGAAAGGTCATGTCAGGGATGATCTTGGCCAGATAGTCTCGCAGGTTATCGGCGTCCATCGCTGGCCGACTGTTGCCCAACAAGGAGAGTGTGGGGCGAATGGCCGTGGTTTCTTCAACATCATGGTGCAGGTTGTCGATGGTCAGGCGCGCGGCGAGTTCATTGTCGTGATGGGTGCAAGCGGTGGCAGCGAGAATGGAGCCGGCGCTGCTGCCGGAAATGATTTCTGGCAACAGACCTTGCTCAAACAGCGCCTTGAGTACGCCGCTGTGAAAGAAGCCCAGTACTGCCCCGCCGCTGAGCATCAATGCCGAACGGCCATTGCAATGGCTGGCGCGAAGAAAGAAATCCTGCTTTTCCTCCAGCGAAATGACCTCATCAGAAACTTCGTTGAGGTCGTTCAGGGCGCCGCACAGCTCATCAATATAGCGCGTGATCAGATTCTTGGTCCCCAGTCGCGCCTTGTTGTACAACGAGGGCTTGCCCATGCCGCCAAGGTTGCCGTGAACCCCCTCGTTCAGAGCAAACAGCAACTGATGAAAGTCGCCGCGAAAGCGCAGATCGCGCAACACATCAAGCCGCTGGCGCAAGGAGCGGTAGTCATAACTTTCACAGGCATCGTCCTGCTTCCAGTCATCCAGCCCATGCTCGTGATCATACTCCGCCGCCAGCTCGGTCCACTCGTTGTAGGTCTCTGCCTTTTCCATCGCCTGCAACAAGGATTTGCTGCGCCCGCTTTGAAACAGTTTCAAGCCCATATCCATACCTCTGGCGCTTTACCAGCGCCTGTTGCCTTTCAATTGACTAGCGCGACGTGCCCGTCGAACGGGCCGGCTCCACATCCGATGTGGCTGCATCGGTTGGTGTTGTGGCAACTTTTCCGCCTTTGCGCTTGGAGGCGCTCGCCTTGTCGCGCGCTACCGCGTTGTCTGGATTATTGTCCGCCACGCGTGTTTCCCCCTCGCGGGTTTGCGCTGCCGATTGGCTGATCGCCGTCAGCGACTGTTGCTCGCTTTCCTGGGCATGGGCCGCTTCCAGCGCATGCAGAAGCTCCTGATACTCCTGAGTAGAAGCCTCCATGCAGGCAATATAGGTGTCCATGTCGCCCACTATCTTGCGGTCTGCCACCACGCCCAGATTCAGCTCGTCGTAGATACCGGTCATGCCATGACTGATGCCCATGCCATCGGAGACCGGTACCAGCGGAAATACATTGACGATCTTGGCGCCGGCGAAATAGCGCGGCTGCATACCCGGAATACCCGGCACATTGGTAATGACCGTGTTGAATAGCGGGAAGCGTCCGACCGAGCGGATACGGTTCTGTGT
The DNA here is from genome assembly GCF_036961105.1 of Halopseudomonas sp. Lineage (GTDB taxonomy): Bacteria > Pseudomonadota > Gammaproteobacteria > Pseudomonadales > Pseudomonadaceae > Halopseudomonas. The sequence continues at coordinate 589,781 of NZ_JBALWW010000001.1, read as the reverse complement.
CCAGGCACCGAACGCGCGCAGGTAGGGCGGGATCATGTCGCCAAAGGCATTGCTCAAATCACAAAAAACCTCCTTGGCCAAAGGCACACCCTTGGCAGTGCGCCTTTGCACAGCCTGGAGCCGGTCAACCGGATTGGAAATATCGGTACCGATACCAATGAGCATGGCGGAAATCAGATTGCCACAATCGGTATTGGCTTCGCTCGGACGGACCGACACCGGGCACATGGAGACCAGCGATCCATTGGCCGGCAGCACGTTGTGGTGCGACAGATAACGGCGCATGCCGCCACCAATAATGGCAATGACCACATCGTTAAGGGTTGCACCTGGGCATAGCTGGCGCATGCGCTTGAGCTCCGAAATCCGCCAGGTAAAAGCCCCGTAGGAACGGTGCGGCGAGATTTGGGTATTGAAAATGCTCTTGGGTACCCGGGTCTGCTCCGGCTTGGCCTCATCGCGCAGGCGGCGAGCCAGTTCCAGGCCCTTACGGCCAACGGTCCAACCCGCCTTCATGCTACGCAGCGTCTGACTCATCATGCGCGGCGTGGTACGTGCCCACATTTCCAGACGAGTGGGAGCGCGCTCGGCGACCTCGACGCGGTCGCGACGGCCATATTCATGCTCGGCCGTTTCTTCCATCATGGCGGTGGTCAGCTCCAGGCTGGCCTTGCCGTCCACATAGGCGTGATGGAAACGAATCAGCACCGCAAAGCTGTTGGGGGGGATACCCTCGACGTTGTTCACCCCCTCGATGATGTAGATCTCCCAGGGCGCGCGCTCCATATCCACACTGCGCGACATGGTCCGCGCGGTGAAAATGCACAGCTGTCGCCAGTCCCCCGGCTGCGGCAAACCCACGTGGCGCACGTGGTACTCCAGATCAAAATTCTCATCGTCCAGCCAGTATGGGTCATCCAGCTGCAAGGGCGCCTGCTCCAACCGACGGCGGAAGAAGGACGTGGTGTTCAGGCGATCGGAGATGTACTGCAGCACTTCCTTGTGTCGCACCAGCCCACCAGGCGCACTGCTTTGGTCGCAAAGCCAGAGGCTGCCGATCATCATGGGCTGATTCGGCGCCTCGAAATAGTAAAAATGGGAATCCATGGGGGTGAGCTGTTTCATCGTAGAAATCCTCGAGCCGGGTAGGTGTATTTGATTCATCACCAAGCATCGCCGTCCCGCGAGCGGCAGACCTTGATTCAAGTCAAGCAGTTAAGCCAGAAATGTAAAACGCACCAAAAAACAGCCATCGCTTCAAAACGACGTAATTTGAGGCTGAACAGGATAATGCAATTTTGTGACCAATTGGTCACAGCAGGCGGAATAGTGGCCACAGCTCACAAAATTGGCGTTGCAAGCCGCAATTCAGAGCTTTTATCCCCGCGCAGATGAAGCGACATATTTCAAAATTAATCCGCATCCGGCCCGGCAAAGTCGCGCCATAATGGTGCGCAACAGCCGTACCCGGCGCGTATAAGTTGGCCGGTCAATGCTGCAGCGGGTGATGGATTTCGTCGGAGACAGGAATTTCACTAACGCCTGACACGGCAGCACGTCACCAGCTCTCACAGGGGGTTTTGTGCGTGTTGAGGTAATGCTGCGAACGGCAATAAGCGCCCCGGACGTGCCTTCGCAAGGTCCTGTGGATCGAGTGCGCCTTCGAAACGGCAGATTGGCTTTGCTCTTCAGCTACGCAGCCTTTGCTCTCCCTAGCGCCAGCGCCACTGAAATCGATATAGTTGCCTTGGCAAGTCGACACCTCAGCACGGCAGGACTACCAACTACCGAAGGGAATCTCGTGGGTTTCGAGATAGTGCTGGGCTGCAGGATCCAGAGGCAGCGCGTAGCGGCCATTGGTTTGTCCACGACTTGGACCTTCCGGATTTATTGAGCCTTCGAAACGGCCGATTTCGATGGGTTCAAGACAAGCGCCTGTAAGCCAGGCTTTGACAATTCCACCAGGCGCCAACCCCAAGGTGATGGCGTAGCGATACGCGGTTATATTTTTCTCATCGAAGCGACAGTAGGCTTCGTGGCCGGTAAGCATTTCGACACGAGCCCATTCAGGAATATCTATACGCGCATTATAGGTTTGCGGCTCTGCCAGTGATTGCCAGCGGACAGAGACAGTTTTTGGCAAGGCAAGCCCTGTCATAGGTCGCGTCTTGCCAACCCCTGGCCTCGCTGGCCAGCCTGTTGGATCTCCACGATTTTCGGGAGGGTTAGTAACCGACGATACCCCACCATGCACGCGCAGGTATTTACGCCCATATAGATCTGTCACGTCCACGCTTTCTACCCAAACCTCCATATAGTTCGGCGCTATAAGTCCAATCTCCCAAGCTCGGTATGGCAACTCCTCGATGTGCTCGCGCTTTTCTGTTGCTACACACCCCATGAGCACCAGAAGTAGTAGCAACGCCATTGGAACTTTATTCATTGCGCGCCCCCGAAAGTTACTGACTGGCATATGTGGCTCTCTCGTTTCCATCCCGTGGCTTGTTGGGGAACAGACCCCATTTTGCGTTCCAATTGGCAGAAGAATGTATGTAATGGCCGTGCAGGAAGCGCCCTTCAGTCTCCGACAACACTGCGCTTTTCCGGTCAGCGGCTGCCGCTAGAATCTTGGTAGCGATAGCCCCTAGCGCTTCAGGTATCGCAAACGCGAGCGTACTCGGGATTTTTTTGAAGGGTACGTTGTGCAAAACTGCTTTCGCATGCATCACCGTCGCCGACACTTTGGAAAGGTCTCCACGCACAAACCGGTCCATTGCCAAGATCAGCAATATATCTCCTGATCCGCCCAGCCCTGTCCGCCTCTCGTATTCCCTGGGCAGAATAATTTCCTGCTTTATAAACCGCCCGTTCCCAGGCAATCCCGTGGCACGAAATCTAGCCTCCTCTGCCTCACGTTGTCGCCACGCGTGAGACCGCTCCAGCTTGAATCTGTCAATACCACTTAACGAGTAGTAATCGCCGCGAACCAACTGTGGCCGTCCCAGTAACACCTTTTCTCGCGTTACCGCAGGGTATCCGCCCCCGAGATTAGAATGCACACCCGGTAAAACCAGCTCTTCATGAACTTCGCTCCCGGCTGCGTTTACACGGTTAAGGCTGAAGTTGTGCCTATGCTCGTCAGCGGCAGTGAGATGTACAACCTTGTTGGCGCAATCTGGTGCAAGGTGCAAGTTAACTCCTGGGTTGTAGGCATTACCGACGCTAAGCTCTCCGCCTGCTGGGTCGCCGATAGCGGCGACAGTATCGAACAGCCCAATGAAGTTGATACTTGTATGATTTGACCACTCGAATTCATCCACCATAACGGCCAATACGCTGCTGAAATGAGGCGCGAGCACTCCGCCTCCAGCCGCACATACCTCATTGGCAAAATGTCTTGCGGCCGCAGCTCCTCGACTGAAACCGAAAACGTCGAACTGAATTCTCTCTATCAGGAACTGAGGATTGTTATCTACCAGCTCACGGAACTTTTTAAGAATGAGCTGCGGACTTTGCTTTACTCGCTCAACGACCCCCGTCTCACCTTGCCCAAATGCGTAGCCCGTCAAAGAATCGGGCTGCCCCGCCGTGGAACCGATGCCATCAATGTAAACCGCAAGGCTAGCTTCAGTATCATGCGTGCCGAGCGTCAAATCAGCCTGATCAAGATACAAGTCATACAACAACGCCACATTGCTGGCTTCATTCCCGTAACTGTTATCCGGCGTCGCCTCAAAACGCCCTTCGGCGGAAAACTCGCCGTAGCCATTTTCTTCACAGAAAACGCGAATGCGCTCCAGCTCTTCGGGCTCAAACAGATTCAGATCCTGCCGTCGGCACTCCGCGGTAAAGGCTGCGTTGTTCATATTGTTCAGGGTGCCGTCGAAAAACATCCCTATCCGCAGGGTGATACGTTGCTGCAACGGCAGCTCTTGCTCGTCTTCCTCCTCTTCTTCCTCAACGGAAAACGGCAGGGCTTCGCCAACTGCGCCTTGGCGCAACTGCTGAGCGGGTACTGCTCCGCCCGGCGCGAGCAGTTGGCTGTTGCCGCCCTCCCCGCTGGCCGCAACAACAGCGCCACCAATCACCACCGTGCCCGAGCCGCCTATGACTACATCACCATGCGTGCCAGTACTGCCGAGCACTGCAGCAGGCCGGCCATTGATCAGCACATTGGGGACTACCTGGCTGGCCAGAGTACTGCCGCAAGCGATGGTGTCACCCATTCGCGCAGCGGGCTGGCCATCAATCAGTACATCTGGTGAGCCGGTAACAATGGTATTGCTGCCGTGGCCCTTTTTCGGACAATGGGTAGGGTCGCCCTGGCGGGCTGCGGGTTTGCCTGTCATGCCGGTTTCCTTTTAGCTGGTCTCACTCCTGTGAAAAACGAGGCTAGAAAGCTAGTGCGGCGGGGGCAATTGCTTTGCGGGCAGTTTGTGACGCAGTGCGCGTCAGCCCGATGAAATAGGCGTGCGCACAAACCAATCGCCCTGCTTCAACACTATCCGCGTTCAGGAACAGAAGCCAAGCCAGCGGCGCTGCACGTGCACCAACCCGGCACTCATTGGTGCGCCCCGACATCCATGGGGATAGCGGGTGGCACTTGCCGGCACCCACCTTTCGAGCACCTCTACCTCTGCGCTCCGCTTTTGACTGCAAATACGCCAGCATCGTCCCAGACAGAGAGACCATTGACCTGCATCAACAAAAGGATGCCGGCATAGCAGCACACTGCCCTTGAGATGGCAGGCTCCCGCACCTGCTTTGCCACTTTGATGACAAGGACTTGATCATGAATAGACACCTCATCTGCATGTTACTGACTGGCAGCCTGTGCGCACCGCTACAGGCCGAGCGCCTGAAGAATGAACCTATTCAGCCGATCGAGCCTACGCACATTGACGAGCCGGCGAAGGTAGAGCTGGGCAAGAAGCTGTTCTTTGACCCACGGCTATCGCGCTCGGGCTTTATCTCCTGCAATTCATGCCACAACCTGAGCATGGGCGGCAGCGATAACCTGCCCTCATCCATCGGTCATAAATGGCAGGAGGGCCCCATCAACTCGCCAACCGTGCTCAACTCCAGCATGAATGTCGCGCAGTTCTGGGACGGCCGCGCCGCCACACTACAGGAGCAAGCTGGCGGCCCGATCAGCAACCCGATGGAAATGGCTTCTACCCACGTGCTGGCCTTGGATGTACTGCGCTCCATACCCCAATACCGCCAGGAGTTTGCCAGTATCTATGGCAGCGATCAGATCGACATCAAGCAAGTGACCGACGCCATCGCCGCCTTTGAAGAAACCCTGGTCACGCCCAACTCACGCTTCGATCAATGGCTCAAGGGTGATGACAATGTACTGACCCAGGCCGAGCTGGATGGCTATCAAACTTTCAAGGACATCGGCTGCACTGCCTGCCACAACGGCCCTGCCGCTGGCGGTACCTCATTCCAGCGCATGGGCATCGTCGAGCCCTACGTGACCAAGAACCCGGCCGAAGGCCGCGTGGCGGTCACCGGGAAAGACGCAGACCGCTTTTCGTTCAAAGTCCCCACCCTGCGCAACGTAGAGCTGACCTACCCCTACTTTCATGATGGTGCGCACTGGAAACTGGAAGAGGCGGTAGACCTCATGGCCCGCCTGCAGCTAGGCCGCAAGCTGCCGAAGGAAGACATCGATAACATGACCGCCTTTCTCAAAACCCTGACCGGCGACCAACCCGACTTCCGTATTCCGCAACTGCCACCATCGAACAATGCAACGCCGATACCGGTGCCGTTTGCGACTGAGTGAGGCGTGACGGGGTAGAGAAATATGCTCGCGACGCAGCCTGCGTAAGAGCATTTGCTGGGAAGGGTCGAGCACCAGCTCGATCCAAAGTCATCAGCGAACGCAGTAGTGAAGCCGAACCCCGCCCGAGGCGAGAGCTGTTGCAGGATAGCGAAGGTTTAGCACTAGGGATCCACAGGCGGTGTAAACCTCGGTACTCTGGTCGAGCGTACCAGTGGCTACCTGATGCTGATGAAAATGAATGATGCGACGGCAACCTCGCGATCAACGGTTTCAACGCTGCCCTCAATGGCATGCCGCTGGCGATGCGCAAGAGCATGGCATACGGCCGGGGCTAGGAATTCGCACGGCATGCTGAAATCGCCCGCCAAACGGGCGTGACGATTTATTTCTGGGACCCGAATGGCCCCTGACAGCCCGGCAGCAACAAAAAAACATCAATTGCTTGATCCGTTGATACCTGCCGAAGAGGAGCGACTTGTCGGTACATTTGTCAGGAAGAGCTGAACGCGATTGCACTGGAACTGAAGATGCGTCCACGTAAGCTACTTTTGAACCGACGGCCGGGTACCCAAAAGCAGAAACAACAACCCCCGGCTAGCCGGGGATTGTTGTTAGAGCTTGGAATCGAGATCAGAGTTAAGCCAAGAAGGGGCTCATCAAGCTCTAATTAGTACGTTGCTCACAGAAAGCTTTTATTCGGCTTCACAAGTACCTGGAAGCCAGCTTGCCTTAGCATTGCCAGTAGCGGTACCGGTGCATACCCACTCGCTGACAGTAAAACCGCCCGAAGTTGAGCCATCTGCAGCGCCAGTGAAGTCAGTGGCAGCAGCATTAGCCGCCGCTTCGCCATCTGCGCCCGCTTTTTTCGGGGTAAGCTTAATAGTCAAACCAGTCATGTCGGAAGTGCCCGTTGCAGTAATCACACCAGCAGCGCTAACAGCCAAATCACTCACATATTTGGTTTCGGTAAAACCAGTATCGCAATCATCGGGATCTTTAGCGACTTGTGCTTTTTCGCTGACACAGGTCCGAGCCGTGCTTGCCGCCAGCATAATTTCAGATGCTTTTGCACGATTGGTGTAATCCTGATACGCAGGCAGAGCAATAGCAGCCAGAATACCAATGATCGCAACTACGATCATAAGCTCGATCAATGTAAAACCTTTTTGAGCCTTCATAATTAACTCCTTTGATGTGGTTTAGCCTCGTGGCTGAAAAACCCTATGCACGAATCACGCCAGGAACTGCCGCCTCGGTTTCCAAGCATAAAGGCCGGGGCATTTCCAGACATAAGCGTAAGTCGCTGCCCAGCCATGTCACCACCTGACGTTTTTTGTCACTCTGGAGGGGGAATGGCGCCGAATATTTTTTTGCGGTGCACTCTAACGTCCGCCTGTACTATAGTCGCGATAACCAACGTGATTAATCAGAGACGCCAAAGGATTATGGAAACCGCCGCTTTAACAGGGCTGGCACGCCGCATCGTTCAGGATGGGCTATTGGATGCCGACACTGCCGCCAAGGCAAGCCAGCAAGCCAGCCAGGACAAGATCCCGCTTATAACTCATCTGGTTCAACGCAAGCTTGCGAGTTCCCGTGATTTGGCGATGGTATGCGCGGAAGAGTTTGGTTACCCCTATCTCGACCTCGCTTCACTGGATAAAGAGGCCCAACCGGGCGACCTAGTCAGTGAGAAGCTAATTCGTCAGCATTGCGTCATGCCGCTGTTTAAGCGCGGCTCTCGCCTTTATCTGGCTATTTCTGACCCTACCAACCAGCAAGCCTTGAGCGATATTCAGTTCAATACCGGCCTGATGACAGATGCGGTCATTGTTGAAGACGACAAGCTGCATGCCGCTATCGACAAGTACCTAGATAGCCCTACCGGTGGTTTGGGTGATATGGCCGACGCTGATCTGGACGATTTGGACGTCCAGGCGGTAACTGACGACGACAAGAAAGATGCGGGTACTGATGCGGACGACGCACCCATCGTTCGCTTTGTAAACAAGATGCTGCTAGACGCTGTGCGCATGGGGTCGTCTGATTTGCATTTTGAACCCTATGAAAAAACCTACCGCGTGCGCTTCCGCACCGACGGCATTTTGCATGAAGTCGCCAAACCACCGCAGCAACTGGGTGTTCGTATCGCAGCGCGCTTGAAGGTTATGTCCTCCATGGATATGGCCGAGCGGCGCAAGCCGCAGGACGGCCGTATCAAGATGAAGATATCCAAGAACAAGGCTATCGATTTTCGCGTAAACACTCTTCCCACGCTTTGGGGTGAAAAGGTGGTACTACGTATTCTGGATTCTGAAAGCGCCAAAATGGGTATTGATGCCCTTGGCTATGAAGAGGATCAGAAGAAGATGTTTATGGCCGCACTTGAGCGGCCACAAGGCATGATTTTGGTAACCGGGCCTACCGGCTCAGGCAAAACGGTTTCGCTATATACCGGCCTGAATATTCTAAATACCATGGAGCGCAATATCTCCACGGCGGAAGACCCCGTTGAAATCAACCTGGAAGGCATCAACCAGGTAAACGTAAACCCCAAGCAGGGGCTGGACTTTGCCAAAGCGTTGCGCGCCTTTTTGCGTCAAGACCCGGACATCATCATGGTCGGTGAGATCCGCGACCTTGAAACCGCCGAGATTGCCATCAAGGCGGCGCAGACTGGTCACATGGTGATGTCTACCCTGCACACCAACAGCGCTGCTGAGACGCTCACCCGGCTACGCAACATGGGCGTCCCCTCCTTCAACATTGCCACCTCAGTGAACTTGATCATTGCGCAACGGCTGGCCCGGAGGCTTTGTAAAAGTTGCAAGAAGCCCATGGAGGTACCGCAAGAAACGCTGCGCGAGGAAGGCTTCAGCGAAGAGAAAATCGCCGCCGGCATTACAATTTTTGGGCCAGTGGGTTGCGAAAACTGTAAAGATGGTTATAAAGGACGTGTTGGGATTTATGAAGTCGTCAAAATCACCCCTGCGATGCAGCGCATTATCATGGAAGACGGCAATTCTATACAAATTTCTGATGTAGCCCAGAGCGAAGGCTTCAGAAGCTTGCGTCAATCTGCCCTTATGAAGGCAGAGGAAGGCGTCACCAGCCTGGCGGAAGTTAACCGAGTGACCAAGGATTAAGTCATGGCGCAACAAGCAGCACTAAAAAAGAAACCTGCAGCTGCCAAAAAGAAGGCCAAGGAAGAGAAAATCTTTCCCTTCAAATGGGAGGGGAAGGATCGCAACGGCACTAAAATTTCCGGTGAAATACAGGGCACCAATGCCGCACTGGTGAAGAACCAGCTGCGTAAGCAAGGCATATGGGTGGTCAAGATCAACAAAAAATCCACGCTGTTCGCTAAGCGCTCGAAGAAAATCAAGCCGCTGGACATAGCATTTTTTACCCGTCAGCTGGCTACCATGATGGAATCGGGCGTCCCTATCATTCAAGCGTTTGAAATTATCGCTGAGGGCGCTGAAAACCCTAATATGGCCAAGCTCGTTAATGAGATTAAAACGGACGTGGCTGCGGGCAATACGTTGGCCGACTCATTGCGCCAACATCCCAAATATTTTGACGATCTGTTCTGCAATTTGGTGGAGTCAGGCGAACAATCAGGCCGATTAGAATCTCTTCTAGACCGTATCGCGACTTACAAAGAGAAGACTGAGGCCCTGAAGGCCAAGATCAAAAAAGCCATGACTTACCCGATTTCGGTTGTTGTGGTTGCGATCATTGTTACAGCAATTATGTTGCTGAAAGTGGTGCCTAGCTTTCAGGAAGTGTTTTCCAGTTTTGGAGCTGATTTGCCGGGCTTTACGCTCTTTGTTATCGGGCTGTCCGAATGGCTGCAAGATTGGTGGTTTATTTTCCTCGTGATTATCATCGTGGGCGGCTATGCCTATGGGAAAGCCCACGTGAAGTCGAAAAAGCTTCGAGATGCAGAAGACCGGGCGCTACTAAAAGCCCCGATAGTGGGCGACATAATTTATCAGGCGGCCGTAGCACGATACGCCCGGACGCTTTCTACAACTTTTGCAGCGGGGGTACCCCTAGTAGACGCACTTGATTCCGTGGCAGGTGCGGCCGGAAATGTCGTTTTTTATAACGCGGTAATGAAGATTAAGGAAGACGTTTCTGCCGGTTCACAGCTGAACTTCTCTATGCGCACTACCAACGTCTTTCCTTCGCTGGCTGTGCAAATGGCAGGCATCGGCGAAGAATCCGGTAATCTCGACGGCATGCTGGAAAAGGTAGCTGATTACTACGAGGCAGAAGTCGACAACAAAGTAGATAACCTCACCACCCTGCTTGAACCCATGATCATGTGCGTGCTGGGTGTGCTGGTTGGCGGCCTGATCGTGGCTATGTACCTCCCCATCTTCCAGCTCGGTAACGTCGTCTAACCCCATGCAGCTTCTCGATTACCTGGCCAGCCACGCGCTGGCCTTTATTTTGCTCGCAGGGCTACTAGGCCTGATAATCGGCAGCTTCCTGAACGTGGTGATCCATCGCCTACCCAGGATGATGGAAGCCCAGTGGCTGCAACAGAGCAGAGAGATGCTGGAGCCGGACGCGTTACATCAGGAACAACCCACCTACAACCTGATTCTGCCGCACTCACACTGCCCCCATTGCGATACCGAGATAAAAGCCTGGCAAAACTTGCCAGTTATCAGCTATCTGCTGTTGAAGGGCCGTTGTGGCAGTTGCAAAGCGCCTATAAGCACGCGCTACCCACTGGTAGAACTGCTCACCGCAGCGCTTTCAATGGTGATCGCCTGGCAATACGGTTTTGGCTGGCCAGCAGGCGGCATGCTGGTACTGACCTGGGGATTGATCAGCCTCAGCATGATCGATGCCGACACCCAACTGTTACCGGATTCGCTGGTGCTGCCCCTGCTTTGGCTGGGTTTGATTGCCAATAGCTTTGGTATGTATACATCGCTGAACGAGGCACTCTGGGGCGCGGTGGCGGGCTATCTGAGCCTGTGGTCAGTTTATTGGCTGTTCAAGCTGGTCACCGGCAAGGAAGGCATGGGTTATGGCGACTTCAAACTGCTGGCCATGCTGGGCGCCTGGGGTGGCTGGCAGATATTGCCATTAACCATTCTGCTGTCCTCGCTGGTGGGCGCCATACTCGGCATCATCATTCTGAAAACCCGCGGGCAGGACAACACCACTCCCCTGCCCTTTGGCCCCTACCTCGCCATTGCGGGCTGGATTGCTCTGATATGGGGTGAGACAATCACCGGCAGCTACCTGCAGTTCGCCGGCTTTTAGAGGCTGTCCGGGAATAGCGACCGTAGCGAGGGGAAGTCGGTTTGAGGCAGTTTTTGTGCTCTCTTGAGGTGAATAGTCGCTCTATTTAACGAAAAAAAGCGCGCAAAATGACCAATCCGGATTTTCCGCAGTAGGTCCGTCTGTTCTCGGGCAGCCTCCCAGGCCCGCCTGCCCTATCCAGTACGGCGCTCTGCGCCAAGCGTTCACAACATCGGTGTTACCCGCTATGACCATGATCATCGGCCTTACCGGCGGAATAGGCAGCGGCAAATCCGCCGCCGCCAATTATTTTGCTACGGCCCACCAGATCCACGTGGTGGATGCCGACCTCAAATCGCGCGTGGTGGTGGAGCCTGGTAAACCGGCGCTGTCGCATATCGTAGACCGCTTTGGGGATGAAATTCTGTTGCCCAACGGCCATCTGGACCGTGCAGCGCTGCGCCAGCGCGTGTTCAGCAATCCGCAGGAGCGCGTCTGGCTTGAGGAGCTGTTGCATCCTTTGATCCGCGAAGAGACTATTCGCGATCTTGAGAGCGCCACCTCGCCCTACGCGCTACTGGTTTCGCCATTGCTGATAGAATCCGGCCAGCACCGCATGACCAGCCGCGTGATTGTGGTGGATGTGCCAGAGGCGTTGCAGCTAAGCAGAACTGCGCTGCGCGACCAGGTACCGGAGGAGCAGGTCGCTGCAATCATGCAGGTGCAGGCGCAGCGCGAGGCACGCCTGAGTCAGGCGCACGACGTGATAATCAATGACCGTGACCTGGCGCACCTGCACCAACAGATAGACACTCTGCATCAGCAGTATCTTGCGATGCTGCAGGAGAAAAGCCAATGACCCTGACCGTTGAATGCCCTACCTGCAATGCCCCCGTCACCTGGGATGCCAGTTTTCCAGATCGCCCTTTTTGCTCGCACCGCTGCCGCCTGATTGATCTGGGCGCTTGGGCGTCGGAAGAGCATGTGATTCCCGGCAACGATCAGGAACAGGACGTGTTTTCCGAAGACCTCCCTCGGCAATGAACTTAGCGCATGTGATGGCGGGCGTCGTGGTGGATGGCCAAGGGCGCATCCTCATAGCCAAACGGCCCACCAACGCCCACCAGGGCGGACTCTGGGAGTTCCCGGGTGGCAAGCTGGAAACCGGTGAAGAGAGGCTGCAGGGTCTCTGTAGAGAGCTGAAGGAAGAGCTGGGCATCAAAGTGCAAGCAGCCCATCCACTGATCGATATACGTCACGACTACGTCGACAAGTCGGTGCGCTTGGATGTGTGGAAGGTGACTACCTTTTCCGGTGAAGCCCACGGCGCAGAAGGCCAGCCCGTGCGTTGGGTGCTACCGACCGAATTGCCAAATTATGACTTTCCCGCAGCCAACCAGCCCATAGTACACGCGGCGCAGCTGCCCGAGCGCTACCTGATCACTCCCGAGCTTGATGAAGCTGCACTCTTGCATGGCTTGAAACAGGCCAAGGCGCAGGGCATTCGGCTGGTCCAGGTGCGTCAGAACCAGCTCGACGGTGCCGTTTACCAAGCGCTCGCCAGCAAGATACTGGAAAGCTATGGCCAAGACTTTCACTTTTTATTCAAGGGCGACACCCCTCCGCCCTTACCAAACGCAGGCTGGCATCTCACTAGCGCCCAGTTGCGGCGCCTTTGGCAAGCCAACAGCCACCCCCTGCCCAGAACGCTTAAAGGATTTATCGCGGCTTCCTGCCATAACGCGCGGGAAATACAGATGGCTATGGATCTGGGGTTGGACTTTGTAACCCTGTCGCCCGTTGCCAGTACCGCCAGCCATCCAGACGCCGATCCGCTAGGCTGGGATGCAGCCGAACAGCTCATGCGCACGGCGACCCTGCCGGTGTACCTGTTGGGTGGTATGGGAGCGGAGCATCTGGAGCGAGCACGTAACAGTGGTGCTCAGGGTATCGGGGGCATTAGCGCTCTCTGGCCGACGCTGTAGAACGGACGGCCCGATTGCAGACCACCCTCATCTAGCCTTGATGCCTTAACCTTGGGCGGAACGAGTCTCATCTCGACCAAAGGCGTACGCGCTACGTCCGCTGGCCGGGATGGAACCCGGCCGTCCTAGGCAAAGCAGCATGAGGCTTTTGTATGGGCCGTTGCCTTATTCCACCTCTACCACGCGCAGTTCCTTGGGCATGCTGAAGACGATATTTTCTTCCTGCCCTGCCAGTTCTTCCGCGCCCGTTGCACCCTGCGCATGCAGATGCTGGATCACCTGCCTTACCAGCACATCCGGGGCTGAGGCGCCAGCCGTTACGCCAATATTGCTTACCGACGCCAGCCACTCGGGCTTGATCTCGTCTGCGCCATCAATCAGGTAGGCAGGCGTGCCCATGCGTTCGGAGAGTTCGCGCAGGCGGTTGGAATTGGAGCTATTGGGACTACCGACCACCAGCACCAGATCGCATTCACTGGCCAGTTGCTTGACGGCGTCCTGACGATTCTGGGTGGCATAGCAGATGTCATCCTTGCGCGGGCCGTCGATAGCCGGGAACCGGGCGCGCAGGGCATCAATAACGCGCGCGGTATCGTCCATCGATAGGGTCGTCTGGGTCACAAATGCCAGTCGTTCCGGATCTTGCACCTGCAACTTGGCGACATCGTCCTCGTCTTCCACCAGATAGATGGCGCCGCCCTGGCTGACATCGTATTGTCCCATGGTGCCTTCCACTTCCGGATGGCCGGCGTGGCCGATAAGCACACATTCACGGCCATCGCGGCTATAACGGGTGACTTCCATATGTACCTTGGTCACCAGCGGGCAGGTGGCATCGAATACTTTCAGGCCCCGGTCTGCAGCCTGCTGGCGCACGGCCTGGGACACGCCATGGGCGCTGAAAATGACGATTACGTCATCCGGCACCTGATCAATCTCTTCAACGAAGATAGCGCCACGGCTGCGCAGATCCTCCACCACAAACTTGTTGTGCACCACTTCATGCCGCACATAGATGGGCGGGCCGAACACTTCGAGGGCGCGATTGACGATCTCGATGGCGCGATCAACGCCTGCGCAAAAGCCGCGGGGGTTAGCCAGTTTGATCTGCATGGGGGCCTCGGAGGATTAAAGCGGATAGGGAAGGATTATCCATCATCGGCGTGACGATTGCGATTGGCTGCCAGTCTGACAGTGGAAAGCGGCCTGTTCAGGCCGCCTTTACCTCGAGTATTTCTACATCGAAGGTAATTACCTTGCCTGCCAAGGGATGGTTGAAGTCGACCTCTACTACCTGCTCGTGAATGCTCTTGACCACGCCGGGCAGTTCACCACCGGCGGCATCCTGAAAAATCACCAGCAGGCCGATCTCCAGCTCCATTTCATTGAACTGGTCGCGGGCAATAGTCTGTACGTTCTGCGGATTGCCGGGGCCAAAGCCGCGCTCGGGTTCAATTTCGAAGCTGCGCTGATCACCGGCTTTCAGACCGAACAGGGCCTGTTCGAAGCCCGGCAGCAGGCTGCCGTCACCTACCTTGAAGGTAGCCGGCTGCTTGTCCAGCGTAGTGTCGACTACGTCACCGTTGGGCAGCTTCAGGGTGAAGTGCAAGGTCACCTTGGTGTCGTGGTTGATGCGCAGGTCAGTCATTTTTGTGTCTCGAAATTGAGTTAGATATTACTTCCATAGGGGAAGCGCTGTGAGACAGCGCCGCGTCACGGGACGGCCGGGTTCCATCCCGGCCTGCGGTGGTACAGCTTGGGCCACTGGTCGAGATGGAACTCGACCTTCCCAGGGAAGAACCGAACCCGGCCGCAGTTGAGCCGTCCAGGGATAGCGCATTCCCATCCGCTTCGACTTCCAGCTTCTAGCTTCTAGCTTCTAGCTATCAGCCTGCTTTTTGCCCCTGAACATATCCAGAATCAGCAAAGCCGCGCCCACGCTGATGGCGCTGTCGGCGATGTTGAAGGCCGGGAAGCGCCAGCGGTCTTGCCAGTGCACCAGAATAAAATCGACGACGTGGCCCAGCACTACCCGATCGTAAAGATTGCCCAGCGCACCACCGAGGATCAGCGCCAGCGCTATGGCTTCCAGGCGCTTGCTACGCTCAAGGCGCGACAGCCAGACACACAACACTACGCTGACAATCACGGCGATGGCCGCAAACAACCAGCGTTGCCAACCGGCGGCGTCGGCCAGAAAGCTGAAGGCTGCGCCGGTGTTGTAGGCAAGCATAAAGCTGAACAGGTCCGGTATGACGGGCACCGGCTGATATAGGGCCAAGCTGCTGACGGCTATCCACTTGGTCAGTTGATCCAGCGCAATAACCAGGACCGACAGCCATAGCCAGGCCAGGCTATCTTTGGTGGCCTCAGGCATGGTGGCGAACCTCGCCAGCGCCTTCGATGTTATCCACGCAGCGGCCGCAGATTTCGGGGTGCTCAGCATGGCTGCCCACATCAGCGCGCAAGTGCCAGCAACGCGCGCACTTTGCTGCATCCGACTTGACGATGCGCAACTTGAGACCGGGCAGCTCGGTAGCCACCGATTCAACGCTCGCTTCTGAAAATGGCGCCAAGGTTGCCTGGGACGTTATCAGCACAAAGCGCAGTTCATCACCCAGCTGCGCCAGTTGCTCCTTCAACGCTGGCTCAACATAAAGCGTCACCTCTGCTTCCAGGCTGCCGCGAATGCTCTTGGCACCGCGCATGTTCTCCAGCTCTTTGTTGACCGCTTCCTTGACACCCATCACGGTTTCCCAGAAGGCGCGGCCAAGGGCCTGCTCAGCCGGCAGTTCCGTCAGCCCCTCGTACCAGGTGTTGAGCATCACCGATTCGCTACGCTCGCCCGGCAGGTATTGCCACAGCTCTTCTGCGGTAAACGACAGCACCGGCGCGATCCAGCGCACCAGGGCTTCGGCAATATGGTAGAGCGCAGTCTGGCACGAGCGGCGCGCAACGCTGTTGGCTTGAGTGGTGTACTGGCGATCCTTGATGATATCCAGATAGAAGCCGCCCAGCTCCTGCACGCAGAAGTTGTGTACTTTCTGGTAGACGTTCCAGAACTTGTAGGTGTCGTAGGCTTCGACGATCTCGGCCTGCAACAGCCGCGTGCGATCAACCGCCCAGCGATCCAGATCCAGCATCTGCTCAGCCGGCAGCACGTCTACCTTGGGATCGAAGCCGTTCAGGTTGGAAAGCAGAAAACGTGCGGTATTGCGAATACGCCGATAGGCATCCGCGCTACGCTGCAGAATCTGATCGGAAACCGCCATCTCACCAGAGTAATCGGTGGACGAAACCCACAGGCGCAGAATATCCGCGCCCAGAGTATCGTTGACCTTCTGCGGCGCTATGGTGTTACCCAACGACTTGGACATCTTGCGGCCGTTCTCGTCGACCGTGAAGCCGTGCGTCAGCAGCCCTTTATAGGGCGCATGGCCGTCTATGGCGCAGCCGGTCAGCAAGGACGAGTGGAACCAGCCACGGTGCTGGTCAGAACCTTCCAGATACAGATCCGCCAGCGGCCCCTGCGCGTGACCCATGGGGTTTGAGCCACGCATGACGTGCCAATGCGTGGTGCCGGAGTCGAACCACACGTCCAGGGTATCGCTGATCTTGTCGTATTGTGCAGCTTCGTCGCCCAGCAGGTCGCTGGCATCCATATCGAACCAGGCATCCACGCCGCCCTGCTCGACTCGCTGCGCCACCTGCTCGATCAGTTCGAGCGTACGCGGGTGCAGCTCACCGCTTTCCTTGTGCAGGAAGAACGGAATCGGCACGCCCCAGTTGCGCTGTCGCGAGATACACCAGTCGGGACGACCGGCAATCATGTTGTGCAGGCGCTGTTTGCCCCAGGCAGGGACAAACTCGGTCTGCTCGATCGCCTGCAGTGCGCGCTCACGCAGGGTTTCGCCATTGCCGCCCTTCACCGGAATATCCATCCCGACGAACCACTGCGCAGTGGCGCGGTAGATCAAGGGCGTCTTGTGGCGCCAGCAGTGCATGTAGCTGTGCTGAATGCTCTGATGCTTGAGCAGCGCCCCTACTTCGTCCAGCTTGGTCACGATGGCCGGATTGGCCTTCCAGATAAACTGGCCGCCAAAAAACGGCAGGTCGCTGACGTAAACGCCGTTGCTCTGTACCGGGCTGAAGATGTCGTCGTTGGTCATGCCGTAGGCTTTGCAGGTGCGGAAGTCATCCTCACCGTATGCCGGTGCCGAGTGCACCACACCGGTACCTGCATCCAGCTCAACGTAATCCGCCAGATAGATTGGCGACAACCGATCGTACAGCGGATGACGGAAGTTGATCAGCTCCAGCGCCGCGCCAGACGCGGTGGCGATAGTCTCACCCTCAAGCCCGTAGCGCGTCAGACAGTCGGCCACCAGATCTTCGGCCAGCAGCAACAGACGCTCGCCAGTATCGACCAGGGCGTAGTTGAACTCGGGATGCACGTTCAGCGCCTGGTTGGCCGGAATGGTCCAGGGAGTGGTGGTCCAGATCACGATGGCGGCGGGCTTGGGCAATGCACCCAGGCCAAAGGCCTTAGCCAGCTTGTCAGCGTCTTCGACCGCAAAGGCCACATCGATGGCATCGGACTTCTTGTCCTGATATTCCACCTCGGCCTCGGCCAGCGCCGAGCCGCAATCAAAACACCAGTTGACCGGCTTGAGGCCCTTGAAGACCACACCCTGCTCGACCATCTTGCCCAGCGCGCGAATCTCGCCCGCCTCGTTGGCAAAATTCATGGTCAGATAGGGATTGTCCCACTCGCCCAGAATACCCAGGCGAATAAAGTCTGCCTTCTGCAGGGCAACCTGCTCTGTTGCGTAGGCGCGGCTCAACTCACGCACCTTGTCAGCCGGCAGATGCTTGCCGTGGGTGGTTTCAACCTTGTGTTCGATCGGCAGACCATGACAGTCCCAACCCGGCACGTAGGGCGCATCGAAGCCCGACAGTGTCTTGGAACGGATGATCATGTCCTTGATGATCTTGTTCAGCGCATGACCGATATGAATCACGCCGTTGGCGTAGGGCGGGCCATCATGCAGGATGAACTGCGGGCGGCCCTGGCTGACCTCGCGAATGCGCTGGTACAACCCGTCAAGACGTTTGAGAGTTTCCGGCTCGCGGTTCGGCAGCCCGGCCTTCATCGGAAAATCCGTGGCAGGCAGGTTCAGTGTCGCTTTGTAATCGGTCATTTCGGTTCAGGCTCTTTTAAGTTCACAGGCCCCATTGGGCCCTGGCCGCGGCAAAATCAGCCTTGATTGCCGCCTGCAATGCATCCAGCGAGTCGAAGCGTTGCTCGTCCCGCAGCTTTTCATGAAACACCACGTTCAGCCGTCGACCGTACAGATCGCCAGCAAAATCGAAGAGGTGGACCTCCAGGTGCGCTTTGCCATCACCGCTTACGGTAGGCCGCTTGCCGATATTGGCCACGCCTTTGTGTTGTACACCGTCCAGCATCACGCTAACCCGGTACACACCGTGCAGCGGCGGGTTGACACGTTTAAGCTGCACATTGGCGGTGGGCGCCCCGATAGTGCGACCGAGTTGCTGGCCATAGAGTACGCGACCGCTGATGCTGAACGGGCGGCCCAACAAGCGCTCAGCCAGAGCGAAATCGCCCTCGGCCAGCACCTGGCGCAGGCGTGTACTGCTGATGCGCTCGCCGCTCTCCGCTACGGTATTGGCCGCCTCTACGGTGAAGCCATGGCTCGCACCGCTATTTTGCAGAAAGGCAAAGTCACCCGAGCGGTCACAACCGAAGCGGAAATCGTCTCCCACTTCCAGATGCTTTACTCCCAGGCCGTCAATCAGCACCTGCTGCACAAACTGCTCGGCACTGAGCTCACGCAAGCGGCGGTTGAAAGCCAGGCACAGCACCCGGTCAACGCCCTGGGCCTGCAGCAGCGCCAGCTTTTCGCGCAGGCGGGTCAGCCTGGGCGGGGCCGCCTCGGGAGCAAAGTACTCCCGCGGCTGCGGTTCGAAAATCACCACGCAACCGGGCAACCCAAGACGCTCGGAATGCGCACTCAGCCGGGCCAGAATCGCCTGGTGGCCGGCATGCACGCCGTCGAAGTTGCCGATTGTTGCGACGCAGCCCCGGTGCCGGGGCCGCAGGTTATGTAGACCGCGGACCAGTTCCATAATGCTCGTTAGTGGTGGATCAGTCGAAACGCTGGAGTATACAGGTTTGCTGCTGCCAGCGTCATGCCCGCCGTCGCCCGCACGCTCGCTCAGGAATGACGCAGATCACGCAGGCGCAGACCACCCAGCAGCAGCACCAGCAGATAGGCGCCCATGCCCGCCGCGACCAGCAGCGTCATCTCCAGCACCTTGCGCTGCCAGCCCCAGACCAGCCAGTCTGCCGTGGGTGGCGCCAGCCACAGCAGCGCCGCAGCCATCGCGGCGCAGGCGGCCAGTAGCCGCAAGGTGAAGACTGGCCAGCCTGGCTGGGCCTGGAACACCCCCGCCTTGCGCAGCCCCCACCACAGCAAGCCGGCGTTGAGCAGCGCAGAAATTGAGGTTGCCAGCGCCAACCCTACATGTGCCAGCGGCCAGATGAAAATCAGATTCAGCCCCATGTTCACGACCATACAGATCATCGCGATCTTGACCGGAGTCTTGGTGTCCTGGCGGGCAAAATAGCCCGGCGCCAGGACCTTGATCAGCATGAAGGTCATCACCCCGACCGAATAGGCGCGCAGCGCGGCAGCGGCTTGCACCACGTCTTCGTCATTCATGGCGCCATAGTGAAACAGCGCAGCAATCATGGGCTCGGCCAACAGCAACAGTGCTATGGCCGCCGGCACGCCGACCAGCAGCACCATACGCACCGCCCAATCCAGTGTACGTGCGAAGGCGCGGGGGTCTTCTGCCGAGTGCTGACGCGACAGCGCCGGCAGAATCACCGTCCCTATGGCTATGCCGAAGGCGCCGAGCGGCAATTCGGACAGCCGGTCCGCGTAATACAACCAGGAAATGCTGCCCGTCTGCAGAAAGGACGCCAGCACGGTGTCGAGCAGCAGGTTGATCTGGCTCACCGATACGCCGAACAAGGCAGGAATCATCAGCGTCATGATGCGCTTGACGCCAGGATCCTTGCGATCCGGCCTGGGCATCGGCAACAGTTTGATTTGCGCCAGAAATGGCAGCTGGAACAACAACTGCGCCACGCCGGCGATAAACACGCCCCAGGCCAGCGCCATGATGGGCTGAGCAAAATAAGGCGTCAGACAGACGGTCGCCCCAATCATGCAGACGTTCAATAACACTGGAGTAAAGGCCGGCACGGCAAAGCGGCCGTAACTGTTGAGGATCGAACCGCATAGCGCGGTGAGCGAGATCAGGAACAGGTAGGGGAAGGTAATACGCAGCATGTCGGTGGCAAGGTCGAGCTTGGCTTCATCATCGTGAAAGCCGGGCGCGAACAACATGATCAACACCGGCGCGCCAGCCACGCCTAGCGCGGTGATGCCCACCAGCGTGAGCCCCAGAGTACCGGTGACCCGATCAACCAGCTGCTTTACATCGGCCAGCGCGCGCTTTGCGCGGTATTCCGACAACACCGGCACAAAGGCCTGCGCGAAGGCGCCTTCGGCGAACAGGCGGCGCAGAAAATTGGGGATCTTGAAGGCAATAAAGAAGGCGTCCGCTTCGGATTGCGAGCCAAAATAGGCTGCCACCACCACATCGCGCACCATGCCCAGCACCCGGGACAGCAAGGTCATGATGCTCACTACCATGCCTGAACGCAGCAGGCTCGGCGCCTTGGGCGGCGGGGTTTCAGAGGGGAGTGCTTGAGACATGAATGTGGGCGCCGGGAAAAGCGGCCATCATAGCGCCCCACGGCGTATCTTGTCAGGTACCGCAATGAGGATCCGCGAGCAACTAAATAGGGGTGCGCACGCTGGATTCTCTGTATACTCTCGCCACCGCGTCAGACCGACGACAACCCCGCGCCACTTGCAGCAGCACCGGCCGTCGGTTTTCTTCAGCCCTCTTGACATTAACCTGTCTCGACGGCATAGTACGCGGCCTTATTCGTACCTAATTCATCCAGATTTTCTGAGGAGCACGACGGTGGCCAACTCACCTCAAGCCAAGAAACGCGCCAAGCAGGCCGAGAAGCGCCGCAATCACAATGCAAGCCTGCGCTCCATGGTCCGTACCTACATCAAGAACGTGGTCAAGGCCATCGACGCCAAAGACCTCGAGCAGGCCAAGACCGCCTACACTGCAGCCGTTCCGGTCATTGACCGCATGGCCGACAAGGGCATCATTGCCAAGAACAAGGCCGCTCGCCACAAGAGCCGCCTGAACGCACACATCAAGGCAATGGCTGAAGCCGCCTGATCTGCGATTCTTGCTGCAAATAAAAAACCGGCCTTGAGCCGGTTTTTTGTTGCCCTGGATTTGGCTTCGCTTGACCGCATCCGCACCACTTCAGGCTATCTTTGACATTCGGGAGTATACGCGCGGGAATGTCGCGGAGCGTCAGTGGATGCGCTCCCACGCGGAGCGTGGGAGCGATCTATCCGGCGCAGGATGCATGAGCGGAATGACGCGAAGCGTGGGAGCGATTCCAGTGCAATATATGCTCCCAATGGTGGATGGCTTCGTCCATCCACCCTACGATGTACCCTACCTGGGATGGCCGGGCTCCATCCCGGCCGCGGTAGTGAGGGTCACGCTCATGGTCGAGATGGAACTCGACCCTCCCAGGAAAAAGCCGCTGAGCGCACCCGATCAGATCAGCACCAGGTTGTCCTTGTGCACCAACTCAGGATCGTCGATATAGCCCAGAATCTGCGCGATGGACTCGGTCGACTTGCCAACAATGCGCGCAGCATCCTGTGCGCCGTAGTTGACCAGACCGCGAGCCACTTCCCGACCATCCGGCGCCACACAGACCACCATCTCGCCACGCCGAAAGCCGCCTTCAACAGCGGTCACCCCTACCGGCAACAAACTGCGCCGGCCGGTAGTGAGCGCCTTGACCGCACCCTCATCCAGCAACAGACGGCCCCGCGTTTGCAGGTGACCGGCAAGCCACTGCTTGCGCGCTGCCAGCATGCCGCGCTCAGGCAACAGCAAGGTACCCAGCGCTTCGCCCGCGTGCAGGCGCGACACCACCTGCTCGATACGCCCACCCACAATGACGGTAGCCGCGCCCGAGCGCGCAGCAAGACGCGCCGCACGCAGCTTGGTCTGCATGCCGCCACGCCCCAGCGCACCGGCGCTACCACCGGCCATGACATCCAGAGCCGGATCATCCGCCATGGCCTCTGTTACCAGCTCGGCTGTCGGGTTGCTGCGGGGGTCGGCCGTATACAGACCATCGCGGTCGGTGAGAATCACCAACAGGTCCGCCTCCACCAGGTTGGTTACCAGCGCGCCCAGGGTATCGTTATCCCCGAAGCGAATCTCATCGGTAACCACGGTGTCGTTTTCGTTGATAACGGGAATGACATTCAGATCGAGCAACGCGCGCAAGGTGCTACGCGCATTCAGATAACGCTTACGGTCTGAAAGATCATCATGGGTCAGCAAGACCTGCGCGGTAGACAACCCATGTTGCTGGAAGCTCGACTCCCAGGCCTGCACCAAGCCCATCTGACCGATGGCGGCAGCCGCCTGCATGTCGTGGGTGGTTTTCGGGCGCTCGGTCCAGCCCAGACGACTCATGCCCGCGGCAACGGCGCCCGAAGACACCAGCACCAGCTCGGCGCCACTGGCGCGCAGCGCAGCCAGTTGCTCCACCCATACAGCCATGGCCGCGCGATCCAGCCCGCGACCATCGCCCGTCAACAGAGCACTACCAATCTTGACCACCCAGCGGCGGGCGCCGGTTACCTTTTCGCGCATGCTGATCCCACAACAGATTGCCCAAGTTCATGCCATTTCTGGCTGCAAGCCGCCGAGTTTAACGCAAATATGGGAAAGCATCTTTATGCAAAGATGCTTTAATGCACGTAGAAAATCTCCGGACCATCTTCATCGTCTTCGTCATCATCGTCGTCTTCTTCGCCATCAACGTTGATACCCTGCTTGCGCAGCGCACGACGATCATCCAACGCCTGAATATGCGCCCGCGCTTCATCTTCGATCTGCTGATCCAGTGCAGCCACCTCGGCGGCATACTCCTCGTCATCTTCGATCAGACGCTCACGCTCATCCAGCCAGTTCATCACGGCTTTGGCCAGTTCAGCCGTGCCTTCGCGCTCGGAGGCGGAAATCACGAACACCGGCCCCTCCCATTCGAGACGTTCGACCACATCATCCAGCACAGCCTGCTGCTCATCTTCCAGCAACTGATCACATTTGTTCAGCACCAGCCAACGCTCGCGCATCGTCAGCGCCGGGCTGAATTTACCCAGCTCGTGAATAATGGTCTCAACTGCTTCTGCCGGGTCCGCCCCATCCAGCGGCGCCATATCCACCAGGTGCAACAACAGCCGGGTACGTGACAAGTGCTTGAGAAAGCGCGTGCCCAGGCCTGCGCCATCCGCCGCACCGGCGATAACACCGGGAATATCGGCAATCACAAAGCTACGCAGCTGGCCCACATCCACCACCCCCAGGTTGGGCACCATGGTAGTGAAGGGATAATCAGCCACTTTCGGCTTGGCGGCAGAGACCGAGCGAATAAAGGTACTCTTGCCAGCGTTCGGCAGACCTAGCAGACCCACGTCAGCCAAAACCTTCAACTCCATTTTCAGATCTCGCAGCTCACCCATCGAACCGTTGGAGGTCTGACGTGGGGCGCGATTGACGCTGGACTTGAAACGCGTGTTCCCCAGACCATGGAAACCGCCCTGAGCGACCAGCAAGCGCTGACCAGGCTCGGTCAGGTCACCAATGATTTCCTGGGTACCGGCATCGATTACCGTGGTGCCCACAGGCACCAGCAGCACCATGTCTTCACCCTTGGCACCCGTGCAGTCACTGCCGCGGCCGTTTTCACCGCGCTGCGCATTGAAGCGGCGGGTGTAACGATAGTCGACCAGGGTATTGAGGTTGACGTCTGCCTCCAGATATATGGAGCCACCATCACCACCGTCACCACCGTCCGGCCCACCCTTGGGGATGAACTTTTCGCGGCGGAAACTCATGCAGCCATTACCACCATCACCGGCCTTGACCGTGATGGACACTTCATCAACGAATTTCATCTATCTCCCCTTCCCTATCGGGACGGGCTAGTGGAAAGAGTACGCTACAAACAAAAAAGCCCCGTCGCAAGACGGGGCTTTTCAGCAGCTGGGAGCTATCAGGCGGTTACGACATTAACGTAACGACGACCGAACTTGCCCTTCACTTCGAATTTCACCACGCCTTCAGCTTTGGCGAACAGGGTGTGATCCTTGCCCATGCCAACGTTCTTGCCAGGGTGGAACTCAGTGCCACGCTGACGAACAATGATGTTACCCGGGATGATGGCCTGACCACCGTACATTTTTACACCAAGGCGTTTGGATTCTGAATCGCGACCGTTGCGCGTGGAACCGCCTGCTTTTTTGTGTGCCATGAGTCTATATCTCCTGAATCAGCTTAGGCAGAGATGCCAGTAATCTTGATTTCGGTGTACCACTGACGGTGGCCCTGACGCTTCATGTGGTGCTTGCGACGACGGAACTTGATGATGCGAACTTTATCGCCACGACCGTGCGCGCTGACTTCTGCAGTCACCTTGGCACCTTCAACAACCGGAGCACCGATCTTGACGTCGTCGCCGTTTGCAACCAACAGAACCTTGTCAAACTCGATGGTGGCGCCGGTTTCCGCGTCCAGTTTCTCTACTTTCAGGAACTCGCCTTCAGCGACCTTGTATTGCTTGCCGCCGGTAACAATGACTGCGTACATGTTGCTTTCTCCGTAATCCTGCTCACCCAGCGCTTGGTTAGAATCATTAGTGGCTGGCATGGCTGCAAGTGGCTCCGCCTATCGGACCCGACCTTGCCATTGTCAAAACAGGGATGCTGTATCTTAGGGGCGAGGATTGTACTCAAGCGTGCGCCTTTGCGCAAGCGCCATACAAGCCTGATAGACTGCGCTTTTCTTGACACTAAATGGCCTGCAACCTAGCATGCCGCGGAACCTTTTCAGGAAGTCTGCAACCGATGACCACCCTGCCATTCTATGCACCGGTATCCGATGATTTTGATGCGGTGAACCAGCTCATTCTGGAGCAACTGCATTCCCGGGTCCCGCTGGTAGAAAAGATCGGCCATTATATTATCAGCGCTGGCGGAAAACGCCTGCGGCCACTGGTCGTTTTGCTCGGCGCGCGCGCCTGCGGCCTGTCCGATCCGCGCCAGCACAGCCTGGCGGCCATCATCGAGTTTCTGCATACCGCTACCCTGCTGCATGATGACGTAGTGGACACCTCCGATCTGCGGCGCGGGCGCTCGACCGCTAATGCGCTCTGGGGCAACGCACCCAGCGTGCTGGTGGGCGACTTTCTGTATTCGCGCGCCTTCGAAATGATGGTGGCACTGGGCGACGTGCAGATCATGCGGGTATTGGCCAATGCCACCAACGTAATTGCCGAGGGCGAAGTCCTGCAGCTATCCAAGGTGCGCGACGCCAATACCGATGAAGCTACCTATATGGAAGTCATCCGCAGCAAGACTGCCATGCTGTTTGAAGCGGCCTGCCACACTGCCGGCGTGCTGGCCGGCGCCACCGCCGAGCAGACCGAAGCCCTGCGCCAGTATGGCAACGCGCTAGGGATTGCCTTCCAGCTTATGGACGACCTGCTGGACTACAGTGGCGACGCCGAGGAAATGGGCAAGAACGTAGGAGACGACCTGGCCGAGGGCAAACCGACCCTGCCGCTGATCTACACCATGCGCCATGGCACGCCTGAACAGGCACAACTGGTCCGCAAGGCAATACAGCAGGGCGGCAGCGATCAGATCGGTCCGATCCGCGAGGCAGTCAGTGCATCAGGTGCACTGGACTATACCGCCCGCCTGGCGCGTGAACAGGCCGACGAAGCGGTACGCCTACTGCAGACACTGCCCGCCTCCGACCATCGCGATGCACTGGAGCAATTAGCGCGCTTTGCGGTGGATCGCAACCACTAACCGGAAGGTGCGCCGACCCGACACGTCCAGGCCGGCATAACACTCCCGAAGCGGCGAGGTTTTGGTCTGCCCCTGGGACGGTCTGACTCCATCTCGACCAGCGCACTCTGCGCCACCAACGCGGGCCGGGATGGAACCCAGCCGTCCCAGGAAAAACCAAGCGCTGGCGCTTACAGAACTTTCAGCAGCTCAATATCAAAAATCAGCGCACTGTGCGGCGGGATGCTGTTACCCGCGCCGCGTTCGCCATAGGCCAGCTCAGACGGAATAAACAAGCGCCACTTGGCCCCTTCCTGCATCAGTTGCAGCGCTTCTGTCCAACCGGCAATCACACCGCCGACCGGAAACTCGGCCGGCTGACCGCGCTTGTAGGAACTATCGAAGACTTCGCCGGAAATCAGTGTGCCTTCGTAGTGCGTCTGTACCGTGGAGCTGGCTGCCGGCGTGGCGCCGCTGCCCGCTGTAATAACTTCATACTGCAGCCCGGAAGCCAGCGTCTGCACACCATCACGCTTGGCGTTTTCAGCAAGAAAGTCGACACCTGCCTGAGCTGCCGCCTTGGCGGATTCCTGCGCGACGGCACGCATCTTGTCCTGTAGCTGCTGGAAGGCAGCCTGCAGCTCAGCCTCGGCGACTTGGCTCGGCTGCTGGTTGTAGGCATCCTTCAGACCCGCGGCGACCAGATCCAGGGTCAAATCAGGAATGCTGCTGCTCAGCAGTTGCTCACCCATCTGACGGCCAATGCCGTAGCTGACGCGCTGCTCATCGTTCTCAAAAGTGTTGCTCATGGCGAGCCTCCAGTCGGAAAAAAGGGCGTCAAGCCTGACACAAGCGCAGCAGAAATTCACCCACGGCAGCGAATCCGCTACACTAGCCGGCTTTCTGCCCTGACCCCGGAAGCGCTCCTTATGCTCGAAAGACTCTTCAAACTCAGCGAACACGGCACCAACGTGCGCACCGAATTGCTGGCCGGGCTGACGACCTTCCTGACCATGGCCTACATCATCTTCGTCAACCCGATGATGATGGCCGACGCCGGCATCGATCCGGGCGCAGCCTTTGTGGCGACCTGCCTGGCTGCGGCTATTGGCTCGCTGATCATGGGTTTGTGGGCCAACTACCCTATCGCACTCGCCCCCGGCATGGGCTTGAATGCCTTCTTCTCTTATACCGTGGTTGGCTCCATGGGCTACAGCTGGCAGGTTGCCCTTGGCGCGGTATTCCTGTCGGGTCTTATGTTCTTCCTGCTCAGCATCTTTCGTATTCGCGAATGGATCATCAACAGCATCCCCATGGCGCTGCGTTCGGCTATTGCTGCGGGCATCGGCCTGTTTCTGGCACTTATCGCCCTGAAGAACGCCGGCATCGTGGTTGACCATCCAGCGACTCTGGTTGCCATGGGTGACCTCACGCAGCCCGGCGCACTGCTAGCCGCAGCTGGTTTCGCCATCATAGTCGCACTGGCTTACCGCAAAGTGACCGGCGCGGTAATGATCGGCATTCTGCTGATCACCGGCATCAGCTTGCTGACTGGCCTGAGCCAGGCCAACGGCGTGGTATCTGCGCCGCCGAGCCTGGCGCCTACCTTGCTGCAGCTGGATATCAAGGGCGCGCTGGAAGTGGGCATGCTGAGCATTATCTTCGCCTTCCTGTTCGTCGACCTGTTCGACACCTCGGGCACCCTGATTGGCGTTGCACAGCGCGCCAACCTGGTTGACGCCGACGGCAAAATGCCGCGCCTGGGCCGCGCCCTCATGGCTGACAGCACCGCAACCATGGCCGGCGCCGCGCTGGGTACCTCCACCACCACCAGTTACATCGAATCCGCTGCAGGCACCGCTGCCGGTGGACGGACAGGTCTGACTGCGTGCGTGGTGGCGCTGCTGTTCCTGCTCAGCCTGTTTTTCTCCCCACTGGCGGGAGCTGTGCCCGCCTTCGCCACCGCACCAGCGCTGCTGTTTGTCGCCGTCTTGATGACCGGCGGCCTGGTGCAGGTCGACTGGGACGACTTGACCGAAGCAGCCCCGGTGGTCATCACCGCCATCATGATGCCGCTCACCTTCTCCATTGCCAACGGCATTGCCGCCGGCTTTATCGTCTGGACAGCTATCAAGGTATTGTCTGGACGATGGAAGGATCTGAACCCCAGCCTCTATATCCTGGCGGGTCTCTTTGTGGTCAAGCTGGCGCTGTTCAACTGATGGGCCTCGCATTCGATCCAGCCAATTACGCCGCCCAACTGGCGGAAAAGCGCGAGCGGCTGTGCCAGCTGCTTGCCCCTTTCCATGCACCTGAGCCGAAGGTGTTCAGCTCCCAGCCTGAACACTTCCGGCTGCGCGCCGAATTTCGCTTGTGGTATGAACAGGGCCAGCCGCACTACGCGATGTTCGAGCAAGGTGATAAGCACAAGGCTGTATTGATAGACCAGCTACCCATCGCCAGCAAACGCATCAACGAGCTGATGACGCCGCTACTGGAAGCCTGCAAAGCCGATCCCATGCTGGGCCGCAAGCTGTTTCAGGTGGAGTTTCTCACCACGCTGTCTGGCGATGCCCTGGTAACCCTCTGCTACCACCGGCCGCTGGACGACAATTGGGACGCTCCTGCCCAAGCGCTGGCAACAACATTGGGCGTCCAACTGATCGGCCGCAGCCGAGGCCGCAAACGCGTTCTTGAGCGCGACCACGTACTGGAAGAGTTGACGGTTGCCGGCAGGCAATGGCGCTACCAGCAGATAGAAGGCGGCTTTACCCAGCCCAACGGCGGCGTGAATCAGCAGATGCTTGGCTGGGCACTGGAGGCGGCTGGAGACAACGAAGACGACCTGCTTGAGCTCTATTGCGGCAACGGCAACTTTACCCTGCCGCTGTCTACGCGCTTTCGCAAGGTGATGGCAACGGAGCTGGCCAAAAGCTCGGTGAAGTCCGCAGTCGAGAATCTTGCCATGAACGGCGTCGAGAACGTCACCCTGGTGAGGCTCGCGAGCGAAGAAGTGACCCAGGCACTGACCGGAGTGCGCGAATTCCGCCGCCTGCAGGGCGTCGACCTCAGCGACTTCAATTTCGGCACCGTGTTCGTCGATCCCCCGCGCGCCGGGCTCGACCCGGCAACGCTCGAGCTGGTCAAAGGCTACCCACGCATCCTTTATATATCCTGCAACCCGGAAACCCTGGCGCAGAATCTGGAAGAGTTGAATGAAACCCACCGAATAACGCGTTGCGCGCTATTCGATCAGTTTCCGTATAGCCATCATATGGAGAGTGGGGTGTTGTTGGAGCGGCGCTGAGCACTCCTCCAACATTAACTGGCTCTACTTCCAGCAGTCCGCAGCATCCGTTGCGGTACCGCTTTCCAATTTTACACCGCTCTCGTTCAAACCAAGATTTCCACACTTCGAGTCATCCACTTGCGAGTTGATGGCTGTCGCTAGGAGCGAATAACTCGTTGCGTTTGCTGCCACTACGCTAAGAGTGTAGTAATCATTTTCCGAATTGGCATCCATGCTCAATTTAGCCACTGTGTCTGCATACGTATTATTTTGCGCATAGTAACGCTCTTGGCGAGCAGCGCCCTCACTAAGCAAGGCAATACCCTCAGAACGATGGCCGCGAAGTACATACTCTCGATAACTGGGGAATGCAATAGCGGCCAGGATACCGATGATAACCACCACCATCATCACTTCTATAAGCGTAAACCCAGCCTGTTTTTTCATTGTCATCCTCTCGCCCCGTGTTAATTAATCTACATTCTTTGGGATCAAGCGCCAGTTCTGGCGCCCCTGAGAGAGCAGACCTGCCGCAACCCCTACAGAAGTCCCATCCGTGTAGAAGTTGTTCCCACCATTGATGGTTGAACCACCCGCCGGCGAAGAGTAACCAGAAACAGCCGCGTTACTGCCAGCCGGAGCATCTCTCATGTCAAACAACCCGTCACCGTTAAAATCAAATACGTGGTATGTAGTACGGCCACCCGTGCGCGGATTGATGCCATAAGTGAACCCACTCAAGCCAGCAGCACAAGGGTCTGTATTTGGCGTAACCGTGGAGAAGATGAGGCCATCACCGTAAACCCTCATATCATTGATAACACGCTCTCCGTCTGCGGTAGCCCCTGATACGTTAAGGTCCAAATACCAGCCCCATTTCGCCACATTTGAGTCAGTTGTACCTCCTGAAGAAGAGCTATACCACGTGATATCGTTCTGACTGACAGTCCTGACTGGCCAACTGACGCCTCCGGCAGAAAAACTCTGTTGACTCAACATGGTTTGAGCGACCAGCGAAGCACGAGATATAGACGGAGCAGTTGATGCCTGAGTAACCTCCCCCGCAGTCTTTCTATCCCAAATACCGTAAACTGACTGCACGGCAGTAGAGGCTTTATCTGCACTGTTCAGGTATGAACCGGTTCCCAAGGTAACTAAATACCCCACTGACGAGGGATGTTTAACCAAAGAAGGAGCAGCAGTGATTGGCTGCCGTGTACCGCTCGAATTTTTTGCGACAAACAAGGGTTTTCCCCCATACGCAATTTGGAAGGTGCTAGCAGCAACGACCGTCTTGGCAAAGGGTGTAGCTGAGGCAGTGTTCAGCAAATCAAAGCGCCAAAGGTTACCCTGAATATCGCCTGCGTATGCATAATCCACGACACCGTCGCCATTTATATCGGCGGGTTGCACGTTCGATAGCCCGTTATTACCCGAGTTGATTGCGCCATCCGACTCTGTAGTGGCTTCTAGTTTACGCAACACCTCCCCGGTCTTTATATCTACAACAAAGAGCACCGCCTTACCTTCAGCGCTTCGGTCTCCGTTATATCCATTCGGAATAAGAGCTGCCCATTGCCCGCTGTGCAGCCTGACAATTTTCGGAGTAGGAATGGTATAGCCCAAATCCGGTTGGTCGTTGTTTGTCAATTCCCAAAGTAGCATAGGGGATTGTGGATCAGTTACATCCATTGCAAAGACCTCACGCCCACCTGCACCTAAACTCCCTACCAGCACCGTATGCCACTCAGAGTCAAAATAAACATCAGCAACCACTGGAGCGCCGTCGACGTAATATTGGTGTATTCCGCTGCCCCCCCCGTAATTTGGGGTGGTCAACTTGTTTAAGTTTTCCATGACGGCTGAGGGTATGAAACCAAAGTTTTCCACACCGCTTTCAGCATCAAACGAATGAAGCATGCCATCGTTAGCGCCAACATAAATAGTCTCAGGCCTCGCTGCCACCTGCTGCTGAAACTCGGAATAGTCGGAAGAGGTGCCATCTACCGTACCGGCCCGATATGCCAAGTATTGAGCATCTTTCACCAATACCGGCGAGGAACCAACAATATCCCCCAGCTCAGATGTTCTCTCCGGAAAGGAGCTGCATCCATCTACTCCGCCGCAAGACTCACCGCGTATATATTTTACTCTTGCCTCGCCATAACCATCAGAGGTACCCGATGAGTCTGGGCGACGGTTAAGCATGTCACGGATATTGGTTCCAGCATAACTAACTCCATCCAACCCGGCCCAGCTAAACTCAGCAAGCCGGTCAGTGCCGGCAGAACCAGAGCCGTAGTCCGCCATTAGTATATTACGCGCTAGTGGCAGTTTGCCTTCGGCCGTCCATACTTCTGTAACTGTCGTTACGGGAGACCCGGTAGATATAGAAGTTACTTGGCGCTCCTTGATAAGATCGCCGCTCCAGCCATTGATGTCGAATACGGTACGATAAACAAAAGCAGTCTGATCATCCGAAACCGACGTGTTGCGCGCCACGTCTACCGACGGGGTGCTCACAGACGCATTCATTTGGGTGATCGCGTTAAATGCTTTATCCAACTGTTCCTTAAGAGTAAGTGCGTTCGTCACCAAAAAATAGTTATCTGGAGTTCCGTCCCCGTCTTCGTCAAAGTTAGCGGCATTTGTACCATATTTGGCGGCATACCAGAGTGGATCCTTGAGCAGGTTAGCTGACGAGCCGCCGGAGGCCGTAAAAGTTCGGGAAGACGTGAGCCCGAGGTTAGCGCAAGATGCACCATTGATAGCGCAGTCACCTGCCCACTTCTCGTTACTTCCAGAGGGGGTATCCAACTTGTATTTTATATCAGCACCGCCCCGGTCTTTTACTTCAAGGTATATTCCATCTTTAGTGGTACCCGAAATAACATACCCCATGTGCTGATCAATACCGCCAGCCGCATACTCAGAAGTGATATTGATATCCAGCTTCCCTTGAGCGTTAATTAGTATTTCGTAAACTGCAATAGCATCCATGTCATGATCAGCACCCTGCTCAACATCCTCAAAATTAATACGAAACTTAGCATAAGGACGCCCAGAATTTATGGAGCTATCGCAATCCTTTGCGCTACTTGGGCTAGACGTACGACAGCTCGCATCAGTATTCGCTATTGTTTCAACGTAATAGTCCACGATCTGATCTGTCGGCTGAAACTCTGCGGTAGCATTAATGCTGTCCCCACCAACAGACTTCGCAAAAGGTACGATAGTCACAATGCTAGTACCAACAGGAAAATCAATAGTAGGCAAAGGAGAAGCAAGAGCCACTGAATACGTTATAAGCTTTTCCTCTCCACCAATAGCGTTATTTGCACCAAAGTGTGAGACTGCGGCCGAATAATATGTGCCCTGCTTGCTGGGCTCTTCAGGAGAGAGGCCACGGATGGTAGAAAAATTTGAGACCGTTTTAGGTGTTGGCGCACTGTCAGACACACCATTCGATTCCCCTATAAAAACGCTCCGACTACCACCACCTTCTTTCGTCCATACCAGATCCGCTTCTGTGGAAACATTCAGGGAACGAATCGAAGCAGGGTTACCTGAACCGTTGATTGCCCCCCAATTACTTCCTGGCAAATTGAAATCATAAGAGGGGTTGATGTCGCTAATCACTGTCATCACCGGCACCGCGCATTGCTCAAATCCACTCGGGTTTGTTGGTGACTTATAGGGAGGCGTCCAGGAGTCCACCTTAGGCAATTGCAACGGTGGTTCAGCGTCTTTCCCGCCAGAGTAGTTAAAATCCGCCGTCGGCGTAGTAGCTCCGGAAAAATACCGCATGGTCTCGTACATCATTTCCGCTACAGGATTACCCCACATGTAACAAGTGTCGTCTGCAGTAATAGGCCTAGTGGTGATCCAGCCACAGCCGTAAGTTTGACTATCGTAGCTAAAATCGATAACCCTAAGCTTATTAATGGTAGATACGATCCCATTCGATACTGCATTAGCTGCAGAACAAACCCCTGTACCTGAGGAGCAAAACTGACCCGTTGCCGCGTTTAACTCCCGTGAGAAACTCTGCAATTGACTGCGCAGAACCCCCCCGCTTAAAGGCTTAGCGTAAGAACCCGAAAGCAACCCGAAATACATGCGATCAGTAGTGCCGTAGTCATGCAAAATCCCCGTAGGCTTATATTGCCCGTTACTATACACAACGCAATTTTCTTCCCTCAAAGACTCGCTGCTAGCGGGACATACCGAAACCTTTACGTTCCTATCCACCATCTCAGATGTACCAGCCCCAGGAGTCTTCCAATATATATTGAACTGCGACCCACCTCCATTTTCTTCATGACGTACACGAACAGAATAGCTTTGACCCGCAGTCAAATATTTTGACCCAGTAGTACCGGAACCACCGACATTACTAGGACCATGGTTCCCATACCAACTCGCAACGATATCATTACCTACTGAAAACTCTACCGCATCGTCCCCATCCACCGAGAACTCGTAGTTACCGGTAGCTGGTGCAATAAAACTCCCTTCCAAAAGGGTATTATAGTTATCTCCTGTGCAGCTATTGCCATTGAAGGGATTGCCTGAACCGAAATTTTGCTGAACGGAGCTAACATTCCCTGTGCCACAACGACGCCCGTTGTCATTACTTACAAAAAGAGCATCCATCTCAGACTTATTATTTGACGTCGCAGTAGAGTCACGCCATGTTTTCAGCACTAGACCTGAAAAATGTTGATCGGGAATTAAAACCCAGCCCGAACTCGGCCCTGCTGAAGTACACGCCACATTGTTAAGCGCACTGTTTACACACTGATCCCCAGCGACAGGTCGCTCTTTTGACACCCAATTCCAGATACGGAAAGTAGTATTTGTCAAAGTACGAAGCTGAGGTATGCCGCCGTCAGTAAGAGAGGCCACTGCAAACAAATGTCGATATCCGGCCACTGGCTGATTAAGTGGCGTATAGTTGGATATCCGAAACCCGTCTACAGCTAAACTGGTGTACTCTTTACCCCAAGTATGAGCATCCTGGGGAATAAAGGAGCCCTGCAGAATCGTCTGAGTTGTTGAATCTGTAACTCTGTACCCACCGTACAAAACTTTTCGGAGCGCATCGATACGTGCGGTAGCCAAATAGTTTAAGTAGTCCCCACTCCATTTATTAGTACAAGTTTTGTCTGCCGTCTCGACACTAGGTATAAATGTGCCACCAGTGTAATCGTAACAAACATAAGAATTAAAATAGCCGAAATAATCTATCCCCCCCTGCTCCTCTGGCAGGTAGCCTTTATAGCCAACATCTATAACACCATCGCCGTTTAGGTCGGATGCGTCATTGTAGGCCTCGTAATACAGCTTATGATCACGCCCCATAACCAGCATATTCAAAGGCGGAACTGCATCACTTACAAACAATGGAACTTGGGAAATATCAATTGCGGCCTGAGCTGAGGTACCTAGGACTAGCAGACCTGTTACCAACGATAGTTTGCGTAACATTTTTTTCTCTCCTAATTTCATCTGCTAATCAAAAATCGCGGCGACGACCGAGCGTATGCAGAACGCGTCGGGACCACAATCATCGGGGGCGCCTTTACGCGCCTGACTATTAACTTCGTAATAGTTAGTGCAGCCTTTACCCGTTAAGAAGCACTCTGGATCTGGCGAACTGATGATACCCGTGTCTCGGAGATACCAGTTTGCATTGCGGTCAAGCGTCGTATTGCCGTCAAGCCCTTGGTAAGCATTTGATGTAGAAAAGTCGCTTTCATAATCTTCCGCGATTTCGACGATACATAGAGAGGTGTCATCAACAGGTCTAACGGCACAATCATCCGGCGGCACTGCGTTATTCAACACGCGCCTTTCACCCTCACGCAAAGCTGACTCAGCGGCACTTGACAACCGCTTGTTCTCAATCAAGTTGCCAGTCACCCGCGCTTCCAGCGTAACCTCTCTCATACTTGCGACAGAGATAACAGTAATAATAAGTAACATCACCAGCGCTACTACCAGAACCGCGCCTTTCTCTGAAGATCGGACGCCCTGCGCCCGAGAGTGACCCGTCATGGCATCAGGTTCCTTATGGTTATGCCGCTACTGACAACCTGATAAAGCGTGTTATCAGGAGCAGGAGTGCAGGGGGCGATGTTATTCCAGTCGCAATAAGCCTTGCTTGTCATCCCATCACTCAGATTAGAGTTTTCACTCGACATCAAGAGGTCGTACCGCACACTCCGAATGGGCGTGGTAGGCGCTGCCGTATACTCGGCAACCAACCGCTCACTACTTGGGCCTACCCCATAACCAAAGACAACATCTGCAACGCCGTCGACCAACACCTCACCATTGCAAGTTAGCTGTCCGTTCGCGACTTCCATTCTCTCGACTATCGCGCCCGCAGCGGCCGTGGATGACTGCGGGACGGTGTAAGGTTTTTCGATGGATGCCAATTCGGTGCTACTCCAGGATGCCGCTAGACTCGTTCCGCGACAATCCTCTTCATTTTCATCTCTTGGCTGATAGCGGAGGCAAAACGCAGTTGCACTCACCCGTGTTACCGCTTCGCCAGCTGTAAAGGTGCACGTTTGCGCACCCGCATTAAAAGTACCCGCAGGGAATGCCTGCTCCATGTCCTGATCAGGCCTACGACGATAGCCCGCTTTAGCCAGATGATCTTCGAAGGTCATCAGAGCAAAGCGGCCATTCTCCAAGTTACCTATCTGACCTTGCTGAAACAGGTAATTTTTTTTGTTATCAACGTAAATTTGCGTAACACCAAGAACGAGAAAACTGCTCAATGCCAGCGCGACGAGCAGCTCGATCATTGATAAGCCGCCTTGATTTAGAGGTTTGATCATAACTTTACAACTCCGCTCTTAGGCGATAGCGACAAATGGTACCGTCGTAGTCGTCGGCGGCAGTATCCACGGCAGCATCCAGACAATCGCCATCCTTCACTCGCCATGCTAACTGCACTTCAATCGCAGATCCCGTTGCACTGCAAACATTGGGAGTGGCAGACCGGCACACGTGAAAGTCTGCTTCAGACAAACCAGCAGCATCCGGTAATGCTTCTTGAGCTCGGGCTGCCCAGCAACCCAGCCTTGCTTCGGCGGCATCCGGAAGTGGAGAGCAAGATACAGGCTCAGCGGGAAACTCCTCGCCAGCTGCCTTGTAATAATCAGATTGATCGCGCGGGAGCCCAGTGACATCCAGAACGCGAATACTGTCGGCACGCATCATTTCCATCAAATCCTCGGCCAGCATTGCGGCCGTATTACGCTGAACAGAGTCCTGAGCGAAGGAAATACTCTGCGCCTGCATCGCAACCATACCCAATATACTGATACTTATAAGCAGTAGGGTAATGAGCACTTCCATCATGCTGAAGCCGGTCTGGTCATCACACCGAGTCGTCATCTGGCACCTCATCACAATTCGCTCGTTGTTAACGTAGTAGGCCCTGTCATGCGGGCTGAGCCCGAACGCTGGATGCCGATGGCATACTCGGTAGCTGTCTTGTCGCTACTCACCTTCAGGGTCGCCGCCGCCGAGACCGTACCATCGGGCCTGAATATGAGTGAATTCTGCGTTTGCGAGCTACCGAGCGAAGCCGGGACAACGAACTGCCGTACGGTAGCGCCGCCCTGGCTCAGCTGCCAAGTTCTGGCTGCCGCGGTATAGCTTAAAGTGGCCGCAGAGCGCTTGTTGACAGCATCCGACCGCGCAGCCAGTACTAACCGATATAATTCTGAGGAAGCGGCCTCCACACGGTTCTTTTCAATCATGCGATTAAAGCTCGGCACAGCAAGGGAGGCGAAGATACCAAGCAGCACCACCACCACCATCAACTCGATCAGAGTGAACCCCTTCACACTTCGCATCAAAACAACCCTCCTAGTAGTCGATGCAATATATGAAGATTGGCTGTCAAGTTCTCGCCTGTCCCGATGATCGGTCAGATTCACTGCATGACAGGCGTTCAAAAGGAGTTTCATATGAAGCAAGACTCAAGGAGAGAGCCATGCAGGCAAAAGGTTTCACCCTGGTAGAGCTACTCACCGCCTTGGGCCTGGTGACGATACTACTGAGCATCGGCCTGCCCTCGTTCGGCAGGCTCGTTGACAATCATCGATTGGATGTTGGCAAGGAACAGCTTGCCCGCAGCATCCAACAAACCCGTGAAGAGGCGGTGCGACGTAATCAGGCCGTAACCATGGCGCCTATCGAGGGCGACTGGAATCGGGGCTGGCAGGTATTTCTCGACAGCAACGGCAATGCACAATACGACGCTGCAGATGAGCTGCTCAGCCAGGACATTGCAGCGCGTATCAGCCACATCCATGGCAGTGGTGCGCTAGCTAGCTATGTGCGCTATAACGCCCTGGGCGAGTCGGAGCTG
Source organism: Halopseudomonas sp. (assembly GCF_036961105.1). GTDB lineage: Bacteria > Pseudomonadota > Gammaproteobacteria > Pseudomonadales > Pseudomonadaceae > Halopseudomonas. The sequence continues at coordinate 551,977 of NZ_JBALWW010000001.1, read as the reverse complement.
TTGCATGGGGGTTTTCTGGCCGGGACCTTGCGGCTGTGCCCCGCTGAGGCTTCAAGAGATGGACGAATGCTGGTTATCAATCGCGTGGGGCGGCTGCGGATGGACAAAGGCCCCATCGCTGAAAGGTATTGTCCGGGCACCCCACAATAGCGGGACAATCCGCAAGAGTTCATACCCGAGCTTGCCAGATAAACCGCACGCAGGGCTTGCTGACCTGCCGAGCCGGGCCGCCTGGAACAAGCAAACGAGCGACCACGACGGGGCGTGACCAGCCCACTATCTCAGGTGCGATATTCCGCGTTGATGCGCACATACTCGTGGGAGAGATCGGTGGTCCACAGGGTTTCGCTGTGTTCGCCGCGGCCCAGCTCGATGCGAATGGTGATTTCCGCCTGGGCCATTACCTTGGCGCCCTGTTCTTCGCGGTATTCTTCGGCACGGCCGCCGTTGCGCGTAATGCAGACGTCGTCCAGATAGACGTCTATCTTCTCGACATCCAGGTTCGGCACCCCGGCGTAACCCACGGCCGCAAGGATGCGACCCCAGTTGGGATCGGAGGCAAAGAGCGCAGTCTTGATCAGCGGCGAGTGCGCTACCGCGTAACCGACATCCAGACATTCATCGCGATTGCCACCGCCGTTGACCTGAATGGTCACGAACTTGGTGGCGCCTTCTCCATCGCGCACTATCGCCTGCGCCAGTTCCAACATGACGGCATTGATGGCCTTGGCGAGTTGCTGATACTCGGCGCTCTGCGCTGAGTCGATTTCTGCCATATCGGCCTGGCCGGTGGCGATCAACATGCAGGAGTCGTTGGTGCTGGTATCGCCGTCGATGGTGATGCGATTGAAGGACAGGTCGGCTGCCGCCTTGACCATCTGCTGCAGCATTGGCTGCGCCACCTTGGCATCAGTCGCTACGTAACCCAGCATAGTGGCCATGTTCGGGCGGATCATGCCGGCACCCTTGGAGATGCCGGTGATGGTGATAGTCTGTCCAGCCAGTTGAATCTGCCGGCTGGCACCCTTGGGCTGTGTGTCGGTGGTCATGATGCCTTCGGCTGCCACGGCCCAATTTGACTCGGATAAATCAGCCAGCGCTGCTGGCATGGCACCAATAACCTTGGCGGCGGGCAGCAATTCCCCGATCACGCCGGTGCTGAACGGCAGCACCTGTTGGAGCGTTACGCCCGTGAGTTCTGCCAAGGCTTCGCAGGTGCTGATAGCCGCCTGCATGCCCGGCTTGCCGGTACCGGCATTGGCGTTACCGGTATTGACCAGCAAATAGCGGGGCGCGCTGCTCAGATGCTGTCGGGTGAGGGTCACTGGTGCGGCGCAAAAGGCATTGGTAGTAAACACCCCCGCTATGCTCGCGCCTTCTGCCGCCTCCATGATCACCACATCCTTGCGTCCTGCGCGCTTTATGCCAGCAGAGGCGATGCCAAGACGGAAACCGGGAACAGGATGCAGAACAGGCAGCGGGCCGAGACCGACGGGCATGGCAAAAACTCCAAAAAAGAAAGGGAAGCTGCAAGGCGGATGGCCGCCCCCTGCAAGCTGCAAGCTGCAAGCTGCAAGCTGCAAGCTGCAAGCTGCAAGCTGCAAGCTGCAAGCTGCAAGCTGCAAGCTTGCCTAGTTTGTAGTGCGCGTTTTCGCTGTCAAGCAATTTGTCGCGCTACTCATCCTGCAAACGGAGCAGCGCTTGCCGCTTGCCGCTTGAGGCTGCTGAGCCCAAGGCTCAGCTTATCTGCCCGTGACAATGCTTGTACTTCTTGCCGGAACCGCAAGGGCAAGGATCGTTGCGGCCGACTTTGGCGCCGTCGCGGGTCACCGGGCCGGCGGGTGCTGACGGTTGCTCTGAGTCATCCGCACTTGGCTCGTCGGTCACGCTGCGCACTTCCTCGTGCTTGAACTGCATGCGGCGCTGCAATTCTTCTGCCTGCTGGCGCAGACGCGCTTCTTCTTCAGCGGGATCTTCGCGCTTGATCTGCACATGACTCAAGACGCGCACCGTATCGCGCTTGAGATTGCCCAGCATTTCTTCAAACAGGTTGAAGGCCTCGCGCTTGTATTCCTGCTTGGGATTCTTCTGCGCATAGCCACGCAAATGAATGCCCTGGCGCAGATGATCCATGGTTGCCAGGTGCTCCTTCCACAAGTCATCCAGCACGCGCAGCAGCATCTGCTTCTCGAACGAACGCATGGCCTCGGCACCGGCCAGCAGTTCTTTCTCTTCATAGGACAACACCAGGGCTTCCAGCACGCGCTTGGTAACGCCCTCTTCGGCCAGGGTTTCGTCTTCGTCCAGCCATTGCTGTACCGGCAGGTGCAGGCCCAGCTCGCTGGCGAGCTGTTGCTCCAGAGCCGGGATATCCCACTGCTCCGGCAAACTGCCGAATGGCATGTGCTGACCCACCAGATCGTGCACCACGTCTTCACGGATGGCCTGAATGGTTTCTGCTACCGATTCGCTGGCCAGAATGGAGTTACGCTGGCCATAGATCACCTTACGCTGCTCGTTGGCAACGTCATCGTACTCGAGCAGCTGTTTGCGGATATCGAAGTTGCGACCTTCGACCTTGCGCTGGGCCTTTTCGATGGCGTTAGTGACCATTCGATGCTCGATGGCCTCACCTTTCTCCATGCCCAGCGCTTTCATGAAGTTTTTCACCCGGTCGGAGGCAAAAATGCGCATCAGGCTATCTTCCAGCGACAGGTAGAAGCGGCTTGAGCCCGGGTCACCCTGGCGGCCGGCGCGGCCACGCAGCTGATTATCGATACGACGGGACTCATGGCGCTCGCAAGCGATGATGTGCAAACCACCGGCTTCCAACACTTGCTGATGACGCTGTTGCCACTCATCCTTGATCTGCGCGATCTGCTGGTCGCTCGGATTCTCCAGGCTGGCCACCTCGGCCTCCCAACTACCGCCCAGGATGATATCGGTGCCTCGACCCGCCATGTTGGTGGCAATGGTCACGGCCCCGGGGCGACCGGCCTGCGCAATAATCTCGGCCTCTTTCTCGTGGTACTTGGCGTTCAGCACCTTGTGCGGAATCATCTCGCGGGTCAGCAACTGTGCGACCACTTCGGAGGACTCAATCGACGCCGTACCGACCAACGCCGGGCGGCCCTGCTCCATGCACTGCTTGATGTCCGCGACAATGGCGGCAAACTTCTCGTCGATGCTGAGGTAGACCAGGTCGTTGTGGTCCTTGCGGATCATCGGCTTGTTGGTGGGGATTACCAGCACATCCAGACCGTAGATCTGGCGGAACTCGAACGCTTCGGTGTCGGCCGTACCGGTCATGCCGGACAGCTTGGGATACAGACGGAAGTAGTTCTGGAAGGTGGTAGAAGCCAGAGTCTGGCTCTCGGCCTGAATCTTCAAGCCTTCCTTGGCCTCGATGGCTTGATGCAGACCTTCGGACAAGCGGCGACCGGGCATGGTACGACCGGTGTGCTCATCCACCAGCAGCACCTGGTTGTTCTGCACTATGTATTCCACGTTGCGATGGAACAGCGTATGCGCGCGCAACGCCGAATGGACATGGTGCAGCAGATTGAGGTTTTGCGCAGCGTAAAGGCTGTCGCCTTCCTGCAGCAGCCCCTCCTTGGTGAGCAGCTCTTCAACGAACTGGTGGCCGGCCTCGTTCAGCTCAACCTGGCGGGTCTTTTCATCAATGCTGTAATGGCCATCCACCTCACCCTCGCCTTCCTCTGCGGGATAACCGCGTTTGAGCAGCGGAATAAGCGTATTGATGGCGGTATAGAGGCGCGAGCTGTCTTCTGCCGGACCGGAGATGATCAACGGGGTGCGCGCCTCGTCAATCAGAATGGAGTCGACCTCGTCGACCACGGCAAAGTTGGGCTCGCGCTGGAACTTGTCTTCCATGCGAAAGGCCATGTTGTCGCGCAGGTAGTCAAAGCCCAGCTCGTTGTTGGTGCCGTAGGTGATATCGCAGCGGTAAGCGGTGCGTTTTTCCTGAGGATCCTGGAAGGGCACGACCACGCCCACGGACATGCCAAGAAACTCGTACAGTGGCCGCATGGTATTGGCGTCACGCGCCGCCAGATAGTCGTTTACGGTGACCACGTGCACGCCCTTGCCCGAGAGCGCGTTGAGGTAAACCGGCAGTGTGGCAACCAGTGTCTTGCCCTCACCGGTCTTCATCTCGGCAATCTTGCCCTCGTGCAGCGCCATACCGCCAATCATCTGCACATCGAAGTGGCGCATGCCCATTACCCGCTTGCTGGCTTCGCGCACCAGGGCAAAGGCTTCCGGCAATATGGCGTCTAGTGATTCGCCGCCGGCCACACGCTGCTGGAGCTCCTCGGTTTTCGCCTTCAGCTGCTCGTCGCTCAGTGCGTTCAAGCCTTCTTCCAGAGCGTTGATCGTGGTAACGACCTTGCTCATCCGCTTCAACTCACGATCGTTCTTGCTTCCCAACAGCTTTCTCATTAAAGGCGCAAACATAGTCGACTTCGATATCCATTTGGTGGTCGGCGCACCCGATTACTGCGGCGGGAGGTCGCCTGGAAAAAGGCATTCTACTCTGATTACGGCCTGACAATAAACCGCGCACCCGGCACCAGGCCCGGACACAGCTGCAGCCGTGTCCAGGCAATCTATATTGGGCCAAACAAAGGTTGTTTCAATGCGACAAAACGGGGTTATTTCAATGCGACAAAACGGGCGGGATTGACAGCCATGCCGTTACGGTAGACCTCAAGGTGCAGGTGCGAACCGGTAGACCGACCGGTGCTACCGACGGCCGCGATTTCCTGGCCCTTGTGGACCAGATCACCCTTCTCGACCTTGAGTGCGGACGCGTGAGCGTAGCGAGTCTTGTAGCCACCACCGTGGTTGATCTCAACCATGTTGCCATAGGCACCGTTGCGACCGGCAAAGGTAACCACGCCGCTGCCGACTGCGTAAATCGGTGTGCCGCGTGGTGCGGCGAAGTCCAGTCCGGTATGCATGGAGATACGACCGGTAATAGGATCGGTACGGCGACCGAAGCCGGACGAGAGGTGCCCCATTCGTACGGGGGTAAAGTCCAGTGCCGAGTCGACGTCGGATTGACGGCTCACCATCAGATCTTCGAGCAACTGCAACTGCTGAGTACGGTCATCGATACGCTCGGACAACTGCTCGATGACGTTCTGCAGATCGGGCGAGTGGTAGCTCAGATCGTCGCCACGCAACTCCGGCCCACCCATACCCGGGTCGATATCTTCACCAAAATTGAACTCGCCATCGGAGAAGTCGGCCAATTCGGTCAAACGCTCGCCCAGCGCATCAAGCCGCGTCAAGCGCATCTGCAGCCGGGCCAGCTGCTGGCTCATGCGCTCAATCTGCGCTTGTGAACCGTCGTCCACCGGGACATCGCTGATGTCGTAATCCTGCAGCACCTGTTGCCATTGCGGGGCAGCATCAGCCTGCGCCACCTCGGTGATCTGCGTGCCGCCACTGAGCAATTGCCAGGTCAGCAGCGCAGCGGCCACCGGCAGCGCTGTCAGCACCGCTATGCCGGCAGCCACCCAGGGCGTACTCAAGGTAAGTGTTCGCGACGCACCATGGCGTCCGGTAAGAATGATAATGTTCAAATAGCAACCTCAAACAAAGGTGGCAGCGGTTCTGATAGGATGACCGCTACATCATTTACAACTGGTGCAGACCTGCATGGCCTTTTACCCGCTTGATGCACGCCGACCCACCGACCTGGTGCGCACCAATATTACCCTCAGAAACCTCTATGCCCAGGCACGTAGCATCGAGCGGCTGCAGTCTCTGGTGGAGACGCAACTGGAGCCGGCTGCCCGGGAGCACTGCAAGGTAGCCTCGTTTGCCGACGGCGTGCTGCGCTTTGTGGTCAGCAGCAGCCATTGGGCCACCCGCCTCCGGTACCAGCAAAAACGCCTGGTGCGCCAGCTGCAGGCTTACAAGGAATTCGCAACCTTAACGAAAATACATTGCAAGGTACACCCGCCACTGGTCAAAAAAGCACCACCAGTTCGCACAATGCGCCGCTCAGCGGTGGCCGCTGAACACTTGCAGGAGACTGCAGAGCAGGTGACAGACGCTACCCTGCGCGCTGCACTGGAAAAACTGGCGCGCCATCACAGCGGCGTCCAATGACACCAATAAGGCACGCTTGGCCACATCAGAACCTGAACTTTTTCTGCGCTGCAGTGGTCTGCACTCTCCTTTAACGGCTGACATTCGAGGCGCTGTGTTTTTTTAGCTAAAGAAAACGGCCACCGAAGTGGCCGCTAAAAAGAACGAAACGAGAAGGTGTCGGAAGACTGGTATCAGCAGGCTGACATCAGACCGCAGCAGCAGGGCGCATAAACGAAATAGGCGCCGTACCCGCGTCGTCGAATGTAACCACTTCCCAGGCATCCTTAGTGACCAGCAAGGTGCGTATCAGCTTGTTGTTCAGCGCATGACCGGACTTGTAACCCTTGAACTCACCCACGAGGCTTTTGCCCAGCAGGTACAGGTCACCGATGGCGTCCAGAATCTTGTGCTTCACAAACTCATCTTCGTAACGCAGTCCGTCTTCGTTGAGCACGCGGTACTCATCGACGACGATGGCGTTGTCCACACTGCCACCCAGCGCCAGGTTCTGTGAACGCAGGTACTCGATGTCGCGCATGAAACCGAAGGTGCGCGCGCGGCTCACTTCCTTGACAAAGGAGGTGCTGGAGAAATCCACGCAAGCGGTCTGACTACGCCCGCGGAACACGGGATGGTCAAAATCAATACCAAATGAAACCTTGAAGCCTTCAAAGGGCACAAAAGTGGCCGTTTTGCCGTCCTCTTCCACAGTCACTTCGCGCTTGATGCGAATGAACTGCTTGGCTGCGTCCTGCTCCTCGATACCAGCGGACTGGATCAGGAAGACAAAGGGACCGGCACTACCGTCCATGATCGGCACCTCGGAGGCGCTCAGTTCAACATAGGCGTTATCAATACCCAGGCCGGCCATGGCCGACAGCAGATGCTCTACCGTATCAACCTTGGCGCCATCCTTGATCAGGGTGGTGGACATAGTGGTCTCACCCACGAACTCGGCACGCGCAGGGATCTCGACCACCGGGTCGAGATCCGTACGGCAGAACACGATACCCGTATCTACCGGTGCCGGTTTCAGTGTGAGGTATACCTTCTCACCCGAATGCAGACCAACACCAGTGGCCCGGATGATGTTCTTCAGTGTGCGTTGTCTGATCATGCTTGACTGGGTCCGCTCTAGTTGCGAATAATTTTCAACAAGTGGCGTGCATAATAGCAAAGTACGCCTTTGATGAATACCAATAAGCCCTATGCCGCCGATTGATCAGATCAATCGGCCTGACGCCGCAGGAAGGCCGGGATGTCCAGATAATCCAGGTCTTCAGCCGGCTGGCTCAAACGCGCCGCTGCACTGCCCTGCGGATGCTGGTTGCGCATCACGGTAGGACGATCCAGGTCACGGTAGTTAGGCGCTGCGCCTTCGTGCTGACGCGCGGCTGGAGCCTGAGCCTGAGCGGCGGTGTTGTCGATTACCTTGACCGGCTTGTCCGATTTGGCGCCCAGACCGGTGGCTACCACGGTAACCCGCAGTTCGTCACGCAGCTCGGGGTCAATCACGGTGCCCACAACCACAGTGGCGCTCTCGGAGGCAAACTCTTCAACGGTGCTACCCACCTCGGAGAACTCACCCAGCGAGAGATCCGGACCGGCAGTGATGTTAACCAGAATACCGCGGGCGCCCATCAGGTTCACATCTTCCAGCAAGGGGCTGCGGATGGCGGCTTCAGCTGCTTCACGCGCACGGTTCGGGCCGCTGGCGTGGCCGGTACCCATCATAGCCATACCCATTTCGCTCATGACGGTTTTCACGTCGGCAAAGTCGACGTTGATCATGCCGGGACGCATGATCAGGTCGGCAATACCCTGCACCGCGCCAAGCAGTACATCGTTGGCCTTGCTGAACGCAGCCAGCAGGCTGGCATCTTTGCCCAGTACGGTCAGCAGTTTTTCGTTCGGAATGGTGATCAGCGAGTCCACGTGCTGGCTCAGCTCACGAATACCTTCTTCGGCGATCTGCAGACGCTTGCGCCCCTCAAACGGGAACGGCTTGGTGACCACGGCAACGGTCAGAATGCCCATCTCGCGTGCCACTTCGGCAACGATAGGCGCGGCACCGGTACCGGTACCGCCACCCATGCCGGCAGTGATGAACACCATGTCGGCGCCCTGCAGCACTTCAGCGATGCGCTCGCGATCTTCGATTGCCGCTTCACGGCCAATCAGCGGGTTGGCCCCGGCGCCCAGACCTTTGGTCACAGCGGAGCCCAATTGCAGGACGGTACGGGCGCTGACGTTCTTCAACGCCTGGGCGTCGGTGTTGGCGCAGATGAAGTCCACACCTTCGACATTGTTGACGACCATGTGCTGCAGCGCATTACCGCCGCCGCCGCCCACACCAATAACCTTGATTACAGCGTTCTGGGGTACGTTATCGATCAGTTCGAACATGACCTTCTCCTAGAGTACAGACTCGTTTCGTTTTCGTTTCGTTTACTGCGTTTAGCCCGCTTTGGCGGGTCTGCTACTGGAACTGCAAAATCAGAAATTACCTTGGAACCACTTCTTTACCCGCTCGACCATCGGCACCTTGCTGCCGCTGTCGCTTGGGCTGTTGCTCTGTTCACCGTGGTGCTTGATGCCGTAATGCAACAGGCCCACGCTGGTGGCGTAAATCGGATTGCGCACCACATCGGTAAGCCCTTTGAACTCCTGCGGAAATCCCAGGCGCACCGGCATGTGGAATATCTCTTCGGCCAGTTCAATGGCGCCTTCCATTTTCGCAGTGCCGCCCGTCATGACGATGCCCGCTGGAATCATGTCTTCGAACCCCGAGCGGCGCAGCTCAGCCTGGATCAGGGTGAACAGCTCGTCGTAGCGCGGCTCTACCACTTCCGCCAGAGCCTGGCGCGACAGGTCACGCGGTGGACGATCGCCCACGCTTGGCACCTTGATGGTTTCCTCCGGACCGGCCAGTTTGGCCAGTGCGCAGGCGTAGCGAATCTTGATTTCCTCGGCGTACTGGGTAGGGGTGCGCAGCGCCATGGCGATGTCATTGGTCACCTGATCGCCCGCAATCGGAATCACCGCCGTGTGGCGAATAGCCCCTTCGGTAAAGATGGCGATGTCAGTGGTACCACCGCCGATGTCTACCAGGCAGACACCCAACTCCTTCTCGTCTTCGGTGAGCACCGCGTAGCTGGACGCCAGTTGCTCCAGAATCACGTCTTCCACTTCCAGGCCGCAGCGGCGTATGCATTTTTCGATGTTCTGCACGGCGTTCAGCGCGCAGGTCACCAGGTGCACCTTGGCCTCAAGGCGCACGCCCGACATGCCCAGCGGCTCGCGCACCCCTTCCTGGTTATCGATCACGTATTCCTGCGGCAGAATGTGCAATACCTTCTGGTCCGCTGGAATGGCTACAGCCTGCCCGGCGTCCAATACGCGCTCGATGTCTGCCTGCACCACCTCACGGTCACGAATCGCGACTATGCCGTTGGAGTTCAGGCTGCGTATGTGATTGCCAGCGATACCGGCAAACACCGAGTGAATCTGACAGCCTGCCATCAGTTCGGCCTCTTCGATGGCACGCTGAATCGACTGCACGGTGGACTCGATATTCACCACCACGCCCTTCTTCAGCCCGCGTGAGGGGTGCGAGCCGATACCGACGATCTCCAGTTGACCATCCGCGCCGATCTCGCCGACCAGTGCCACGACCTTGGAGGTGCCGATATCCAGCCCCACTATCATCCTGCTACCCTGCTTGCTTGCCATAGTCTTTCCGTTACTCCCCCGATTCGACCGGTGCCACTGGCTCACGCCAGGCCACGGCCATGCCATTGCTGTAGCGCAGGTCAACCCGCGCGATCAGCTCACGCCGGTCCTGCAGCATCATCTGCTCGACCGTCATGAACCGCTGCATCTTCTCCACCAGGTTGTCGCGTCCCAGCAGCACTTCAATACCGTCTTCTGTTGTCAGGAACCAGCTACCGCGATCGCGCAACTCCAGCTTGCTGACTACCATGCCCTGCGGGCGCAGCAGCCTGCTGAACTGCTGGTAATGGCGCATCACCCGACGCTTGGCGCGTTCAGGGCCATCAAGCTGCGGCAAGCGCGAAAAACGGCTGATATCTTCCGGGGCGAATGCCTTGCCCTCGTTGTTCAATAGCGCCGCATCGCCCCAGCGGGCAATCGGCAGCTGTTCGTCCAGATCAATCACCAGCTTGTCGGGCCATACCCGACGCACCGAGGCATCCGCCACCCAGGGCATGGCCAGCAGATCGCTGTGCAGGCCCTGCAGATCGATGCCGAGGAAACTCTCGTGCAAATAGGGCTGAATCACCTGCTGCACTGCCTCGCGATCAATGTATTGCAGCTCGCCCTCAACGGTAATCAGCGCTACCGGCCGATCAGCCAGGGGCATCAATCGGCTACCCAACTCGTACAGCCCCATGCCCAATGCCACCAGCAGCAGCGGCCACAGCAAGCTTTGCAGACGGCCGCCCAAGCCTTCGAAGGAAGGCCTGCTGAAACCTGTGCGTGTGCCAGCACGCGGGGCAGGTGGCGCGACCCGCACAGCGCCACGCACCGGAGCCTTGCGGCGTACGGATGGTGCACTGCCTGAATCGCGAATCATCTGCCCCAGCATGGTGGTGTTGCCTCAGCAGCGGGCGCTGGCGAGAATCGCCAGCACCAGCTCGGTGAATGACATGCCGGTAGCTTTCGCCGCCATCGGCACCAGACTGTGATCGGTCATACCGGGCACAGTGTTTACCTCCAACAGGTAGAAGCGACCGGCTTCATCCTGCATGACATCAACTCGTCCCCAGCCGCGACAGCCGACCGCGTTAAAAGCGCGCAAGCAGAGATCGGCGAGCTCCGCTTCTTTCTCGGCCGACAGTCCACAGGGGCACAGATACTGGGTATCGTTGGCCAGATATTTGGCGTCGTAATCGTAGAAATTGTGCGGTGTGCGCAGGCGGATGGCTGGCAGCGCCTTGCCATCGAGAATTGCCACCGTGAATTCCGCGCCTTGCACCCACTGTTCCACCAACGCCTGATCGTCATACGCCTGCGCACCTTTCCAGGCCTCTTGCAGGCCGGCCAGGCTGTCGGCCTTGGCCATGCCGATAGAGGAGCCCTCGTGTACTGGCTTGATAATCAGCGGCACGCCCAACTGCTCGACAATGGCGGCACACTCTTCAATATCGCCAAGCATCGCGTAGGCTGGCGTGGATAGGCCCAGGCTCTGCCATATCTGCTTGGTGATGAGCTTGTCCATGCCTACCGCGGAGGCCATCACGCCACTACCGGTGTAGGGGATACGCAACGATTCGAGCAAACCCTGCAGGCTGCCGTCTTCGCCGCCGCGCCCGTGCAATGCGATGAACACGCGGTCGGGCCGCTCGGCAACCAGTTGCTCGGCCAAATGCTCATCGGCGTCAATACCGTAGGCGTTCACACCGGCACCCAGCAGCGCTTCCAGCACCGCTGCGCCGGATTTCAGCGAGACAGCACGCTCGGCGGATGTACCACCGAAGAGCACGGCAACACGACCAAAGGTAGCTACGTCAACCATCAGGCTTTACCTCCAGCGTTGCGGGTAGCCAAGGCGTCGGCCAATTGCTGCGCCAGGCCGCCAATGTCGCCTGCGCCCTGCGTCAACAGGATGTCGCCAGGTTGCAATACAGCTTCAAGCAGCGGCATGACATCGGCGTCGCGCTCGACATAAATAGGATCGATCTGACCGCGCTGACGAATACTGCGGCACAGGTGCTTGCTGTCTGCACCCGCTACCACCTCTTCACCCGCCGGATAGACTTCCATCAGTAGCAGGGCATTGGTTTCACCCAGCACCTGTACAAAATCTTCATACAGATCGCGGGTACGGCTGTAACGGTGCGGCTGATACAGCATCACCAGCCGGCGCTCGGGCCAGCCGGCGCGCACTGCCTTGATCACGGCGGCGACTTCACGCGGGTGATGGCCGTAGTCATCGACCAGCATGATCTGGCCAGCGCCCCAGTTGTAATCGCCATATACCTGGAAACGCCGTCCCACACCCTGGAAGCCGGTAAGGCCCTGAATGATGGCCTGATCCGAAACACCCTCATCGGTCGCGACGGCTATGGTCGCCAGCGAGTTGAGCACGTTGTGCACTCCGGGCATGTTGACCGAGACCTTGAGCGGCTCGCGGCCCTCGCGCAGCACGGTAAAGTGGGTCTGCATGCCGGTCTGGTGGATGTCTACTGCACGAATATCCGCATCCTCGGACTGGCCGTAGGTGATCACCTGCCGGTTTACCTGGGGGAGTATCTCGCGCACCACCGGATCATCGATACAAAGCACGGCCACGCCATAGAACGGCAGGTTGTGCAGAAACTCGACAAAGGTGCGCTTGAGGCGGTTGAAGTCGCCTTCGTAGGTAGCCATGTGGTCGGCGTCGATATTGGTGACGATGGCGACCATCGGCTGCAGGTGCAGGAAGGACGCATCGCTCTCATCGGCTTCGGCCACCAGATAACGGCTTTCGCCCAGTTGCGCGTTGGTGCCGGCAGCAGTCAAACGACCACCGATAACAAAAGTCGGACTCAGGCCATCCGCTGCCAGCACCGAAGCTATCAGGCTGGTGGTGGTGGTCTTGCCGTGGGTACCAGCCACTGCGATACCGTGGCGATAGCGCATCAGCTCGGCGAGCATCTCGGCGCGCGGAACCACGGGGATGCGTTGATCAATGGCAGCGGCAACTTCCGGGTTCTGCGGGTTGATCGCGCTGGACACCACCAATACGTCGGCGGACTGCAGATTCTCAGCGCGATGGCCGATATCGATGCGCGCACCAAAGTCTTCCAGGCGCTGGGTTACCGCAGAACGCTTGAGGTCGGACCCGGAGACTTCGTAGCCGAGGTTAAGCAGTACTTCGGCAATACCGCACATGCCCACACCGCCAATACCGACAAAATGAATGCGACGGATACGGCGCATTTCCGGCAGGGTGAAGGTTGCCTGAGCACGTTTGTTAATGGTCACGGGCGACCTCCAGACAGGCTTGCACCACGTCTATCGTGGCATTGGGGCTTGCTTGTTCGCGGGCGCGTTGGGCCATCTGTCGCAGTAACTCCGGTTGATTCATGTAGGTCGTCAATTTTTCTGCCAGCAGCGCGCCGGTCAGCTCTGCCTGGGGCAACAGCTCGGCAGCGCCCCGCTCGGCCAGATAACGCGCGTTGGCGCTCTGATGGTCGTCAATCGCATGGGGCAGAGGCACCAGAAACGAAGGCCGGCCCGCAGCAGCCAGCTCGCAGACGGTCAGCGCCCCGGCGCGGCAGATCACCAGATCGGCCCACTCGTAGGCGCCTGCCATATCGGCAATAAAGGCTTCCACGTCAGCCCGCACACCGGCGGCCTCATAGGCTTCACGCGCCAGTAACAGATGTTGCTTGCCACATTGGTGCACCACCTGCGGGCGCTGTTCCGGCGCGATCCGAGCCAGGGCATCCGGCAGTAACTGATTCAGCGCCATGGCGCCCAGACTGCCGCCCAGTACCAGCAGACGCAGCGGCCGCTCGCCATTCCAGCTCAGTTCGGGCACCTGAAAAATCTCTTCGCGCACCGGGTTGCCGGTACTGCGACGGCGCTCATCAGCGGCAAAGCTGCCGGCAAAACCTTCGCAGCAACGGCGGGCAAATCGCGACAACAGACGGTTGGCCGTCCCTACCACAGCGTTCTGCTCATGGATGATCAGCGGGATGCGGCGCAACCAGGCAGCCAGCCCACCGGGACCGGTCACATAGCCGCCAGCGCCCAGCACAAATACCGGCTGCAGGTCGGACAGAAGCTTCAGCGATTGGCGCAGCGCGCGCAGAATGCGGAACGGCGCCTTCAGCAGGTCCAGAGCGCCCTTGCCGCGCAGCCCCTGGATATCCACGTAATGGATGGGGAAGCCGGCGTTGGGCACCAGATCAACCTCTATGCCGCGACGCGTACCCAGCCAATGCACCTCATAGCCTTGTTCGCGCAGCAGACGCGCGCAGGCCAGTGCCGGGAATACGTGCCCGCCAGTGCCGCCGGCCATGACCAGTACGGTCTTAGTCATTGCCAGCCTCCCGTAGCGCCTGCCGGCGCTCCCAGTCGATGCGCAGCAGCAAGCCAAGCGAGACGCAGCAAACGACCAGCGAGCTGCCGCCGTAACTGAGAAACGGCAGCGTCAGCCCTTTGGTCGGCAGCAGACCGATGTTCACGCCCACGTTGATCAGCACCTGGCCGCACCACATGATGGCCAGGCCGTAAGCCAGATAGGCAGAGAACATCATGCCGGCGCGCTCGGCCCATAGGCCGACGTACAGTGCGCGCACGGCAACAAAGATCAGCAGGGCAAAGGCCGCCAGCGCGCCAATCATGCCCAGCTCTTCGGCCAGTACGGAAAACACGAAATCGGTGTGTGCTTCGGGCAGATAGAACTGCTTCTGGATGCTGTTGCCCAGACCCACACCCAGCCATTCACCACGGCCGAAGGCAATCAGCGCCTGGGTCAACTGGTAGCCGGTGCCGTAGGGGTCTTCCCAGGGGTTGAGGAAACCGGTGAGGCGCTGCAGGCGATAGGGCTCGAACGCCACCAGCAGACCTGCCAGACCGCCGAGCGAGCCAAACAGCAGAAGGAAGCGGAACAGACCCACACCGCCCAGAAACAGCATGCCGGTCGCCGCACCCATCAACACCACGGTAGCGCCAAAATCCGGCTCGATAATCAGCAACCAGGCCATGGGGCCGAGCACCATGAAGGGTTTGATGAAACCGAACCACTGCTCCTTCACTTCGTCCTGCCGGTGCACCAGATAACCTGACAGGAAGACCACGGCAAACAGCTTGGCCAGCTCCGAAGGCTGTACGTTGATAGGTCCGACGGCAATCCAGCGCCAGCTACCGTTCACCTCACGGCCGATGCCGGGAATCAGCACCGCGAGCAGCAAGGCAAAACCGAGAAACAGCAGCGGGAAGCGGAACTGCTCCCAGAGGCGTACCGGCACTGCCAGGGTGGCGGCCATGGCCAGCAAACCGATCAAGAGGTAAATGACCTGGCGATTCATGTAATACAGCGGGTCGCCAAGGCGGCCGGCGGCCACTTCCATCGATGCCGAGGTAACCATCACCAGACCCAGCGCCAGCAGACAGAGCGAGCCGACCAGCAACGGCATATCCATATCGAAACGACGCTCACCCAGCAGCGGTGCGCCGGCATCACGGGCAGTAGCCAGCCAGTTCATCAGCTCAGCCTCCCGACCGCTTCGGCAAACAGCCGGCCGCGCTCTTCAAAGTTCCTGAACATGTCCAGGCTGGCGCAAGCTGGCGAGAGCAGCACCAAGTCACCCTGCTGGGCGGCGTCTGCTGCAGCTTGTACTGCCGCTTCCAGACTATCCACCCGAATCGTTTCGAGCTCAGTTGGCAAGGCAGCCGCCAGCTTGTCGGCGTCGCGCCCGAGGAGCACCACAGCACGGCAATACTGCGCCGCGGGACCGCTCAACGGCGAAAAGTCAGCGCCCTTGCCATCGCCTCCGGCTACCAGCACCAGCTTGCCGGCGGTGTCGGACCCCAGCCCGTTGATGGCCGCAAGTGCAGCGCCCACATTAGTAGCCTTGGAATCATCAAAATAGGTTACTCCGGCATGCTCGCCTACCCACTGACAGCGGTGGGGCAAGCCCGCGAAACTGCGCAGAGTATCGAGCATCGGCTGCATCGGCAGACCGGCAGCCTGGCCGAGCGCCAGCGCAGCCAGTGCGTTGGACTGATTGTGCGCGCCGCGCATCTTCAATTCGCGTGCGGGCATCAGCGGCTCGAACTGGAAAGCCAGCCAGGTCTCGCCACCCTGTTCAAGCAGTCCAAAGCCTTTGAAATCCGGACGCGAGAGACCGAAGGTCAGGCAGGGTAGCTGGTCTGCCACCAGCGGGCGCGACAGGGCATCGTCACGATTGACGACTATCTGCTGCGCGCCACGGAAAATACGATGCTTGGCCAGGTGGTAGGCTGCCAGCCCGCTATAGCGATCCATATGGTCTTCGCTGACGTTCAGTACGGTCGCGACCTGCGCATTCAAGCGGTCAGTGGTTTCCAACTGGAAGCTGGACAGTTCCAGCACATAGAGTTCTGCCTGCTGATCCAGCAGATCCAGCGCTGGCGTGCCCAGGTTACCGCCTACTGCCACCTGGACGCCCGCTGCCGCAGCCATCTCGCCAACCAGCGTGGTCACAGTGCTCTTGGCATTGGAACCGGTGATCGCAACTATCGGTGCCTTGGCTTCGCGCGCAAACAGTTCAATGTCGCCGACAATGGCAACACCGGCCTTGGCTGCCGTCTGCAACGCTGGCGTGCTAAGGGCTACGCCGGGGCTGACAATGAGCTCGCTCGCGCGGCACAACAGCTCGGCGTCCAGCTCGCCAAGATACAGATCAGTCATGGGCGCAAAGCGCTTGAGCTTGTCCAGACCCGGCGGGTTCTCGCGGGTGTCGGCTACGGCAAACGACAGGCCCCGGCCCGCCAGATAACGGGCGACCGAGAGCCCGCTGCTGCCGAGCCCGACGATGATCCGCTGTTTGTCCGTAGTAATCAGTGACACCCGATATTTCCTTTGTTAACGCAGTTTCAGAGTGGCCAGACCGATCAGCACCAGTACCACGGTGATGATCCAGAACCGCACTATCACGCGCGGCTCAGGCCAGCCTTTCAGTTCAAAATGGTGGTGGATCGGCGCCATGCGAAACACCCGGCGCCCAGTCAACTTGAAGGACGCCACCTGCACTATCACCGACAGGGTTTCCACCACGAAAATGCCGCCCATGATGAAGAGCACAATTTCCTGCCGCACTATCACGGCAATCACCCCCAGCGCCGCACCCAATGCCAGGGCACCTACGTCACCCATGAAGACCTGAGCGGGATAGGTGTTGAACCAGAGAAAACCCAGCCCGGCCCCCAGCAGCGCACCGCAGAAGATGATCAGCTCACCGGCGCCCGGCACATAGGGAATCAGCAGGTACTCGGCAAACCGGGCGTTGCCCGACAGATAAGCGAAGATGCCCAGCGCACCGCCCACCATGACCGTGGGCATAATGGCCAGACCATCGAGCCCATCGGTCAGGTTGACCGCGTTGCTGGAGCCGACGATGACGAAATAGGTCAGCACAATGAAGAAGATGCCCAACTGGAACTCGACCTGCTTGAAGAAGGGCACGATCAGCGTGGTTTCGGCGGGCGACTGCGCATACAGATACAGAATGATCGCTGCCACCAGACCGAACACCGACTGCCAGAAATATTTCCAGCGCGAGGGCAGACCACGCGAGTTCTTTTCCACCACCTTGCGGTAGTCATCTACCCAACCGACCGCGCCAAAACTGAAGGTCACGCCCAGTACAACCCACACGTAGAGGTTGCTGAGGTCGGCCCACAACAGGGTGCTGATGCCAATCGCCACCAGAATAAGCGCGCCACCCATGGTCGGCGTGCCGGCCTTGGACAAATGCGACTGCGGCCCATCGTTACGCACCGACTGACCAATCTGCCGAAAACTCAGGGTACGGATCATCCAGGGCCCCAGGCACAAGGCCAGGCCCAGAGCGGTAAGCACACCGAGAATGCCGCGCAGCGTGAGGTACTGGAATACCGAGAAGCCGGAGTAATACTGCTGTAGAAATTCGGCGAGTATGAGCAACATGTCAGCTGACCCTGTTTTCGTTATTTTGCGTGTCAGCCGTGGCCCTGAGGCCGGCTACTACTTCTTCCATGCCCGCACTGCGCGAGCCCTTCACCAGCACCTGGGTGCTGATATCCAGCCGCTCCCGGAGCGCCTCGATCAAATCCTGTTTGCTGGCAAACAGCTGGCCGCGCTCCCCAAAAGCCTGCACAGCCAGGGCAGATAACTTGCCCACAGCGTAAAGCCCGTCAAGGTTACGCGCGCGGGCGTACTCGCCTACCTCGGTGTGGCTGGACTGCGCCCAGTCACCCAACTCGCCCATGTCACCCAGCACCAGAATGCGCGTACCGCGCAGGCCGGCCAGCATATCGATGGCGGCTTTGACCGAAGCCGGGTTGGCGTTGTAGCTATCATCAATAATCTGCGCGCCGGCAACGCCGGCGACACTGTTGCCGCGTCCCGCGACCGGCGCCAGTGCGCCCAGACCACGGCCAATGCAGTCAAGCGACACACCCGCTGCCAGAGCAGCACCCGCTGCGGCCAGCGCGTTGGCAATATTGTGCTCGCCGCGCAATTGCAGCTGCACCTGCACGCTGCCCTTGGGCGTCACCAGTTCGAAGGTCGGACAGCCAGTGGCGCTGGCCAGGATATTCTCAGCACGCAACTGGGCAGTCGGGTTCTTCAGACTAAAGGAGCAGGCACTGCGCTTGGCACCCAGCAGTTGGTACCACTGTTCGAACCAGGGGCTGTCGAGATTGAGTACCGCCTGTCCGCCAGCCGGCAGCTCGCTGACAATCTCACCCTTGGCCTTGGCAATGTTCTCGGGGCTGCCGAAGCGCCCGACGTGGGCCATCTCGGCATTGGTCAACACGCTGATCTGCGGTTTGGCCAGGCCCATGGTGTAAGCGATATCGCCCACGGCGGCAGCGCCCATTTCTATGACTGCGTAATCATGGCTGGGCAGCAGGCGCAACAGTGTCAGCGGCACGCCCAGCTCGTTGTTCAGATTACCCTCGGTGGCTAACACCGAATCGGCCTGGCGCAGAATTGATGCGAGCATTTCCTTGACGGTGGTCTTGCCGCTGGAGCCGGTAATGGCGATCACCTGTCCCTTGAACGCGTCGCGCACCAGCGCCGCCAGTTGACCAAGCGCCATCTGGCAGTCGTGCACCAACAGCTGCGGCAGGTCGTCGTCGACGATGTATTCGACCATGGCCGCAGCCGCACCGTTTTCCCGCGCCTGGGCCACGTAGTCGTGACCGTTGACTCGGGTACCGGGCAAAGCCACAAAGAGGCCACCGGAGCGCACCGCGCGGGCATCAATGCTGACGCTGTCGAAATGGGTGTCCACACCATTGAGGGTGGCGGCCAGGGGCTTCAACAGTTCCGACAGGCGGATAGCTTCAAGCATGCGCTGCCTCCCACTGCTGCAGCGCCTGACGCGCGTGCTGTATATCGCTGAAGGGATGACGCACGCCTTCAATCTCCTGATAGGTTTCATGCCCTTTGCCGGCGAGCAGAATCACGTCGCCAACACCTGCTGCACTGATCGTCCTGGCGATCGCCGCAGCACGGTTGGGTATGACGGTGGCAGCGCCGCTGCGTTCCATCCCCTGGCAAATTTGCTGAATAATCTGTTGTGGCGGTTCACTGCGCGGGTTATCGCTGGTAACCACCACAGCGTCGGCGCCCTGCTCGGCCACGCGCGCCATCAGCGGACGCTTGCCCTTATCGCGATCGCCACCGCAGCCGAACACACAGACCACCCTGCCGCTGGCGTGCTCGCGCAATGCAGCAAGCGCCTTTTCCAGGGCATCCGGGGTATGTGCGTAGTCGATCACCACCAGCGGTTGGGCGCCGCCGCCCAGCCGCTGCATGCGGCCCGCCGGGGGTTGCAGGTCGGCCGCCAGGGCCAGCGCTTGCGGCAAGGGCACACTCAAGGCGCCCAGACTGGCAATCACCGCCAGCAGGTTGCTCAGATTGAAGCTGCCCAACAAGGGGCTGCGCAGCGGCAAGGTTTGCCCTTGGGCATGCACCAGGGCGCACAACCCTTCGGAGTCAAATCGGATATCGCTGCAATAATAAGTAGCGCTGGTATCGCTCAGACTGTAACTGACGACCGGCGCCGCGCAGTCAGTGGCAAGCTTGCGGCCAAAGGCGTCGTCCAGATTGATCACAGCAGCCGATAGCGGCTGCTGGAACAGCAATGCCTTGGCCGCCCCGTAGCTTTGCATGTCGCCGTGGTAGTCCAGATGGTCGCGACTCAGATTGGTGAAGACCCCCAGCGCAAAGCGCACTGCGGCCACGCGCCCCTGGTCGAGCGCATGGGAGGACACCTCCATGGCCACATGGCTGGCACCCTGCGCCTGCAAGCGGGCAAGCTGTGCCTGCGCCAGCAGCGCGTCCGGCGTGGTCATGCCATGCTCGGTCAACTGCCCCGGCATGCCGCTACCCAGGGTCCCGATCACACCACAGGGTTCGCCAACGGCGGACAACGCTTGCGCCAGCATCTGGCTGACACTGGTCTTGCCGTTGGTACCGGTGATGCCGATTACCCGCAATTGCTGGCTTGGTTGCCCATAGAAACGGTCGGCCAACGCAGAGAGCTGCTGCTGCAGGCCGGGCACAGTCACAGCCGGCACGGCCAGGGTGGTCAGTTCATAACCTGCCGGTTCGTACGCGACCGCAGCGGCGCCAGCCGCGACGGCCTGCGCTATATGGGCGCGGCCATCGTGCTGCAGTCCGGGTACCGCCAGAAACAGATCTCCCGGGCGCACGCGGCGGCTATCCAGCGTCAATCCGCCAATCTCAAGGTCAGCCAAAGCCAGGTCAGGGAAGAGTTCGGTCAGTTTCATCCGCGCTCCCCCGTTTCCGGCGGCAGAGGCAGTTCAACCTGTTGAATGTCGCCCAGATTGTCGGGGGCTATGTTCATCAAACGCAGGGCGTTGGACATCAGACCGCTGAACACCGGGGCGGCCACCAGGCCACCGTAATAGCCACCATCGCTTGGCTCGTCTATTACCACGGCAATAGCAATGCGCGGATCGGTGCTGGGACCGAAACCGGCAAACAGCGAACGATAGGAGTCTTCCTGATAGCCCTTGCTGGAGGTGCTGGCCTTGCGGGCCGTGCCGCTCTTGCCAGAGACGTGATAACCGGGCACCCGTGCGCGGTAGGTTCCGCTTTCCGCTTCGATCACATTCTGCAGCATGCCCTGAACGGTTTTGGCCGCAGCCTCAGGCAGCACTTGCTGCGGTACCGGATTTTCCTCTACTCGCAGCAATGACATCGGTACCTTGCGGCCATCGTTGGCCAGGATCGAATAAGCTTGAGCCAACTGCACAGCAGTGACCGACAGACCGTATCCATAAGACAGTGCAGCGGTTTCGGCCGAGCGCCATTCGCGGTAGCTGGGCAGCTTGCCCACCCGCTCGCCAGGAAATCCAAGGCCGGTGTACTCACCCAGACCTACGCTTTGCATGGCATCGTGAACCGCCTGACCGCCAATATCGAGGGCCACCTTGCTCATGCCGACGTTACTCGACTTGAGCAGAATGCCACTCAGATCCAGCACCCCGCCGGGCGCCCGCGATACATCACGAATGGTATATCTGCCGATACGCAAGGTGCCGGGATACACGTTGACCTGATCGGTAGGCTTCCACCGACCACTGGCCAATGCCGCCGTCATGGAGATGGGTTTCATGGTCGAGCCGGGCTCGAAGACGTCGATGATCGCGCGATTGCGCATCATCCCCGGCTGCAGATTAGCGCGGTTATTCGGGTTGTAGCTGGGATGATTGACCATCGCCAGCACCTCCCCGGTGCGCACATCCAGCATCACGATCGAACCTGCCTTGGCGCCGAATTCCTTCATGCCTTCGCGCAGTTCGCGGTGCGCCAGGTATTGCAACCGCAGGTCGATGGACAGCTTCAGATCATTGCCCGGACGCGCATTGCTGATCACCTGCACATCCTTGATCAGTCGGCCACGACGGTCCTGCAGCACCTGGCGCTTGCCGGGCACGCCCTCCAGCCACTGATCATAAGCCAGTTCAAGTCCTTCCTGGCCCTTCTCGTCAACGTTGGTAAAACCCACCAGGTGGGCTGCCACTTCGCCAGCGGGGTAAAAACGGCGGTACTCTTCAATGCTGTAGACCCCATGCACCTTGAGCGCCATTACTGCCTCGCCATTGACCGGGGTCATACGGCGACGCAGATAGATGAACTCCTTGTCGGCATTGGCCTGCAGGCGCTCGCCGAAGGTGGACAGATCGGTACCCAGTGCGCGCGCCAACTCTGGCCAATGCGCCTTCTGGCCGATGAGCTGCGACGGGTTGGCCCAAATGGTCAGCACCGGGGTGCTCACCGCCAGCGGCTCGCCGTTACGGTCGGTGATCTGCCCTCGGTGAGCCGGAATGGGCACGTGGCGCACGCTGCGCTTGTCGCCCTGACTTTTAAGAAAGCCTTCATCCAGCACATGGAGCTCGACAATGCGCCAGCTTACCGCCACGCAGCACAAGCCAAGCAGCGCAATCACCAGGCGAAAACGCCAGGGGTAAAGGCTACCGTTGGGCTTGAAGCCAAACTTCTTCATGGCCGCACCAGAATCACGTCGGCGGGCTCGGGAACATGCATGCCCAACTGGTCAGTCGCGATGCGCTCGATGCGGCTATAGGCGGTCCAGGTGCTTTGCTCCAACACCAACCGGCCCCACTCTGCCTGCGCTTTTTCGCGCACTTCCATTTCGCTCGCCAGCTCGTTAAGCAATTGG
Source organism: Halopseudomonas sp. (assembly GCF_036961105.1). Taxonomy (GTDB): domain Bacteria; phylum Pseudomonadota; class Gammaproteobacteria; order Pseudomonadales; family Pseudomonadaceae; genus Halopseudomonas. The sequence goes on along the minus strand of NZ_JBALWW010000001.1, from coordinate 529,439 downwards.
CGACTCCAGTGCGCGCTGTAAGAAACGGCCAGAGCAGTTACCACCACCAGCACGCCGGCCAGCAGCAGCCAGCCGCTGCTGGCGGGCAGATTGCGCTTCGGGCTCACTGGCTGCTCGGCCGCGGTCATCAGCGCTTCTCCGCGATGCGCAGCACGGCGCTACGCGCACGTGGATTGGCCGCCACTTCAGCGGCGGAGGGCTTGATCGCCTTGCCTACCAGGTTGACCGACACGGCAATATCGATATCGCGAATGGGCAGATCGCGCGGTAATGGCGCACCTTTGGCCTCACGCCGCATGAACTGCTTGACCAGTCGATCTTCCAGCGAGTGAAAGCTGATCACGACCAGGCGTCCGCCAGGTGCCAGGGATTCCAGCGCAGCACTAAGCCCGTCAGCCAGATCGTCCAGCTCGCGGTTGATAAAAATGCGGATACCTTGAAACGCGCGAGTAGCAGGATGCTTGCCTTTCTCCCAGGCGGGATTGGCTTCTTTCAGTACCGCTGCCAGATCCCCGGTACGAGTAAATGGCTGCTGCGCACGACGGGTTACCACAGCGCGGGCCATGCGCTTGGAAAAGCGCTCTTCGCCATACTCTTTCAGCACGGTGGCGATGTCGGCTTCGGCTGCACTGTTGATCCAGTCGGCCGCACTTTGACCCTGTTCGGGGTTCATGCGCATATCCAGCGGGCCGTCATTGAGAAAACTGAAGCCGCGTTCGGGGTCGTCCAGCTGCGGTGACGATACGCCCAGATCCAGCAGCACGCCGTCCACCTGCCCCTGCAGACCCTTGGCCTTGAGCTCTTGCGCCATATCGGCAAACGAGCGCTGCACAACGACAAAGCGGCCGTCTATGGCCGCCAGTTCGTTACCTGCCCGGATGGCTTCCGGATCCTTATCGAAGGCGATCAGGCGCCCTCCTCGGGCCAGGCCCGAGAGCAGCGCACGGCTGTGGCCGCCACGCCCGAAGGTGCCATCGACATACAGCCCATCCGGCTTGATAGCCAGGCCTTCCAGCGCTTCATTCAGCAATACGCTGACATGTTGGTAATTGGCTTGCGTGGTCATAGGCTCAAGGAATGCAGTTCGACCGGCAACTCGCCAGCCTCCTGCGATTCTTCCAGATAGGCGCTGGTGGTGGCCGTCCAGGCCTCTTCACTCCAGAGCTCGAATTTATTTATTTGCCCAACCAACATGACTTTCTTGTCCAGCCCGGCGTGATCACGCAGCAACGGTGGAATGACGAAGCGGCCATTGCTGTCCAGCTCAAGATCATTGGCATTACCAATCAACAGGCGCTGCAGACGCTTGACCGCAGGATTCATGTTCGGCGCCTTGCGCAATTGCGCTTCAACCGCCTCCCATTCCTGCAACGGGTAGATCCAGAGACAGCGCTCTTCTAGCGCAATTGTCGCCACCAACTGACCGCCACAGGAGTCCAGCAAGCGGTCGCGATAGCGCGCAGGCATCGCGAGTCGCCCTTTGGCGTCCAGATTGATGGCGTTGGATCCACGAAACACGCTTTTGACCTTCCTCTTTGGTGGCCTGGCGCTACTCGCCAATATTTCCCACTTTTATCCACTTCGTACCACTTTGGCACACTATAGAAATGCGCAGATACAGCGTCAAGCGGGCAATACATGAAAAAAGCCTTGCAGAGCAGGGGTTTAGCGGCAAAAGGAGGGGAATCACTTACAAATAAGGAGGATGCGGCAGGGTAAAGCGGAAACAAAGCAAACAGATCCACTCACAACTTAAAGTGAATTATGAGGAGTAAGATTTTTTTGATCTAAAAGCGAAGGGAGTCACAACAAGAATAAAAATAAGAGTTGGCCTGTAAGCCGGGTTCTGTCGAGAACAGTCATTCCTCTGGGATCGCCATCACTGACGACCTCAAGCAACCTACCCGAATCCAGTGCGGGCCACACCGATGGATTCCTATTTGGTCTTGCTCCGAGTGGGGTTTACCACGCCACAGACTGTTACCAGCTGCGCGGTGCGCTCTTACCGCACCTTTTCACCCTTACCGGCGCTTGCGCGCTTAGGCGGTTTGCTTTCTGCTGCACTTTCCGTAGGCTCGCGCCCCCCAGGCGTTACCTGGCACTCTGCCCTATGGAGCCCGGACTTTCCTCCCTGCCAGTGCCTTGCGACACCAACACAGCGACTGTCCAGCCAACTCTTGGCGGCAAGGTTAGCTGCCTTATCAAGGCAGGGCAAGCAGAAAACACCTTGCCCGAGCAAAGCTTGTCTGGGACATATGCCCAAAAATAGCCACTATCCGGCCCCTTTCACCGTGGCATCCAAAATAGGCGCGACAAGGGAACAGCTCTGTCATACAAGCGCCTTACTCAGCGCTCTTGCCGCGCTGCAAAGCCAGCTGGTACAGCTGATTCTTGCGCTCACCGGTGATCTGCGCTGCCAGTTGGGCGGCCTGTTTTACCGGCAGCTCCTGCAGCAGTACCTCCAGCACCCGCAACGATTCCGCTGACACCGCCTCCGCGGCCGGCGCAGGCGCGCCTTCCACCACCAGTACGCACTCACCACGCTGCTGATCGCTGTCAGCGCGCACCCAACCTGCCAACTCGGCAATGGGCGCACAGCGCAAGGTCTCGAAGGTCTTGGTCAGTTCACGCGCCAGCGTCACCTGCCGCTGTGGACCCAGAATGTCGTGCATGTCATCCAGACATTCCAGCAGGCGGTGCGGCGCCTCATAGACCATCCAGGTGCGCGGCTCACTGGCAAGACTTTCCAGCCGCTGGCGTCGGCCGTGCGACTTGGCGGGCAAAAAGCCCTCGAAGGCAAAGCGGTCCGAGGGCAAGCCTGCAGCACTCAGTGCCGCGATCAGCGCGCAGGCGCCCGGCAGCGGCGAAATGCGTATGCCAGCTTCACGCGCCTGGCGCACCAGGTGATAACCAGGGTCGGAGATCAGCGGAGTACCTGCATCCGAGATCAGCGCCAGGTCATCGCCCGCCAGCAACCGGGCAACCAACCGCTCGCCCTTGTCACGCTCGTTGTGGTCGTGGCAGGCGGTCATGGGCGTAGCAATACCGAAGTGCTGCATCAGCCTTGCACTGTGACGGGTATCCTCGGCGGCAATCAGAGCCACCGACCGCAGCACCTCCAGAGCGCGCGGCGTCATGTCCTGCAGGTTGCCTATCGGCGTGGCAACTACGTAAAGCGTGCCTGTGCTGGTCGTCATATAAACCCCCGAGGTAATCTGTGACGCATTGTACAGGAGCGACAAGCACCGCTGCGATTGCCTGGAGATTGGCAAGGGCCTTGGTTACAATGCAGGCACTGATTTCTCTCAAGGGGAGCGCTGTCGCTGCGACCCGCCGCGTAAGGACACTTCTGCATGCCCCGCAATCTACGCCTGCCCGCTCTCGCCATCGCCTTTTCCTGGCTGGTGGTGGGCTGCTCCTCCCAACCCACGCAACTGGATGACTTGCCAAGAACCCCACAGGCTTCAGTCGACCAACTGCTGAAGGATGCCGAAGGCGAAGCCGGCCCAGAGGCAGACCTGCTGCGCCTTTATGCCGCCCAGGCGGCCATGCAGACCGGCGACGCCGAACGCACACAACAGATTCTGCAACGCATCCCGCAAAGCAAGCTGCCCGGCGACCAACAGATTCGCTTCAGCGAACTGCAGGCCCAGAGCGCCCTTGCCCTCGGCGACAACGCTGGCGCTCAGCGCGCCATCCAGCATCCCTCCCTGCAACAGCTCGACAGCCGGCCGCTGGACGAACAGTTGCGCCTCCAGCAACTCCGCGCCGACATTTACGACGCCAACGAGCAGCCACTCGAAGCCGCACGCGAACGCATGTATATCAACAGCTTGTTGCCGGCCAGCGCGCAAACCAACAATCAGCAAGCCATCTGGGACAGCCTCGCCAACGCCAGCACCGCCGACCTGCAAAGCGCGGCCAATAGCGCCACCGGTGAATTTGCCGGCTGGGTGCAACTGGCGCTGATCAATCGCCAGAATGCCAATCTGGATCTGCAGGTGCAGGCATTGCAGGCCTGGCGCGAAACCTATCCGAACCACCCTGCCAACACGAAGCTGCCGCAAGCCATGGAGCAGTTGCAGGAATTGCAAGCCAGCCGGCCTACCCATATCGGCCTGCTGCTACCCTTCAGCGGCCCACTCGCCAATGTGGCCCAAGCCCTGCGCGATGGCTTTCTCGCCGCCCAGTACCAGGCGCAAAGCCAGGGCATAGAGCAGCCCGAAGTCACTCTGTACGACAGCACTCAGTATGTGGATGCCCTGCAAGCCCTGAATCAGGCCAAGGCCGAAGGTGTGCAGTGGATCATAGGGCCGTTGGAGAAGGACAAGGTCGCCTATCTGGCCGGACTGCCCGAACTGCCCCTGCCGGTGCTATCGCTGAATTACAGCGAACAGCCCAGCAACAACGCGCTTACTTTCTATCAGTTTGGCCTGGCACCGGAAGACGAAGCCCGCTCCGCCGCCAACCGCGCCTGGGAAGACGGTCGCCGCCGCATGGCAACGCTCTCGACCAACGATGACTGGAGCCAGCGCGCAACCCAGGCCTTCAAACAGCAATGGGAGTCGCTGGGCGGGCAACTGCTCGGACAGGAAATTGTTGACCAGCCCGCTACCGTCGCCAACCAGATGGGCGAACTGCTGAAGATCCGCCAGAGCGAACGTCGCGCCAGCACCATCCAGAGCATTCTCGGCGACGTCAAGGCGCAACCGACGCCGCGCCAGGACCTGGATGCCCTCTTCCTTGCCGCTACCCCGTTACAGGCCAGACAGATCAAGCCGACGCTGGCATTCCAGTACGCCGCAGAGCTTCCCGTCTATGCCACTTCACACTCTTATCAGGTTGACCCAAGCGGCACCCAGAACGCCGACCTGGACGGCCTGTTGGTGGCCGAGACGCCCTGGCTGCTCGAGCAGGACGATCCGCTCTATCAGAGCGTTACCGCCAACTGGCCGCAGGCTTCCGGCGCACTGGGCCGTCTCTATGCCATGGGCATAGACGCACAGCGCATCTTCAGCCGCTTGCCGCAGATGCGCCAGTATCCAGATACCCGCATCGACGGTGCCACCGGGCTACTGTCATTGGGCCAGGGCGGACGCATCCAACGAGATCTCGCCTGGGGCGAGATCGAGGATGGTCGGCTTGCGCCTGCAACGAGCGACAACGCCTTCTGATGCTGCGCTTTACCGCCCGCCAGCGCACCGGCAATCAGGCCGAGGCACTGGCGGAACAAATCATGTTGGACGCAGGTCTCAGCTGCCTTGCCCGCAACTACAAATGCAAGCTCGGCGAGCTTGATCTGGTCATGCGGGACGGGGATACAGTAGTATTTGTCGAAGTGCGTTACCGGCGGCAAAACCGCTGGGGTGGCGCAGCAGAAAGTGTCAATCAGCCAAAGCAGCAACGCGTCATCCTGGCTGCCCAACATTTTCTTCTGACCCACCCGAAACTGGCTAACCGCCCCTGTCGCTTCGATGTTATTGCCGCCGAAGGCAATCCCGCGGATCCCGCTGCCTACAACTGGATCCGAGAGGCTTTCACTTGCTAGCGAGTTCCCCTATGGACATGCAACACAGAATCAGACAGCTGTTCACCGACAGCATTGAAACCAAGACCCGCGCCATGGAGGTACTGGGGCCCAGTATCGAACAGGGCAGCCAATCGATGGTCAATGCCCTGCTCAACGAAGGCAAGATACTCACCTGCGGCAACGGCGGCTCGGCCGGCGATGCGCAGCATTTCTCTTCCGAGCTACTCAACCGATTCGAGCGCGAACGCCCCAGCCTGCCCGCGATCGCATTGACTACCGACGCATCGACCATCACCTCGATCGCCAACGACTACAGCTACGAAGAGGTGTTCTCCAAGCAGATCCGCGCCCTGGGGCAGCCCGGCGACATTTTGCTGGCGATCTCCACCAGCGGCAACTCCGCCAACGTCATGCAGGCCATCCAGGCCGCGCATGACCGCGAAATGCTGGTAGTCGCCCTCACCGGTCGCGACGGCGGCGCCATGGCCTCTCTGCTGCTGCCAGAAGACGTGGAAATACGCGTCCCGGCCCGCTCTACCGCGCGCATTCAGGAAGTCCACCTGCTGGCCATCCACTGCCTGTGCGACCTAATAGACCGTCAACTTTTTGGGAGTGAAGAATGACCCGTATTCTCGCGGTAGCCCTGGCCGTCATGCTGTCAGGCTGCACCAGCGTACTCACCGCCGCCCGTGACACCCCTATCGAAGATGATCGTGGCACCCGCACCCTGGGCAGCAGCATTGACGATCAGTTCATCGAAACCAAGGTCTCGGTTAACGTCAACAAGGCCCACCCCGACATCGAGAGCCAGGGCCGCATCTCGGTAACCAGCTACAACGGCGTGGTATTGCTGGCTGGCCAACTCCCCCGTCAGGAGCTGATCCCGCTTGCTGGCGAAGCCGCGAAGAACACGCAAAAGGTAAAAGTGGTGCATAACGAGCTGACTGCCAGCAGCCCGCTGTCGTTGCTCGCACGCAATCAGGATGCGCTGATCACCACCAACTTGAAAACCCGTCTGCTGACCGCCAGCAATATTCCCGGCAGCCGCATCAAGGTGGTGACCGTAGCCGGCGTCGTCTACCTGATGGGCCTGGTAAGCCAGAACGAAGCCGCATTGGCGGTCGCCGAGGCGCAGCAGGTTGGTGGGGTGCAGCGCATCGTCAAGCTTTTCGAGTATATCTGACCGATAGCAGCAACATAAAAAACGCCACACCCCACTCGGGATGTGGCGTTTTTTATAGCTCATGCAAGGCCCCGTTACAGCGCCGTTACTTGACCACCTTGAGCGCAGGCCTGCCGCTGTCTGGTTTACTGGCTGGCCTGGCAGCAGCACCTTTGCCGGCTGTATCGCCCTCACCATCACTGGGTGGCGGTGTTACCGGCTCGATCTCGAAGACCATACCCTGACCGTTCTCTCTGGCGTAAATCGCCATCACTGCTCCGGCAGGAATCCAGACCTGTTGCGGGACCCCACCAAAGCGACCATCAAAGCAGATACGATCATTGTCCATATCCAGCTGACGCACCGCACTCGGCGATAGGTTGAGCACAATCTGCCCATCCTCGACAAAGCCCTCGGGTACCGCAGTCTGGGGAAAGCCGGCATTGACCAGCAAATACGGCGTGCACTGATTATCCAGAATCCAATCATACAGCGCTCGAATCAGGTAGGGGCGACTGGAAGTCATCTCCGGCATGCCTTGCTCCTCTGGTTGCGTCGAATGAGTTACTGCATTTCCTTCTCGGCAGCAGACAGACTGGCAATGAAACCTTCGCGCTGGAATACGCGGTCCATATAGTCCTGCAGCGGTTTCGCCTGCTTGGGCAGCTCGACACCCAGCTCAGGCAAACGCCAGAGAATCGGTGCGATACAGCAATCCACCAGACTGAACTCTTCACTCATGAAGAACGGCATCTCGGTGAACACCGGAGCCACTCCAGTCAGGCTTTCACGCAACTCCTTGCGCGCCTTGGTCACCGCGGCCGGTGCGCTCTTGGCATCGACAATGACATCCACCAGACGGCACCAGTCGCGCTGCACCCGATACATCAACAAGCGGCTGTTGGCGCGTGCGACCGGATAAACCGGCAACAACGGCGGATGCGGAAAACGTTCATCCAGATATTCCATCATGATATTCGGCTCATAGAGCACCAGATCACGATCCAGCAGCGTGGGAACACTGTTGTAAGGGTTTGTTTCTGCCAGTTCCTGGGGGTGATTATCTGGCTCTACATCGACCACATCGACGGTCACACCCTTCTCCGCCAGTACGATACGTACACGGTGGCAATAGTGATCACGCGGGTCTGAGAAAAAAGCCATTGAGGAACGCTTGTTGGCGGTGACGCCCATAAATCAACCCTCATCCTTTAGCGGACTGCGGCAAGCACGCTGAATGCAGCATGTAACTCAAAAAACGCGGGACTCAGCCCGCGCACACGAAACGGCATTATACCCTAGAAACAAGTGCGCGCCCCAAAGGGCGCGCACCAATCATCAGCAAATACCGGCTATCAGTGAATGTCGCGCCAGTATTCACGCTTCAGCAGATAGGCAAAGACGAACAGGAAGGCCAGGTACAGCAGCACATAGACACCAATGCGCTGGCGCTCAAGCTTGACCGGGTCCGCCGAGTAGGCGAGGAAGGTAACCAGGTTGCGAACCGTAGTATCAAACTCCTCTTCGGTCTGGGTCCCGGTATCCGGCACGATAGTCAGCACATCACACTGCTCTTCCTTGACGATATCGCCAGTCAGAGTGTCGCGCATGACCTTGCCATCGTGATTCTTCACCGGCATGGCCTTGCAACCTACCACCTGACGACCCTGCAGTTCGGCCAGCACATTAGGCATGCCCACATTGGGGAACACCTTGTTGTTGACCCCCAGCGGGCGCTGCGGATCTTCATAGAAGGTACGCAGATAGGTATACAACCAGTCGGCACCACGCACGCGCGCAACCAAAGTCAGATCTGGCGGCGCAGCGCCGAACCAGGTCTTGGCGTCATCGTGACGCATGCCGTTTTTCATGTGCTCGCCGATCAGTGTGCCTTCGGTGAAGACCAGGTTGTCCAGCATCAACTGCTCTGGTATCCCCAGGTCGTTGGCTACGCGCTCATAGCGCTGATACTGAGTAGCGTGGCAACCCATGCAGTAGTTGACGAAGGTCCGCGCACCATCCTGCATGGCGGCCTTGTCGGTCAGATCGATATTCGCCTCATCCAACTCAACGCCGTGGCCACCAGCGGCCATGGAAACCACCGGCACCAGCGCTAGAAACAGGGCAATCAATTGTTTTTTCATCAGCCAGTAACCCTCTCCGGAACCGGTTTGGTCTTCTCCATGCTTGTGTAGAACGGCATCAGGATGAAGAACGCGAAATACAGTACGGTACAAACTTGCGACAACAGCGTCAGCGCCGGAGTGGACGGCACCGCGCCCAGAATCCCGAGGATCACGAAGACCACGCAGAAAAGGAACAGCGCAAGCTTGCTCATCCAACCCTTGTAACGGATTGAACGAACCGGGCTACGGTCCAGCCAGGGCAAAACGAAGAGAACCGCAATAGCGCCACCCATGGCAACCACGCCAGGGAACGCGGAGCCGGCAATCGAAGGCACCGCACGCAGAATTGCGTAGAAGGGCGTGAAGTACCAGACCGGCGCAATGTGGTCAGGCGTCTTCAACTGGTTGGCAATTTCAAAGTTCGGCTTCTCGAGGAAATAGCCACCCATCTCCGGGAAGAAGAACACAATGGCACAGAACACGAACAGGAAGACCACAACACCGACAATGTCTTTAACGGTGTAGTACGGGTGGAAGGCGATGCCATCAAGCGGCTTGCCATTCTCGTCCTTGAACTTCTTGATATCGATACCGTCAGGGTTGTTGGAGCCCACTTCGTGCAGCGCGATGATGTGCAGCACAACCAGGCCCAGCAGAACGATCGGCAGCGCGATAACGTGCAGCGCGAAGAAGCGGTTCAGAGTGATACCGGAGATCAGGAAGTCGCCACGTACCCATTGCGCCAGATCCGGACCGATGAACGGAATCGCACCGAACAGGGAGATGATCACCTGAGCACCCCAGTAGGACATCTGACCCCAAGGCAGCAGGTAACCCATGAAGGCTTCACCCATCAGCACCAGATAGATCAGCATACCGAACAGCCAGATCAGCTCACGCGGCTTCTGATAAGAGCCGTACATCAGGCCACGCAGCATGTGCAGATACACCACCACGAAGAACGCAGATGCGCCGGTCGAGTGCAGGTAACGCAGCAGCCAGCCGTATTCCACATCACGCATGATGTACTCAACGGAGGCAAAGGCACCGTCGGCGGAGGGCTCGTAGCTCATGGTCAGCCAGATACCGGTAACCAGCTGATTAACCAGCACCAGCATGGCCAGCGAGCCGAAAAAGTAGAAGAAGTTGAAGTTCTTGGGTGCGTAGTACTTGGTCAGGTGATCTTCCATCACCTGATTGACGGACATCCGCTCGTTCACCCATTGCATCAATTTATTCATCAGGCGCTCTCCTGATCCACGCCGATCACGATTACGTCATCAGACTCATATGAATAGGGCGGTACCGGAAGATTCAGGGGCGCAGGCTGGCCCTTGAAGACGCGACCGGACATGTCATAGTGAGAGCCGTGGCAAGGGCAGAAGTACCCACCTTTCCAGTCGGCACCCATGTCGGCAGCGGCCACTTCCGGCTTGAACAGCGGGGAGCAACCCAGGTGGGTACATACGCCCATCACTACCAGCAGCTCAGGCTTGATCGCGCGCGTCTTGCCATCCACATAGGCCGGCTGAACGGAAGCCTGGGAGTTGGGATCGGCAACAACCGAGTCCATCTCGTCCAGGACCGCAATGGCCTCAGGGGTCCGATGCGAAACAAACACGGGCTGACCGCGCCATTCGACAACGATCTGCTGACCCAGCTCGATCTTGCTGATATTCACCTTTACCGGCGCACCAGCCGCCTTGGCTCGGGCGCTGGGGAACCAAGCCCCCACGAAGGGGACTGCGGCCCCTACTGCTCCGGCGGCACCAACCACACTCGTGGCGGCCACCAGGAAGCGACGCCGGCCATTATTCACGCCGTCATTACTCATCCAGTCGTCTCCCATCAGCTAATTTCTGGACCTTTTCAGAAGGCCTTTTGAAGTGTTGAACAGCCTGCACAAAATGAACCCGATGGTAATGAAAAACCCCTTTTTTGACAAGGTGATATCCACTCCCAGCACGGCCGACACTATACCGAATTCGCGCCCAATCAGGGACTTGCATCTAACCATAGCAGGCGCGACACCTTGCCGCAGATACGAAAACGCCCGGCACTCCTTCCGGAGCCCGGGCGTTTTGCAGCGCAATACGAGATTAACGCTTGGAGTACTGCGGACGCTTACGCGCCTTGCGCAGACCGACTTTCTTACGCTCAACTTCACGAGCGTCACGGGTAACATAACCCGCCTTGCGCAGCGCACCGCGCAGGGTTTCGTCATACTCCATCAGAGCACGAGTGATGCCGTGACGGATGGCACCGGCCTGACCGGAGATACCGCCGCCACTGACAGTCACATAGATGTCAAACTTCTCGGTGCTCTCGGTCAGCTCGAGCGGCTGACGAACAACCATGCGAGCGGTTTCGCGACCGAAGAAATTCTCCAGACTGCGATTGTTGATAGAGATATTGCCAGAACCCGGACGCAGGAATACGCGAGCGGTGGCAGTTTTACGACGGCCAGTGCCGTAGTTTTGTGTCGCCGACATGGTGAACTCCTTAGATCTTCAGTTCTTGGGGCTGTTGTGCAGCATGCGGATGAGAAGCGCCTTTGTAGACCTTCATCTTCCGGTACATTGCACGACCCAGGGGGTTCTTGGGCAGCATGCCTTTGACAGCAGACTCGATAACACGCTCAGGGGCGCGCTGGATCAGCTTCTCAAAGTTGATGGACTTGATACCACCCGGGAAACCGGAGTGGCTGTAGTACATCTTGTCCTGAACCTTGTTACCGGTTACGTGAACTTTCTCGGCATTGATGATGACGATGTAGTCACCGGTATCAACGTGAGGGGTGTATTCGGGCTTGTGCTTGCCGCGCAGACGTGAAGCAACTTCGGTTGCCAGACGACCCAGAGTCAGACCACTGGCGTCGACGACGTACCAATCACGTTTTACGGTTTCAGGTTTTGCGCTGAAGGTTTTCATTAATCCTAGCCTCAGAGGCCGCTTTCAAAAGAAGACGGCAAATCTTACAGAGTGAAATGTGTTTTTACAAGACAACAAAGCCTAGAACAGACACTCAGTGGGGGCTGCGTGGGTCTGGGTGGCATCTGTGCTGTAAACAACAACGACAGGCTAGGCATCCTGTCGAAAGTGGCGGGCATTATGCCAAGGCTTTGAAAAAATACAACCTTTATTTGGAATCATGGTCAATAATGAGCCCAGATTTCGGCAACCAAGGAGCACACCATGCAATACCGCCCGCTCGGCCGCAGCAACCTGAAAGTCAGCGCCCTGTGCCTCGGCACCATGACCTGGGGCGAGCAGAACTCGCAAGCGGACGCCTTCGCGCAGATCGACCGTGCCCGCGATGCCGGCGTCAACTTCATCGACACTGCCGAAATGTACCCGGTACCGCCCAAGGCCGAGACCTATAGCGCCACTGAAAGCATTATCGGCAACTTCTTCAAGGAGCGCGGCCAGCGCGACAAATGGATACTGGCCAGCAAGATCGCCGGCCCAGGCAATGGCTTGAGCTATCTGCGCGACGGTCGCACCCGTTTCACTCGCGAGCACATAGACAGTGCCATTGATGGCAGCCTGCAGCGTCTGCAGACTGATTATATAGACCTGTACCAGCTGCACTGGCCTGACCGACGCACCAACTTCTTTGGCCAACTGGGCTATCAGCACCATATAGATGATGAACTAACACCCTTTGAAGACACTCTGGAAGCCCTGGATCGCCAGGTGCAGGCCGGCAAGATCCGCCACATCGGGCTGTCCAATGAAACACCCTGGGGCGTCAGCCGTTTTCTGCAACTGGCCGAGGCGCGCGGCTGGCCGCGGGTGGTGTCCATCCAGAACCCCTACAACCTGCTGAACCGCACCTACGAAATCGGCCTGGCAGAAATGTCGCTGCGCGAACAATGCGGGTTACTCGCTTACTCTCCACTGGCCTTTGGCGCCCTGACCGGCAAGTATCTGAATGGCCTCAAGCCCGAGAAGGGCCGGCTGACACTCTTCAGTCGCTTTACTCGCTACAGCAATCCGCAAGCCCAGAAAGCCTGCGCCCGTTATGTGCAACTGGCACGCGATCACGGTCTGGACCCAGCGCAGATGGCGCTGGCCTTCGTCACCCGGCAACCCTTTGTGACCAGCAATATCATTGGCGCCACCAACATGGATCAGCTCAACCGAAACCTGAGCAGCGTCAACATGGGGCTTACCGACAGCGTACTGCAAGCCATTGCCGAGATTCATCAGAGCCAGCCCAACCCGGCACCATGAGCAGTTAGTGGACAGTCTGTGTGCGTGCCAGCGGGCGAACACACAGACTTGACCCCACCCCGAAGACAGGTGAGACTCCGCGCAGAACAAGCCATTTCAGCCATTACTGGCGCATTTATCACACAAGAATACCTGCATGATCGTACCCACAACGCCGCTCCCCACCCTTCAGCAGGTTGTCATTCTGGCGACGGATTGCACCATCGCTTCCACCGTGATGCATGCGAAAGATTTCTTTTATATGGCGAGCCTGAATGACGGCCGGTTGCGCGGACTGGGGCTTACTCCCAGCTTCACCACGCTGATCGCCGCCCCCGACGAGCGCCCTGCTCTGAGCTTCAGTCAGGACGTCTTTCCGACCCAGGCATGCCTTGAACAAACAGAACCCCAGTTGATAATCCTCCCGGCCTTCTGGGGTAATTTCGATGAATTGCTGGCCCGCTATCCGGGGGTGCTGCCCTGGTTACGTCAGGCCCATGCCAGGGGGGCTCTCATCGGCGCAGTGGCCAATGGCGCGTTCTGGGCCGCTGCTGCAGGACTGCTTGACTACCGTGACGCCAGCACCTACTGGCGCTACCACGACGATTTCAGCAAGCGCTTTCCGCTGGTCAACTTGCAGCGCGACAAGCATCTGACCGATGCTGGCAGCGTCCTTTGTGCCGCCGGCATCAGCTCGGGGCGCGATCTCTTCGTGCATTTGGCCGAGCGACTGTGCGCGCCGGGCGTAGCGCAAACGGTAGCGCGGGATGTGTTCTATGAGGTGCAGCGCAACTACACGCCGGGCGTGATCGGCTTCGGTGGGCAGAAAATGCATCAGGATCTGGCCATATTGCAGATCCAGCAATGGCTGGAGAGCAATTTTGCCGAGAAGTTTCGCTTCGAGGATGTGGCCAGCCGCCACGGCATGAGTATCCGCAACTTCATGCGCCGCTTCCAGCAGGCCACCGGCGACAAGCCGCTACAGTACCTGCAGCGACTGCGCATCGAGATGGCGAAGAACCTGTTGAGCACCAGCCCCCTGAGCATCAAGACCATCAGCTACGACGTCGGCTATGAGGACGCGAGCTTCTTTGCCAGGCTGTTTCGCCAGCATACCCAGCAGTCACCCAACCAGTACCGGCGCCAATACCAGCACCAGCCCGATTAGCCGTCGCTGCTTAGGGCTTGTGAGCGCGGGCCAGAAACTCGTGTGACTGCATCTCCAGCAGCCGGCTCAATGTACGCTGAAACTCGAACTCCAGCCGGCCACCGGTGTAGAGGTCCTTCAGCGCCACTTCGGCGGAGATGATCAGCTTGACGTTGCGGTCGTAGAACTCATCCACCAGATTGATGAAGCGCCGTGCCATGTCGTCCTTGGCGGTACCCATCTGCTCGACATTGGCAATCAGCACGGCGTGGAATATGCGCCCCAGTTCGATGTAATCGTTCTGGCTGCGCGGCCCATCGCAGAGGGCGCGAAACTCGAACCAGGCGACGTCCTCGCAGACTCTCAGCGAGGGGATGCCACGGTTCTCGATCATCAGTACTTCAGCTTCGACCACCTCCTCCATGTCCGGCACCAGACTGTCGAAACTGCGGCGCAGGCTGATATCCGCCTCGCTGTCCAGCGGCCAGTGATAGAGCTCGGCCTGCTCCAGCGCGCGCAGGCGGTAATCCACGCCGTTGTCGACGTTGACCACCTCTGTCTGTGAGTTCAACAGCGCGATGGCGGGGAGGAACCGCGCCCGCTGAAGCCCATCCTTGTAGAGACCGTCCGGCACTATGTTGGAGGTCGCCACCAAAGTCACACCCTGGGCGAACAGCTCTTCCATCAGACTGCCAAGGATCATGGCATCGGTAATATCGGAAACGAAAAACTCGTCGAAGCAGATCACCCGCGCCTCCTTGGCAAACTGCGCCGCAATCAGCTTGAGCGGATCCTTGTTACCCTTCAGGCTGCGCAGCTCCTGGTGAACGCGCTGCATGAAACGGTGAAAGTGCGTACGCATCTTGCGCTCGAAGGGCAGCGCATCAAAGAAGGTATCTACCAGATAGGTCTTGCCGCGGCCGACACCGCCCCAGAAGTACAATCCCTTGACCGGCTCGGGCTTCTTGCCACGCAAGCGCCCCAACAGACCTGGCTTGAACTGCTCGCTGGCGACCAGTTCATCGAACAGGCGCTGCAGATGGCGCACTGCCTTTTCCTGGGCTGGATCATGAAAAAAGTCCGGACGCTGAAGGTCCGCCTTGTAACGCTCAAGGGGAGACATACGCTGTTACCAAAAGGGATTGCGACGGGGGCGATACTCTACTCGCCCGCCTGCCCCTTGGCAATCAAGCGCCCAGGTGCTGCTCGACCGCGCTCTTGAGCGGTACCAACTGGCCGTGGAAAAAGTGGCCGGTATCGGCGAAGCGCACTACCTCGGCCGTGCCTTCGTCGGCGAAGGCAGCAAACACCGCCTGCGGTGCAACCACCTCATCGGCCTCACCCATCATCACCACGACCGGACCGCCCATGGGCTTGAGATCCGCAAAGCGCTGCTTCTCCACCGAGGGCGCCACCAGCACCAGACGATCGGGCCAGGTGGGCAATGCGCTGGCCGCTGCGGCGGCCACATAACCGCCAAAGGAGAAGCCCATCAGCCACAAATGCTGCATCTGCAATGCGTCCCGCGCCCAGGCAATCACTGCCAGGCAATCCTGCACTTCGCCCACACCATAATCGTGTTCACCCACGCTGCCACCCACGCCACGGAAGTTGAAACGCAGCGTGCTTGCGCCGCTGTCGCGAGCTGCACGCATCAAGGTATGTACTACCTTGTTCTGCATGGTACCGCCCTGCACCGGGTTGGGATGACAGATGATGGCTACCAGCCCGACGCGCTCCCCGCGGGTAAGTACGGCCTCCAGCGGTCCAGCTGGTCCGTCGATGATCAGTTGCTCTTCGCCTGGACGGCTCATGGCATTCTCCGTGACTGTTGCTGCATGGATGACGTCGCACTTGTGGAACTGCACGCACTGGCAGCACTCCAACAGTATTCTGAACTCTGCCTGTCGCGACTGGCAAGGAGTCGGGCGTGCACCGGCCCTGCGCCGGGCGCTCCGCGCCGAACCCCCTGGTAGCCACGTGGACAACCGAGATAGACACTAGCCTTGGCCATGAAATGTCGTTACCGTAACACCATGCTCTGACAGCAAAAGTGCGATTGCCTGGCAGCACCAACCGAAAGATGAGGGACCCAAGGTGGAAGCAAGCGAGAACCTGTGGATAGCAACAGCCATTGCCCTGGCAGTGGGAATCGTCGTCGGCGTTGTACTGGCGCAAATTTCCCGTCGCGTCAGCGGCGGTCATTCATCCAGCGCGCAGGCGCAGCTTGAAAGTCTGCAGCTGCGTTTCGAGGAATATCAGCAGGAGGTCGCGGCGCACTTCAAGACCACTGCCAACCTGGCTGGCCGTCTGAACCGCAGTTATCAGGACATCCAGGAGCACCTGACCCATGGCGCCCTGGAACTGGCGCCCGATGACATGACCCGGCAGCGCCTGCTCGCCGCCCTGGACCAGGATGCACCGATCGCCCCAAGTGGCCGCAAGCACGGTCAGGACGAGGCAGCCTTCGATAGCCTGGAGCCGCCCCGCGATTACGCCCCCAAGGATAGCGGCGACCCCGGTACCCTTTCGGAAAATTACGGCGTCAAGCGCAAGCCTTGAGGCCATCGCCCGCGTGCCGTTTTGCGCGGGCCAACCACACCATGCCCTCCATGCCGCCATCAGCGTCCTCCTTTCTTACCCTGCCATCCGATCCCGCAGACAAGCTACGTATTTGCGGCGACTGGACACTGAGCCATTACAGCGAATTACGGCGGCTGGTCAACGCAGTGCCGCAGGCGCAGCGCCAGAGCTTCACTCAGGTTGATCTCAGCCAGTTGGCGGGGCTGGATACCGCCGGCGGTCAGTTGCTGGCCGAACTGCTTGGCCCCGATCAGCTGCAACAGCTCAGCGAAAGTAATCCCGACCTGGCGCGCGAACGTCGTACGCTGTTGCAGCGCATCGCCAGCAGTTGCTCCGACCAGCCCGAGCAGGAGCGCAAAGAACCGCTGCTGTTGATTGCCTTGCTCGAGCGTATCGGCGCTGCCATGCAGGGTTTTTACCAGCATGTACTAGAGTTGCTGGGCTTTATCGGTCTGACCCTAAGCGGCTTGGCGCGCAATCTGTTGCGCCCCGGCAGTTGGCGGCTTACCGCCGTGGTAGCGCAGATCGAACAAACTGCCTTCAACGCCATACCCATAGTTGCGCTGCTGACCTTCATGGTGGGTGCCGTGATTGCCTTTCTTGGTGCCACAGTGCTCGAATCCTTTGGCGCGAGCATCTATACCGTCGACCTGATCGCCTTTTCCTTTCTCCGCGAATTCGGCGTTCTGCTCACCGCAATCCTGATGGCGGGGCGCACAGCCAGCGCCTTTACCGCGCAAATTGGCTCAATGAAAGCCAACGAAGAGATCGACGCCATCCGCGCCCTGGGTCTCAATCCGCTCGACATACTAGTGCTGCCGCGCGTGCTGGCGCTGCTGGTAGCCATGCCGGCACTGACCTTTATCGCCATGCTATCCGGCTTGCTCGGCGGCGCCGTGGTTTGCGCCCTGTCGCTGGACATCTCCCCGACCATGTATCTGAGCATGCTGAACGAGAACGTAGAAGTCAGCCACTTCCTGCTTGGCATGGCAAAGGCGCCAGTATTCGCTGTGCTGATCGCGGTCATTGGCTGCCTTGAAGGCTTCAAGGTCAGCGGCAGCGCGGAGTCGGTCGGCGAACACACCACCTCCAGCGTGGTGCAATGCATCTTCGTGGTGATTCTGGTGGATGCGTTGGCTGCCCTTTTCTATATGGAGATGGGCTGGTGAGCGAGCAGACAGACCAACAGCGCCCCCTGGTAGAAGTCCGCGGCCTGGTCAACCGGTTTGGCAGCCAGACCATTCACGATCAACTGGATCTGGATATCTACCCGCGCGAGATACTTGGCGTGGTCGGCGGCTCCGGTACCGGCAAGTCGGTACTGCTGCGCTCCATTGTCGGCTTGCGGCGACCCAACGCCGGCACTGTTACCGTCTTTGGCAAGGAGCTGCAAAGCCTCTCGCCGCAGCAGCGCTCCGAGCAGGAGCGCCGTTTTGGCGTGCTGTTTCAAGCTGGCGCGCTATTTTCCTCGCTCACCGTGCTGGAAAATATCGCCCTCCCCTTGATAGAACACGCCGGCCTCAGCCGCGCCGACGCCGAACACCTGGCTCGCATGAAGGTAGCCCTGACCGGCCTGCCGCCGGAAGCAGGCGATAAATACCCATCCATGCTCTCTGGCGGCATGGTCAAACGAGCCGCCCTGGCCCGCGCCCTGGCACTGGATCCGGACATCCTGTTTCTGGATGAGCCCACGGCTGGCCTCGACCCCATCGGCGCCGCCGCCTTCGACCAGTTGATCAAGACCCTGCGTGATGCCCTGGGTCTGAGCGTATTTCTGGTAACCCACGACCTGGATACCCTGTACGCCATCTGCGACCGTGTTGCTGTACTATCGGAAAAGCGCGTACTGGTGGCCGATAGCCTGCAGCGGGTCAGCGAAACAGACAACGCCTGGATCCAGGATTACTTTCATGGACCGCGCGGCCGCGCCGCGGCTGCCAGCCAAAATGCCCTTATTCCGGAGTCCGAATAGATAATGGAAACCCGTGCCCATCACGTGCTCATCGGTTTGTTTACCGTGCTATCGGCACTCGCCGCCATCGGTTTTGCCATCTGGTTGAGCAACTCCAGCGCCAACAGCGAATATCGCTACTACACGGTGCTGTTCAAGCAGGCGGTAACCGGCCTCTCCCGCGGCAGCGCCGTCCAGTTCAGCGGCATTCGTATCGGTGAAATTACCCAACTGACGCTGGACAAGGAGGATCCACGCAAGGTTCGCGCGCGCATTCGCATCGATCCCAGCGTACCTATCAAGGAAAGCACTCGCGCCAGCCTGTCGTTCACCGGCATTACCGGCAATTCGGTAATAGAGCTCAGCCACGACGACCCCAACAGCCCGCCCCTTACCAGCAAGAAGGGCGAAGACCCGATCATCTATGCCAGGCCATCTGCAATCTCCAGCCTGCTGGCCAACGGTGAAGATCTGATGACCAACATCAACCGGCTGGTGGTCAATGCGCGCGACATTCTCTCGGAAGAAAACGTCGAGCATCTCAGTCAGACCCTGGAAGGCCTGCATCAAGCTACCGACAGCATCAGCTCGCCGGACGGCAATCTGCAGCAACTGTTGGTCGAACTGACCGAAACCAGCCGCGCCGCCAAAGCCGCGCTGGAGCAAAGCACTGCGCTGATCAATAACGCAGACCGGCTACTGACTGACCAGGGCGCGCAAACCCTCGACAGCGCGGAAGAGGCCATGGCTTCTGTCGCTGAATCCAGCGCCACTCTGGAGCAGATTCTCGTGGATAACCAGGCTGCTTTTTCCAGCGGCATGCAGGGCCTTGGCCAGCTCGACCCGGCAATCAATGAATTACGCTCCACCCTCGCCGAATTGCGCCTGCTGACGCGCCGCCTGCAGGATGACCCTGCCCGCTTTTTGCTGGGCCGTGAAAACAAACAGGAGTTTCAACCATGATCCAGCGTCGCACCCTGCAGCTGAGCGCAGCCCTGCTGACACTGAGCCTGGCCAGCGCCTGTTCGGTTCTGCCAGAGGCCGAACCCATCACTTTTTATAACCTGCCCAGCCCGCAGCTTGCGCCCAGCCAAACCCAGCCGCTGCAATTGTCCTTGCGCATCATTACGCCGGATGCCAGTTACGCGCTGCAAGCGCCCCGCATCATGGTCAGCCCGGACGAGAACACGGTAAACAGCTACCAGGGCGCGCGCTGGACCGACCCCAACCCCGCATTGCTGCGCGAACACCTGATTCAGGCTTTCCAACAGGACGGCAGCTTCCGTACCGTCAGCAACGACACCCAGGCACTGGAGGCCGACGTACACCTGTACAGCGACCTGCGCCAGTTCCAGACGGTGTATCGCAACGGGAATCCGGAAATCGCCATCACCATGGATGCCAAGCTGGTCGACCCGGCCACGCGCCAGGTGATCAGCGGAAAGCATTTCCAGGTAACCCGGCAACTCGACAGCCCTCAGGTACCGGCGGTGGTCGAAGGGCTCGGGCAGGCGTCCGACGAGCTGGCTGGCGAGCTCATCAGTTGGAGCCGTCAGGCCCTGGCCGACATGAACGCCACCCAGGTAGCGCAGCCGAACTAGCCGGCTGCAGCGGTTGCCGCGCCCAGCGCGACTGCAACTTCACGCCCTCACTAGTTCGGTCGCAGCACCGCGCGCTCGCGAAACAGCGCTGAGGTGCGCACGGTGACGTCGCTCTGAAAGGCCTTTTCGTAATCCACATCCAGCACATAAGCCTTGGCACGCAGGCGAATGGCCAGGCGTTCGGCAACCGGCACCTCTTCGATGGCGAAGGTGACCGGCTTTTTCAGATAGGCATAACGGCTGGTGACTATGACCTGGCGGGCGATGTCCTGCGCTTGCTGAATATCAGCATCCAGGGCCAGATGAAAGTCGGTGACCACCATCATGTCCATCGCCCCCAGGTTGCCGGATGCGACGACATCGGTAATGAAGCGCGAATTGGGGATGGTGACTATGTTGTCGTCCAGGGTACGCAGTCGCACGGTGCGCAGAGTGATCGCCATGATCTCGCCGTAGACGTCATCAAAGGTCACCCGGTCCCCGACCTGGAACGGCCGGTCAAACAGCAGTATCAAGCCCGAGATCAAGGACGCAGCCACATCCTTGAGAGCAAAACCTACCGCCACTGCGGCCGAGCCGCCAATGGCAATCAGAAACTCCTGGGGCGGACGCAGCACGCCCACTACCAGCACCACTGCACCGAAGATATAGAGCATAAAGCTCAACAGAGTGGTGAGCTGCATGATGGCGAAACGGCGCGAGGGGAAGCGCGTCATTACCCGCCCCATCGTGTTGCGGATGAACCAGTTGATCAGCCACAACACGAAGATGCAGACGAACAGCAGGAGTATGGTGCCGGCGTTGAACATATCCACGAAAGTGGATAACTGGTCAGTCGGATTGTCATCATTCATGCAACAGGTTCTTCCTGGCCAGAAGCCTCATGAGGGAGGGATACCAGAGCGGCACTACGCGATAACGCTTGTTCTCTGCGCGTTGAATGAAGCCGCCATGCAGCCCGGTCTTCAGTGCAGTGCGTACCACGCGCTCCGGCAGTGCGGTAACCGAGACCAGCTCGGCACTGGTCATGTTTTCGTGAATCATTATTGCGGCATAGACAAAATGCAGATCGTTGTCCAGTTGCTCCAGCGGCGTGGCAGATACCTCATCCGGCAGGCCCACCACGACGGTGTTACCCTGCAGATAAATGGAACCCAGCCATAGCCTCAACGCCAACAGCGGATTACCCTGACAGGCATCCCATAGCAGGCTGAAATACAACTGCTCGGCATTGCGAATATTGCCTGCCTCGGGCCCGCGTGCCGCCAGCAGAATATCGTCGTAGCGGATCTTGTAGCCGCTCAGGTGATTGCGCGACAGAATCAGCGAGCGTATATCGTTCTGCGACCAGGGCCGCGTCGTGCGCACTTTGCGGAACTGGTAGTCGCGACCGTATATATTGCTCAGGTAGGCCCAGCCCTGATTATTGATTACCAGCAGCCAGAACAGGTTTTTGGTGCGGGCATTGACCAGCGCCAGCAGCGTCTCCCAGCCGGCCAGGCCGCCCACCCGACGAAGAAACAGGTTCTGCGCATTGTCCAGAATAACCAGCGTGGGAGATCGCTCGGCGTCGCTATGCACCAGCGCAGCCGGACCGGCCGCCAGATCAGTCTGAAGCAACTCACCCAGCAGGCTCGCCACCTCGTCGGCCGTCGTTACCTTGCCGGGCACCTCGCACAAGCGCAGTTGCAAATGGGGTTGCTCCTGCGCCAGATCCTGCGTTAGTTGCTTCAATACAGAGGATTTGCCGGCGCCACGCGATCCGGTAAGCAGCAACGAATTATCAGTGCCGTCATCGTCCAGCCAGTGACTCAGGTCTTTGCGCACATGCTGGTATAGCCCTGAGTCGATAAAAGGTACGTGCTCGCTATCGCTCTGCCCAAACCACTGCGCATACTCGGCCTGCGCCTGAGGGTCGACCGTCAGTTCGGCTGGCGGCGTGTCGATTGCAGCGGCGCGCAGCTTGAAACTGCGCGCGAAAAGGCGGCGATACCAATCGTAGTCGAACAGCGTCTTGTGCAAAAAACTGGCGAGCAGTGCAAGCAACAGCGGCGGCGCGGCAAAGGGCGCGGTCAACAGAAAATAGCGCTGGCTCAGCAGCAGATCCACTGCGCGATCACAGCGCGAGGGCAGTACCGATTTCAGTGCTTCAACAAGATCCTGCCGCCGACAGCGCAGCAACAACCCCAACGCCAGCAAGAATCCCAGCAGGCAGAGCCACTCGCAGATATCCAGCACCCGGGAAGGACCTACACCGAGCGCAACAAAATCCCTCAGCAGCAGCAATAGCACCACCAGACCGGCCGATACCCTGGCCGCCTGTTGCACCTGCGTCAGTTGCTCCTGATTGAGAAAGCTGCCGGCCTGCTGCGCGATACGCTGCAGCAGCCATTCACCCGCCAGGCAGAGCAGTCCGTACAGAATGAACAGACGAGCCAGCGGTATCAGCAAGGTCAGCAGCGCCAGGTGGTGGTGCGTGTAGATCTGATACAGCAACTGCAAGCCCAGCAGGGCGAGCAGCCAGGGCAACAACAAGGGCAGACTTGCGGTTATCCGGCTGATCCTTGCCGCTAGCCGGCGCCTCCGGCTCCAATGCGCAAAACGACTCTACAACTGGGCGGCTGGCCTGGCACTACCGCGCGCCAGCAACACCAGCACAACCGCGGCCAGAGCGCCCAGCAGGTACTCGCCAGCGGTCGCCCAGAGCGAGGTGATGCCGCTATCGCCGCTGGTATGGCGGTAGCTCAGCTGCACATCGCTGAGCAGCCAGCGCAGGCGCGTGGTAAACGCGCGCAACTCCCTGGCCAACAGGTCGCTTGTGGCACGCGCATCGAGCTGCGCAAAGGCGCTGGCATGTTCCTGCCACAACCAGCTACGCACGTCATTGATGGCGTTGCGCTGCACCAGCACGTCATGCTGGGCCAAGCGAAAGAAGTCCGACAGCAACTGTTGCTGATCTGCCGACAAGGCAAGCAATATCTCGGCCTCCGGCATCTGGCTCAAGGGCCTTATCTCATACGCCGTGCTCCAGAGTGAAAGCAGTTCAGCTATGCGCCCGGGGGTGGCTTCATGATGGAGCGCAGAGAGCTGCGTGAAGAACTCGCGCCGCAGCTCACTCAGTTGCCGCTGCACCTGCTCGGCCGTGTTGCGAGCAACCAGGCTCGCAGAGCCGTGATCAGCACCTGTAGCAGCACGCAGGGCTTGCGCCTGAGAGGTCAGACGCTGCCGCGATTGCCAGACCCGGCTCAGCGCGTCGCGCGCGGCGTCCGGCTGATCCAGCCATACCGCCTGTTGGCGACCAAGTCGCTGTTGCGCTCGCAGCAGGCCTGCCCTTGCGCTTTGATATTGATCTTCGAGCGAAGGGCAGTCGATCTGCTCCGGCCAGCGCCCTTGCTGCAGTTGCGCGGAGGTCTGGGCAACCGCCTGCGCCAGGCTCAAGTCGGCAGGAAACTGATCGGAATATATGGCATCGAACACCCGTTGCTGGGCATTGATCTCGGCGCGCTCACGCTCCAGCGAGCGTAACAGGCTGGTTTCTTCACGGCAGTCGGTGAAATCGATGGCAGCAAGCGCCACCCCCGCTTTCAGTAGCAGCAAACAGCCACAGAGCAGCAACCAGAGAGTTCGCTTCAAGACCCTATCGCCCCTGATGTCTAGCGGTCGTACAGCTCCGCTAGCTGCACGTACCAACCCCGAGATCCATCCCTGACAGGAGCAAAAGGCCGGCAAGGGCCGGGCTCTGAATGGTACCGGACATGAGTAAAACTATAGCTGCGCTTGCGGCATTTGCTGTGTTTTCAATGCGCTGGCAAAAGCCTGACCAGCGCAACCATAGACGCAGGCTAAAGCGGCAGATGAGCAAAACAATCCTTGCTCATGAGCACATCCGCCCGGTGCACCTGCGCCGGAAAAGCCAGAATCCTATTCATCCGCGCCAGATCACGAAATATATCGCCCCCGGCACCTTCTACGTGTGCCTGGCGCCCGGCCAAATCAGGGAAGGCTTCGAAAATAGCGAAGGTGGTAGACGCCAGGCGTACCGCAAACCATGGCCCCGTCGCCGGCTCGGTTTCCACCGCATTGCGAATGTCGCGCAACATCTGCGCAACCTCTTGCTCTTTGCCCGGTAGGGCCTCGATGTGAATATAGAATGCCTTTCGCCCTTCCGCGCCCTGTTCGCCCAGCACCTGTACACCGGCGTGACTGCACGGGGCGGACGTGGCCGATGGCTGCTGACTGGCGACGCCGGGGTTGATGGTCTTTTGCATGAATATCTCCGTCAGTGATGAGGTGTCGCATCACTCTAATCGCAGGCGCGCGACCTGAGATGCCGGAAGATCGTCAAGCTTTGCCTGATTGTCCAGACGAGCTTTACCCACCCAAAGCGGACGGCGCACAATGCGTCATGCCCGAAACTCTTCTGCAGGCCGTCGATAGCTACGCTTCGTACCATGCCAACGCCAATGGCCTGGCCCGTACACCGGTGCCGGGGCTCACCCTGGTGCGTAGTGCCACCATCACCCAACTGGAGCACGCCGTGGCCCGCCCGCTGTTGTGCCTGATACTGCAAGGCGGCAAGCAGGTGACTATTGGTGCGGCGCTACACAGCTTCAAGGCCGGCGACAGCATGCTGCTGGCCAGCAACATGCCAACCGCCAGCCGCATTGTGGGCGCCAGCCGCCGCCTGCCCTATCTGGCCGTAGCACTGGATCTGGATATTGGCTTGGTGACCGAGCTGACACTGGTCGGCCGCGGCCAGTCAGTCCCGCCGCCGGAGCGCGCTTTGGCCGCCACCGAGCTGAAAAGCGCATTGCACCGACTGGTGCGGGCGCTTGACCACCCGTCCAGACTGGCCGCACTGCAGAACGGACTGCTGCGCGAAATCCACTATTGGCTGCTGCTTGGCCCGCAAGGTGAGAAGGTGCGCCAACTCGGCTTGCCAGACAGCCACGCGCGGCGCATTGCACGGGCAGTTGCACTACTCAGGGCCAACTACCAGTCCCGCGTGCCCATCGCCCGATTGGCCGCTGCTGCCGGCATGAGCCGCTCGGCCCTGCACCAGCACTTTCGTGCTACAACCTCACTCTCCCCGCTGCAGTTTCAAAAGCAGCTGAGACTGACCGAAGCGCGGCGATTGATCCAGACAGAGGGTAAAACGGCAAGCCGCGCCGCCTTTGACGTGGGTTATGAAAGTATCTCGCAGTTCAACCGCGAGTACGCCAGGCTGTTCGATCTGCCACCAATGCAGGACAAGCGCGCGGCAGCGCAAAGGCTCATTGATTGAACGCAAAAGGCCGCCAGGATTTCCCCTGACGGCCTTGGCATCAACAGCGCCACCTAGGCGGCGGCGCAGCGACTTACCAGCTATAGCTCAGCTTGGCCGTGATTTCGCGGCCCGGATTGTAGTAATCCGCAGTGCCGGAGCCGACGACATACTGATCATCCAATATGTTGCTGACGTTGATCGCCAGATCCGTTCCCTTGACGAGTTGGTAGTTGAAGACCGCGTCAAACAGCGTGGCGCTATCACTCTCGCCGGTATCGTTGAAATCGTTAAAATAGTAAGCCCCTAAATAACGGGCACCCAGGCCAACGCTAACATCCGATCCTGGGACACTATAATAGCTCCAGAGCGAGGCCGAATGCTTGGGCACGGAGACAAGCTCGTTGCCCTCGATCGAGACCACGTCGTACCCCGCCCCATTCCATACCTGCAGGGCACCTCTAAGCACCTCTGTGTCCATGTAGGAATAGCCGCCAACCAAACTCAAGTTGTCAGTTAGCTCGGCCTTGGCTTCCAGGTCGAGGCCACGCACGCGCTGTTCGCCCACGGTCTGCTGGTCGATGAGCCCACCGGGCTGCACAACCGCCGTGGCAACATCATCCTGTGTAAGCTCGTAGACAGCAGCAGAAAATAACGCGTTCATCGCCAATGGCGAGTACTTCACGCCCAACTCGTACTGCTTGCCTCGCTCCGGGGTCACGTCTACTTCAGGCGGGGACACAGACTCGACCACACTAACATAGGTGGAAACCTGGTCATTCACGATGTACGTTAGTGCACCGCGGAAAGAGTTCTCTGAGAAATCATTCGAAGATTTTTCCGCGAGAAGGTGATCGTTCTGTGACAGATCCATTGAGTCATTGCGCATACCAACAGTGAAAATGAAACGCTCGTAAAACGACAGGTTTTGCTGCAGGAACACGGACTTGACGGTACTGTCCTGATCCTTGTTTTGATAAATGATTGCAGGTGAAACACCGCTGAATACCGGGCTCGTAACGTCTATTGGGTCGGCAGCGCCATATACGGACACGTTCTCGGCAGTGGTGTCGAGATATTCCACCCCTACGTTAGTGCTGCTATCGATGTTCTCGAAGCGCACATCATACTGCAGCATTACATTACCGTTGAACTGCTCGGCCTCGCTGTGAGAACCCAGGTAGCCACGGTCGACCACAGAACCTGTTCGCCCAGCGTAATCATTAATATAGACATAGCCGTACTGATCGCTCAGGTCACTATGGCGCAGATTGCTGCGCAGGGTGAATCCGTTGTCGAAATCGTGGGTGAAGCTGGCGCTGATATTAGTGCGTTCGACATCGTGGAAGTTGTAGCTCGGTTCACCGAAAAACTCGTCGCGGTCATACTCCCTGTCTTTCGGATAGCCCCCACTGTTGGGTGTGCTGTCCTGATTCAGGTAATCCAGAATCACCGTGGCCGAGGTGAATGCTGTTGGCTCCCAGGTCAGGCCACCCATGACAAACTCATTGTCATCACGTGAGTAGTCGTATTCCCGTTCGCTGTCCTGGATCTTGCCGGTAAGGCGATAGGCCAGTGTCTTTTCGTCGTTCAGCGCGTCACCTACGTCAATGCCAGCTTCCTTATGATCAAAGGAGCCGTAGGTCACAAAACCCTCGCCGAAGCTCTCGAAACGCGGACGCTTGCTGACGAAGTTGACCGAGCCGCCCGGATCGGCAGGCCCGAAGAGCGTGGAGTTGGCCCCGCGCAGCACTTCAATACGCTCGTAGGCGAAGGGTTCTTCACGCACACCGCGCATCGAGCCCAGCGTCAGACCATCACGATAGGTAGTGGCCTGGAAACCGCGAATGGTGAAGTAGTCGTTACGGTCATCGGTACCGTAATAGTCAGTGATGACGCCTGGCGTGTACTGCAGCACTTCTTCGGTGGTACTGGCGCTGCGCTGCTCGATTTCCTTCTGGGTAATGACGGAAACCGAAGCAGGTGTATCCAGGATGCTGGTGGCCACCTTGCCGCCAACCCAGAGCTCCTGCGCAACCACAGAGTTGGCATCATCATCCGCCGCCACCTGAGCATTGACGATAACCGGCGCCAGGCGATAAGCCTGCTCTTCATCGGCGTTGTCTGCTTCCTGGGCGTTCACGCTCAGCGGCACAGCCATCAGCGGCGCGCAAAACAGCAGAGCGCTAGCGGTATGCTGCCAGGGGGTCCGTAGTTTGTTAACGCCGATTTTAGTCTCAGTCATGCTCAAGTCCTTGGTGATCAGAAAATATCAGCCGTTCGCCTTGTAATTATTGTTGTGACGATGCCATCTAGTGTTGTGGCGCCGAGTATAATGCCAATTGCGTCTCAGAACGATAACTATTCCTATCTTGAGTTACTGCTTTGCTTGTAGCAAGTGAATGAATGCCGTCGGCCGATGCTCAGTGCGCCCTGCTTCCAAACTCAGGCACAAAAAAAGCCGCCTGGGGTGGCCCCGGGCGGCTTTGGTTGCTCGGCTGAACTATTTCATTCCCACTCAATAGTCGCTGGCGGCTTGCTGGAGATATCGTAGGTCACCCGCGATACGCCGCTGATTTCGTTGATGATGCGGTTGGACACCAGCTCCAGAAACTCGTAGGGCAGGTGCGCCCAACGGGCGGTCATGAAGTCGATGGTTTCTACCGCACGCAGGGCAATAACCCACTCGTAGCGGC
The DNA here is from genome assembly GCF_036961105.1 of Halopseudomonas sp. Lineage (GTDB taxonomy): Bacteria > Pseudomonadota > Gammaproteobacteria > Pseudomonadales > Pseudomonadaceae > Halopseudomonas. Next base: position 501,165 of record NZ_JBALWW010000001.1, on the reverse strand, counting down.
GACCATCACCAACGACGCCCACCGACTTGACCGGCAGGAAGACGGCAAAGGCCTGGCTGGTTTTCTGATACAGATCGGCGCGGCGCAATTCTTCGATGAAGATATGATCGGCGCGGCGCAGGATCTCGGCGTACTCCTTGCGCACTTCTGCCAGGATACGCACGCCCAGACCCGGACCCGGGAAGGGATGACGGTAGACCATGTCGTAAGGCAGGCCCAGCTCCAGACCGATCTTGCGCACCTCATCCTTGAACAGTTCACGCAGTGGCTCGACCAACTCGAACTGCATGTCGTCCGGCAGGCCGCCGACATTGTGGTGCGACTTGATCACGTGCGCCTTGCCGGTCTTGGCACCCGCAGATTCGATCACGTCCGGGTAGATGGTGCCCTGCGCGAGGAACTTGATGCCCTGCAGCTTGGTGGCTTCTTCATCGAAGACTTCGATAAAGGTACGGCCGATGATCTTGCGCTTCTCTTCCGGGTCGGTCACGCCCAGCAGGCGTGAGAGGAACTTGTCTTCAGCGTCGGCACGTACCACTTTCACACCCATGTTCTCGGCGAACATGGCCATGACCTGCTCGCCTTCGTGCAAGCGTAGCAGGCCGTTGTCGACGAACACGCAGGTCAGCTGATCGCCGATGGCTTCATGCAGCAGCGCGGCAACCACGGAGGAGTCCACCCCGCCAGAGAGGCCCAGCAACACCTTGGCGTCACCCACCTGCTCGCGCACGGTGGCAATGGCATCTTCCACAATGTTGGACGGCGTCCACAGTGCCTCGCAACCGCAGAGCTCAAGAATGAAGCGCGATAGAATCCGCTGGCCCTGCTTGGTGTGGGTGACTTCCGGGTGGAACTGCACGCCATAGAAATGACGGCTTTCGTCGCCCATGGCAGCGATCGGGCAGCTTGGCGTGCTGGCCAGAATATGGAAGCCATCGGGCAGGCTGATGACCTTGTCGCCATGGCTCATCCACACGTCCAGACCGAACACGCCGTCGGCGCTGACCGCATCCTCGATGCCCTTGAGGAAGTCGCCCTGGGCCAACAGATCAACGCGAGCGTAGCCGAACTCCTGCTTGTCGGAACCCTGGACCTTGCCGCCCAGCTGTTCAGCCATGGTCTGCATGCCGTAGCAGATACCCAGTACAGGCAGGCCCAGCTCGAACACCACTTGCGGCGCACGGGGCGAACCTTCCTGCGTGACTGACTCCGGGCCGCCGGCGAGGATAATCCCCTTGGGAGCGAACTCACGGATTTCTGCCTCGGTCATATCCCAGGCGCGAATCTCGCAATACACGCCGATCTCGCGTACGCGGCGCGCAATCAGCTGTGTGTACTGGGAGCCGAAATCAAGAATCAGAATGCGATGCGCGTGAATGTCGTGCAGGGCCATGGGCTTTCCTCAGGAAAATGACATAGGGCTGAAATTCGAAAGCTGAAGGCCGGACAATACGTTCGGGTGCGGCACCAGAACGCGCTATCCAACCTTCAGCTCCAAGCCTTCAGCGAAACAAACTCAACCAATACGGTAGTTCGGCGCTTCCTTGGTGATCTGCACATCATGCACGTGCGACTCACTCATACCGGCTCCAGTAATACGCACAAACTCCGGCTTGGTGCGCATCTCTTCGATATTACCGGCACCGGTGTAACCCATGGAAGCACGCAAGCCGCCCATCAGTTGGTGAATGATGGCCGACAGTGAGCCCTTGTAAGGGACGCGGCCTTCAATACCTTCAGGCACCAGCTTTTCGGCCCCGGCGCTGGAATCCTGGAAGTAGCGATCCGAAGACCCCTGGCTCTGCGCCATGGCACCCATTGAGCCCATGCCGCGATACGCCTTGTACGACCGCCCCTGGAACAGCTCGACCTCGCCCGGTGCCTCTTCGGTACCGGCAAACATGGAGCCCATCATTACCACAGAGGCGCCGGCAGCAATCGCCTTGGACAGGTCGCCGGAGAAGCGGATGCCGCCGTCGGCAATCAGCGGCACGCCGGTGTCCTTGAGCGCGGCAGCCACATCGGCAATCGCGGAGATTTGCGGCACGCCCACACCCGCGACGATACGCGTAGTGCAGATGGAGCCGGGACCGATGCCCACCTTGACGGCATCTGCACCGGCTTCCACCAGCGCCGTGGCCGCCGCAGCAGTGGCGATATTACCGCCCACAACCTGGATGTCGGGGAAGGTCTGCTTGACCCAGGTGACGCGATCCAGCACGCCCCTGGAATGGCCGTGTGCGGTATCAACGATGATCACGTCAACGCCGGCCGCTGCCAGAGCTTCAACACGAGCCGGGGTTTCCGGGCCAGTACCCACCGCGGCACCGACCAGCAGCCGACCCTGGTCGTCCTTGGCGGCGTAGGGATAGGCCTTGGCCTTCTCGATATCCTTGACGGTCATCATGCCTTTGAGGTGGAAGGCGTCATCCACGATCAGCACCTTCTCGATGCGGTGGCGATGCAGCAACTCGCGAACCTCGGCAGCGCTCACCCCTTCCTTCACGGTGACCAGCTTTTCCTTGGGCGTCATCACATCGCTGATCAACGCGTTCATGCGCGTCTCGAAGCGAATATCCCGGGCAGTAACAATGCCGACCAGATCGCCGCCGGAGAGTACAGGCACACCGGAGATGTTGTTCTGACGAGTCAGTTCAACCAGATCGCCGACGGTGGCACTGGCGTCGATGGTGATCGGGTCCTTGACTACACCGGACTCGAACTTCTTGACCTTGCGTACCTCAAGCGCCTGCTGCTCGATGGTCATATTCTTATGAATGATGCCCATGCCACCTTCCTGCGCCATGGCAATGGCCAAACGGGCTTCGGTGACGGTGTCCATGGCGGCGGACAGCAAGGGGATATTCAGTTCAATACGCCGGGTTAGCCGGGTCTTGAGGCTGACGTCTTTCGGCAGCACCTCGGAGTATCCGGGCACCAGCAGAACATCGTCAAAGGTAAGGGCTTCTTGGCTAATACGCAGCATGGCAGGGCTCCCGAGCGGGAAAATGGAAGCGCGCCATTATACCTATCGAGGGGCTTGCACTCAATTACAATGATGCGGCAAAGCGAATTTACTTTGCGCCTGCCCCTGGCGGCAGCGAATGCACTAGAATGCCCGCATGAATGACGATGCCCTGTTCAAACAGCTCGGTGCCGAGCGTGACGTGCTCAGCGTCAGCCAGCTCAACGCCCGTGCCCGCCAATTGCTGGAAGACGTGTTCCCGCGTATCTGGGTTGAAGGCGAGCTATCCAATCTCGCCCGCCCCTCCTCCGGCCATCTGTATTTCAGCCTGAAGGACGATAAAGCCCAGATACGCTGTGCCTGCTTTCGTCAGCATGCCGCGCGCCTGAAGCTGGCAATGAAGGATGGCCTGCAGGTGCGTGCACGCGGCCGCGTGAGCCTGTATGAGGGCCGCGGCGACTACCAGTTGATCGTCGACAGCATAGAGCCTGCAGGCGACGGCGCACTGCGCCAGGCCTTTGAGGCACTTAAAGCAAAACTGCTGGCCGAAGGCCTGTTCGAGCAAGGCCTGAAGCGCCCGCTGCCAGCGCATCCGCGCCGCATCGGCGTGATTACCTCGCCCAGCGGCGCGGCGGTGCGCGACATCATCAGCGTATTTCAGCGCCGCGCGCCCTTTATCGAGCTGGTGATTGTGCCCTCCGCCGTACAGGGTAGAGAAGCTGCGCCACAGCTGGTGCGCGCGCTTGAACTGGCCGACCGCGGCGGGTTTGATGCTTTGATCATCAGCCGGGGTGGCGGCTCGCTGGAAGACCTCTGGCCGTTCAACGAAGAGATGGTGGCGCGCGCAGTGGCCGGCTGCAAGACGCCGATTATCAGCGCGGTAGGCCATGAAACCGACGTATCCATCAGCGATTTTGTGGCCGACGTACGCGCGCCCACGCCGTCGGCTGCTGCCGAATTGCTGAGCCCCGACGCGCAGGCCTTGCTGCGCCAGGTCGAGCAGTTGGAACGGCGCCTGGTGCAGCGTGTGCGCGAGCGCCTGGCACGCGCTGGCTTGCAATTGGCGCACCTGCGTCAGCGCTTGCGCCACCCGGGGGAACGCTTGGCTCAGCAGGCGCAACGCCTGGATGAACTGGAGATTCGCATGCGTCGCAGCCTGCAGCAGCGCCTGACGCAGCAGCAGCAAACCCTGGCACACCTGCGCACCCGCCTGCAGACGCAACACCCTGGGCGCCGCCTGGCGCAGTCGCGCGAGCAGCTACAGCAGCTCGACCAGCGCCTGCCCCGCGCTATGCAGCAGGTGCTGCGACTGCAGCGCAGCCGGCTTGAACAGGCCGGGCAAACCTTGCACCTGGTCAGCCCTCTGGCAACCCTGGGCCGCGGCTACAGCATTCTGCTGGATGAACAGGGCAAGGCCGTTCGCAGTGCCAAAGAAACCAGCCCAGGGCAGCAGCTCAAGGCCAGGCTGCACGATGGCGACGTGTCGCTGCGGGTAGAGACCGGCGCGCCCTACACTCTTTCATTACTGGATTGATAATGCGCAAACTGCTGCTGAGCGTGCTGCTGGGGATTTTCAGCCTTGGCGCGCACGCCGATGGTTTCATAACCCGACTGCTGAACCACCCGGTTCCCGGCGGCGTCGCTGTGGTCGGCCTGCCGCAGCAGACCGAGGCGCCACGCGCGCAGTACGATGGCAAGCCGGTGCTGATCATTCGCGAAGATGGCGAGCGCTGGATTGCGATTGTCGGCATTGACCTGAAAACCCCGCCCGGTGCGCAACAGCTGCAACTGGGCAACGGCCAGCAGATCACCTTTCAGGTACGCGGCAAGGACTATGAGCAACAGCACATTACCTTGCGCAACAAGAGCCAGGTGAATCCCGCGCCGGCGCAACTGGCGCGCATACAGCGTGAGCTGGACGAACAGTTGGCCGCCTACGCCCGCTTCAGCCCGCGCCAGCCGAGCAATCTGATGCTGGATCATCCGGTGCCAGGGCGGCTGTCCAGCGCCTTCGGTCTGCGCCGCTTTTTCAATGGCGAGGAGCGTAATCCGCACTCGGGTCTGGATTTCGCCGCTGCCGCAGGCACACCCATCAAGGCACCTGCGGCCGGCGAGGTGATTCTGACCGGCAACTACTTCTTCAATGGTAATACCGTTTTCGTTGACCACGGTCAGGGGCTGATCAGCATGTTCTGCCACCTTTCGCGCATTGACGTAAAAGCAGGCGATGAAGTGGCGCGCGGTGGGGTGCTGGGCGCAGTTGGCGCTACCGGTCGAGCCACCGGCCCACACCTGCACTGGAACGTCAGCCTGAATGGCCATCGCGTCGATCCGGCGATCTTCATTGGCGCATTCCAGCCCTGAAGCCTGCGCGCTGCTGTCGCTGTCTACACCCAGTTTCGACGCACCTGCGATTACTCCTCCCCTGCTACCCTGGCGTTTTGCGCAAAACACTCGCAAAAAGCCGCAAGGATGCAGCACAAAATGCGCATAAAGCGCTCCTTACGCGAGTTTGTGCCAAATATATATTCTCTATTGAAATGACGATGCGCAGTCATTACCTTTACTGCAACAAACGTCCAATATTAACAACCTGTCTTCACGAGAGATCAGGCAGCAAGGGAATACAACCATGAGCATGCTCAACGACCCCTCCAGCAAATATCGCGCCTTTCAGCCGATTGATATTCCGGACCGTCAGTGGCCGTCCAGAACCATCACCGAAGTGCCCCTGTGGTGCAGCTCGGATCTGCGCGATGGCAACCAGTCGCTGATCGAACCCATGGACCCGGTACGCAAGCTGCGCTTCTTCAAGACCCTGGTCGCTATTGGCATGAAGCAGATCGAGGTGGCCTTTCCTTCCGCCTCGCAGACGGATTTCGACTTCGTGCGCAGCCTGATCGAGGATGGGCACATTCCGGATGACGTTACCATTCAGGTGCTCACCCAGGCGCGCGCCGATCTGATCGAGCGCACCTTCGAGTCCGTGCGCGGCGCCAAGAAGGCCATCGTTCACGTCTACAATGCCACCGCGCCCAGCTTCCGCCGCATCGTCTTCAAGCAGGACAAGCAGGGCGTCACCGATATCGCGGTGAACGCCGCCAAGCTGATCAAGGAGCTGGCCGCCAAACAGCCGGATACCCAGTGGACTTTCCAGTACTCGCCGGAGATTTTCACCTCCACCGAGCTGGACTTCGCTGTACAGGTTTGCGACGCCGTGCTGGATGTGTGGCAGCCAACGCCCGACAACAAGGTGATTCTCAATCTGCCGGCTACGGTTGAGGTCTCGACCCCCAATATCTATGCCGATCAGATCGAGTGGTTCTGCCGCCACATCAGCCGCCGCGACAGCGTGCTGGTCAGCCTGCATACCCACAACGACCGTGGCACCGGCGTAGCTGCTACCGAGCTGGGTCTGTTGGCCGGTGCCGACCGCGTCGAGGGCTGCCTGTTCGGCAACGGCGAGCGCACCGGCAACGTCGATCTGGTCAACCTGGCGCTGAATCTCTACACCCAGGGCATCAACCCGGGCCTGGATTTCTCCGACATTGATGCCGTGCGCAAGGTAGTCGAGGAATGCAATCAGCTGCCGGTGCATCCACGCCATCCCTATGTCGGTGATCTGGTGCATACCGCCTTCTCCGGATCGCACCAGGATGCCATCCGCAAGGGCTTTGCCGTGCAGCAGAGCGAAGGCGTCTGGGAAGTGCCCTACCTGCCGATTGATCCCGCCGACATCGGCCGCAGCTACGAGGCGGTGATTCGCGTCAACAGCCAGTCCGGCAAGGGCGGCATTGCCTATCTGCTGGAGCAGGAATACGGCATCAGCCTGCCGCGGCGCATGCAGATCGAGTTCAGCCAGGTGGTGCAGGGTGAAACCGACCGCCTCGGCCTGGAGCTGAGCGCTGCGCAGATTCATGGCCTGCTGGAACGCGAGTATGTGCAGGCCACCAGCCCCTACGCGCTGATTCGTCACCGTTTGCAGGAAGAAAACGGCACCAGCGCCGTGGATGTGGAAGTGCTCAACAAGGGCGAGACCCTGCACTGGCGCGGACTCGGCAAGGGACCGCTGGAAGCGCTGGTCGCCGGTTTGCCGGTGAAGGTGGAAATCATGGATTACCACGAGCACGCAATCGGTTCCGGCAGCAACGCCAAGGCCGCTGCCTACATTGAGATTCGCCTCGACAACGGTCGTCCGCTGCACGGCATCGGCATCGACGAGAACCTGACCACAGCGAGCTTCCGCGCCCTGTTCAGCGCCCTCAACCGCGCCCTGCGCCAGGCCGAGGCGCGCGCCGCCTGAGTTCTGCCCTGCCAACGACAGGCAGGCCGCAGACACAAAAAAGCCAGCATGCTCGCTGGCTTTTTTGTGTGTCTTTCACAAGTGCAATCACAAGTGCAAATGGCCTAAGGCTCAGCGCCTGTCCTTGCTCTTCTTCTTCGACTTCTTGTTGTGGCTCATCAGGCGGCGCTTCTTGTTGACCTGACGTTCGGTCAGCTTGTTCTTCACTTCCGAGTAGGGGTTGTCACCACCCTTGTACTCGACGCGAATCGGCGTGCCGGCCAGCTTGAGTACCTTGCGGTAGGTATTCTCGAGATAGCGGGTATAGGAGCGCGGCACCGAATCCACCTGATTGCCGTGCACGATGATGATCGGCGGGTTCGAGCCACCCAGATGCGCATAACGTAGCTTGATGCGACGACCGTTCACCATCGGTGGCTGATGCTCGGTAACCGCATCTTCAAGAATTTCGGTCATGCGCCGCGTAGGAATCTTGGTCATGGCGCTTTCAAACGCCTTGTCTACTGACTTGTAGAGTAGACCCACGCCACTGCCATGCAATGCCGAGATAAAGTGCAGGTCGGCAAACTGGGCGAAGATCAACCGGCGCTGCAGTTCAGTCTTGACGAACTCCTTCTCCTCGTTGGCCATGCCGTCCCACTTGTTCACGGCAATCACTAGCGCGCGCCCGGCTTCGAGCACAAAGCCCAGCAGGTGCAGATCCTGCTCGACGATGCCTTCACGGGCATCGACCACAAAGATCACCACGTTGGCGTCCTGAATGGCCTGCAGGGTCTTGATCACCGAGAACTTCTCGATCGCCTCGAATACCTTGCCGCGACGCCGCACCCCGGCGGTATCGATCAGCGTATAGGGCTTGTCGTGGCGCTCGTAGGGAATATAGATGCTGTCGCGCGTGGTACCGGCCTGATCGAATACCACCACCCGGTCTTCACCCAGCATGCGGTTGACCAGGGTCGACTTGCCCACGTTCGGGCGACCGATTATGGCTATCTTGGTGCCTATCGCTTCAACGACTAACGGCACGCCGTCTTCGTCGGTGGCTACCTTGTCCCAGACCTCATCATTCAGCACGGCGTCCAGCATCGGATTGATGTTGCGTCCATGCGAAGCTGAAACCCCCAGAGGCGCACCCAGACCAAGCTTGGAAAACTCGCCCAGGATCGCATCCGGATCAGCACCGTCAATCTTGTTGGCGATCAGATAGGTGTGCTTGTTGCGCTTGCGCAGATGTTCGGCAATCAACTCATCGCCTGCGGTGCGGCCCGCGCGCGCGTCGACCAGGAAAAGCACCGCGTCGGCCTCTTCAATGGCCTGCAGCGACTGCCCGGCCATGATCATGTCGAGGCCTTCCTCTTCGCCAGTGATACCACCGGTATCGACCACAATATAGGGTTTGCCCTGCCACACCGCTTCGCCGTACTGGCGATCGCGGGTCAGACCCGACACGTCGGCCACAATGGCGTCACGACTTTTGGTCAGACGATTGAACAGCGTGGATTTGCCGACGTTCGGCCGCCCCACGAGGGCGATAACAGGAACCATGATCACTCCGCGCACGCCTGGCGTGCCAAGAAAACAAAACGGCCGCTGCGCAATCGAGCGCAGCGGCCGGGAAAGTATAACCTGTTTCGGTTTACTGCAACTTGTAGGCCACCAGGTCGCCGCTGTTGCCGAACACGTACAGGGTATCACCCAGCGCAATCGGCTGTGCCCGCAGACCATCGCCGTCGACCTTGACGCGACCTACAAGACGGCCATCGGTCTGGGCCAGCAGATGCAAGTAACCTTCAAAGTCGCCCACCGCCACATAACTGCTGATGGCCACGGGGGCTGTCAGTTGGCGACGCGCCAGGCTGTCATTGCTCCAGAGCTCGCTGGCGCTGCCGTCGTCAAAGGCTTCAACTGTGCCGTTGGCTTCGCTTACGTATACGCTGCCGAATCCAACACCGGGCGCCACGTAAGTAGAAGCCGGGTGCTGCCACAAAGGCCGGCCAGACTGCGCGTCCAGCACGGCGAGGTTGCCTTGAAATGAACCGACATACAGCTTGTCATCGGCCAGCAGCAACTCACCGTCGATATCCACCATGCGCTCCAGCTCGGAACGACCCTGCGGCTGAGCGATGCGCTGCTCCCACATGGGAATCCCGCTGTCCGCAGCCAGCGCCACAACCTTGCCACTGGCCAGGCCGGCGAATACTTGACGCAAGTTGACCACCGGCGTGCTATGACCGCGTACGGTCAGCACCGGAAGGCTGGATTCGTAAATCCAGCGCTGGTCGCCGCTGCTGATATCCAGGGCCACAAGCTTGTCGTCCTGGGTCTGCACTACCACTACATCGCCATTGGTCTGCGGCGGCGCCAGTACTTCGCTGGTGACCGACTTGCGCCACTCTTCAGTACCATCGGCATCGTTCAGCACTATGACCTGGCCATCCAGGGTGCCAACCATCACGCGTCCACCACCGGCGCCGACAGCACCTGATAGCGGCTCATCCAGCTTGACCTGCCACTTGACCGAGCCATCTTCGCGATCCAGCGCAACCACACGTCCCTTGGCGTCAGCCGCATAGAGCGTCAGGCCGTCCATCGCCGGGGTAAGGTTGTTGAACAGCTTGCCTTGCCCATTGCCTATGTTGCGCTTCCAGACGCGCTCAAGACTCACCTCGGAATCGAACTTCTGTAGTTCAGCCGGGGGTAATTCCTTCTTACTGTTACTGCCGCAGCCGGCAGCAACCAGTGCGGCCAGAGCCAGGGCAACATAACGAGACTTCAAGTTCACTAGACTTCCTCCGCCAGATCATCCAGCTTGAGTTGCAATTGGGGCCGCGTCGAGGCGTCCTCCAATGCTTCCTGCGCTGTTTTGTAAGCCTCGCGCGCTTCATCATCACGGTTCAGGCTGAGCAGCAGATCGCCCCGGATCTCCTCGCGCGAGGCACGCAGTTCGGCGCCCTCAATCGGAGCGGAAAACAGCTCCAGAGCCTCTTCCGCACGTTCCTGCTGGGCCAATACGCGAGCCAGACGCTGCCGCGCGACTTCTTGCAGTGCGCTGTCCTGGCTACCATCGATGACTTCCCGCAGGCTTTGCTCGGCTACCGGAAAATCCTTGGCTTCCACTGCCAGGCGCGCCTGCATGAGCGCGGCGAAATCGGCGTAGCGGGTGCTGGCATACTCTTCGCGCAGCTGCGCCGCCAATTCGGCTGCGCGGGCACGGGAAGCTTCAGAATCACTGGCCAGCACCGACTCCAGCATCGACTGATAAAGGGTCGAAGCGTTGCGCGCCTGAGTATCCTGATAATTGGTCCAGGCGTTCCAGCCAAAGACCCCGGCCAGTGCGATGGCTACACCGGTCAGCAAGGGTGCGCCATGTCGACGCCACATATCCTTGAGCTTCTCTACCTGTTCTTCTTCTGTCTCGTAAGCCACCCTTCACTCCTTAGCCTTCAACAAGCGATACGTTTGTCGCTCAGATAATCTGTGCAAGCCGGGCCGGCAATTCCTGCCAACCCAGATTTTCCTGTTCTGCTTCGGTGCGCAGCGGCTTCAAGCCGATCTGCTGCTGCGCCACTTCGTTCTCACCCAGCACCAGCGCGTAGAGCGCGCCGGACTTGTCGGCCTTCTTGAACTGACTCTTGAAACTGCCGCCGCCGGCATGCACCACCAGCCGCAGTCCGGGCAAGGCATCACGCAACTGCTCGGCCAGCCGCAGCCCCGCAGTCACGGCAGCCTCGCCAAGAGTGACGAGATAGACATCAACCTGACGGGCCAGTTCAGCGGGTACCTTGTCCAGCGTCTCGATCAGCAGCAGCAGGCGCTCGATGCCCATGGCAAAACCCACTGCAGGGGCCGGCTTGCCCCCCAGCTGCTCCACCAGACCATCGTAGCGACCACCAGCACAAACCGTGCCCTGGGCACCAAGCTGGTCGGTCACCCATTCGAACACCGTCAGCCCGTAGTAGTCCAGCCCGCGCACCAACCGCGGATTGATTTCGTAGGGAATGCCCACGGCGTCCAGCAGGGCACGCAGCTCGGCAAAGTGCGAGCGCGCCTCGTCGTTCAGATAATCCGCCAGTTTGGGCGCGCCCACCAACAGTGCCTGGGTCTCGGGATTCTTGCTGTCGAGTATCCGCAGTGGGTTACTGGACAGGCGTCGCTGACTATCTTCATCAAGCTGCTCGAAACGGGCGTTGAGATAGGTCACCAGATCATCGCGGTAGCGGGCCCGATCGGCGCTGGTGCCCAGGCTATTGAGCTCGAGCTTGACCGCCCCATCGATACCCAGGCGCTGCCACAGGCGCCAGGACAGCGCGATCAATTCGGCGTCGATATCCGGACCAGTCAGGTTGAACGTCTCTACACCTACCTGGTGAAACTGACGATAGCGACCTTTCTGCGGGCGTTCATGGCGAAACATGGGCCCGGTGTACCACACTTTCTGCCCAGTACTGCTGCCCAGCAGGCCGTGTTGCAACATGGCGCGCACGCAGCCGGCAGTGCCTTCCGGACGCAGGGTCAGGGAGTCGCCGTTGCGGTCCTCGAAGGTGTACATCTCCTTCTCGACAATGTCGGTGACCTCACCAATCGAGCGTTTGAACAGCTCGGTCGGCTCGACAATGGGCAGGCGAATCTGCTGATAGCCGTAGCTGCCAAGCAGATCGGCCACGGTCCGTTCAAAGTGCTGCCAGAGCGCGCTGTCGGCGGGCAGAATATCGTTCATGCCGCGCACGGCTTGCAGGGTTTTCAAAGCATCTTTCCTTTCAATTGTCGCCTCAGCCGCGGACGATGGTATTGGCGTCCAGCGCCTGCTTGGCGGCAATCTTGTCGCGAATCATTTTTTCCAGCCGGTCCACCAGTTCGGCGTTGTCCACCTTCTGGTCCGGCTTGCCATCCTGGTAAATAAGGTTGTTTGGCGAGCCACCCGTCAGGCCGATATCTGCCTCCTTGGCCTCGCCCGGCCCATTGACCACACAACCGATCACTGCCACATCGAGCGGCGTCAGCACGTCGTCCAGTCGGCTCTCCAGCTCGTTCATGGTCTTGATTACATCAAAGTTCTGCCGCGAACAGCTGGGGCAGGCAATGAAATTGATGCCGCGCGAGCGCAGGTGCAGAGATTTGAGGATATCGAAACCTACCTTGATTTCCTCGACCGGGTCAGCGGCCAGAGAGATGCGGATGGTATCACCAATCCCTTCAGCCAAGAGCATGCCCAGACCCACCGCCGACTTGACGGTACCCGAACGCAGGCCACCGGCCTCGGTTATACCCAGGTGCAGCGGCTGTTCGATCTGCTCCGCCAGCAGGCGGTAGGCGCCCACAGCCATGAACACATCGGAAGCCTTGACGCTGACCTTGAAGTCCTGAAAGTCGAGCCGGTCCAGATGATCAACATGGCGCATTGCCGACTCAACCAGCGCTGCCGGCGTTGGCTCACCGTATTTCTTCTGCAGGTCCTTCTCCAGCGAGCCGGCATTGACGCCGATGCGGATCGGTATGCCATTGTGGCGCGCGGCGTCGACCACCGCCTTGACGCGATCTTCACGGCCGATATTGCCCGGGTTGATGCGCAGGCAATCAACGCCCAGGTCAGCCACGCGCAGCGCGATCTTGTAATCAAAATGGATATCGGCGACCAGCGCCATGCGCGTCTGTTTGCGAATTTCGCCAAAGGCCTCGGCCGCTTCCATGCTGGGAATGGAGATGCGCACTATGTCAGCGCCTGCCGCTTCAAGGCGCTGTATCTGGCCCAAGGTGGCGGCGACGTCACAGGTTTCGGTATTGGTCATGCTCTGCACGGAGATGGGAGCATCGCCTCCCACCAGTACCGAACCGACTTTTATCTGCCGGGATAGGCGGCGCTTGACCGGCGAATGATTATGCATAACGGAATAACCTCTTACTGACCCAGGCGCAGGCGAGCTACGCCCGACTGACTCTGTTGCGGCAAGGTAACTGGCTCACCCCGGTAACGCAGGGACTGCACGGCACTGCGATCGCCGATCACCAGATCCAGAGCACCGTCGTGGTCCAGCGTGATGGACTCGCCCGGCTGCATCAGGCGGCTGTGCAATACCGCGCCATTCACCGCCTTCACCTGCACCCAGCAATTGGCGTTGAAGCTCATGCTCAGAGTGGCACCGGCAGAAGCTGCAGCTGTTTGGGCAGCCGGCGGGGTGCTCTCGGTCTCTGCTGTCACGGGTGAGGTCGGTGTCGAAGGTGCACCATCGGCGCTCTCGGCGCTCTCAATGGTCTCCTCCGCCGGGGCGACCGCTTGACCGCCAGCCGTCTCGCCGGTAGCGATTGCTGCTGCGGTCTGAGCATCTACAGTGTCTGCGTCGCTACGCAGACCGAGCTGCTCATCGGTTAATGTTTCGGCCTGCTCGGCAATGGAAGGCGGCAGCGTCAACGCGTCGACTTCTACCTCGTCGAGCAGCCCACCCTCTTGGGACCCGCCCGGCACAGCGGCTGGCGAAGCCTCTTCGCTGCGGTTGTCGTACCACCAGACCAAGCCAGCAATAAGCACCAGCAACACCAGCAGACCGACCCAGCGCATCACCCCGCTACCGCTACGCCGGGGTTCGGCTACACGACTGATGCCGCTGACCGGGCGCTCGCGCACTTCTATCCCACGATAACGATCGAATTCCACGGCCAACCGGTTGGGGTCGAGGCCGACCAGGCGGGCGTAGCTGCGAATGTAGCCACGCGCAAAGGTGTCACCGGGCAGGCGGTCGTAAAAGCCGTTTTCAATGCCTTCCACAGCGGCTACCGAAATTTTCAGGTTCTGCGCGATTTCGACCTGTGTCATCTTGCGCTCGGTACGTGCAGCGCGCAGGGTTTCGCCGGGATTGCTCAAGCGTTGCTGTTCGGTCATGCCTGCAGGTGCCTCATGAGATTCGGAACTCATGGTTATTCAGACTCCATAAGCGCTTTCGCTTCGGGGCTGGCGGGATAGAGTCGCTTCAGCTGCAACGCGTAGCTGGCAGCGCGGTTATGATCATCAAAGCGTTTTGCCAGCTTGATACCCAAATCCAGGCTGGCGGCGTTCTGACCGGACATCTCGGCGAAGGCGCGATAGTGCTGCCAGGCCGGCACGTAATCCTGCGCCTGGTATTCCAGTTGTGCGAGTTCGAACAGGGCCCGCGGCTGGCGGCTGTTCAGGCGTAACGAGCGCTCGAAGCTTTCACGCGCCTCGGTAGTGGCGCCCATGCGCTGATGGGTAATGCCCAGATTCTCGAAAACCCGCGAGCGTTCGCTATAGAGGGTATCCTTGGCGGCTTGTTGAAAATACCCCAAGGCCTCGGGATAACGCTCGCGATCCAACAGAAAGGCACCGTAATTATTCAAGATGCGCGCATTGTCGGGCTCGGCACTCAGGGCTGCCAAAAAGTGCTTCTCGGATGTCTCGTATTCACCCTCGTACTGAAACACCAGTGCCAGCGCCGTATTGGCAGAGGCTGATTTAGGGTCCAGCGCCAGCGCTTCGCTGAGCGGCTTCTTGGCTCGCTCGGTCTCGCCCTTCTGCAGATAGCCAAGGCCCAGTTGAATATAGGCATCGCGCGCCTGAATCGGGTCAACCTTGCGGCCGGTATCACCGGTGGTAACGCAGCCGCCCAATAGCAGGCTCAGCGTTAACATCAGGACTGCAGACTTGCTCATGCGTTCATCCTTCCTGGCTGAAATAGGTTAGTGACTGCGGCCGGGGGCCGGTACTACGCCTTCCGCTTCAGCGGCTAGCTGGCGTACCGCAATGTAGCGCTCACTGCGGCGGGTTTTGTCCATTACCTGCCCCACCAGTTGCCCACAGGCGGCGTCGATATCCTCACCGCGGGTGGTACGTACAGTGACGTTATAGCCGGCCTGATGCAACATGTCCTGAAAGCGGCGAATGGCATTGTTGCTGGGCCGTTCGTAGCCTGAGTGCGGGAAGGGGTTGAAGGGGATCAGGTTGATCTTGCAGGGAATGTCACGCAGCAGCTCGATCAGTTCGGCCGCCTGCTCCGGGCTATCATTCACGTCCTTGAGCAGCGTGTATTCAATAGTCAATGAACGCTTCTCGCCCAGACCGGCAATGTATTTCTTGCAAGCCGGCAGCAATACTTCCAATGGGTACTTCTTGTTCAGCGGCACCAGCTGGCTGCGCAACTCGTTGTTTGGCGCATGCAGCGACAGTGCCAGAGCGACATCGGTGATTTCGCCCAGCTTTTCGATCATCGGCACCACGCCCGAGGTAGACAACGTCACCTTGCGCTTGGAAATACCGTAACCCATGTCGTCCATCATCAGCTGCATGGCATCGACGACATTGTCAAAATTCAGTAGCGGCTCACCCATGCCCATCATCACCACGTTGGTCACCGAGCGATCCACAGTGGCAGGCACAGAGCCGAAGGACTTGTTGGCAATCCACACCTGACCGATGATTTCGGCCACGCTCAGATCGCTATTGAAGCCCTGCTTGCCGGTCGAGCAGAAGCTGCAGTCCAACGCACAGCCCGCCTGGGATGAAACACAGAGCGTGCCTCGTCCGTTTTGCGGAATGTATACCGTCTCTACGCAGCTGCCCGAGGCAACCCGCACGACCCACTTGCGTGTGCCGTCACGGGAAATATCCTCACTGACCACTTCGGGACCGCGAATCTCGGCGCAGGCCTTGAGCTTTTCGCGCAGGGCCTTGCCGACATTGGTCATGTCATCGAAGTTGTCGACACCATAGTGATGAATCCATTTCATGACCTGGCCGGCACGAAAACGCTTCTCTCCCAATCCTTCGAAGAAAGCTTCCAGTTTCTGCTGTGTCAAACCCAGCAGATTGGTCTTGCTGGTGGCATTGTTCATGGTGGTCACATCACTTGGTTGAACAGATAAGAACAAGCTTAGCGCGGGCAGAGCTCGGTTTCGGCAAAGAAGTAGCCGATTTCGCGCGCAGCGGAGGTAGCAGAGTCTGAGCCGTGTACTGCGTTGGCATCAATGGACTCGGCGAAGTCAGCGCGGATAGTGCCAGCCGCCGCTTCCTTGGGGTTGGTCGCGCCCATCAGGTCGCGGTTTTTCAAGACTGCGCCTTCGCCTTCCAGCACCTGCACAACAACCGGGCCAGAGGTCATGAAGCCAACCAGATCCTTGAAGAAAGGACGCTCTTTGTGCTCGGCGTAGAAGCCTTCGGCGTCAGACTGTGACAGCTGAACCATCTTGGCAGCAATAACGCGCAGATCGGCCTGCTCGAAGCGGCTCAGGATCTGGCCAATAACATTCTTGGCAACGGCATCGGGCTTGATGATGGACAGGGTGCGTTCAACGGCCATGTAACTCTCCAGACAGTATTTTCGGATTGAAATGATAAAAGATGGTTAACCTGCGGATTATACGCAGGTTAAAGACAAATAGATAACAGGCGATGGGTTCCCGCCGGGCGGTCGCTTCAGGCCGCCTGACGCAGCCGGCTGACCGCCTGACAGATGACCTCGATTGCGCGTTCGATGTCCTGCTCTGTGGTGAAGCGCCCCAACGACAGGCGAATCGAGCTATGCGCCAGCTCGTCGCTCAAACCCATGGCGCGCAGCACGTAGGAGGGCTCCACCGCTGCAGAAGTGCAGGCCGAACCGCTGGACAGCGCCAGGTCCTTGAGGGCCAGCAGCAACAGCTCGCCATCCACCCCGGAGAACGCCAGATTGAGGTTGTGCGGCACACGCGCTTGAGCGCTGCCGTTGAGCGACACACCAGACAAGGAGGCCAACCCGGCCAGCAGCTTATCGCGCAGCACGGCCATGCGCTCATTTTCTGCCGCCATCAGCTTGCCAGCCAGCGCAAAGGCCTCACCCATACCCACCAACTGGTGGGTCGCCAGGGTGCCAGAACGCATGCCCCGCTCATGCCCGCCGCCATGAATCTGCGCTTCCAGCCGCAGCGGCAAACCACGGCGAACAAAGAGCGCGCCTACGCCCTTGGGACCATAGGTCTTGTGCGCACTGAACGACATGAAGTCGACTTCCAGCGCCTTCAGGTCGATAGGCAGTTTGCCGGTCGACTGCGCCGCATCCACGTGGAACAGCACCTTGCGCGCATGGGCCACCTGACCCAATGCGGCAATATCGTTAACCGTCCCCACCTCGTTGTTAACGTGCATAAGGGAGACCAGCACAGTGTCGTCGCGCAGGGCCGCGTGCAACTGCTCCGGGGTGATCACACCCTCAGCGCCCGGCTGCAGATAGGTTACTTCGAAGCCTTCGCGCTCCAGCTGCTGACAGCTATCAAGCACCGCCTTGTGTTCGATCTTGGAGGTAATGATATGACGGCCGCGTTCGGCCAGCGCGTGCGCCACGCCCTTGATCGCCAGGTTGTCCGACTCGGTCGCACCCGAGGTCCAGACGATCTCGCGCGGGTCGGCGCCGACCAGATCCGCGACCTGACGCCGAGCCAGCTCTACCGCTTCCTCGGCCTTCCAGCCATAGAGGTGCGAGCGCGAAGCCGGATTGGCAAAATTGCCATCCAGCGTCAGGCAGGCCATCATTTTTTTCGCCACCTGCGGATCAACTGGTGTAGTGGCCGCGTAGTCGAGATAAATGGGTTGTTTCATGCGCTTACCTCAGCGTGCACTGGTGTCGTCGTGAGCATCCATTGCCGTCTGCGTATCGTCTTTCAACAACTCGAAATCTTCACCACCCAGCACAGGCAAATCCTTGGCGCAGTAATCGCTGCCCAACTCGCTCAGCGCCTTGCACATACCCTCAAGACGACCATCCACCGCGTGCATATGATCCAGCATCTGGCCGATAGCCCGGGCCACCGGGTCCGGCATATCGCGGCTGACGCCATAGGCGTCGAAGCCCAGCTTCTCAGCCATCGCCTGGCGCTTGGCCTCCTGCTGCTGGTCGGCGGACTGATCCGCCTCCTTGAGGATGATGCGACCGGGAATACCCACAGCCGTCGCACCTGCCGGCACTTCCTTGGTTACCACGGCATTGGAGCCGATCTTGGCGCCCTTGCCCACGGTAAAGGGACCCAGCACCTTGGCGCCGGCGCCCACCACCACGCCATCTTCCAGCGTCGGGTGGCGCTTGCCCTGATTCCAACTGGTGCCGCCCAGGGTCACGCCCTGATACAGGGTGACATCGTCACCGATTTCGGCGGTCTCGCCGATCACCACACCAAAGCCGTGATCGATAAAGAAACGGCGGCCCAGCTTGGCGCCGGGGTGAATCTCGATACCGGTGAGCCAGCGCGCCAGGTGCGACACCATGCGCGCCAACAGGAAAGCCTTGCGCACCCACAGACCATGCGACAACCGATGCAGCCAGACCGCATGCAACCCCGGATAGCAGGTCAGCACTTCCAGCGTGTTGCGCGCAGCAGGGTCACGATGGAACACACTGGCGATATCTTCTTTCATGCGTGCAAACATGCTTAACGTCTCCGCGCACCGGATGCTTTGACTCCGATGGCCTTCTGGGTTTCGGTCAGGATGCCGCGCAGGATGTTCATTTCCATCCGGTTGACCTGGATGCGCCCGTACAGACGGCGCAAACGCGGCATCAACTGTCTGGGTTTCTGAGGGTCGTGGAAGCCGATTTCAACCAGCACCTGCTCAAGATGCTGAAAATACTGCTCCAGCTCCCCGGCGGTGGCCGGCGTTTCGTTCGGCAGCGCCGTGGTTTCGACCTTGTGCATCTTGGTCGGCGCGCCAGCGCGCTGCAGCGACTGCATGCGCAACTCATAGGCCAGCACCTGCACCGCCGCCCCCAGATTCAGGGAGCTGAAATCAGGCATCGATGGTATATGCACGTGATACTGGCAGCGCTGCAGCTCTTCACTGGTCAGACCGGAATCTTCGCGGCCAAATACAATGGCTATCGGACCGGTTTCTGCCGCCTCCAGGCGGTTCAACACCTCGTCTGCGGCTTCCCGCGGATCAAGCACCGGCCAGGGAATGCGCCGATCGCGGGCGCTGGTACCCAGTACCAGCACACAGTCGGCTATCGCCTCCTCCAGCGTCTCGACGATGCGCGCGCTTTGCAGCACATCGTCAGCGCCGGCCGCGCGGGAACTGGCGGCAGGATCGGGGAAGCGCACCGGATCGACCAGCACCAGCTCATGCAGGCCCATGTTCTTCATCGCCCGCGCCGCGCCGCCGATGTTGCCGGGATGACTGGTGTTGACCAACACCACACGCACATTATTCAACACTGCTGCACCTTTAACGAGCCTGAATGAACCCTGCATCTTACAAAAGCTGGTAGTCGATAGCCACGATGCATTCATGTTGCACGGGTTATCTGCTACAATTTCCGGCTTTTCATCTTCCTGACAGAGAAACATCCTATGCAGCCCATGCTGAACATCGCCCTGCGCGCCGCGCGCAGCGCCGGAGAACTGATCTACCGCTCCATGGAACGCATTGATGTTCTCACCATCGACGAGAAGGATGCTCGCGATTACGTCACGGAGATTGACCGCGCCGCCGAGCAGACCATCATCACCCAGTTGCGCAAAGCCTACCCGGATCACAGCATCCAGGCCGAAGAGTCCGGCTTTCAGCCCGGCCAGGGCGACGGCGCCGATACCGTCTGGATCATCGATCCGCTCGACGGCACCACCAACTTCATTCGCGGCGTGCCGCACTTTGCCATCAGCATCGCCTGCCGGGTAAAAGGCCGCATCGAGCACGCCGTGGTGTTCGACCCCATTCGCCAGGAAGAATTTACCGCCAGCCGTGGCCGTGGCGCCGCGCTGAACGGCCGACGCCTGCGCGTCAGCAACCGCAAATCCCTGGATGGCGCGCTGCTGGGCACCGGATTCCCGTTCCGCGACGATCAGATCGACGCGCTGGACAACTATCTGGGCATGTTCCGCAGCCTGGTTGGCCAGACCGCCGGCATCCGCCGCGCCGGCGCCGCCAGCCTCGACCTGGCCTACGTTGCCGCCGGCCGCTACGACGCCTTCTGGGAGTTCGGCCTGGCAGAATGGGACATGGCAGCAGGTGCCCTGCTGATCCAGGAAGCAGGCGGACTGGTAAGCGACTTTACCGGCGGCCACCAGTTCCTCGACAAGGGGCACATCGTTGCCGGCAACCCCAAGTGCTTCAAGGCAGTACTCACGGCTATTCAGCCGCACCTCACCTCCGGCATGAAACTCTAACCCCCCAGCTTCAAGCTACAAGCTTCAAGCGGCAAGCTACAAGCTGGCCGTGCAGGACTGTACAGAGAGGCTCACATCTTGATTGGTGTGGGTCTTTTTTGTGGGCGGAGTGTGGGCTGGAAGCTGGAAGCTGGAAGCTGGAAGCTGGAAGCTGGAAGCTGGAAGCTGGAAGCTGGAAGCTCAGGCTGAGCTGCAGGATTCCAGCGTCAAGTCTTACAACGTAAAAAGCCCACACCAGACTCCGGTGTAGGCTTTTTGATTTTAAGCTTCTAGCTTCTAGCTTAAGGCTTGCAGCTTGCAGCTGCATCGGCAAAGCCGATGCTAAGGCCGATCGTCGACCGCTTCTTCGATCTGCGGCGGGATCAGGTCGTCGCGGGTCAGCTTCATGCTGACCAGCAGACCGCCAGCGATGTAGATGGATGAGTAGGTACCCACGCCCACACCAATCAAAAGCGCGGTAGCAAAGCCGTGGATATTCTCGCCACCGAACCAGAACAGCGCTAGCAGCACCAGAATGGTCGAGAAGGAGGTAGCCAGGGTACGGCCCAACGTCTGGGTGGTGGAGATGTTGATGATGTCGGTCAGCTCGGTCTGGCGCATTAGTCGCATATTCTCACGCACCCGGTCGAACACCACGATGGTGTCATTGAGCGAGTAACCGATCACCGCGAGCAAGGCCGCAAGCACCGTGAGATCGAACGAGATGCCAAAGAATGAAAACACACCGAGGGTAAAGATCACGTCGTGGAAGAGCGCGACTATGGCACCGACAGCAAACTTCATCTGAAAGCGCAGCGACACATACAGCAGGATGCCGCCCAGCGCCAGCAGCATGCCGATGCCGCCCTTGTCACGCAGCTCTTCCCCTACCTGCGGGCCAATGAACTCTACGCGCTTGACCGATACTTCGCTGCCATCCTGGCGCTTGACCAGCTCGGCAATCTCGGCGCCTAGGTCAGGATTGTCACTGGGCAGGCGAATGAGCACGTCGGTCGAGGCGCCAAAATTCTGCACCACAGCATCGTTCCAGCCATTGCTGCGCAGCAATCCGCGAATCTCTTCCAGGTCAGCGGCTTCACTGTAGTTGAGCTCCACCAGCGCACCGCCGGTGAAATCCAGACCCAGGTTCAACTGTTTGACCACCAGGCTGGCAAAGGAGGCCAGCATCAAGACGATGGCAACAACGAAGAAGACCTTGCGCAGACCGAGGAAGTTAATGGTTTTGATATTGTTCATGGGTTGATCCTCACAGCCACAGCTTCTTGACGTCGCGTCCACCGACGGACAGGTTGACCATGGCACGGGTAACCATGATGGCACTGAACATGGAGGTCAGAATCCCCAGCGACAGTGTAACGGCGAAGCCCTTGATCGGCCCGGAGCCCATGGCAAAGAGGATCACACCAACCAGCAGAGTGGTCAGGTTGCCATCGATAATGGCCGAGAATGCCTTGTCGTAGCCTTCGTGCACAGCACGCTGCGGCGACATGCCATTGACCACTTCTTCCTTGATGCGCGAGAAGATCAGCACGTTGGCATCGACCGCCATCCCCAGCGTCAATACGATACCGGCGATACCCGGCAGGGTCAGGGTGGCGCCCAGCAGCGACATCAGCGCCAGTAGCAGTACCAAGTTGAAGCTAAGCGCTATGCCGGCAGCCACGCCGAATGCGCGGTAGACCAGCACCATGAAGATCAGCACCAGGGCAAAGCCCACCTGAGTCGCGGTCACGCCCTTGGCAATGTTCTCTGCACCCAGGCTTGGGCCGATGGTGCGCTCTTCAACAAAGTGCATGGGCGCCGCCAGACCACCGGCACGCAGCAGCAGCGCCAGCTCCGAGGCTTCCGCCGGAGAATCCAGACCAGTAATGCGGAACTGATTTCCCAGCGCGCTCTGGATGGTCGCCAGACTGATGATCGACTTCTCTTCAACGAAGGCCGGAATTTCGACCTGCTGCTCAACACCATCAACTTCCTGCGTCACGGTACGGCTGATCTGGCGCTGCTCGATGAACAGCACCGCCATACCGCGACCGATGTTGTTGCGGGTGGCGCGGTTCATCAACTCGCCACCATGGCTATCCAGCTTGATGTTGACCTGTGGGCGGCCGTTTTCATCGTAGTTGGATTGCGCATCGGTCACCTGATCGCCGGTAATGATGATGCTGCGCTCAACCGCAGCCGGTGGCCTGCCGTTGCTGCCACGGTACTCGAAGGTTTCGGTGGTGGCGGCCGCCGCATCGGGCTCGGCGGCCAGACGGAACTCCAGGTTGGCGGTCTTGCCCAGCACCCGCTTGGCTTCAGCGGTATCCTGCACGCCGGGCAATTCGACCACAATACGGTTGGCGCCCTGGCGCTGAACCAGCGGCTCAGCCACACCCAGCTCGTTCACGCGGTTGCGTACCGTGGTCAGGTTCTGCTTGACCGCATATTCGCGAATATTGGTGATCTCGGCCTCGGTCAGCGCCAGCTGCAGCACTTGCTGCCCGTTGCGCTCAACCGACTCAAGAGCAAACTGGCTGTACTGTTGGCCGATCAAACGACGCGCTTGCGACAGCTGCTCCTCATCGGCAAAGCCGAATTGCAGCGTGGTGCCCTGGGTGGGCAGACTGCGGTAGCGCAAACCTTCTGTGCGCATCAGGCCGCGCAGCTCGCTCTGATAGACGTTAACGCGTGATTCCAGCGCCTTGTCCATATCCACCTGCAACAGGAAGTGCACCCCGCCAGACAGGTCCAGACCCAGGGTCATGGGACCGGCGCCGATGTTGCTCAGCCATTCGGGCGTGGTCGGAGCCAGATTCTGTGCCACCACGTAATCGCGGCCCAGCGCATCGCGCACTGCATCCTGCGCTTGCAACTGATCGCTGCGATTGACCAGACGCACCAGACCCGAGCGGCCATTGTTGCCCAGCTCGCTGCCTTTGGTCTGCAGGCCAGCCGCAGCCAGCGCCTGTTCAATTCGATTGAGGTCCGATTCTTCGATGGTCTGCGTGGAACTGGCACCGGAAATCTGAATCGCAGGGTCATCCGGGTACAGATTGGGCATGGCATAAACCAGACCAAGTGCGAGCACGGCCACAATCAGCAGGTACTTCCAGAGGGGGTAACGGTTGAGCATATCAGGGCCTGATAGCAGTCCGGGCGCCTTGTCGGCGCCCGGAACAGAGTTCTACATTAAGGATTAGATGGCTTTCAGCGTGCCCTTGGGCAGCACGGCGACAATGGCGCCTTTCTGAAACTTCAGCTCCTGGCTGTCACTGACTTCCAGCACCACAAACTCGTCAGTCACTTTCTTGACCTTGCCCAGAATGCCACCACCGGTGACCACTTCGTCACCCGCGCTCAGACCGGAGATAAGATTCTTGTGTTCCTTTGCCCGCTTGGCCTGGGGGCGCCAGATCATCAGATAGAAGATGACCACGAAACCGACCAGAAAAATCCACTGCAAGCCACCGCCCATAGGGTCCTGGGCTCCGCCAGCTGATTGCGCCATGGCGGCGGGAATGAAAAAGCTCATGTGACACTCCTGTTATTGAACTGCAAGATAATCGGTTATGGGGGCGATTCGGGCGCTAATCAAGCCTGCAACGGCGGAACCGGCAAACCGAGTTTGGCGTAGAAGTCATCCACAAAGTCGGTCAATGTACCCTGTTGAATGGCACTGCGCAAACCTGCCATAAGCCGCTGATAATGCCGCAGGTTATGGATGGTATTGAGCATGCTGCCGAGCATTTCGCCGCACTTGTCCAGGTGATGCAGGTAGGCGCGCGAAAAGTTCTGACAGGTGTAGCAGTCGCAGGCCGCATCGAGCGGATTCTGGTCGTGCCGGTGCACCGCATTGCGGATCTTGATCACGCCGGCGTCGGTAAACAGATGGCCATTACGCGCATTGCGCGTGGGCATCACGCAGTCGAACATGTCGACGCCGCGGCGCACACCTTCCACCAGATCCTCCGGTTTGCCAACGCCCATCAGGTAACGGGGTTTTTCCGGTGGCATGTGGCCGGGCAGAAAATCCAGCACGCGCATCATCTCGTCCTTCGGCTCGCCGACCGACAGCCCGCCAATGGCCAGGCCGTCAAAGCCAATCTCGCACAGACCTTCCAGCGAACGCAGGCGCAGACTTTCATGCATGCCGCCCTGGACGATGCCGAACAGCGCCGAGGGGTTACCTTCGTGGGCCGCCTTGGAACGCTTGGCCCAGCGCAGTGACAACTCCATGGAGCGCCGCGCGGTGTCTTCGTCCGCCGGATAGGGCGTGCATTCGTCGAAGATCATCACGATGTCTGAACCCAGCTCGCGCTGCACCTGCATGGATTCTTCCGGCCCCATGAACACCTTGGCGCCATCCACGGGCGAGGAGAAGTACACGCCCTCCTCCTTGATCTTGCGCATGGCGCCCAGACTGAACACCTGGAAGCCGCCGGAGTCGGTGAGGATAGGGCCCTTCCACTGCATGAAGTCGTGCAGGTCACCGTGCTGCTGAATCACCTTGGTGCCGGGGCGCAGCCACAGGTGGAAGGTATTGCCGAGAATGATCTGCGCGCCGATTGCCTCGACATCGCGCGGCAACATGCCCTTGACCGTACCGTAGGTGCCGACCGGCATGAATGCGGGAGTTTCCACTACGCCACGCGGGAAGGTCAGGCGGCCGCGACGCGCCTTGCCGTCAGTAGCCAACAACTCAAATGACATGTGACTCATTGCGATACCTCTGGGCCACGCGGGACCGGATTGCGGGTGATGAACATGGCATCACCATAACTGAAAAAGCGATAACCCTCGGCCACCGCGGCGGCGTAGGCAGCCATGGTTTCGGGATAACCGGCAAAGGCCGAAACCAGCATAAGCAGGGTCGACTCCGGCAGGTGAAAATTGGTTACCAGGGCATCGACCACGTGGAAGGACCTGCCGGGATAGAGAAAGATATCGGTGTCACCACTGAACGGCTTGAGTACGCCATCGCGCGCGGCGGATTCCAGCGAGCGTACGCTGGTGGTACCCACAGCGATCACCCGGCCACCCCGCGCCTTGCATTGCTCCACCGCAGCCACTACCTCTGAACTGACTTCCAGCCACTCCTGATGCATCACGTGCTCTTCGATGCGCTCGACGCGTACCGGCTGAAAGGTCCCGGCGCCCACGTGCAGCGTCACCTCGGCGGTAGCCACGCCCTTCTCGGCAATCGCCTGCAGCAACGCCCGATCAAAATGCAGGCCGGCAGTGGGTGCAGCCACGGCGCCTTGGCGCTTGGCGTAGACCGTCTGGTAGCGCTCGCGATCGGCCTGTTCATCCGGACGGTCGATATAGGGCGGCAGCGGCATGTGGCCCACGCGATCGAGCAGCGGCAAGACCGGTTCGGCAAAGCGCAACTCGAAGAGCGCATCATGCCGTGCCACCATCTCGGCGCTGGCGTCGCCGTCGAGCAGGATCCGACTGCCTGGCTTGGGCGATTTGCTGGAACGAATATGAGCAAGCACGCGGTATTCATCCAGCACCCGTTCGACCAGTACTTCCAGTTGCCCACCCGTTTCCTTGCGACCAAACAGCCGCGCCGGAATCACCCGGGTGTTATTGAATACCATCAGATCGCCCGCACGCAGATACTCAAGCAGATCGGCAAAGTGCCGATGGCTCAGCTCACCACTGGGGCCATCCAGGCAAAGCAAGCGGCTGGCGCGGCGTTCGGCCAGCGGATGGCGCGCGATGAGCTCATCGGGCAAAGTAAAGGCAAAATCACTGAGACGCATGCAGGGAGCGGTTCCGGCGGAGTTTCAAAGGGGGCACATGATAGCGGAAATCGCATCTTTCCGCGATCCAATGCGCTATCTATTGACGGTGAAGGATTGACCTTGGCATCTACAGCTTCGTATACTCCGCGCCGGCTTGCAAAAAGCGCAATGCCTCGATGGCGGAATTGGTAGACGCGGCGGATTCAAAATCCGTTTCTGGTGACAGAGTGGGAGTTCGATTCTCCCTCGAGGCACCATCCGAGCTGCTCGGATGGTGAAGTAGATTCAAGGCAAGCCCCTGGAACAAGCCAGCCATGAGCTGGTTTTTTTTCGCCTATCGACAATGCATCAGGGCAACTGCAGCCCACCCGCCGCGCGGTGCTGTTCACGCAGGCGCGCCACCAGCAACTGCAGATTGCGTTTGCCGTCGGCAATTTCGTCCTGACGACTCGCGTCCAAAAGCTTCAGCAATTGCTCGTCAAGACTGGCCGCCATCTCCCGCAGACGTCGTTTCCCTTCACCGCCGGCCGCCTCCAGCTCCAGCCACTCGCTCGCTTGCGGCAATCCGTAACCTGCTTTCAACAGTTGGGCCGGCCGGCTGAGAAAACCACTATCGACAAGCAATTGCTGCAGTAGCTGCTCGGTCTGTTCGAATGCTTGATCGCCCGCCTTGCCCGATCCCAGATAGCGCTCCTTGAGCTCCTGCTGCACCAGCAGCAGCTGCCGACGCTGCGCAGCCTGTTCCAGCAGCAACAAGGCTGCCGTGGTGCGCTGATCGCCTTGGCGCAACCAGGGCCTGCGCTGCGCTGCGGGCAGCGCCAGCCAGTCTTCCACCCGCTGCGGAGTGACCTGCAGACGGGTGCTGATCAATGCGAACATCGCCTGGTAGCGGTCGCGGTAGGAATCAAAAAAATAGCCTCGGCGCATGGCGTGCTGGCGGTCGGCAAGCGCTGAGGCATCTGCCAGATCATGGGCCTGCAGTAAACTCAGCAGGCCCGTGGGCGTGATGCTTTCCAGGTCGCGCAGCCGCTCATCATTGGTACCGCTGCGCAGCAGCTTCAAGGTTTCCACGGCGCAGTTGTTATTGATGAAATAATAGTTGCCGTCATAACTCCAGTGCAGCTGGGCTGCCTGCTGCAGCAGCGCACCACGCTGCGCTGCGCTGAGCTGTAGCGGAATCGAGCTGAGGCTGCGCAGCTCCAGCTTGGTGTATTCATCCACCACCTGGGTGAGCGGCAAGATGAACAGCCGCGAGGGATATTCGCCGGTCAGCCCGTCCCAGCTCGACAGCTGCAGGTCGTCCACGAAAGCGCGAAATGAGAGCACCAGGTGTTCATCCACGTCCAGCATGCAGTCGGGGCCGGGCGGGCGTCCTGGTGCGCAGATGACCAGACGCAGCATGCTGTGCCCCCAGCGACTGGCCCACTGCTGATTCGGCTCTGCCAGCAGATAATGCACGGCGTAAACACGCTGAGGATCAAGCTGCGCCAATGCCGGCTGTGCCGATTCCAGGCTGGCATTCAGGTAAGGATAAGTTGCCGAACAGGAACCCGCCGTGTCCGGCGCCCAGGAGAAATGCGCGCGAAAGTAGGCAAACAGAGCCGGACGCCTGCAGGCGTATTGCGGGTCGAGCAGAAAATATTCGAGGTTGACCGCCACAAACTCTGCAGGACTGGACAATTCGTAAGCGTCCGGACTGCGGTCCCGCTGCTGATTGTCCGATTCCCGCGCCCCTCTTGCTCCGACGCGCTCAGGCCAACCGGCCAGATCCAGCAGACGCGGATCATCGCTCAAGGTGAAACGGCGCCGAGCCTCACCCCGACAGCGCGGCGCCAGGCCAACGGGCCCCGCGCTTTGCTGCTGCTGGCACGCCCACCACAATCGCCGTTCAGCCAGAGACCCATAGCGGGCGCGATCATAAAGATGTGCAAGCTCGTGCACCAGGGTCGCCAGTAACTGCCGGCGGGCGTCCGGTGACGCCTCGCGCCGCGTCAGTGCCGGCAACCAGCGGTCGTTGAGCAGCACGTTACCGCTGGCAGTCGCGCGGCCTATCACCTGCCCATCCAGCCCGGCAGCCCAGCGCACAGATACAGTTTCATCCAGCCGACTCAGCAAGGTCGGCGGGAGCACGGCCAAAGCGTCGTCCAGTAACCCCTGCGTTGCACTCGCTTCAGCCGGGGTCAGCGCTTGCGTGGCCAACTCCAGATGCAAGGCCGCCGGCACTGGCACTGCCAGCATCAGCCAGCTCAGCAGGCCATAGGCAGACCATTTCAACGGGCGAGAATGGCCTCGGCCAATTGCATGTCGCTGGCGTGCAATGCCGGCTGCTGCGCGCGGATATGTTGCAGGGCCGCCTCAAGGCGCACCCCGCGGATGCTGCCGCCGCTGGCGACAAAGCTCGCAGCGTCGTCACGCGCCTGCAACAACACCTTGTCGTTACCGCCCGAGCTGACGTCACTGGTACCCTCAACGCTATTGGCCAGCGAGGCGCCAATAGTGTCGGTGGTGGCAACAAAACTGCTGGCAGACGCCAGACCGGAACAGGCCAATACGGCGGCGACAGCAATCAGCGGAAATATCTTCATCAGATGGCGCTCCATGACAAACGGAAAGAGAGGTCGTCGCACCCGGCGGGCGCGACTCCTGACAAGCTTAAGCATAGTCGCTTTCAGTGCGGGATAGTTCACTTGGCTGCAGCCTGCAACGAAAATCCCAAGGTCGATCGGCCTGCCAGCCTGCCCAGGACGAAGCCAGGCATTTTGTCCAGGTATGACCGTACCAGCCAGACACGCCATGAATATCGGCCCTTAAATATCGGCGTGCTGCAGATTATGACCTGGATCGCTGCTCTCATCGCCGGGATGCTGTATCTCGGTTACCCGGATATCCGTCACTTTCCCGGCCTCGGCCTCTGGGTGCTGCGAGAGGATATACTCGCGCGCCTCTTCATCACTCAGGCTGGACTTGTCGAGCTCCAGCTCGACGGAACCGGGGTCGTTGTCGAGAATATACCCGACCAGATAGAAATGCTTTTTCGACATCAGAGGTCTCCCACGCAGATTGCTAGTCCTCAGTAGACCCGCTGGCGTTGACCTATAGTTCCCCCTGTCTCAGCCTGACAGCCCCGCAGTCGGCCCGCACATGGCAAAAAGCCCTGCATAGGCAGGGCTTCGATGGCAGCGCGGCTCTGGCTACGGTACAGCTTACAGCTCGTCGAGAAAACGCTCGGCGTCCAGCGCTGCCATACAGCCGGCACCGGCTGAGGTGATAGCTTGCCGATAGACGTGGTCAGCCACATCGCCAGCGGCAAAAACACCGGGAATGTTGGTCTGGGTCGCATTGCCCTCGGTGCCGCTTTTGATTTTCAGGTAGCCATCGTGCATGTCCAACTGGCCCTCGAACAGACTGGTGTTGGGCGTGTGGCCAATGGCAATGAAGACACCCGCCAGGGCAATATCTTCGGTGCCACCGCTGTTCAGCGCGATGCGCATGCCGGTTACCCCGGTCTCATCGCCCAACACTTCGTCCAGCTGCGCATTGAGCTTCAGCTCGATCTTGCCTTCCGCGACGCGGGCCAGCAGCTTGTCGACCAGGATCTTTTCGGCGCGGAACACCTCGCGGCGATGCACCATGGTCACTTTCTTGGCGATATTGGCCAGATACAACGCTTCTTCCACGGCAGTGTTGCCACCACCCACTACAGCGACATCCTGATTGCGATAGAAGAAACCATCGCAGGTCGCACAGGCAGAAACGCCCTTGCCCATGAAGGCTTCTTCAGAGGGCAGGCCGAGGTAACGTGCTGACGCACCCGTCGCAATGATCAGCGCGTCGCACTGATACTCACCGCTATCGCCCCAGAGGCTGAAGGGACGCTTGCTCAGATCCACCTTGTTGATATGGTCGAACTGAATTTCGGTCTCGAAGCGCTCGGCGTGCTTGCGCATGCGCTCCATCAGATCCGGCCCCTGCAGCCCTTCAACATCGCCCGGCCAGTTGTCGACTTCGGTAGTGGTGGTCAACTGCCCCCCCATCTGCATCCCGGTAATCAGCAATGGTTTGAGATTGGCGCGTGCAGCATATACCGCTGCACTGTAACCGGCTGGACCCGAGCCCAGGATGATCAGACGAGAGTGACGCACTTCAGACATATAAGCCTCCGTTTCACCACCGCAGTGGCGAGCTAAAAAAAGCAGAGCGATCCTGGGTCAAGGGGAACCCGCCAAAAGGCCGATCGCTCTGGAAAATCGATTGATTGTCAAAGCCTGCTTGCGTGCTCGGCCAGATAGCTGGCGACCCCTTCGGGGCTCTCCTGCATGCCTTTCTGGCCCTTGCGCCAGCCGGCAGGGCACACCTCGCCGTGCTCTTCGGTAAACTGCAGAGCCTCGATCAGTCGAATCATCTCCTCGACCTCGCGCCCCAGTGCCAGATTGTTGACCACCTGGTGCTGCACAATTCCGGCTCGATCTATCAGAAAGGAGGCGCGCAGTGCCACGCCGTCTTCGTGCTCAACGCCGTAGGTGCGGGTAATCTCGTGCTTGACGTCCGCCACCATGGTGAAGCCGACCGGGCCAATGCCGCCCTTCTCCACTGGCGTGTTACGCCAGGCATAATGCGTATACTGCGAATCGACCGAGATGCCGACCACCTCCACGCCCAGGGCGCGGAACTTGTCCATCCGATTGTCGTGGGCGATGATTTCCGACGGGCAGACAAAGGTAAAGTCCAGCGGCCAGAAAAATACCACAACATATTTGCCGCGCAGCGAAGAGAAGGCGAAATCCTCTACAATGCTGCCATCGGCAAGCACCGCCGGCGCGGTAAAATCCGGTGCCAAGCGGTTGACCAGTACGCTCATCGCGACCCTCCCGAGCCATCTTCAGGGACGCAGCTTACGGCGTCCTTTGCCATGTGAAAATTGCAAAGACCTTATCAGCCAAATAGTTTACCCCTATAGCCCGGACCAAGCCCATATTTCCGCGAGGAACCCAGCATCATGAAGGCTACATTCGACATTCTGCGCGGCCCCGATTACCTCAAGGAAGGTTGGCGCACCCTGCGGCAGCCGGGGCTGCGGCGCTTTGTGGTGATACCACTGATCCTCAACCTGCTGGTGTTTGTAGCCCTGATCGGCTGGGGCATACAGCAATTCAATCTGCTGATGGCTCAACTGATGCCCCAGTTGCCCGACTGGGCCTCCTTCATCGAATGGTTGCTGTGGCCGTTGTTTGCTCTGGTGGTTCTGCTGATCCTGTTCTTCGGCTTCAGCGTGGTCGCCAATATCATCGCCTCGCCCTTCTATGGCTTTCTGGCCGAGAAGATAGCCGAGCAGGAGCGCAATGAAGTCAGCCCGCCTACCAGCTATCGCGACATACTGCTGGTCGTGCCGCAAAGCGTGGGACGCGAGCTGCGCAAACTACTCTATTATCTGCCGAGGGTGGCGGTACTGCTGCTACTCACACTGATCCCGGTGGTCAACCTGATCGCCTCGCCCCTGCTACTGGCCTTCGGCGTATGGATGATGGCGGTGCAGTACATCGACTATCAGGCCGACAACGAGAAAGTGAGTTTTATCGACATGCTGCGCTGGATGCGCGGGCGTCGTGGTATCGCGCTGGGGTTCGGACTACCAGTGTATGTGGGCATGCTGATTCCGCTGGTCAACCTGCTGGTGATGCCTGCAGCCGTGGCCGGCTCTACCCTGCTGTGGGTGCGCGAGCGTCAGCCCATCACAAAAACGTAACAAGTATGTAACACCGACATCATGACCCGAGACCATACTCGGTTCATGAACATAGCCCATCCCCCCGCCCAGTGCTTTGCGCTGGTCACCGAAACCTATCCGCCGCAAATCAACGGGGTCAGCAGCACCTTGGGCAAACTCTGCCAGGGCTTACTGGGGCGCAGCCATCGGGTGCAACTGATCAGGCCAGCCATAGCGGGCGAAAAGCCCGGTTTGAGACAGTCGGGCAACCTGCTGGAAAGGCGGGTGCGCGGCCTGCCCATCCCGGGCTACCCTGGCCTGCAGTGGGGGCTGCCGGCGCGCCGCAAACTCAAGGCGTTGTGGAGCCGACAACGGCCGGATGCCGTCTACCTGGCCACCGAAGGCCCACTCGGCTGGTCCGCGCTACGCCTGGCCCGCCGCATGAAGATACCGGTAATCAGCGGCTTTCATACCAACTTCCAGCAATACAGCAACCATTTCCACCTAGGCCTGCTGCATGATCCAGCCTTGCGTTATCTGCGCTGGTTCCATAACCAGACGCAACTGACCCTAGTGGCCAGCTCTACCCAGCAGCGCGAGCTGAGCCGACTGGGCGTGCAGAACCTGGCACTGCTGGGACGCGGTGTGGATTGCACGCATTTTCATCCGGCGCACCGCAGTCAGAGCCTACGCGACACCTGGGGCGCCAGCGCTGAAGACACCGTGCTGCTGCACGTGGGGCGATTGTCGCCGGAGAAGAACCCGGAGCTGTTGATCGAATGCTGGAATCAGGTAAAGGCAGCCCATGCAAATGCACGCGGCAAACTCTTTATGGTGATAGTCGGGGATGGGCCCTCGGCAAGAGAGCTGCGCAAGCAGATGCCGGACGCGACATTCGCCGGCGCGCTGACCGGTGAGCCGCTAGCCAGCGCCTATGCCAGCGCCGATATTTTTGTTTTCCCCAGCCTGACGGAAACCTTCGGCAACGTGGTTACCGAAGCCATGGCTTCCGGCTTGGCCGTGTGCGCCTTTGACACCGCTGCCGCGCACCAGCACATTCAGGATCGCTACAGTGGTTGCCTGGCGCCACCGAGCCACGACAGGGTGTTTATCGATAATTTGAATTGGTTGATACAGGACGTCGAAGGTCGCCGCAGTATTCGTCTGCACGCCCGGCACCGTGCCTGCCAGTTGGACTGGCAGAGCATAGTGCAGCGTTTTGAGCGCAGCCTGCGGCAGGCTGCCCTGAGCCAGAGCATGCCCGCGCAGGCCGTCCCCAGCAAGTAGGACGGCCCGCGCCCTGACACTCAGACCAGAGTTTTCAGCGCTTCGCGACTGAAGGGTTGAATATCCGCAAAGCGACCTTCGCGCACCTTGTCGGCCCATTGCGGGTCGACCAACAGCGCACGCCCTACCGCGACCAGATCAAACTCGCCAGCGCCGAGACGGGTTAGCAGGTCGTCGATATTGGCGGTCTGCGCCACCTTGTCGGTATTGACCATGAACTCCAGAAACTCGCCGTCCAAACCCACGCTACCCACAGTGATGGCCGCCTTGCCAGTGATCTTGCGCGTCCAGCCGGCCAGGTTCAGCTCCGAGCTTTCGAATTCAGGCTCCCAGAAGCGTCGCTGCGAGCAATGGAAAACGTCCACACCCGCCTCTGACAAAGGCGCCAAAAACTGCTCAAGCAGCTCGGGCGTGGGCGCCAGGCGAGCGGTGTAGTCCTGCTGCTTCCACTGCGAAAAGCGGAAGATGATCGGGTAGTCAGGCCCTACTGCCGCGCGCACCGCTCGGATGATCTCCACGGCGAAACGGCCGCGATTCTCCATGCTGCCACCGTAGCTGTCGGTGCGCTGGTTGGTGCCTTCCCAGAAGAACTGGTCAATCAGATAACCGTGGGCGCCGTGCAGCTCGATGGCGTCAAAGCCGATTGCCTTGGCATCCTTGGCAGCCTGGGCAAAAGCCGCAACCACCTCGTCGATGTCGGCCTGGGTCATGCCCTTGACCAATACCTTGCCTTCCTTCTGTTTTTCCATCGGGCCAAACCCCGGCACCTCCGGATCAGGCTCGGTGCCCAGACGTCGAACATTGCCGACATGCCACAGCTGCGGAGCTATCTTGCCACCCGCCGCGTGTACCGCATCCACCACCTGCTTCCAGCCGGCCAGCGCTTCGTCGCCATAGAAGTGCGGCACGTTCGGATAGCCGTTGGCGCCGGCATGATTGATCACAGTGCCTTCGGTCACGATCAGGCCCACACCCGACTCGGCGCGGCGACGGTAATAATCAACTACGCCCTGGTTCGGTACGCCCTTGGGCGAGAAGTTACGGGTCATGGGCGCCATCACAATACGGTTGCTCAGGGTCAGCGGACCCAGGGTGATAGGGGCAAACAGCGGGGTTACGTCAGCAGACATGCGTGAATCCTCTTGGTGTCTTGGTCAATACGCGGCGATCGACAGGTCGCTCAGCTGCAGAGCTGACCGGTCGTCTTGTTTATTCAGGGAAAATCTCAGGGCTGCAGCAGACGCTCCAGTTGCGCGATAAACACGCGCAAAGGCGCAATCTGTCGATCCGTCTTCATGCGCAGCAAGGCGCCCTCCCAAGCGGCACCGATAAAGCTGGCCAGTGCTGCGGGATCCTGATCGGAGGCAATTTCACCCGCCGCCCGCGCCTGCTCCAGGCACTCGGCCAGCACCTGGCTCGAACGCTGCAGAATGGCCGCAGCAGCAAAACCTATAGGCTGGCTCTCATCGGCCTTCTCATGACAGAGACTGCCGATGAAACATTGGTGGGAAGGCTGCTCCTGGTTGGCGAAGTAGCCAATCAGGTCACGGTAGCAACGCAGCACGCGCTCGCGCGGCGACAGCTCAGGGGCACTCAGGGCAGCCGCAAATCGCTCGATGCGCGGGCTGTAATAGTAGTGCAGCGCCTGAATGGCGAAATCTTCCTTGCTCTCGAAGTAATGATAGAAGGAGCCCTTGGGCACACCTGCGCCCTGGGTGATTTCCTGCACACCGGTGCCGTTATAGCCCTTGCGCAACATCACGCTGGTGCCGGCGGCAAGAATGCGCGCGCGTTTGTCCTGGATCGTATTCATGCAAGCACTATACGACCGGTCAACTTTATTTAATAGAGTCACCGGTAACTATTGATGGCAGTGATAGTGCGAAATCTGAGCGTTACCCTCGCCGCCAATGTGCAGGCGAAAAAAAACCAGCCCCGAGGAGCTGGTTTTATCGTGCGGTGGAGCGCTGTTATCAGTGCTCTACGCCACCTTCGCCATGGATATGACCATGGGCCATTTCGTCTTCGGTCGCTTCACGCACATCCACTACTTTGACATCGAAGGTCAGCTGCTCGCCGGCCAGCGGGTGGTTGCCATCAACGGTGACCTCATCGCCTTCCAGCGCCTTGATGGTAACAATCTGCATGCTGCCGTCAGGACCTGACGCGTGGAACTGCATACCCACTTCCAGTTCATCAACGCCTTCAAACATGTTACGGCCCAATACGGCAATCAACTCGGCGTTGAATTCGCCGTAGGCTTCGGCCGGCTCGACAGTGACATTCACCGCATCACCCGCCTGCTTGCCTTCCAGCGCTTTCTCCAGGCCGGGGATAATGTTGCCAGCGCCGTGCAGGTAGACGAGCGGAGCGCCACCATTGGAAGAATCCAGCACTTCGCCCTCTGCATTGGTCAGAGTGTAATCGATGGAAACAGCCTTGTTGGCAGCAATCTGCATAATCTCGTTCCTATCATTTGCTTAAAAATCGTGAGTGTACGCGGATTAACCCGCAAACGCACGGCTTGACCCGACTAGCGGAGCGACTGAAGATGAGGTCACACAACAGCCGCCGCGCTTGAACCTTGAGTGCCAAAGGACATCAAACCGCTGGCACGCTGCGCAAAATGCGCCTTCATTATCGGCAGCCATGGGGCTGCTCATTGACACAGGAAGATTGACGTTACCATGACAAAACGCCTGGTACTGGTCATCAACGGTGGCAGCTCTTCAATCAAGCTGGCACTGCGCCAACAGGGAAGTTCAAAACCCCTCTTCGAAGCCCAGGCAGAACGCCTGAACACCCCGCAAGCCAGCTTCAGCTGTTCCGGTGGCGAAACGCAGAGCCTTGGCGATGCCGACCACCGCGAGGCGCTCAACGCCCTGTTGCCATTGATCAAGAAGTACGCGCAACTGCCGATCAGCGTAGTGGGTCATCGGGTAGTTCACGGCGGCGAGCAATTCACCGGAGCACGATTGATCGATGACGAGGTCCTTGCGGGCATCCAGGCCAATGCCCCCTTGGCCCCCTTGCACAACCCGGCCAATCTGAGCGGCATTCGTGCCGCCACGGAACTGCTGCCTGACATTCCCCAGGTGGCGGTTTTTGACACCGCCTTCCATCAGAGCATGCCGCCCCATGCTTTCCGCTATGCGCTGCCCGATGAGTTGTATGCCGTGCACGGCGTGCGGCGCTATGGCTTCCACGGCACCAGCCATCAGTATGTTGCTCATCAGGCCAGCCTTTTGACCGGTCGCCAGGACGGCTACGGCGCCTGGCTCAGCGCGCACCTGGGTAACGGCTGTTCCAGTTGCGCCATTCTCGATGGTAAAAGCATGGATACCAGCATGGGCCTCACGCCGCTGGAAGGCTTGGTAATGGGCACGCGCAGTGGCGATGTCGACCCCAACCTGCACGCGCATCTGGCCCGCACCCTGGGTTGGGATCTGCCGCGTATCGAGCAGTTGCTCAACCGCGAAAGCGGCCTGCTTGGCCTCTCGGGTCTGTCCAATGACATGCGTGAGCTGGAACAGGCGCGTGCCGACGGCCACGGCGGGGCGCAGCTGGCTATTGAGGTATTCTGCTACCGCCTGGCACGTTCGCTGGCTGGGCTGGCGGTCGCCTTGCCGCGCGTCGACGGGCTGATCTTTACCGGCGGCATCGGCGAAAATTCCGCCCTGACGCGTGCCCTGACGCTCAATCATCTGGCGGTCATGGGTCTGCACCTGGATCCCGATCGCAACAGCGGCCTGCCCCGCGGCGAAGCCGGCCGCATTGAAGCGCCGGGCTCACCGGCTATTCTGGTGATACCCACCGACGAAGAGCGGCAGATCGCCGAAGAAAGCCTCACCGTGATGGATCGCCAGCCCGCGCAAATGGAAACCCCGGCATGAGCCTGCATACCTTTTTTGTTGCCCCCACCGGTTTTGGTGTGGGCCTGACCTCTACCAGCCTGGGGCTGATCCGCGCGCTGGAACGCACCGGCCTGCGCGTCCATTTTCTCAAGCCCATCGCCCAGCCGCATCCGGGCGATGAAGGCCCGGAGCGCTCCACCGAGCTGATCAGTCGCACCCTGGGCCTGACCCCGCCCGCCGCCATGCCGCTGGCCGAGGTAGAACATCTGCTGGCCATTGGCGAACTGGACGACCTGATGGAAGAGATGGTCAGCCGTTATCAGCAGGCCGCCAAGGATGCCGATGTGGTGGTAGTCGAGGGCATGGTGCCGACGCGCCAGAGCAGCTACGCCGCGCAGATCAATCAGGCGCTGGCCAAGAGTCTGGATGCCGACGTCATTCTGGTGACCACCCCCGATGGCGACGACATGGCCACCCTGGCCGATCGTATTGAAATTCATGCCCAGGCCTTCGGCGGCCCGGCACATCCCAAGGTTCTGGGCGTAATCGTCAACAAGGTGCACGGGCTGGAAGAAGAGGTGCTGGCCGATGTGCCCGACGCCCCTACGCTGAAGAACACCCTGAAACAGTTTGCTCTGGACCTGAAAAAAGCCTCGGTGCGCCTGGATACCGAAGACTTCCGCCTGATCGGCTGCGTGCCCTGGCAGGATGAGCTCAACGCGCCACGCACTGCCGACATCGCCACGCTGCTGAAAACCACCGTATACCATCCCGGCGACATGCAGCAGCGTCGGGTGATGGAAATCGCCCTCTGTGCCCGCACCGTGCCCAACATCATCGACCGTCTCAAGCCCGGCACCCTGATAGTCACCCCCGGCGACCGCGACGACATCATCATCGCCAGCAGCCTGGCCTCGCTCGCTGGCACACCATTGGCGGGCCTGTTGCTGACCGGCGACATGGCACCCGACCCGCGCGTGGTGCAGCTGTGCCAGCCGGCGCTCGACCAGGGTCTGACCATTCTCGGCGTGCGCACCAACAGCTTCGACACCGCCACCCAGCTCGACCGCATGAACCGCGAGATACCGATCGACGACCGCGAACGCGCCGAGCGGGTAACCGACTTCGTCGCCTCGCACATCGACCATGCCTGGCTGGCCAAGCGCTGCGATACGCCGCGTGAAAAACGCATGTCGCCGCCCGCCTTTCGCTACGAGCTGGTGCGTCAGGCGCAGCGTGCCGCCAAAACCATTGTACTGCCCGAGGGCGACGAGCCGCGCACCGTGCAGGCCGCCGCCATCTGTCAACGCCGCGGCATTGCCGATTGCATACTGCTGGCCAAGCCCGAATCGGTGGAAGCCGTGGCGCGCGCCCAGCACATCACCCTACCCGAGGGGCTGAAGATCATCGATCCGGACCAGGTGCGCGAGCGTTACGTTGCGCCCATGGTCAAGCTGCGCGAAGGCAAGGGTCTGAACGAGCCCATGGCACTGCAACAACTGGAAGACAACGTGGTGCTCGGCACCATGATGCTGGCGCTCGACGAGGTAGACGGCCTGGTCTCCGGCGCCATCCATACCACCGCCAACACCATTCGCCCGGCCTTCCAGCTGATCAAGACCGCGCCCGGCTACAACCTGGTGTCATCGATCTTCTTCATGCTGCTGCCCGAGCAGGTGCTGGTCTACGGCGACTGCGCGGTCAATCCCGACCCCAGCGCCGAGGATCTGGCCGAAATTGCCATCCAGAGCGCACGTTCGGCGGAAACCTTCGGCATCCCCGCGAAGGTTGCCATGATCAGCTATTCCACCGGCAGCTCCGGCAGCGGCAGCGAGGTGGAAAAGGTCCGCGAAGCCACTCGCCTGGCGAAAGAACGCGAGCCCGGACTGTTGCTAGACGGCCCACTCCAGTATGATGCCGCCGCCATTGCCAGCGTCGGTCGCCAGAAAGCGCCAGACAGCCCGGTGGCAGGCCAGGCCACGGTATTCGTGTTCCCCGACCTGAACACCGGCAACACCACCTACAAGGCGGTGCAGCGCAGCGCCAACGTCGTCAGCGTTGGCCCCATGCTGCAGGGTTTGCGCAAACCGGTGAACGATCTGTCGCGTGGCGCGCTGGTGGATGACATTGTCTATACCATCGCACTGACGGCCATACAGGCCTATAACAACCAATAAGATAATTGCGACGACCGCCCCGCGGCGGTCCTGCCCACGAGCCCAATGCCATGCTGTCTTTTCTACCTGCCTTTGTACGCGGGACCCTGGCCACCTTTCTGCTGGCCCTGAATACCATATGCTGCGCCTCGCTGCTGTTCATCGTGGCGCTGTTCAAGCTGCTGCCGATCGCCGCGCTGAAAAAACTCTGCACCCTGATCATGATCGAAGTTGCCGAGCTTTGGATGTACTGCAACAGCGGTTGGATGAAGCTGGTCGGCAGTACCCGCTGGGAGGTAGAGGGGCTTAGCCAGCTGGATTATCGCGGCTGGTACCTGGTGACCAGCAACCACCAGAGCTGGGTCGACATACTGGCGCTGCAGCACGTATTGAACAAACGCATGCCGATGCTCAAGTTCTTCCTCAAGCAGGAGTTGATCTGGGTGCCGGTAATCGGGCTCTGCTGGTGGGCGCTGGATTTCCCCTTCATGAAACGCTACAGCAAGGCCTACCTGGAAAAGTATCCCGAGAAGGCAGGCCAGGACCTGGAAACCACCCGCAAAGCCTGCGAAAAATTCAAGACCACACCTGTTGCGGTGTTCAATTTCCTTGAGGGCACCCGACTGACTCCCGCCAAGCATGCGCAGCAGCAATCGCCCTTTACCTATTTGCTCAAGCCAAAGTCAGGTGGGGTTGCCTTTGTACTGGACGCCATGGGTAGCCAGCTGCGTTCACTGCTCGACATTACCATTCACTATCCCAACGGCAATCCCAGCTTCTGGGATCTGCTCAGCGGCCAGGTGCCGCACGTAGTCATGCACTGCGAACTCAAGCCGATACCGGCTGAATTCCTCGGCAAGGATTACCAGAACGATGCCGCTTTCCGCGCGGACTTCCAGGCTTGGGTAAACCAGCTTTGGCAAGACAAGGATGCCCACCTGGCGCGCCTGCACGCTCAATACCCGACGCCAGCGGATCGCGCCCGGGGCAATGACTCCTGATTCGGCAACCGCCGCGCCAACGGCGAGACATAAAAAAGCCGCGCCAGAATGACTCCGGCGCGGCTTTTCTTTGATCTGCCGTCTTACATCTGACGCAGATTGATCTCTACCCGGCGATTCTGCGCACGACCCGCTTCGGTATCGTTACTGGCAATCGGCTGGCTCGGCCCGACGCCTGCGCTGCTGATGCGACCGCCGGCAACACCCTGCCCCGACAGGTAGGAGGCAACAGCGCTGGCACGTTCACGCGACAGGCGCATGTTCAACTCATTGGAACCGGTGCTATCGGTGTGACCCACGATGTTGATACCGTTCTGATCAAACTCCTTGAATACCTTCACCAGCGAATTCAGCGTTGGATAGAAGCTGCTGGAAATATCCGATGAGCCAGACGCGAAAGTGATATTGCCCGGCATGACCAGTTGAATGCTGTCGCCGTTACGCACGACCTGCACGCCGGTACCGGTCAGTTCCTGACGCAGGCGCTGTTCCTGCTTGTCAACGTAATAACCGTAACCACCGCCGGCTGCACCACCCACCGCAGCGCCAATCAAAGCACCCTTGCCACGGTCCTCATCACTGGAGGTGGCGGCGCCAATGGCGGCCCCGGCCAGCGCACCTATACCACCATACTTGGCGGACTTGCCCGCTTCTTCTTCGCCGGTGTAAGGATTATTGGTACAACCGGTCAATACCAGCGCGCACACGCCGGCAGCAATCAAACCTTGGCTTTTCATCATGTTTTTCCCTTTCTTCTGTTATCTGTTTGATGGCGGCCACACAGAGACTGGCAGCGCAATAGCGCCATGCCTCCCTGCGAAACTGCATTGGATGGGTCCTGATTCACGTTAGCCTCGAATAAAGGGGTTGTCGCGAATCTCGTCGCCAATACGCGTATCCGGACCATGGCCAGTTACCACTACAGCTTCTTCATCCAAGCTATAGAGCCGATCGCGGATGGATCGTTCAATTTTCTGGTAATCACCGCCCCATAGGTCGGTCCGCCCGATACCACGCCGAAACAGGGTATCGCCGGCGATCAGCAGCTTGTCCTGCGGAAACCAGAAGCTCATCGAGCCTGGCGTGTGTCCCGGCGTGTGCAACGCCACGCCGCAACCGCAGGCCAGCTCCTCGTCATCATGCAGCCATTGATCCGGCGCCGGCACCGGCTTGTAGGGCACGCCGAACATCTTGCACTGCATTTCCAGATTGTCCCAGAGGAACTGGTCTTCCTGGTGAAGGTGCAGGCTGGCGCCGGTAGCCTTCTTCATCTCTCCGGAGGCCAGAAAATGATCCAGGTGTGCGTGGGTATGAATGATGCTGACCACCTTGAGGCCCAGCACGTCCAGCCGATCAAGAATCAGTTGATGATCGCCACCGGGATCAATCACCAGCGCCTTTTTGCTGATAGGGTCGCCGATGATGGTGCAATTGCAGCCAAGCGGGCCGACCGCAAAGGTTTCACGGATCAGCGCGGTTGGCGCGGGCGCGACAGCAGACATACAACCTCCTTGCAATGGCAGGCGCTTTGGCGCGCAACGGATAGCAGACAGCGTGCAGTATAACCAGGCACGGCAGCACTTTTGTGTTTGTCTGCGCGTATGGCTGGCCAAAATACGGCGCTTGGCTACGCTGTAATCTTGACCGCAGTGACCACTTCGCCAATCAGGGACCAGAGAGGGCAGCAGATGAGCATGATCACTTCACCCGTGTCGTTACGTGCGCTCAGTGGTTTGGCAGTGACAGCAATTGCAGTCTGGGCCAACCCGACCAGCGCGGGCGGTATCATGCTTTACGAAGCAGGTCAGGAAAGTGCCGGCCTGGCCAATGCCGGCGCCGCTGCCCTGGCCACCGACCCCAGCGTGCTGATGAGCAACCCCGCCGGCATCTCGCAACTGGAAGGAACGCAGATCAACGCCAGCGGCCAGTTGATCATCGGTGACATCAAATTCTCACGGGATGCCAGCAGCGACTTTACCGGCGGCAACGGCGGCAATGCGCTGGATTATCTGCCGGGCGCCAGCTTCTTCATCAGCCATCAGCTGGACGACAGGTCCAGCATCGGCTTTGGCCTGTACGGCAACTTCGGGCTGGCGGTGAAGTACGACGACGACTGGGCCGGGCGCTATTTCACTCAGCAGGCCGCTATCATCGGACTGAGCCTGGAGCCAGTGTATTCCTACAAGGTGGACGACAAGCTGTCGCTGGGAATTGGGCCGCGCATCATGTATGGCTACTATCGCACCGAGGCAGCGGTGGACAATAACGTGCTTGGCCTCGGCGGCGCACGCAGCGACGGCCAACTGGAATACCAGGACACCGATATCGGCCTGGGCCTCAATCTGGGCGCGCTCTACCATCTCAACGAGCGCATGGACATCGGCCTGGCTTACACCAGCAAGGTGGATCTCGAATTTGAAGATCGCCCCCGTTTCGACAACATCAATAACCCGCTACTGAACACCGCGCTGCAAACGGCCAATATCAACAGCCTGGAGTTGTCCATGCAGGTGCCACAGACCCTGCTGCTGAGCACGCGCTATCAGGTCGATCCGCAGTGGACCCTGCTGACCAGCCTGGGCTGGCAGGACTGGAGCCAGTTTGGCGACATAGGCGTGGAAGTGGAGGCCGCCGCCGGTAGCGTCTCTACCGGGGTGGATCGCCAGTATCAGGATACCTGGCATGTCTCGGCGGGCGCGCAGTATCAGGCCAGCCCGCAGCTGCGCTGGAGCATGGGGGTCGGCTACGACAGCGCCATGGTCGAGGACGCAGACCGGACGGCAGACAATCCCGCCGCCGATACCTGGCGTTTTGCCGGCGGGCTTAACTACAAGGTGGACGACAGCCTCGACCTGCACCTGGCCTACACCCTGGTCTGGCTGGGCGACATGGAGCTGTCGCAAAGCAAGGCCCGTTCCGGCGATACGCTCTATGGCAGCTATGACAGCAGCGCTCTGCATATTCTGGGTGGCGGCGCGGTGTGGCGCCTTTGAGCGCCCCGGCCAAGCTGCAGCGCTGAGCCTTCGCGATCATGCTCCGACCGATTGACTACCTCAGCTTGTTCACCCTGCTCTCTGCGCCATCGGCGCTGGCCGCCCCCCTGCAACTGACTCAGACCAGCGTGGAAGACAAGATCAATGGCGTGCTCGCGCTGATGTCCTATTCGATGACGCTGGATCTCGCCTCCAGCGCGCTGCAAATCAATGACAACGAAACCGGCGACCCGGCACTGACCATGACTCAGCTGGGCGGCGGCGCCACCATGAGCGATGAGCTGCCACTGTATCTGGAGGGCTCGATTGCCTACAGCCGTTACGACCCCAAGTTCGTTGCCAGTGACGGCATCGATACCCGCAGCATTCCGGTGAAATGGACCTCGGTGTCCGCCGCCGGTGGTATCGGCTGGGACTTTGCACTGAATGATGAATGGGTCATACGCCCCATCGGCAACATCGCGCTGGGCTACATCAGCAGCGACATCAATTCGGCTCGCCT
The DNA here is from genome assembly GCF_036961105.1 of Halopseudomonas sp. Classification (GTDB taxonomy): domain Bacteria; phylum Pseudomonadota; class Gammaproteobacteria; order Pseudomonadales; family Pseudomonadaceae; genus Halopseudomonas. The sequence continues at coordinate 457,537 of NZ_JBALWW010000001.1, read as the reverse complement.
GTATCTGAGCTACGAGCTGGACCGCGAGATCGAGTTTCTCGACGATGGCCACATGAGTTCACTGGGGCTGGGTGGCGCCATGATGCTCGACTGGGAGCGGGTGCGTGACGACTACGAAGCCGATCTTGAGCTGCGCTACAGCTACCTGGATCTGCAGAATATCGGTGGCGACCGGGCCATCGAGGGCAATGTGACTGCACAGACCGCCAATCTCTGGACCCGCTACCGCGCCCCCACCGGTTGGACTGTGATGCACAACCCGCTGCGCTACGTGCTGGAGTACTCGCACTCGGAGTACCTGGGTGAGCAACGCGGCGCGCTGGGCTTTGTGCGCCTGTCTACCGTCGGCGCGGGCATAGAATTTGATTCCAGCGCCTACCCGGTTTTCATCACCCGTACGCGGGTGCTGATTCGCCAGATGTTCGGCGATGGCGTATCCGGCACCGCCCTGAGCCTGGCGGTCAGCTTTTGATCGCTCCCCCAGATACGAAAAAGGCGTATGGAGTGATCCATACGCCTTTTTGTTGTGCCGGCCTGCCACAGGCAAGCCGGTACGATCAACGCTTAGCGAACACCTGCCTGACGCAGCGCCGTGGGCGTAAAGTCGTTGCTTGACGCCTTGTAGCTGTAGTCGTAGTTGTTGCGCTCTTCGTTGTTCATGCCCATGGCCAGATAACGACCAGCCACCAGGTCATACAGGGTTTCCATCGCATAGCTTGGAACCTTGTCGGGGAAGCGCTGCAGGGCTTCGGCCTCAGCCACACGCCAGAGCTCGCCACGGCCATCGTAATGGTCGATGTGCGCAGCCTGCCAGGAGTCTTCGTCAAGGAAGAAATCGCGCTTGGCATAGATATGACGCTCGCCTTCTTTCACGGTTGCGGTCACGTTCCAGACGCGGTGCAGCTCGTAACGCACCAGATCCTGGTTGATGTGACCGGCCTGGAAGATCTGATCGTACTTGACGTCGGGCGACGCCAGCTCAAAGTTGTTATACGAGATGAACATCTCGCGCTTGCCTTCGAGTTTCCAGTCGTAGCGGTCAGGCGCGCCGTTGTACAGATCCAGGTTGTCGGAGGTACGCATGCCATCGGCTGCGGTACCTGGGCCATCGTAGGACACCTGTGGAGCGCGACGAACGCGGCGCTGGCCGGCGTTATAGATCCACGCCATGCGCGGATTCGCGACCTGGTTGATGGTCTCGTGCACCAACAGTACGTTACCGGCCAGACGGCTCGGGTCGGTTACCTGCTGCTTGAAGTAATACAGCATCTCATTGTTGGCGCTGGCATCGTAATCGGTCAGGGCACTTGGCAGCACGTACTCTTCAACAAACCGCACCAGGTTGTAATTGCCGTTCACCTGCGGGGTGGCCTGCGTCACGGTGCGCTGCAGCGAAGCACCGCGGTAACGGGTGATCTGGTTCCAGATCACTTCCAGACCATCCTTGGGAATGGGGAAGGCGTAGGCCATCTGATAATTCGTCAAGCCATTGCCACCGGCAACCAGCTCGGTATTCGCAGCATTGTGCTTGGCCGCGTCGTAGACTTCCTGCGGCAGGGCAGCGCTGCGGCGGCTTTCAAATACGCGCATCTTGAAGGTTTCAGGATAGCGCTTGAACATGGCGATCTGGCCTGGGGCCAACTGATCGGCGTATTCCTCGTAGTTGGCTGCGGTAATCACGAACAGCGGCTGGTCGTCGGCGTAGGGATTGGCAAAGAAGCCATTGGCGTCCACGGCGGCAGCGTCGGTTGCCAGACCACCGGTCCAGGCCGGAATGCTGCCTGCGGCGTTGCCGGCAGTTTCGGCGCCTACGGGGGTCAGGCTGTTGCCGAGCTCGGCAACTTTCTGTGCGTCGGCAGCGGCAAAGCTGATCTGTGCGGCCAGCGCGGAGGCCAGAAAAGTAGAAGCAAGAAGAATGGGTTTCATCGATTCGCCCTTGTTTTGCTTGATTATTGGCGGCTCAGCGCTGCTGGAACTCCACAGCTACAAGGCCGGATGGGTGACATCAAGGAAGCGCGGCCATCGCGCCTGCATAAAGTGTAGACGCACAAAAACGCCCGTGCCGCAGGGTCATTGACCACGGCAACACAGCGTTAAGGATTGTTAGGCTTTTTATATTCCTTGAGGAGCCGAGCACTTTATAGATTGGGATGCTGGCAATCAAGCCCGTCTGTCCCACTTCAAGCCATTATTCAAACCTGAAATGATAGCCGCAAAGCCTGTTGCCACGGGCGCTGGAGCGCGCAGAAGCGACAACCCAGGCACTTGCCGATGAGACATTCGGTGACAATTGCTCAGCAGACCCGGTAGCACCCACAAAAAGACCGCCAACCGATTACTCGGCGGGCGGTCCGGGACAACCAGGCTCAGCTTATTTCAAGGATGAGATACAGGCATCGTTTGACTCCAGCCACTGCTGAATCTCGCCACGAATGCGCTTCTTGTCCAGTTTGCCAACGCTGGTCTTGGGCACTTCACTGACCACCGCAATCTGGGTCGGAATGGCCCACTTGTTGATGCGGCCTTCTTCAACGAAAGGCGTCAGGTGCTCACTCAAGGTCTGCGCAGTCACTTCCTGTCCGGGCGCCGGGACCACCAGCGCGAAGGGGCGCTCATCCCAGCGCGGATCAGGCACACCCACTACAGCCACTTCACGAATCGCCGGGTTGCGGCTAATCAGATCTTCCAGCTCAAGCGACGACAGCCACTCGCCACCGGTCTTGATCACATCCTTGATCCGGTCGCGGATATCGATAAAACCCATCGGGTCAATGGTGGCCACATCGCCGGTGTGCATCCAGCCGCCTTCCCACAGCTCCTTGCTCTTTTCCGGCTCACGGAAATAAGCCTGGGTCAGCCAGGGAGCGCGCAATACCAGCTCGCCCTGAGTCTTGCCATCCTTGGGCAGCAGCTTGCCCTCGGTGTCCATGATCTGCGCTTCGACCATGGGGCCCGGCACACCGGCCTTGATGCGATGGGCGATGCGCTGATCTTCACTGCCCTCTTCCAGCTCCAGGTTGATATAACCGGCGGAAATCATCGGGCAGGTTTCCGACATGCCGTAAGCCGCGCCCAGCTGCATGCCCTTGGCCTTGGCAGTCTCATACAGGCTGCGGTTCAAGGCGCTGCCGCCGATGATCACGCGCATACCGCCAAAGTCGAAACCTTCGGCACCCTTGGCATTGAGCAACATCTGCAGAATGGTGGGCACGCAATGCGAAAAGCTGACCTTGTGTTGCTTGATCAGATCGACCAGCAGCTCAGGCTCGTAGCGGCCCGGGTAAACCTGCTTGAGACCCAGCATGGTCGCGGTATAAGGGATACCCCAGGCGTGCACGTGGAACATGGGCGTGATCGGCATGTAGACGTCACGGTTGCCGAACTGGCGCACCGTGTCCAGCGCCGACAGCGAGGCCGCCTGGGACAAGGTGTGGAGCACCAGTTGGCGGTGGGTGAAATACACCCCCTTGGGGTTGCCGGTGGTGCCGGTGGTATAGAAGGTGGTGGCCACCGAGTTTTCGTCAAAATCGGCAAACTCGTAGGCCGGTTCGGCCGCCGCCAGCAGTTGCTCGTACTCGCCGGCGAAACCGGGAAGATCGGCTTCCTTGTTGTCTTCGTCGGTCAGCAGAATGGTAGTGGTGACCGTGGTCAGTTGGTCTTCGATGGCCTTGTAGATGGGCACGAACTCACTGTTAACCAGCACCACCACGTCTTCGGCGTGGTTCATGGTATAGAGAATCTGGTCTGGCGACAGCCGCACGTTGATGGTGTGCATTACCGCGCCCAGCATGGGCACGGCAAACATGCATTCCAGATAGCGGTGGCTATCCCAGTCCATCATGGCGACGGTATCGCCGGCCTTGACGCCAGCCTTGGTCAGGGCATTGGCTACGCGGCATACGCGCTCGTTGAACGTCGCATAATCGTACCGGCTGATATCCCGGTAGATGATTTCCTGAGTACGCTCGTAGCGCTGCCCGGACAGCAGCAGGTTCTTGATCAGCAAGGGCGTGGAGCGCGCCTCATCGGTAGGCTTGAGGATACGAGTATTAAGCATGAAATGACCTAGTCTTGTTGGGATTGTCAGGGCAGAAGAAGCGTGCCAGAGCCGCGCAGACACTATATCAAATAGCTTCAGGATAGCTCAGGTGGCGTAGTGCGCGATCCATCATACGGATTTTATTCGAGGCCATTAAGCGTATAATTGTAAACAAAAGTCGCTTTATGACTGAATCCTAATTCATAGTTTCAATCACAATAAAATGGAGTCCCCAGCATGTCTGATCAGAGCATTGTCATTGTCAGTGGCGCACGCACGCCGATGGGCGGTTTCCAGGGTAGCCTGTCTGGCGTCAGCGCCGTGGATCTGGGCGCCCTGAGTATCCGTGAAGCGATCAAGCGCGCCGGTATCGAGCCGGAGTCGGTCGAGGAAGTCATCATGGGCTGCGTGCTGCCCGCCGGCCTCAAGCAGGGCCCGGCCCGCCAGGCCAGCCTGAACGCCGGACTGCCCGCCGCCACCGGCTGCACCACCATCAACAAGCTGTGCGGTTCCGGCATGAAAGCCGTGATGCTGGCCCACGATCTGATCAAAGCCGGCAGCAACAGCATCATGGTGGCCGGCGGCATGGAAAGCATGTCCAACGCCCCCTACCTGATGGAAAAAGCCCGTACCGGCCTGCGTATGGGCCACGGCGAGATCAAGGATCACATGTTCCTCGACGGTCTGGAAGATGCCCGCACCGGCCGCCTGATGGGCTCCTTCGCCCAGGATACCGCCGCGCAACACGGCATCAGCCGCGAAGACATGGACGCCTATGCCATCGAGTCCCTGAAACGCGCCCAGGCGGCCATCGAGAACGGCTCGCTGGAGAAGGAAATCGTCCCGGTCACGGTGCAGACTCGCAAGGGTGAAGTGGTGATCAAGGATGACGAGCAGCCGCACAACGCCAATCTGGAGAAAATTCCCACCCTCAAACCGGCCTTCAGCAAAGAGGGTTCAATTACCGCCGCCAATGCCAGCTCCATTTCCGATGGTGCCAGCGCACTGGTCATCATGAGCGAAGCCGAAGCTCTAAAGCGTGGCCTCAAGCCATTGGCACGTATCGTCGGCCACGCGACCCAGAGCCAGGACCCCAGCGAGTTCACCCTGGCCCCGGTAGGCGCGATGCGCAACCTGTTCGCCAAGACCGGCTGGAGCAAGGATGATGTCGACCTGTTCGAGATCAACGAAGCCTTTGCCATGGTGACCATGCTGGCCATGCGCGAACATGACCTGGATCACGCCAAGGTCAACATCTACGGCGGTGCCTGCGCCCAGGGCCATCCGGTCGGCTCCACCGGTTCGCGCATCATCGTCACCCTGATTAATGCCCTGCAGAACACCGGCGGCAAGCGTGGCGTCGCATCACTGTGTATTGGCGGTGGTGAGGCGACTGCCATTGCGATCGAGTTACTCTGACCTCGTGCGTGGCGCTCGACCGTTTCAGATGAGTACGCCACACACTGCCCGTCTTTTGCTCTGACAGCATCTTCGCACCAAAATAGGTCGATGCACCGTCTCGGTGCTCGACCGCTGGGCACCATGCTCCAGCCTGCTTCCAAAACCCTGTTCCAGCAAAACCCACCTATAGAATAAGCCGCTGATTTAAAAAGCCTTTATTTGACAATGCGTGACATTGTCAAACTCTGGCACGGTCCCTGCTCTGCCCTTTATGCCTACAAGGCAGCTACCCGCGACGGACAGGAAACCGATGACTCGCTCATTTCAGGGGCACTACTCAGAATCACCGCAGCCACAGCGCCACGCCGTAGCGGTGTCGCGTCATATCCGCCTCCGGTTTCCGCTTAGCGGCACATCCCGCAGCCACCAACCCACCCGGTTGGCAGCGTGCGCCGATGCTCTGCATATGTTCTGCAGTAGCCAGCGCCATTGGTCTGGCTGCCTGATGCTGTCTCAACACCAATCACTGGACACAATCACAACAATGGAGATGTACCCATGAAACTGAAGAATCTGGTCAAGAAGGCCGGCGCGCTGGGCGTCGCTTGCAGCATGGCGCTGGGTGCGCTGAGCGTGCAGGCCGAAGAAACCATCAAGGTCGGCGTACTACATTCGCTGTCCGGCACCATGGCGATTTCGGAAACCACCCTGAAAGACACCATGCTGATGCTGATTGAAGAGCAGAACAAGAAAGGCGGCCTGCTCGGCAAGAAGCTCGAGCCTGTGGTAGTCGATCCGGCCTCCAACTGGCCGCTGTTTGCCGAGCGTACCCGTGAGCTGCTGGAGCAGCACAAGGTTGATGCCATCTTCGGCTGCTGGACCTCGGTCTCGCGCAAATCCGTACTGCCGGTGATCGAAGAGCTCAACGGTATGCTCTTCTACCCGGTGCAGTACGAAGGTGAAGAATCCTCGCGCAATGTGTTCTATACCGGCGCCGCGCCAAACCAGCAGGCGATCCCGGCCGTTGACTACCTCAAGGATGAACTCGGCGTTGAGCGCTGGGTACTCGCCGGTACCGACTACGTTTACCCACGTACCACCAACCGCATTCTGGAGGCCTACCTCAAGGCAGCCGGCGTCGCGGAAGAAGACATCATGATCAACTACACGCCCTTCGGTCACTCCGACTGGCAGAACATCGTGGCTGAAATCAAACGCTTCGGCAGCGCCGGCAAGAAGACCGCGGTGGTTTCCACCATCAACGGTGATGCCAACGTACCTTTCTACCGCGAACTGGGTAACCAGGGCGTATCCGCTGAAGACATCCCCGTGGTGGCCTTCTCGGTCGGTGAAGAAGAACTTTCCGGTATCGACACCACGCCGCTGGTTGGCCACATGGCCGCCTGGAACTACTTCATGAGCGAAGACACCCCCGAAAACGAAGCCTTCATCAAGACCTGGCACCAGTTCATCGGCGATGAGAAGCGCGTCACCAACGATCCGATGGAAGCGCACTACATCGGCTTCAACATGTGGGTGAAAGCGGTCGAGAAAGCCGGCACCACCGATACCGACAAGGTGATCGACGCCATGGTGGGTGTGGAAGTACCCAACCTGACCGGTGGCACCAGCAAAATGCTGCCAAACCACCACATCACCAAGCCGGTTCTGATTGGTGAAATCCAGGACGACGGCCAGTTCCTGACTGTCTCCAGCACCGACGATCTGGTGCCTGGCGACGCCTGGTCCGACTACCTCGAAGGCAGCAAGGATCTGAAGTCCGACTGGACTGCGCCCATCAGCTGCGGCAACTACAACACCAAAACCAAAACCTGCGTCGGCGCCCAAGCCGAATAACAAGCAGGACACACCGCTGGCGACCTGAGTCGCCAGCGGCACTAGCAGCAGCGGAGCGCCGCTGCTGTCTTGATTGCCCCCGAACCACACCTTCAGGACCGCAGTTATGAACCCACTTTGCCGCTTCACACCCCGGCATACTGCTCGCTTTCTGCACGCTGCGCTGCTCTGGCTGTTCTGCTTCAGCCTGTTGCCGCTGCACGCGAGCGCGCAAGAACTGGAAACACCCCCCGACACTCCGCCCGAAGCCCAAACCGACGCCGTGCCTGCCGCGCCGCACGGCTTCGAGCAACCCAGTTTCGAACAACTGGTACAACAACTGGCCGGCGGTAGCCTGCGTGACCGCGCCGCCACCGTGCAACAGCTCTCCAGCCAGAGCGATGAACGCCTGGCCGATATCTTCAACGCCCTGGTCAGCGGTGATTTGCTGGCCAACAAGGACAAACCACCGGTCGTGGCCATTCGCAATGGCGACCAACTGACTGACGCCCTGACCGGCGCCGAACTGGCCGACAGCAAGGGCCTGCGCCGCATCCCGGTAAATAACAGCCTGCGCACTCAGCTGCGCGGCCAGGTGGCGCAGCTCAACCTGAACCACCCCAACACCGATAAACGCTACGCCGCCGTGCAGCGGTTTATCCGTGACGGCGTGGATGCCGAGACCGCCGCCCTGCTGCGCGCGCATCAGGACGTGGAAGAGTCCGGCCGCGTGCAGGATGCCATCAGCACCGCGCTGGCGGTCTATCAGCTGCAGTCCGACGATCGCGACGTGCGCCTTGCTGCCATTGACGAACTCAGTGGCTCGCTGGAGCAGGAAGCACGCAATGCCCTGCGCGGTATTGCCGAGAACGATGCCGACGCCGAGCTTCGCGGCGCCGCCGCCGAGGCCATCGAATCGATTCAGGGCCGCATCAGCTTCTACCGCTTTGTCGAGAACCTGTTCTTCGGCCTGAGCCTGGGCTCGGTGCTGCTGCTGGCCGCCATCGGTCTGGCCATCACCTTCGGCGTGATGGGCGTGATCAACATGGCCCACGGCGAGCTGATCATGATTGGCGCCTACACCACCTGGGGCGTCCAGGTGCTCTTCCCCGATCTGATCGAGTGGAGCCTGCTGATCGCCATCCCGGCGGCCTTTCTGATTACCGCCCTGGTGGGTATTGCCATCGAACGCGGCGTCATTCGCTTTCTCTACGGTCGCCCGCTGGAAACCCTGCTGGCGACCTTCGGCCTGAGTCTGGTGTTGCAGCAAGCTGTGCGCACCCTGTTCAGTCCGCTCAACCGTTCGGTCAGCTCACCTGATTGGATCAGCGGCACGCTGAGCATCAACCCGGTGCTGTCGATCACCTACACCCGCCTGTACATCCTGATCTTCGGTCTGATGGTGTTCTTCGCGCTGATGCTGGTGATGAAACGCACCACGCTCGGCCTGAAGGTTCGTGCCGTGTCGCAGAACCGCGCCATGGCCCGCGCCGTGGGCGTGCGCTCCAGCTGGGTCGATGCGCTCACCTTTGGTCTGGGTTCCGGCGTTGCCGGTGTGGCCGGCGTGGCGCTGTCGCAGCTCACCAACGTGGGCCCCAACCTGGGCCAGGCCTACATCATCGACTCCTTCATGGTGGTGGTGTTCGGCGGCGTGGGTAACCTCTGGGGCACGCTGGTCAGCGCGATGAGCCTGGGTCTGATCAACAACTTTCTTGAGCCCTATGCCGGCGCCATGTTGGCCAAGGTACTGGTGCTGATCATGCTGATTCTGTTCATCCAGAAAAAGCCCAAGGGACTCTTCCCGCAGAAAGGACGGGCGGCGGCTGACTGATCGCCCCGCCATCCAGAGTCAAACGAATTCAACGAGGGAAGAAGTATGCTTACCCAACGACTGTTACTCAGTGATCGGGGCGGAATGCTGGTGCTGGGCCTGGTGGTCCTCATGGCGATTGTCGTGCCGTTTCTCAACCTGGCGGTGCCCAGTGATTCACCGCTGTACGTTTCCAACTTTACTGTCGCACTGCTCGGCAAATTTCTCTGCTTTGCCCTGCTGGCGCTCTCGGTCGATCTGATCTGGGGCTACGCCGGCATTCTGTCGCTAGGCCATGGCGCCTTCTTTACGCTGGGCGGGTACGGCATGGGCATGTACCTGATGCGTCAGATCGGCGACCGTGGTGTGTACGGTCATCCCGAGCTGATGGACTTCATGGTGGTGCTCAACTGGCAAGAGCTGCCCTGGTACTGGCAGGGTTTCGACATGTTCTGGTTCGCCATGCTGATGGTGCTGCTGGTGCCCGGTCTGCTGGCCCTGGTGTTTGGCTGGCTGGCGTTCCGCTCGCGGGTCACTGGTGTGTACTTTGCCATCATCACCCAGGCGCTGACCTACGCACTGATGCTGGCGTTCTTCCGCAACGAAATGGGCTTTGGCGGCAACAACGGCCTGAACGATTTCAAGGAAATCCTCGGCTTTGATCTGGCCGCCAAGGCGACCCGCGTGGGTCTGTTCATCGCCTCCGCCATTGCATTGGTGATCGGCTATCTGGCCTGCCGCTACATAGTGACCTCACGCGCCGGCCGGGTGATCGTCTCGATCCGCGACGCTGAAAGCCGCACGCGCTTCTGCGGTTATCAGGTAGAAAGCTACAAGCTCTGGCTGTTTGTGTTCTCCGCCATGCTGGCCGCCGTCGCTGGCGCGCTCTACGTGCCGCAGGTGGGCATCATCAACCCCGGTGAGTTCTCGCCGCTCAACTCCATCGAAATGGTGGTGTGGGTCGCAACCGGCGGGCGCGGCACCCTGTTTGGCGCCATCGTCGGTGCCTTCAGCGTCAACTACGCAAAAACCTTCTTTACCACCTTCTCGCCGGAAACCTGGCTGTTCATTCTTGGCGGCCTGTTCGTGCTGGTCACGCTGTTGCTGCCACAGGGGATCGTCGGCCTGTTTGATCGCCTGCGCCGCAAGGGAGACAAATCATGAACCCGCTTAATCGCCTGCGCGAAACCTGGCGCCCCGATCAGGTGTTCGACATCGTTCAGCCCACGCCGACCTTCGACAAGTCGCTGGACACCAAGCACGGCCCGATTCTCTATGTTGAAGACGTCAGCGTCAGTTTTGATGGCTTCAAGGCGCTGAACAACCTCAACCTGTACATAGACGACGGTGAGCTGCGCTGCATCATCGGCCCCAACGGCGCCGGCAAGACCACCATGATGGATGTGATCACCGGCAAGACCAAACCCGACACCGGCAGCGTCTATTTCGGTCAGCGTATCAATCTGCTCAAGCTGTCCGAGCACGAGATCGCCCGTGGCGGCATTGGCCGCAAGTTCCAGAAGCCGACCATCTTCGAGGCGCTCTCGGTATTCGAGAATCTGGAGCTGGCCACCGCTTCCAACAAGCATGTGTGGTACACGCTGAACAAGCACCTCAGTGGCGAGCAGCGCGACCGCATTGATGAAGTCCTCACCCAGATCGGCCTGACCAGCCACTATCAGCAGGAAGCCGGTGCGCTCTCCCACGGCCAGAAACAATGGCTGGAGATCGGCATGCTGCTGGTACAGAACCCCCGCGTACTGCTGGTGGATGAGCCGGTCGCCGGCATGACCGGTGAAGAGGTTGAACACACCGCGCAACTGCTCACCTCGCTCAAGGGCCGTCACTCGGTGATCGTGGTCGAGCACGATATGGCCTTTGTGCGCTCCATCGCCAACAAGGTCACGGTGCTGCACCAGGGCTCGGTGCTGGCCGAGGGCAGTATGGATCAGGTGCAGAGCGATCCGCGTGTGGTCGAAGTTTATCTGGGGGAATAAGACGTGCTGAACATTCAAGGCATTAACCAGTACTACAACCAGAGCCACATTCTCTGGGATCTTGATCTGGAACTGAAAGAAGGCAGCTGCAGCTGCCTGCTGGGGCGCAACGGCGTGGGCAAGACCACGCTACTCAAATGCATCACCGGCCTGCTTCCGGTGCGCGACGGACAGATGAGCCTCAAGGGGCAGGACATCACCCGCATGAGCACCGAAAATCGCGCCCGCTCCGGCATCGGCTACGTGCCACAGGGCCGCGAGATATTCCCGCTGCTGACCGTTGAGGAGAACCTGAAGATCTCGCTGGGCGCGCGCCCCGATAAGGCGCGGCAGATACCTCCGCAAATCTACGAGCTGTTCCCGGTACTCAAGGAAATGAAACATCGCCGCGGTGGTGACCTCTCGGGCGGCCAGCAACAGCAGTTGGCTATCGGCCGCGCGCTGGTGCTCGACCCCAAGCTGCTGATTCTGGACGAGCCCACCGAGGGCATTCAGCCCAACATCGTGCGCGACATTGGCGAGGTGATCCGCAAGCTGAACAGCGAGCTGGGCCTGACCGTCCTGCTGGTCGAGCAAAAGCTGCCCTTCGCCCGCCGCGCGGCCGAGCACTTCTTCATCATGGAGCGTGGCCGCGTCGTCGCCAATGGCGAAATGACCGCGCTGGACGATGAGCTGATCCAGCGTTATCTGACCGTCTGAAGACAGCAGCCTGAGGCCCGAGCGCGGGCCCCGGGCACTGTTTCGCCTGCCAAGCGCTACCTGCATCACAAAGGCTCCATAGCGATGTTGCCGTTACGTGCCGGGCTGCAGAAAATGCCGCGTCACTTGCACACGAGGACCACCGCATGTCGGGCTACTCCGCGCTCATCCCCGTACGGCCTTTTGCACTGCTACCACCTCGGCACGCGCCAGCACCACAACCCCAGCCGAGCTCGCCCAACCCCTATGCCACCACGCTCAAAACCGCATTGGCGGCAGAAGACCGCGTCCTGCGCTGCATGGTGTTCGCACCCCTTGCATTCCCGCTGCATGCCCCAGCCTTGCTGCTTGCAGCTGGTCTGGAGATATTCGCTGCCGCCCTGGTGGATACCGCGCTGCTGCCAGCCGAGCTGCAGAAAAAACAGCAACGCGCGTGCCGCTTACCCTGACCAGCATTTATAACGGGCCATTCACCCGTCGCGCCAAGCTTGCCTTAATCAAACGACTGTTCGACACTGGCTGCCACATTTTCATTTGCACACCGTAAATCCGCACATAAGGGAAGAATCCATGAGCGATATTCGTTTTGACGACAAAGTCGTCATCGTCACTGGCGCCGGCGGCGGTATCGGCCGCGCCCACGCCAAGCTGTTCGCCAAGCACGGCGCCAACGTCATAGTCAACGACCTGGGTGGCAGCACCCAGGGCGAGGGCGCCAACAGCGACGCCGCGCTCAAGGTCGTGGAAGAAATCAAGGCTGCTGGCGGTACTGCCGTTGCCAACCCCGACAACGTGATTGATGGCGACAAGATCGTTCAATGCGCCATGGACAACTTCGGCCGCGTCGACGTCGTCGTCAACAACGCCGGCATCCTGCGCGACAAGAGCTTCGTCAAGATGACCGATGCCGACTGGGATCTGGTCTACAAGGTCCACGTTGAGGGCGCCTACAAGGTTACCCACGCTGCCTGGCCCTACATGAAGGACAGCAACTTCGGTCGCGTCATCTTCACCGCGTCCACCTCCGGCATCTACGGCAACTTCGGCCAGGCCAACTACGGCATGGCCAAGCTGGGCCTGTACGGCCTGACCCGCACCCTGGCCATCGAAGGCCGCAAGAACAACATCTTCGTCAACGCCATCGCCCCCACCGGCGGCACGCGCATGACCGAAGGCCTGTTCCCCGAAGGCGCGTTTGAAAAGCTCAAGCCCGAGCTGGTCAGCCCCCTGGTAGCCTTCCTCTGCTCCGACGACTGCAAGGAGACCGGCAGCCTGTTCGAAGTCGGCGGCGGCTGGATGGGTAAAGTACGCTGGGAGCGTTCACTGGGCATTGGCTTCAACCCCGATGAAGGCTTCACCCCGGAAGACGTTGCCGCCAACTTCGAGCAACTGTGCAGCTTCGAAGGCGCCGTACATCCGAAGGACAACATCGAAGCCCTGCGTGAGTTGATGGCCAATATCCAGAAATTTGCTTAACCGCAGCTGCAAGCTTCAAGCGGCAAGTGACAAGCTGAAGGTCAAAAGCTGGAAGCAAGCGTGATAAGCCCGCCCCCTGATGCAACCGGGGGCGGGCTTTTTTTGTATCCGATTGCCCTGCACCACATGTAGGGCGGGTAACGCCGCAGGTTTACCCGCCATGGCGGATGGCTTCGGCCATCCGCCCTACACCACAAAAAAGCCCTCACTGTTTCCAGTGAGGGCTTTTGCTTGTTGCTTGTTGCTTGTTGCTTGTCGCTGCCTGCTACGTTAAACGTAAAAGGCTTCAAGCGGCGGGAAGCCGTTGAACTCGATGGCGCTGTAACTGGTGGTGTAGGCACCGGTCGAGAGCCAGTACATGCGGTCGCCGATGGCGAGGTTCAGCGGCAGGCCGTACTTGTAGTTTTCGTACATGATGTCGGCGCTGTCGCAGGTCGGGCCGGCGATCACGGCTTCTTCCAGTTCGCCCTGCTTTTCGGTCCAGATCGGGAACTTGATGGACTCGTCCATGGTTTCGATCAGGCCGGAGAACTTGCCCACGTCGGTGTACACCCAGCGCTCCAGCGCGGTGTGCGACTTGCGTGACACCAGCACCACTTCGCTGACCAGAATACCGGCGTTGGCGATCAGCGAACGGCCCGGTTCGAGGATGATTTCCGGCAGCTCGTCACCAAAGTCTTCCTGCAGGAAGCGGGTGATTTCTTCCGCGTAGGTCTGCAGGGTGTTGGTCTTGGTGATGTAGTTGGCCGGGAAGCCACCACCCATGTTGATCATCTTCAGGACAATGTTGTCCTCTTCCTTCAGACGCTCGAAGATCACCTTGACCTTGGCGATGGCGGCATCCCAGGCGCCGATGTCGCGCTGCTGGGAACCCACGTGGAAGGAGATGCCATAGGGCTCCAGGCCCAGCTCCTTGGCCAGTACCAGCAGGTCCATCGCCATGTCGGTCTGGCAACCGAACTTGCGCGACAGCGGCCAGTCGGCGGTGGTGGAGCCTTCGGTCAGGATGCGTACATAAATTTTCGAGCCCGGCGCGGCCTTGGCGATGTTGCGCAGGTCGGCTTCGGAGTCGGTGGCGTACAGGCGCACGCCCTTTTCGTAGAAGGCGCGGATGTGACGCGCTTTCTTGATGGTGTTGCCGAAGCTGATCTGCTCCGGCTTGACGCCCAGCGCCAGCACCTTCTCCAGCTCATAGATGGAGGCGATGTCGAAGTTCGAGCCCTTGTCGCGCAGCAGCGAGAGCACTTCGTTGGCGGGGTTGGCTTTTACGGCGTAGTAGACCTTGGCGAACGGAAAGCCGTCGACCAGCTCGTCGTAGGCACGGTCAATGGTTTTCAGATCAACGACCAGGAAGGGGGTTTCACGCTGGTCAGCGGCGGCCTTCAGACGGCTGAAGGTGTCACGATCGAAGTAGTCGTCAAGTTTGATGGACATGGCGTCGGCTCCAAAGCATTAAGTTCGGGTGACGGACCGCGTGGGGACGAAAAGAGGATCAGATATGCAGGGCAGAGGTGCACACGCACGCCCCGCTCGATGAGCAGGAGCCTGAGGTACGCCTTCCGACGGAAGCGACTCTGAACGCTTTCAGCCAACACACAACCCGGGGGTGCGAACGTCTGATCAGTATCCCCACTTTGGTTCGCCTACTTCCCAAGGCGTGCGCCGAAAGCAATAAGCCCGCTCTGTTCTGCGGTCTTGCTGTCTCGTCGTCAGTACTTGAGCCGTATGGATCGTGCCAGCCTCAACGTTCGGTGCGAACCATAAAACCAAGTGACCTTAGGGTCAATAGTAGCCAAAAAAATAAGGCACTACCGGATACAGACCTGCGGTTTGCCGGGCTGGTTCAATAAATGCATTGTCAATGCAAATAAGAACACCTATCATTTGCACCTCAAAATTTTCTCTGGAGCATACCGTGAGCACTGCAGCTACCAGCAACGCCTCAGGCGAAGCCGTCACCACCGCCTCCAACAGCACAATTTCTACCGCCCCTGACGCCCTTGCCGGCGCAGCCAGCAGCGTCGATCCGACCCAACTCCCCGCAGAGCAGATGGTAAACGCTGCGCATGACAGCGCCGTGGCATCGATGTCCATGGCAGAAACCCTGCAGGGCTGGCTGGTGGTCGGCGGCCCGGTGGTATGGATTCTGCTGGCCATGTCGGTGGCCGCGCTGAGTATTCTCTTGATCAAGTTGTGGCAGTTCAACATGCCGCGCCCAGAAGGTGGCCGCGCAGTGAACCGCAGTCTGTCGCTCTGGCACAAGGGCGATGCCGAAGGCGCTATCGCGCAACTCAATACCCGCCAGACAGTACCGGCGGTACTGCTGCTGGCCATGCGCGGTATGCGCAACGGCACCGATCAGACGCTGCTGCGAGAAGAGCTGCAACGCGTGGGCAGCTATCGGCTGAACCAGCTCAAGCTGCTGCTGCGCCCGCTGGAAGTGATCGCCAACCTGGCGCCGCTACTGGGCCTACTGGGCACCGTACTGGGCATGATCGAAGCTTTCCAACAGATGGAATCTGCCGGCAGCCGGGTTGACCCCTCGATTCTCTCGGGCGGTATCTGGCAGGCATTGCTCACCACCGCAGTGGGTCTGGCCGTAGCCATCCCGGTGGTGGCGATTCACAGCTGGCTGGAGCGCCGGGTCGAGCGCATCGCCGCGAGCCTGAATGATGCGGTAACCCAGGTGTTCACCCATCAGCCCAAACCCCAGCACAGCGCGAAGGTGGCCAATGCAGCTTGAGGCCTTTCCGGGCAAAAAGCGGCGCGGTATCAGCCTGACACCGCTGATTGATGTGGTGTTCATTCTGCTGCTGTTCTTCATGCTGTCTTCGGACTTTATGCACTGGCGGCAGATCAGTCTGTCTTCGGCTAACGAGACCGAGAGTGAACCTGATAACGTCATGTTGATTCGCATTGAAAGCGACACCGGCGAGCTGAGCCATGATGGCAAGCGCTACGCCCTGCAGGATTTGCCTGCGCTGGCCGCTCTGGTGGCCGAGGATCCTGAAGCCGTCTATGCGGTGGAGTCGGTGCCGGGCGTACGCACCCAGACGCTGGTCAGCGTGCTGGACCAGTTGCACAAGGCCGGTGCCGACAAGGTGTCCATGACCGGGGTGCTGCCATGAACTTTACCGGGCACGAGGCGCCGCGCAAGGACAATAGCGAAGATCAGTTGATTCCGCTGATCAACATCGTCTTTCTGATGTTGATTTTCTTCATGGTCGCCGGACAGATCAGCGAACAGGACGCGCAGTTTATCGCGCCGCCGGAGTCCATCAGCGAAACGCCGACAGATGCCGATGCGCCGCGTGTGCTGATTGATGCTGACGAGGTGCTCTGGCTGAACGATCAGGAGATTGCCCTGGAGGCGCTGGAAGCGCCGCTGGTGCAGGCGTTCGAGCAGGCTGGCGACCCTGAGACGTTCAGCATTGCGGTCAAGGCGGATGGTCAGGTGCCGGTGGAAACCCTGCAGGCAGTGATGCGCAGCATCAAGGCCGCCGGCTTCCGCAGCATTACGCTGCTCACGCAGCCCAGTGGGGAGGCCGGATGATTCGTCCTCGACACTGGCTGATTGCTTTCTTGCTGGCGGCAGGCGTGCATCTGGCGGCCTTTGCCGTGCTGGCTTACCACAAGCCCACAGGCGATGCGGCCGATGCCGGCTTGCAAGGTATCGAGATCGACCTGGGCATGCTTGGCGATCTGGGCGAAGCCCAGGAAACCGAGCAACCCGAGGAAGTGGCTCCACCGCCGCCTCCCGCAGCCAAGCCGCCACCACCTCCACCGCCTCCTGCACCGCCGCGCCAGCAGGCCGTGGCCAAGGTTAAAACGCCACCCAAGCCGGAGCCAGAGCCGCCACGCGAACCGGAACCGGTAGCCGAAGCAGTTACCGCGCCTGCTGCCGTGCAGACTGGCGAAAGCCAGGCCGACGCCAATAAACTGAAGCAATCAACCGGTTCTGGCAATGCATCCACAACAGGCGGTCAAAGCAGTGCGACCAAATCCTACTATTCGATGCTGGCTTCGCAACTGGCGCGCAACAAGCGTTATCCCTCAGCCTCGCGCCGGCGCGGCGAAGAAGGTGTTGCGACGCTGTTCTTTGTGGTTGCCCGCGATGGCTCGGTGAGCCAGGCCAGCATACGCACCAGCTCGGGTTCACGGCGCCTGGATGAAGCGGTGCTGGATATGCTCAAGCGCGCCACTCCGCTGCCGGCGTTCAACGCCGACATGTCGGAGCAGCAGCTCACTATCGTCATCCCGGTGGAGTTCAAGCTGAACAACCGGCGCTAGCCTAAGGGCGGACAAGGTAGACCTTGTCCGTCCCCGGCAACCGCAGACCTCAGGTCCCCTCTGGCCGGCGCTGACGCTCGTAGAGAAAAGTCAGCACCTCGGAGCGCAACTGGTTGTAGCGCTCATCACTGGCCAGCGCCAGGCGATGGCGTGGCCGTGGCAAGTCTACCTCCAGCACCTCGCCCACGGTGGCAGAAGGGCCGTTGGTCATCATCACTATCTTGTCCGACAGCAGCACGGCTTCATCCACATCGTGGGTCACCATGATCACGGTGTTGTTCAGATGGCTCTGAATCTCCATGACCGAGTCCTGCAAATGCGCGCGCGTCAGAGCGTCCAGAGCGCCAAAGGGCTCATCCATGAGCAGCACCGAGGGCTCCATTGCCAACGCCCGCGCGATCCCTACCCGTTGTTTCATCCCGCCGGAGATCTCCGCAGGATACTTGTGAATGGCATGATCCATGTGCACCAGCTTGAGGTTGTGCTCTATCCATTCACGCATCTCGGCACGATTCTTTCTGCCCTTGAACACGCTCTTGACCGCCAGTTCAACGTTCTGATAGCAGGTCAGCCAGGGCAGCAGCGCGTGGTTCTGAAACACCACGGCGCGCTCCGGTCCCGGCTCGTTGACCTCCTTGCCGTTGAGAATGGCGCCGCCCTCGGTGGCCTGCGCCAGCCCGGCGACTATGTTCATTACCGTCGACTTGCCGCAGCCCGAGTGGCCAATGATGGACACGAACTCGCCCTTGGCGATCTTCAGGTTGACCTTGTTCAGCGCCCGAAACGGGCCCTTGCGGGTCGGAAAGTCGATGGAAACGCCCGAAAGCTCTAGAAAGCAGCGGTCTCTGTTGCTGCTGGCTTCACTGCCTTGTTGCGCTGTCACTTCAGACGCTGTCTCTGCCACATTCAGCTCGCGTTTGAGCATTTGCACGACGGACATGGTGTCACCTCGTAATCTTTGGAGTTAAATGGGTTCAGTGGCCGGCCGGTTTCTGATGCGACAGCAGGGCCTGCAGGGTGGTCATCAACCAGTCGAGCAGAAAGCCAATGATGCCGATGGTGATCACCGCGACCATGATGCGGCCGAGCGAGTCGGAGCTGCCGTTCTGGAATTCATCCCAGACGAACTTGCCCAGGCCCGGATTCTGCGCCAGCATCTCGGCGGCAATCAGCACCATCCAACCCACCCCGAGCGACAGCCGCAGGCCGGTGAAGATCATCGGCAGCGCCGCCGGAATGGCGATCTTGAATACCTGGGTTACCCAGCTCAGGCGGATTACCCGGCCGACGTTGATCCAGTCCTTGTCGATCGAAGCTACCGCCACTGCGGTGTTGATCAGGGTCGGCCAGAGCGAGCAGAGGGTGACGGTCACCGCCGAGGTAATAAACGACTTCTGGAACAGCGGGTCGTCACTGATATAAACCGCGCTCACTACCATGGTGACGATCGGCAGCCAGGCCAGCGGCGATACCGGCTTGAATATCTGCACCAGCGGGCTGATGGCGCCGTACAGCTTGGGACTCAGGCCGCAGGCCACGCCCAGCGGAATGGCGATCAAACTGGCCAGCAGAAAACCGGTGAATACCGTAACCAGGCTGGTACCAATCTGATCGATGAAGGTCGGCTTGCCGGTGTAGTCGCGCCACTTGATCTCGGCCTCCGGGTTGGCGGCCAGCTTCTTGGCGTTGCGCTCTTCCTGCCGCGCGTAAAAGGCATCGGCCTTCTCCCGCTGCTGCAGGTGTTCGTCATACAGATTGGTCGCCTGATGCCAGACGGCAACCGGGCCCGGCAATACGCCCAGACTGGTTTTCACCTGCGCCGCGCCGGCCGACCATATGGCCAGAAACACCAGCAACGCGATCAGCGGCAAACCCACCTTGGTAAACAGCTCGGCGGCCTGCTCGCGTACATCTTCGCCTTTGCACAGTCTGACCATGGGCACCATCCAGGACAGCCCGGCGGTTTCCATGTAGCCAATCAGTTTGTTGCTCATGAGCTCATCTCCACAGGTTACGCGTGGGATGGCGGCGCGCTGCGCCGCCGGGTCCCGGTTCAGATCTGGTCATCACCCTTGAGGCCAATCTCGAACTGCTGCAGATAGGCGTTGGGTTTGCTGCCGTCGTAGGTCAGGTTATCGATGAACTCGGACTGCGGCGGCTTGAAACCGGTCTCGCTGGCAAAATCAGGGAAGGCGGCCGCCGGAATCTTGCCCTCGGCAATCAGCTCCTTGGCCGCCACCGCGTAGATATCCGGGCGATAAACCTTCTTGGCGATGTCCATGTACCAGCTGTCTGGCTGGGCCTCACCAATCTGGCCCCAGCGGCGCATCTGGGTCAGATACCAGATGGCATCGGAGTAGTAGGGGTAGGTCGCGTTGTAGCGGAAGAACACGTTGAAGTCCGGTACCGAACGCGTGTCGCCTTTTTCATACTCAAAGGTGCCGGTCATGGAGTTGGCAATCACCTCGGCATCGGCACCGACATAGGCCGATTGCGAGAGGATCTTCACCGCTTCGCCGCGGTTGGCGTTGTTGTCGGCATCCAGCCACTCGGCGGCGCGAATCAGTGCCTTGACCACGGCGATGTGGGTATTGGGGTTCTCATCCGCCCACTGCTGGCTGACGCCGAAGACTTTCTCCGGGTTGTTCTTCCAGATTTCGTAGTCGGTAATGACCGGCACACCAATGCCCTTGAACACGGCCTGCTGGTTCCAGGGCTCGCCCACGCAGTAACCGGAAATGGTGCCGGCTTCCAGCGTCGCCGGCATCTGCGGCGGCGGCGTCACCGAGAGCAGCGCATCGGCATTGATCTGGCCCGAAGTGTCACCTTTGGCCGGGGCGTAGAAACCTGGATTGATACCACCGGCTGCCAGCCAGTAGCGCAGCTCGTAGTTGTGCGTGGAAACCGGGAACACCATACCCATATTGAAGGGCTTGCCAGCCGCCTTGTACTGCTCGATTACCGGCTTGAGTGCGGCGGCGCTGATCGGGTGCTGTGGTTTGCCGTCGGCGTCTAGCGGAATGTGCTTCTTCATCTCCTCCCACACGGCATTGGAGACGGTAATGCCGTTGCCGTTGAGGTCCATCGAGAAAGCGGTAATCACATCGGCCTGGGTACCAAAGCCGATGGTGGCGCCCAGCGGCTGCCCGGCCAGCATATGCGCGCCATCCAGTTCGCCGTCGATTACCCGGTCGAGCAGCACTTTCCAGTTGGCCTGAGCTTCCAGGGTTACGTAGAGGCCTTCGTCTTCAAAAAAGCCCTTTTCATAGGCAATCGCCAGGGGCGCCATGTCGGTCAGCTTGATAAAACCGAACTTCAGCTCTTCCTTCTCCAGGTCTTCTACGGCCTGGGCGCTGTGCAGCGGCAGCAGGCTGCCGAGCGCGAGCGCGACCGCCAGGGACAGGCCTGCACCAAAGGTCTTGCGGCTAGATTGCTTCATGGGAAATCTCCGTTAGCAGTGTATGTCCGTAACATCATCAAATTTGCAGGGCGCCGGCTCCCCGAAAAAGGGCCTGCCGCCAAGCCCAGGGTGGGCGCCAGGTAAAATGCGTCGCTCTTGCTTCGCTGATGCAAAAGCACCCTTTCCTGAAAAACGCGCACAAAAAAAGGCGTCCACGAACATAGCTGTCGAGAACAGGTATGTTGGTGGACGCCTTTGCCCGAAAATTCTGTAATTGCTTTTACTGAGACTGACGCCGCGCCCAGTCGTTGAGCGTTGCATCACAGAGGAATTAGCAAGCGCTGTGCCAGAGATTTCAAGCCGTTGTTTTTGATATTTATTTCAACAAGGCTCGCAGCAGGGGCCAGGTTGTACTGCAATAGTCCAGTGCAGGTTGTGCCTTCATCGCACTACTGCTGTGCAAGCAGGCAGACAGATCAACAGGCTTTTTTTCAACTGTCGCCACTCCTCGCCGAACCACCGCTCACCTCAACAGGCTAGCAGCTACTGACGGTTACCGAGCAAGACTGGCCACTTTGCACCACTAAAGCGCATGCAGGAATCTACGCCCCAGAAGGGTGCGCAAAAAATTCGCCTGACCCAGCCTCGCAAGCGATCAACCGCCGCAAGACTGCGTTGCCGCTTGAGACAGACGATTCTGGTCTGCTATTTGCTTTGAAAAAAGCGTTCGCACTCCTTCACGCAGTCGCAACACACAATTTGCAAATAGAGCGCTAGGGTTCCGGCTGAGCTGTTCAGTGACTGGTCCGAGAGCACTCGACCTTTCAGTCAAAGGTTACACGGTGGGACAAAAGCCCGGGAGACGATTGGCATAACGCCAGGAGTGCTCCGCGTGTCACTGAATGAGAGGTCATTATGAAAAAGATTTCCGCACTGGTTCTATCCCTTCTGCTTTCCTCCACCGCCCAGGCGCAGGACAGCTTCAAGGTCTGCTGGTCCATTTATGTCGGCTGGATGCCTTGGGCCTATGGCGCAGACAGCGGCATCGTCAAGAAATGGGCCGACAAGTACGACATCGATATCGAGGTCGTGCAGATCAACGACTACATCGAATCCATCAACCAGTACACCGCTGGCCAGTTCGACGCCTGCACCATGACCAACATGGATGCCCTGACCATTCCCGCTGCGGGCGGCGTGGACAGCACCGCACTGATCGTCGGTGACTTTTCCAACGGCAACGACGGCATCGTGCTCAAGGGCAAACAGCAACTGGCTGACATCAAGGGTCAGAACGTGAACCTGGTTGAGCTGAGTGTCTCCCACTACCTGCTGGCCCGCGCGCTGGAATCGGTGGATATGAAAGAGGCCGATGTGCAGGTGGTGAATACCTCGGACGCCGACCTGGTCGCCGCCTACGGCACCGACGACGTCACCTCGGTAGCGACCTGGAACACGCTGCTGAACGAGATCGCCAGCCAGCCCGACAGCCACAAGGTGTTCGACTCTTCACAGATCCCCGGTGAAATCATCGACCTGCTGGTGATCAATACCGAGACCCTGAAAGCGCACCCGGAGCTGGGCAAGGCACTGACCGGCGCCTGGTACGAGATCATGCAGAAGATGCAGGCCGACGAAGCCGTACGCACCTTCCTGGCCGAAGCCTCCGGCACCGATCTGGCTGGTTACGAAGCGCAGCTGGCCAGCACCGAGATGTTCTATACCCCTGCCGCCGCCCTCGAGCTGACCAACAGCCAGAAACTGCAGCAAACCATGCAGTACGTGGCGGAGTTCTCCTTCGATCACGGCCTGCTCGGCGAGGGCGCGCCGGATGCCGGTTTTATTGGCGTCGAGATGCCTGCCGGCACCTACGGCAACAGCAACAATACCAAGCTGCGCTTCGACCCCAGCTACATGCAATTGGCCGCCGACGGTCAGCTCTGAGCTGATCCGCTGCGCTGAATTCACCAGGGGTTTGCGCCCCCGCCGCAAGGAAACACCATGAAGCGACTGATCAACCTGTCCCCCGCGCCAGCCACCCGGCTGTTCATCGGGCTGCTGCCGTTCGTGCTGTTGCTGCTGGTGTATATAGTGGCGTCCGATGCGCGGCTTGAGGCCAACCCCAACGACAAGCTGCTGCCGGCGTTCAGCCAGATGGGCGCTGCGATCGACCGCATGGCGCTGGAGCCGAGCAAGCGCACCGGCGAATACCTGTTCTGGGTAGACACCGCCAGCAGTCTCAAGCGCCTGGCCATGGGCGTGGCCATCGCCGCGTCCATCGGCCTGGCGCTGGGCCTGCTGACCGGCGCGCTGCCGCTGATCAACGCCAGCATGAGCCCACTGCTGACGGTGGTCTCGCTGATTCCGCCGCTGGCGATTCTGCCGGTGCTGTTTATCGTCTTCGGGCTGGGCGAGCTGTCCAAGGTCATGCTGATTGCCTTGGGCATCACGCCCTTCATTGCCCGTGACCTGCTGCGCCGCACTCAGGAAATCCCCAGCGAACAACTGGTCAAGGCGCAGACGCTGGGCGCCAATACCAGCCAGATCATCGTTCGCGTGCTGCTGCCGCAACTGATGCCCAAGCTGATCGACGCGGTGCGCCTGTCGCTCGGCGCCGGCTGGCTGTTTCTGATCGCCGCAGAAGCCATCGCCTCCACCGACGGGCTGGGCTACCGCATCTTCCTAGTGCGCCGCTATATGTCGATGGACGTGATCCTGCCGTACGTGGCCTGGATCACCCTGCTCGCCTTCCTGTTCGATTGGCTGCTGGCCACCCTGAGTCGTCGCCTGTTCCCTTGGAACGTGCAAGGAGGCCACTGATGATTGAAGTAAAGAACGTCGGCAAGCGCTACGGCGACAACGTGGTGCTGGAACGCCTGAATATAAACGTAAAAGAAGGCGAGTTCGTCACCCTGGTGGGCGCCTCCGGTTGCGGCAAGAGTACCTTCCTGAAGATGCTGCTGGGCACCGAATCACCGAGCAGCGGCCAACTGCTGCTGGACGGCAAACCCATTGCCGACGAGCCCGGCCCGGATCGCGGCATCGTGTTTCAGCAGTACTCGGTCTTCCCGCACATGACCGTGCTGGACAACGTGATGGCCGCCGTCGGTTTTGCCCAGCGCGGGCTGAGTGGCTACCTGTTCGGCAGCAAGCGCAAGCAGGCACGCCTTGATGCCGAAGCCATCCTGCAGGAAGTCGGCCTGGGTCAGGCGCTGAAAAAGTACCCCCACGAGTTGTCTGGCGGCATGAAGCAGCGTCTGGCGATTGCCCAGGCACTGCTCGGCAAGCCGCGCATCCTGCTGCTAGACGAGCCCTTTGGTGCGCTCGACCCGGGCATTCGTGCCGACATGCACGAACTGGTACTGCGGCTGTGGAAGGAGCACAAGCTGACCATATTCATGGTCACCCACGACATCAAGGAAGGCTTCCATCTGGGCACCCGCCTGTGGGTGTTCGACAAGCTGCGCCACGACCCGCACGCGCCCCAGGCCTTCGGCGCCACCATTACCTACGACCTGCCGATCGACAGCAGCGCACGGCAACCGGCGGCGCGCACCACCGCTGAAACCATTAAGCCACTGCTGGCCGAGAACGCCAGCTGATCGCTACCCAGATACGGAGACACCGGCAATGAGCATCACGCACTACAGCACTGAAATCCCTGGCGCCAGCCACTGGTCCCTGCGCGTACGCGCCGGCACCCTGATGCGCCTGACCGACCTCACCGGCGGCGCCAACGTCGGCATGCTGTTCTACAACCCCGACAACCTGCTGGAACGCTATAACGCGCCCGACACCCTGAAAGGCCAGCACACCTTCAAGCTGACCCTGGGCAACTGCCTGTACTCCGACATGGGCCGGGTATTCGCCTCCATCGTCGAGGACCAGCTTGGCTGGCACGAAACCGTCTGCGGCAACAGCAACGCCGCGCAGGTGGCCGAGCGCTGGGGCGCAAGGGACTACCAAAGCGACCGCAATGAATGGCACCAGAATGGCTATGACGCCTTTCTGGTCGAGCTGGCCAAGTACGGTCTGGGCCGCGCCGACATGGCCGCCAACTTGAATCTATTCAGCAAGGTCGCCACCGATGAGGCCGGCAACCTGCAGCTGGTCGAAGGCCATAGCGCCGCCGGCAGCCAGATCGCCCTGCGCTTCGCGATGGACACCCTGGTGCTGCTGCACACCTGCCCGCACCCGCTGAACCAGGCCAAAAGCTACCCCTACACCCCGGTGCAGGTTGATCTGAGCCAGGCAGCCCCCGTGGACGATGACGATTACTGCCGCAACTTCCGCCCGGAAAACCAGCGCGGCTTCATGAACAACGCCCTGTATCACCTGGGCAAGTAAGCGAGGACATTATGATCAAGACCAGCTCACGCCAACCCGAGACGGCCTCGCAACGCACTAACATCGGCGCCGGCGACTACTACATCGGCATCGTCAAGGCCGGCCAGACCCTGCGCCTGCTCGACCTGGAAGGCAATCAGGCCGCCGACACCCTGTTCTTCAGCGCCGCCAACCCGGTCGAGCGCTACAGCGTGACCGATACCATCCGCGAGCAGGGCAATGTGTACCTCACCGCCGGATCGGTGATTCGCTCGAACGAGAACAACCCCATGCTGGAGATCGTCGCTGATACCTGCGGCCGTCACGACACCCTGGGGGGCGCCTGCGCCAGCGAGAGCAACACCATCCGTTACGACCTGGAGAAACGCTGCATGCATTCCTGCCGTGACAGCTGGATGCTGGCCGTGGCGGAAAACCCCGAGTACGGCATCAGCAAGCGCGACATCACCCACAACATCAATTTCTTCATGAACGTTCCGGTTACCAGCGAGGGCGGCCTGACCTTTGAGGACGGTATTTCCGGCGCCGGCAAGTATGTCGAGCTGACCGCGCTGATGGACGTGGTGATCCTGATTTCCAACTGCCCGCAGCTGAACAACCCGTGCAACGGTTACAACCCGACGCCAGTTGAATTGCTGGTTTGGTCTGAGTAACCCGTACAACGAGACATCACAGCTTCAGTGGACGGCCACTGTCGTAAACAAAGCAGCCTGGGACGGCCCGGCAAAGGCTAGCGACATGTTCAACAAGGTTCTGATCGCCAACCGTGGCGCCATCGCCACCCGCATCATCCGCACCCTGCGCAACCTGGGTATCGGGTCAGTCGCCGTCTACGCCGAATGCGACGCCGACAGCCTGCACGTGCGGCTCGCTGACGAGGCCTACAGCCTCGGCGAAGGCGCCGCCGCCGACACCTACCTGCAGGTCGACAAACTGCTGGCCATCGCCGCCGACACCGGCGCCCAGGCCATCCACCCCGGTTACGGCTTCCTCAGTGAGAACGCCAACTTCGTGCGCCGCTGCGAGGCCGCCGGGGTCGCCTTTATCGGCCCGACGCCCGAGCAGATGCTGGCCTTCGGTCTCAAGCACCGCGCCCGCGAGCTGGCGGAGCAAGCCAATGTGCCGCTGCTGCCGGGCACCGACCTGCTGACCGATCTGGCTGCTGCCAGAACCGAGGCAGCGCGCATCGGCTACCCGGTGATGCTCAAGAGCACGGCGGGCGGTGGCGGTATCGGCATGCAGCTGTGTCACAGCGAGGACGAACTAGTCGGCTCCTTCGACAGCGTCAAGCGCCTTGGCGCCAGCAACTTTGCCGACGACGGCGTGTTCCTGGAGAAATTCATCGACCGCGCCCGCCACATTGAGGTGCAGGTGTTTGCCGACGGCAAGGGCAACGCGCTGGCACTCGGTGAGCGCGACTGCTCCAGCCAGCGCCGCAATCAGAAAGTAGTGGAAGAATGCCCGGCACCGAACCTGAGCGACGCGGTCCGCAGCGAGCTGCACGCCACCGCCGAAAAGCTGCTGTGCAGCATCGGATACCGCAACGCCGGCACCGTCGAGTTCATCTACGATGCCGACAGCCACGAGTTCTACTTTCTTGAAGTAAACACCCGCCTGCAGGTCGAGCACGGCGTCACCGAAGAGGTTTATGGCGTTGACCTGGTCGAGTGGATGCTGCGCCTGGCCGCAGGCGAAGCGCCAGACCTGGATGCGCAACGCAAAACGCTCAAGCCACAGGGCCACGCCATTCAGGTACGCCTGTACGCTGAAGACCCGTTCCGCGACTTCCAGCCCTGTGCCGGCCTGCTTAGCGAGGTTGTCTTTCCGTCCGGCGACGGTATTCGCATCGACCACTGGATCGAGTCCGGGCTGGAAGTACCGCCCTACTTCGACCCCATGCTGGCCAAGGTTATCGTGCATGCCGCAGACCGCGATGCCGCGCTGGCCAAGTTGCAAAGCACGCTGGACGCCCTCCGCCTGTACGGCAGTGAAACCAACCTCGACTACCTGCGCGCACTGACCCGAGACCCGGCGCTGCTGGCCGGTGAAGTCACCACCCGTTACCTGAACAGCTTCCGCTTCCAGCCGGCGCGTATCGACGTACTGGCCGGCGGCACCCAGACCACCATTCAGGACTTTCCCGGCCGCACCGGCAGCTGGGACGTCGGCGTGCCGCCGTCCGGCCCGTTTGATAGCTACGCCTTTCGCCTCGGCAACCGCCTGCTCAACAACGCCAAAGACGCCGCCGGGCTGGAAATCACCCTGCAAGGACCGACCCTGCGCTTTGCCGCAGCGAGCCAGATCGTACTCAGCGGCGCCAGCATCGACGCCAGACTGGACGATCAGGCCATTGAGCCCTGGCAAGTCATCGATGTGGCCGCCGGCCAGACCCTGACCCTGGGGCGCATCAAGGACGCCGGCACCCGCGCCTATCTGGCGGTACTGGGCGGCTTGCAGTGTCCGGACTACCTGGGCTCCAAGTCGACTTTTACCCTCGGCCAGTTTGGCGGCCACAACGGCCGCGCGCTGCGTACCGGCGACGTGCTGCACCTGAGCGCATCGGTCAGCCCGGTTGCGTCCGCCAGCGTGCCGTCTGAGTTACGCCCCAACATCAGCAATACCTGGGAACTGCGCGTGATTTACGGCCCGCACGGCGCGCCCGACTTTTTTACCGGCAAGGATGTGGACACCTTTTTCAATACTGACTGGGAGATTCACTACAACTCCAGCCGCACCGGCGTGCGCCTGATCGGCCCCAAACCCGAATGGGCGCGTGAAGACGGTGGCGAAGCAGGCCTGCACCCGTCCAACATTCACGACAACGCCTACGCCTTCGGCACCGTCGATTTTACCGGCGACATGCCGGTGATCCTCGGCCCGGACGGCCCTTCGCTGGGTGGCTTCGTCTGCCCCGCCACCGTGATCACCGCAGACCTGTGGAAGCTCGGCCAGCTGCGCGCCGGCGACAAGGTGCGCTTTGTGCCGGTCAGCATCGAGCAGGCGGTGGCGCTGGAAGCGGCGCAGATCAAACAGATCGACGCCCTGGCCGCCGAGTCGGTTGCCTGGCAGCCGGTGCCGGTCGACAGCCCCATTCTCAAGCGCTTGCCCGCCGAGCAGTTTGGCGACGAGATTGTCTACCGCGCCGCCGGCGATCACTTCCTGCTGGTCGAGTACGGCGAGCAAATGCTGGATATCCGCCTGCGCTTTCGCGCCCACGCGCTGATGCAGTGGCTGCAGCAGAACCCGTTGCCCGGCATGCGTGAACTGACGCCGGGCATCCGCTCGCTGCAACTGCACTTCGACAGCCAGCAGCTCAGCCATGCTGCACTGCTGGAGCACCTGCTGCGCGCCGAGCAGGCGTTGTCCGAAAGGCTCAACGAGCTCTCGGTGCCCTCTCGCATCGTGCACATTCCGCTGTCGTGGGACGACGAGGCCTGTCAGCAGGCGATCGAGAAATACACCCAGTCGGTACGCAGCAACGCGCCCTGGTGCCCGAGCAACCTGGAGTTCATCCGCCGCATCAACGGGCTGGACAGCATCGACGACGTCAAGAAAGTGCTGTTCGAGGCGTCCTATCTGGTGATGGGCCTGGGCGACGTGTATCTGGGAGCGCCAGTCGCCACACCGACCGATCCACGTCACCGTCTGGTGACCACCAAGTACAACCCGGCGCGCACCTGGACCGCGGAAAACTCGGTCGGCATCGGCGGCTCTTACATGTGCGTCTACGGTATGGAAGGCCCCGGCGGCTACCAGTTTGTCGGCCGCACCCTGCAGATGTGGAACCGCTACCGCCAGACCCGCGAGTTCAGCAAACCCTGGCTGCTGCGCTTCTTCGACCAGATCCGCTTCTATGAAGTCAGCCACGACGAGCTGCAACAGATTCGCCGCGACTTTCCGCAGGGCCGCTACCCGCTGCGCATCGAGCAAAGCCAATTCAGTCTGTCGGAGCACGAAGCCTTTATCGCCGACAACGCCGCCGAGATCGATGCTTTCAAACAGCAACGCAACGCCGCCTTCGCCGAGGAGCTGCGCCAGTGGCACGCCAATGGCCAATTCAATTTCCAGAGCGAGGAGCTGGAAAGCGCCGCCGACGACATCAGCTGGCCGGAAGACAGCGTGGGCGTGGACAGCCCCGTCTCCGGCAGCCTGTGGCAGGCCGAGGTCAAGGTCGGCGACCAGGTCAAGGCCGGGCAGACCCTGCTGATTCTCGAGTCCATGAAAATGGAAATCCCCTTGCAGGCGCCGTGCGACGGCGTCGTTACCCACGTATTGCAGCAGCCCGGTGGCCGTGTACAGGCCGGCCAACCGCTGGTGGTATTGCAGGACGCCGCCCAGGAGAACAACGCATGACAATCGATATGAGCATCAACGGCCTGAAACAGGCCTATGCCAACGGCAGCCTCACCCCCGCCCAACTGCTGGCCAGCATCCGCGAGCAGGCCGCCGCCCTGGCTGACCACAACATCTGGATTCACCTGCTCAGCGAAGCCGAGCAGCAGCCCTACCTCGCCGCACTGGCAGCCAAGGACCCGGCAACCACACCACTGTGGGGCGTGCCCTTTGCCATCAAGGACAATATCGACCTGGCCGGCATCCCCACCACCAACGGCTGCGCGGCTTTTGCCTACACGCCGAGCGAATCGTCACAGGTGGTACAGCAACTGATCGACGCTGGCGCCATTCCGGTCGGCAAGACCAATCTCGACCAATTTGCCACTGGCCTGAACGGTACGCGCTCACCGCATGGCGCATGCCACAATGCTTTTGATTTCGATTACATCAGCGGCGGCTCCAGCGCCGGCTCGGCGGTGTCGGTCGCCAAGGGTCTGGCCAGTTTCAGCCTGGGCACCGATACCGCCGGCTCCGGCCGCGTGCCCGCCTGCTTCAACAACCTGGTTGGCCTGAAACCGACTCGCGGCCTACTCTCGGCCAGCGGTCTGGTGCCGGCTTGCCGCAGCCTGGATTGCATCAGCATCTTTGCCCTCAACAGCGACGACGCCAACAGCGTACTGACCAGCGCCGAGGGCTTTGACGCGCAGGACGGCTACAGCCGCGCCAACTCTTTCGACAACCAGACTCGGCACTACGGTTTGCGCAGCGGGCCGCTGAAAATCGGCGTGTTGCCGGCCGAGCAACTACAGTTCTTTGGTGATGAGCAATACGCCGCCGCCTACACCGCCACCCTTGAGCAACTGCGCGGCGATGACATCGAACTGGTCAGCATCGATTACACCCCCTTCAACGAAGCCGCTTTGCTGCTGTATGAAGGCCCCTGGGTAACCGAGCGCTACCTCGCGGCGCAGCCGCTGATCGACGACAATCCCGAGGCCATCTTCCCGGTGGTACGCGAGATCATCGCCCCCGGCGGCAAGCCGCCGGCTACCGCACTGTTCAAGGCGCAGTACCGGCTGGAAGAACTGAAAAAAGCCAGCCATGACCAACTGCAAGGGCTCGACTGCCTGCTGACCCCCACCGCCGGGCGCCTGTTCAGCATCGCGGAAATGCTCGAAGAGCCGATCCTGCGCAACAGCCAGCTGGGCTACTACACCAACTACATGAACCTGGTCGACATGACCTCGATCGCCGTGCCCACCGCCTTCACCCAGGCGGGGTTACCGTTCGGCGTGACCCTGGTCGGCCCGGCGTTCAGCGACCGCACGCTGCTGTCGATTGCCAATCGTGTGCAGCAACGTTTGCCTCTGCCCGCCGGCGCAAGCCAGCTGCCACAACCAGCGCTAAACAACCAGGCAGTCGGCGCACGCGACTGCATCGATGTGCTGGTCTGCGGCGCTCACCTGGAGGGCCTGCCGCTTAACTGGCAGTTGCGCGAGCGCGGCGCGGTGCTGCGACAGCGCACCCACACCGCTGCATGCTACCGCATGTACGCGCTGGCCGGCGGTCCGCCGTTCCGGCCAGGGTTGATCCGTGACGAACAGGCGGGCGCGGCTATCGAGGTGGAAATCTGGTCCGTGCCCAGCAGCGAGTTCGGCAGCTTCGTCGCCGGCATCCCCGCACCACTGGGTATTGGCAAGGTGCAGATTGCCGATGGCAGTTGGGTCTGTGGTTTCATTTGTGAGCCCTGCGGGCTGAACGGCAGTGACGAAATCACCCAAATAGGTGGCTGGCGCGCTTACCTGGCAGCACGCTGACGACAGCCAGCAGACAATGCAAGACATTTGGCAGAACTGCACATAAACTGATCTCGGTGACCACGTAGTCAGTTGGGTGCAGTTCATGGAAAAACGGAAATTCCCCCGCCAGGTATGTGCAGTGGATGCGCTACTGACGGTAGGCGAGGGAGAGAGCCATCAATGCGTCATCTGCGAGTACAGTCAAGGTGGCTTGCAGATCACTTTTGATACCGCCACCGCTGGCGGCATCATCAGCAGTCTCAACCGTCTGGCAGCCGAGCACGGCAACGCCAGCGTGAGCTTTCGCCAGGCCGGGCAACATCTGCGCATTCCCGTGGCCATCATCCGTTTGACTCCCCAGGGCGCCGGCCTGCAGCTGCTGGCGCCGCAAGCCTCGGTCTTTCGCGTATTGCAGCACCTGTCAGCCGCCCAGCACGCAGCCGCGAGCGACCGCAGCAGGTTGCCGGGCAACCAGCTTGCACTAAGCAGCCGGCATCGCAAGACCCTGATGCGGGCAGCCTGCACCGTGTTGCACAACTTCCTGCGCCAGCACTACTCCTGCTTTTGCCACCTGCTGGAACACGAGTTGCTGGCGGCCGCCGACAAACAGACCCAAACCGACGCGCAGCAACATTTTCTAGTTGCCATTCGCCAGTTTCGCAAGGAACGCCAGAACCTTTTCGCGGCGCTGAGTCAGAGCATGATTGCCGAAGCCATGCAGCTCAGCCGAGGCCAACGGGTGGAAGACCCCGAGCCAGGCGCCGGCCCCAAGCGCTCCTCGCCGCTGGAGCTGGTCACCAAGAGCGACTTTGAAGACTGGCTGCTGGTGCGCGTGGCGATTTCCAAGGTGGAGCTGAAATTGCGTGATGCCCTTATCGAACTTCAGGTTCGCGTGGATGCCGCCTTCGGCAATCGCGATGGCAAGCGCACCTACAATCCTTTTTCGCCCGCGGCGCTGTGCAACGGCTTTGCCGATCAGGTGCGCAGTCTGAATTTGCAGCACGCGCAGTTGCAGGTGGTGATAGGCGTACTGCAGAAAACCATCCTCAGCGAACTGCCGAATTTCTATCAACAATTGAATCAGGTGTTCATTGATGCCGACATCCTGCCGGATATCGACGTCGATCAATATCTGGCCGAGCAGGCCCTGCAGCGGCGCCCAGCGCCGACCCCCGAGACTGCCACGCCTGCTCCGCCAGCCGCCGTGCCTGGTGCGGGCAGCCCGGCTCCAAGCGTCGCCACCAGCACGGGCGACGGTCCGGCGAGCGATGCGACAATCAGCCAGAGCACGCAAAGCATTCAGAACAATGCGATAGCCAGCACTGCTGCGCCGGCGGCAGCCGCGTCTGCCTATGGCACGGTCAGCCAGTTGCTGGGCCTGCGCCGCCAGGCGCGCGGTGAAACCGGCACCGCCACTACGCTGCCGGAAGAGCGCCATGCCACGGCGCAGCAGTTGGGCCAGCTGCAGGAAAGCGTTCTCAATGGCGCTGTGCCGCTAATCGACCCGGGCGCGCTGAAGCAATTGATGCAGCAGGCCAAGGGCGATACCCAGCCCTTGAGTGCGCAGGAACAGGACGCCGCGGATACCATCGAGGGCCTGTTCGACAGCATCATGCACAGTGATCGCATCACTGCCGAGCTGCGCGATGAGTTCCGCAAGCTGCAGGTACCCTTGTTGCGGGCCATGCTGCAGGATCCCGAGATTTTTTCCGCCGAGTCGCACCCGGCGCGCCAGGCACTGAATTACATTGCCCTGCTATCGGACAAGAGCAGTACCAATCTGGCGTCCAACACGCCGGTCATCCTCGACGCCATTCGCAGCATTCTCTCCGACAAGACCGACACCCAGGGCTTCAGCCAGAGTATCGGCAAGCTTGATCAACTGGTGAGCCGCGAGAAGCGACTGATAGAGCGCAACCTGCAGCGCATTCGCCAGGGGTGTGACGGCCAGCAGCGACTTCGCCACGCCAACCGCCAGATTCACCACGAACTCGGCCGCATGCTGGCCGAACCAGTGCCCCAGGCGCTGATTGATCTGATCGAGCACGGCTGGCGCGACCTGCTGCGTCTGAGCTATCTGCGCGAAGGCGTAGCCAGCCGCTCCTGGGAAATCACCCTGCAGATTCTCGAGCAACTGGCCGCCAACAATGACCCCGAACGCCTCAGCGCCATAGAACGCCCGATCAATCAGGAGCAATTGCTGCGCCTGCTGGAAAAAGGCCTGTCCAAGGTGCCGGAAGATCAGGTGCCGCACAGCCAGCTCCTGACCCAGTGCCAGCAACTGCTTAACGCGGAGCCGGGTACGCTGTCGCTGAGCCATTATCAACCGCCAGCCGTGCCTGAACCTGGTCTGCAGGAGCGGCTTGAGACCCTGCCCGACGGCGGCGTGTCACTGCAGCGCTGGATCAAGCGGGTACGCGATCTCAAAGTGTCGCAATGGTTCGAGCTGACCCACGGCAAGCTGCAGGAAAAGTTGGTGCAGCTGGCATGGATCGCCGACGACGACAGCCTGTACGTCTTTGCCAATCATCAGGGCACACAGAAGCTGGAGCTACCGCTTGAGCGGGTTGCGGCATTGCTGCGCGACGGCAATCTGGTATTGCTCAGCGACGCTGCGCTGCCGGCAGTGGAGCAGGGCCTGGATGCCCTGGTGCAGAAGGTTTACGACAAGCTGGCCTTCGACTCCTGCCACGACCCGCTGACCGGCTTTCTCAACCGCAAGGAATTCTGCCGCGCGCTGGCCCAGCGGGTCGCCAAGGCCGACGAGGAAGCTCAGGATTTCAGCCTGATCTTCATCGACATCATGCAGTTCAAGATCATCAACAACACCTGCGGCTACGACGCCGGTGACAGCTTTCTGCGCGAACTGGCGCAACGCCTGAAGAGTTTTCTCAAGGAAGGTTCGCTGGTCGGCCGCCTGGGCGCCGACCAGTTTGCGATAGTGCTCAACGAAGAAGCCGAGACCTTTGGCTACACCAGCGCGCGCGAACTCAAGGCCATAGTCGAAGAGAAGCGCTTCGTGTACGAGGAGCACAGCTTTGTGATCAGTACCGCGCTCTCGCTGGTGGGCTTTGACAGCAAGAACCAGAAGATCATGGAGCTGCTGCGCTCCGTAGAAGCGGCGACCAGTCTGTCGAAGAAGTCCGGCTTCCATGATGTGCAGGTGGTGCGCCCGGGCAACCAGCAACTGGAGCGGCTGGACGAGGTGATGGCCTGGGTCACGCGCATCAACCGTGCGCTGGACAACGACAATCTGAAACTGCGCTGTCAGAAGATCGTGCCCATCAACGGCAGCGCACGCACGCTCGCGCATTATGAAGTGCTGCTCAGCGTATTGGATGAACAGGGCGAAGCCTCCCCGCCGGCCGAGTTCATCAAGGTCGCCGAAGAGTACAACCGCATGGCTGCCGTCGACCGCTGGGTAGTCGAGCATGTACTGCAGTGGATGCATCAGAACATGGACGACCTGCACCTGTTTGGTGGTTTCTCGGTCAACCTCTCGGGCCACAGCATGAATGACGAGACCTTCCTCGATTTCATCTTCGATGCCCTGGTGCGCTACCCGGTCCCGCGGGACAAGCTGGTGTTCGAGATCACCGAAACCGTGGCCGTGACCAATCTCGATGATGCGGCAGATTTCATCAAGGAGATGCGCAGCATCGGCTGCCGCTTTTCGCTGGACGACTTTGGCGTGGGCCAATCGTCCTACTCCTACCTCAAGCGCCTGCCGGTTGATTTCATCAAGATCGATGGCAATTTCGTGCGCGACATCAACAACAACGATGTGGACTACGCCCTGGTCAAATCCATCACCGAGATGGGCCATTATCTGAAGAAGAAAGTCATCGCGGAGTACGTCGGCAGCCAGGACATCCTCAACACGGTCACCCATGTGGGCGTGGATTATGCGCAGGGTTACCAGTTCGGCCAGCCGCTGATGCTGGACCATCTGGATCTGCGCAAGCAATTCTGAGCAACACCCAAAGGGTAACTGTCGCTACCTGACGCTGATGATGAATCATTCAGCACCAATACGTATCAAGTTACAAACTATTCACATCGAATTCTCTCCGTTTCAATGAGCCTGCGCGTTTGCAAATAAAAATCGGCTCAACCGAATAAGGAGTTCGTCATGCTTTCCCTTCTCAGCGATCTGCTATGGAGCAAGGTCCTCATTGCGTTGCTCATTGGCCTCGGCGTGTGGTTTACCATCGCCTCGCGTTTCGTGCAGTTTCGTTATTTCGGCAAGATGTTCGGCATTCTCACTGCCAATCATCACGAAGCGGACAAGCGTCACCTCAGCTCCTTTCAGGCTTTGATTCTCTCGGTTGCCGGCCGGGTTGGCGGCGGCAACATCGCAGGCGTCGCCGTGGCCATCACCCTGGGCGGGCCGGGTGCGATTTTCTGGATGTGGGTCGTCGGCCTTATGGGCATGGCAACCAGCTTCTTCGAGTGCACCCTGGCGCAGGTCTACAAGACCGCTGAGCCCGATGGCGCCTTTCGCGGCGGCCCGGCGCACTACATCGAACGCGGCCTGGGCAAGAACTGGAAGTGGCTGGCGGTCATTTACTCGATCCTGCTACTAGTGACCTTCGGCATCGGCTTTATTGCCCTGCAATCCTATGCGGTAGCCACCTCCCTGCAGGATGCCTTCGACATTCCCCTGTATTACAGCGGCATCGGCCTGGCACTGGTGGTAGGGCTGATCATCTTTGGCGGCGTCAAGCGCATCGCCCAGGTGGCCGAGGTATTGGTGCCCATCATGGCCGGCGGTTATCTGCTGATTGCCATTGTGGTGCTGGGACTCAACTTCAGCGCCATTCCCGATACCTTGATGCTCATCGTCAACAGCGCCTTTGGTCTGGGCCCGGTCGTGGGCGGCGGTATTGGCGCCGCCATCATGATGGGCGTCAAGCGCGGGCTGTTTTCCAACGAGGCCGGTCTGGGCAGTGCACCGAACGTGGCGGCGGTGGCCTTTGTGCCGCACCCGGCCAATCAGGGCGTGGTGCAATCGTTCTCGGTATTCATCGATACCATTTTGCTCTGTACCTGCACTGCGCTGATCATTCTCATGGGTACGGCCTATGACCCCAGCCTGACCGACTCCAGCCAGGGTGTTGCGCTGACGCAGGCGTCACTGGCGACCCACATCGGTGAATGGGGCCGGGTGTTCGTGAGTATCGCCATGTTGCTGTTCGGCTTCAGCACCGTGCTCTACAACTACTACCTGGGCGAAAACAGCGTCAGCTACCTGACCGGCGGCCGCGGCAATGAATTTCTCATGAACGGCTTCCGTGTGGTGGTGATCTGCCTCTGCTGTCTGGGCGCGATCATGGACCTGGGCACGGTATTCGGTTTTGCCGACCTGACCATGGGCCTGCTGGCACTGGCCAACCTGATTGCCCTGGCCATGCTGTGGAAGAAAGGCCTGCGGGTGATGCGCGACTACGATAGCCAACTCAAGGCCGGCAATCCGACACCCGTGTTCCGCGCCGAAGACTTTGCCGATCTGGACCTGGACCCCGAAGCCTGGCCGCGCACCCCGCAAGTCAAACAAGCCTGACGCTGACCCGGCGCCCCGATTCCGGGGCGCCCTTCCCTTTCGGTAGAAAACCACATGAACACCCGCTCAGAATACGATCTGCTCGGTTATCAGGATGTGCCCAGCGATGCCTGGTATGGCATCCAGACCCAGCGCGCCGCTTTCAACTTTGCCATCACCGGCGTACCCATTTCCCACTTCCCGGAACTGATCCGCGCACTGGCGATGGTCAAGCAAGCCGCTGCGCTGACCAACCACGACTACCGCTTGCTCAGCGCCGAAAAGAAGGACGCCATTGTCTCGGCCTGCCAGGATATCGCCCAGGATCAATACCACGACCAGTTCATTGTCGATGTAATTCAGGGCGGTGCCGGCACTTCAACCAACATGAATGCCAACGAGGTGATCGCCAATGTGGCGCTGGTCAAGCTCGGCCACCAACGCGGCGACTATCAGTTCCTGCACCCCAATGACGACGTAAACCGCTCGCAATCGACCAACGACGCCTACCCGACCGCCGCCTGTCTGGGGATTCAGTTTGCCGCGGACGCCTTCGTTCCGGCACTGGCCTCGCTGAAAGCCGCACTGGAAGACAAGGGCCGCGAGTTTGCGCATATTTTGAAGATGGGCCGCACCCAGCTGCAGGACGCGGTCCCCATGACGCTGGGTCAGGAGTTCGACGCCTTTGCGGTAACTCTGGGCGAAGACATCGACCGCATCAGCGAGGCCTGCGCCCTGCTCTGCGAGGTCAACCTGGGCGGCACCGCCATCGGTACCGGCATCAATACCCCCGATGGCTATTCCGCCAAGGTGGTGGCATGCCTGGCGCAGATCTCGGGCAAACCGCTGGTACCGGCCAGCAACCTGGTGGAAGCCACCTCGGATATGGGCGCCTTCGTGTTCTTTTCCGGTATTCTCAAGCGCCTGGCGATCAAGCTGAGCAAGATGAGCAACGACCTGCGCCTGCTCTCCAGCGGCCCGCGCACCGGCCTGGGTGAAATTCAGTTGCCGCCCATGCAGCCTGGCTCGTCGATCATGCCCGGCAAGGTCAACCCGGTGATCCCCGAGGCGATGAACCAGACCGCCTATCAGGTAATCGCCGCCGATCTGGCGGTGACCCTGGCCGCCGAGGCGGGGCAGCTGCAGCTCAACGCCATGGAGCCGATGATCATCTACAATCTGCTGAACTCCCTGAAGATGCTCAAGGAAGCCTGCCAGATGCTGGAGCAGCGCTGCATTCGCGGCATCATTGCCAACGAGCAGGTGTGCGCCGCGCACGTGGACAACAGCATTGGCATCATCACTGCCCTGGTGCCGCACATCGGCTACGCCAACGCTTCGCGCATTGCCCACACTGCCTTGATGACAGGCGGCACAGTGAAGGCGCTGATCATTGCCGAGAACCTGATGTCGGAAGCACAGCTGAATCTGCTGCTCAGCCCGCAGTCGATGCTGGCGCCACACAAGGAGGCGTCATGAGTGCCGCGGTGCTGATCCTGTACACGGGCGGCACCATCGGCATGACCCCGACGGATCAGGGCCTGACCCCCACGCCCGGCCTGCACGGGCGTATCGAACAGCAGTTTGGCGCCAGCCTGGCTGAGCTGCCGAGCTTTGACCTGCTGGAGCTAGAACCGCTGATCGATAGCGCCAACATCACCCCGGCGCACTGGCAGCGTCTGGCCGCGCTGCTGGCCGAGCATTGGGACAACTATCAGGGCTTCGTCATTCTGCACGGTACCGACACCATGGCCTACAGCGCTGGCGCACTGGCATTCATGCTGGGCGCCTGTGCCAGAAATGTGCTCTTTACCGGCGCGCAGATTCCACTGGGCCTGCCCGGCAGCGACGCTGCAGACAACCTGCGTAACGCCCTGTTGCTCGCAGCTGGGCCGCGCCTTCCCGATGTCTGCCTGGTTTTCAATAACCAGCTGTTGCGCGGCAGCCGCATCCGCAAGGTCAGCAGCAAGCGCTTTGCCGCTTTCGACAGCCCCAACGAGGCGCCGCTGGGTGAACTTGGCGCCGCAGCCAGGCTGCATCATGAACGCCTGCTGAGCGCAGATTCTGCATCTCGCGCCCCGCAGCTGGCGGCTCAGCTGAACTTTGAGCCTGGCGCGGTCGCTCTGCTCACCCTGCATCCCTGCATGCCGGCGGCCCTGTACGATGCGCTCCTGGCCGACAACCATTGCCGGGCGATAGTGCTGCTGAGCTATGGCGCCGGCAATATCCCCAGCCGCGACCAGGCTTTCAATGCCTTTTTGCGCCGCGCCCGCGCGCGCAGCAAGGTACTGGTAAACGTCAGTCAGTGTCTGGACGGCGGCGTCAGCCCGGGTACCTACGCTGCCAGTGCAGCCTTGCAGGAACAGGGCGTTCTCAGTGGCGGCGACATGACACCGGAGGCCGCCTTCTGCAAACTGCACTGGCTGATTGCCGGCGGCCGCGACCAGCAGGCGCTGCGCGACGATTGGGCACAGCTCTACTGCGGTGAACGCTCAAGCGATTGAGCGTTCAGAAGCGCGCCCGGAAGTGCCATTCACCCGCACCGATGTCATTGCGTACCGAGGCGCGAATGTCTTCGTCCAGTTCTGGATCATCAGCAGCATAGAGGCCGCAGAGCGCCAGCACCCGATGCAGGTCCACCCGCGTTCCCAGGTACTCGTAGAGCACTCGGGTGCAGCACGGCACGCGTTCGCCACTCCCGGATACGCCCAGCCGCAAACCGGTGATGCGGTCTACGCGGTTCTGGAACGAAGGGTAGAGAACGGTCTGGGTCATCTCGAAATTGGTCAGGGTTTCGTAATCGAGCAGAAAGATGCGGTCGGAGAGAAACTGCACCAGGCCCTTGTACACCCCGTGAAACGGCTTGCCACCCCGTCGGGGCTTGATCCGTTCAGTGCGCTGATAGCAGGTATTGCCGTCGCGCTGCTCGATGCAAACCAGGGTGCGCAGAATACTGCCCGGATAGGCCATGGACAGGTAATACTCGAAGTAATAGCCCAGATACTTGTCCAGTCCCGCCTGACCAACCCCATTCAGATGCCCCAGATGCTCTACCGCTGCCGAACGCGCTACCGGACGTGACTGCTGCTGCGGTCGCACCTGCACCAGCCGCTGAAACTGGCTATGCGGCAATAGCATCTCGTGAACTTCAACGCCAAAGAAATCGCAGAGCCTGCGCATGGTGCTGTCCGAAGGCTTGTTGACGCCGTTGAGATAGCGATTGAACTGTGGGCGGTTGATGCCCAGGCGACGGCAGACTTCGGCGGTGGATTTGTAGTAACTGCACAGCAGCCGCAGATTGTCGCCAAAATCATCGCGCATGGGGGCTCTCCATTTTTGCGCCATACTAGTCAAAGGCCACGCGCTTGGAAACCGCCTGCTTTGCGTCACTGCCGAGCGGGTCATTTGTCCGCTGTCGATTGTGTCTGGGTGCCGGATCAGGGAAAATGGCTGCCACTTTTCGTTCAAGCCGCACGCCACGCCGCATCCAGGCCGCGCGCCGGCAGCCAAACTCTGGAATACCTCAGCAGATGTCGAACTCCCCGATCGCCAAGGAAGTCGGTAAGCGCCGTACTTTCGCCATTATCTCCCACCCTGATGCCGGTAAGACCACCATCACCGAGCGCCTGCTGTTGATGGGCCAGGCAATCAGCGTGGCTGGCACGGTCAAATCGCGTAAATCCGACCGCCACGCCACCTCCGACTGGATGGCCATGGAGAAGGAGCGCGGCATTTCGGTGACCACCTCGGTCATGCAGTTCCCCTACCGCGACGGCATGATCAACCTGCTCGATACCCCTGGTCACGAAGACTTCTCGGAAGATACCTACCGCACCCTGACTGCGGTCGATTCGGCGCTGATGGTGCTCGATGGCGGTAAGGGCGTGGAGCCACGCACCATCGCCCTGATGGATGTGTGCCGCCTGCGTGATACGCCCATCGTCAGCTTCGTCAACAAGCTCGACCGCGATATCCGCGACCCGATCGAGCTACTCGATGAAATCGAGGAAGTGCTCAACATCAAGGCTGCGCCCATCACTTGGCCAATCGGTTGCTACCGTGACTTCAAGGGTGTGTATCACCTGAGCCGCGACTGCATCATCGTCTATCAGCCAGGCCACGGCCACGAGCGTACCGAAACCAAAACCATCGAGCGCCTCGATTCGGACGAGGCGCGCGCACACCTGGGTGATCTGTACGAGGACTTCGTCGAGCAGCTGGAACTGGTGCAAGGCGCCTGCCACGAGTTTGATCACGAGGCTTTCCGCAAGGGTGAAATGACCCCGGTCTTTTTCGGTACCGCCCTGGGTAACTTCGGCGTGGATCAGGTACTTGACGCTGTCGTCGATTGGGCGCCGCCGCCGCAGTCACGCGCCAGCCATGAGCGCACCGTGGAGCCCACCGAGCCTCCCTTCACCGGTTTCGTGTTCAAGATCCAGGCGAACATGGACCCCAAGCACCGCGACCGCATCGCCTTCGTGCGCATTTGTTCGGGCCGCTACGAAAAGGGCATGAAGCTGCATCACGTGCGTACCGGCAAGGACGTGCGCATCGCCGACGCCCTGACCTTCTTTGCCGCCGAGCGCGAGCATCTGGAAGAGGCCTGGGCCGGCGACATCATCGGTCTGCACAACCACGGCACCATCCAGATCGGCGACACCTTTACCGAAGGCGAGAAGATCGGCTTCACCGGTATTCCACACTTCGCCCCCGAGCTGTTCCGCCGGGTGCGCCTGAAGGACCCGCTGAAATCCAAGCAGTTGCGCCAGGG
Source organism: Halopseudomonas sp. (assembly GCF_036961105.1). GTDB lineage: Bacteria > Pseudomonadota > Gammaproteobacteria > Pseudomonadales > Pseudomonadaceae > Halopseudomonas. Next base: position 415,795 of record NZ_JBALWW010000001.1, on the reverse strand, counting down.
TCTGCAGGAGCTGGCCGAGGAAGGCGCTACCCAGGTGTTCTTCCCCGAGCGCAACAACGACATCATTCTGGGCGCCGTGGGTGTGTTGCAGTTCGACGTAGTCGCCGCGCGCCTCAAGCAGGAATACAAGGTGGAATGCCTGTACGAGCCGATCAACGTCTGGTCGGCGCGCTGGGTTGAATCTACCGATCGCAAGAAGCTGGAAGAATTCAGCAACAAGGCAACCGACAACCTGGCAGTCGATGGCGGCGGCCACCTGACCTATCTGGCGCCGACGCGCGTCAATCTGGCGCTGATGGAAGAGCGCTGGCCGGACATCAAGTTCCGCGCTACGCGCGAGCATCACTAAGCCGCAGCGCGGCTTAGTAGCGGCAAGCGGCAAGCGGCAAGCGGCAAGCGGCAAGCGGCAAGCAATGAGAAGCCCGTTCCGACGTCCGGTTCGGGCTTTTTGCTTTTTTCTTGTCGCTTGCGGCTTGCGGCTTGCAGCTTGCCGCTTGGTTTAAACCAGCTCGCCTGGATCAGGCGGCGCCTTGGGCGTGACCAGCTCGGCGTTCTCGCCCAGGTCGGCACCTGATTGCCCGCGATCCTTTTCGCTGGTCGCTATGCCGCGCATTTGTGAGGCGGGTTTCGGGAAGCCGCTGCGGTCACTGTAGTCATACACCTTGTGCGGCTGATGCTCGGTCTCCAGCCCCTTGCTGCACTTCCAGTCCATGGCCGCGATGCCCGCCACACTGCCGGCGGCCAGAACGGCGTTCAACGGCTTGTTGCCGAACTGCGCCGCCAGCCCCAGGCAACCGAGGTCCAGTGCATCACCTGCTACCCGCGCCTTCATCCAGGGCTCGGGCTTGTCGGTCAACAGCAGGCCGGCGCCGGTTGCCAGTTCGCGCATGCCGCACATGCGCAGTAACATGCCAGCGGCAGACGGCAATCCCAGGGTGCGCGCCATTGGTGCTGCCAGGCACAGTTGTGCCACCCCCAGCCCGACACTCATCCAGCCCATGCGACGAGCTGATTTGCGGGCCGGAAAATTACGCCGATATTCTTCATATTGCTCACGTGTAAGCGACATTTCTTATCTCCTCTGAGTGTAAGTCAGCCAGCGTGACTCAAGGCTTGAGTACCACTTTCACGCAGCCGTCCTGCTTGTCCCGAAAGGTCTTGTACATCTCCGGGCCCTGCTCCAGCCCAACGCTGTGGGTAATCACGAAGGAGGGATCGATCTGACCTTCCTGAATGCGCCGCAGCAGGTCATCGGTCCAACGATTGACGTGCGTCTGGCCCATGCGGAAAGTCAGGCCCTTGTTCATCGCCGCACCAAAAGGGATCTTGTCGATCAGACCGCCGTACACCCCGGGAATAGAGAGAATGCCGGCGGGCCGGCAGACATAGATCATTTCGCGCAGTACATGGGGGCGATCGCTTTCCAGCTTCACCGCCTGCTTCACCCAGTCATACATGGAATCGATGGAGCGCGCGGCGTGTGCCTCCATGCCGACGGCATCAATGCACTTCTCCGGTCCCTTGCCCAGGGTCAGCTGCTGCAAGCGCTCGAGCACGCTTTCTTCATCAAAATTGATGGTGATGGCTCCGCCGGCGCGTGCCATGGACAGACGTTCGGGCACATTATCGATGCAGATGACCTGCTCGGCGCCGAGCATGATGGCGCTGCGAATAGCGAACTGAGCCACCGGTCCTGCGCCCCAGATCGCCACAGTGTCGGTCGGCTCGATGTCGCATTGGGCAGCTGCCTGCCAGCCAGTGGGAAAGATATCGCCAAGAAACAGTACCTGCTCGTCGGTCAGACCGTCCGGTATTACCACCGGGCCCACGTCGGCGTAGGGCACACGCACATACTCCGCCTGGCCGCCGGCGTAACCACCAGTGAGGTGGCTGTAGCCGTAAAGTCCGGCGGTGGTATGACCGAATATCTTGTCGGCAAGCGGCTTGTTGCGGTTGCTGCGCTCGCATACCGAAAAGTTGCCGCGTCGGCATTGGTCACAATCACCGCAGACGATGGTAAAGGGCACCACCACACGATCACCGACCTTCAGCTTGTGCTTGGCAGATCCCAGTTCCACCACCTCGCCCATGAACTCGTGACCGACAATGTCGCCCTCCTTCATCCCGGGCATGAAACCATCGTGCAGGTGCAGATCGGAGCCGCAAATGGCGCAGGCAGATACCTGGACAATGGCATCGCGCGGGTCTTCTATCTTCGGGTCCGGAACATGATCATCGCAGCGGATATCGTTCTTGCCATGCCAGCGTAGTGCTCTCATGAAAGTCTCCTGTTCGGTAGCGTAGATCCCCGGATGAATTCCTGCGTGTTATAGCGGAGGCAGCCTGAACAGGCTGAGGACAGGCCGTGACCGGGTGCTACAGTTTTAGTAGCCAGGGCCTGACGAAAAGTTGCGGTTATATTTTTCTGCTTGCTTGCGGGTCTCAGCGCAAGCTGGCTCAAGCAGTTTGTACACACTGGACCGTCAGGGCTTGCAGCGCATGGCCGGCCGTCGTAGCGTTAAGCCATGCGCTACATAGACACTCATACTCATCTCGACTTTGCAGCCTTCGACCACGACCGCGAGGCCGTCCTGCAGGACTGCGCCCATCTGGGCGTGGAGCGCCTGGTGGTGCTGGGCGTGACCGCCGACAACTGGACCAAGGCGTGGCAGCTAAGTCAGCAGCAGCCGGCGCTGTACGCGGCCTTTGGCTTGCATCCGATGTTCGGTGAGCAGCACCGAACAGAGCATCTGCAGCAGTTGCGTCAGCGACTGCAGGACTGCCAGGGCAGCGAGAAGCTTTGCGCAGTGGGCGAGTTTGGCCTGGACTTTTATATCGAAGGCGCCGACCGCGAGGCCCAGCAAGCGTTGTTTGAGCAACAACTGGCGCTCGCCGCCGATTTTGCGCTGCCGCCGCTGTTGCATGTACGTCGCGCGCACGCCCAGTGCATCGCCACCCTCAAGCGCTTCAAGCTCAAGCGCGGCGGCGTAATCCACGCCTTTACCGGCAGCCGCGAAGAAGCCGAGGAGTACATCAGGCTGGGGTTTCGTCTGGGCTTTGGCGGCGCCGCCACTTGGCCACAGGCCAAACGCCTGCATCGCACCGTGGCCGACCTGCCGGCCAACAGCATGGTGCTGGAGACCGACTCGCCCGACATGCAACCCAGCTTTGCCAGGGGCGAGCGCAACAGCCCGCAGAACATCCCGCAGATTGCCCGCTGCCTGGCCGAGCTGCGCAATGAGCCAGTCGAACGCTTTGCCGAGCAGTGCTGGCATAACAGCTGTGAATTATTCGACTGGGCCGAGACGCCGATGCCTTGAGGCGGGCGGTCTGCTACAGTCGCAAGCCTGTGCCATAGAGCAACCGAGGAGACCGACCCATGCCATTCCTGGGCGCTGCCATTTTTCTGGTCTGGTTGATATTGCTGCTGCGCTTTCCGCGGACCATGCTGCCCGTGAGTGGCGTACTGGCCGCGATCGGCCTGCTGCTGGGTCTGGGCGTCGGTTTCATGCAATGGCAGCAGGCGCAGCGCCTGGACCAGCTGGAGTTCGCTCTGGCCTACCAACCACAGCAATGCGAGTTCGGCAAACCTCTGACTGTGCGTATCCGCAACCAGAGTGAGTATCCCGTGCAGCACATCCGTTGGCAGCTGATAGCCAACCAACCCGGCTACAATACCAACCTGCTGGATGCGGGGGTGGCCCAGGAGTTCAGCAGCGCCGCCCGTTTGCAGCCGGGAGAACAACGTCTGCTGTGCTACAGCGTGCCGCGTCTGCGCCGCGGCTATCGCGAAGCAGAGCTGGAATACCGCGTCGAAGCGGTCAACGCAGAATTCATCCGATAATCAACAAGGACAACAAAGATGACCCAAGAAGTCGCGTTGATAACAGGCTGCTCCACCGGCATTGGTCAGGCTCTGGCCCACTGCTGTCTGGATGCCGGCTATCAGGTATGGGCTACCGCCCGCAATCCCGACACCCTGGCACCATTGGTGGCACGCGGCGCCATCGCCGTCACCCTGGACGTCAACAATGCCGAACAGCGCCAGTCCTGTGCCGAGCGGCTGCGCAGCGAAGCCGGACGCCTGGATCTGCTGATCAACAATGCCGGTTACGGCGCCATGGGCCCTATCATGGACGCTGACCGCGAGACCCTGCTCAAGCAATTCGATACCAATGTATTCGCGCCCTTGCAACTGGTGCGCGATACCGCTGATCTGCTGCGTGAAAGCAAGGGTCTGATCGTCAATATCGGCAGCGTATCCGGCGTGACTACCACGCCATTTTCCGGCGTTTACTGTGCCTCCAAGGCGGCGTTGCACGCCATTTCCGACGCCCTGCGTATGGAGCTGCATCCCTTCGGCATACAGGTACTCACGGTGCTGCCGGGCGCCATTGCCTCGGATTTTGGCAACAACGCCAGCGCCGCCATTACCATGGCCGAGACCTCCTGGTTCAAACCTTGGGAGAAAGCGGTACAGGCCAGGGCCAAGGCCTCGCAGAACAGCAAGTCGACCAGCAGCGCCGATTTTGCCAGGGAGCTGTTGGCCTATGTGAAGAATCCGGTTCGACCGGAGCAGGCCCTGATCGGCCACAGCGCTCGCAGCATGGTTCGGCTCAAGCGCTGGCTGCCGCTGTCGATACTCGACAAGCGCATGCGCAAGCGCTTCAAGCTCGAGTAGGCAGGCTACTGCCAGCAGTTACTGGACGCGCTAGAAACCCGTGTCCGGATAGAGAATGCGCTCCGCCTGGCGGTCCGCTACTTCGGCCGGCGAGCGCCCCTCGGCTCTGCTTTGAGCAAAGATGCTGTCCAGGCGCTCACCGATCTGCTTGACGCGCGCAGCTATATCGCCGTGAGCCACGCCGCGGTGCGTCAGCGCCACATGCAGCAGGCCGCCGGCATTGATCACGTAATCTGGGGTATAGAGAATGCCGCGTGCGTCCAGCTGGCCGGCCATATCCGGCTCGGCCAGCTGATTGTTGGCGGCGCCCGCCACGGCGGCGCAGCGCAACTGGCCGATGCTGCGTTGATTGATCGCGCCACCCAGCCCGCAGGGTGAAAAGATGTCACAAGGCGCTTCGTAGACCGCTTCCAGCGCCAGCGGCTGCGCGCCCAACTCCTCTTCCGCCAGACGCACCTTGCCATGATCCAGATCGCTGACCATCAGCTCGGCGCCTTCCGCGTGCAGCAACTGCGCCAGGGCATAGCCAACATTCCCCAGTCCCTGCACGGTAATGCGCACGCCCGACAGGCTGTCCTGCCCCAGACGAGTGCGCACCGCAGCGCGGACGCCGGCGAGCACGCCAAGTGCGGTATGGGGCGAGGGATCCCCCGCTTCGCTGGTGCTGGTCACGTGGCCAGTCTGCTGGGCTATACAGTCCATGTCTGCGCTGCTGGTGCCGCTGTCCATGGCTGTGATGTAACTACCGCGCAAGGATTCGATACAGCGACCAAAGGCTTCGAACAGCGCGGCGCGATTGGCCACATGCGGCTGACGCACTATCACCGCCTTGCCACCGCCCTGCTCCAGGCCCGCCAGCGCTGCCTTGTAGCTCATGCCGCGGGCCAGACGCATGGCGTCGTCCACGGCATCATTGAAACTGTTGTAGGCCAGATAGCGACAACCACCCAACGCCGGGCCGAGACGGGTGTTGTGAATGGCAACAATGGCTTCCAGCCCGGTTTGCTGATCGCTGAACAGATGCAAGGATTCAACTTTCTCCGACCGCATGGCTGCAAACATGTACGCACTCCTGCTTTTTTCCGGTGTCTGAAATAACCATACACACTAATTCTATTCATTACCCGTGACGCTTTGGCAAACTTGCCTTCTTCTAAAACCGGAGATTCAAAGATGCGTTGGATGCTGCCTTTTTTTGCTGTGATGCTGATGGTTGTAGTCAGCGTTCCTGATGCCGAAGCCCGTCGTATGGGCGGTGGCAAGAGCTTTGGCAGTACCCCTGCCCACCAGAGCGCGCCGGCCCAGCGCCAGGCGCCGCGTGATCAGGCCGCACCCCGGCAGCAGCCAGGCGCCGCCGCTACGTCCGGGGCCAGCCGCTGGCTCGGCCCGCTGGCCGGCATCGCTGCCGGTGGCCTGCTCGCGGCCATGCTCTTTGGCGATGGCTTCGAGGGTATTCAGCTATTCGACATCCTGCTACTTGGGCTGATCGCCTTTGTGCTGTTCAAGTTGTTCGCCCGCCGCCCGCAGGCGAGCCCGCAACCCGCAGGCGGACCGGCCATGCGGGAAACGCAGGCACCGATTTTCGGCCGTCAGCCAACCCCAACCGCGTCCGCCAGCAGCAGTGCGGCGATGGATGCCCCCGCCTGGTTCGACCCCGAGGCCTTCCTGCGCGCGGCCGAAGAACACTTCTATACGCTGCAACGCCACTGGCGTGACGGCGACACCAGCGCCATGGCCGAGTACCTCGACCCCTCGCTGCTGCAAGTGCTGATTCAGGCGCGCGCCGAAGAACCACCGGCTGCCAACGGCTTCGTCGAGCAACTGCAGGTACGTCTGGACGGCGTCAGCCAGCGCAACGGCAGCACCCTGGCCACCGTGAGTTTCAGCGGCCTGGATCGGGACTTCCCGGAAGATGAGGGCAATTGGTTCGATGAGAGCTGGGCACTGGAACGCGCCGACGGCGACAACCAGCCCTGGATCATCACGGGCATTCGGCAGAACGGCTAGGCGCGCGCTGCGCGCCAGCGGCAAGCTGCAAGCTGCAAGCTGCAAGCTGCAAGCGATGAGAAGCCCGTTCCGGTTATCGGTTCGGGCTTTTTTCTTAAGCTGGAAGCTGGAAGCTATATCAGGATGGCGCCTGTGGAATCGGAGTCAAGACCACAGCTCCACCTGGTCCTTTCCTGCCACAGGGCCATTTCTCGAACCATGTCATTTCCCCGAGGCACGTCCACCGTTATCTCCCGTTACTACGCACCGCCATTTCCGCGCCGGCGGAAATCCATGTGCCCGGTTAGTACCCCTGATCGCTGGATTTCCGCCTGCGCGGGAATGACGGGTTAGGAAGCGAGCTGCAGCTTTTGGCTTGAAGCTTGAAGCTTGCGGCTGGCGCGCTCAGCGCCGCACCGGCCTTTTCTGCAATTTGCGTTGCAGGGTGCGGCGGTGCATGCCAAGCGCTCTGGCGGTAGCGGAGATGTTGCCGTCGTGCTCGGCCAGCACGCGCTGGATGTGCTCCCATTGCAGGCGGTCGACCGACATCGGATGCTCGGGCACCAGGGTGTCCGGGTCGGCCTGATCAGAGAGCAACGCGGTGAGCACGTCATCGGCATCGGCCGGTTTGCACAGGTAGTTGCAGGCGCCACGCTTGATGGCTTCCACCGCTGTGGCGATGCTGGAATAGCCGGTCAGAATGACGATCTTGAGCTCCGGGTACAACTCCAGCAGGCGCGGCATCAGTACCAGACCCGAGTCGCCTTCCATCTTCAGGTCGAGCACGGCAAAGTCCGGCTGACGCTCGCGCGCTATCTGCATCGCCTCCTCCGCTCCACCGGCGGTGTCCACGCGCAGGCCGCGACGGCTTAACGCCCTGGCCAGGACCCGAGTAAAGGTCGGGTCGTCGTCCACCAGCAGCAGCAGCGGCTGCTCTTCCGGGTTCAGTTCATCGCTCATGCCTGATCTCCTGTGCAATCGGCAATTTCACTTCGGTCAAGGTACCACCACCTTCCTGATTGAACAGCCTTACGGTGCCGCCAATGCGCTCTACTGCAGCCTGGCTGAGGAACAGACCCAGGCCAAAGCCCTTCTTGCCCTTGGTGGTAAGAAAGGCGGTACCCAGTTGCTCGGCGATATGCAGCGGCACACCTGGGCCGCGGTCATGGATACACAGCGTGACGCAGCGCTGATCCCAGGCAAGGCTTACGCGAATCTGCTCGGGGCAGGCGTCAGCGGCGTTGTTCAGCAGATTCAGCATGGCCTGTCCCAGTTCCGGGCTGGCGCGCAGGTAGGGCACCGGGCCATCGGGCAGCGCCTCCCATTGCCAGGATACTTCCGGGCGCATCAGTTGCCAGCGTGCGAGCAGCGCACGCAGCCAATCATCTGCCGGCTCCACGCGCTCGGGCTGGCGGCGGTTGTCTTCGGCGCTACGCACCATGTGCTGCAGACTCTCCTTGCATAGCCTGACCTGCTCCTGCAGTACGGCCAGATCTTCTTGCAACTCGGGCTCGGGATAATCCTTGCGGATGTCCTTGAGCAGCACACTCATGGTCGACAGTGGTGTAGACAGCTCATGCGCTGCGCCGGCCGCCACGCTGGCAATACCCAGCAGCTGGGCATCCCGGATGCTCTGCTCGCGGCGCTCGGCCAGACGCTCGGAATGCTGACGCAGGGCATCCGCCATGCGTACCACAAAGAGGCTGATCAAACCGGCGCTCATGGCAAAGTTCAACCACATGCCAATCACATGCAGGCTCACCAGCCCGCCGCCCAGCGGTACGTCAAAAGCGGTCAGCGGAACGTACCACACCAGCAGCGCGCTGTAGGACGTAACGGCCACCACCGCCAGGACGGCGGTGAAGAACCAGGGCAGCGTCGCAGCCGCGATGGTCAGCGGCACCAGATAGTAGGACACAAAGGGGTTGGTCGGGCCGCCGGAGTAATACAGCAGCACGCTGTGAATGAACATGTCGAACAGCAACTGCAGGGCGTATTCCAGACTGGTCACCGGCCAGTCGCGGCGCAGCCGCAGCAAGGTCAGAATGCTGACCAGCGCCGAGCCACCCAAGGCCACTAGCAGCGGAGCCCAGGGCAGCGGTAGCCAGCCGCTGAGGTAGGCGGCCATGACCGATACACTCTGCGCCAGCAACACCAGCAGGCGAATGAGAACAAGACGCCAGAGGTTCTGACGGGAGGGCGACAAAGCTAGGGTATTGGGGCTCATGAGTGATCGCGTGGACATGCCGGACTCCAGTATAGGCTCGCCAGGCTATTGCCCGGCGCGACACAGGGTCGCATAAAGCGGCGATTCAGGGGAGTATGGAACCAGTAAGCAGGCATTGAGTCTGAGTGTGCATTATCAAGGAGACCTACCATGCGTTCACTTCCCCTCCCGCTAACCGGCCTGTTTCTGAGCATGAGTCTGTTGGCTGCCACTGCCCAGGCAGAACCACTGCGCTACAATCAGGTGTCGCTGCACGCGCAGGCAGAGCAGTCGGTCAATCATGACACCATGCGCGTGATCCTGTTCAGCGAAGCCCAGAACAAGGACCCGGCCAAACTGGCCGAGCAGATTACCCGCACACTGAACGACGCTTTGACTACCGCCCGCCGCCAGGACAAGGTTGAGGTCAGCAGCGGCAGTCGCAGCAGTCAGCCGGTGTACGATGAAAAGCACGAGAACATCATCGGCTGGCGCGAGCGTGGCGAAATCATCATTGAAGGCAGCGACTTTGCAGCCATTTCCGCGCTGACCGGCGAACTGCTGGGTGATCTGAGTCTGGCTGACATGCAGTTCAGTCTGTCCGCCGGCAGCCGCAGCGACACCGAAGACGAGCTGATGGCCAAGGCCATCGAAGCCTTCAAGGCGCGCGCCAACATTGTTACTCGCAGCCTGGGCGGCGCCGGCTACAAGATCGTCAACCTGAATCTGAATACCCAGTTCATGCAGCCGATGCAGTATCGCGGGCAACAGAAGATGGCCCTGGCTGCCGACATGGAAATGAGCAGCCCATCGGTAGAAGGCGGACAGTCGGACGTGACTGTCAGCGCCGACGGCACCATCGAGGTCCAGGGACTGTAATCGCGCGCCGAGCTGCGTGTAGCAACGCAGCTCGGCATTGCCCTACCCGGTGCCGGGGTCAGGGGCGCATGAACGCGTACTCTTGGTCCTCATCCAGGTTATCGGCCTGAAATTTCAGCTCGCTGGCAATGTCGTCCATGCTGCGCGCGCGCCGGTAAACCGCAATCACCTCGGTCATCATTGCACGAGCAAAGGCCTGCTCATCGTAGCCCTCGCCTGCCGCCTGCTCGATCCCCTGCGCCATTACGGCTTTGGCCAACTTGTAAACCGACATGTTCTTGCTCCTTCGTGAATATCACCAAGCCATATTGCATCACGCCAGCGCCTGGCTGATTTTGATCTGGCTCAGCGTTTGTCGTTGGAATCATAGGGCTCCTGCAGATAACGATCGGTGTTGAAGGTATCGACCCAGTCGGGACAGAATACAATCAGCGCCGCCACCGCAGTGCCATTGATAAAGCCCTCCGGGAACATCACCAGCAACAGGTAACCCAGCAACTCAAGCAGACTGTCCGGCGCCAGCAAACTGCCAGACCACTGCAGCAAGCCCATGCCAACCAGCACCGTGCTCGCGGCAGCCAGCCCGGCAGCAAAAAAGCCACTGATAAAGATATATAGAAACAGGTTACGCGGCTGGAAAGACTCCAGCGCCCGGCTCAGCACCAGCGTAATCGCCACCGGCACCAGAATGCGCAACAATCCATTGGCACCCAGAGCGGCGCTATCATCCAGACCCAAAAGGCACAATCCCAGCTGAGCCAGGCTGCCCGCGACTATCGCCAGCGGCCAGTCGAGCAACAGCATCACCGCTGTGACGCCGATAAAATGCACCGTCAGGCCGTTATCGAATTCGCGGCGCACCAACCACAGGGCAAAAAGCGCAAACACGCTACCAAAGAACAGATGATGCCGCCGGCTGTCGGCAATCAACTCGACCCAGCGCACTCTGGTCAGCGCATAAAGCAGTACCAGCGCATAGATTACCCCGCAGATCAGCAACTGGCTGGACGTCAACAAGGTGGCAGAGAGCATGGAGCAACCTCCTGGATCAGGGCACAGCATGATAGCAGTCGAGCAACGGATTCTCAGCCCTTGGCAAGCGCTGCGCAATACGGACACCGCGTGCTGATGCAATATATCCGGGGCCGTACTAGAATGACCGCAAAGTCAGTCAAGCCTCCGCGCAGCAATGTACTGCGTCGCCTACAAAAGGTCGCACCATGCCAAGTCGCCTGAATCAGCAGGATCAGGAAAGGGTCGCCAAGTATCTCGAATCGCCGATCCACCAGGTGCCGCGCCGCCCCTTCAAGGTGTGGCTGCTGTTTGCACTGGTGATAGCGGTGGTGGTCGGCCTGGGCCTGCTCTCGCGCTTGCTCGGACAACTGGTGGTGTAACCCGCAGAGCCCCATTGGCCCTGCGATCTCGCCGCACCATCCTGCCGGCGCGCGCCAGCGATAAAGCGCCATCCAGAGCACGACTGACACCCGGCTTCCTACACTTCCGTGAGTAACCACGCATGTCAGACGCAGAAACCCTGAATCAATCTCCCCGCATCCTGATTGTCGGCGGCGGCGCCGGCGGCCTTGAGCTGGCCACCAGTCTGGGCCGCAAACTGGGCAAGAAGCGCAAGGCCAGAGTCACCCTGGTAGACACCAACATGACCCATATCTGGAAGCCACTGCTGCATGAAGTCGCGGCCGGCTCCCTGAACTCCACCGACGATGAGCTCAACTACGTCGCCCAGGCCAAGTGGAACCATTTCAACTTCCAGCTAGGCGCCATGACCGGGCTGGACCGCGACAACCGCACCATCACCCTGGCGCCGCTGCTGGATGAGCAGGGAACCGAGCTGGTCGCCAGTCGCACCCTGGATTACGACTACCTGGTCATTGCGGTGGGCAGCACCACCAATGATTTCAATACACCCGGTGCCGCCGAACATTGTCTGTTTCTGGATACCCGCGCCCAGGCCGAGCGCTTTCACCGGGCCCTGCTCAATCAGTACATGAAGACCCAGGCAACCGACCGCCGGTCGCCCGGCCAACAGATCAACGTGGCCATCATCGGCGCCGGTGCGACGGGCGTGGAACTCTCGGCCGAACTGCATCACGCCGCGCAGATGCTGCAGGCCTACGGCTTTGACCGGATCGAGCCGGAAGATCTGAATATCAATATCATCGAGGCCAGCGAGCGGGTGCTGCCGGCCCTGCCCGAGCGCATCAGTGGGCCGGTAACCCAGGTTCTCAAGGATCTGGGCGTCAAGCTGCACACCGGCTCGGCAGTGAAGGAAGTGTTGGCCGACCGGCTGGTGCTGGCCAATGGCGAAGAAGTGCCCGCCACCCTCAAGGTCTGGGCCGCCGGCATTCGCGCTCCGGTCTTTCTCACCAGCCTGGGGCTGCCTACCAACCGCATCAATCAGCTGGAAGTGGAACGTACACTACTGGTGAAAGGTGAGGATCGTATCTTCGCCTTCGGTGACTGCGCTGCCTGCCCGATGGGTGACGAAGGCCGCTTCGTCCCACCGCGCGCGCAGGCAGCTCACCAGCAGGCCAGCCTGCTGGCCAAGAACCTGCGCAAGATACTTGAAGGCAAGCCGCAGGAAGAATACAGCTACCGCGACTACGGCTCGCTGATCTCACTGTCGAGCTTCAGCGCCGTGGGTAACCTGATGGGCAACCTGACCGGCAATGTGATGCTGGAGGGGCGTCTGGCTAGGATGTTCTACGTATCACTGTATCGCCTGCACCAGATGGCGCTGTACGGCTTGCCGCGTACCCTGATGCTGATGCTGAGCGATCAGTTCGGCCGTTCTACCGAACCTCGCCTGAAACTGCACTGAGGCTCGCCGGGGCGCGCGACCGCGCGCCTCTTCTCTCTTCTACACCTTCCCCGTGCGCGCTACGCGCAGCCGGCAGGCAAGAAACCGGGACACGCGCACGACAAAGCGCAGCAAAGAAGCTGAACCGGCTGACATTCAAATGGGGGTGAGTACCACGAGGAGGCCGTGCAAGAGTACAACAGAAAGGTTTGAGTGGTGGGTCGTGTAGGATTCGAACCTACGACCAATTGGTTAAAAGCCAACTGCTCTACCAACTGAGCTAACGACCCAATGCTCAAAAAAAATGGTCGGGGTAGAGGGATTCGAACTCTCGACATCCTGCTCCCAAAGCAGGCGCGCTACCAGGCTGCGCTATACCCCGATCCTGCTTGAAGTGGCTCCGCGACCAGGACTCGAACCTGGGACCCAATGATTAACAGTCATTTGCTCTACCAACTGAGCTATCGCGGAATTACCTTCAAAACATCTCAACCTGGGCGGTGGTTGGTGACACATAACCCCTGCTGAGGCGCGCCATTTTACCGACCAGCGCAAAGCTGTCAACCTTTTTTAAGCCTTTTATTTCAAGGTTCTATACCAAACCCCAGCCAGCCGCCGGGCGGTACGCCAGAAACACAAAACCCGCCATATGGCGGGTTTTGTCAAGCCTTGCAGAGTGGACTTCAGCCGAGCTGAGGACCCGCCGCCACAATGCTGTCGGCCACGTCGAACTTCTTGAAGTTCTCGACAAACAGCTTGGCCAGATCGGCCGCGGCCTTGTCGTAGGCAGCCGGATCGGCCCAGGTATTGCGTGGGTTGAGCAGCTTGGTTTCAACGCCGGGTACGGCCTTGGGCACGTCCAGGTTGATGCCGGGCAGGTGCTCGGTCTCGGTACCGATCAGCGCACCGGACTGAATCGCGGAAATGATGCCGCGGGTAGTCGGAATGCTGAAGCGAGTGCCTTGGCCGTAGGAGCCGCCAGTCCAGCCGGTGTTGACCAGATAGACCTTGCTGCCGAAGGCGTTGATGCGCTTGATCAGCAGTTCGGCGTATTCGCCAGCCGGACGCGGGAAGAAAGGCGCGCCGAAGCAGGTAGAGAAGGTCGACTTGATGCCGCCACCAGAACCCATTTCGGTCGAACCCACCAGCGCGGTGTAACCGGACAGGAAGTGATAGGCAGCCTGCTCGTTGTTGAGAATCGACACCGGCGGTAATACGCCGGTCAGATCGCAGGTCAAGAAGATGATGGCGTTCGGCTCACCGGCACGGTTGGCTTCAACGCGCTTCTCGACGTGCTCGAGCGGGTAGGCCGCACGGGTGTTCTGGGTCAGGCTGACATCGGCGTAGTCGGCAACGCGGCTGACCGGATCGATCACCACGTTCTCGACGATGGAGCCAAACTTGATGGCATTCCAGATCACCGGCTCGTTCTTCTGCGACAGATCGATGCACTTGGCGTAGCAGCCACCTTCGATATTGAACACGCTGCCTTCGGCCCAGCCGTGCTCGTCGTCGCCAATCAGGTTGCGCGACTCGTCGGCAGACAGGGTGGTCTTGCCGGTGCCGGACAAGCCGAAGAACAGGGTGGTGTCGCCATCGTCACCCACGTTGGCGGCGCAATGCATCGGCAGCACGTCCTTGGCCGGCAGCAGGAAGTTCTGCACCGAGAACATGGCTTTCTTCATTTCACCGGCGTACTGCATGCCGGCGATCAGGACCTTGCGCTGGGCAAAGTTGAGAATCACGCAACCATCGCTGTTGGTGCCGTCACGCTCGGGTTCGCAGGTAAAATACGGTGCGTTGAGAATCTGCCAATTGGCCTTCTCGGACGGGTTGTACTGCTGCGGATTGATGAACAGCGTTCGGCCGAACACGTTGTGCCAGGCGGTTTCGGTTTCCATCACCACCGGCAGGTAATGCTCGGGATCGGCGCCCACGTGTACGTGAGACACAAAACTTTCACTGGCGCCAAGGTAGGCTGCCACCCGATCCCACAGGGCATCGAACTTGTCGGCCGGGAACTTGCGGTTGATCGGCCCCCAGGCAACGGCGTCCTGAGTGGAAGGCTCTTCAACGATGAAACGATCCATCGGAGAGCGACCGGTACGTTCGCCAGTCTTGACTACCAGTGCGCCGTTATCAGCCAGCTGGCCTTCCTTGCGCTGAATAGCCAGCTCAATCAGCTGAGCAATGCTCAGATCGGTGTACACAGTATTGGTAGCTTGCGTCATCAAACATAGTCCTCTTCGACTTAGACCGAATATTCCAGAAAGACCGACAATCGGCCTCAGCACGTGGGGGTGTAAGGTTTATTTATCATCCATTGATACTGCACTGGCTCAGCGCGCAGGCGCGCCATTATGCCAAAAAAAAACAGCCTGCGCGAAAACTCCTCGCCCAGCGGTCAGTGCAACTGCCGCGCGTGCTCGTCGGCCGCAGAAAACAGCGCCTCGACCGCCGGTTCGTCGAAACGATAACGGGCATTGCAGAACTGACAATCAACCTCTATCTCACCGCCCTGTTCCTGCAGCAATGCCAGCACATCGGCCTTGCCCAGGCTGACCAGCGCGTTGCCTGAACGCTCAGCTGAGCAACTGCATTCAAAGCGCACCGGGCGTGCGTCAAAGAGCCGCAGCGGATCCTGGTGAAACAGGCGATGCAGCAGAGTTTCATTATCCAGGCCAATGAGCTCTTCGGCACTCAGAGTATCGGCCAGCACATTGAGGTGTTGCCAGGTGGCCGCGCGCTCCTCCGGATCGGTCTGGCGGTCGGCGGGCAACGCCTGCAGCAGAAAGCCGCGCGCCATGCGGCCATCGGCCTGCAGGCGGAAACGCGTGGGCAACTGCTCGGAGTTGGCAAAGTAGCCATCCAGTGCAGCCGCCAGCGAGCCGCCAGCCAACGAGACTATGCCCTGATAGCGCTGACCGTTGTCAGGATCAATGGTGATGGCGAGCACGCCCTCGGGCATCAGCTCGTCCAGGCCGCTGCCCTGCAGGTCTTCGGCGTAGCGGGCGATGCCCCGTACCGCCTGATCACTGGAACACTCGACCATCAGCGTGGACAGCGGGCCTTCGGACTTGGCCTGCAGAATCAGCAGACCGTCAAACTTGATGGTGGTGGACAACAATATGGCCGCCGCCAGCATCTCGCCCAGCAGCGCCTTGACCGGCTCCGGGTAGGGATGTTTGGCCAGAATCTCGCGGTAGCTCTGGTCTGCGGAGACCATTTCGCCCCTTACGTCGGCGTTCTCGAACAGAAAACGTTGGGTAATGTCCTGCGACGCCATGCTGGATTCCTCGCAAAAGGCGGAATTATAACCAATCAGTCGTCGCCAGGTGCATTACGTTCATCGCGGAAGCGGTGGATCTGGCGTCGCTGTTTCTTGGTGGGTCGGTGTTCACTGATCAGACCGCTCGCGCCCAGAGCCTTGCGCTGCGCTGCGGCAGCCTCGCGGCGGCTGAGACTCTCTGCCGTTTCGGCATACAAGGCCTGCGCCTCGGCCGCGCCGCGGCGCTGCTCGCTCAATACCAGAACCGCTACATCGCGCACATCGAAGCCCTGACGTATCTGCAGCTGATCGCCCACACGAATTTCCTTGCTGGGCTTGCACCGTTCGCCCTGGCACTGCACCTTGCCACCCTCGATGGCGGCCTTGGCCAGCGAGCGCGTCTTGAAGAATCGTGCGGCCCAGAGCCATTTATCCAGCCGCAACTTGCCATCTTGCTGCATAAGGTCTGTACTCCCCTTTCGGCCTGCAGTTTAACAGGCTTGTCGAAACCCGTGCGTTAACGCATGATGCGCGCAATTGGCGGAGGGTCTGTTGCCGTTTCATCACGACCGCGCCGGCGCCAGTTTTTGCGCGGAGCAAGGCGCGAGGAATGTAGTTTGGTTATTCCAAATGAATGACGCGTAACGCAGCGCCGCACAAAAATCGGCACCGGCCCTACGGGTTGCGCTTGAAAATTGGCCATGCGTCGTTGTGATACTTGGCGAGGGAACGCCATTACCTACGCCTCACGCCTTGCCTGGCCAGTTTTCAATCAGCAACGCGGCTCGCGATGAAACGGCAACAGACCCTGCGGTCTGGAGAAACAACCATGAAAACCTTTGACCATTTGACCGTGATCGGCCTGCGCGAGTGGGTCGGTTTGCCGGCTCTGGGCGTCGACCAGATACTGGCCAAAATCGACAGTGGCGCCAAGACCTCCTCCCTGCACGCCAGCAATATCGAAACCTTTGAACGCGACGGTGAAACCTGGGTGCGTTTTGATGCTCATATTGGTAGTCGCAGCAAACAGCGCACGCGGCAATGCGAGGCGCACCTGGTTGAGGTCAAACGGGTGAAAAGCTCCAACGGACATTTGCAGGAACGCCACACCATACGCACCCCCATGGTGCTCGGAGACCGCTGCTGGCTGGTTGAATTCACCCTCACCTGCCGCAAGTCCATGCGCTACCGCATGCTGATGGGCTGCACCGCCATGCTCGATGGCAATCTGGTCATCAATCCCGGGTTACGTTTCGTGCAGGAAAAGCCACAAACCCAAGAATTTGCCTGATTCCCAGGCCCCCCAACACCGCACCAAAGCGTTAAAGGAAACACCATGAAAATCGCGGTTCTGTCACGCAACGCCAATCTGTACTCGACCCGCCGGCTGGTTCAGGCAGCGACCGAGCGTGGCCATGAAATACGGGTGATCGACACCCTGCGTGCGTATATGAACATCGCCAGTCACAAGCCATCTATTCATTACAAGGGCCAGGAGCTGGAGGGCTTCGATGCGATCATTCCCCGCATCGGTGCCTCCATTACCTTCTACGGCTCGGCCGTGCTGCGCCAGTTCGAGATGATGGGCGTGTATCCGCTGAACGAGTCGGTCGCCATCAGTCGCTCGCGCGACAAGCTACGCTCCCTGCAGCTGCTGGCGCGCAAGGGCGTGGGCCTGCCGGTCACCGGCTTTGCCCATTCGCCGGATGACATCCCCGACCTGATCAACATGGTGGGCGGCGCGCCCCTGGTGATCAAGCTGCTGGAAGGCACCCAGGGTATCGGCGTGGTCATGTGCGAAACCGAGAAGGCCGCCGAATCGGTACTCGAAGCCTTCATGGGCCTCAAGGCCAACATCATGGTGCAGGAATATATCAAGGAAGCCGGCGGCGCCGACATTCGCTGCCTGGTAGTAGGCGACAAGGTGATTGCCGCCATGAAGCGCCAGGCCAAGCCCGGCGAATTCCGCTCCAACCTGCACCGCGGCGGCAGCGCCAGCCTGATCAAGATCACCCCGGAAGAACGCATGACCGCCGTGCGAGCCGCCAAGGTCATGGGCCTGAACGTGGCCGGTGTCGACATCCTGCGCTCCAACCACGGCCCGGTGGTAATGGAGGTCAACTCCTCCCCCGGCCTGGAAGGCATCGAGTCCACGACCGGCAAGGACGTCGCCGGCCTGATCATACAGCACATCGAAAAGAACTGGCGCCCCAACAAGACCAGCACCAAAGGGACCGGCTAAGCCGGTCCCCAGCCGCAAGCGGCAAGCAGGTACTGCGTGGGCTGCTGGTTTGGGTGGCTGGCAGTGGCTTGAAGCTGGAGGCTTGAAGCTGGAAGTTAAAAGCGGTCCGCGCGAGCGGCTGGTTTCACCTGCGAACTCAGGACCTAGCGTTTTAAACCGCTACCCACACGATCGGCGTCAAGCTTCCAGCTTCAAGCCTTCAGCACTGCACTCACACAAAAAACCAACCACCCACACCTATTCGCTTGTAGCTTGCCGCTTGCCGCTTGCCGCTTGCCGCTTGAAGCTTGAAGCTGCTTCCCAGGCCTAAAGGCCGGCAAGCAAGGCCGCGTAGTCTTCTACTGCGTCGAACTCTTCGGTATCGCGGGCGGTGCCGCGGCTGTCAGGTTCGCGCACGGCAAGCAGGTGGCCTATGCCGTAGTCCTTTGCGGCCCGCAAAACGCTAAGGCTGTCGTCGATAAAGAGCGCACGTTCGGGGTCGAAGGGCAGATCCGCTTGCAACGCCTGCCAGAAACTCCGGGTTTCCTTGGGATAGCCGTAGTCATGCGAGCTGATCAGGCGCTGGAAATAGGTACGCAGTTCAATGCGTTCCATTTTCAGTGACAGCGAATCGCGATGCGCATTAGTTATCAGCACCACCTGTTTGCCGCTGCGCTGCAGCGCCTGCAGAAAGGCCTCCGCGCCGGGGCGCAGGCTGATCAGATGGGCTATCTCTCGTTTGAGCTCGATGATCGGCAGGCCCAGCTCGCGGGTCCAGTAATCCAGGCAATACCAGTCGAGCTGCCCCTGGATTTCACGCATCATCGGGTAGACTTCGGCCTTGGCCCACGCCAGCGACTGGCCATGATGGCGGGCATAACAGGCGGGCATGTGCTCCAGCCAGAAGTGGTTATCAAAGTGCAGATCCAGCAGGGTACCGTCCATATCCAGCAGTACGGCATCAATCTCGTTCCAATTCAGCATATCCAGTCAACCGGCAGTTGGGCTTGGGCTTGATGTGCGGCTATGATACCCAAGCACCCGCCCCACCACCACGGAGTCCGCATGCCGCAAAAGCCAGAAACTCTCGAAGCTCGCATTGTTGCCAAGAGCCGACTGTTTACCGTCGAGCAGGTCCAGCTGCGCTTCAGCAATGGCGTCGAGCGCACCTACGAGCGGCTAGTCAACAAGGGCCAGGGCTACGGCGCCGTCATGGTAGTGGCGATGCAGGACGCCCGCACAGCCGTGTTGATCGAAGAGTATTGCGGCGGCATGGACAGCTACCAGTTGTCACTGCCCAAGGGCCTGGTGGAGCCGGGCGAAGACGTGCTGGAGGCAGCCAACCGCGAGTTGATGGAAGAGGCCGGTTTTGGCGCCGAGCAACTGGAATTGCTGACCAAGCTGTCGCTCTCGCCGGGTTACATGAGCCAGGAAATCAGCGTGGTGCTCGCGCGCGGTCTGTACGAGAAACGTCTGCCCGGCGATGAGCCCGAGCCGATTCGCGTCGACAGCATCGATTTGTATCAACTGAGCGAGCTGACCCAGCGTGAGAACTTTACCGAAGGTCGCGCCCTGGCGGCGCTGTATCTGGTGCGCGACCTGCTGGAGCAGCGTGGCGAGCTGAGCCGCTGAGCAGCGCGCGTACTGTAACAACCGGCCTGCCGCGTAGTCGAATACCCATATCGGCAGATACGTTCTGCCCTTCTTGATCCGTAATGGGAGCCGCTGATGTTCATGCAACGCACACCCGAATACAAATTGCGCATGCCGACCGCCGAGGAAGCCTTGCCGGGGCGCGCGCAGCCGATTCCGACCAGCAGCACCCACACGGTGCTGAACACGCCGATACAGCCACCTTTCCCGGACGGCATGCAGCAATTGATCGTGGGCATGGGCTGTTTCTGGGGCGCGGAGCGCCGCTTCTGGCAGGTGCCCGGTGTCTACACCACGGCGGTCGGCTACATTGGCGGCATCACGCCCAACCCCACCTACGAGGAAGTCTGCTCGGGGCGCACCGGTCACAATGAGGTAGTACTGGTGGTATTTGATCCAGAGCAGGTAAGCCTGGAGCAACTGCTGAAAGTATTCTGGGAGTCGCACGACCCGACTCAGGGCATGCGCCAGGGCAACGACAGCGGCACGCAATACCGCTCTGGCATCTATGTCAGCAACATGGCGCAGCGCGCCAAGGCGGAGGCCAGCAAGATCAACTTTGCCAGCGCCCTGGAAGACGCTGGCAAAGGCAGCATCACCACCGAGATACTCGAAGCGCCGACCTTTTATTACGCCGAGGCTTACCACCAGCAGTACCTGGACAAGAATCCGGGTGGCTACTGCGGCCTGGGAGGCACCGGCGTCTGCCTGCCGAACTGATCGCGCAAGCACGTGCTGGCCTTCAGTTGCGCGCCTGACTGAGGCGCTGCAACGCCAGCCCCGCCAGCTCCGCCGCCTTGCCAAAGGCGGATAACTGCAACTCGGCAGGCTCGCGACCGGACAGGCGCATATCGGCGTAAAGCACCCCCACCTGGCGTGTGCCCGCCCACACCGGTGCCACCACGCAAGGTCCGGAACCTATGAGCTCAAGCAACGGCTCGGTCATCAGAGATCCAAGGCGCTCCTTGCTCTGTGGACCAAAATAGAGCATCTCGCGTTGCTGCAAGGCATGCGAGAACAGCTGCGGCGAAGCATCCAGATTGGTCAGATTGAAATTCTCCAACCATTGCTGACTCCCCTTGCCGGCGACCTTGCGCGCCTTGAAACGAGTCTGCCGTTCGGCCAGCACGGCCAGCATCACCCGTTCGAAACCGGCACCGCGATGCACCGCCTGCATTACCGTAGACAAGGCCGACTCGACGTCCACCGCCGTGCGCGCCATCAGTCTGAGATTCTGCAAAGACAACTTGAGCAGCTCCAGATCCGGTTGCAACAAGGGCTCCGCTGGCTCGCTGAGCAGCGTTGTGGCCGACGGCGCAGGTGGCGTGCTGTGATCGGCCTGTAATAGCGCAGAGAGATCCAGTGGCAGGTCGTCGGTGCGCGGGATCCAGGCCTTGAGGTCGCTATTGGCACAGGTGCCGGCGACTCGCACGGCTTCATCACCACTGGCCACCAGCTGCTGCCAGGCCTGCTCGGGCTCGACGCCGATCAGACCGGCTACCGGCGCGATCAGCTCCTGCACCTGCGCACTGGTCCAACCGTGCGAGGCCACCGCGTCGGCCAGCTCGGAACCCAGGGCCACGGCCAGCGCCGCCGGGCCACGCTGACTCTGACTGGCCTGGATCAATTGACCGATCTCACCCATGTTCCAGCTTTTCAGCAAGCCGATGGTGAGCTGCTCAAAACCGGTGCCCAGCACGCGCTTGACCACTTTTTCCCGATCCGCATCAGGCTCGGCCAGCGCGCTGGCCAGTTCCTCGGCCTGCTTGCCGCCATGACTCCAGAAAGCCAGTTCGCCCAGATTGAGCAGCAAGGTGGCGATAAAAACTTCTTCTTTCTGCTGCTGGCTGATGTGCTGAGCCAGGTTGCGTGCCTGCACGGCGCCATGGAAGGAGCGTGCCAGCAAGGATTGCAATTGTTCACGGGGAGAGTC
The DNA here is from genome assembly GCF_036961105.1 of Halopseudomonas sp. Taxonomy (GTDB): domain Bacteria; phylum Pseudomonadota; class Gammaproteobacteria; order Pseudomonadales; family Pseudomonadaceae; genus Halopseudomonas. Next base: position 394,150 of record NZ_JBALWW010000001.1, on the reverse strand, counting down.
GCGCAGCAGGCCATCCAGCAGACTCACCGAGAGACCTATCATGCGCACCTGATCGAACCCTACCACCACGACCGCGCGAGAAATGGTACGGACCACCTCACGACCCGGGTTGCAATAGACGCTGTTACTCACGCGAAGGACTTTTGAGGTGAGCGAGGCGTCACGCATCAGCACATCGGCCAATTGCCGGACCGAGGCGGTGGCGGACTGCGACAGGCGCAGTAAATCGTGCACCACCACGGCCATGGCGGACAGTTCGGCTTTGTTCAACTGGTCCATCCAGGACCTGAGGCCGTGGGTTTTATTGTTCAAATGTGCCACCTGGTTTTCTCGTACAGCTTGATAGTGTCAATATAACATCAACCGTATTGACTAGCTTGCGCACAGGCTCGCAAAGACGGCTGATGCGACGGCTTCTCTCGCCGCACCAAGGCTAATAGAATACTCTCATGTCCAACCTGCAATTAAACACACATTACTACCCCACGGCAGCAGCCAGCCACGCCCATGCAGAGCACAGCCAATTGGTGTTCGGCCTGCATGGCAGTCTGGAATTGGAGTTCGCCGGCCATGGCGCGCAGGTTGACTGCGCCGCTGTTGCCATCATCGCGCCCGGGGACAACCATACCTTTCTCAGTAGAGACAATGGTCGCTGTCTGGTGCTGGACATCACCCCGCAGCAGCAGCTTGAAGGCCTTTCTGCCGACATGAGCCAGCAGCAACGACTGCTCGAACATACCGCCTTACGTACCCTCAGCCCGCAACAAAGCAGCCTGGTTCGCAGTCTCGCCGGACTCATGGAGACGCAACCGGGACTGAGCATGGCCGGAGCCAGTCTGCTGCTGGCAAGCTTGCTGCAGCAACCTGCCTTGACTGGACGCCTGCCGCTGGCGGCGCTGGATGACTACATCGATTTACACCTGGCTCATCCCATCGAAGCCGGTGATCTGGCGTGCATCGCTCACTGCTCTGCCTCTCGCCTGCGCCACTGGTTTGCGCTGGAGCTGGGATGCAGTCCGTTGGAATATGTCCGCCGACGCCGGCTGCAGCGCGCGCGCCAGTTGCTCGAATGCGGCCACGAACCGGTGGCAATCATTGCTGAACGCTGCGGTTATGCCAGCCAAAGTGCTTTCGCGCAGGCGTTCAAACGGCACTGGGGGATGTCGCCGCAAGGGGCACGCCATCAGGCAGGACGCCGCAACGCGCGTTAGGCAACAATAATCGAGCGTCTGACGACACTGCTTGCCAGCTCGGGTGGCTACACTGGCCGTCCATCCCACTCCATGGCAGAGGCGACATGCCCAAACTGACTCATCAGCGCGCCTTGATCTACATGCACATAGCCGCGCTGCTGTTTGGCCTGACCGGTATTTTCGGCAAACTTGCCAGCGTCGGGCCCGATGTCATAGTGCTGGGCCGGGCGCTCTTCGCCGTACTCGCATTGTTGCTCTTCGCGGGTTACTACCGGCACCCCATGGTGCGCGGGCTCAACCCGAGTCGGTTGTTGCAGCTGGGCATTTGCGGGCTATTGCTTGGAGTGCATTGGCTCACTTTCTTCCATGCCATAAATCTCTCCGGCGTAGGTGTCGCCACGTTGGGCTTCGCCAGCTTTCCGGCATTCGTAGTGTTGCTGGAGTGGCTGATCTGGCGTGAGCAGCCCAGTGGCATGGACCTGCTCAAGGTCGGCTTGGTGTGTGCCGGCCTGATGCTGGTGCCGCCAAGCTTCGATCTGCAACACAGCAGCGCCGAAGGACTGCTCTGGGCTCTGTGCTCGGGCCTGTGCTTTGCAGCGGTATCGGTGGGCAACCGACTGACCAGCGGCAAACTGCACCCAGTGCAGATCGCCTGCTGGCAAAATCTGGTGATTGCCCTCTGTCTGCTGCCGCTCAGCAGCAAGGCGATGCTACAGATGTCGGGACTGGACTGGCTGTGGATCGCCCTGCTGGGAACGCTCTGCACCGGAGTGGCGCACGGCCTGTTCGTTACCAGCCTCACCGTGCTCAAGGCGCGGGTAGCATCCCTGTTTTTCGCGCTCGAGCCGGTTTACGGCATTCTGCTGGCCTGGTACCTGTTTGCTGAAGAACCGAGCCTGCGCATGTTGCTGGGCGGGACACTGATCGTCAGTGCCTTGTTGCTGGTGCAGCGCGCGCCTAGACCGGCCTGAGGCCGGCGATAGTGGATTGATCAGCCGGGAGTCTCGATCAGCTTGACCCAATGGGTGAAGACGTTGAGACGCGCCGCTGCCAACTTCAGGCACACCAGCAAAGGCACCGCGATCAGCACCCCCACCACACCCCAGACCCAACCCCAAGCGATCAGCCAGAGCATGAGTATCAGCGGGTTGAGGCGCATGTTACGGCCCAGCACGGTTGGCGTAATGAACTGCGCTTCCAGCAAATTGATGCTGAAGTAGATGAGCACCGGCATCAGCGCCGTCAACACTGGCCCATACTGCACCACGCCGGCAAGGCAGAGTACCGCCATACCGATGATGGGGCCCACGTAAGGCGCGAAGTTCAACAACGCCACCATGACCCCCCAGAGCAGTGCATCTTCTACACCAAATGCCCAAAGCGCAAAACCGGTCACCACACCAAGTGCCGTATTGATCACACTGACAGTGAGGATGTAACGCGATAGCTCATGTTGCACCTCCGCCAGGAGATCATTGGCCGCTTCCTTGTCACGCACCTGCGGGAATACAGTAATAAAGTTGCTGTACAGCAAGGGTCCGAAAACCAGCATGAACAGCACCAGAATGACAAAGGTAGTGAACTGTGCCAGCACCAGGGGCGTTGCGCCCAGCAGTTGCACCATGAGCTCCACCCCACCTTGCATCACGCGGTCTGATACGGCGCTGTCGGAAGTCGGCGCAGGTGCGGGCGCCGGCGGCTTTTCTGTTGCCTCCTCGTCGGGCTCATCGTCACGGAACCAGCCGAATAGCTTGAAGCCTTCCTTTTCTTCAATCTCCAGCTTTTTTGGGGCGTGCACCGTCACCGGCGCGGTGGAGGGGGACAGTTTTTCGCTGAACTCGTCGAGTTCTTCGGTCAGCTGGGCGGACAATTCCGGTATGCGTTTGACCCACTTCTGCGCGGGATCGGCCAACTGCATGCCCAGCAGAGTAAAGGGCACGCCAATCAGCGCCAGCAAAAGCAACGCGGAGATAACACGGGGGATATGAAAGCGCTTGAACAGCCCTACCAACGGGCTAAGCAACAGCGCAAAGAGGGCCGCCACCACCACGGGAAGAAAAAGCGTCTTGGCAAAGTAAAGTGTGTAAACCACAGCCAGCGCCAGCAACCAGTACAAAGCCATCTGTACGGGAGGTACTTTCTTGCGTGGGCCGGTAATTTCATCGATTTCATTGGTTGGAGCTTCCTGCTCCAACTCGTTCATTCGCGCGCCCCAATACTTCGACCCAGATGAAACGCATGCTGCGCCATTGGCAACAAACGCATACTGGTAAAGCCCAGCGTGTAAGCGCGGGTAACCCCAATGCGGCCGGCGAGACCGCCAAGCAAGGCACCAGTTGCCACCAGCCACCCCGAGGGTATCTGGCGCAGCAGGTGCTGGCTGTGCTGGGAGAGTACGCTGACCACCTCGGCACGCAAGCTCATCTGCCGCTCCTGCAACTCTATCTTGTCAATCAGCTCTTGGCGCTTCACCCCGCACTCCTTGCACTAAGCGTTTGAATTGAGTCTTGGTACGGTTGAAACCCAGTTGCCGGCGGTACCGTGACGCCAGATAAACCAGTATTGCCACCACCACCAGCTGCAAAGCAGCGAACGTGGTAAACCCCAAGGTCGCCGATCCGCTGGCTTCATACACCAGCCAGGCACCCAGGACCCCAAGCGAAATCCAGCAAAGCAGCACCATGGGCGCCAATGCCAGGCCAACGAACAACAGCCGCCGGGCGTCACCCAGCGTCAGTTGCAGCTCCAGTCGGAACAGATTGGCCAACTCGCCCCCGGCCGCCAGCGAATGCTGGACCCAGGCAGTCAGCTGCTCGATTAGTTCCTGGGGTAGGCTCTCATCGCCAGACTGGCCACGCGCGGCGTCTTCCGCCGCGCGCTGCTCTTCGGTAGCCGCATCACTCATTTGCGCGAGCAAACCTGCGAAATGACAAACCCGGCGGCAAAGGCAATGCCCAGAGTGGCCAGGGGCTTCTCTTTCATGAAGGCGCAAGCCTGAGCGCTAAGCACTTCAGCTTTAGCTCGGCCTTTTTCCATCTGATCAGCAGCTTCGTGTTTCAGGTCCACACCTGCCGCTTCTGCCGCCAGCTTGAAATGACTCTTCGCTTCCATCAGCTTTTCATAAGCATCGGATACTGCAGCCTTGCTGGCAGCCAACTCCCGTTCCTTGCTGCTGGACGTCGGTGAGGTTGCAGTTGTTGTGTTGTTCGCATTGTTGGCTGTCGCCATGGTCGTTCTCCTTGTGGATCCAAACCTTGAGTGAATAGCCTCTGAACAGCTGGTGGGCTATCCGATGATGTTTATCCCAGCCTAATACAGGGACGGTGCCTGCGCCATTTCAGCAACCCGACGCAAACCATGCATGGGCGTTATCAAAGACCATTCGCAACGCCGAAACCTGCGTCTGGACCTTTACCCGCCACTGATAAGAAATCAACCTGCTAGTCAGTTGCGCATGCATGAGTGCCAAGCTGTGCCAGACTATCTGGCGCGCATTAGCACCGTTCAGACATTAGGACAGGAGTCTGACTGCCGAGTTCAGCTTTTAACGTTGCAGTCTGCTCCGCCACCCTCAACCACTGCAGGAAGAACAGATGAAGACCACCACCGAATTCGACATCATCGTCTATGGCGCCACGGGTTACACCGGGCGCCTGGTCGCCGAATACCTCTGCCAGGAATATGCCGGTGACAAAAATCTGCGCTGGGCCATGGCCGGCCGCAGCCAGGCCAAGTTGGAAGCCGTGCGTGACGAGATTGGCGCCCCTGCCGACACCCCGCTGGTAGTCGCCGATACCGAAAACGCCGCCAGCCTGAAAGCCATGGTTGAACGCACCAAAGTCGTACTGACCACGGTTGGCCCATATCAGCTGTACGGTTCGGAACTGGTTGCCGTGTGCGCCGCCACCGGCACCGACTATGTCGACCTGTGTGGCGAGCCGGCCTGGATGCGCCAGATGATTGATGCCCACGGCGAGGCCGCCAAGCAGAGCGGTGCGCGCATCGTCTTTTCTTGCGGCTTCGACTCCATTCCCTTCGATCTGGGCGTTTACTTTCTGCAGCAGGCCGCGCGCCAGCAACTGGGCAAAACCCTGCCACGGGTCAAGGGCCGCGTACGCAAAATGAAAGGCACCTTCTCCGGCGGCACCGCTGCCAGCCTCAAGGCCACCCTGATTGCCGCCAAGCAAAATCCGGAAATCTACCAGCTGCTGAGCAACCCTTTCGCCCTGACCCCAGGCTTCACCGGCCCCGCACAGCCGCCGGCCGCCAAGCCCGAGTTTGACGAGTCACTGGGCAGTTGGTCCGCGCCCTTCATCATGGCCGCCATCAACACACGCAACGTGCATCGCTCCAACGCACTGCTGGGCCACGCCTATGGCGAGAATTTTGTTTACGATGAAATGCTGTTGACCGGCCCCGGCGAACAAGGTGAGAAGATCGCCAACGCGGTGGCAGGCGACAAGTCGCTGTCGGGCGACTCGGCGCCCAAACCCGGCGAAGGGCCGAGCAAGGAAGAGCGCGAAAACGGATTTTACGATGTGCTCTTTATCGGTGAAGGCGACGGCGGTGAAAAACTCATGGCCAGCGTTTCGGGCAAACGCGACCCGGGCTATGGCTCGACCTCCCGCATGATTGCCGAGAGTGCCATCTGCCTGGTCCGTGACGCCACCGACACGGACGGCGGCATCTGGACCACCGCACCGGCCATGGGCGAGAAGCTGATCAAGCGCCTGCAGGAGCACGCGGGCCTGACCTTCAAGCTGGAATCCTGAGCCTGCCAGCACTGGTCGCCATTCGCGCGTCCAGTGCTGCATTTTCAAGGTTCGCCTGCCAACCAGTCCAACCGGTAGCTACCCTCCCCCGACTGCGCCAAGGTGCGCGCCAGCCAAGGCAACACTTGCTCCAGTTCCTCCCAGATGGGCCAGGGCGGGTTGACCAGAATCAAGCCTGAGCCATTCAAACCAAGCTGATTATCGACCGGCCTGATATTCAGCTCGACCCGCAACGCCTTGGGCAAACCCGCATCGGCAATCTGCTGATAGAACTCGCGCAGCAGGCGCTGATCCTTGATGGGATACCAGAGCGCAATCACCGTTTGCCGCATGCGCTGCACCGCGATCTGCACAGCCTCTACGCAGCGCTGCAGATCATCGGTTTTTTCAAAGGGCGGGTCGAGCAACCAGAGGGCGCGCTTCTCGTCCACCGGCAAAAACGCCTTGGGCAACTGATAGCCGTCGCGCTGATGCACCGCCACCTGATCGCTATAGGCAAAATGCTGCTTCAGCGTCTCAGCATCCTCGGGATGCAGTTCGCTGAGGATCATGCGGTCCTGCGGCCGCAGCAGATCGGCGATGAACTGCGGCGAGCCAGGATAGAAACGCAGGCTGCCGCCCTCGTTGTGCGCGGCCACGGCGGCGCGAAAATCGGTCAGCCACAAGGGCAGCTCGTCGTCTGACCACAGCCGCCCGATACCATCCTGAAATTCACCCGTCTTGCCAGCGCTTTCACCCTGTAAATCATAGAACGCAGTGCCGGCATGGCTATCGAGGTAACACAGCGGTGTTTCCTTGCGCTGCATCAACTCGAGCAGACGACGCAGCAAGGCGTGCTTGAGGACATCGGCGTGATTGCCGGCGTGGTAGCTATGACGGTAGTTCATTGAGGGACCCGCGAAGTGGCTGTGTCAAAAACACGCATTCTAGCAGGCTGGCCACCGCTTTAGGCGTGACCGACCATGTGGCTGACCGGGCAGCGCTGCGCGCTGAGGCCGCGATAGATCCGGTTGCACAACGATATGCGCTACGCCGGCGGGCAGCCGCCACCCACCAGGGAGCGCAGCCCCCATGCCGGCAAACGCGTTACAGATCCGACCATTGGCGCAATAGATTATGGTAGTGGCCGGTCAAACTCAGCAGCTCGGGACACTCCCCGATTCTTCCGCGCAGCTGCTGGATAGTGCCATCCAACTGGTAGAGCTGAGCGCGTTGGGCGTCGGAGCGCACCATGCTCTGGCTCCAGAAAACACTGCACACCCGTTCTCCCTGCGTCACCGGCGTAACCTGATGCAAGCTACTGGACGGATAAAGGATCAGGTCACCGGCAGGCAGTTTAACCTCGTGGCAACCATAGGTGTCCTGCACCTCGAGTTCACCGCCCTCGTACTCGTCCGGCTCGGAGAGAAACAAGGTGGATGACACATCGGTTCGCAAGCTGAGCTGGTTGAAGGGTAACTGACGGATAGCGCCATCGATATGGAAGCCATAATGCTCACCGCCGCTGTAAATGCTGAACAGGGGCGGCACCGAGCGCAGCGGCAAGGCAGCGGCCATGAACAGGGGGTTGGCGTAGATCCGTTTCAAGATGAATTCGCCCAGCTCCAACCCCAATGGCGAATCCACCGGCAGTTGCCGGTTGCGTTTTACCTGGGCGCCCTGATGTCCAACCGTGGCGCGGCCATCAGCCCAATCAGCGGTAGCCAGATGTTTACGTATCTCTGCCACTTCGGGCTTGCTGAGTACTTCCGGCACATGAATCAACATAGAGCATTTACCAATAACGAGAGAAGCGGACAGACGGACTGGAATCAGCAGGGTCATCAGGCATGACGAGTGCAGCCGCTGTCAGCAAAAACGACTACACCCGCAAAATACGCGGGGGTAGCCGAGGTGTCACGGCTTTCCAACCAAGTTGCCTCAGCCTGCGGCCCCCCCCTGTCGAATTACCGGAAGGCCGCAGGATGCCAGCTCGCCTAGAAGCTCATGTCGGCACTGAGCAGGAAGGTGCGAGGCGTGCCCGGCGTATAACGGTAACCACTCTTGTTGATCGCCGCGACATACTCCTCGTCAGCCAGGTTGTAGGCGTTCAGACGCAGGGAGACATTGTCCAGAACAGGGTAGGACACGACCGCATCGAACACCGTGTAAGAATCAGTATGATCCGGGGTGCCCTGCGCGCCGTCGCTACCTCGGGTCAGCCCGGCAGTGTAGCGCGCGCCGCCGCCGATGGTCAGACCGGACGGGAAGCGATAGGTGGTCCAGCTGGTGAACGCGTTATCCGGCGTGTAGGTCAGGTTATTGGATCCGTTGGCGGTAATGGTATCCCCTTCCGTCACCTCGGTATCCAGATGGGTATAACCGGCGGTTACCGACCAGTCCGGCGTGATATTACCGATCATCGACAACTCGACGCCCTCAACCCGCTTTTCGCCATCCTGGGTGGGATTGCCTAGATCATCCTCGCTTATTTCATTGAGCACATCGGTGCGGAACACCGCCGCATTCAGCGTCAAACGATTGGGCACCGCATCCCACTTGACGCCAACCTCATAGGTGTTGGCCTTCTGCGGATCCATATCCGGATTACTCGCGCTGCTGGCAGAATCGCTGAGCTGGAAGTTCAAGCCGCCAGGAGGCTGCTGAGACAAGGCGTAGTTGGCGTACAGGCTGGTTTGCGGAACCGGTTTGTATACGGCGCCCAGCTTCCAGTTGAGCAAGGTATCGCTGTCATCGGTATCGATGGTGCTGACGATGCTGCCGACTGGCAGGGCGCCGCAGCTGACCGCACCGCGGCCCGTACCGTTGTTACATACGGCGTTGCTGCTGTAGTCGGTATTGTAACGGTCGGCGCGCACCCCACCGCTGATCAGGAACTGCTCACCAAACTTCAAGGTGTCGAAGACATACAGCGAGTAGGTATCGGTCTCACCTTCGCTCTTAGCGCCACTGCGGGAATACGCCAGATCGCCGCTGTCATTCCAATCCGGGTTATACAGATTGGCCGGCGGGCGGCTGCCGGTAGATGCTATGCCGTAGCTGGTCTGCTCTTCCTTGGTCAGTTCCAGTCCGGTCACCAGGTTATGCTCGACACTGCCGGTGGCAAAATCGACGCGCAGATTCAACTGGTCGGTCAGGATGCTGTTTTCTATGTCCTTGAAGGTCGAATTGCTCCGCGCGAGCATATAGGTGGATAGGTCATTGACATCAGAATAGGTGATGTTGGTGCCTGTGCTCATGAAGGCGGTCAGCAGATAATCCTGTTTCGTCTCGCCCCAGCGCAGGGTATTGGTCAGTTTGACCTGCTCGGAAAAGTCGTGCTCAAAACGCAAGGTCGCCATTTTGGCGGTGACATCGTCGTGATCCTGGCGGGTGCCGTAGAAATTCTCGCTGTCGACCGGATTGCCCACCAGATTTTCCAGGCCCGCTTGCGGGCTCCAGTGATCAATACCCACGGTAGGTACGTAGCCATCGGGAATATTGTCCTGCTTGACGTAGAGCAGGTTGAGGTAAGCGCGGGTATCGGTATCCAGGCCAAAGCCAAAGGACGCGGCCAGACCGTTGCGGCTGTTGTTCACGTGGTCACGCCCGGCCACATCGCTGTCCTGCCACAGCACATTAAGACGCACCGCGCTGCCCGGCAGCCCATCCAGCGTCTGATTGATATCCGCTGTAACCCGCTCCTGGCCATCAGTGCCCATGGTCACGCTGCTCAGGTTGGCGTCTCTCAGGTTGGCCTGCTTGGTAACCATGTTGATCGCGCCTGAGGGCGCAGTGCGGCCACTGTCGGTGCCGGCCGGCCCCTTTTCCACTTCTACCTGTTCGATGTTGAACAGGTCACGCGAGATCGATCCGATGTCGCGCACATCATCGACAAAAATACTGCCCGAGGTATCAAAACCACGCATGTAGATGGAGTCGCCGGTGGTGGTGTTGCCGTTTTCTCCGGCGTAGAAGGTGCCCACGCCTGCGCTGTTACGAAGCGCCTCGGTCAGCGTGGTTGCGCCTTGCTCGGTGAACACCTGGTTGGTAATCACCTGGATGGTCTGAGGCGTGTCCAGAAGAGGTTGGGTGAACTGGGCAGAGCTGGCCGTTTCCGCGCGATAGGAAGCGGAATCAGCCTCGACTTTCATGGTATCCAGCTCCACCACATCAGACGCCTCTTGCGCCGCAGCGCTACCCGACAGGAGCAGCAAAGAAGAAAACGCCGTGGCTACCGGCTGCTGGAATCGATGTTTTTTGGATCGAATGAATGGCGAAGATGTCGTGGTCATGGCGTTGATACCCTTTCCTTTTAGTATGCTCAGAAGCCAATGGCGCCGATGAAGCGCAATTCGAGATGGCATGCTAATGATAATCAGTATCAACATCAATAAAATTATTCTCTTAGATTTCATTTGATTTAAATTTGTGTACCCCTTCCGCTTTTTCTGTGGGCTCTGGATGCTGGAAAACCTACAAAACTCGCCACTCAAACTACGAAGATTGCGCGGTACGCCTACGGCGCACAGCAGAGATGCATACAAGGGGGATTTACTATCGAGGCCAGTCAAATGAGCGTAAGCACCTACTCCACGCCCATCTGATTTCGCTCAGAAAACTACGCACGCGCTGCCAGGGTCAGCGGGCCAACCCATCACGCCTGGCGAGCGAGGGCTCAGGCGTTAGCCCTGCTGACTCTGGGGCGTGACCCGCAGTACTTCTTCGATGGTGGTCAGACCCGAGCCCACCTTCTGCGCACCCGACAGCCGCAGGCTGTGCATGCCTTCCTTGTAGGCCTGACGACGCAGCGCGCCCAAGTCGGTATCGGCGTGAATCAGCGACTTGATACCCTCGCTCAGCGGCATGAGTTCATACACCCCGGCGCGCCCACGGTAGCCGGTCTCGCGGCATTCAACGCAGCCCACCGGCTGCATGGCCTTGCTCGGCAGCGGCGCGTTCCAGGGCTTGGTCAGATCACCCCAGCCGTCTTCGTCTATCTCTACCGGCGCTTTGCAGTGCGGGCAAAGTGTACGCACCAGCCGCTGCGCCATCACGCCCAGCACTGTGGCCTTGATCAGGTAAGCCGGCACGCCCAGTTCAATCAGGCGGCTGACCGCGCTGGGCGCGTCGTTGGTGTGCAGGGTCGAGAGCACGAGGTGGCCGGTCAGCGCGGCCTGAATCGCCATTTCGGCGGTTTCCAGATCGCGAATCTCGCCGATCATGATGATGTCCGGATCCTGGCGCATCAATGCCCGCACCGCGCTGGCGAAGTTCAGGTCGATGTTGTGCTGCACCTGCATCTGATTGAAGCTGTCCTCGACCATCTCGATCGGATCTTCGACGGTACAGACGTTGACCTCGGGCGTGGCCAATTGCTTGAGCGTGGTGTAGAGCGTGGTGGTCTTGCCGGAGCCGGTTGGCCCGGTCACCAGGACGATACCGTTGGGCTGCGCGACCATGCTCTGCCAACGGCGTTGATCCTCGCTGGAGAAACCCAGTTGATCGAAGCTGCGCAAGAGTACATCCGGATCGAAGATGCGCATGACCATCTTTTCGCCAAAGGCGGTCGGTAACGTCGAGAGTCGCAGCTCGACCTCATTGCCCTTGGGCGATTTGGTCTTCACCCGGCCATCCTGTGGCTTGCGCTTTTCCGCCACGTTCATACGGCCCAGGGTTTTCAGGCGGCTGACCACGGCCACGGTGACCTGCAACGGAAACTGATAGACGGTGTGCAGCACGCCGTCGATGCGCAGGCGCACGCTACCCGTCTCGCGGCGCGGCTCGACGTGAATATCGCTGGCGCGCTGCTCGAAGGCGTACTGGAACAGCCAGTCGACGATGTTCACCACGTGGGCGTCGTTGGCATCCGGCTCCTGGCTCATGCTGCCAAGGTTCAGCAGTTGCTCGAAATTGCCGATACCGCTGAGCTTCTGATCGCTGGCGTTGGCACCGGTCACCGAGCGCGCCAAGCGGTAGAACTCCACGGTATAGCGCTGCAGGTCGGCGGGGTTGGTGATCACGCGCTTGATATCACGCCGCAACACGTGGCGCAGGTTGTCCTCCCAGCCACTGACAAAAGGCTGGGCGCTGGCGATGGTAACTTCCTTCTCGTTAACATCAACAGCGAGAATCTTGTGCCGCTGGGCGAAGGCGAACGACATCAGCGGCGTGACTGCCGAGACATTGATCTTCAGCGGGTCGATTCGAAAATAGGGCTGCCCGGTTTCAGTCGCCAACCAACGGCTGAGAGTATCGATGTCCAGCTTCTTGCCGGGGCGCGCCAGGTCGTTCACTTCCTGCGCGGCAATGAACTGCAGCGGATGCAGTTTGGCGGTATCGCCTGTGCCAGAGCGGCGCAGCGTTACCAGATGATCCAGGGTTTCGGCGTCGATCCGCCCCTGGGCCACCAGCACGTTGAGAAAGTCGCCCAACTCCAGTGGCCGGTCGCTGCCCGGAATTGCCAGCTGCGTCAACGTCTTCATACCGCTCTCCCTTTATCTGCTGCTTTCCCTCAAGTCTGGCAGCCACCTGGCCGCCAGACCAGCCTGCTACTGATTCAACTCGCGCCAGGCATTGAGTTTGCGAACTCGCTGCCCCTGCTTGCGCAGCGCGGCGAGCAAAAGGTCGCGTTGCTCATCATCTATCTGCGGATACTGTTCCAGCAGCGCCTGCAACTTGTTCAGCTCGCCGAACAGACGATCGGGTTCGGGCACGTCCAGGTGCGAGCGGAAGTTGCCCAGCAACAGCTGCAGGCGCCCCAGGCGCGGCAACTGATCCGTCCATTCGCTGGCCAGATGATCAGGGTCATTATTGTGCGGCACGCGCAGCTCCTGGATTTCCTTGGCGACAGCTGCCAGCAGCCACCGCTCCAGCGCCAGCGCTGCAATGCGGTCGCCACGCGGCGGACGATTGCTTTGCCAGCGCTTGTCGAGCAACCACAGCGCCAACTCGACAAACAGCTGCCCCCAGGCCGGGTCGGCTACTTGCAAATCGAAGGCTTCGCCAGCCTGGCGGCGTGCGGCCTCGCCCTGGCTGTCGTCAGCCCAGCCGGCCAGCACCAATGGCTGAAAGGTCGCCAGCAATTGGTCCAACGGCGCAGTGAAGGGCTGTGCCGCTGAGCGCGGCAAGGCCAGATCGAAAACATTGAAGCAGGCACGCAAGGCCGCGAGATTGCCGGTCAGTTCGCGGAACAGCTTCCATTGCCGGGCAAAGCGGTACTGCTCGGCCAGCCGCTGCACGCGCCCCAGCAACTGCGTGATCAGCTGCTCAATGACGGTATCCACGCTGGTCTCAGCCTGCCACTGCGGTGCATCAAGACGCAACGCGTAGCTCGCCGGATCAAACAGCCGGTAACCGCGTTCGGCCTTGCTGATATCGCAGGGCATCAGCACCTGATCGCGGCACAGCTCCAGTGCCAGTTCCAGCAGCGCTACCGGTGAGCCGGCGCGGATTTCCAGTTCCAGCTCGCTGATCGGTTCGCGCTGTTCGCGGGCGCTGACCTCGCCCTGATCCAGTGCCACCTCAACCTCGACCTGCTCGCCCTCGCGCTCCCAGCGCAGCAGCGCGCGGGTGCGCTGAAAGTCGGTGGTGAAGACCGGCTGCAGCGTGCGCTTGTCGAGGTCCGCCAGCGCGGCGGGCCAGCAGCTGTCATCCAGCAGATCCAGGTCCAGCTCCGATTGCTGCAGATGCCAGTCCCATTCGTTGCGCTCGGACAGCCCCGCTACGCTCTGACCGCGGCTCTTCAGCGTCTGAATGACGGCAGCGCCATCGCGGCGCAGGCGCAGCGCAACCTTGGCACCCGCCAGCGCGCGGTCGGCGGTGTCGTAATACTGATTGAACAGGGTGCCGCTTTGCCATTCACCGGTCAGGCGGCTATTGAGCAAGGGATGTTCACGCAGTGCAGCCAATACCTCGGCACTGGCGCGTAATTTGATTTCGGTTTCTTTACCCATGAAATTCTCTGCCATACCGCAGGATCAGATGCCAGCGGTAAAATTGTGTTCTTTTCATTTCAATCGGATGACGGTGAGGCATGCAAGTCCTATACTTTGCGGCCTCAACTCCCGCTGGAGGCGCTATGCCTAACAATCCTTTTCTCAGCCTGTTCGGTCGCTCCCCCATAGGCCCGATGCAGCAGCATATTGCCAAGGCACACGAGTGTGCAGCTCAACTGATGCCCTTCATAGAGGCCGTGATCGCCAACGATTGGGTGGAAGCGGAGCGCGTGCAACAGCACATTGCCCAACTGGAGCGCGACGCCGACAAACTCAAGAAGGATGTTCGCGTGCACCTGCCCAAGAGCCTGTTCCTGCCGGTACCGCGCTCGGACCTGCTCGAGCTGCTCAGTGTACAGGACAAAGTAGCCAACCGCGCCAAGGATATCGCCGGCCTGATGCTGGGCCGCCAGATGATGATTCCGGTGCCGCTGAGCGAGGCGTTCCGCGCTTTTGTGCAACGCTCCATCGATGCTGCAGCGCAGGCCCTCAAGGCCATGAACGAGCTGGACGAGTTGCTCGAAACAGGCTTCTCGGGGCGTGAGGTTACTCTGGTAGAGCGCATGATCGAAGAGCTCGACAGCATCGAGCACGACACCGACAACATGCAGATCAAGCTGCGCGCCGACCTCTACAAGCTGGAGAAGGACCTGCCTCCAGTGGACGTCATGTTCCTGTATCAGATCATCGAATGGATTGGTGATGTGGCTGACCGCGCACAGCGCGTAGGCAACCGCCTGGAATTGCTGATGGCCCGCTAAGGGCCGGCTTAACCATGCACCCAATAGAGTACTGAATATGACGCTGATTGCAGAGTACGGCACAGTCCTGCTCATCCTGGCCTGCCTCTTCGGTTTTTTCATGGCCTGGGGGGTAGGCGCCAACGATGTTGCCAACGCCATGGGCACCTCGGTCGGCTCCCGCGCGCTGACCATCAAACAGGCGATTCTGATCGCCATGGTATTCGAGTTTCTCGGCGCCTATCTGGCCGGCGGCTCGGTTACCCAGACCATTCGCAGCGGCATCATCGATGCCGACATGATTCCCCCGGACAAGATGGTATTCGGCATGCTGGCCGCGTTGCTCGCGGCCGGCACCTGGCTGCTAATCGCCTCCATCAAGGGCTGGCCGGTCTCCACCACCCACTCCATCATCGGCGCGGTGATCGGCTTTGGCGCGGTCGGTGTGTCCATGGACGCCGTGCACTGGGGCGGCGTGGTGCCCATCGTATCGAGCTGGGTGATTTCACCGCTGCTGTCCGGTTTTGTCGCCTTCATGATCTTCATGAGCGTGCACAAGCTCATCCTCGACACCGAAGACCCCTTCGCCAACGCCAAGCGCTACGTGCCCTTCTACATGTTCATCGTCGGTTTTGTGGTGACCATTGTGACCCTCACCAAGGGGCTCAAACATGTCGGCCTGCATCTCAGTGGCTGGCAGAGTCTGGGACTGGCGCTGCTGTTTGGCGCCGTCGTGTGCGCGGTTGGTGTGCTGCTGCTCCGCCGCATCAAGGCTGACCCTGAAGCCGACAAGGCCTTCCATTTTGCCAGCGTGGAAAAGGTCTTTGCCGTGCTGATGATCTTCACCGCCTGCGCCATGGCCTTTGCCCACGGCTCCAACGACGTTGCCAACGCCGTCGGCCCCCTGGCTGCCATTGTCGGCGTACTCAGTTCCGGCGGAGAAGTGGCCAGTCAGTCCACAGTGCCCGGCTGGGTCCTGCTGCTGGGCGGTGTGGGCATTGTTGTTGGTCTGGCTACCTACGGCTACCGGGTGATTGCCACCATCGGCCAGCACATCACCGAATTGACCCCCAGCCGCGGCTTTGCCGCCGAGCTGGCGACCGCCACCACAGTGGTAGGCGCATCAGCCATCGGGTTGCCGATTTCGACCACCCACACTCTGGTGGGCGCGGTGCTGGGGGTGGGCATGGCCCGCGGCATAGGCGCGCTCAACCTGCGTGTAATCGGCACCATCTTCAGTTCCTGGGTAGTCACCCTGCCCGCCGGCGCGGTGCTGGCCATCATCTACTTCTTCATCCTTTCCGGGATTTTCAGCTGACGGAAGGCATCCGGCGGCGTAAGCTGAACTTCATTGTTCGCTTACGCCGCCCGGAGTTTTCATGGCATTGCCCTCGCTGAAAGCGCAATTCGATGCGCTGCTCAAACTACCCTCCATCAGTTGCACCCAGGACGATATGGACCAGTCCAACCTGCCGGTGGTGCATCTGCTGGCCAGTTGGCTGGGCGACCTGGGATTTGCCTGCGAAATTCAACCCATCCCCGGCGAGCCCGGCAAGGCCAACCTGATCGCCACTCTGGGTAGCGGCCCCGGTGGCCTGGTCATGGCCGGCCATACCGATACCGTGCCCTGCAATCCCGAGCGTTGGCAGCACGACCCCTTCAAGCTGACCGAAGCCGATGGCCGCTGGTATGGTTTGGGCAGCTGCGACATGAAGGGCTTTTTTCCGCTGATCATCGAAGCCGTCCGCAACTACGTAGACCAACCCTTCAAGCAACCACTGATCGTGCTGGCCACCGCCGATGAAGAAAGCTCCATGAGCGGTGCTCGGGCGCTGGTCGCCAGCGGCCTGCCCAAGGCGCGGCATGCGGTCATCGGCGAGCCAACCGGGCTCAAGCCGATACGCGTGCACAAGGGCATCATGATGGAGCGCATTGACATCACCGGTCAGGCCGGCCACTCCTCCGACCCGGCCCTGGGCAACAACGCCATGGAAGCCATGCACAGCGTGATCAGCGAGCTCATGGCACTGCGCACCGATTGGCAGAAACGCTGGAACAATCCGCTGTTCGGCGTACCCACGCCCACGCTCAATCTCGGCTGCATCCATGGCGGTGACAATCCCAACCGCATCTGCGCCAAGTGCGCGCTGGAGTTCGATATTCGCCCCCTGCCGGGCATGGACCCGGATGCCCTGCGCGCCGACATTCAGACCCGGCTCGACCTAATCGCCGCCGAGCGGCAGGTGCAGATTGTCTATGCACCGCTATTCCCCGGTGTACCGCCCATGGACACCGCCGCCGATGCGCCACTGGTACAGGCCTGCGAAGCCCTCACCGGCCACAGTGCCGGCAGTGTGGCCTTTGCCACGGAAGGCCCCTACCTCAACCAGATCGGCATGCATACGTTGATTTTGGGCCCCGGCGACATTGATCAGGCGCACCAGCCGGACGAGTTTCTGGCCATGGACAGACTCAATCCGACCGTGGATATTCTGCGCCAGCTGATCAAGCGATTTTGCCTGCAGTAGACAATTCCAGCGCCAGCGGCTTGATGCCGGCGCCGCCACACTCTTTAATAGCTCTTTTGCCTGGAAACGCCGCGAATGCTCGACTACGTCAACTGGTTCCGCCACTCGACGCCCTACATCAACCAGCACCGTGACTGCACCTTTGTGCTGATGTTGCCCGGTGAAGGCCTGGCGCACCCGAATTTCAGCAATATCGTGCACGACATCATGCTGCTCAACAGCCTGGACGTGCGCCTGGTGCTGGTGCATGGCTCTCGCCCGCAGATCGAGGAGCGACTGAAGGCACGCGGCATCAGCTCGCGCTACCACAACGACCTGCGCATCACCGACCTGGATACCCTGGCCTGCGTAACCGATGCTGTGGGCGCGCTGCGGATCGCCATAGAAGCCCAGCTGTGTACTCAGCAACAGGGCGCTCGCCTGCGGGTTACCAGCGGCAACCTGGTCACCGCCAAGCCCATCGGCGTGGTCGACGGCGTCGACTTTCATCACACCGGCGAGGTGCGCCGGGTTGATCGCAAGGCCATCAGCCGGCATCTGGACGAGCACGACATCGTGTTGCTCTCCAGCCTGGGCTACTCGCCCACCGGCGAGGTATTCAACCTGGCCAGTGAAGATGTCGCCACCAGCGTGGCGGCCGCACTGGGCGCCGACAAACTGATTCTGTTTGGTGAAGACACCGGCATCCGCGACGAGCACGGCGACCTGCTGCGTGAGCTCAAACCCACCCGCGCCGCGCCCCTACTCAACAACCTGGGCAACTCGCTGCCGGGCAACCTGCTGCGCGCCGCCTGCAAGGCCAGCAACGCTGGCGTGCGCCGCTCACACATTGTCAGCTTTGCCGAAGACGGCGCCATGCTCAACGAGTTGTTCACCCGCGACGGCAGCGGCACTCTGGTCGCCCAGGAAGCCTTCGAACAGGTTCGCTCGGCGACCATCGAAGACGTCGGCGGTCTGCTGGATCTGCTGCGTCCGCTGGAAGAAGCCGGCATTCTGGTGCGTCGCTCACGGGAAGTGCTGGAGACCGAGATCAGCCAATTCACCCTGGTCGAACGCGACGGCACCATCATCGGCTGCGCCGCGCTCTACCCGCTGGAAGGCTCTACCAGCGCTGAACTGGCCTGCGTCGCCATCGACCCCAATTACCGCCAGGGCGGTCGCGGCGACCAGTTGCTGCAGCATATCGAAGCCCAGGCGCGCAGCCTGAAGATCGATACCCTGTTCGTGCTTACCACGCGCACCGCGCACTGGTTCCGCGAGCGTGGCTTTGTGCCCAGCAGTGTTGAGCGCCTGCCGGCCAAGCGGGCCGAGTTGTACAACTATCAGCGCAACTCCAAGGTGTTCGAAAAGGCGCTCTGACTGCTCGCTGAACAACGACCGGCGTTGCCATCACGAGGCGAAAAGAGGCTTTTTCACCGCCCTGCCCGGTTCAACATGCAACACACCCGCGCCGAGCGGCTGCATGCCGCCCGGTGAATTGGTATGCTTGCGTATTGCAATACACCACGAGAGTACCCTCATGCCTGATTACCGCTCAAAAACCTCCACCTTTGGCCGCAACATGGCCGGCGCTCGCGCGCTGTGGCGCGCCACCGGCATGAAGGACGAAGACTTCAAGAAGCCGATTATTGCGGTCGCCAACTCCTTCACCCAGTTCGTACCCGGCCACGTGCACCTCAAGGACATGGGCCAACTGGTTGCGCGTGAAATCGAACGCGCTGGCGGCGTGGCCAAGGAATTCAACACCATAGCCGTGGACGACGGGATCGCCATGGGCCACGACGGTATGCTCTATTCGCTGCCTTCGCGCGAGATCATCGCCGATTCAGTCGAGTACATGGTCAACGCCCATTGCGCGGATGCTATCGTCTGCATCTCCAACTGCGACAAGATCACCCCCGGCATGCTGATGGCCGCGCTGCGCCTGAATGTACCGGTGGTATTCGTTTCCGGCGGTCCGATGGAAGCCGGCAAGACCAAGCTGGCCAGCCATGGCCTGGATCTGGTCGATGCCATGGTGATTGCCGCCGACGAAAGCAGCTCGGACGAAAAAGTCGCCGAATACGAGCGCTCGGCCTGCCCCACTTGCGGCTCCTGCTCCGGCATGTTCACCGCCAACTCGATGAACTGCCTGACCGAAGCGCTGGGTCTCGCGCTGCCGGGTAATGGCTCAACCCTGGCGACCCACAGCGACCGCGAACAACTGTTTCTGCGCGCCGGTCGCACCGTCGTCGATCTGTGCAAGCGCTACTACGGCGACGGCGACGACAGCGTCCTGCCGCGCAACATCGCCAACTTCAAGGCGTTCGAGAACGCCATGACGCTGGATATCGCCATGGGCGGCTCCACCAACACCATTCTGCACTTGCTGGCCGCAGCGCAGGAAGGCGAAGTCGAGTTCGACCTGCGCGACATCGACCGTCTGTCGCGCAAGGTGCCGCAACTGTGCAAAGTCGCGCCAAACATTCAGAAGTACCACATGGAAGACGTGCACCGCGCTGGCGGTATCTTCAGCATCCTGGGCTCGCTGGCACGTGGCGGCCTGCTGCATACCGACCTGCCGACGGTGCACAGTGCCAGCATGGAAGAGGCAATCGCCACCTGGGACATCACCCAGACCGACGACGAAGCCGTGCATACCTTCTTCAAAGCGGGCCCGGCGGGTATCCCGACGCAGACAGCATTCAGCCAGTCGACCCGCTGGGACACCCTGGATGATGACCGCGAAAACGGTTGCATCCGCAGTGTTGAGCACGCCTACTCCCAGGAAGGCGGCCTGGCCGTGCTGTACGGCAATATCGCCCAGGATGGCTGCGTTGTGAAAACCGCTGGGGTGGACGAGTCGATTCACGTCTTCGAAGGCCGCGCCAAGATCTACGAGAGCCAGGACACCGCCGTGAAGGGCATTCTGGCCGACGAAGTGAAAGCCGGCGATATCGTGATCATTCGTTACGAAGGCCCCAAAGGCGGTCCCGGCATGCAGGAGATGCTCTACCCCACCAGTTACCTGAAGTCCAAGGGACTGGGCAAGGATTGCGCGCTGCTGACCGACGGTCGCTTCTCCGGCGGCACCTCGGGGCTGTCTATTGGGCACGCCTCGCCGGAAGCCGCTGCCGGCGGCGCCATTGGTCTGGTGCGCGACGGCGACAAGGTACTGATCGACATTCCCAACCGCAGCATCAACCTGCTGGTCAGCGATGAAGAGCTTTCCCACCGCCGGATCGAGCAGGACAAGCTGGGCTGGAAGCCGGTGGAAAAACGTCCACGCAAGGTCACCACCGCGCTCAAGGCCTACGCCCTGCTGGCCACGAGTGCCGACAAGGGTGCCGTGCGCGACAAGAGCATGCTGGAAGACTGAAACAACGCCGGCGCGGCCAGCCAAGCCGCGCCGGATTCTTGCCATTGAACCAATCAGCGAAAACTTTAGTCAACTACTTGACAGATAAGGCCATGTGCCATACCGCTGGTCGGAGATTCCGCCCTCCTGCTACATCAAACAGCTGTAAGCATTCTGTGATGACGTTAACATTATGACGTCATTGAATTGTGCATGGACGAACAACACCAAAGATGCCTGGCACGGATCAGATGGAAACTACAGCCACCACGTTACTGCTGGTTGAACCCAACATCAAAAAGCGCGAGCAACTGCTCGAGCTGTGCCACGCCCAGAAATCCCCCCTGCAGGTCGAAGTCTGCACTCGCCCGCGTGAAGCCATTTCCCGCCTGGCCAAGGGTGACTTCACCGCCTGCCTGCTGCCCAATGACGTCGCACTGCTGCAGGAAGCCCGCCGCGCTGCCAACAGTACGCTGTATCTGCTGATCAGCGACGGCACCACCCCCGAGCAGGACAGCGCTGCAATCAATGATGGCGCCGACGACGTTCTTGCCTACGCCACGCTGGATGCCGAACAACTGGAGCGCGCGCTGATTCACGCAGCAATGCGTCGCAGCAGCGGCGAGAAGCTGGCCCAACTGGCGCGCCAGGACCCGCTCACCGGCCTGGGCAACCGCGCCCTGCTGGAAGATGAACTCGAACGCATGATCATGCGCGGCCAGCGCAGCCCTACCGGCTTTGCGCTGCTGTATATCGATCTGGACTATTTCAAGCAGATCAACGACAGCTTCGGCCATGGCCTGGGTGACCTGCTGCTGGCAGTGATCGCCAACCGACTGCGTCGCACTATCCGCCAGGACGACCTGATCGCCCGTATCGGCGGCGACGAGTTCGTCGCCCTGCTCAACGACCTGCACGACCCGAACGACGCCGCGTTGATCGCCAGCAAGATCATCCACACGCTGAGTGAGCCCATCACGCTCAGTGGTCACCACCTGCTGATTTCTGCCAGCGTAGGCATTGCCACCTTCCCCGCCCACGGCACCACGGCAACGGAGTTGCTGCAGCACGCAGACCAGGCGCTCTACCGCGCCAAGGCCAATGGCCGCAACGCCTATGCCTTCTATAGCCCGCAGGAAGAGGCGCAGACGCGCCACAATCTGAATGTGGAGCAGGGCCTGCGCCACGGCCTGCTGGACGGGCAGTTCCGCCTGCACTATCAACCCATAGTGGACACTAGCAATGGCGACACCGTGGCGTGGGAAGCCCTGCTGCGCTGGCAGCACCCCACCCTGGGCCTACTCTCGCCCGACGCCTTCCTCAAGCTGGCGGAACACAGCGGTCTGATTCTGCCCATGGGTCACTGGGTGATTGGGCAGGCGCTGGAAGCAGTTCGCCAGTGGCAGGAAGCGGGCATCGACTGCCGCCTGTCGATCAATCTCAGCGACCGCGAGCTGAAGCAGCCACGCTTTGCCGAGCAACTAAAACAGCTGCTGATGAAAAGTCGGGTGTCACCCCGAATGCTGCAGCTGGAGCTGCGCGAAGACGCTCTGCTCAAGCACGCCAGTCAGGCCACCCAGTTGTGCGAAGCACTGGCCGCGCTGGGCGTGGATATCTGGCTGGATCACTTCGGCTCTGAATATGGCGCCTTCGGCTATCTCAACCGCCTGCCGATCAAGGGTGTGAAGATCAACGCCCGCGACCTGACGCAGGATGCCGACCCGGACAAAGCCGCGTATGTGCAAAACCTGATCAGCCTGACCCGCAGCATGAACAAGCAGGTCACGGCCAATTACGTGGAGAACGCGCACAGTGCCGATCAGCTATCCAGCTGGGGCGGCAACTTCCTGCAGGGTTATTGGATAGGCAAGCCTCGCCCACTCGATGCCATCATCAGCGGCGTGCCCAGCGTCTAGGCACAGCGCCTAGGCAATAGACCGCCGCAACCACTCAGACAGCAGCGCGACGCTCCAGCACCTGATACGCGTGTGCCGGATAATCCGCACCGGCAGCGACCGCGCGCTCCGAGCTCAACTCCCAATCGGCGTCGCTGAACTGCGGAAACCAGGCATCCCCCTCGGGCGCCAGCTCCACGCGGGTCAGATACAGCCGATCAGCCAGCGCCAGGCACTGCTGGTAGATATTGCCGCCGCCGATCACCATGATCTCGTCTACCGCGTCCAGCTCGGCCTGATGCCGCGCCAGCTGCAGCGCCGCCGCGATATCACCCACCACCTGTACGCCGGCAATGCTCAGCCCAGGCTGCCGGCTGATCACGATGTTACTGCGACCCGGTAACGGCCTTCCCAGCGAATCAAAGGTCTTGCGTCCCATCACTATGGGCTTGCCCCACGTAGTGGCGCGGAAGTATTTGAGATCTTCTGGCAGATGCCAAGGCATCATGTTGTCGCGCCCAATCACATGATTGCTGCCCATGGCCGCGATCATCGCGATCTTGATGTCGTTGTGCGCACCAGTCATACCGCCACCGGTGCCTTGATGTGCGGATGCGATTGGTAGTGTTCCAGGGTGAAGTCATCGAAGGTGAAAGCGAACAGATCCTTGACCTCCGGGTTCAGCCGCATGGTGGGCAGCGGCAGCGGCTCACGCGTCAGTTGCAGATCAGTCTGCTCGATGTGATTGGCGTACAGATGGCAGTCGCCGCCGGTCCAGACAAAGTCACCGGGCTGCAGATCGCAGACCTGCGCCACCATCAGCGTCAACAGGGCATAGCTGGCAATATTGAAGGGCACGCCCAGGAAGATATCCGCCGAGCGCTGATACAGCTGGCAGCTCAGCTTGCCGTCGGCCACATAGAACTGAAACAACGCATGGCAGGGCGGCAGCGCCATCTGGTCTACCAATGCCGGGTTCCAGGCGGAGACTATCAGACGGCGGGAGTCGGGATTGCTCTTGATCATCTGGATCAGTTTGCTGATCTGATCGATCGACTCGCCATTGGGCGCTGGCCAGGAGCGCCACTGGTAGCCGTAGACCGGACCGAGGTCGCCGTTTTCATCGGCCCACTCGTCCCAGATGGAAACGCCGTTTTCCTTCAGATAACGGATATTGGTATCGCCCTGCAGAAACCACAGCAGCTCATGCACAATGGACTTGAGATGGCACTTCTTGGTGGTCACCAGCGGAAAGCCGGCGCTCAGGTCAAAGCGCATCTGGTGGCCGAACACACTGCAGGTACCGGTGCCGGTACGGTCACTCTTGAAGGTGCCGGTTTCGCGCACCAGGCGCATCAGATCAAGATACTGCTTCATGCGTAGCGCCCCTCTCGACGGTAGGCCTGGCCCATCATGAAGGCCCCCAGAAGAATCATTGGAATGCACAGCAACTGGCCCATGGTCAGCCAGCCGAAGGCCAGGTAACCAAGCTGCGCGTCCGGCACCCGGACAAACTCGACAGCAAAGCGGAACACCCCGTAGCAAATGGCAAACAAGCCGCTGACGGACATGGTCGGGCGCGGCTTGCTGGAGTAGATCCAGAGAATCACAAAGAGCGCCACACCCTCAAGCGCAAACTGATACAACTGTGAGGGGTGCCGTGGTAGCCGCTCGGGATCGGTCGGAAACACCATGGCCCAGGGCAGATCGGTCGCCTTGCCCCACAGCTCGGCATTGATGAAATTACCGATGCGCCCGGTGCCCAGACCAATGGGTACCAGCGGCGCGACAAAATCCATCAAGCGGAAGAAACGCACATTGTGCTTGTGCGCAAACCAGAGCACCGCCAGCAACACCCCCAGCAGGCCACCGTGGAACGACATCCCGCCCTTCCAGATCTCCAGCACCAGTACCGGGTTGTCGATATAGGCTGTCAGATCATAAAACAGCACGTAGCCCAGACGCCCGCCGGCTATCACCCCAAGCGCGACCCAGAACACCAGATCGGACAGGGTTTCCTTGTTCCACTCCGGAAAGTGCTCCGGCAGCCGGCGCTTGGCCAGCCACCAGGCACCGCCAATACCGATCAGGTACATCAGGCCGTACCAGTGAATCTGCAGCGGTCCCAGCGATACCGCCACCGGGTCGATATTCGGGTAAGTCAGCATAACCACTCTCTAGACAAGGAAATTGATACCCACACACAACAGCAACAGAGCAAACAACCGCTTCAGCAGGGTCTGCGACAAGCGGTGCGCCAGGCGCGCACCAAAACCGGCAAACAGCATACTGGTGGCCGCGATGCCGATCAGCGCCGGCAGATAAATATACCCCAGGCTCCACGCCGGCAAGGGCGTTGCCGTCCATCCGGTCCAGACAAAGCTGGCCGCACCGGCCAGCGCAATCGGCAAGCCACAGGCAGACGAGGTCGCCACTGCCTGCTGCATGGGCACGCTACGCCAGACCAGAAAGGGTACTGTGAGCGAACCGCCACCAATGCCGAAAATGGCCGAAGCCCAACCGATCACCACGCCCGCCACCGAGAGCGTCGGCTTGCCCGGCTCGGCCAGCGCCGCCTTGGGCTGCAACTTGAAGGCCATCTGAATGGCCACGGCGATGGCAAACACGCCGATGATCTTCTGCAGCGCCGGACCGGAAATGTAAGCGGCGGTCAGGGCGCCCAGCACACAACCAGCGACAATGCCCAAGGTCATCCAGGCAAACAACGGCCAGCGTACCGCACCCAGACGATGGTGCGCGCGAATAGCGTTGATGGAGGTAAATACGATGGTTGCCAGCGAGGTACCTACAGCCATGTGCGTCAACACGTCCGGCGAAAATCCCTGCAGCGCAAAACTGTAGACCAGCACCGGCACTATGATCATGCCGCCGCCCACGCCGAAGAGCCCGGCCAGCGTTCCGGCAAAACCACCCAGCACCAGATAGATCAGAAATTCCACAACGCCCCCGGCAGCAACGGACCCGGATGCGCATGCAGGCCCCGGAAAGTTCGCTAGTTTAACGGAAAACGGCTGGCCACCATAACCGCGCACCGCATGCAGTTGAACACACCCCGACTTCCGGTTGAACAGGTAGACTGTCGCGCAACCAAGAGGAGAACCGCATGTGTCTGATTGCCCTGGCCTGGCAGGTGGCCGAAGAATATCCGCTGACCCTGATCGGCAATCGCGATGAGTTTCATCGGCGGCCCGCGCGCCCCGCGCAACCCTGGAATGACGAGCAGTTGCCCGAGTTGCTGGCCGGCAAGGACCTGGAAGCCGGCGGCACCTGGCTGGGCGTGACGCGCACCGGACGTTTTGCCGCGCTGACCAATATTCGCACCCCCGGTGCCATGCGCGGCCCGCTGTCACGCGGCAAGCTGGTACTGGACTACCTGCAGAGCGACAGCGCGCCCCAGGACTATCTGGCGCCGTTAAGCGCTCAGGCGGGAGAATACGCGGGTTTCAACCTGCTGGTCGGCGATCGTCGCGAACTCTGGTTTCTGAATAGCCTGGAGGGCAAACCACACCAACTGCCGCCCGGCGTCTACGGCTTGTCCAATGCCGCCCTGGATACGCCCTGGCCGAAGCTCACCCGCCTGCGCGACCAGTTGGCAGCGCAACCGGCTGCTTCGGCCGAGCAACTATTGACGCTGCTGCACGATGATCACATCTATCCTGATGAGCTGTTGCCACACACCGGCATCAACCCGGATATGGAAAAGATGCTGTCGGCGGCCTTTATCCGCGGCAATCAGGACTACGGCACCCGCGCCTGCAGCTTGCTGCGTCTGCACGCGAACCATGATGTGGAGTTGATCGAAGAGCGTTTTGGCCCGCTGGGGGAAGCCGAAGGGGAAAGCCGCTGGCGGCTGGCCGGCCACTGATGCGCAGCGGCCTGGCCAGGCTCAGCGCGCCTGGCTGAGCACCTTGCCCAGCCCCATGCGGCGCAGAGCCAGGTGCAGGGTACTGAGGATCAGGTGCGGATTGTCCAGGCCTATCACCTCGTCCAGCAAGGCCTTGGCGTCGGTCATGCTGATCTGGCGTAGCAGCCATTTCACCTTGGGCAGGTTGGTGGCATTCATCGACAGCACATCACAGCCCATTGCCATCAACAGCACCGCTGCTGCGGGGTCGCCCGCCATCTCACCACACACACTCATTGGCTTGCCCGCCTCTCGACAGGCAGCCGCGACCTTGAGCAGCGCCTGCAGCACGGCTGGGTGCAATGAATGGTACAAGTCGGCCACGCGCGGATTGTTGCGGTCTACCGCCAGCAGGTACTGCGTCAGATCGTTGGTGCCCACGGAGAGAAAGTCGACCATCTGGATCAGCTCACGCGCCTGATACACCGCGGCAGGCACCTCGATCATCACCCCCACCGGCGGCATGGGGACATCCACGCCTTCATCCAGCACTTCACCGTAAGCGCGGTGAATCAGATGCAGCGCCTCTTCCACCTCGTACAAACTGCTGATCATCGGCAGCATGATGCGCAGGTTGTTCAGGCCCTGACTGGCCTTGAGCATGGCGCGCGTCTGCACCAGGAAAATTTCGGGGTGATCCAGGGTAACCCGGATACCCCGCCAACCGAGGAAGGGGTTGTCCTCCTTGATCGGGAAATAGGTCAGCGCCTTGTCACCACCGATATCCAGCGAACGCATGGTCACCGGCAGCGGATGGAACGCTTCAAGCTGCTCGCGATAAGTGGCCTGCTGTTCCTTCTCGCTGGGGAAGCGATCCTGAATCATGAAGGGCACTTCGGTGCGGTACAGCCCCACGCCTTCGGCGCCGCGATCCAGTGAGCGCGCCACATCAGCCAGCAACCCGGTATTGACCAGCAATGGCATGCGATGGCCGTCGGTGGTCACACAGGGCACATCGCGCAGCTTCTCCAGCCCCTGCACCAGCTCGCGCTCTTCGCGCACCAGCTCAAGGTACTGCCGACTCAACTCGGTGGAAGGGTTGGTGTACACCTCGCCACGGTTGCCATCGACAATCAGCTCCATGCCGTCCACCCGGGTATAGGGCAGATCCACCGCGCCCATGACCGTGGGGATGCCCATGGCGCGCGCCAGAATGGCCACGTGCGAGCTGCCGGACCCCAATACCGAGACCAGGCCTACCAGCTTCTCCTTGGGCACCTGCCCCAGCATCACTGGCGATAATTCTTCGCTGACCAGAATGGTGTGCTCGGGAAAGACCAGTTCCTGCTGATTGACCGCTTGCAGGTAGGCCAGAATCCGCCGCCCCAGGTCCTTCACATCGGCGGCGCGTTCGCGCAGGTAGGGATCGTCCATCAATTCAAAGCGGCCAACGTGGGCGCTCACCACCTCACGCAGGGCACCCTGGGCCCACTGCCCGGCCTTGATGACCTTGATCACCTCGTTGCCCAGGGCGGCATCGTCGAGCATCATCAGATAGACATCGAACAGCGCCAGCTCTTCCGGGCGCAGTTGGGTAGACAGCTTGCTCGACAGCATTTGCATGTCGGCACGCACGCTATCCAGCGCGCCGCGGAACAGGCGAATCTCGTTGTCGATGTCCTTGGCCTGTTTGTCGGGCACGGCCTTGAGGTCGGCCGGCGGCAGAATCACCACCGCATGCCCGATGGCAACGCCCGGCGCCCCGGCTACACCGTCAAAGCGCGTATCTTGCACCACCTCGCCGCCCCAGCCCAGGCCGCCGATGGCGCCAGTGGCCTCGGCGTGGGCAATAACGCCCGCCAATTGGGCGCTCATGGTCACCAGAAAGGCTTCTTCGCCCTCATCGAACTGGCGCCGTTCCTTCTGCTGAATCACCAGCACGCCCATGACCCGGCGGTGGTGAATGATAGGTACACCGAGGAAGGAGGCATAACGCTCTTCACCGGTCTCGGCAAAATAGCGAAAGCGTGGGTGCGAGGCGGCATCTTCGAGATTGACCGGCTCCTCGCGGGTGCCCACGTAACCGATCAGACCTTCGTTGGTAGCCAGGGTAACGGCGCGCACCGCGTCCTTGTTCAGACCTTCGGTGGCCATCAGCACATAGCGGCCGATTTCAGGGTTGAGCAGATAGACCGAGCACACCTCGGTACCCATGGCTTCGCGCACACGCTGCACGATAATGTCCAGAGCTGCTGCCAGGTCTCTGGCAGAGTTTACCTCCTGAACAATCCGGCGCAGCGTGTTGAGCATATTCAGCAACCTGGGAGACTGGTGAGTAGCCGCGGAGCCAGCTCTTTCATGGCCCGCCGGTACACATCACGTTTGAATGGAACCACCTGCCCCAGAGGATACCAATAACTGACCCAGCGCCAGCCATCGAATTCGGGTTTTGCGGTCTTGGTCATGCAAACACGCTGTTCTTCCGCCGTCAGCCGCAGCAGGAACCATTTCTGTTTCTGGCCGACGCAAATCGGCTGCGAGTGATTGCGAATCAACCGTTGTGGCAGGCGGTAACGCAACCAGCCGCGGGTGCAGGCAAGAATCTCGACATCTTCCGGCAGCAGGCCGACCTCTTCGTGCAGCTCGCGGTACAGGGCCTGCTCGGGGCTTTCATTACGCTGAATGCCGCCTTGTGGAAACTGCCAGGAATCCTGCCCGATACGTCTGGCCCAAAGCACCTGCCCCAACTCATTGGTCAGGATGATGCCTACATTGGGTCTGAAACCATCGGGGTCAATCACAGCCAGTATCCTTCTTTTATATCTCCTGCATTGTTCCACAAAGGAGCGTAGAGCAGCAATTGCAGAAACCGGCAATCTGTCGCGGCACGCAGGCAGCGCATTTGTCGGCTCAGTGGATTATTCTAGCGGCTGATTTTTTTACCGATCCGACTTTCAGGAGCTGCTTTTGAGCCTTGCCATCTTTGACCTCGACAACACCCTCCTGGGCGGCGATAGCGACCACGCCTGGGGCGAATTCATCGTTGCCCAGCGCATTGTCGATCCCGAGGCCTACCAGGCCCAGAACGACAAGTTCTTCAATCAATACCTGGCTGGTGAACTGGATATTCAGGTTTATCTCGACTTCTGTCTGGCACCGCTCGGCCAGCACGAGCCCGCGCAGCTGGACGCCTGGCACCAGCAGTTCATGGCCGAGAAGATCATGCCGATCATGCTGCCCAAGGCCGCCGAGCTGATCGCCAAACACCGCGCCGCCGGCGATACCCTGATGATCATCACCGCTACCAACCGCTTCATTACCGCGCCGATTGCCCGCGAACTGGGCATCGACATACTGCTGGCCACCGAGTGCGAACGTGAGAACGACCGCTATACCGGACGCAGCATAGATGTCGCCTGTTTCCGCGAAGGCAAGGTCACCCGCCTGCAACGCTGGTTGCTGGAAAACAACAAGACGCTGGAAGGCAGCTACTTCTACAGCGACTCGCACAATGACCTGCCGCTGCTGAGCATGGTTGACCATCCCGTCGCCGTCGATCCGGATGAGACCCTAAAGGCACACGCCGAAGCGCAGGGGTGGCCGGTCGTCAGCTTGCGCTGACGACAGCTTCAAGCGGCAAGCTTCAAGCGGCAAGCAGTTCGAGTGGCCCGAACTGATGTCTGCCAAGACCTGCTCGGTGTTTCTCCCAACCTCACTCGCCAGCAAACGCCGATCCGCGCTTGCCGCTTGCCGCTTGCCGCTTGTAGCTTCCCGTCTTCAGACGGGTGTAACCCGGCAGAACAGCGCTTTGATATAACCTGTTTCCGGTATCGCCGGGTGCAGCGGGTGGTCGGCACCCTGAAAGCCGCGCTCGGTGATCATCAGGTTGCGGTCCAGATGGCGACTGGCGCCGAGCAGGGCTTCTTTCAGCTTGTCTTCTTCCAGGTGCATGGAGCAGGACGCCGAGACCAGGATGCCGTCCTTGTTGAGCAGGCGCATGGCCTGCTCGTTCAGGCGGCGGTAGGCGGCTTCGCCGTTGCGTATGTCCTTGCGCTTCTTGATGAACGCCGGCGGATCGGCAATGACCACGTCAAAGCGCTCGCCGGCGTTTTTCAACTCCTTGAGTGCCGCCAGTACGTCACCCTCGACCACCACCATCTTTTCCGCCACACCATTGAGCTCCGCATTGGCTTCGACCCGGTCCAGGGCCGGTGCGGAGCTGTCCACACACATGACTTCACTGGCGCCAAAGGCAGCGGCCTGCACACCCCACCCGCCGATGTAACTGTACAGATCCAGTACGCGCTTGCCCGCCACGTAGGGCGCCAGGCGCGCGCGGTTGGCCCGGTGATCATAGAACCAGCCGGTTTTCTGTCCATCACGCACCGGCGCTTGAAAGGCCACGCCGTTCTCTTCCAGCGCTACCAGCTCGGGCATAGTGCCAAAAGCATCTTCGACGTAGGACTCCAGCCCTTCCAGCTTGCGCGCGCCGCTGTCGTTCTTGAACAGCACCGCCTGCGGCTTGAATACCTGCACCAGGGCCGCGACTATGTCATCACGCACACGCTCCATGCCGGGCGTGCCGATCTGCACTACAAAATAATCACCAAAGCGGTCGACAACCAGACCCGGCAGCAAGTCCGACTCGCCGTAAACCAGACGATAGAAAGGTTTGTCGAACAGCCGCTCGCGCAAGCTCAGCGCCACCTTGAAACGGTGCACCAGCAGCGATTTGTCCAGCACATGGCTGCTGTCTCGGCTGTGCAGCCGCGCGCAGATCAGGTTGTTGGGGCTCACACAGACCAGGCCCAGCGGCTTGCCGGAGGCGGTTTCCAGCTGTACTTCCTGGCCGGCTTGCAGCTCGGCCAGCGGCGTCTGGGCGGTATCCACCTCGTTACTGAAGACCCACAGATGGCCTCCGCGGATGCGTCTGTCGGCATTGTGTTTGAGACGCAGGCTTGGCAGTGTCATGGGGGGTTACTCCAGTCGGGCAGTCGGATTCAGCAGAAAAATGTCACAGGCGGGCGATTATACAGGGTGCCAAGCGCGCTAGTCTCCGGCTAAACTCGTCAGTCCGATACTCGCGACGATACTGGACTACCCCGCCATGACCCCGGACTTTACGGACGAGCAAATTACCAGCGCCCTGCAAGGCATCAGCGTGCCGCCGCAGCCGCAGATCATGGTTGACCTGATGATGGAGCAGGTCATGCCCGACCCCGATCTGAAGGTTATTGCCCGACTGATCAGCCAGGACCCCGGCCTATCCGGCAGCCTGCTGAAGATCGTCAATTCGCCTTTCTTCGGCCTGGCCAATCGCATCACGTCCATTCAGCAGGCGGTCAATCTGCTCGGCGTCAGCCGGGTAATCAACATCGTCAATGCGCAGTCCATTCGCGGCGAGCTGACCGACGAGAACATCGTCAACCTCAACCGGTTCTGGGACAGCGCACAAGACATCGCCATGACCTGCATGACCCTGGCCAAGCGCATCGGCTGTGTCGAACCGGATGAGGCCTACGCACTGGGCCTGTTCCACAACTGCGGTATCCCGCTGATGCTGGCGCGCTTCCCCTACTACATCGAGGTAATGGAAGACTCCTACGCGCAGGATCAGGCGCGCATCGTCGATGTGGAAAACCAGCGCATGAACACCAACCATGCGGTGATCGGTTACTACACCGCCAAGTCCTGGTTGCTGCCGCGCCATCTGTGCGAGGCTATTGCCAGCCATCACAACGCCCAACAGCTGTTTCTCGCACCCGGTAGCAGCGACGCGGTACAGAAAAACCTGCTCGCCATCCTTAAAATGGCCGAACATATCTGTCAGGCTTATCGGGTCCTGGGCAACCAGAAGATCGACCATGAATGGAACGCCGTCGGCCACGCCATTCTCGAATACGTGGGACTGTCGGAATATGATTTCGAGAACCTCGAAGCAGTCTGCCAGGAACTGACCGCCAGCGGCGAGGGTCGCTACTACCAGGACTGATCCCGCAAGGCGACCGGGCCGCCGCGCCAGGTAGCCTCGCGGTTCGGCCCGGCCACGCCACCAACCGCTGCAATCTGCCCAAGCCACAGGAGATACCGCATGACCACCCCCCTCGTGATCACCGTAATGTCAGCCGACAAACCCGGCCTGGTAGAAAGCCTGGCGCTGGCCATCAGCCGCCACGGCGGCAATTGGCTGGAAAGCCGCATGGCACGCATGGCCGGTCAGTTTGCTGGTATTCTGCGGGTCGATATCGCCAGCGACCGGGTCGAAGCCCTGCGCGTGGAGCT
The DNA here is from genome assembly GCF_036961105.1 of Halopseudomonas sp. Taxonomy (GTDB): domain Bacteria; phylum Pseudomonadota; class Gammaproteobacteria; order Pseudomonadales; family Pseudomonadaceae; genus Halopseudomonas. The sequence goes on along the minus strand of NZ_JBALWW010000001.1, from coordinate 361,562 downwards.
CGATAGCCTCACGCACCTGGGTATCAACGTGCAGGTGGCGGTAAGCGGCCTGGCCGATGAACCGGAACAACAGACACTCTTGCTGACCCTGGTTGGTAACGACCGCCCCGGCATCGTGCATGAAGTGTCCCAGGTGCTGGCCAGCCACGGCGTCAACGTCGAATCCCTGGACACCGAATGCGTACCCGCCCCCATGAGTGCCGACCTGCTGTTCAAGGCCGAAGCGCAGTTGGGCGTTTATCCGCAGACCGATCTGAGTGCCCTGCGCGATGCTCTGGAGAATCTGGCGGATGATCTGATGGTCGAGCTGCAGGAACAGCCTCTCACCTGAGTCTGAAATCCCCGCGCATCACGCGCGGGGCACCGTCTCGTCAGTGTTTGCCGAGCTTCTTCTCGGTAAACAGATACTCGCGCAGCTGCTCATCGAAGATCGGATCACGGCGGCGAATCCACTCGATGGTCATGGCTGCGTGCTCCTTCTCCTCGTCGCGATTGTGAATCAGGATCGCCTTGAGTTCCTCATCCTTGCAGGCATCAACCCGCTGGTTGTACCAGTCCACCGCCTCCAGCTCTTCCATCAGCGAGACCACGGCGCGATGCATATCGCGGGTTTCATCGCTCAGCTCGGCGACGGGTTCATGGTAGCCCTCGTTCGACATAGTCCTATCTCCTCGACATCCACAGATTGCGCCGCCCCTTCTACGCGGGGCTCAGCATGAGTATGGCAGCCAGACTGCCAAGATCTGATACAGCACCTGCACACCCAGAATGACACAAAGTGCGTACCGCGTGGGCGGCGCATAGAAAGCCAGCCTCAGAACCCAGCGCCGGTCTCACCTGGGAAGGACGAGCGCCATCTCGTCCAGCGGCGCAGCCGCTAATCTCGGTGATCAAGCTGGTGTGCTCGCCCTTTACACAAAGAACACAACTGCGCCCTCGGTGGGTATCACCACCTCTCGCGCCGAGTCAGGTGCCGCGGCCGGGATGGAACCCGGCCTTCCCAGGAAAACCACCGGCCGCTGAGACGTCAAGCTTTGGCCGGCAAAAAAACCACTACAGCAAGAAAGTCAGGCCCACCTGAAACAGCCGCTCCACTGCCGGCATATCACGCTGATCGGAAACAAACACAATCACATGGTCGCCATCTTCAATCACGGTGCTGTCATGCGCGATGATCACGTTGTCGCCACGCACTACCGCGCCCACCACGGTGCCATCTGGCAGCGGCAGCTCATCCAGCCGCCGCCCAACTACCTGCGAGCTCTGGGCATCACCGTGAGCGATGGCTTCGATAGCTTCGGCGGCGCCGCGGCGCAGTGAATGCACAGCCACCACATCCCCTTTGCGCACATGAGTCAGCAGAGCGCCAATCGAGGCCTGCTGCGGCGAAATGGCAATGTCGATATCCCCACCCTGCACCAGCTCGGCATAGGCCGGATTGCTGATCAGGGTAATAACGGTACGCGCGCCCATGCGTTTGGCCAGCATGGAGGCCATGATGTTGGCTTCGTCATCGTTGGTGACCGCCATGAACACATCGGTCGCCTCAATGCTCTCCTCAATCAGCAGCTCGCGGTCCGAGGCACTGCCGTGCAACACAGTGGTACGTTGTAGCTGTTGCGACAACCACTGACACCGCGGCAGATCCTGCTCAATCAACTTGACCCGGTACTCTTCTTCCAGTGCCTGCGCCAGGCGCGCGCCTATACTGCCGCCGCCGGCGATGATGATGCGCTTGTAGCGCTTCTCGCGGCGGCGCAGCTCGCTCATGACCAGACGAATATCGGACTTGGCAGCGACAAAGAACACTTCGTCGTCTTCTTCAATAAGGGTGTCGCCGCGGGGTACCACCGAGCGATCACGACGGAAGATCGCCGCCACGCGAATCTCGACCGAAGGCAGCAGCTCGCGCAACGAGGCGATCTCCTGGCCTACCAGCGCCCCGCCGCGCAGAGCGCGCACGGCCACCAGTTGCGCGCGACCGTCGGCAAAGTTGATCACCTGCAGGGCGCCGGGGTAACGAATCAGTTTTTTCAGGTGCTGGGTGACCAGCGCCTCGGGATTGATCAGCACATCCACCGGCACCGATGCTTTGCTGAACAGCGCCTGGCCCTGCTCCATGTAGCCGGGCTCGCGGACGCGGGCAATCTTGCTGGGCACATTGAACAGCGATTGCGCCACCTGACAGGCAATCATGTTGATCTCGTCACTGCTGGTCACGGCGACCAGCAGGTCCGCATCCTCGGCGCCGGCACGCGAGAGCGTGACCGGATGCGAGGCCGGCGCGCACAACGTCTTGACCTGAAACCGGTCGGACAGCATCTGCAGACGCTGCTTGTTGATGTCCACCACGGTGATGTCGTTGCTGTCGTTGACCAGATGTTCCACCAGGCTACGGCCCACCTGCCCAGCCCCCAGCACTATGATCCGCATCAACCCTCTCCAGCCGTATGAATGCGCCGCCGTTGCATCTCAGCCGCGCCAGAACATGGGGGTAAAGAGTACCATCAGCGTCAAGAGTTCCAAGCGACCCATCAGCATCGCCAGCGACAACAGCCACTTCGCGGCATCCGGCAAACTGGCAAAGTTGCCCGCCGGCCCAACAATCTCGCCCAGCCCCGGACCTACGTTAGTCAACGCCGTGGCCGCGGCTGTCAGACTGGTAAGCAGATCCAGCCCCATCATTGCCAACAGCATGGTTGTCACTGCCAGGGTAACGAAGAACAGGAAAGAGAAGGCAATGGCCGAAAGAATGATGTCATCCTGCACCGGCTTACCGTTGTACTGAGTCACAAAGACGCCATTGGGGTGGATCAGCTTGCGGATCTGCGAGCGCAGAAACAGATAGCTGAGCTGAAAGCGGAAAACCTTCATGCCGCCGCTGGTAGAACCCGAGCAGCCACCGATAAAGGTCACAACAAAAAACAGCGCGATGCTGAAAGTGCCCCACTGGGTATAGTCGCTGGCGGCGAAGCCGGTAGTGGTAATCACCGAGACCAGATTGAAAGCCGCCTGCGTGAGCGCTTCGAAGGGGCCGAACAGGTTGAGATTGATCAGATCCACCGTCAGCAGCAGCGTGACAACGAACAATATGCCGAGAAAGCCCAGCACCTGCTGATTCTTGAACAGTGCCAGCGAGGGCCGCCGGCCAAAAGCGATCAACAGGGTAAAGGGCAAGGCACTGAGCACCATGAACAGAATAGACACCCACAACACCGCCGCACCAAAGCGGCCCATCGAGCGATCATCGGTGGCAAATCCGCCGGTCGAGACGGTCGCCATCGCATGATTGATGGCGTCGAATAACGTCATACCCACCAACCAGTAACTGGTGATGCAGGCGACGGTAAGGGTCAGGTAGGTGAGCACCAGCAGGCGCGCCAGCGACTGAACCCGGGGAATCGACTTGTCCGACCAATCGGACGATTCGGTATGGAACAGCCGCATGCCACCAATGCGCAAAAAGGGCAGGATGGATACCGCCATGCCGATCACCCCCAGGCCGCCCATCCATTGCAGCAACGAGCGCCACAGTAGCAGGCTGGCAGGCAGATCCTCGATCCCGCTGAGAATCGTCGACCCTGTGGTGGTAATCCCGGATACCGCCTCGAAAACAGCATCGGCCGGGCCCAATTGAAAGTGGCTGAAGAACAGCGGCAAGGCACCAGCCAGGGAAAGAAAGACCCAACTGAGGCTGGTGAGCAGATAGAGCTGGCGAGAAATCAGGTGAAAACCGGGCGTACGGCAACTCACTACCAGGCTACCGCCAACCCCCAGGGTGATAGCCGCCGAGATCAGAAAAACCTGCATCTCCGGGTCCTGCCGCCACCAGGCAAAAACCGCCACGCAGGCCATCAAACCGGCCATGATCAACATCAGAATGCCGCATACGAATAAGACGGGACGCAAGAACCGCAACATGTACTGACCTACCTCGAAAAGCGTCTGCACATGATAGCCAAACGCGGCCACACACGCCGTAATTCTTTATGCGCTTTTATCTCGAGCAGAGCGTGCGAAAACCAGTGCGCCAGCCTGATTCAAGCGCAACGCGCTGGCGGCCAAACGAACCGTAGTGGAATCAGTTGCGGGGATAATTTCCAGCCCTGCTGGTAAATCGCCAATACCAGCGATGCGGCCAGCGATCTTCAGTACTGAAAGGAACAGGCGCCGGCCAGCCTGCAGCTGATCGACAGATAAAAAAAACGGAGGCTTGCGCCTCCGCTCCAGCGATCAGCTCCGGCGACCGCCGCTGTGGCTGTTCTGGCCACCTTTCTTGCCTGCTTCCGAAGCCTTTTCGCGGTCATTGGCAAAATTGCCGCCACTGCTCTGGCCGCCTTTATGACCTGCCTCGGATGCCTTTTCCTTGTCGTTCGCGAAGTTGCCTGGGTTACCTTTTGCATTGTTGCTCATGATGAACCTCCTCGTCTTGTCAGAGGCAAACCTGGGTATCAAGCGCCTCTGTTCTGTTGACGGGGGCCCGTAAACAATAGTTCGAGCGATGATCTTGCCCCGGCGACAGGCGGCAGCCGCCGCTCTAGGCCGGGCTACGGCGAGGTAGTTACACCGCAGGAGCAAGCGTAGATTACCCGTGCCACCTGCCGCAGGGCAACCTCCAGCATGGGTAGCGCCACCGAACCCAACGCGAGGCGAATGGCGTGCGGCACCCGCTCCGAGATAGCAAAGGGTTCGGCTGAAGATACCGCCACCTTCGCCCGCAGCAAGCCCATAACGACCTGATCGGCGCGCACCTCGGCGGGCAAAGGCAGCCAGAGAAAATAGGACGCCGAGTGGCCGACGCAGTGCAGCTCCTTCAGTATTTGCCGCGCCATGGCCTGGCGCTTAGCGGCATCCTCGCGTTTTTGCGCTTCCATACGCGCCACGCTGCCGTCGGCCAGCCAGTCGCATACCAGCGCTGTCATCAGGCCGGGGGTATTCCAGGTGGTCACACGTATTACGCGTTCCAACTGCGGCACCCACTTAGTTGGCGCCACCACGTAGCCAACCCGCAATCCGGTAGCCAGACTCTTGGAGAATCCCGATACATACAAGGTACGCTCCGGCGCCAACGCAGCGAGCGGCGCAGGCGGTGCATCGGCCAGAAAGGCGTAGGCGGCATCTTCGATAATCAGCAGGTCATGTTTGCGTGCAATGGCCACCAGCCGCCGACGCTGCGCCAGGCTCAGCACCCAGCCTAGCGGGTTGTGCAAGGTGGGCATTGCGTAGATGGCGCGCACGCGCCGCTGCGTGCACTGCACGGCCAAGGACTCCAGATCAGGTTGCAGGCCAGCGCACTTGCCGCCGTGCGTTACCGGAATGGGCAGCAGTTCCAACCGCTGGGCTTCGGCCAGCGCCTTGAAACCCGGATAGCTCAGACTATCGACCGCCACCACATCGCCCGGATCAAGCAGCGCCATGACACTGGCCGCCAGTCCATGCTGCGCGCCGCTGACTATGAGCACCTGCTGCGCCGTTACGGCCAGGCCTCGGCACGCAAGATACTGGGCTACCGCCGCGCGCTCATGCGGCCGTCCGGCGTGCGGCTGATAGCGCAGCAGAGCGTCCAGATCACCGGCGCTGGCCAGTTGCCGCAGACCGCTGCGAAAGAGATCGGTCTGCTCGGGTAGGGCCGGGTAGTTGAAATTCAGATCCAGCATCTCTGCCGCGGTTGTTTGCTGATCCACGCCATGGCCGGGCGGCAAGGCCAGCTCGCGGACAAAGGTGCCGCGCCCCGCCTCACCACTGACCAACCCCATGATTGCCAACTCCGCATAGATGCGCGAGGCGGTTACCAGGGCTATCCGCTCCTGGACGGCCAGCTCACGATGGGTGGGCAATCGGGTGCCGGGAGCCAGCTGGCCTGCGCGAATTTGCGCCGCCAGTGAATCCACCAGTTTTTTGTATCTGCTGCGCGCCACGCCAATGTATCCATGACAATTATTTGATTGTCATGGTCAAGCATTCGATGCTGCCGGGCAACCCCCGACCACAGGAGCAGCTCATGCACATCAGCATCCTCACTTTCGACGGCTTCAACGAGCTCGACTCGCTGATCGCCTACGGCATTCTCAACCGCATCAGGCAGCCAGGTTGGCGCGTGAGCCTCACCAGCCCAACACCTCGCGTACGCTCAATGAACGGTCTGGTGCTGGAAAGCCAGAGCAGCCTGGCCGAGGCCAGCAGCGCCGATGCGGTAATCATCGGCAGCGGGATCAAAACGCGCGGCATAGCAGCCGACACCGAGCTGATGGCTCAGCTCAAGCTGGATCCGGCCCGGCAACTGCTGGCCGCGCAATGCTCCGGCGCCCTGCTGCTGGCCAAGTTGGGTCTGCTGCAGGGTTTACCCGCCTGTACCGACCTCACTACCAAACCCTGGGTACAGGAAGCGGGCATCGAGGTGCTCAACCAACCCTTCTTTGCTCAAGGCAATATTGCAACAGCAGGCGGCTGCCTGGCCTCCAGTTACGTTGCCGCCTGGGTAATTGCCCGGCTGCAGGGTGACGAAGCGGCCGCTGCGGCGCTGCACTATGTGGCGCCGGTGGGGGAGAAGGAGGAATTCGTGAGCCATGCCATGGCGTTGATCGGATGCATCGCCGAGCCGCTGCCCACGTGCTGATCAAGGCCAGCATGGCGCTGGCCAGCCCAACCTCTAAAGCAATGCCAGCGCCCCGACTAACGCCCCCTGGAAACCCTGGCCCGGCAACCAGGGTCAACAGCGGCCGACGCGCGATGACCCTGAAACCGATGCTGGAGAATCAGCGACTGCTCAGCAACAACCCTACCTTGTCGAGTAACTCGTTCATGCTGAACGGCTTGAGCATGATATCCATGCCGGGCTCTCGGAAGTTCTCCCGGTTCTTGGCACTTTCGGCGTACCCCGTCATGAACAGCACCGGCAGCTCGGGACGCGCGTTGCGTGCGGCCTCGGCCAATTCGTTACCGTTCATGCGGGGCAAACCGATGTCGGTCAGCAACAGGTCGATGGAGTGATCGTCGTTGAGAATCTCCAACGCGGCCTCTGCGCTATCGGCCAGCGTACAGCAGTACCCGGCATCGATCAGCGTCTCCCTGAGCGCCGCACTGACGGCAAGAATATCGTCAACAATCAGGATGTGGCCGCCGGCGGACGTAGAAGCGCTGCGGGCCTCGGCCTTGATCTCGTCCGGCATCTTGTCACCCACCGGCAACAACAGGGTCACTTCAGTAAAGCGCCCCACTTCACTGCGCATCCGCGCTACACCACCCGACTGGCCGGCAAAGCCGTACAACATGGACAACCCCAGGCCGGTACCCTTACCGCTAGGCTTGGTGGTAAAGAAAGGATCAAACACCTTGTCCAGCAGCTCGGGCGCTATGCCCGTGCCGTTATCGCGTACACGGGCAGCCACGTAACGGCCGTCGGCCAATTCCGAGTCACCTTCAACCTCCAGCACATGGGTGCTGATGCGAATTTCACCACCGTTGAGCAAGGCATCGCGGGCGTTGATAACGAGGTTGATGATTGCGCTTTCGAGCTGGCTGTGGTCGGCGTGGGCAATGGCCGGCTCGGGCGATAGGTCCAGCACTAGCTCTATGTTTTCACCAATGGCACGCCGGATAAAATCATTCAGCGAGGCCACCAGAGCGTTGAGATCTACCGATTTCGCTTCAAGCGGCTGCTGCCGGGCAAAGGCCAGCAGGCGGTGAGTCAGGGCTGCGCCGCTCTTGGCCGATTGCAGCGCGCCTTCGGCGTAGCGTTGAATCTGGTCGTACTTGCCTGCATTTACCCGCTCGATCACCAGCTCCAGGCTCATCATCACGCTGGTCAGCAGGTTGTTGAAATCGTGCGCAATACCGCCGGTGAGCTTGCCCAGCGAATCCATCTTGCTGGCATGCAGCAACTGCGCTTCGGTGCGCTCGCGCTCTTTCACCTCGGTTTGCAACTGGTGGCTGACGGTCGCCAGCAACTCTTCCTGATTGCGTTCCTTCTGCAGCCGTTCGGTCACATCTTCGATAAAGATGAACGACAGATCCGGTGCACGATAGGGCGCAACCTGCCACTGCGTGACGCGATCCGAGTCTTCCCCAAGCATGGTGAGCAAACCGCTCCAGCGGCCGCGAGCGGCAATGGTAGTACGCACGATGTCGAGCGTACTGTCTTGGCCGGGGACCATGCAGTCGCTTAGTTCATCACTGGTGCAATCCAGGGCCAGCCGGTTGAACGCCTGATTTCTGTTATGGATATTCAGCGATGAATCGACCACCGTAATAGGCGCCGAGATGTTCTCGAATATCTCGCGAAAGTGCTCCTCTCGCTCCCTCAGCGCCTGCTCGGTGTCTCGCACCCGCAGCAGAGTCCCCAGGGTGGCCAGCAGCACATCGGGGTCGATGGGGTGAATCAGATAGGCGTCAGCGCCCGAATCCAGCCCCGAGATGATATCGCGGGTATCGATAGAGGCCGCTGACACGTGAATGACCGGCAGCAAGGCGGTGCGCGGATCGGCGCGCAAACGCCGAGCGATATCAAAGCCGCTCATGTCGGGCAAATTGATATCCAGAATCAGGGCATCCAGCGGGTGGGCGTCGATCAACGCCAGGCCATCTTCGCCATTACCTGCTTCCAATACCCGATAGCCGTGACTTTCCAGGCGCCGGCGGATGGAATACCGCGTGGCTGCGTTGTCGTCGACTACCAGCAGGCACCGCTCACTCATCATTGTCCTCCACCCCCGCTGACACCGGTATCACGAGGTAAAAAGTTGAACCTACCGAGGGGTGGCTTTCGACCCCCACACTGCCGCCCAGTAGCTCCGCATACCGCTTGCACAGGGACAAGCCCAGGCCAGTGCCGCGCAGCCGTTTTTGCAGGGGGGAGTCAATCTGCACAAAATCTTCAAACAGACGATCGTGCATCTCATCGGGAATGCCAATACCGGTATCACTCACCGAGAAGCGTACCTGATTGTTATCCACCAGCCGAGCTGAGACGCGCACTTCACCGCGCAGCGTGAACTTGAGCGCATTGGAGATAAAGTTGCGCAGAATCTGCGCCAGCTTTTTATCATCGGTGTACAGCCGGGTCACCCCCACCGGCTGCTCAAACACCAGATCCACTGCCTCGCTATCCACGATGGGTCGGAACATCCCGCGCAACGCGGCAAACAGGTCGAACATATCGAACCAGCCCGGCGAGATGCTTATACGCCCGGCTTCAATCTTGGCCAGATCCAACAGGTCGTTCACCATTTCGGTGAGCTCCTGCGCCGATGTTCTGACGAACAGAACCTGCTTTTGCTGCTCGTCGTTGAGCGGGCCATCGAGCTCGTCCTTGAGCAGACTGGTAATGCTCAATATCGAACCCAGGGGCGTGCGAAATTCGTGGCTCATGTATGACAGAAACCGGCTCTTTAGCTCGGAGGCCTGCTTGAGCGCCTCGGCCTGGCTGTCCAGTTCGGCATAAAGCGCCAGCACACCCTGATTGGTCTCTTCCAGCTCCTGCTGCAGCGCTTCGTTCTCGGTCTGCAGACGGATCAGTTCTGTTGATTCAACCATTGGGCAACTCCAGGTCTATGGCCATGATGGTGACATCGTCTCGGCCGCGGCAGAAGTCCCGGTGCAGCACCGCCGTTATAGTGGCCGGGTGTTGTAACACCAACCCCGGATAGGCATTCAGGTCCCAGCGTGACTGCAAGCCATCGCTGTACAACACCAGCAACTGCCCTCTCGCCTCAGGGTAGCTGAACGTATGCACCTTGCGGTATTGGCCGCCGACAATGCCGGGATGCGAGGCCAAACCACGCGAGCCCACAGGCGACAACACCCGCGCACCTATGTTGCCAATCCCGGCAAACTGCAGCATCCCGGTCTCGCCGTCGTATTGCGCAATGGCGGCCGCACCGCCGCGCGTACCATTCATGGCCCGATGCATACTCGCAAACAGGCTGTCGGGATGCTCAAAGGGGCGCAGTGCAAACGCCTCCCGGCCGGCGTTGGCAGCCAGTCCGGCATCTTCACCGTGGCCCAGCCCGTCGATCACCAGGGCACTGAGTCTGGAGCCACTGATGCTCAGATGCCATACATCGCCGCAGGCCGTTTCGTAGTTCATCGCATGCATCTGAATCCCCAGGCGCAGGTCCTTGACGCCCGCCGGCCACAACCGCGCCAAGACTACTGCGCCGCGCTCATCGGCAAAAATATCCAGCAGTTGCGACTGCCTGGATATGGACCCCAGCCCTTCGCCCTGGGTGCCGCCGGTAGAAAAGCCGTCGCGCAGACAGCGATGCACGTCGAAACCGGGGCCGCGGTCGATCGCCACCAGCTCAAGGCAATTGCCGCCCTGTGCGGGCAGCACACGGCAATGCAATTCGCCCTGGCCGGCATGTTTGAAAATATTGCTGGCCAGCTCGGTGGCCACCAAGGCAGCTCGCCCCGCATCCGCCTGACTGAAACCTGCCGCTTCGGCCAACTGCTTGGCGCGGCGACGGGCTTGGCCTATCTGGCTATCATCCTCAATTACCGTAACGTCGGTGAGGCTCCCTCCCAGATTCAGCTCCATTGGGTAATCGAAATGCGAGTGCCTTCACCTGGCGTGGTTGCAATCTCAAATTCGTTGACCAGGCGCTTGGAACCGGTGAGCCCCAGGCCCAGGCCGTTACCCGAGGTCCAGCCATCAGTCATCGCCAGATCCATATCGGGGATGCCGGGGCCTTGATCACTGAACACCACCCGCAATCCCTGGCGCATGCCCTCGTCAATGATCAACCAGTGCATGTCGCCGCCACCGCCGTGGATCAGCGTGTTCCGCGCCAGCTCACTGACAGCGGTAACCAGTTTGGTCTGCGCCACCAGGCGCAGTCCGCAGTCCTGCGCGAGCTTGCGGCACAGCTGGCGCGCCATGACGATATCCTGCTCGCTGCGGATGGGCCGCGTCCCTTCGTCTTTTATATTCATTGCTGGCGCACTTTCGCGCGCAGCAATTTCATTCCGCGGTCCACGTCCATCGCTGTTGCCACGCCCGGGAGATTCAGGCCCAGCTCGACCAGGGTAATGGCCACGGCCGGTTGCATGCCCACCAATACCGTCTGCGCGTCCATGATCTTGGATAGCCCGGAAATGTTGGCGATCATGCGCCCGATAAAGGAATCGACGATTTCCAGCGCGGAAATATCGATCAACACGCCGCGCGCCGCCGTTTCACTGATGCGCTCTGCCAGATCTTCCTGCAGGGTCAGGGCCAACTGATCGTGCATCTCAACCTGAACGGTCACGAGCAGATACTCGCCCATCCTGAGTATGGGAATACGCTCCATGATCAGCTCGCCTTGGTGACAGTCAGGTTTGAGCGTTTCAGTGCCAGGGCAAAGGCATCAGCCAGGTTGGCCTTGGTCACGATACCCTCAAGGTCCAGCCCCAGATGCACTATGGTTTGCGCGATCTGCGGGCGTACGCCACTGATGATGCAGTCGGCACCCATCAGGCGGATGGCGGTCACGGTTTTCAGCAGATGCTGTGCGACCAGCGTATCGACGGTAGGCACACCGGTGATATCGATGATGGCAATCTCCGAACCGGTATCCACAATGCGCTGCAGCAGTGATTCCATCACCACCTGTGTGCGCTGCGAATCCAAGGTGCCGATCATCGGCAGTGCCAGCACGCCGTCCCAGAGTTTGACTACCGGGGTAGACAGCTCCAGCAATTCTTCCTGCTGGCGCTTGATTACCGACTCGCGCGCCTTCTGGAAGGTGCGCACGGTGTGCAGGCCCATTTCGTCCAGCAACTCGGAGATGCTGGTGATCTGCGTGGTCAGAGCCGCAGAATCTACTGCGGCTTCGCGTTGCAGCACATCAAACACTGGGCGCTTGAGCGAAAAGATGAAGTTGGCGGTCTGCTGAGCATCCAGGCCCTGCAGCGCGCGACTGTGAGAAATCTTTTCCAGGAACTGGCGAATTTCGTTCCAGACATTGGCATCCCAGCTGTCGGTACCGGCCTGAGTGGTGCCGGCTATAAGCAGCTGCAGAAACTCTGCAGTCTGCTTGCGCAGCTCATCCGGGCGTACCCCTCTGGCAGAGCCGTTCTCTTCCAGGCTGGTGATCCATGCAGTTTGTATATCCGCTTGTTTTGCTTGCAGCGCGTCAATAGCGCTCTGATCCAATTTTGACATTCGTCCATTCTCATCTGTGAGATTTTGATCCAACCTGGCAGCTGGCTTTTTAGCATACTCAGCCATACAAAAGCGATGGCAGCTGGCCACTGTGCCTCACTAGCAGTCGCGGCCACGCCGGTATGAGCAAGAAGATGTGGGGCTGGCCATTCTGCGCCTGACGCTCTGAGCAGACAACAGCCTGATCGAAAAGGCGCTGGTGCAGACTCTCCGCCAGCGCAAGTCTTCATTGATATCGAACCCTCCGCGGCCGCAAAGGTTCAGTCGATTCGGCTTTTTGTGTCACCCGCCCGATCCACTCACCGCCAACCAAGCGGTGAGTTTTGCGGGTAAAAGAGAGCTAGTCCAAAGCGCATCAAACGCGCCCTGGCGAGCAAGGCGTCATGGCGGCGTAACCTGAATGTCATCTCTCTGTCGCACTCTGCTATCGCCCAACAACTCCGCGTCCCGCTACCAATGAGGTCACCGATGCGCTCTGTCTGCCGTCGCCTATTGTACTCCCTGTGGTTTGCCATGGCCTGCACCCCTGGCATGGCTGCCGCCCATGATCTGGAAATTCACGGCTCCAACACCATTGGCGCCCACCTGGCGCCCACCTTGATGACTGCCTTTCTGCAGCAGCTCAGCGGCTCGGCCGTGACCGCCAAGGGCACTGGCACCGCCAATGAAACCGTGCTCAGTACCCAGCGCGACGGCAAACCCCTGACCGTGCTAGTCGCCGCGCACGGTACCAGCACCGGCTATACGGCGCTGGCAGACAGCCGGGCCGACATCTGGGCCGCCTCGCGGCGCGTGACCGAGCAGGAGATCGCCGCCATGGCCAGCCGCGCCGATATGGTAAGCGCCGAGAGTGAACACGTTATCGTTATCGACGGCCTGGCGATTCTGGTTCACCCGTCCAACCCGGTGAACCAACTGAGCATAGAGACCCTGGCGCGCATCTTTGCCGGCGACATCAGCAACTGGTCGGCGCTGGGCGGCCCGGACCTGCCCATACACCTCTATGCCCGCGACGAGCAGTCCGGCACCTGGGATACCTTCAAATCTCTGGTGCTGGCGGGCAACTACAGCCTGAGCGAGCAGGCCAGACGCTACGAGTCCAATGACCAGCTGTCCGACGACGTCAGCGCCGACCCCGCCGGCATCGGCTTTGCCGGCTTTGCCTCGGTACGCAACAGCAAGCTGCTGGCCATAGCCGACGGCAACGCGCCCGCGCTCAAGCCCAACAAGCTCTCTGTGGCCACCGAGGATTACGCCCTCGCCCGCCGTCTCTATCTCTACACTGCCGGCACCAGCACCAACCCCTTGGTCCAGGCCTTTATCGAATTTGTCCAGAGCCAGGCCGGGCAGGAACTGGCCGCCACCACCGGCTTCTTCGCGCAAACGCCCTTTGCGGTAGACCCGGTCTATGACGCCAGCGTGCCCGACACCTTCAAACGCCTGACCGAGCACTACCAGCGCTTGTCGGTGAATATTCGCTTTGCCGCAGGCCGCACCCGGTTGGACAACAAGGCCAAACGCGATCTGCTGCGCATTCAAAATTACCTGCAGCAAAGCGGCAAGAGCGGTAGCGATTTGATGCTGATTGGCTTCGCCGACCAGCAAAACGACGAGCTACGCGCGCAGATGATCTCGGAACTGCGCGGGCTCTCGGTCAGCAAGGCCCTGCGAGAACTGGGCACTCAGGTGCAGGGATATACCGGTTACGGGCACTACATGCAGGTGGGATCCGCCGGTGGCGAGAGTGGTGAGCAACGTAACGGACGCGTGGAGGTCTGGGTTCAGCGCTAGGAGTGCAACGCCAGGTGCGGGGCAAAAAAATGCTGAAGCGCACCGGGTGCCGCTTCAGCATGGGGCAGCAACAGGGGCATCCCTTAGTAATTGGCCGGCGGATCGCTGGCCGGAAAGGTATCTTCCAGGGTTTCATCAAGGTGTTCTTGCTCGTGCTTGTCCTGCTTTTTCTTGTCCTTTACCGGTTGCTCCTGCTCTTTGTTCGTCTGCTGGTTGCCTGCCTTGTTGGCGTCTGGATCTGTCATGCAAATCTCCTCGTCAGTGAATGCGGTTTGAGCGTCAACACAAAACAGCCGCTCCTGAATAAATCGACTCCGCCCGGCCGGGCGAGGTTCAGCAAATACTTTGCGTACCCGCGGCAGAAAACACGGCGGCTAACTCGCCTTGGCATTGCTTGAGGCGTCGGCCGCCAACTGTTCCAGAAACATGGCCAAGGCCACTTCTTCGGCCTTCAGCCCCTTGCGTACGCGCGGCTTGGGTAATCTGGCCAGTTCGCCCAGGTTGAAGTGCTCCAGTACCGCCGGGTGGATGTAGCACTTGCGGCACACCGCCGGAGTATTGCCCAGCTGTTTGGCCACCTCCTTGACCATCGCCACCACATGCCGCTTGGCCTCGCTCTCCGGTTGCCATTGCAGCTCGCGCAGCACCGCCAGCGCCATGGCCGTGCCCGCCCAGGTGCGATAATCCTTGGCGGTAAAGTCCGCCCCGGTCAGGCTGTGCAGATAAGCGTTGACGTCGGAGGAGCTCACATTGTGTCGCTCGCCCTCCTCGTCCACATACTGGAACAGATTCTGTCCCGGCAACTCCTGACAGCGTTTCACCACCTTGGCCATGCGCCTGTCCTTCACGCTCACCTGGTGCTCCACCCCGCTCTTGCCGCGAAAGTGAAACTGGATCTCGCTGCCGTGAACATCCACGTGCCGGGTGCGCAGCGTGGTCAGCCCGTAGGATTTGTTGTCCCGCGCGTACTGGGTATTGCCCACCCGAATCAGGGTCGCATCCAGCAGCATCACCACCGTAGCCAGCACCTTCTCGCGGGTAAAACCCGGCTCGGCAATCTGCGCCTCCAGCTGCTTGCGCAGCTTGGGCAACGCCTTGCCGAACGCCTGCAGGCGCGAGTACTTGTCGATATCGCGCACCTCGCGCCAGCGCGGATGATAGCGGTACTGCTTGCGCCCCCGCGCGTCGCGCCCGGTGGCCTGCAGATGCCCGCGAGGATCGGCGCAGATCCACACGTCGGTATAGGCCGGCGGCACTGCCAGCGCGTTGAGACGTTTGATCTCCTCGGCATCGGTAATGCGCGCACCGTCTGGGTCAAAATACTGGAACTTGCCGCGTACCTTCTTGCGGCGGATGCCGGGCTGGGAGTCGTCGACGTAGTGCAGATCGCGAGGCAGATCAGCGTGCAACGCGGAATCGGGCATGGGGTGATTTTCCTGGCAGTCTGTCAGTTGGCTATATGTGATTGACCGCAGGGGGGGACGGAGGTGCCGATAGGATTTTGACCGAGACTGATTGTCAGGCAGCGTGCGGCTATCACTGGCACGCCACTGGGGCTTTCCGTTCAGGTGAATCATTTTAACTCTGCGACTTCCGCTCCCGTTTACCAGTATGGCAAAACCGGGACTCACGTTACGGCTTTTCGGTTACTGCTTGGCAATCACTTGGCCTGCAGGACGCCCAACAGATCCTGATCCAGTTGACCCTGGCTGATAACGGCCAGGCCGTGCGCGCGCCCTGCCAAACCGATGAACCCGCCGGCGGTGCCAACTCGAGTGCAGGCTCCGCCCGACATCCGGCTGTGCTTAACGAGCTGCCGCTCAGATTGGTAAAAGTACCCTTGGCACCTGCCTTCACATTAGCGTTTCAGCTATGCTGCCAGGGCAAAGGCGCGATTTTGACAGCGCCGTCACCCAGCACCGGACGCGCACCACCAGCGCGCCCGCTGCGGCCAGAACCAAGCCTGACCTTCCCCGTTGCCACCCACGGGGCAACAGACCAAAGCCTAGAGGCGCCACCTGTGGCGCGGTGAATTGCAATGACCGATACCACAGACGAGCTCGCGACACTTCGAGCGGAAAATGAGCAGCTCCGGCTGCAACTGGCTGAGGCCGAGCTTTTGCGCGCAGGCGAGGCTCAAGCCCGACGAGACAACGAGCACGTGCGCAGCGCGCTTGCGGCCGGTGGCGTCATTGGCACATGGAACTGGCACCCCACCAGAGACAGCTTCACCGTAGACGAGGAATTTATTCTCGCTTTCGGACTGGACCCCAGTTTTTTGAATATCGAGGTACCCATTGCCAGAGTTCTCGAGAACGTGCATCCCGAAGACCGGCCAGGGCTGGATGAAGCAATCAAGGAGGCGGTAGTGCGGGGCGGCGCTTATGCGCACCAATATCGCGTCAAACGGGCTGATGGAAAATACTACTGGCTGGAGGCCAACGGCCGAGTCGATCTTGCACCCGATGGCACGCCCGTCAGCTTTCCCGGCGTACTTATCGACATCGAAGGGCGCCGGGCAGTCGAGGCTGAGCGTGACAATGCCATTGCTGATTTGCAAAGTCTCAACGAGACGCTGGAACTGCGCGTGGCCGAACGGACCGCCGAACTCATGGACGCCGAGGCCAGGCTACGCCAATCGCAGAAGATGGACGCGGTCGGCCAATTGACCGGCGGCCTGGCGCACGATTTCAACAACCTGCTTGCCGGCATCTCCGGCTCGCTTGAGCTCATGCAGGTGCGCTTGCAGCAAGGGCAGTTTGCCGACGTAGAGCGGTATGTGGTTGCCGCCCAGGGCGCTACTAAACGCGCCGCCTCTCTCACACATCGCTTGCTCGCCTTCTCCCGACGCCAGACCCTGGATCCAAAGCCGATAAATGTAGACCGGCTGGTCAACGACATGCAGGAGATGATCCAGCGCAGCGTAGGCCCTGGCATCGTGGTCGAAGTGGTAGGCACCGCTGATCTATGGGCGGTACTGGTAGATGCACCGCAATTGGAAAGCGCGCTACTGAATCTGTGCATCAACGCACGAGATGCCATGCCCGACGGTGGGCGCATCAGGGTAGAGACCGCCAACAAGTGGCTCGACGAACGCGCTGCCAAGCAGCTGCAGGTCGCGCAAGGCCAGTACCTGTCGCTGTGCGTAACCGATACCGGCACAGGCATACCACCAGAGCTGATCGCCCGCGTGTTTGAACCCTTCTTCACCACCAAACCCCTGGGTTCAGGCACCGGCCTGGGCCTATCGATGATCTACGGGTTTGCCCAGCAATCCGGCGGGCAGGTGCGCATCCATTCAGAGGTAGGCCAGGGCACCAAGGTGTGTCTCTATCTGCCTCGGCACCATGGCGATATCGAGAACGAGGGCCCAACCACTGAAGCGCCCAGGTTGAAGCGCGCAGAACAAAGCGAGACAGTGCTGGTAGTCGACGACGAGGCCACCGTGCGAATGCTGGTGGCGGAGATACTCGAAGAGCTCGGATACACCACCATCGAAGCAGGCGACAGCGCCGAAGGACTCAAGATCCTGCAGTCGGATGTGCCTATTGACCTACTGGTAACCGACGTCGGGCTGCCGGGCGGGCTGAACGGCCGCCAGATGGCAGATGCGGCGCGCAACTATCGTCCGGACCTGAAAGTACTCTTCATCACTGGCTATGCCGAGAATGCCATTGTCGGCAACGGCCAACTCGCCCCAGGCATGGCCGTCCTCACCAAACCCTTCTCGATAGAAGCCATGACCCAGCGCGTGCGCTTGATGATCGAGGGTTAGGGGCAAGCACACCGGGCTTATCGGAATGCGCTGAGTGGCGTTTTCCAGGCTTCCGTTGCCGAGCAGGGTTGCTCAGATAATAAACTTTTTTGACGGTTGCCTTCAGTGCCAAAACACTGAACTTGCCCCGCACCTTCTTGCGGCGGATGCCGGGCTTAGAGTCGTCGACGTAGTACAGATCGCGAGGCAGATGGGCGTGCAACGCGGAATCGGGCATGGGGTGATTTTCCGGGCAGCCAGTCAGTGGGCTATATCTGCTTGACCGCAAGAGCAAGTGGAGGTGCCGATGGAATTTTTCTCACGTCCATCGCTATTCCGTGCAAGCGCATCTATGCTCTTGCGACGTCAAGCCTCTCTCCATCAATCCGCATCAATCTGCATCAATCTGCATCAACAAGGAAAACAATGAACCAATCTACAGCGTGGTTGCGACGCGGTGTGTGTGTGGCTGTCTGTCTCGCAGCTGCAGGGTTGTACGGATGCAAGACCGATAATGCGGACCAGGAGGATCCCGCCGAGGAAGAGGTGGAGCATGTGCCTGCAGAGGACGATTTCCACCCCGCGTTCGTGCTGGCCACCGATGATGCTCCCGTTCTGACCTCGAGCTTTCGGCAGTCCATGAGCGTGCAGACTACCGCCAGTACCACATCGTCAAGCGGGTGGACGCCTCAGCAGTTCCAGCAGGCCTACAACGTGCCAGCTTCTATCGGCAACCAGCCTGCGGGGTACGGAGTCAAGGTCGCCATCATCACGGCTTACCACTATTCGAACCTGCAGTACGACCTGAATACCTGGGCAAAGACATTTAACCAAAAGCCTATCACCCTTAAAATCATCAACCAGGCTGGGAATCTTAAAAACAGCAACTGGGCGGTGCTGAGCAGCCTGGCCGTTCAGATGGTCAACGCCGTGAGTCCGGGCGCCACTGTTTACGTCATTGAGGCCAAATCCTTTAGTCAGAATGATATAAAGGCGGCCATGCAAACCGCAGCAAATACGGGCGTTAACGTGATATTAATGCCTTTCGGCTCCGTCGAATTTTCCACGGAAGGCGCTCAGACCAACCTGTTTGCGAACAGTCGCATCGCGTGGATCGCGGCAGCGGGATCCCAGTCGCTGCCGAACTTTCCCGCGACCTCTCCTGACGTGATAGCGGTGGGTGGCACGACACCCGGATTGGTAGATCCCCTCGTCGAGACGGCCTGGGCCGACGCAGCGGCTGGCATGTCTGCCTATGAAAGAATGCCCAGTTTCCAGATGATTCCCTCCGTTCAGCAAGTGAACACCACGGCATACCGATCCGCGCCAGACGTGGCCTTCAATGCCGATCCTGCGTACGGTGCGCGTATCTATGTATCAGTGCTTGGTGGGTGGTATGTGATCGGCGGCACTGCGGTATCGTCGTCGTTTTTCACCGGCGTGGTGGCCATCGCCAATCAGCTTAGAAAAAGCCAGAACAAGCCGATGTTATCTTCTGTACACACCTCTTCCGGATCACTTCAGAGCGGCCTCTACGGGCTCATGTCGTCAAACGGTGGACCTACCAATTCCACTGTGTTGAATGATGTTGTAGACGGCTACGCTGGCGAAGGTTCTTACCCAGCGGAACCTGGCTACGATATTGCGACCGGTCTGGGTTCCTTGGATGTGGCGGCGTTTGTCAACTATATGGGGTCCAAGCCGTAGCGTGAGCGCGAGTATACAGGCCGACATTTCGACCGGACCGTCAGCGGTTCCGGTGGGATTGCAGGGCAGTCCCGGCGCAGCGCAATTGCGCCCATCAACAGCCCGTGCGAGCCACGCCAATCATTCCGGATGGATATAGACACCATAAAATTAATGAATTTTTGTTATTCGTTTCGATAGCCTAGATTGTTTCAAGGTCATGGAGAATTGCCTTGAACTCATCTACTACAAACTCAGCAGAAAAATTTGATACCGCACGGGCCAGCGAATACGGCCGCCAGAGTCGTATCGCATTGGCCGGCTATGACGCCTGCCAGGATCTTGCCGCGTGCATGCTGGCAGCCAAGCTCGTAGATACGCGTCACGCCAATATTCTGGTCGTGGGCGCTGGCGGCACAGCACGGGAAATTATCGCGATGGCCAAGCTGGAGCCGACATGGCGCTTCACTGCCGTTGATCCATCCGAGCCGATGCTCGAGGCGGCGGCCCAGCAACTGCAAGCGCAGGATTTACTCGATAGGACCCACCTGCATCTTGGCCAGGTGCAAGAGCTGAAAGCGAATGGGTCGTACGACGCAGCCACCTTGATCGGTGTGCTTCACCATCTCAATGGCAACGCAGCCAAGCAGCAGATCCTGACCGGCATTCACGCTCACCTGAAGCCCGAGGCCCCGCTCGTGGTCGCCTGCAACCAGTATGCCTATGCCAGCCAACCCTTGCTGCTTGCCGCCTGGGGGCAACGTTGGCGACAACATGGCGCCAGCGCGGATGAGGTGAAAGCAAAACTGGGCAAAATACTCCAGGGTGCCGACCCACCCCACTCCGAGGAAGCGGTAAAGAAACTGCTGCATGACGCAGGATTCGGCGAGGCTACCCGTTTCTTCAGCAGTCTGTTCTGGAGTGCCTGGCTTAGCTGCAAGCGCGCCTGAAACGCAACCGACAGAAACGGGGTAGAACCCGAACCACACCCCGTCGCTTCAGAGTTTTGACATCCCTACCCCATCCCACCGCTTGAACGCTTACACGTCCGAACGCTAATATGCGAATAATTCACATTTGCAGAGACGCCCAGCCGTGCCAAGCCCAACGACCAGCAAACTGGGATTCTTTTTCAGCGATCATCACCGCTGGCTGCTGCATCATATTCAACGCCGCCTGCGCAATTACGCCGACGCTGAAGACACTGCTGCAGAGGCCTTCTGCCAGATTCTGGCATCCAGTGTCGACCCGGATACCATCGAGCAGCCCCGCGCGTATCTCTCGACCATAGCGCGCCGGTTGATTTTCGACCGTCACCGCCGCCGTCGGCTGGAGCTCGCCTATCTGGAACGCCTGGCTGCGTTGCCGGAAGCATTGGCGCCCTCCCCGGAAGAACTCGCGCTGCTGGTGGAAGCGCTGAGCGCCATTGATCATTCGTTGTCCGGCCTGCCGCAGGTGGTGAAGCGCGCCTTTCTGTATAGCCAACTGGATGGCTTCAGCTATGCCGAGATCGGGCGCCGCCTGGGTATTTCCGAGCGCACCGTCGGCCGCTATATGACCCAGGCCCTGCAGCAGTGCTATCTGGCCGGGGCAGCGCCGTGAGCCCCGCGCCCGAGCTGGGCCGCGCGGGCAAGGAAGCAATCGACTGGATGGTGCGCCTTCGCGCTGCCGCACCTGACGCGCAGTTGCAGGCGGGCTTTGCGGCCTGGCTGCACAGCGACCCAGCCCACGGCGCCGCCTGGCAGCGCTTGCAACAGGGGCTTGGCGAGCATTACAGCACGCTGCGCAAATTTGAACGGCAAACGCCCGGCGCTGCGCGTGAGGCGCTGTTGCAACCCGACACTTCACGGCGCGCGGTGGTGCGTGGCCTGGTGGGCCTCGGTCTGCTTGGCGGCGGTTTGTGGTTGACCGGGCGCAGCCAGCCAGGCCAGGCCCTGCTCGCCGATCTGCGCACGGGCACCGGTGAGCGTGGCAGTTACCGCCTGGACGACGGCAGCCAGCTCAACCTGAACGCTCAGAGCGCGGCTGATCTTGAATTCACCGCACAACAACGCCTGTTGCGTCTGCGCCAGGGCGAGTTGATGGTACAGGTCGCGGCCGACCCTGGCCGACCCTTTATCGTAAGCAGTGCGCAGGGCGATGTACGGGCGCTGGGTACGCGCTTTCTGGTGCGTCAGGAAGCGCAGGCTACCCGCGTGGTGGTGCTTGAACACGCGGTACGGCTCAGCCTGCCAAACGGCGCATGGCAGCTGTTGCAGGTCGGCGAGGCGGCGCTGTTGCATCCGCAGCATATCGAGCTGCTGCGGGCAGACGAGCTGCACCGCGCCGATTGGTTGCAGGGCCAGCTCAGCGTGCTCGACGAGCGGCTGGAGACGGTGATTGATGCGCTCAGCGCCTATCGGCCTGGCCTGATACGCGTTGCGCCCCAGGTTCGCTCGTTGCGCGTACAGGGCGTTTACCCGCTGGATGACCCCGACCGCGCGCTGACCGCGCTGAGCGAAACCCTGCCGATCCGCGTGAGCCGGTACGGCCCCTGGCTGACTCTGATTGACGCGCAGAACTAGCATGCCGGCAAGCCGGACCCAGCGACCTTTGCGGCTGTTTGCATTTATTTGCAGAAATAACGCAGAACCTTGTCCGGTTTTTGTCGCTCGTCCCACCTATCTCCTGACTACACCCAATTAATCAGGAGCAATTTGTGTTCAGACCCCGCGTTCTTGCTGTTGTCATCGCGCTTGCTGGCGCCGGCCCCTTTGGTTACGCCTACAGCGAACCCAACTCCCAGCAGACTCTGCACTTTGATCTACCCGCCGCGAGCCTGGGCGAGACGATCAATGCCATTGCCCGCCAAAGCGGCCAGGTCGTGTCGCTGGACCCGGCCCTGGTGCGCGGCAAAACAGCCCCGGCAGTGGCAGGTGAGCTCACCGCAACGCAGGCGCTGCAACGCGTGTTGCGCGGCAACGGCCTGGAGTTGCACGTCACCGAGACCGGCAACTTCAGTATTCAGCGCCAGGTTGAGGGCAGTGCGGTTGAGCTGGACGCCCTGACGGTGCTGGGCCAGGTTGACAACACCACCACCGAAGGCAGCGGCTCCTACGCCGCCAACGCTGTGACCATTGGCAAGGGCGTGCATAGCCTCAAGGAAATCCCGCAGTCGGTCAGCGTGATCACGCGCCAGCAACTGGATGATCAGAACATCACCGACCTGCGCGATGCGGTCAATCAGACTACCGGCCTGGTCGGCGCTACCGGCATTGGCCCGGGCATGGTGATTTCTTCACGCGGCTTTCAGATAGATGACTGGCAGTACGATGGTGTGCCTATTCCGCGCAACACCTACGTGCTGGGCAACTGGACGACGCAGGATCTGGTGTATTTTGACCGCGTGGAAATTCTCAGGGGCGCCTCCGGTTTGCTGCAAGGTACCGGCAGCCCTGGCGGGGCGATCAATCTGGTGCGCAAGCGCGGCCAGGTTGCACCCACCCTGAGTATCACCGGCAAGGCGGGTTCCTGGGATCACTACGGTCTGCAGGCGGATGCCGGCGGCCCACTGAATGACAGCGGCAGCATTCGCGGCCGCATGGTGGTCGATCAGGACAATACGCACTCCTTTACTGACTACGTATGGAGCGACACCACCTCGCTCTACGGTGCGCTGGATTTCGACCTCACGCCAGACACCACCCTGGGCATTGGCATGAGCGACACCGACCTGGACTCACGGCCCATGATCCGCGGCCTGCCGCGCTACCCGGACGGCAGCGATATCGGCTTTTCGCGCTCGACGTACAGCGGCGCTACCTGGAACAGCAACAACATAGAGCAGAACACCCTCTACGCCGACCTGGAACATCGCTTCGCTGACACCTGGCGATTCAAGGTGGCTGCGGTGCGCATGCGCGAGCACAACGACTCCACGCATCAGCGCATGCACGGCGTTGTTGCCGAGGACGGTAGCGGCCTGACCTTTGCCGACTGGATCACCGACTTCGAGTCGACCAAGCTTGGCCTGGACGTGTTCATCAACGGCAGTTTCGAGGCGTTCTCCCTCGAACAGGAAGTGACCCTTGGCAGCAACTACTCCAAATACACTTCGGATGATTTTTACGCGCGGCGCTTTGTGGCTGGCGGCAACATCTTCGATATCGACCACCACCGTCCCGAACCCAGCGTAGAGGATATTCTTGCATCGCCGGGCGGCACCGCTACCAACGCCGGTTATGACGTACGCCAGAAGGGCCTGTACGGCAGTTGGCGGGTCAAGCTGGCCGAGCCGCTGACCGCTGTGGTCGGCGCCCGCACCAGTTGGTTCGACTATACCTACGAGCTGCCCGATAGCGGCTACCAGGATAGCCGCACCGAAAGCGGCGAATTCACGCCTTACCTGGGCCTGGTCTACGACCTGAGCGCGGAATGGGCACTCTATGCCAGCTACACCGATGTGTTTGAACCCCAGAGCGGACGAACCGCCGAACAGGAGATACTGGACCCCATCATCGGCAGCAATTATGAGCTGGGCCTCAAGGGCGAGCTCTTGGAGGGCCGGGTGAATACCTCGCTGGCCGTGTTCCGCTACGACCAGCAAAATCGCGCGGTGACCGACGTTGCCTCCGGTTTCCTCTGTGATGGCTGGTACTGCTCCAATGCCTCGGGCGAGGTGCGCAGCCAGGGCATCGAAGCCGAACTCAGCGGCGAGGTGCTGCCCGAGCTGCAGTTGTTCGCCGGCTACACCTACAACACCACCGAGTTTCTTGATGATCCGGACAATGAAGGCAAAACCTTCAGCCAGTGGACGCCCAAGCATATGCTGCGCATGTGGACCGACTATCAACTGCCCGGGGACTGGAACCGCCTTAGCGTGGGCGGCGGCTTTACCTCGCAGAGCCATACCCTGAGCTACGACCGCGAGTTCGAGGTGCCTGGCTTCACCGTCTGGAACGCGCGACTGGGATACCGTCTGAACGACGAAATCAGCCTGGCCGTGAACGCCAATAACCTGTTCGACAAGCGCTACTACCTGCCGGGCTATGCCGCCACCGATGGCAGCAACAACTTCGGCGATCCGCGCAACCTGATGTTCAGCGTCAAATACATCCCGCAGTTCTGATGAAAGTAACCGGTGCCGCCATGCTGAGCGCTGCGCCCTGTGCCTTCAAATAACCATGGGAGAACAAGCCGAAACGCTGATGTTTCGGCCTAGGCGCTGTATTCGGCGAGCCACCACCCGCAGATGCAATACACTGAAGCCGCATGACAATGCACTGCGCTGCCAACCAGCCAAAACAGGTTGAGTTCACAATCTAGCCCTGCGGCGCCCGCACGCAGGCTATGCTGGCAGCGCCTTAGGCAATTTTCAGTCAGTTTCGATATCGGGTGGTGCGTGTGGACAGGTTTCAGGAAATGAAGGTACTGCTCGCCGTGGCGGAAGCGGAGAGTTTTGCCGGGGGTGCCCGGTTGATGGACATGTCGCCGCCCAGCGTTACGCGCGTGATTGTCGGGCTGGAAAAGCGCCTGGGTACTCTGTTGTTGGCGCGCAGCACCCGCAGCCTGCGTTTGACCGAAGCGGGCCGACGCTACGTGGAGGACTGCAAACGCATTCTGCTGGATCTGGATGAAGCCGAAGAGCTGGCCACCGGCAGCAGCATTCGCGCGCGCGGCAACCTCACGGTCACGGCGCCGTTAATGTTTGGCGAGCTGTATCTGATTCCGCTGATTACCGAGTATCTGCACGCGCACCCGCAGGTGACCATCAACGCCCTGCTGCTGGACCGTCTGGTGAACATGGTGGATGAAGGCGCCGACGTGGCCATTCGCATCGGCCGTTTGCCGGACACCGGTTTGCAGGCCATCAAGGTGGGGCAGATTCGCCCGGTGATCTGCGCGGCGCCGGCCTTTCTCGATCGTTTTGGGCGGCCGACAAACCCCAAGGAGGCGCTGGCCGCGCCCATTGTCATGTCGTCTGCCAGCAGCCTGCTGACCGATTGGCAGTTCAACCTGCCGGAGGGCACCATGACCCTGCACCCCAAGCCCCGCCTTAAAGTGACCTCCAATCAGGCGGCGATCAATGCGGCGCGGCTTGGCTGGGGGCTCACGCGCGCGCTGTCGTATCAGGTGGCCGAGCTGGTGGCCAAGGGTGAGCTGGAAATTGTGCTGGGCGAATATGAAGCAGCTGCGCTGCCGGTGCATGTGCTGTATCAGGGCGGAGGGCGGGTGCCCGCCAAGGTGCGCACCTTTGTCGACTTTTGCGTGAGCCGGTTCCAGCAGGACCCGGCGCTGCAACAGGTCGGGAATATCTAGCCCGTGAGCCGCTACCGGGAGATGCAGGTGTTTGCCGCCGTGGCCCAGGCCGGCAGCCTGGCCGCGGCCGCGCGGCTGTTGGCGCTTTCCCCGGCGACCATCATGCGCACCGTTGCTGCGCTGGAAACGCGCCTGAACAACACCCTGCTGCTGCGCGGGCCACGCGGTGTTGAGCTGAGCCCGGCGGGCGACCGTTTTGCAGCCAGTTGCCGGCAGATTCTGGACCAGACCGAGACAGCCGAACGCTCCGCCAGCGGTGTGCATGCCAGCCCCGCCGGGCAGCTGAATGTCTCCTTGCCGCTGCTGATGGATCAGCAGGTGTTCATGCCCATTGCGCTGGACTATCTAGCGGCCTATCCGGAGGTGACGCTGCTTACCCGGGCCAGCGAAGGCGTACCCAATCTGCTGGAAGAAAATATTGATGTGGCCCTGGTGGTCGGGCATTTGCCCAACTCCTCCGGCTTCGCCATGCCGGTGGGCAAGGCCAGGCCGGTGGTGTGCGGCGCCCCCGCCTACCTGGCCAAGTGGGGTCGGCCGCAGACGCCGGAGGACCTCAAGGCGCACCGCAGCGTGCTGACTACCGTCGCCGGCGAGCAGAACGAATGGCGCTTTCGCGGCGAGCGTGGCAGCCGGGTGGTGAAGCCTGCGCCCGCACTCAGCTGTACCACCCTGGGCGGCGCCATTCATGCCGCCACCCTGGGGCTGGGGCTGATTCGCTGCATGAGTTATGAAGCACGCCATGAGCTGCAGAGCGGCCTGCTTGAAACCGTGCTGGATGATTTTGTCGATCAGCACCTGCCGGTGCATCTGATCTACCGCGACGGCCGGCGAGCCGCTGGACGGGTGCGCACATTCATCGATTTTGCGACGCCAAAGCTGCGCGCGCACCCCGCCTTTACCGACTGACCGCCCTCGGCAAAGGCGCTAGCGCGCCGGGGCTTTCTTTCAGAAAACGGAATTTTGCATTGCCCGGCGTGGTGATTCTGCTGGAACGCCAGCGGGTGCAGGATAGATCTACCAGCGCAGAGGCCACCGAACCGGCTTGATACCGCGCTGACTTCTGGCATCCACCACCTGACTTGCAAAAGGAGTTTCACCATGTCTCAGCCCGCTATCAAACTGTATCGTCACCCGCTTTCCGGCCACGCCCACCGCGTCGAACTGCTGCTCTCACTGCTCAAGGTGCCCACCGAACTGGTGTTTGTCGATCTGGCCAAGGGCGAGCATAAAAAACCCGAATTTCTGGCAATCAACGCCTTTGGCCAGGTACCGGTAATTGATGACAACGGCACCCGCCTCAGCGACTCCAATGCCATTCTGGTTTACCTGGCGAAGAAGTACGACCAAGGCAACTGGTTGCCGCAAGAGGCGCTGGCCGCAGC
Organism: Halopseudomonas sp.; assembly: GCF_036961105.1. Classification (GTDB taxonomy): domain Bacteria; phylum Pseudomonadota; class Gammaproteobacteria; order Pseudomonadales; family Pseudomonadaceae; genus Halopseudomonas. The sequence goes on along the minus strand of NZ_JBALWW010000001.1, from coordinate 334,510 downwards.
GCAGGTGCAACGCTGGCTGTCGGTATCTGCTGGTCAGCTCGCCTACGGCCCCGCCACTGCCCGCCTGATTACCGTGTTTGGCGCGGCCTTCAATGCCGAGGAAGTAATCAACCGCGCCCATGCCCTGCTGAAGGTGATGGAGGCCGAATTGGCTAGCGCGCCCTTCCTCGCCGGTGACAAGCCCACCATTGCCGACGTGGCCAACTACGCTTACACCGCGCATGCGCCGGAAGGCAATGTATCGCTGGATGAGTACCCGAATGTGCGCGCCTGGCTTGAGCGGATAGAAGCCCTGCCCGGCTTTGTGCCCATGCAGCAGACCGCTGCCGGCCTGCTGGCCGCCTGAGCCACGCAGTACCCCCTGGGCTGCCGGGCTTGCCGGTAGCTCTCTCAAGGAGCGCACTCCATGGATCATCTACCCAAGCACCGTCGCTCACCCTGGCACAGCGGGGAAAGGGCGCTGCAGGAAATCTATAGCGTGGCCGAACGGATGGAAGTGATAGGGCAGAAAGTGATTCGCAATCACATGCCCGATCAGCACCGCGAGTTCTACCAGCAACTGCCCTTTATGATCGTCGGTGCAGTCGATGCGCAGCAGCGGCCGTGGGCCACCTTGCTGGAAGGGCCGGAAGGCTTTGTCAGCTCCCTCGATCCGCAGCGCTTGCATCTGGCAGCGCAAGCCGACAGCCAGGACCCGGCGCACGCCGGCCTGCAAGCCGGCAATGCTATCGGGCTGCTGGGGATCGAGCTGCACACCCGGCGCCGCAACCGCGTCAACGGCGTGATCCAGAGCGCATCCGCTGCAGGCATCGGCCTCACGGTGGAACACTCCTACGGCAACTGCCCCAAATACATTCAGGCAAGGACCTACGCGTTCGCCACAGATCAACCCGGAGATCGCGCACCCTGCCAGGCGTTTGCCGGGCTGAATGCGCGCGCGACCGAGATGATTCGCGCGGCAGACACCTTCTTTGTCGCCAGCTATGTAGACCACGACCCGCAGACCCGCTCGGTGGATGTGTCGCACCGGGGCGGCCGCGCCGGTTTTGTGAAAGTGGATGGCAACAAGCTGACCATTCCCGATTACGCCGGCAACCTGTTCTTCAATACCCTGGGCAACCTGCAGGCCAATCCGGTCGCCGGGCTGCTGTTTGTCGATTTCAGCACTGGCGATGTGCTGCAGGTCACTGGCCACACCGAGCTGATTCTCGAGAGCCCGCTGATTCCTGCCTTCACTGCCGCCGAGCGTTTCTGGACAGTCGAGGTAGAGCAGATGGTGCTGCGTCCTGCGGCTACCGCGCTGCGCTGGGAACTTCACGACTACGCACCCACCAGCCTGGCCACCGGCAACTGGGCAGAGGCGGACGAGAATTGCGCCAGAGCGAGCAGCGCCGCCAGTGGCATCAATGGCGCGTCACGCAGGTACAGCAGGAGACCAGCGAGATCCGTTCGTTCACCCTGCAGCCGCAGGACGATGCGAAAATTGCCTTTGCGCCGGGGCAGCATGTGCCGGTACGTATAACGCCAAAGGGTGAAGACGCCGCGCTGATCCGCACCTACAGCGTGTCCAGCGCGCCGGCCGATAGGCGGATTCGCATCAGCGTCAAGGCGCAGGGGCCGGTCTCGCATCACCTGCACCAGCATGTGCAGGTGGGCGATCTCCTGGAGGTTCGCCCGCCCATGGGGAGTTTTACCCTGGTGCCAGACACGCAGCGCCCCGTGGTGCTGATCGGTGCCGGAGTGGGCATTACTCCGCTGCTCTCGATGTTCCGCGAGCTGGCGGCGCAGAATCAGCAGCATCAACAGCCGCGCCATATCCACCTGTTCCAGAGCGCCAGAACCCTGGCCTACCTGCCCTTTCATGCCGAGCTGCTGGCCTTGCAACAGCGCGACCCGGAGCGCCTGCATCTGCATCGCTCCTTGAGCGACCCAGACCCGGATGCCGTGGTGGGCCGAGACGTCGAGATCATTGGTCGGCTCGACTTTGCGCAGATCAAGGCGCGGCTGCCGCTGGATGACTATGACTTCTATCTGTGCGGTCCCGGCAGCTTTATTCAGGATATGTACGACGGCCTGCGCGGCCTGAATATTCCGGATGCGCGTATCCATGCCGAAGCCTTTGGCCCCTCGGCGCTGCAGCGTTTGATCGTCGAGCAGGCCGCTGCGCCAATACAGCTACCGCCCGCCAGCGGGCCGGTGCCGGTGTTTTTCTCCGCATCGGCCAAGGACGCACGCTGGACGCCGGACAGCGGCAGCCTGCTGGAACTGGCTGAAAGCCGTGGGCTGAACCCCGATTACAGTTGCCGGGGCGGCTCCTGCGGCACCTGTAAAACCCGTCTGGTGAGCGGCCAGGTGCATTACCCGAACCCACCCGCACAGCTGCCGGAGGCAGACAGTGTGCTGATCTGCTGCGCGGTCCCGGCAGAACAGGACGGCGGCGCGCAGCCTTTGGTGCTGGATATTTGAAACAGCTTTGGCGACACGAGCGGCCCCACAGGGCCGACTCTTTCACCCCTGAACAACCCTGCAATCGCAGGCTCACCGACCCTATGCAAACAACGGAGCGCCCAGCATGACTGACATTGAAAATCGACCGCCCCTGCCGCCCTTTACCCGCGAGTCTGCCGTGCTGAAGGTGCGCCTTGCCGAAGATGGCTGGAACAGCCGCGACGCGGCCAAGGTCGCCCTGGCCTATACCCCGGACACCCGCTGGCGCAACCGCGCGGAGTTTGCCACGAGCCGCGCCGAAGCACAGGCTTTTCTCGAGCGCAAGTGGAGCAAGGAGCTGGAGTACCGCTTGATCAAGGAGCTCTGGGCCTTTACCGACAACCGTATTGCCGTGCGCTATGCCTACGAATGGCATGACGACTCAGGCAACTGGTTTCGCTCCTACGGCAACGAGAATTGGGAGTTTGCCGAGAACGGCCTGATGGCTCACCGCTTTGCCTGCATCAACGATCTGCCCATCCAGGAATCCGAGCGCAAATTCCGCTGGCCGCTGGGGCGCCGCCCGGATGATCATCCGGGGCTGTCGCAGTTGGGTTTGTAGCCGCGCGGGGCACGCCATGCCGTGGTGTTTGCTGGCAGGCAAAAAAAAGCCGGGACGCGCGTCCCGGCTTTTCAGTTGCTGCTTGACCATCACTTGGCTTGCAGGAAGTCCAACAGATCCTGATTCAGTTGCTCCTTGTTGGTATCGGCCAGCCCGTGCGGCGCGCCCTCATACACGATCAGCTTGGCGTCCTTGACCAACGCGGCCGAAGCCTTGCGCAGTACAAGCTGCCAGGGAATACCTGGGATATAGCTGAAAACCCTGAACGATGAAAGGCCGATTTGGCCGCCGACCCTTGCCCCTTTATTCAGGAGTTGTCGACCCCGATATCCGGGACCAGCCGAACTTTAACCCGCTGACCTAGCGCTCGCGCTGCACTGGTCAAGGTGGCAATAGTCATTCCTGGATCATTTTGGTCGAGAACTCGATCTACTGCCGTGCGAGTGGTATACATACGTTCAGCCAGGGCCTTTTTCGTCACTTTCTGTAATCGCATTGCTTCACTGATTTGCCAGGCGATGACGCGCTTCAGCGCCGCAGCCGAAACCTCTTCACCGAGACCTTGCTCGGCAAGAAAGTCGTCTAAATCGGAACCAATATGGCGATTCATAAAATTATGCCTCTATAGAACTGATCGGTGCCGTTTTTCGGTAGCCAGATCGGACGCAGGTGTTTTCTGGCTCTTCTTGATGAAGCCGTGAAGCAAATCCATAGCGTTGCCGTGACAACGCGCGCAGCCGAATAATCATCAATTTTCAGCGCGCCCCTCATTCTCGCGATCACGCTCATAACCTTTCATCCTGGCAAACGCAGGCAGCCAGGGCATGCGTCGGCAGGTCCAGACCTCATAGGTTGGCACCAGCTGGTCACCCTGCTCCAAAACGCCCAGGTGCACTTCTATCTCGTCATTGCTGCGTGCAAACACCGATGAGCCGCAGCGCGGGCAGAAGTGGCGGCCCTGGTAATGACGGGTTTCACCTTCGATGATAACGGCGCTCTGCGGAAACACGGCGGCAGCATAGAAGAGCGCGCCGTGATGTTTGCGACAATCCTGGCAGTGGCAGATGCCCACCCGGTAGGGCTGGCCACTGGCTTTCAGCTGCACATCGCCGCAGAGGCAACTGCCGGTAAAGGTGCAGGAGCTGTTCATTGGATCACTCACCACGCCGAAGCCAGCGAAATCGGCATGCGCAGCGGCGCTATCACGCCATTGCGCACGCCGCACATTTCATCGTGCACCACATGCTGCACCAGCACGCAGGGTGGCGGTGGCGTGCCTCTCGGCAATTCGCGCAGCAGGTCACGCAGGTGCGTGCTGGAGCGCAGGTGCATGGCTTTGCCGCGCTCATCCTGCAAGGTACGACATTGCTCTGCCAGATGTGCACGCAGCAGGTAGATACCACCCTCCAGCGAGAGCAACTCCAACTCGCGGATTTTGCCTTGCGTCGCCAGGTGCAGCAGTTCTTTCAGCTTCATGTGCCTTACCTCGTATGCAGCCAAGCGGCTGTGGCTTACCAGGGCAAGCGCTCGCCCTGGTAGGAAAAGAAGCCACCACTGTCCTGCGCGCTGCTTTGATCTATGACTCTCAACAACTCTGCGGCGGCCTGGGCGGCGGGTCGGGCGTTCGCAGCGCCGCGAAAGGGTTCGGACAGCTTTGACACCACAGTGCCCGGATGCAGGCTTAGCAGGCGCGCTTTCGGTCGCTGGCGGGCGTGTTCGATGGCGGCGGTCTTGAGCAGCATGTTGAGCGCGGCCTTGGAGGCGCGGTAGGCATACCAGCCGCCAAGGCGATTGTCTTCAATGCTGCCCACCTTGGCGGATAGCACGGCCATGGCGCCGCTGGCGTCCAGCAGTGGCAGAAAGTGCCGCAGCACCAGCGCCGGGCCCAGACTGTTGATTTGAAAGACCCGCTGTAGAGCGTCCGCCTCTATGGCAGCCAAAGACTTTTCCGGCGCAATGCAGGGCGCATGCAGTATACCGGTAGCCAATAGAATCAGCTGATAGGGCCCCTGGTCGGCCAGGGCCTGAGCAGCTGCTGCGATGCTTGGCGGGTCGGTCAGATCAAGCGCGGGCAGAGTATGGCGGCTCAATTCAGTGACTTGAGCGCAGCCGGTATCACTGCGCAGTTGCGCGCAGAACGCCTGCCCCAGCGCTCCGCTGCTGCCGATCACCAGTGCGCGGTAATTTGCGCCAAAGGATTGCAGACGCAGGGCTGAGTGGTTGCTGTCTGGCGGGGCTGTCACGGCGGCGGTCCTTGGTTGGTGCAAGCGGCAGTCAAGCACCTGGCGGGCTTTGCCTTAACTTACCCCCTTGCCTGCGCACAATCCAGCGCCCGACTACCCGGCCCGGCACGCTGCCATCATCGAGCTGGCGATCCGCGCGTTACGGGGCTGCGCCTGGCGCCGGGATGATGGAGATCTTGCCGTCTTTCTCCAGAATGGCGTATTTGATCTGATCGAGCCGCTCGAGCCCGTGCGAATGCCGCGCTGCCTCCAGCACGTCGCCGCCATCTATGCGGGCCTTCCTGGCACGCGCAGCAATCAGCCGACCCTGCTCGACAATGATGATGGGCTGGCCGTCAGTGATTTTCGCCAAAGCGGGAAAGTGCCGTTTGACCAGCGACAGGCCGATATCGATCAGCACCAGGGTAATGATCACCAGCACGGCGTTGGTAACGGAAAAGTCGTCGCCCAGCAGCGCCTGCTGGGTGGCCTCGCCGATGATCAGCAGCAACACCAGATCGAAGGTGGTGATTTCCGAGAGGGTGCGGCGCCCGGCCAGTTGGAAGATGACCAGAACGACCAGATAGATGGCGGCGGCGCGAAGTATGGAGTCCATTGGCGTGCCTCAGGGGTAGACGAACTGAGTGAAGGAAAGCCGCTGATCGGCCCGGCCGATGGTCGTTCTAGCCAAGCCTGGCCGGGTTGGCCGCGCCGACAGATAGATAACCGCCAGCTGTCCCGGCGCGGTATTGAAGGTCATGCGCTGCCCGGCGGCATAGTTCTGCGTTTCGCTGGGCTGAGGGTTGAGATTCTCCAGCGAAAAGCGCTCGAAGAACTGACCTTCGACACTGATATTCACCTGGCCAGCGGCGTCACCCCGGGCGCTGATCTTCAATTGGGTTGACGCGCCGCTGCGCTCGAAACGGCCATATTCGACCTGCAGGTTGTTATCCGAGGCGACCACGCGGGCGGTACTGAGCACGCCGGTACCAAACAGGCCGAGCAATGCGGCGATGGTAACCAGGCAGAGCCCACACCAACCTGCACGCTCGATCAGCCACTGCCGACGCTGCAGCTGCATGTTCTCTTCTACCGGGTAGGAACGGTTGGCAAAGTCGTCTTTGCTGCTCATCGCCCTCTCGCGTGCGGGCTGACCCGCTGTGTCTTATCGTTCAGCGCAGGCAGCACCGCTGCCGGCCATAAGCATTTGGAGCGGCGGTATAACGGTTCGGTTCAGGCAATCTGCTCTGGCGCCCGGCAGCCGCGCTGCGGCAGGCCGGGCAGATAGGGTCGTTACAGAAAAGGAGCTGGTCGGCTAGACCTGAAAACGCGTCGCGGCAAAGCGGTTGAGCAGCAGATGCATGAGGTAGACCGCGATCAACGACAGGGTGACCGCAATGGCCAGCGACCAGAAACGGTAAAGATCGCTGTAGAACAGATCCTGCCGCGGCGAGAGGTATTGGCCAAACAGGATAGCCATGGTGGTGAGTGCAGCCATGCCGGCGCCGGTGCCACCTTCCAGCAGATGAATACGGGCAAAGAGCATCAGGCAGACCCAGAGCCCCACCGCAACAAAGGGCAGCACGTCGAAGTGATCCATGAGTACAAATTGCACCACCAATCCCAGGTTACAGCCCACCAGGGTGCCCAGGGCGCGGTTCCAGCCGGCCGGTCCGGCGCCGCGCCAGTTCAGCGGAAACAGCACCAGAATGCTGGCCACCTGGGCCGACAAACCGCTCTGCAGATTGAACACCTGAAACACCATGAACGACAGGGTAGCCACTGTGGTAGCCAGAATCACCTCGTGGCGCTGATTGGTGATGGGCTTGGCCGGCATCTGGCGCGGCTGGCGCGGCGCCACATCGCCAAATACCACTTGCATCAGCATGGCGATAAACAGGGTGGTGAACACCGAGACGATGTTGGAAGCGACTATGTCGCCAATATCTGCCGTGGGATAGCTGGCGAAGTGCAGCTGCATCGACATATTCACCACCGACATGGCGCCAAACAGGAAGTTGGTGCCGCTGCTCATCTGCCTGAACAGCAGTGCAAACATGGCCGCGACCAGAATGGTCATGGGCACCGGCTTGTCGCCAAACAGGCCCTGCACGACCAGCACCGCAAAACTGACCATCAACATGTTGGCAAGAAACTGGCGCATCACATGGGCGTTGAGCTTGGGCACCATGGCGAGCAGCAGAATCGGCTGCACGACAAAAAAGGCGCCGTAGTTCCAGCCCATCAGCTTGCACAGCAAAAACCCCAGCATGCCGCCAAAGGCGATGCGCAGGCACTGGCGCAGGTCGTTGGCGTCCAGTTGGGTCTTGCTCATCAGCAGTATGGGTCTCATGGCGGCCTCAGTACACGTAGTGCATCAGGCTGACCATGCGGATCTGCAGGCCGCCAAGCAGCCTGGCCGGGCCGCCGACCGGATACAGCTGCACCGTGGCGCGCGATCCTGAAGGTAACTGCGAGAGTACTTCCGATTGCTCCAGTTGCAGATGAATTCGCTGGCGCTGCGCATCGCGCACCCAGCGGTCGGAGGTTTCCGGCGCCGCCAGACTGCCATCGGGCAGCAACTGACCCTGCTGGGTGCCGGCATCCACAGCGGTTACCCGGGCGGCGAATACCTGGCCGGGCAAGGCATCAAATACTACGGCGGCGGACTCCCCACTGTCCATGTGCACCAGCGACTTCTCGCGGAAATCGGCAATCACATCGGCCTCGTCGCTGACCAGCGCCGCCAACGAGCTGCCGACCGTGGCATAGGTGCCGGGTTTGAGCTGCATATTGGAGACCACCCCATCGGTCTGTGCGCGTACCTGGGTGTAGCTGAGATTGAGTTCGGCGCGCTCCAGATCATTGCGCGCCTGACGCAGACGCAAGTTGTCTTCATCGGTCAGACCGCGCTGCACGCGCAACTGTTCGGCCCGAGCCTTGGCGCTGGCCAGGCTGGATTGTGCTGCCTGATAGTTGGCCTGGGTCTGCTCGTACAGCTGCCGTGATACGTTCTGCTGCGCTACCAGGGTGGCCAGGCGCTTGTGCTCGCGTGCCAGCTCGTTGAGCTGCACCTGGGCCGAGCTCACCTCTGCCTCGGCCGCCGCCAGCGACGCGTCGTAACCGCTGTTGTCGCGCTCGGCGGCTTCCAGCGCCAGTTGCGTCTGTTGCACCGCCAGTTCATAGGGACGCGGGTCTATGCTGAACAGCACTTCACCGGCGGCGACGTGCTGATTGTTGCTCACGTACACATCCACTACCTGGCCGCTGACCTGCGGCGCAATGCGGATGACCGGATGCATGACGCGCGATTGCGGGGTCAGCGGCATCCACAGGTCGGCCGCCAGAAAGTAGCCGAACGCCAGCGCAAAAAGTATCAGGGCCACGCGCACCCAGCGCGCAAATAGCTGATCGGGTGTCATTCACTTGTCTCCTGCTGATTGCCCAGTAGTACCCGCACATTGTGCTCCATACTCAGTAGTACCTCGGCAAAGGCATCCAGCTGCTGATGCGACAGGCCGCGGTAGATATCTTCACGGACTTGCGCAATGTGTACCTCCAGCAGCCTTACCTGCTCACGCCCCTGGGCGGTAAACCACAGGCAATGCACGCGGCGGTCGGCTTCATCACGGCGGCGCTCGATCAGCTGCTGCTCTTCCAACTGGTTGAGCGTGCGCGTAAGCGACGGCATCTCGATGGCCAGTTCGGTGGCCAGGGCCTGCTGGGTGCAGCCCTCGCCCACCTTGTCCAGATGCATGAGCACCGCCCAGCGAGCCTCGGTAATGCCCAGCTCACCCACCGTCTGGTTGATGGCGCTGCGCCACAGCCGATGCACGCGGCCCAGCGCCGCGCCCATGGAGGGCTTGAGGGTTTCGTGCAGATAAACGTTCGACTGCTTGGGCGTGCTCATGTGCTGCTCCGGCTGGTGCCTGGCGAAAAAGGTCAAAGGCCATTTTATTAGTTAGCCTGCTAAGCACAATTCTACGCCGGATAATTTATTTAGCAAGCTAAGCTTATCCGCCCTAATGCAACACTGCGTGGCCTGCATGCAACGATTGCCGGGAAAAAGGCTGGCAGCATGACGGCGGAACGCTCAATGCGCCGCGACGATGCGCTGTTGCGGCGCCTCGGATTTGGTTAGAGTCTGGGTATTCATTCCGGCGCAGGGCGCCGGCTTACTTCTTTTTCTGCGAGCGCTCCATGTCCTATATCGAAGAATCACTCTCCAGTGGCGAAGCCGTTCACAAGATTTTTCACCTGCACTGGTTCGCCAAGGTGCCCATGTACATCTGGATTCTGCTCGGCATTCCGACGCTGGGGATTACCTGGCTAGTCGCGATCTACGAGTACTTTCGGCTACGCTCGATCGAGCAGGGCGTGACCAACAAGCGGGTGATTCTGAAGAAGGGCATCATCAGCCGACAGACCGAAGAAATGAAGCTGACCTCCATCGAGACCGTGGAGATCGAGCAGAGCGTGTGGGGCCGCATGTTCGGTTACGGTACGGTCAAGCTGACCGGCCGCGGCATCAGCGATGTGACCTTCAAGAACATTGATGACCCCATGGCGGTCAAGCGCGAGATCGAGGGCGTGAGCAACCCGGTGGCCTGAGCATCTGGCAGGCGATCACAGCAGGAAGATGGTCGCCAGCCCAAGAAAGGCAAGAAAGCCGATCACGTCGGTCACCGTGGTCAGGATCACGCTGCCGGCCAGCGCCGGATCAATCCCCAGGCGGCGCAGCAACAGCGGGATCATCAGGCCCGACAGCGCGGCGCAGAGCAGGTTGAGCAGAATGGCGGCGCCGATAATGGCGCCGATCTGCCAACTCTTGAACCAGAGAATCGCCAGGGCAGCGACCACCGCCGCCCACAGCAGTCCGTTCAAAAAGCCGATACCCAGCTCCTTGCCCAGCAGCAGGCGCGCGTTCCCGCCTTCCACCTGCCCCAGCGCCAACCCGCGAATGACCAGTGTGAGTGTCTGGCTGCCGGCGATGCCGCCCATGCTGGCAACGATCGGCATGAGCACGGCGAGCGCCACAATCTGCTCCAGCGTGCCCTGAAACAGCCCTATCACCCAGGCCGCGAGGAATGCGGTCACCAGGTTGATGCCCAGCCAAACGGCGCGGCGCCGGGCGCTGGTGAGCACAGGCGCAAACATGTCGGCCTCATCGTTCAGACCGGCCATGCTCATCATCGCGCGCTCGGAGTCTTCGCGGATGATGTCCATCACGTCATCCACCGTGATACGGCCGAGCAGCACGTCGTTATCGTCCACCACCGCGGCGGAAAGGATATCGAGGTCTTCAAAGCGCCGCGCCACTTCGCTGCTGGAGAGCGATACGTCGAGGGCCTTGAACTCGGCATCCATCACGTCGCCCACCTGCGCCTCCGGCGGGCTGGTGACCAGCCGGCTGAGACGCAGCACACCCTGATAGCGATTCTTGCGGTCGACCACCATGACCTTGTCGGTGTGGTCCGGCAGGTCTTCGAGCAGGCGCAGATAGCGCAATACCGAGCCCACGCGCACATCGGCGCGTACCGACAGGTGGTCGGTGTTCATCAGGCCGCCGGCGGAATCCTCCGGGTACGACAGCATCGACAGCAGCTGCTGCCGCTTGCGCACGTCCATGGCCTGCAGCAGGTGCCGACCGTTGCCGGCGGGCAGATCCTGAATCAGGTCGACCAGGTCATCCAGATCGAGCTTCTGCGCCGCGGCGGCCAGCTCGTCCTCGTCCATTTCCAGCGCCAGGCGGGCGCGCACTTCTTCGTGCAGGTGCACCAGTATCTTGCCGGCGCGCTCGGCGTCGAGCATGTCCCACACGCTGCTGCGCTCATCCGGTGGCAGCGCTTCGAGCAGGCCGGCGGCCTTGGCCGGGTGCATCTGCCTGAATGCCTTGCCTACACGCTTGAATTTGCCGGCCTCCAGCGCGTCGCGCACGCGGGCGATCTGGGTGGTGGCGCCGTGATCGTCGTCGTCATCAAGATCGTCGACCAGATCGTCATCCTGCGGGTCACGTTGCAGCGCAGCGGCCATCTGTATATCCAGGTGACGCAGAACCTGCTCTTCGGTGTTGTCGTCCACCTGCTGCCAGGCCGCCTGACGCTGCTCGGGGTCGAGCGCTTCCAGCACGCTGGCTACCTTGCCCGGATGCATCGCGCGCAGCAGCTTGCGCACACGCTTGCGCTTGCCCTTGGCGAGCGCCTCGGCAATGGCATCGAGCTCGGTATGTATGGCGTGGCTGTCGGCTTCGCTCATCGGCGCGCACTACTCCTGTGGCTGAATCGGACAACGAACAGTCAAGGCCCCGCGCGCTGCTGGCCCCTGCTGGGCGAACGGCTGGTAACGGCCGGAGCCGTCGGGTGGCTGGTGCTGTTACAGATGCATCCTAATGTACCCTTGGCAGACGCTGCGCACCAGAACAGGGTCACCTTAACCAGCGCAGCAGACCGGTTTCTCCTGCAAAGGCCGGGGCCCATCCCGGCCAAGGGTGATGCAGCTAACGACAGGCCCGAGCGAAGCACGCTTGCGGCCGGCAAATAAATCGCCCTTGCACACACAAACCACATCAAGCGCACAAATCGCGTCTCCAGACTGGCGACATTACCAATCCAGGTGGAACACAGGGAGACGCAACATGAAGTATCTGATCGGATGGATAGTGCTGGTTACCAGCCTGCTGGGCCAGGCAGCCTTTGCCAACGAGTCTGAAGAGCCGGGCACGGGGCTGTTTCTGCTGCGCAGCGACGCGGAATCGGCCTGGCAGCCAGCGCTGCTGCTGAACACCGAGATGGATGTGCAGGTGAGCGGGCCGATTGCCGAAGTGCGCATCCGGCAGACCTTCAGCAACCCCGGCGGCGCCTTTGCCGAGGGGCAGTATGTGTTGCCGGTCAGCGAGCAGGCGGCAGTGCACGCGATGACGCTGGACATCGGCGAGCGGCGCATCGAAGGTGCCATCCATGAGCGCGAACAGGCGCGCAAGATCTATCAGCAGGCAAAGGAGAACGGGCAGCGCAGCGGCCTGGTGGAGCAAAGCAGGCCCAACTTGTTCCGCACCTCGGTGGCCAACATCGGTGCCGGCGAAACCATCAGCGTGACCCTGAAATACACCGAGCTGCTGCAGCCCGACGCCACCCGCTTCAGCCTGCGCCTGCCGCTGACCATGACCCCGCGCTTCGTGCCCGCACCGCCGGCCTCGGACAACCCGCAACAAGCCCCTGCGCCACGCCCCGCCGGGCCAGAAGGCCCTATAGTGACAGCCACAGGTAACGATTCCACCTCGCACCAGGCGCAGATCAACCTCTATCTGGATTCCGGCATGGAGCTGGCGCAGGTACGCAGCCCCAGCCACGCCATAGAAACGAACTACGACGGCCATGGCTACCTCATAGCTCTGCAGAGCAACCCGGTGCCCATGGACCGCGACTTTGTGCTCGAATGGCAACTGCCCGCCGAAGTCGGCAATCAGGCGGCGCTGTTCAGCGAGGCGGTGGGCGATGGTTACTACGCGCTGCTGATGCTGTCGCCGGCGGCCACCGCCGCTAGCGAAGAGCGCCAACCGCGTGAAGTCTTTCTGATACTCGACACCTCCGGCTCCATGCAGGGCGAGCGCATCCGCCAGGCGCGCCGCAGCGTGGTCTATGCGCTGGAGCGTCTGCAGCCGGAAGACCGCTTCAACGTGCTGGAATTCAACAGCGAGTACAGCATGCTGTTCCGCGAACCGCAGCAGGCCAGCGCCGACAATCTGCACGAAGCCCGGCGCTGGGTGCAGGGTCTGCCGGCCAGCGGCGGCACCGAAATGCTGCCGGTACTGCGCGAGGCCCTGACCCAACCCAACGAGCCCGGTTACCTGCGCCAGCTGATCTTTATCACCGACGGTTCGGTGAGCAACGAGCGCGACGTGCTGCAGATGATCCATCAACGGCTGCGTCAGGCGCGGGTGTTTACCGTGGGTATTGGTGCTGCGCCCAACAACTATCTGCTGCGCAAGGCAGCAGAAGTAGGGCGCGGCCAGTTCACCGCCATCAACGATGCCGAAGGCGTGGGCGAATCGATGAACCGCCTGTTCGAAAAACTCGAATCCCCGGTGCTGACCCACCTGGCACTGCAACTGCCGCCCGGCATCGAGGCAGAAACCTGGCCGCAGAAACTGCCCGACCTGTACGCCGGTCAGCCTCTGGTAGTAGCGATGAAGCTCAATCGCCTGCCCGAGGAAATCACCTTGACCGGGCAGCAACCCGAGCCCTGGCAGCAGCGCCTGGTACTGCCCGAGCAGCAAGACAGCGAAGGTGTCGCAAGGCTGTGGGCGCAGCGCAAGATAGACGCCATGATGGACAAGCTGAATGCCGGGGCCGGCGATGATGAAGTCCGCGATCTGGTGTTACCGGTGGCTCTGGAGCACCAGTTGATGAGCAAGTACACCAGCTTTGTGGCGCTCGAGCCGGTGCCCGCGCGCAGCGCCGAAGAACCGCTGCACAGCCAGCAGGTGCCCAATCTCAATCCGGTGGATCACCGCGCCTATCCGCAAACCTCGCTGGGACTGGCCGGCCTCTGGCGTCTGGCGCTGGCATTGCTGCTGGCCGCCATGCTGGTGCTGTTCTGACGCCGCCCGGCGCACTGGAACAACGGCCATGCGTAAGCTGATTGCAGCGGTGCTGCTGCTCGGTGCCCTGGGCGTTGCGGGCCAGGGGCTCTGGCTACAGGCCAAGGCGCAGGTGGCACAATGGCTGATCGCCCACGCCTGGGATCAGCAACTGGCCAGCGGCGAGGCGGCCAAGCCCTGGGCCTGGGCCGATACCTGGCCGGTGGCGCGGCTGACCGGGCCCAACGGCGAGCAGAGTTACGTGCTCGCCGGCATGAGCGGCCAGGCGCTGGCCTTCGGTCCCGGCCAACTGGATAACGGCGTGCAGCCGGGCGATGCCGGCACCCTGGTGCTGGCTGGGCATCAGGACAGCCACTTCGCCTTTGTCGAGCATCTCAAGGTCGGCGAGGTGCTGGAACTGCAAGGCGCCGACGGGCGCGAGTATCGCTACCGTATCGCCAGCCAGCGCGTAGTCGACAGCAGGACGGAGAACATCGAGCTACAGTACCAACGCGGCGAACTGCGTCTGGTGACCTGCTATCCATTTGCCGCGCTCACCAGCGGCGGCCCGCAGCGCTATGTGGTCACCGCTTGGTTGGAGCCTGCCGCATGATTGCGCTGGCACTGCAGAAACCGCCACAATCGGTGGATCAGTCAAGCAAAGAGCGGCCCATGGGCGACAGGATATTGATCATCGAGGACGAACCGGCGATTGCCGATGCGCTGCTGTACGCACTGGCCACCGAAGGCTTTGAAACCCAGTGGTGCGCGCTGGCCCGCGACGGCATGAGCTGGTTGCGGGAGAATCCAGTCGACCTGCTGGTGCTGGACGTGGGCCTGCCGGATGAAAGCGGCTTTGAGCTGTGCCGCCGCATTCGCCAGTTCTCCACGGTGCCCATCATGTTTCTGACCGCACGCAAGGAAGAGGTCGACCGCATTGTGGGGCTGGAAATCGGTGCCGACGACTACGTGGTCAAGCCGTTCAGCCCGCGGGAGATTTCCGCTCGGGTGCGTGCGATCTTGCGCCGTACCCGCAGCGAACCACCACAACAGGGCAACGAGCGCGGCAGCGAAGAAACTCCGCTGTTTCTGCATGACAGCGAACGCCGACGCATCCGCTATCAGCAGCAATGGCTGGACCTGACCCGCTATGAATACCTGATTCTCAGCGCCCTGCTGCGCCACCCCGAGCACGTGCTGAGCCGCGATCAGTTGATGGATGCCGCCTGGGACGATCCCGGCGCCAGCCTTGACCGTGCGGTGGACACGCACATCAAGGGCATCCGCACCAAGCTCAAACGCATCACCCCCACGCTGGACCCCATCATTACCCACCGTGGCCTCGGCTACAGCATTGATATGCAAGCCGCCGAGGCGCAACCGTGACGCTCAGCAACCGGCTGCTGATCGCCTGGTTCCTGATTGCCGGGCTCGCTACGGTGCTGTTTCTCAGCAGCATTCTCAACCAGGTGCCCTCCTCGGTGCGCCAGGCCAGCGAAGAGGTACTGGTCGACAGCGCCAATCTGCTGGCCGAAGTGGCCGAGCTACATTGGCAGCAGGGCTTCGCCGCCGGCAGCCCCTTCAGCCAGGCGGTGGAACGCTACCGCGCGCGCCAGCTGGACGCGCAGATCTGGTCGCGGCACAAAACGCGCAGCGAACTGGTGATCTATCTGACCGATGAAACCGGCACTGTGCTTTACCACAGCGACCCCACCGAAACCGGCGCGGACTATTCCCGTTGGCGCGATGTATCCCTGACCCTGCAGGGCGAGTACGGCGCACGCACCACGCGGATTGATCCCGAGGACGAAAGCAGCAGCTTCATGTACATCGCCGCGCCGGTGTATCAGGGCGAGCAACTGGCCGGCGTACTCACACTGGGCAAACCCAACGCCAGCCTGCATCCGTTCATTACCCTAGCGCACGGTTATTTCTGGCAGCGTGGCGGCATCATTCTGCTCGGCGCCCTGCTGCTGGGCGCCGGTATGTCGTACTGGCTGACGCGCTCGGTGCGCCGCCTGGTGGATTATGTGGAGCGCGCGCGCAACGGCGAACGCGTCAGCCCGCCCAAGCTGGCTGACCGTGAGCTGGCGCGCCTGGCGCGTGCCACCGAAGCCATGCGCCGCGAGATCGACGGCAAGGCCTATGTAGAGCAGTACGTGCATACCCTGACCCACGAGATGAAGTCGCCGCTCTCGGCCATTCGCGGCGCCGCCGAACTGCTGCAGGAAGCCAACGTACCCGAACCCATGCGCAGCCGTTTCCTGGCCAATATCGACAGCGAATCCGAACGCCTGCAGCGGCTGGTCGATCGCTTGCTGTCCCTGGCCGGGGTGGAAAAGCTGCAACATCTGGAGCAGGCCGAAACCCTGAATCTGGCTAATCTGGTGGCCGGCGAACTGGAGGCCAAAAGGCCGCTGGCGCAGAAGAAGCACCTGGAGCTGAATTTTGTGCAGAGGGGTAACACCCAGGTACGGGGCGACGCCTTTCTGCTGGAACAGGCGATCAGCAATCTACTGGATAACGCCATCGAGTTCAGTCTGGCGGGCGGGCAGGTGATGGTGAGTCTGGAGGCAGAGCAGGAGCCGCTGCGCCTGCGCATTGGCAATGACGGGCCGGCGGTGCCGGATTATGCCTTGAACCGCGTGTTTGAACGTTTCTATTCACTGCCGCGCCCGGACGGCCAGCGCAAGAGTACCGGCCTGGGCCTGAGTTTTGTCAGCGAGGTAGCCAAGCTGCACCACGGTCAGGTGCAGCTGAACAACCGCGAAGGCGGTGGCGTGGAGGCAATCCTGAGCCTGGCCAGAGACAGCCTACTGCCAGCCGAGGAAGGCTCCACGGCTGGCAGTCGCTAACCCCATAACTCAGTCTTCGTAGGACTCGATCGGCGGGCATGCGCAGAACAGGTTGCGGTCGCCGTAGACGTTGTCGATGCGGTTCACACTCGGCCAGAACTTGTTCGCCGCGACCCATGCCTGCGGGAACACCGCCTCTTCACGGCTGTAGCCGCGCTGCCAGTCACCGGTGATGTCGGCCAGGGTGTGCGGCGCGTTGTGCAGCGGGTTGTCTTCCGCGCTCCACTCACCGTGCTCGACCTTGCGGATTTCGGCGCGGATGGTCAGCATGGCATCAACGAAGCGGTCCAGCTCGGCCTTGGATTCGCTCTCGGTCGGCTCGATCATCAGCGTGCCCGCCACCGGGAAGGACATGGTCGGGGCGTGGAAGCCAAAGTCCATCAGGCGCTTGGCAACGTCTTCCTCGGTGATGCCGGAAGCGGCCTTGAGCGGACGGATGTCGATGATGCACTCGTGCGCCACGCGCCCGTTGCGACCGCTGTACAGCACCGGATAGGCATCGCCCAGGCGCTTGGCCAGATAGTTGGCGTTGAGAATGGCTACGGCGGTGGCCTGGCGCAGACCGATGGCGCCCATCAGCGCGATATAGGTCCAGCTGATCGGCAAAATGCTGGCACTGCCCCAGGGCGCGGCACTGACGGCGCCGTTTTCCGGGTTGGGACCGTCCAGCGGCACGACCGGGTGGTTGGCCACAAAGGGCGCCAGATGCGCCTTGACGCCAATCGGGCCCATGCCCGGGCCGCCGCCGCCGTGCGGAATGCAGAAGGTCTTGTGCAGGTTCATGTGCGACACATCGGCGCCGATGTCCGCCGGCCGGGTCAGGCCCACCTGTGCGTTCAGGTTGGCGCCGTCCATGTACACCTGGCCGCCGTGCTGATGAATGATCTCGCAGATCTCGCGGATACCTTCCTCGTAAACGCCGTGGGTCGATGGGTAGGTGATCATCAGGCACGACAGCTTGTCGGCGTTGTCTTCAGCCTTCTGACGCAGGTCGGCCACATCGACGTTGCCCTTGTCGTCACAGCTCACCAGCACGACGCGCATGCTGGCCATCATTGCCGAGGCCGGGTTGGTGCCGTGGGCAGACGTCGGAATCAGGCAGACATCGCGGTGCGCGTCGCCGTTGGCTTCATGGAACTTGCGGATCGCCAGCAGGCCGGCGTACTCGCCCTGCGCGCCGGAGTTGGGCTGCATGCAGATGGCATCGAAGCCGGTAATGTCGCGCAGCATGGCTTCCAGCTCGTCGATCATCTGCTTGTAGCCTTCGGCCTGCGCCAGCGGCACGAACGGATGCAACTGGCCAAACTCCGGCCAGGTGATGGGAATCATCTCGGTGGTGGCGTTGAGCTTCATGGTGCAGGAGCCCAGCGGGATCATCGCGTGGTTGAGCGCCAGGTCCTTGTTCTCCAGCGACTTGATGTAGCGCAGCATCTCGGTTTCCGAGTGATAGCTGTTGAAGACCGGGTGCGTGAGGTACTCAGATGTACGGCGCAGCGCGGCCGGAATGCCTTGCTCGGTGCCGGCTACCTGAGCGTCCAGCGCGGCTATGGTCTGGCCGTGCGCATCGCCGGCAAACACCGCCAGCAGCGTCTCGACGCTGGCACGGGTGCTGGTTTCATCCAGGCTGACGCCCACGGCATCGGCATCGATCAGGCGCAGGTTGATGCGCGCGGCGCGAGCACGCTCGACGATCTCGCCTGCCTTGCCCGGTACCTTCAGGGTCAGGGTGTCGAAAAAGTACTGGTTGCAGCGCTCGATGCCGGCGGTCTGCAGCCCGGCGGCGAGGATGGCGGTCAGGCGCTGCACGCGCTCGGCAATGGTCTTGAGTCCCTGCGGGCCATGATAAACGGCGTAGAAGCTGGCGATGTTGGCCAGCAATACCTGCGCAGTACAGATGTTGGAGTTGGCCTTCTCGCGGCGGATGTGCTGCTCGCGGGTCTGCAGCGCCATGCGCAGGGCGCGGTTGCCACGGGTATCAACCGACACGCCGATGATACGGCCGGGCATGGCGCGCTTGTAGGCGTCGCGAGTGGCGAAGAAGGCAGCGTGCGGTCCGCCGTAGCCCATGGGCACACCAAAGCGCTGGGCCGAGCCGAAGACCACATCGGCGCCCAGCTCACCGGGCGGCGTCAGCAGCGTCAGTGCCAGCAGGTCGGCCGAGACGCAGGCCAGGCCTTTCTGCCCCTGCACCTGTTCGATCAGCGGCTTGAGATCACGGATTTCGCCCCAGGTCGTCGGATACTGGAAGAGCGCACCGAACACGTCGTGCTCGCTCAGATTGCTGACGTCATCCACTACCAGATCAAAGCCGAAGGCCTCGGCGCGGGTGCGCACCACGGAGATGGTCTGCGGGTGGCAATCTTCGTCCACAAAGAACAGGTTGCTCTTGCTCTTGGCCACGCGCTTGGCCAGCGCCATGGCCTCGGCAGCGGCGGTGGCTTCGTCCAGCAGCGAGGCACTGGCCAGCTCCATGCCGGTCAGGTCGATGGTCACTTGCTGGAAGTTCAGCAGCGATTCCAGACGGCCCTGGGCAATTTCCGGCTGGTATGGCGTGTAGGCGGTGTACCAACCGGGATTTTCCAGCACGTTACGCAGAATGACCGTGGGCGTGAGGGTGCCGTGGTAGCCCATGCCGATGCAGGAAGTAAACACCTGATTGCGCGAAGCGATCTGCTTCAGGTAGCTCAGCACCTCGGCTTCGCTGCGCGGTGCGCCCAGCTCCAGCAGCTCATTGCGCAGAATGCTCTGCGGCACAGTCTGACCGACCAGATCTTCCAGCGAGGCGGCGCCCAGGGTGTCGAGCATGGCTTGCTGCTCGGCGGCGTCCGGGCCGATATGCCGACGGATGAAGTCGTCGGTCTGTTCCAGGTCGGTGAGGCTGACTGAGTTACTCATGAGTGGTTACCTGCAAGGACGAATGATGCAAAAGAAGGAAAGCAAAAAGCCCCGACGCGAATCAGGGCTTTTACTGCAGCGGGAAAAACGCCGGATCAGATGGCAGCGCCGTAGGCGTCGGCATCCAGCAGCTTGTCCAGTTCGCTGACGTCGCTGGGCTTGATCTTGAAGAACCAGGCTTCGCCGTAGGGCGCGCTGTTGACCAGCTCGGGGGAATCGGACAGCGCTTCGTTGACGGCAATGACTTCGCCGCTGATGGGTGCGTAGATATCGGAGGCGGCCTTGACCGATTCCACCACGGCGCACTCTTCGCCGGCGCTTACCTGACGGCCCACGTCGGGGCATTCAACGAAGACCACATCGCCCAGCAGGTCCTGGGCGTGGTCGGTAATGCCCACGGTGACGGTGCCGTCGGCTTCCAGACGGGACCATTCGTGACTGGCGGCGTAACGCAGATCGGCAGGAATATTGCTCATTGGACTGTCCTCAAGAAATAAACGTAAAGTTGTTCGGCTTACTCGGCTTACTCAACGACCGACTGGCCATTGCGCACGAAGCAGGGTTTGACCACCCGCACCTCCAGCTGCTTGCCACGGATCTCGACCTTGGCAGTACTGCCGGTGGCGCGCGGCACGCGGGCCAGGGCAATGGAATAGCCCAGGGTTGGCGAGAAGGTCCCGCTGGTGATCTCACCTTCGCCGACGCCTTCGACTATGACCTTCTGATGGCCGCGCAGCACAGCACGCTCTGACAACACCAGACCGACCAGCTTGGG
The DNA here is from genome assembly GCF_036961105.1 of Halopseudomonas sp. Classification (GTDB taxonomy): domain Bacteria; phylum Pseudomonadota; class Gammaproteobacteria; order Pseudomonadales; family Pseudomonadaceae; genus Halopseudomonas. The sequence goes on along the minus strand of NZ_JBALWW010000001.1, from coordinate 314,136 downwards.
CTGATCGCCCGCCTCTTTCTGTGCAGTAACCGCAGCGCGGCCGATGAAGTCGCGCTCGCTTGGCTCCCAGGCAATGGTCCAGGCCATGTTGGCGGCCAGCGGCGAGATGCTTTCGTCCATATCCGAGCCGTACAAATTCATGCCGGCTTCCAGACGCAGTGTATCGCGCGCGCCCAGACCGCACGGCTTGCAGCCGGCAGCCAGCAGGGCGTCCCAGAGTGCGGCAGCTTCTTCACCGGGTAGCATGATTTCCAGGCCGTCTTCACCGGTGTAACCGGTACGGCCGATGAACCAGCCGCTCTCCGGCAGGCCCTGGAAGGGTTTCAGATCGCTGATCAGCGCGGCGCGGGCGTCGGATACTACGCTCTTGGCCACCTCAATGGCGCGCGGACCCTGCACGGCGATCATCGCCAGATCGGGGCGTTCGGCCAGGGTGACGGCAAAGGATTCGGCCTGGCGGTTCATCCACGCCAGATCCTTTTCGCGGGTCGCGGCATTGACCACCACGCGGTAGCCATCCACGGTGAGATAGACGATCAGGTCGTCGATCACGCCGCCCTCCTCGTTCAACATGCCGCTGTACAGCGCCTTGCCGGAAGATTTGAGGCGCGCCACGTCATTGGCCAGCAGATATTGCAGGTAGTTCTGCGCTTCGGTGCCGGTGACGTCGACCACGGTCATGTGCGACACGTCGAACATGCCCAGGTCGCGGCGAACCTGATGGTGCTCTTCCAGTTGCGAGCCGTAATTCAGCGGCATGTCCCAGCCGCCAAAATCGACGATCTTGGCGCCGGCGGCGAGATGCTGGTCGTACAGGGGAGTCCGCATGGCCATGCAGCAGTCCTTCTGATCGGTGGAATTTCAAAGCCGGGATTGTAGCCGCAAACCGCTACGCTGTGCAGCCCTTGCGCCAGGCCTGCGATTAGCGGTGCACCCGGTGCTCGTTAGCCCGGACGCCGGGCCGAGCGGCGAATCAGCACTATCACCGGCAGCAGGCCAGCCAGCACCAGACTCAACGCCGGCAGAGCGGCACGCGGCCAGTCGCCCTCGGCGGTCAGGCTGTGGATGCGCACAGCCAGGGTGTCCCAGCCGAAAGGTCGCATCAACAGCGTAGCAGGCATTTCCTTGAGCACATCGACAAACACCAGCAGCGCGGCGCTGAGAATGCCCGGCAGCAGCAGCGGCAGATAGATGCGCCAGAGCACGCTGAAACCGGAGTGCCCCAGACTATGCGCCGCCTCCGGCAGTGCCGGGCGAATACGCGCCAGGGCGGCGTCCAGCGGGCCGCTGGCTACCGCCATGAAACGAATCAGATAAGCCAGCAGCAAGGCAAAGAGACTGCCCAGCAGCAAGGGCGCAGGGCTTTCTGCACCCAGCCAGAGGCGCAGCGGGATCAGCAACTGGTTGTCGGCAAAACTGAAGGCGAACATGATACCCACCGCCAGCACCGAGCCCGGCAGCGCATAGCCCAGATTGGCCACGGCCACCGCCGAACGGACGCGGCGCAGCGGTTGCAGGCGCCGCGCCAATACTAGCAACAGGGCTACTGTAACCGTGGCCAGGGCGGCAATGCCGCCCAGCAGCAGGGTGTTGCGAATCAGCATCCAGTACCGACTGTCCAGATCGCTCTTGCCGCTGCTGAACAACCAGTAGAGCAGCTGCAGCACCGGAATGATGAAGGCGACACTCAATACCAGCAGACAGAAACCGAACGCCAGCCAGCCGCGCGCGCCCCGCAGCCGGTAGAGCGCGCCCTGCCGCGGTCGCTCGGCACCGGGGAAGCGCTTGCTGCCCTGCGCCCGGCGCTCGGCGTAGAGCGCCACCAGCACAAAGAGCAATAGCAGACTGGCCAGTTGGGTCGCGGTCTGCAGACTGAAGAAGCCATACCAGGTTTTGTAGATGGCGGTGGTGAAGGTGTCGTAGTTGAACACCGAGACGGCGCCAAAATCTGCCAGGGTTTCCATTACTGCCAGTGCCGCGCCGGCACCGATGGCCGGGCGCGCCATGGGCAGCGCCACGCGCCAGAACCCCTGCCAGGGTGAGTGGCCGAGCACCCGCGCCGCTTCCAGCAGCCCGCGGCCCTGGGCCAGAAAGGCGCCGCGCGCCAGCATGTACACGTAGGGATAGAACACCAGCACCAGCACCAGAATCACGCCGCCGGTGGAACGAATCGGCCACATGCGAAAATCATTGCCCAGCCAGCTGCGCAACAGGGTTTGCAGAGGGCCGGCAAAATCCAGCAACCCGATCATCACGAATGCCAGCACGTAGGCCGGTATGGCGAAGGGCAGCATCAGCGCCCAGTCGAACCAGCGCCGACCCGGGAACTCGCACAAGCTGGTGAGCCAGGCCAGACTCACGCCCAGCAGTACCACCCCGGTGGCCACGCCCACGACCAGTACCAGAGTATTGCTCAGCAAGCGGCCCATCTGCGTCTGCAACAGGTGCGTCCAGATTGCCAGGTCGAGGCTGTTCCAGCTCAGCACCAGTACCAATAGCGGCATCAGCACCAGTGCGGCGGCGCTGTAGGCCAGCAGTCGCCAGCGACGCTTGTCGGGGATGGAAGGGTGCAGCACGGCAACTCCTGCAGACACTGAAACAAAAACGCCCGGTCAATCGACCGGGCGTGCAGTATATCGGCAAAAGCCGATCAAGGCTTTGTTACGATCAATGCCAGCCAACGCGATCCATCATCATGATGGCTTCAGCCTGACGCCGGCCCGCCACTTCCACGTTGATGTTGTCGGCCTTGAACTCGCCCCAGGATGCTACCTCTTCCGACGGCTTGACCGACTCGTTGGCCGGGAATTCCTGATTCACATCGGCAAAGATGCGCTGCGCTTCTTCCGTGGTCAGCCATTCCAGAAAGGCGATGGCTTCTTCGGGATGCTTGGCGTGGCGGGTAACGCCGGCGCCGGAGATGTTCACATGTACGCCACGACCATCCTGGTTAGGCCAGAACAGTTTGACCGGAATATCCGGATTGGCTACTTCCAGACGACCGAAATAGTAGCTGTTGACGATGCCTACATCACACTGGCCGGCAGCAATGGACTGCAGTAGCGCGGTGTCATCAGGGAAGACCGGGGTAGCCAGATTGTTGACCCAGCCCTGGAGTACTTCTGCGGTGCGCTCCTCGCCCAGGGTTTCGATCATGGTGCCCGTCAGCGACTGGTTGTAGACCTTCTTGGCGGTGCGCAGACACAGACGGCCGTTCCACTCGCTGTCGGCCAGCGCTTCATAGGTGCTTAGATCGGCTGGATCAACGCGCTCGGTTGAGTAGGCGATGGTGCGGGCACGCAGCGACAAACCGGTCCAGTAGCCCTCTGCGGAGCGGTACTGCGCCGGGATATTGGCCTCGATTGCGTCAGATTTTACTTCGCGCAGCACGCCCTGCTGCTCGGCCTGCCAGAGGTTACCGGCATCTACAGTGATCAGGAGATCGGCGGGCGTGTTGGCGCCTTCGGCCTTGAGACGCGCCAGCAAGGGCGCTTCGCTGTCGGTGATGAATTGAATTTGGGTACCGGTTTTCTCGGTATACAGATCGAAGACCGGTTTGATCAGATGATCCTGGCGTGAAGAATAGACAACCAGTTCCTTGGCCTGGGCCAGGCCGCTCAGGGTGCTGAAGACCAGCCCCATTACGGCGGCATTGCGAATCACTGACATGGCGAAGCCTCTTGCGAGAGAAATGAATGGTGAGCAACGACAGCAGATGATAATGATTAAGGTTTAGCCTGGCAAACGCGCGACTGTTGCAGGGCATTGCACCAGCGCGTGAAACATTCAGGGGCGCGCCAGCGTGGGCAGCTCGCCGCTCAACCCCATCGCCCGACGCATTACCTCGGATTTGATCATCGGCGCCTGATCGAACATCTTCATGCCGGCATTGCGCAACCAGCGCAGCGGCAAGGCCTGCGCATGGAATAGACGCTCAAAGCCCTCCATGGCGGCCATGACCGCGAGGTTGTTACCCATGCGCGCGCGCTCGTAGCGCTGCAGCACGTCCAGCCCCGCCGGGCTTTCACCACGCGCCAGTGCGGCGCAGAGCACATCACGCAGAACGGCGGCATCCAGGAAGCCGAGGTTCACGCCCTGACCCGCCAGCGGATGAATGCTGTGCGCGGCATCGCCCACCAGCACCAGGCCAGGCATAGCGTAATGCTTGGCATGCCGCTGGCGCAGCGGAATGCTGACGCGTTGATCCGCCGCGAGCACCGGCCCCAAACGTCCCTCCAGCGCCTCGGTCACCGCCGCGCAGAAAGCCGCATCATCCAGCGCCATCACTGCCTGAGCGCGCTCGGGCAGCAATGACCAGACAATCGAGCAGTAATGCTGGCCGCCCCGCGAAGGCAGCGGCAGAAAAGCCAGCGGGCCACTGGGCAGAAAGCGCTGCCAGGCGGTGTGCTGGTGTGGCTCGGAGAGGGTGACCGTGGTCACCACGGCATGGTGCAGGTAATCCCATTCCCGCATGGCAAAGCCGGCCAGTTCGCGCAGTCGTGAGCGCGCGCCGTCCGCCGCCACCACCAGCGGAGCACGCATGCGCTGCCCATCGGTACAATCGACGCGCCAGCCGGTATCTTCGCGCACCAGGCCCTGCACGGTGAGGCCGGGCAGCAGGGTAACGCCGCTGGTGACCAATTGCGCCAGCAGGGCGTTCTGGATCTGATAATTCTCGACGATATGGCCCAGACGCAGCTCGCCCAGGTCCTGCGCGGCGAAGCGCACCTCGCCAGTGCCTTCGGCATCCCATACGCACATGCTGCGGTAGGGCGAAACCGACTCAGGGCCTAAATGCTGCCAGGCGCCGAGGTTCTTCAGTATCTGTTCGGATGCGGCGCTCAGCGCACTCACGCGCGGGTCGAAACCCGAGGGTGTGGTGGCCCGCGGAATGGGCTGCAACGGCTGGCTGTCGAGCAAACCGATGCGCAGGCGCGAATCGGCCATGGCGCAGGCCAGCGCCGCGCCCACCATACCGGCGCCGACAATCAGCAGATCAAAGGCTTGAGTGGAATCCTGCTGCGGCGCTGTTGTATTCATCCTTTCAACCCCATGGCCTGTCGGGCGAAGACCGACTTGAGTGGCGACACTATATCCATTCCCAGCAAGCCGAGGTTGCGCCCAGCCGTGAGTACCGGGCGGCGGTTGCTGAACAGCCGGGTGAGCCAGTCGCTGAGGGCGATGGTTTGGCGTTGATCACTTTGCTGCTGCTGCAGATAGCGTTGCAGCACCCGCAAATCACCTGGCGATTCGGCAACACCGCTATTGAGCAACTGGTCAGCCAGCGCCATGGCATCACGCAATGACAGGTTAAAACCCTGACCAGCAATGGGGTGCAGGCTGTGCGCCGCATTGCCCAACACCACCAGCCCGGAGCGCACCTGCTCTTCGGCCTCGATCAGGCTCAAGGGATAGCTGTGGCGCAGGCCCACTTTTTTCAGCGCGCCCATACGAAAGCCGAAGGCCTCCTGCAGGCGGACGAGAAACTCTGCGTCTGGCAGCGCCGCAACTGCGGCGGCCTCCCCCGCCGGCAACGTCCAGACCAGCGCGCTGCGGCGCTGCGACATGGGTAACAGCGCCAGCGGACCGCTGCGGGTAAAGCGCTCATAAGCCACACCGGCGTGCCCGGCCGAGCTGGTGATATTGGCGATGACCGCCGTCTGGCCATAAGGCCGGCTGTGGCGGTGAATACCCAATTGTTCAAGCAGTCCGGATCGTCCGCCATCGGCGATGATCACCAAATCGGCGTGTTGCTGCGTTTCACCCTGCTCGCTCGCCACTGTAAGCTGATGCCCTTCGGTGGCAGGCCGAATGCCGGTCACTCGCGCCGGCGCCTGCCAATTGACCACGGAATGATCCAGCGCGCCCAACAGCGCCTCGCCCAGCACGGCGTTTTCAGCAACGTAGCCCAGCGCGGGCACCCCTTCGCTGGCGGCCGAAAGCCGGGTTACTCCGGGATAGCCCCGATCCGACACATGAATATGCGCAATCGGCTCGACCTTGCCAGCCAGCGCCGGCCAGACGCCGAGTCCTTCCAGCAGCAGTCGGCTACCGTGCGACAGCGCGGTGGAACGCGCATCATAGCTTGGCTGTATCTCGCCGCTGCCGGGCGGTTGCGCCTCGATCAGTTGCATCTGCCAACCGCGCTCACGGGCATGGGACTGCAAGGCTAGCGCCAGACTGGCGCCCACCATGCCGCCACCGACAATGCTGATCAGGCGGTTCACGCGGGCTCGGCCTCGGTTTCCCGGGCCGCAGCCATCAGCGCTTCAATCTCGTCCGGATCCTTGACCACCTTGTCGGTGAGCACCTGGCAACCGGTTTTGGTGACCACCACGTCATCCTCGATGCGCACGCCAATACCGCGCCATTTGCGCGGCACTGTCTCGTCGTCGGGCGAAATGTAGATGCCCGGCTCGACCGTCATCACCATGCCCGGCTCCAGCGCGCGCCAGACGCCGCCCACGCGATATTCGCCCACATCGTGTACATCCATGCCCAGCCAGTGGCCCACACGGTGCATGTAGAAGCGCCGATAGGCCTCGCTGGCAATCAGCTCCTCGACGTCGCCCTTGAGCAGCCCCAGTTCCACCAGGCCGGCGGTAATCACCCGCAGGCTGGCGTCGTGGGCTTCGTTCCAGCTGCGATCCGGCGCTATGGCCTCGAAAGAAGCATATTGCGCGGCCAGTACTATGTCATAGATGGCCCGCTGCTCGGGGCTGAAACGGCCGTTGGCCGGGAAGGTGCGGGTGATGTCGCTGGCGTAGCAATCCAGCTCGCAGCCGGCATCGATCAGCACCAGGTCGCCATCGCGAATCTGCGCATTGTTTTCGGTGTAGTGCAAAATGCAGGCGTTGCGCCCGGCAGCAACAATGGAAGAGTAGGCCGGCGAGCGACTGCCGTGGCGCATGAAGCTGTGTTGCAACTCGGCTTCGAGCTGGTATTCGTACATGCCGGGGCGACACACCTGCATGGCCCGGGTATGCGCCTCGCAGGAAATATCCGCAGCGCACTGCATGACTTTCAGCTCACCCGCGCTCTTGTACAGGCGCATGTCATGCAGCAGGTGATCCAGCGCGACAAACTCGTTGGGTGGCTGCGCGCCAAGGCGTGCCTTGCTGCGAATCAGGTTGATCCAGTTGGTCAGCCGGCGATCAAACTCCGGGTTGGCACCCATGGCGTAATAGACCCGGGTGCGGCCTTCGATCAGACCGGGCAGGATGTCGTCAACATCGGCAATCGGAAAGGCATCGCTGGCGCCGTATTCGCTGACCGCGCCTTCCTGGCCGGCGCGGTAGCCATCCCACAACTCGCGCTCTTTATCCTTTTCGCGGCAGAAAAGCACGTAGTCGCCATGCTCGCGGCCCGGGATCAGCACGGCCACGGCCTCCGGTTCGGGGAAGCCGGTGAGGTACTGGAAGTCGCTGTCCTGGCGGTAGTTGTGCTCCACATCACGGTTGCGAATGTACACGGGCGCCGCGGGCAGAATCGCGATGCTGTTGGCTTCCATCTGATTCATCAGCGCCTTGCGGCGGCGAGCGTAGTCCTGCTTGCTGATTTGCATGAAGACCTCGATCAATGCAGTGATGCGGGGGGAGTATCCTGCTCGTTGCTGGCCGGCTGGCATTCGCTGAACACCATGAGCGCCGCCATGCGTACATATTCCATGACTTCCATGAAGTCGACCTCGTTGGCCTCGGATTCATCCAGATCGGTCTGCACCTGCGAAATGGCAACAAAGTCGCGCAGCACGCTGTCGGCCTCTTCGCTCAGTTCGCCGCTACGCTCGACCAGGCCAAAGCCGGCGAGAAAGCCTTCACACCACTCGCCCAGTGCCTCAGTGCGGTGGTCCACGGTAGCCGAGTCATCGGGCAGCACCAGCGTAAGATCAAAACCGCTGCCGGTGAGTTCCGCCAGGCTGGCGTCGTAGAGCTGGATCAACGCCACCTTGCCGGCCTCGGCAAGCGTGCTGGTGCCGTCGAGCAACTCCTGCGCCACAGTCAGCCAGGTAGTATGGTCCAGACGGGCGCCCGCTGCCAGGCGGCCGGTCAGATGGCCATGCAGTTCGGCCGGTCGCACCACCGCCCCCACTTCACTGCAGAGCTGGGCGTAGCGATCATAGTCAAAAACGGCGGGCATCAAAGCCATAGTGGTTTCCGGGCCTCCGGCAAATGAGAAACAGGCACTGCTGCGGCTTGGGAATACAGGTATGCTATGGCCTGCATGCGGACGCTCGAAGCAGATGAACTAATGTGGCTCTATTGTGCCTGCCCAGGCCGGGGTAAATCTACCGCCCGCCCCAGGCAAGCCCAATCCAATAGTGCATTGCGCGAGGTTTGACCACCTTGCGGGCCGCCTCTATAGTGGCTCAACACCGGGAAGACAGAATGGCACCAATGGACGCACCCGATATCAACGCCCTCGCACAACGCATTACCCAACTGATCGACCTCTGCGACCAGCTCAAATTGCAGAATCAGCACCTGCTTGCGCAGGAGCGTCTGTGGCGGGATGAACGCGTACAGTTAATCGAAAAGAACGATTTGGCCCGTCAGAAGGTCGAAGCCATGATATTGCGTCTCAAATCCCTGGAGCACGACTCATGAGCCAACCCCTGACTGTCATCCTGCACATACTCGACAAGGAGTATCGCGTCAGTTGCCCGCCGGAAGAGCGGAGCAATCTGGAGCAGGCCGCCCGCCACCTCGACACCACCATGCGCGACATCCGCAACAGCGGCAAGGTCATTGGCGTGGAGCGCATCGCCGTGATGGCGGCGCTGAACATCAGTCATGAGATGCTGACCGGCAACCACGATCAGAGCGGCGCCCTGGACGATCAGAAGGCGCAGATCAGCGAGTTGGTGAAGCGGCTTGATCAGGCACTGGAAAACCACCAGAACTGAGTTTGGCGAGCGTCAGAACCTTCCGTCTTGTCAGCAATTTTCCCATCGGCATCGAAGTCCAACCGGGTTTTCTGTATAGTGGGCAACATCCCTGGGGTGTTGGCCAGTCGGAGATGTCCCTGAGCCGATACTCCTGTACCAGGAGGCCACGCGTTGTTGCCAGTGTGCATGTCCGCATGACGGAAAGCCTGAGGCAGCGCCGTGTCCCCCACCTTGAACTTTCGGGTTCAAGGGCTAACCCGGCAGCGGCACTCTGGGGACCTTTTCCATGACACCCGACTCTCGCAAGCAATTACGCAAACACTTGCGCACTGCTCGCCGCAGCCTGAGTCGGGTCGAACAAAGACGCGCCAGCCAGCAGCTGACGCGCCGTCTGAGCAAAACCAGCCTGTTTGTACGTAGCCGCCACATTGCCTTTTATTTGGCTGCCGATGGCGAGATAGACCCCCTTCCTCTGCTCCACCGCTGCCGGCGCTTGCGCAAGCACTGCTATCTGCCAGTGCTGCACCGTTGGCCCAGCACCCGGATGAGCTTTCAACGCCTGCTACCCCAGCAGCGCTGGACGCGTAACCGCTATGGCATACGTGAGCCGCTACCCAACCGCAAGCTGCAGGTCAGACCCTGGCGCCTTGATCTGGTATTGATGCCGCTGGTGGGATTTGATGAGTCTGGCAACCGGCTGGGAATGGGCGGCGGTTTCTATGACCGCAGTTTTGCCTTCAGGCACAGGCGAGCGAGCTGGCGGCGGCCAGCGCTGATCGGGCTGGCGCATCAGTGTCAGAAGACTGAAGCACTGCCGGCGGCCAGTTGGGATATCCCGCTGGACGGCATCGCCACCGACCATGAGTTATTGTTGCTGCGCCCCGACCTGCGGATGCCGCTCAGGCTCGAGGATAATCAGGGGTAATCATAGGAGGGCTCGGCCGGCGCTTCGCGCGCCGAGGACTTTTCCAGGTAACTCTGGGTATACCCCGTAGTCACCACCCCAAGACCGAAAACGATTACCAAAACCCACAACATATCTGGTTTGCGTCGCACGCGTTGCCTCCTCCACTATCCGGCAATCTATTATTGATCTGTACGCGTTTTTTACTGTCCTGCCCCCTGTGAGCTGAAGGACGAAAAACCCGCGCAACAGTGGGTGTCATTTATAACCTTTAGACAAGAATGTCAAGACCAGACATATCAAGGAGCTATATATATGGCCTTCTGGCTGATGAAATCCGAACCGGACGCTTTTTCCATCGACGACCTGATCGCCGCGGGACAGGCACCCTGGGACGGGGTGCGCAATTATCAGGCGCGTAACTTCATGCGCGGCATGCAGCCCGGAGACACCTTTTTCTTCTATCATTCCAGTTGCCAGCCGCCCGGCATTGCCGGCATCGGCGAGATTGTCAGCCAAGCCTACCCCGACCGGACCGCGCTAGACCCCGAGAGCCCTTATCACGACCCGAAAGCCAGCGCTGAGAAACTACCCTGGGTAGCAGTGGATGTTGTGGCCACCAGCAGGTTCCCGAAACTTCTGATGTTGAGCGAGATCAGACAACTTGCAGGCCTTGAGGATCTGCCCCTGCTGCACAAGGGCAATCGCCTGTCCGTGATGCCGGTCAGCGCGGAGCAATGGTCCATTCTGACTACGGCCATATGATGGCAAGAGCCACCTGGCTGTCGCGACCACTGGCTCAAATGGCAGCATTGTGCTATCAGTACACCGACATCCACAGAGTGCAGCCATGCCAGTTCGCTCAGCCGCCCGCCACCCCAAGCACGCCCTGACGCTGATAGTCCTGCTTCTTGTTGCCCTGCTGTTTGCCATTTTCTATCTCTGGCAGGCGCTGCTGGCTGCAGAGCAGACTCAGGCCCGCGCTCGCCTGCAGCTCGAAGCCAACCGCCTGTTGCGCGATTTCGAGAATTTTCAGGCGATCGAGTGGCTTGATCGTGATTACCGCATGCGCTGGGTTCAACCGCTGGCCGGCAATGAAGCCGCCGTCGATTTTGTCTATGGTCCAGAGCACCCCAACTATGCCGTGCTGGCCGAGGTGGAACGCACTGCAACTGCGCACCTGAGCAACAGCTTTCAATTGGTCCAGGGCGGTCAGGGACTGGCCTATTACGTCCCGCTATATCGCCAGACCGAGACGGGCACGGAGTTTGACGGTTTTCTGCTGGGCATCTTTCGCGTTGAGGTGCTGCTCGCCGACCTGCTCAAGAACCTGCAAGCCAATCGGCTGAGTGTCGAGTTGGAGGCGCGCGGCCAGACGTTGATCAACCGCCCCACCAACGACCAGGTTACCAACAGCTGGAGCGTATCCAGCCCGGTGGAACTGGGCGAAAACCACAACTTCATGCTGGTGGTGCACCCCACCCGTCATCTGCTGGCCACCGCCACTACCCACTTGCCCCTGATGATCATGATCAGTGGCAGCCTGGCGGCCCTGCTACTGTGCTATTCGCTCTGGCTGGCCCTGCAGGCTGCTCGCCGCAACCAGATACTGAAAAGCACCAACCGCCAGCTGCAGGCCGAAGTGGTGCGACGCCAGGCGACCGAAGAAAGCCTGCAACACAATCAGGCACGCCTGAAACTGATCATCGACATGACCGACCACAGTCATGATGCCCTGTTCATCATCGGCCTGCGCCCGCAGGAGCTGGTTTATCTGAACCGCACCTGCTGGCAGAGCCTGGGTTACACCGAGGAGGAGTTGCGTCAGTTGGCCAGCATTGCGCCGCGCGACATCATGCCCGACGCGGATTCCTGGCTGCATGCGGTAAAAAAACTCATTCACGATCAGGGCAACGCCATTTTCCAGCAGCACGTACGCCGGCGCGATGGCAAACTGACCCCGCTGGAAATCAGCGTGCGACATCTGCGTCGCCTGGGCCGAGATTATCTGATCTGCGTGGGCCGCAACAACAGCGAGCAACTGGAGATCGCCGAGCGACTGCAACGGCTATCCAACCAGGATGGCCTGACCGGCCTGTATAACCGTCGCTATTTCGACAAGACCTTGCTCAGCGAGTGGCGCCGACTACGCCGCGACAACGCGCCACTGGGCCTGCTGATGCTGGATGTAGACCACTTCAAACGCTTCAATGATCACCTCGGCCACCAGGCCGGTGACGACGCGCTGCAGCGCCTGGCCAATGCACTGAACAATTGCCTGATGCGCGAGGGCGACTGTGTGTGCCGCTACGGCGGCGAAGAGTTTGCGGTGATATTGCCGGGCGCCGACCCGAGCCAATGCCTGAAAGTGGCCCAGCGCATTCATGAAGCCGTGGCATTGATGGCGTTGCCGCACCCGGAAACCAGCAACGCCAGCGGGCTACTCAGCGTGAGTATCGGCGCCGCCAGCCTGCAACCCATGCCGGAATGGGGTCCGCACGACCTGATCAAACAGGCCGATGCGGCCCTGTATCGAGCCAAGGACGAGGGCCGCAATCGCACCTGCAGCGCCGAGCCGAACGAAGGGCTATAGCTCCAGGAGGGTCTCTAGGTGCGGCTCTGGCGGCTGCTAACCCAGGTACAACCGGTAGGCCGGGTTATCGGTCTCATCCCAGTACTGGTAGCCGATACCCTCCAGCGCCTGGGTCACCAGGTGCCTTTCTTCCTGCGGCACCTGCAATCCGGCCACTACCCGGCCATAGGCCGCGCCGTGGTTGCGGTAATGGAACATCGAGATATTCCAGCGCCCGCCCAGTTTGTTGAGAAAGTTGAACAGCGCGCCAGGGCGCTCGGGGAACTCGAAGCGGAACACCAGCTCGTCGGTCACCTGCTCGGCATGCCCACCGACCATGTGCCGCACGTGCAGCTTGGCCAGCTCGTTGTCGGTCAGATCCAGCACCGGGAAACCCTGCTTGCTCAACTGCGCCACCAATTGGTCGCGCGGGTCCAGTTCCGGGTGCGTCTGCACACCCACAAAGATGTGCGCCTCGCTGCCGCTGTGATAGCGGTAGTTGAATTCGGTAATGGCGCGCTTGCCGATGGCTTCGCAAAAGGTCTTGAAGCTGCCGGGCTTCTCGGGAATGGTGACCGCCAGCAGCGCTTCGCGCTTCTCGCCGATCTCGGCACGTTCGGCGACGTGGCGCAGGCGATCGAAGTTGACGTTGGCGCCAGAGTCGATAGCGACCAGCACCTTGCCGCTGCAACCTTCGCGCGCCACGTATTTCTTGATCCCGGCCACGCCCAGGCAGCCGGCGGGCTCGCAGATGGAGCGGGTGTCGTCGTAGATATCCTTGATTGCCGCGCACATTTCGTCGGTGGTGACGGTTATCACCTCGTCCACGTAGTGACGACACACCTCGAAGGTATGTTCGCCAATCTGCGCCACGGCGACGCCATCGGCGAACAGTCCGACCTGGCTCAGCACTACACGTTCGCCGGCGGCCATCGCCGCCTTGAGGCACGCCGAATCTTCCGGCTCGACGCCAATCACCTTGATCTCGGGCCGCAGGTATTTCACGTAGGCGGCGATACCGGCAATCAGGCCGCCGCCGCCCACGGGTACGAAGATGGCATCTATGCCGGAATGCACCTGGCGCAGAATCTCCATCGCTACCGTGCCTTGGCCGGCGATGGTGTCAGGATCGTCGTAGGGATGGATGTAGACGAAGCCCTTTTCCTTAACCAGCTTCTGCGAGTAGGCCAGCGCCTCGTCGAAGGCATCACCGTGCAACACCACCTTGCCACCGCGGGCGCGCACTGCCTTGACCTTGATCTCCGGCGTAGTGCGCGGCATCACGATGGTCGCCTTGACGCCCATATGCCGGGCAGCAAAGGCCAGGCCTTGCGCATGATTGCCGGCCGAAGCCGCCACCACGCCACAAGCCCGTTGCTCGTCGGTCAGCTGCGCCAGCTTGTTGTAGGCGCCACGAATCTTGAACGAGAACACCGGTTGCAGGTCTTCGCGCTTGAGCAATACGGTGTTACCCAGGCGCTCGGAGAGGAAAGGCGCGGCGTGCACCGGGGTTTCAACCGCCACGTCGTAGACACGTGAGCAGAGGATTTTCTTGACGTAGGTTTCAAGCGTCGGGTTTTGCAGCATGGGTGAGGTCAGCTTGTTCCGGGGGATAAAAGCGGCCAGTCTAGCGAATCCGCGCTATCGCGACTACACGCCAGCCATGGCAACCCCGTATAATCCGCGTTTTTGCCAGCACCCTTTCCAGCCCCGAGGAGCCGACCATGACCCAGGACGAACTGAAACAGGCCGTAGGCCAGGCCGCCGTGGAGCGTCTGCTGCCGTATTTGGACGACAAGAGCGTGATAGGCGTGGGCACCGGTTCCACCGCCAATTGCTTTATCGACGCGCTGGCCAAACACAAACTGGCCTTCGATGGCGCCGTCGCCAGCTCGGAAGCGACCGCCGAGCGCTTGAAGAGCCACGGCATCGCCGTGTACGAATTGAACAGCGTGAGCCATCTGGATTTTTACGTGGATGGTGCCGATGAGAGCAACGACAGGCTGGAGCTGATCAAGGGCGGCGGCGCCGCACTGACGCGCGAGAAAATTGTCGCGGCCGTGGCCAGAACCTTTATCTGCATCGCCGATGAAAGCAAGCTGGTGCCGGTGCTGGGCAGCTTCCCGCTGCCAGTCGAGGTGATTCCCATGGCGCGCAGCCATGTGGCGCGCGAAATCGTCAAGCTGGGCGGTGATCCGGTCTATCGCGAAGGCTGCGTGACCGACAACGGCAACGTGATACTCGATGTCTACAACATGTCGATCGTCAATCCGCAGCAGCTGGAAAGCGATCTGAACGCTATCGTCGGCGTGGTCTGCAACGGGCTTTTCGCCGCGCGCCCGGCCGATGTACTGCTGCTGGGCACCAAGGACGGGGTGAAAGCGCTGGAGCGCTCTTGAGCGCTCTACTTGCCGGGCACAAAGCGATAGAACAGATTGGGCTCGCTGACCAGATACAGCCGGCCCGCACTGTCGAGTGACAACCCTTCGGCCTGCGGTACGGTTTTCTGCAGGCCGCTCATACCGCGCCACAAGCCCAGCAGGCTCAGCGGCCTGCCCGTCTCGCTGTACTCCACAACCATGTGCGACTGATCACTCAGCAACAGCAGGTGACCGGTTTCATCGTGCGTACTCAAGGACGACAGATCATGCATGAACAGCCGTGGCGAATCGGATGATTCGAGCTCCTGAATCGCCACCTGCATGGGCTCCCCCGGCCGCGCATCGACAAATCCGGTGATCGACAGCACGCGCATGGGGTCGCGTTCCTTGACGACCAGCAGCCGCTGTCTGCGGTGATCCCATGACAGCCCCTCAAAACCCTTGTTGCCGTTCAGATCCATGCCGATGGTCAAGCTGGCGGCGGCGTCCGTTGCAACGTCCAAAGCCTGCGGCGGCACATCCAGAATCAGCAATCGCTGCGTACGCTCTTCGGCTACCACATAACGATTGCCGCCTACATGCGTGAGACCTTCCATGTCCTCCACGCCGTTAACGCGCACCTTGCGCAGCAGCTCACCCTCCAGGCTCAACTCGACCAGCAGCGGCTCGCGATTAAGCGTGGCAAACAGGGTGTTGCTCTCGCGGTTGTAGGTTAGCGAGGAAAGATCGTCTTGCAGCCCAACTACCTCATGCCCTTCAATTTCGACACGATAATTGCCCAGACGCATGCTCGCGCTCTGGGGGGGCTGTGCATCCAGGCGCCAGGCATGCCAGAGCAAACTGTCGAGGTGCAGCAAATGCAGCGCGGACGCGCTCAGTAGCAAGAGTAAAAGCAGACCTATCAGCCGTTTTCTCAAGTCGGGTCAGCCGGCGATACGCGTGGTGACCTGTAACTTGCCCGGCATGGCCAGTTGCAATTGATCGCCAGGATTCAGCACCCCCACCCCCGCCGGGGTACCGGTGATCACCACATCGCCCGGCAACAGGGTGAACTGGGTGGCGACATGCCGCAGCAGCGCGAGTACCGGTGTAATCATTTCCGCCGCCGTGCCCTGCTGGCGAAGCTCACCGTTGATTTCCAACTGCAATGACAACTCGCTCAGCTCACCCGCCTCGGCCGCTGGCACAAAGGGCGTCAGGGGGCAGGCACCATCGAAACACTTGGCCCGCTCCCAGGGATGCGCCTTGGCCTTGAGCTGATCCTGCAACTCACGCAGGGTCAGATCCAGCGCCAGGCCGACACCGGCAATCGCTGCGCTGGCTTGAGCCTCAGACACCTCGCCAGTCAGTGGCTGACCGATCAACAGCGCAATCTCGGTCTCGTAGTGCACCGGCCCGCGCCCCTGAATCAGGGCCAACTCCTCACCAATTGGCACCACCGAGGTGGCCGGCTTGATAAACAGCAGCGGCTCGGTGGGTACCGGGTTGTTCAGCTCACGCGCATGCTCGGCGTAATTGCGACCAACACAAACCACCTTGCCCATGGGCAAATCAATCGCAGTACCGTCAGTGTAGTGGTGCTGGTAATTCATCAGAGTTCTCCAAAAGCCGCGGTATGCAGATGGAGGCAAAGCGCAGCCCCCGCTTGCTTGCAGCTTGGGGCTTGACGCTTGCCGCTTTTAGCTGAAAATCTTGCCCGGATTCATGATGCCGTTGGGATCAAACACCGCCTTGATCGATTTCATCACGGCGATTTCCGCCGGGCTGCGGCTGTAGGTCAGATAGTCGCGCTTGGTCATGCCCACGCCGTGCTCGGCGGAGATGGAACCGTTGTACTTCTCGACAATCTCGAATACCCACTTGTTGACCCTGGCGCACTGGCCGAAGAACTCATCCTTGGACAGATTCTCCGGTTTGAGGATATTCAGGTGCAAATTGCCATCACCGATGTGACCGAACCAGACGATCTCGAAATCGGGGTAGTGTTCACCCACGATGGCGTCGATATCGTGCAGGAAGGCCGGTACCTTGCCGACGGTGACCGAGATATCGTTCTTGTAGGGTGTCCAGTGCGAGATGGTCTCGGAGATGAACTCGCGCAGCTTCCACAGATTCTGCAGCTGCTGCTCGCTCTGGCTCATGACCCCATCCAGCACCCAGCCCTGCTCGACGCAGTGTTCGAAGGTAGCCAGGGCGTCGTTGGCAATCTCTTCGCTGATGGCTTCAAATTCCAGCAGCGCATAGAAGGGGCAGTCGGTCTCGAAGGGCGCCGGTACATCCCCACGGCCCATGATCTTGGCCATGGCCTTATCGGAGAAAAACTCGAAGGCGGTCAGATCCAGCTTGTCCTGGAATGCGTGCAGCACGGGCATGATGGAGTCGAAGTCCGGCGTACCCAGCACCATGGCGGTCAGGTTCTTGGGCGCGCGCTCCAAGCGCATGGTCGCCTCCACCACAAAGCCCAGGGTGCCTTCGGCGCCGATAAACAGCTGGCGCAGATCATAGCCGGTGGCGTTCTTGATCAGATCCTTGTTCAGCTCCAGCAGCTCGCCCGTGCCGGTTACCACTTTCAGGCCAGCGACCCAGTTGCGCGTCATGCCGTAGCGAATCACCTTGATACCGCCAGCGTTAGTGCCGATATTGCCGCCAATCTGGCTGGAGCCGGCAGAGGCGAAATCGACCGGGTAATACAGACCCTGGTCTTCGGCGAACTGCTGCAGCTGCGCCGTGACCACGCCTGGCTGGCAGACAACGGTGCGGTCGAACTGGTTGAAATCGCTGATCTGGTTCATATAGTCGAATGACACCACGATTTCGCCATTGGCCGCCACGGCTGCAGCAGACAGACCGGTGCGCCCGCCGGAGGGCACCAGCGCCAGCTTCTGCTCATTGGCAAAGCGCACCACGGCCTGCACCTGTTCTACGGTCTTGGGGAATACGATGGCCAGGGGCGCGGGCTCGAAATGCTTGGTCCAGTCCTTGCCCCAGGCGTTGAGTGATTCGGCGTCAACGCGGACCTTGTCCGGCTCAACCAGGGTCTTGAGGGTAGCAATCACGGCTTCTGGGGTCATGGCGGGCTCTCAAACGAAATTCATGCAGCGCCTGAGCACATTTCATGCAGCCACAGGCATCAAAAAAGGCAGATTATGCTAGCATACGCGGCTTCCGAAACAGGACACTTCTGTCGGACTAAATCGCAGAAGGCTTTGCTCGGCTCATCTCAATCAGCATTCGGGTAACTGACACCATGGCCAAAACCTCGCTGGACAAAAGCAAAATCAAGTTTCTGCTCCTCGAGGGCGTACACCAGACTGCCGTCGACACATTGAAGGCAGCGGGTTACACCAACATCGAGTATCACACTGGCTCCATACCGGAAGAGCAACTGAAGGAATCCATTGCCGACGCGCACTTCATCGGCATCCGTTCCCGCACCCAGCTCACCGCCGACATCTTCAGCCATGCCCACAAGCTGGTTGCCGTAGGTTGCTTCTGCATTGGTACCAACCAGGTGGATCTGGATGCCGCCATGGAAATGGGCGTTGCCGTATTCAACGCGCCCTACTCCAACACCCGCTCAGTCGCCGAGCTGGTCCTGGCCGAAGCCATTCTGCTGCTGCGCGGCATCCCCGAAAAGAACGCTGCCTGCCACGAAGGCGGCTGGATGAAGAGCGCCACCGATTCCTACGAGATCCGCGGCAAGAAGCTCGGCATCATCGGTTACGGCTCCATCGGTACCCAGCTGTCTGTTCTGGCCGAAGGCCTGGGCATGAAGGTGTATTTCTACGATGTAGTGACCAAGCTGCCACTGGGTAACGCTACCCAGGTCGGCTCGCTGACCGAGCTGCTGGGCATGGCCGACATCGTCACCCTGCACGTACCGGAAACCGCTGCCACCAAGTGGATGATGGGCGAGAAGGAAATCCGTGCCATCAAGAAGGGCGGCATCCTGATCAACGCCGCGCGCGGCACCGTGGTGGATATCGATGCGCTGGCCTCGGCCCTGCGCGACAAACACCTGAATGGCGCTGCGATCGACGTATTCCCGGTTGAGCCACGAGCCAATGGCGACGAGTTCGTCAGCCCGCTGCGCGAGTTCCAGAACTGCATCCTGACCCCTCACATCGGCGGCTCGACCATGGAAGCGCAGGCCAACATCGGTCTGGAAGTGGCGGAGAAGCTGGTGCGCTACAGCGACAACGGCACCTCCATCACCTCGGTCAACTTCCCTGAAGTGGCGTTGCCTTCGCACCCCGGCAAGCACCGGCTGCTGCACATTCACGAGAACGTGCCCGGCGTGATGAGCGAGATCAACAGCGTGTTTGCCGCCAACGGCATCAACATCTGTGGTCAGTTCCTGCAGACCAACGAGAAGGTCGGTTACGTGGTGGTGGATGTCGACGCCGAGTACTCCGATCTGGCGCTGGAGAAGATCCTGCAGGTCAAGGGCACCATTCGCGTGCGGGTGTTGTTCTAAGCTGAGCCATCAGCCTGGCGTGCCGGGCTGCAGCAATACCCAAAGGGGGCGCAACGTCGGTTGCGCCCCCTTTTTTTGTTAGTCGCACGGGCATGGGTTCCTAGGGTGGCCAACGCCGAAGGCTTGCCTACCATGGCGTGGTGCATCAGCTGTACACTCAACCGAACATCGCCCGCCTGTTATAAAAGCCCAGTAATATTCCGACCTGGTAGCTCGAGCACCTGCATTAAATTCCGATCTTTTTAGCCTTGCTCCATCTTGAAGGTACATCCACGTCCGCTTTTCGCCTTTGCCGGCGAGTTACTTTTGTTTGCTTGGCCATACAAAAGTAACCAAAAAAAGGCCACCCCACCAAGCTGGCCTGCGGCTTCTCTGCGTTACTCGACAGCTTGGAAGGGAATGATCAGCCAGAGCGCGCCGGGGTTTTTGGGCTTGGTTGCTGATCAGGATGGCAGCAAAACAAGTAACCACTCGGACCAAAACTCCCATCTGAGCGGGCGAGTAGCGCAGATCTGCCGGGAAAAAGGTACGCGCGGTGTCTGAGGTGCGTAGCGCCGAGTTTGCGCGTGCCCCCGGCAGATCGAGCAACGCAGCGAACCCGAAGGGCCGCGCAGCTGGGTGCCCTGGGGGATCGCTAAGGGGGCATGGGCAAGCATGCCCCCTTGGCTCGCCTAGAGGCGAAAACGGTAATGAGCTGATGCACTAACTACAAAGCCGGCGCTGTAGTTACGCAGGTAAACCAGGCAATAACGGGCAGACGGCATTTTTGGCCAATCAAACAAAAGTAACTCGCCGGCAAAGGCGAAAGGCATGCGCAAAGACAGTCTCGAAAAAGAGCTAGACTGGCAACACAAGCGTCTTCCAGGGTGAGTGAGCTCCAGCCTGGCACTGTCAAACGCCATAAAACCCCTCGTCTCAGAACCGCGCCAGAAGCATCCAACCAGAGCCCCCACTGTAATACGCTAGAAACCTGACGCTGGTTGAATGACGCTTCAACCCGACAACCGAACCCCACCCCATGTCCGCCATCCAGTCCCTCGCCGCCCTGCTCAAACCCATCGAATCATTGAGCCCCGAGATGACCATCAGCGAGGTCGCCGACCAGCTGCTGCAGCCCAGCCACAAGGCGTTTCTTTCTCTGCCCGTGGTAGACGCGGCGCAGCGCCCGCTGGGGCTGATCAGCCGGTACCGTTTGCAGGACATTTTCATGCAGCGCTTCGGGCGTGATCTCTGGGGCAAGCGCTCGGTCACCGAGGCGGCCAACCCCGGCTCGCTGGTGATCGCGCTAAATACCTCTCTGGATGACGCCGCACGCATCGTCACCGCGCAGCTGCAATACCCGATTACCGAAGACTTCATTCTGGTCGACGAGTACGGCTGTTATCAGGGGCTGGGCACGGTGCTGGACCTGCTCAAGGCCATGGAAAGCCGCATAGACCAGCGCAACCGTGCGCTAAATCGCGCCCTGCGCGAACTGAAGAACTCGCAGGCGCATCTGATCCAGTCGGAGAAGATGGCCTCACTCGGCCAGATGGTCGCCGGGGTGGCGCATGAGCTGAATACTCCACTGGGCTATGTGAAGAACAATGTGCAACTGCTGCGCGATCTGGTCCAGCCACTGCTGGAGCTGGCCGAGGCGCAGGCGCAGCTGAGCCAGTGCCTGACCGATCCGGACACCTCGGCCGAGACCGTGGAAGCGGCATTCGCGCGTGTGCAGGACGCGACCGAGCTGGCCTCTCCGGCGACCTTCGAAGAGGACTTCACGCCGCTGGTGGACGACACCCTCTACGGCCTGGAGCAGATCGGCGAACTGGCAGTCAGCCTCAAGGACTTTGCCCGCCTGGATCGCGCCATGAGCGAAGACATCGATCTCAACGATTGCGTGCGCAGTGCGCTGGTGATCGCGCGCAATGCGCTGAAGGACAAGGTGAAGGTGGTCACGCGTCTCGGCGAGCTGCCCACCATTACCTGTACGCCCTCGCAAATCAACCAGGTGCTGCTCAACATGCTTACCAACGCGGCGCAGGCGATGCCTGACAGCGGGCAGATTCTGCTCAAGAGCTGGGCGGACGCGCAGTTTGCCTACCTGTCGATCCAGGACAACGGCCAGGGTATTCCCAAAGGCATTCAGCAGCGCATCTTCGATCCCTTCTTCACTACCAAGGCAGTGGGCGAAGGTACCGGCCTGGGATTGGCGATCAGCTACAAGATAGTGCAACAGCATGGTGGCAATATCCGCTTTGCCTCCGAACCGGGGCGCGGCACCCGCTTCGTTATCAGTTTGCCGCTGAACCAGACCCAGTCATTGCAACGGAGCGCTTGATATGACCTCGTCCGATCCCGTGCGCATCCTGTTTGTCGATGACGAAGAACGCATTCTGCGCAGCCTGTCGCTGCAATTTCGCCGCCAGTATCAGGTGATTACCGAGTCCAACCCGGCACGGGTAATGGAGCGCCTGAAAACCGAACCGGTAGACATAGTCGTCAGCGATCAACGCATGCCACAGATCAGCGGCAGCCAATTGCTCAGCCAGGTGCAGCATGCCTACCCCGACAGCCTGCGTATTCTGCTCACCGGCTATTCCGATCTGGACGCCGCGGTAGACGCCCTGAACAGCGGCGGCATCTTCCGCTATCTGACCAAGCCCTGGGAGCAGCGGGATATGGCCGACACCCTGGCGCAGGCGGCCGAGATAGTGCGCCATCGGCGCCGTTTTCTCGGGCAATCACCTGCTGCCGCGGCGCATACGCCCGCCAGAGCACGCCAGGTCTGTTTGCTGCTGGTGGATGAAGAGGCAGAAACCCTGGCCCTGAGCCGCGACATCTGCGGCCGGCTAGGTATACAGCTGCAAGCGGTAAGCACACTGGACGGCGCCCTGGCCAAACTCAACGAAGAGGATGTGGACATCCTGCTGAGCGACATTCGCCTGGGCAGCGATGATCTGCGGCCGCTGCTGATGACCCTGGCGCAAGCCCACCCGCAGTTATTGAGCATTGTGGTCACGCCTTTTCAGGATACCCAGCTGCTGCTGAAGCTGATCAATCAGGCGCAGATTTTTCGCTATTTGCCCAAACCCATTCGCCGCGGCATGCTTGAACGGGCAATCAAGACGGCGGTGGTTCAGGTAGAACAGGCCTGGCAACAGCCCAGCGCGCCGTCCTTGCGTCAGGCAGAGACGCCGCGCGCTGCCGAGGAGCAAAGCCGGGTGAGCAACTTCATGGGCATGCTGGGCCGGCTAAGGCAACGTCTGACGGCATGAGCAGCGGCGCGCGGACTCACGTATCGAGCAACGCAGCCAGTTGCGCCATCTCGTCTTCATTGAAGACCCGCACCCCGGCGCGGCGCAAGGCGGCCGCAGTGACACCTTCACCAGGCACCTTGGTGCCGTTGAAGTTACCGTCGTAATTCTCATGGTTGCCGCATGACGGACTGCGCGCCTTCAACAGGGCGTAACGCAGCCCGTGCCTGGCGGCCAACGCCACGGCCTGTTCTGCGCCGCGCACGAACGCGATTGTGAAATCGTCACCCTCGATACTGCGCACCGGTAGTAGACCATCAAGTACCTGAGCGCCCTGGCCACCGGGAATCTCCGCTGGCGGGCGCGGCGTCGGCAAACCGCCAGCCACCTCCGGGCACAGCGCCACAATACGTCCCTGCGCCTGCCAGCGCAGCAGTTGCGCCTGCGGGTCGAAGCCGCCACCGTCGTAGCGCACCGGGTGACCCAGCAGGCAGCGGCTGACCAGAATCTTTTCCATGCAGTACTCTCTCCTGGCGTTACAGACCCTGCAGTTTAGCGGTCAGCCGCTACTCAGCGCAGCAGCGGATTATCCGGCCGACGACGAAACCAGCCGGCCAGGCTGGCTCGCTCCTTGCCCGCGGCCAGCACCTCATGCTCAATGTCTGCACTGGTGAACACGGCCACGGTTCCCGCGCGCGGCGCCACATCATGAGTGCCCGCAGCCAGGTGCAGGCGCAATTCGCCGCCGTCGCCCGGTTGCCATTGCTGGTTGAGATAAGCCACCACCGAGACACTGCGCAGCGGACTGTCCTGAAAGCGGTCGAGATGCCTCTGATAGCCGGCACCGGGCGGATACAACGCATAATGGGTTTCGAAGCTGTCGAGCCCGAGGAACAGGCTGCGGTTGAGCACATGGCGCAGCTCGTCCATCAGCCGCAGATAGGCACTGTTGGCAGCGCACGGCGGACAGTCGTCCAGCCAACGGGTGTAATCACCACGAATCCGCGGCACCACGGTTTGCTCCGGGCCACGGCCAATCGCCGCCGGCGTCAAGTCGGACTGCTGCCAGAGCGCATGGCATTCGCTGGCCAAGGCCTGCACCAGATCAGCGGGCAGCAACTGCGGTTGCACAGACCAGCCACGCTCGGCCAGCTCATCGGCTATCAGCTCAAAGCGGCTGACCGGTACCCCAGGGAACTCGAACATGGCAGTGACACTCGAACAGGTTACGCCGACACCGGCACGCCTGCCCTGGACCCGCGTTCAGCGGCCAGACCGCGCCAGGTAGGTTGGCCGCGCAGCCGGCCAGGCAGACGCCGGCATTGTATGTCATGGCCGTACTCTGGCAAGATTTTTCCGCGCGGGCAGGTGCCCGCTCGTCACCACATGAGGCTAATATGCGTCCCACCCTGTTTTCCGCCGTTCGCACCACCCTGCTGAGCGGCCTTCTGGCCATGAGTCTTCCCGTTCTGGCCAACAGCAACGAGCTGTACCAGATCTCCGGCATGCAAACCCATCAGGAGCATTTTCAGCAGGCGCTGAAGAAGGCTCAGCAACGCTACGCGGCGCAATTGCCCGCCAATGTGGCTGATAACCTGATGCGCAAGAGCAATGAACGCTTCGAGCCCCAGCGCATGCACGCGCGTGCCGCCGCCACCTTGCAGGTCAACCTCGGCGACGACGAACTCGACAATGCACTCGCTTTCTACCGCCGCGATGTTGGCCAGCAAGTGGTTGCCGCCGAAACCCGCGCCACCTCCCCTGCCGAGGTCAGCGCCATGCAGAATGGCTTGCCGATGATGAAGGTGAGTGCCGAGCGCAAGGCATTGATCGACCGCCTGGCCAAGCAACTGCCGGCGCTCGACCTTGGCGAAGAGGTATCCCTGGCGTTGGCCGGCATGGCGACCGACAGCGCCAATCAGATGCTCGGCGGGCTGTTCCAGATTCCTCAGGAGCTGACCCAGCAGCGCGGCGCCCTGCGTGCACAAATGGAGCCCAACCTGCCGCAGACGCTGCTGTACGTCTACCGCGATCTCTCCGATGCGCAGCTGGAGCAGTATGTGCAATGGAGCGAATCGGACACTGGCCGAGCCTTTTTCAAGGCGGCCAATGCCGCAGCGCATGATGCCTTGAATCCCTGAACCCAGCCTAGCCGCCGAGGCGCGGCGCCAGCCACTCCAGGTACTGCTTGCGCAGGCGTTGATGTTCGTTGGCCAGATGGTGCCGCGCCTTCGGCAGGTACAGGGTATCGGGCGCGGCAAACTTGCTTTCCAGCACCTTGATGTTGTGCTGCCAATCTACCGTGCCGTCATCCTGACCCTGAATAATCAGCGGTTTGTGCACCACGCTCTCTGCACCTTCGATGCGCGGAATCCAGCGCTCCAGCGCCTGCACCCAGGCCACCGGTAACACCTGTGGCTGCAGCGGATCGTGGCTGCGAATGAAGTCGAGGAAGGCCTGATCACTGGAGTTGTCGGTGAACTTGCGCCCCAACTGCTGCACAAAGCCGCCCAACAGCCGCAGCCCCATCTGTGAAAAGCCCCACTGCCGGGGGCGCACCAGCGGCGCCATGAGAATGGTCTCGCCCAGCGCATCCGGCACGGGTCCATGCAGCAGACGGTCAATCAGAATGGCACCGCCGGTGCTCTGCCCCAGCATGTGCCACGGCGCGGGTAGTTCCCACAGCATGGCCTGCTCCAGGACACCATCGAGCACTTTCTGATAGCGCAGAAAGCAGTCGATACTGGCGCGCTCGCCACTGGACAAACCATGGCCCGGCAGATCAAAGGCGAGCACCGCAAACTGCTGCTGCAACGCCCATTCGATGAGGTGGCGGTAAAGCCCCATGTGATCGTAGTAACCGTGCAGAATCAACAGCGTGCCGCGGGCTACTGGTGGCTGCCAGATCTGCACCGCCACGCTGAAGCCGTCCACTTCGATGCGCCCCAGGTGCTGCGCCGAGCGCTCGCTGAAGTCGATGCCGTAATAGCCGGCGTAACGCCGGGCAGCAGCATCCACCGCCCGTCCCGGCTCGAGAGCGGGCAACTGGTCAACAAAGGAAGTGAGAAAATCCTGATCCATTCAGTGTCCAGCCAATAGAGGGAATGCGCGCCAGCAGGCGTCGCAACGGCGGCGCGGCCTAACAGAATTCCACGTTATGAACATGATTTGCAACCGATCATCGTGTAACATGCTGCCTCTCCAAATTCCACGTCCTGATGCGCGATGCGCGCAGGTTGTCAGCAGAGTGAGGGTTTCCCCATGACAGAACGCGTCCAGGTTGGCAGTTTGCAAGTTGCCAAGGTTCTCCACGACTTCATCAATCAGCAGGCCATTCCCGGTACCGGCGTCAACGCCGATGCCTTCTGGACCGGTCTGGAAGCCCTGATCAACGACTTGGCGCCGAAGAACAAGGCTCTGCTGGCCAAACGTGACGACTTCCAGGCGCAGATCGATGCCTGGCACAAGGCGCACAAGGGTCAGCCCCACGACGCCGCTGCCTACAAGACTTTCCTGCAGCAGATCGGTTATTTGCTGCCCGAGCCGGAAGACTTCCAGGCCACCACCGAAAACGTCGACGAAGAAATTGCCACCATGGCCGGCCCGCAATTGGTTGTGCCGGTAATGAACGCCCGCTTCGCCCTCAATGCGGCCAATGCGCGCTGGGGTTCACTCTACGATGCGCTCTACGGTACCGACGCCATTTCCGAAGACGGCGGCGCAACCAAGGGTCCCGGCTACAACGAAATTCGTGGCAACAAGGTCATCGCCTTTGCCCGCGACTTCCTCAATCAGGCAGCTCCGCTGGCTAATGGTTCCCATGTGGACTCCATCGCCTATACCGTCAAGGACTGCCAGCTCAGCGTGGCCCTGAAAGATGGCAGCAACACCGGCCTGAAAGATCCAGCGCAGTTCATTGGCTACACCGGTTCCGCCGATGCCCCCACCGGCGTGCTGCTCAAGCACAACGGTCTGCACTTTGAAATCCAGATTGACGCCACCAGCAACGTCGGCCAGACCGACGCTGCTGGCGTCAAGGATGTGCTGATGGAGTCCGCACTGACCACCATCATGGACTGCGAAGACTCCATCGCCGCCGTCGATGCCGACGACAAGACCGTGGTCTACAGCAACTGGCTGGGCCTGATGAAGGGCGACCTGTCAGAAAGCGTGAACAAGGGCGGCAGCAGCTTCACCCGCACCATGAACCCCGACCGCGAATACACCCGCGCCGACGGCTCCAGCCTGACGCTGCATGGCCGTTCGCTGCTGTTCGTGCGCAACGTGGGCCACCTGATGACCAACAACGCCATACTCGACAAGAGCGGCAACGAAGTGCCCGAAGGCATCATGGACGGCGCCGTTACCAGCCTGATCGCCATGCACAACCTCAAGGGCAACACCAGCCGCAAGAACACCCGCACCGGCTCGGTCTACATCGTCAAGCCGAAGATGCACGGCCCGGAAGAAGTGGCCTTCACCACAGAGCTGTTCGGCCGCGTCGAAGACCTGCTGGGGCTGACCCGCAACACGCTGAAAGTCGGCATCATGGACGAAGAGCGTCGCACCACCATCAACCTGAAAGCCTGTATCAAGGCCGCCAGCGAGCGCGTGGTGTTCATCAACACCGGTTTCCTTGACCGTACCGGCGACGAGATTCATACCTCCATGGAAGCCGGCGCTTTCATTCGCAAGGGTGAAATCAAGGGCGCCGTGTGGATTGGCGCCTACGAGAACAACAACGTGGACATCGGCCTGGCGACCGGCCTCAAGGGCCGCGCGCAGATCGGCAAGGGCATGTGGGCCATGCCCGACCTGATGGCGGCCATGCTGGATCAGAAAATCGGCCACCCGATGGCCGGCGCCAACACGGCCTGGGTCCCTTCACCCACCGCGGCAACTCTGCACGCTCTGCACTACCACAAGGTCAACGTGGCAGAGCGTCAGGACGAGCTGGCCAAGCGCAAGCCGGCCTCGGTCGATGACATTCTGAACATCCCGCTGGCTGCCAGCACCGACTGGTCCAAGGAAGACATCCAGCAGGAACTGGACAACAACGCCCAGGGCATCCTCGGCTACGTTGTGCGCTGGATCGACCACGGCGTCGGCTGCTCCAAGGTGCCGGACATCAACGATGTGGGCCTGATGGAAGACCGCGCAACACTGCGTATCTCCAGCCAGCACATCGCCAACTGGCTGCGCCATGGCGTATGCAGTGAAGAGCAGGTGATGGAAACCATGAAGCGCATGGCGGCCGTGGTCGACCGTCAGAACGAGAACGACCCGGCCTACCAGCCGATGGCGCCGAACTTCGACGACAGCGTCGCCTTCCAGGCTGCGGTAGAGCTGTGCATCGAAGGCAGCAAGCAGCCCAACGGTTATACCGAGCCGGTTCTGCATCGTCGCCGCCGCGAGTTCAAGGCCAAGCACAGCCTGTAAATTGCCCGCAACACTGGAAAGTCCGGCCTTGTGCCGGGCTTTTTCGTTTTCGGTGGTAAAAGACAGCTCCTCTTCTTGGCCGCGGCAACGAATCGGCGCATCATCCGCCCATACGCCATGCGTTGCAGTGGGTACAGTAGGCAGCGAACAAGGATGAAGCACATGGAAAGAATAGAGCCGGTTTTCAGTCACCAAGCACTGGACGCCAGCGGCTTGCTGTCAGGCAAAGCCCGTGCGAAGAAATCATGCAAGGTGGCACGCCCCAGCGTACTGGAGATGGAGGGGCGCCTGTCTCTAGCCAACTACTGGCTATATCACGCGACTTTCAACCTTGATGCTTTCATGCTGTGCTACGCGGCCGCCTATTTTTTGCTGCGCCACAATCCGGCGGCGCTGCTACTGAGCATCGGCACACTCTTTATGCTCAACTGCTGGATCAGTCTCGCACTGGTACTGAGGCGCACCCGAGACACGGGCCGATCTGCCTGGTGGTGTTGGCTGATAGTCCTGCCCCTCATCGGCGAGCTGTTCATGCTGTATTTGGCCCTCAAGCCCGGTCAGGACGAGCCAAACCGCGCAGGGCGTCCTA
The DNA here is from genome assembly GCF_036961105.1 of Halopseudomonas sp. Lineage (GTDB taxonomy): Bacteria > Pseudomonadota > Gammaproteobacteria > Pseudomonadales > Pseudomonadaceae > Halopseudomonas. The sequence continues at coordinate 285,648 of NZ_JBALWW010000001.1, read as the reverse complement.
ACCAACCCTATCCCAGAACCGAATACGGGAAAATTGCCTTGCTGGCGATCCTGAACTCTATTCTGGTGGTTCTACTTCTGATCACCTTCAGGCCACAGATTGCGGATGCCTCACGCATACTTTTCGCAGCGTTTCTCAATCTCTTCAGCTGACGCCGCACCGCATCATATGAACCCTTGGATGCCGCAGCACTCCAACGTCACTCAGCTTGAACAGCGTATTTACGCAGTGGGAGACCGCGACATGAAATACATCTTTGAAGTGCACATCAGAGAAGGGTACCGCGCCGAGGATTATGCCGACGCGTGGGTCCGTGCCAGTCAGCTTATACAGAAAGCGCCAGGCGCTCTGGGGACTGAACTGCACCGCAAGATCGGCGATCCGCGAACCCTGATCGCCATCGCACATTGGGACAGCAAGGCCAACCGCGATGCCATGGAAGGACAACCCAATCCAGAGATAGCCGAGATCATCAAGGGCGCTTCGCGCTATTGCGATATACGCCTGATCGGCGAGTTTGATGAGCCCGAATGGACCGTCATGCCTCCATCGCACTGAGCGCAGCCGGCATCCATGTTAGCCGGCCTCGGCGCTGCCGCCATTTTTGCGATGGCCACGCAGATTAAGCAAAAACAGACCAAGCTGCAGGGTGATGAGGGCATAGGCTGCATCGTGCCAGCCCCAGACAACCCAGAGTATGTTGCTCAGGATGAAGCAGCAAAAACCCCAATTGCGCTTGCGACGGGTTTGCGAGCCAACCAGCCAGGCGGCAATCAGGGTAGTCAGCATGGCAGGCCATTGCAGCAGGTCGATCAGGGTTTCCATATTCATATTCCATGGACACAGACGCCTGCGGGACGTTCCACGAACCAAGCGCAATGAGCAGCATTGGTCGTTGACCATGGACAGGATTAGAATACCTACCCGCTCTTACTTCACATGGCGAGATACCGATGAAAGCCGCAGTCGTGAACGACCCGAGTCAGCCACCGCAGTACCTTGATTTTGCTCAGCCGCAGGCGCAGCCGGGGGAAGTTATGGTGACAGTTCGAGGCGCAGCGCTGAGCCAGCTGGTGCGCGCCCAGGCCTGCGCAAAGCACTATTCCAGCCCCAAGCCGCCCTTTGTACCCGGCGCGGATGGTGTGGGCGTGCTCGACAACGGTGAGCGCGTGTACTTCGCCTTTCCGCGCAACCCGGTGGGCGCCATGGCTGAACGCGTGGCGGTCAGCGCTGACTGTGTGGTGGCTATTGCGGATGGCATAGACGACCTCACCGCGGCGGCCATCGCCAACCCTGGCATGTCGTCCTGGGCTGCGCTCACCGAACGCGCCGGATTCGAGCCAGGTGAATCGGTACTGATCAACGGAGCGACCGGTGCTTCCGGCCGGCTGGCGATTCAGATCGCTCGCCACCTGGGCGCCGGGCGTATTGTGGTGACCGGCCGCAATCCGGCCACGGAGCCCGAACTGCTGGCGCTCGGCGCCGACCGCTTCATACCCCTGCAACAGGATGAGCAGTCGTTGGCGGCGCAGCTGCGTGCCGAAATGGACGCCGGCATTGACGTCGTGCTGGACTACCTCTGGGGGCCCTCGGCTGCCGCCATCCTGCGCGCGGCTGATGGCCATGCGCCCGGGCAGGCAGCACGGCGTGTGCGCTTTGTGAATATCGGCTCACTGGGTGGCGCCAACATGGAGTTGCCTGCCAGCGCACTGCGCAGCAGCGGGCTGGAGTTGCTGGGCAGTGGATTGGGGAGCGTTTCCAACGCCGCGCTGGTGCGTTGCATTGGTCAACTGTTACAGGCAATTCCGGTCGCCGGCCTGCATGTGGCAGCAATCGCTCGCCCGCTCGAGCAGGTCAGCCGTGCCTGGGTAGACGACAGTCTGCAAGAGCGCATCGTGTTCGTCCCCTAGACCCGGATAGCCTTGACTGCCTGCAGCCATTGCTGGTGCAGTTGATAACATTCGGTCTGCAGCCCTTGCACCTGCATGGCTTCACGCAATTGCTCGCGTTCCGCCACCAGGTCCTCCAGCGCGCTGCTGTTACCATCCAGTCGATGCATTTCCAGCAGACCCAGATGGTAAAAGCGCAGCACCTGCATGGCCTCGGGGTCATGTTGTGCGACGCCCGCCTTGACCTGATGCATGATGTTGGTCACGCGCATCAGGCTGCGCTTGAGGCGCCAGCCATATACTGCGGGCGCCATGATTTCCCGATGCCAGAGACCAAAGCGTACTATGACCACGGTCAGCGCCAGGCCCAGCAATACACCAGTCAGATTCCAGCGAAAATTGCTCACCTCCGGCTGCCCCAGCACAGCCACCAGCACGCTGGACAAGCCCATCGCCAAAAGGGCAAACAGCGCCAGTACCAGCCATGTGCTCTTGCGGGTTTGCTGGCGGTAGAGTACCGGGTCGCGTTGTTCAATCTCGAATAGAATCGTCATGCTTCACTTTCCCATGCTGTCTGCCAGCGCGGCAGTGTACGCAGTCTGTTTGCACAAGCGCAAAGCCTGACTCGGCAGAAGCGGCACCCGAGCCGGCTATACTGCAGGCGATGGCGAATTTTTGCTGCACCCGTTCGGCCCGGCTTTTCCAACAATATCTCAAAAATGGTACATACATGCTTGCATCCGCGACCTCTACCTCGGCACTACGCCGCCTTGGCATTAGCCTGCTGCCCCTGCTGCTCAGCGCCTGTGCCAGCCAACAGGACACGCCGCCGGAGGGCACCGGCATCGCCAACAGCCTGCTGCGCGGCGAACTTGAGGATGGCCACTACCGCGCCGCAGACGGCAGCTTCAGCGTCGACACACCTTTCAGGCCGGGCAGCGACGCCTACAGCCAGATGCACATCGGCGAATCCTTCGACATCAGCGAAAGCCAGGTGCAGTTCACCTCCTCGGCTGCGCCCATTGAGGTGTATCGGGTACATCTGTTCAAGGGTGATCTGCCAGCCGATGGCGAACTCTATCGCCAGGCCACCGCCCAGTATTTTCAGTTGTTCGAGGAGCGCTACCACACCACGCTGGAACCCATCAACCTGCAGGATCACCGCATCAGCGGCGTAAGCGCCACCAGCGCCACCTTTGGTCAGCATATTCCACAGCGCAGCGCGCTTGGCCTGAGCGCCGAGGCTGTGGATATCTGGCACAGCTATTATTATCTCGAGCGCGGCGATAACGCCGCCTTTATCTGGATCAACCGCCCGCAGCCGGATCAGGCTGGTGCCAGTGCGGGCGCCGAAGAGCGCATCGAGGCCTTCATCGATTCATTCGAGCTGACCAGTAAAGCGCTGCGTTAAGGTTTTGCGAGGAGCGTCTCAGGTCCGCTTGCCGTGAATCGCTATACTGCCGGGCCATTCAGGAAAGGACCTCCGATGCCGGCTTTGAAAACCCTCCTCGCGCGCCTGCCCCAACTCGATCTCAGCCGCGGTTTACTGCTGTTCGGTTTTATCTTTGTGGTATTCGGCGCCACACTCGCGGTCAGTCTGGGCGGCAGTATGCTCTGGCGATACCAGGCCACCGCCGACTGGCAACAGGTGCCTGCCGAACTCAGCCAGCTGGAACTCCTCGGCAGCCGTGGCCAGTCCCAGAGCTGGCAGGTAAAGGCCCGCTACCACTATGAATTTGCCGGTAACACTTACAGCAGCGAGCAGGTCGGGCTGAGCAACGGCTCCGACAGCTTCGAGCGATACTGGCAACAGCTGCATGAGGCATTAGCGCGCAGCCAGGAATCTGGCCGGGTGCAGGCTTGGGTAAACCCCGAAGAACCCGCGCAAGCGCTGCTTACACGCCAGTTGCATGTGCCACTGTTGATGTTCAGCGGGCCTCTGGGCGGCACCATCTTGCTGATGGGCGTCGGCATCATGTGGTTCGGCTTTCGCACCAGAGCAGATGGCAGCCTGAAAACCATCGCCCGCCAGGGCATATCCAGCGGAACGGGCGAAAGCGCCCGCCTGCTGATCTGGTTTGGCGGGCTGTTCACCCTGGCCTGCCTGCCGCTGCTTTTTGCCCTTCCCCCCGCCGTGGCCGAAGGCAATCAGCTGATACTGATCTGGTTGCTGCTGCCGCTGATCGGCGTTGGCTGCTTCTGGGCGGGGCTGCGCGCAGAACGTCGTTACAACCGGATTGGTGCTACGCGGCTCTTCCCTGACCCGCTACCGGGATATGCCGGCGGACAAGTAGGCGGGCATTTTCTGCTAGCTCAGGGAGAGTGGGTAGAACCGCCGCGTATCCACCTGACCTGCGTGCATGTGTATCAGGTTTGCAACCCTCTCTCCGGCGGCAACGACCAGAACAAAACACAAACCCACCGGGTGCCTCTCTGGGAGCAGGAAACACAGGCTTACTGCCGCCCGTCAACCAGAGGCGTAGACACGCACTTTGTGTTCGACGTGCCCGCGCATCTGCCCGCGACCGGCGATCACCCCGATGCCGAGGGAAGCATTCATTGGCAGGTGCGCTGTGACGGGGTGGTCCGGCAGGTCGATCGCAGCCACAGCCCGCATACCCGTGCCACATTGCTTGGCAGCCCCGAACAGCACGTTCAGTTCGAGCGCGGGTGGGAGCTGCCGGTAGCAGCAGGCCAGGGGCGTGCGCAGCGCGCCGTGGTACAACCTTCCCGCGAGCAACCCCGGCGGGCCGCCGAACCAAAGAGCGAAGCAGCACCGGTAGCCATGGAGCAAACCGCCACCGGGCTGCGCATCAAGGGCAAGCGCGACATGGCTGTTCTGATGGTGGTGGGACTCTGGGTTCTCGGGCTAAGCTTTTCTGCATTGGGCGCAGGTTTGGTGTATCTGGCGCTCAATGACCATGTGCTGCTCTGGCTACTTGGCCCACCGCTGCTGCTGATTGGCCTCGCGGTGCTGCTTGCCGCGCTGATCTGGCCGGGGCTCAGCGTGACCAGCGTGGTATCGGCCGGGCAGATATGCGCGATCAGAAAGTGGTACTTTCTGCCGCTGCGCCGACGCTGCATCGTGGTCCATTCGCGCGATCAGTTGCAGCTGCACCACAGCATGACCCGTATCGACGACCAGGGCACTGTCCACAGCTTCACGCTGATGCTGCAGGCGGGCGACGAAGCCATTCGCCTGACCGGCCATATCGCCGGCCGTGATGCTGCCGACGCCGTGGGCAAACGGGTCCTTGATCAACTGTTTCCCCATGCACAGCCTACTCTCCCTTTGTAGCGCGCAGACCAACAGGATAAGATTCGCCTACGCGAATTCGAGTCGGTCGCTACGGTCGATCGCCCTTCGGATAGGAACGCCTGCGCCAGCGCGTTCATGCACACCCATTTATCCATTAGCAGCCTGGCCCGCGCCAACCACCCGCGCCGGCCGGGCCGATATATGTTCAATCAGGATCCTACCAATGCGCCGTCAGTTGTCCATCCTCGCCCTCATGCTCTGTGTTGCTGTCATACAGGGCTGCGCTACCTACACCACGCCAGCCGGCGGGGTAAATATTCCCGCCCTGGGCGATGGCGATATTGCCGAACTCATGACAGTGGAGCCGGCTGCGCAGTTTCCCGCACGCATTGCCGTAGCGCGTGTGCAGTCCTCAGGCTACAGCTCACGCACCAATGACAGCCAGGGCGGTGGCCGTTACAGCGTGGTCACCACCCGCGACATCGAGAGCGAAGCCGACTTCAGCAAACTGGCGGGGATGGAGATGGTCGCCAGCGTGGCCCCGGTCGGCCGCCTGCTGCTGCCCGAGCAGCTTGACAGCATCAAGGATCTGCGTCTTTCGGCGGCGAGCCTCAAGGCGGACATGCTGCTGATCTATTCGATCGACACCGCCTTCCACATCGAGGGCGAAACCCTGGGCCCGCTCACCGTTGTCACCCTGGGCCTGCTGCCAAGCAAGCAGGCATTTGTCGCCTCAACCACCTCTGGTCTGCTGGTCGATGTACGCAGTGGCTATGTGTACGGCGTGGCCGAGGCCACCGAGCGTGACGAAAAGCACACCAATGTCTGGGACAGCTCCGCTGAGATGGACCGCGCCCGCGTGCTGTCCGAGGCGGCCAGCTTCCAGCAGTTCATGAATGAAGTAGGCAATCTGTGGCAAGCGACGCTGCGTCAGTATGCGGTGAGCGAGCCCGTGCTGGCGCCGCCAGCCGCTCCCCCGGCTCCGCAAATACCCGCGCCAGCGGTCCCCGCCATGCTGGAGCCAACGCCTAGCCAGGAAACCTATACCTTCTGAGGCCGTCCCAGCGGCCTGCGCCGCCGAAAACGCCTCAGCCGGGGGCGCGAGTTCGGGCTGAGCTGCGCCCGCTTCCGCGCTAGTGATTGCCGATCGCACAGGTGCAATTTGCAGTTGCGGTGATAATTTTTCGCCGAGACCCGCCAGCTCCGTTAAACTTGCCAGATAAAAGCAATCTGCCGCCGGCAGCCTGGAAGTCTGACTACGGATGAACGCTCGACGCCAATGGAACCGCCTGACCAGGCTGTGGCTACTCTGCCTCAGCTGCCTGCTGGCGACTGCAGGCCAGGCGGCAGCGGCCACGCTGCTTGATCCCGTCGCGCAAATCCCACTGAATGCCCGGCTGTACAGCTACCAACACCAGGGTACTGCGCTCGACCTCGACGGCGCGCAACAAGCCTGGCGCCAGCAGGCTTTCGCCCCGCCAGACCACAGCCAGACGGCCAGCAACTTCGGCCTGACCAACGCACAGGTCTGGCTCTACACCGACTTTGCCACCCCAGCCGATTGGACGGGACGCTGGCTATTGGAGGTGGGGCACGCTTCGCTGGATGCGGTGGATCTTTATCTGGCGCGCGACGACGAACCTTTTGTACACCAGCACTCTGGCGATCAGGTGCCTTTCACCGAGCGCAGTATCAACCATCGCAACCACGTCTTCGATCTCGGGCTGACACCTGACAGCCATTACCGGCTGTTCATCAGCGTCAAGTCCGAGGGCACCCTGGCCGCGCCGGTGACGCTATGGGAAGCAGACGCACTCTGGCGGCACGATCAGCTCACCTATTCAATATTGAGCATCTACTACGGCTTGTTGCTGGCGCTGCTGATCTACAACCTCTTTCTGTACCTGTCGCTGCGTGATCGGCTGTATCTGATTTACGTCGCCTTTATCAGCTGTCTGGCCATTGGCCAGGCAGGCCTTTCAGGTCTGGTGGGGCAGTTCATCTGGCCGCACAATGCCTGGCTGACCAACATCTCCCCCACCGCGGCGGTGTCGGCCGCCGGCGTTTTTGGTGCGCTCTTTGTCCAGTGCTTTCTTGCCGACACCCCCAGGCGCCTGCGCTTGCAATGGCTGATGCCCGTGATCAGCAACGCCTACTTCCTGACGTTCTGCTGCACGATATTCTGGTCCTACCACCTGGGCGCGATCGCGGTGAACCTGATTTCGCTGTTGTTTGCCGCCAGCGCCTTCTTCCTCGGCGTGGTCAGCTTGTATTTCCGCGAGCCAGGCGCCCGCTTCTTTGTGCTCGCCTGGGTCTCCTTTCTTTCCGGCGTGACCATCATCTCGCTGCATAATCTGGGCTTGCTTCCATCCAATGTGCTCACGGCCAACGCGCTGGCTATTGGCTCTGGCCTGGAAATGTTATTGCTCTCGCTGGCACTGGCCGACCGCATCAATGATATTCAGCGGGCCCGCGACCACGCCCAGGCCCAGGCACTGCAAATACGCCAACAGATGCTGGAAAACGTACGCGAGAGCGAGCGTCTGCTGGAAGCCAGGGTAGCGGAGCGGACGCTGGAGCTGGAGCGGACCAATCGCCAGTTGCAGCAAAGTCAGCAGTTACTGGAGCAGCAAGCCAGACACGACGCTCTTACCGGGCTGGCCAATCGGTCGTTGTTGAACGAGCGGCTTGTCGAGGCCCAGGCCAGGGCAGATCGGCAGCAGCAAAGCTTTGCCCTGGTGGTTGCCGATCTGGATCGCTTCAAGAGTATCAATGACCGCTTCGGCCACGCAGCCGGTGACGAGGTATTGATCGTAATCGCCAACCGCCTGAGCACGGCGGTGAGGGCCAGCGACATGGTCGCCCGCATGGGCGGGGACGAGTTTGTGCTGGTGCTGGAATCACTGCAGGAGCACGCCGACCTGCAGAGTTTCAGCGCCAAGATCCGCCAGGCGGTCTGCTCTCCCATTGTCCTCAGCGGTGGCGAGACAGTGCAGGTAGGTGTGAGCATTGGCGCGGCCTTCTACCCGGAGCAAGCCGCCAGTGTAGAACTGCTACTGCTGCGGGCAGACAAGGCCATGTATGCCGAAAAATCCACCGCCTGAGCAGCGGCGCCACGGTGGCCTGCGCCGCCGCTGGCTGATCGCACTTGCCGTGGTGCTGGGTCCTGCCAGCGCGGTGCAGAGCCAGCCATCCCCGCCACCGGTCAATGAGTGCGTGATATTGCTGCATGGGCTAGCGCGCACCAGCGCCTCCATGGAAAGCTTGCAACAGGCACTATCGGCCGCCGGCTATCAGGTGGTCAATCATAATTATCCCTCGCGCCAGCATCCCGTGGCGGAACTTGGCAAACTGGCCATTGGCCCCGCATTGCAGGCCTGCGCGAGCGAAAGCCGGGTGCATTTTGTCACCCATTCATTGGGTGGCATTGTGCTGCGCTACTACCTGCAGCAGGAGCCGCTGCCGCAGCTGGGCCGCGTGGTCATGCTGGGGCCACCCAACCAGGGTAGCGAGGTAGTGGATGAACTGCGTGAGCTGCCCGGCTTCGCCTGGATCAACGGCCCGGCGGGTCTGCAACTGGGCACCGGCGCTGATGAACTGCCGCGGCAGCTGGCCAAGCCGGAATTCAGCCTGGGTATCATCGCCGGCACCCGCAGCATCAATCTGTTGTTATCCACCCTGCTGCCCAACCCCGACGACGGCAAGGTCTCGGTGGCAAGCACTCGGGTTGACGGCATGACGGACCATATCAGCCTGCCGGTCACGCACCCGCTGATGATGCGCGATGAGGAGGTGATCGCCCAGACCCTGCATTTTCTGGCGGCCGGGCGCTTTACTCATCCGCCCAGCGCCCGGCCACGCTAACATGAGGGCGAAATGCCCGAGATGTAATGGATGCGCACATGCTGATCAATACCCTGACCGACCTCAGTGTGATGCTGCTCAGCATCACACTGCTGTATCTGAGCATGCTCGCCTATGCGCGGCGGCGCCAGCCGAGCTGGCATGGCGTCCTGCAGCAACGCAGAGCGCTGACGCTGCTGTTGCTGACGCTCAGCGTGATTGCAATAAAAATCAGCAAGGAGGTCCTGGGCGGCCATACCAGCGAGCTGGACATCGCCCTCTTGCAAGGTATTCACCGGCACAGCTCCGCGGCCGCCGAACGCTTCTTTCAATGGGTTACCCTCACCGGCTCGTCGCGCTTCCTTACCCCGCTGGGCGCACTGCTGACTGCGGCGCTGCTGCTGTCGCGGCATCATCGGGAGGCCTTGCTGTTATCCGTATCGATGATCAGTGGCGCGTTGCTGGTAACCGGCATCAAACTGGCGGTCGCCCGGGAGCGCCCCGCGCTCTGGGCCACCGACTGGCATTGGAGCTACAGCTTTCCCAGCGGCCACACCATGGGAGCCGCGGTGTGTGCTACCGCGCTGGCGCTCTGCGTCGCCCAACTATGGCCCGCGATGCGCAGACCGGCAATGTTTCTGGCGGGGGTCTGGATAATCCTGGTCGCCTCCTCGCGTCTGGTGCTCGGGGTACATTGGCCAACCGACGTCCTGGCTGCCGCCTGCCTGGGGATAGTCTTGCCCATTTTGCTGCGTCTGGGGGTAGTGGCTGGCGGACTGCTGCCGCCACGCTGAGCATCGCTTCTTTCCCGGCAAATCGCCGCCGCCATATCAGCGCGCCAGACCCCGCGGCAGCATAGCCTTCAGCGGCAGGGTTGCTCTGCAAAAACCCCGCCTGCTGATCCGTCATATGACTATAATGCCATCATGGCACTCGGACACGGACCGTCTCTTTACAGTTGTCGCCCAGAGGTCGTGCTGCATGCATAAGTTCACCTAATGAGTTCAATAAGCTCTACTGCTCCGCCTGTTTCCCAGGTAATCGACATGTTGCTGGATGCGGTTTGCATGGTCGATGAACAGGGCAACTTCGTTTACATCAGCGCCGCGTGCGAACGCATCTTCGGTTATACCCCAGAGGAGCTGGTGGGGCGTCGCCTGCTTGAACTGGTTCACCCCGATGACATGGAGCTGACGCTGGCCACTGCGCAGCGGGTGCGCGAGGGTGAGCTGATCCCGCACTTCGAGAACCGCTATCTGCGCAAGGATGGCGAGATCGTGCACATCATGTGGTCTGCGCGCTGGTCCGAAGGCGACAAGCTGCGCATCGCCGTGGCGCGAGACATTACCGAACGCAAGCGCTACGAGGCCATGCAGGCAGCCGGTTACGCCATATCGGAGGCGGCCAACGTCGCCGTTGATCTGGATTCGCTCTGTGCCCAGGTGCACCAGGTAATCAAACAGCTGCTACCGATAAACCTGTTCAGTCTGGCGCTGCACGATCCGCACAGCGGTGAAATTGCCTTTCGCTATCACCGCAGTGACAACAGTCCGGCACTGCAGCGCCTCGACATAATCACCGACAGCAGCACCATGCCGGAGAGCCTGTCTCCAGCCGATCAGGCCCATTGGCTGGGCGTGCCCTTGCTCACGCAGGAGGTAGCCTTTGGCGCCATGGTGTTGCAACGGCAACCCGACCGGCCGGCTTTCAGTGAGCGGGATCGCACCCTGCTACAGCACCTGGCCACCCAGGTAGCGGCTGCGGTCCAGCGGGTGCAGCTGCAGGCACGCTTGCAGTTTCTTTCCCATCATGACCAGTTGACCGGCTTACCCAACCGCATGCTGCTGAGCGACCGTCTGGCCATGGCGCGCGAGCGCGCGCAACGTCAAGGTAGCCCGGCGGCAGTGCTGTTTCTCGACCTCGACCGGTTCAAGGCAGTCAACGACCTGCTGGGGCACGCCATCGGCGACCTGCTGCTACAGGAAGTGGCCCGGCGCCTGCGCAGCGTGGTTCGCAGCACCGATACCGTGGCCCGCATGGGCGGTGATGAGTTCGTCATATTGCTGGAAAACGTCGGCGCAATCGAAGAGGCCTGTCGCGTGGCCGACAAGGTCTGCACCGCTCTCGGTGAGCCCTACCATCTGGGCGCTCAGACGGTGCGCTGCGGCCCCAGCGTCGGCATCGCGCTGACACCACCACAAGCCGAGGATATGGAATTGCTGCTCAAACGCGCAGACCAGGCCATGTACCGAGCCAAGGAACAGGGCGGCAGCCGGTACGTCCTGGCAGATTGAGCGCCCAGCCCTGGCGCGCCGGGCGGGTGCTTTGGCACGCTGCGCAGGTATCAGGGAACCAACATTTGTTTGGCAGACCTAAGCACTAGACCCGCCTGAATCCTCAGGCGTCCCCGGCCACGGTTATGCAGACGGCTGATCACCTTCAATCAGGGTAACGGAATGCCTCCCCATACCGCTGTTCCCCATACCGACGTGCCACATACCGAAGAGTCCAATAGCGGACTGTCGCACGCCGGAGTGAGCCATGCCGCTACGCCCTTGCCCGAGCTGCGTGGTGACGAAACCTTCTACATCGTGCTCAATACCGGTTCTGGCAAACACACAGGCTCCGAGGTGCAGGACAGCATCAGCGCCGTACTGAACGCAGCCGGGCGCAACTTCAAACTGCTGCAGGTGCACGGCGGCGCAGGCCTGGAAGCAGCAGCCAATGAGGCAGTAGCGCTGGCGCGTGCCAATCGCGGGGTAGTAGTCGCCGCTGGCGGCGACGGCACGCTCAATGCGGTCAGCAATGTCGTGCTGGGCACGGGCCTGCCCTTCGCCATACTGCCGCAGGGCACCTTCAATTATTTTGGCCGCACCTTCGGCATCTCGCAGGATACCGAGACCGCCACCCGCTGCCTGCTGGATGCGGTGATCGAACCGGTTCAGGTCGGCATGCTCAACAACAAGGTGTTCCTGGTCAATGCCAGTCTGGGTCTGTATCCCGATCTGCTGGAGGATCGCGAAGCCTACAAACAGCGTTACGGCCGCAGTCGCTGGGTCGCCTTGTGGTCGGCGCTGGTCACCCTGTTCCGCGCCCATCGTCAGCTGTCGGTCACCCTGGACTTCGAGGGCACCACCAGGCAACTGCGCACCCAGACCATAGTGGTGGGTAACAACGCCCTGCAACTGGAGCATATTGGCGTGCATGAAGAGGTAGAGCTGCAACACGACCACCTGGTGGCGATGACCGCCAGGCCACTGAGCACGCTCGCGCTTTATACCCTGGTGGCCAGAGGCTTGCTCAGCCGCATGGGCGATGCCGAAAACCTGATCAGCTTCGGCTTCAAGAAGATGACCGTGCGTCTGGGGCCCACACGCAGGCGCATCAAGGTGGCGATGGACGGCGAAATATTCTGGCTGCGCGCTCCGCTGGAGTTTCGCGTACCCGACCAACCACTCCCCTTGCTGGTACCCAGGGATGAGAGCCAACGGGAGCGCGCATGACATGTCTACTGCATATTTCTGACCCGCACTTCGGCACGGTGCAGGACCCGGTCGCAAGCGCGCTGATGCACTTGGCCGAGCAACAGCGCCCGGACCATGTACTGCTCAGCGGCGATATCACCCAGCGCGCGCGGCGCAAACAGTTTGCCGCCGCGCGTGCTTTCACCGAGCGCCTCCCGGCGCCGGTGCTGGCCGTGCCGGGCAATCACGACATCCCGCTATTCAATCTGTTCGCCCGGCTGGTGCACCCCTATCGCAATTACTCCCGCGAGTTCGGCAGCGACCTGGAGCCCGTGCTGGAGACCGAGCAACTGCTGGTGGTCAGCGTGAACTCGACCAAACCCGCCCGGCACAAGAATGGCGAGGTAACCCCGGCGCAAATAGCACGGGTTGCTGCGCGTCTGAAGCAGGCCCGCCCGGGACAGTTGCGGATTGTGATGCAGCACCACCCAGTGCGAGCTATCGAGGAGTCAGACCAGTCCAACCTGTTGATCGGCCGCGCCGAAGCCATCCCCGAGTGGGTCGATGCCGGGCTGGATCTGTTGCTGGCCGGCCACATCCACCTGCCTTACATACGGCCGTTGAGCGGCCGGCACAGCCCGCGTCAGGGTTGGACAGCCCAGGCGGGCACCGCGCTGTCGGCGCGCGTGCGGGGCAATATTCCCAATTCGGTCAACCTGATTCGCCATCAATGCCGTGACGGCCTGCACGAGTGCAGCGTGGAGCGTTGGGATTACAACGCTACAGAACACGTCTTTGAGCTGTTCAGCGAAACCGACCTGGCACTGCACCGGAGCGACTGAGAGATGCGCTTGTTTCGCTCCGGCTTTGCCGCGTTTCTGGTATGGCTGCTGCTATTGGGACTGTTCGCGCTGTTGCAGCCGTGGTGGACGCTGCCGGCCCATTGGGACCCGCGCGCGCCGCTGAGCCTGCAAGATCCCATCACACCGGTTACGCGCTGGAAGATGCAGCGCCTGGAAAGCGCGCCCCAGCAATGCCTGGCGCTGCTGGAAAGCGCTGCAGACGAAGAGCTGCAGCACCTGCCGTTGGAAGACTACACCCCGGTCGCCGGATGTCCCTTGAGTAACGTGGTGCGGGTCGAGCGTACCGGTGTGCGCTTCAACGCCCCCTTCACCCTGACCTGCCCGGTAGCGGTCAGTTGGCTGATGTTCGAGCAGCAGCGCCTGCAATCTCTGGCGTTGCAGCATCTGGGCTCGCCCATTACCCGTATCGAGCATTTTGGCACCTTCGCCTGCCGCAATATCTATCACCGGGAAAATGCCCGGCGCAGTGAGCACGCCAGCGCGGCCGCCTTCGATGTTGCGGCCTTCACTACCCGCAGCGGTGTGCAGGTCAGCGTGCTGAAAGACTGGGACAACGGCAAGGCTGCCAACAAGTCACTGTTTTTGCGCGAAGCGCACGATGCGGCCTGCGATTACTTCGGCACCGTGTTGGGACCGGAGTACAACGCTCCGCACGCCAATCACTTTCATTTCGACAATCGCAACTTCGGCTACTGCCGCTAGGGTCACCTGCCAGGGCACCACCGCGCTGCCCCGCACCGGTGTGTTGCAGCCATGGCCATTGTTGGTGGTGCCGCAAGCCCGCTAAACTGCCCCTCCGCCCGAATCAGCCTTGGAGTCCCATGTCGGATCTGTCGTTTTACCAACTGGCCCTGATAGGTCTGATTTTCGTCTGGAGCGGCTTTGTGCGTTCCGGCCTCGGTTTTGGCGGCGCAGTGCTTTCACTGCCTTTTTTGCTGCTGGTGGATAACGACCCGCTGGTGTTCCTGCCACTGATTGCCGCGCACCTGCTGCTGTTCTCTTCACTGACGATTTTCATGAACAACCGCAAGCGCGCGCCCAGTGCCGACGGCGCGGTGCGTGAAAGTACCGTCGACTGGCGCTATCTGTGGCGCATGCTGGGCATCATGATAGTGCCCAAGCTGATTGGCGTGCTGGGTCTGCTTACGCTGCCCGCCAGCGTCATGAGCATCATCATTTTCTGCATAGTGGCCGCCTACGCGGTGTCCTATATTCTCAACCGGCCCTTTCGCAGTAACAGCAAGCTGGTCGACACCCTGTTTCTGATGCTGGGCGGCTATGTCAGCGGCACCTCATTGATCGGCGCGCCGCTGATCATCGCCGTCGCCGCGCAACACGTGGCCAAGGAAAAGCTGCGCGATACCCTGTTCGCGCTCTGGTTCATTCTGGTGGCCATCAAGATGGCCGCGTTCATCTATGCCGGCGTCGATCTGCAGTTGATCCACCATTTGTGGTTGCTGCCCTGCGTCACGGTCGGCCATTTCATCGGGTTACGCTTCCACGACCACATGCTCAAGGGCGAAACCGGCAGGTTCTTCCGCGTGCTGGGTATTACCCTGCTGATAATCAGCTGCATCGGTTTGTGGCAAATTCTCGCCAGCTAGGTTCCGCAGGATGACAACCCGCCTTTGCCGGCTATGCTGAGCGGACCTCAACGCCTTTGGAGCCCAACTGCATGACCATGCTGACCCTGTACACCAATGCCCAGTCGCGCGGCCGTATTGCCCACTGGATGCTGGAAGAGACCGGCGCCACCTACGAAACTCGCTGGCTGGCCTACGGCCCGGAGATGAAAAGCCCGGAGTATCTGGCCATCAACCCCATGGGCAAGGTGCCGGCACTGGTGCACGGCAGCGCCGTGGTCACCGAGTGCGCCGCCATCTGCGCCTATCTGGCCGACCGTTTCCCGGCCAACCACCTGGCGCCAGCGGTAGACGACCCCCGGCGCGCTACCTATCTGCGCTGGCTGTTTTTTGCCGCAGGCCCGCTGGAAACCGCCGTCACCGCCAGATCACTCGACTGGCAGGTACCTGAAGGCCGCAGCCGAATGGCTGGCTTTGGCAGCTATGCCGACACCTTGAATGCGCTCGAAGATGCCCTGCGTGAAGGCCCCTGGCTCTGTGGCGAGCAGTTCACCGCGGCCGACGTGTACCTTGCCTCGCAACTGGGCTGGGGCATGATGTTCGACACCATTGAAAAGCGCCCGGTGTTCGAGCGCTACGTTGCCGCCGCCTACGCGCGTCCGGCCAATATTGCCTCGGACCGGTTGAACGGAGCCTGACCGGCAGGCTCAGCAAACCAGCGTCTGCTCACTCATATCCACTGGATCAAGGTAGCGGATTCTAGCGGTCTTGAAGCGCAGATCCACGCTCAGATGGCAGTAGTGCTCACCGTGGCGCCAGGCCATGGCGACGCTGCTGTCGTTGGAGTAATTCAACTCGAAGCGGCCATCAAAGGCCGGGTGCGTGTTGCGAAAGCGCATCAGCTTCAACAGACGCTGTACCACCGGCTGCTCTATCGCTTCATCCACCTCCCACAGGCTGTAGTAGTGGCGGTTGATGTCGCGCAGCTCGCCGGTCTGCTGCATCAGTTGCTCGTCGTTACAACCAGCCAGCAGGCCCACATAGTAGACCTGCGGGATGCCGGGGCAGAAGAACTGCACCGCGCGCGCGGCGATATAGGCATCATCGTTGCGCATCAGGGCATCGTAGAAGGTACAGGTCAACTGATAAATGGCGCCCACGCTGTTTACCTTGGCTGCAGAACGCCGCAGTATCGGGTCGGCGCTGCGCTGGCTGATGTTGTCGATCAGGCCCTTTATCTTCTCCTCCGGCAGCACCCCTTCCACATCGGGAATGCAGATGCCGTCATGGGTATCCAGAACCGTGACCATGTTGCGCGGACACATGCGCAGCCAATTCTTCAGGTAGGTGCTGTTGGCGTCGAGCAGCGAGTAGAGCATCAGCGGCGGCAGGGCAAAGCCGTAGGGCCGCATGTTGCGCCGTGCAATGGCGTACTGGTAACTGCTGTGATCGTGCACCTCCGGCAGGCACTCTGCACCATGGCGCAGCGCAACCTCATTGATCCGTTCGAGGATGCGATATACCTCGGGCTCGACCAGAAAGCAGCTGGTACCCATGCGCTTGGTGGTGTAACCAAAGGCGTCCAGACGCAGGAGCTTGACGCCGCGCGCGGTAAGGAAGCGAATGTAGTCTTCCATCAGTTCATAGGTGAGCGGCGATTCGTAGTTGAGATCGATCTGCCGCTCCGTGAAGGTGCACCAGACCCGCGCGCTGCTGCCGTCGGCCAGCGTCAGTTGGCGAAAAGGCTCTTTCTCCTTACGAATGTGAATTCGCGCCAGGTCATCCGGTGTGATTTCGCCAAAGCGGTCGACGTGCACGAACAGCTCGGCGTAGGGCGAGTCGAAGCCCTTGGCGATAAAGTCGAGAAACTCGGCAGACTGGTCGGAGATATGGTTGACCGTCAGATCACAACACAGGTCATAGGCGGCGGCCAGGCGCTCGATATCGTCCCAGCTGCCAAACTCCGGATCCACTTCCTTGTGCGTCAGGGGTGAAAAGCCGCCATCGGCGTTGGAGGGAAAGAACGGCAGAATATGCACACCGCCAATGGCCTCGGCCAGGTGCTTGTCGAGCGTGGCATGCAGGTCGCTCAGATTGCGACCAATGCGGTTGGGATAGCAGATCAGCTGCACAGCGTTGCGTAATGGCACAGGCGGCTTCCTTGTTCTGGGCAAAGGACGGAAGGGGCGCAACCTGGCGGTTTGGCCGCCGGATCAGTCCCATGAACTCTACCCAAAACCCTGCAAAAATCGCGCCTCTAAACCGATCGAGAGGTGTTGCTCAGCGCCCCTGCTCAGCGTCCCTGCTTGATCGCCCGCGGCGCTCATGCCGCAGTGCCAGAGCGTACAACAGCAAGCCGCCCAGGGCGGTCGCGGCGCCCACGTAACCGGTCGAGGTCCAGCCGAAGCCGGCGACTATGGCCATGCCGCCCAGCCAAGGGCCCAGCGCATTGGCGATATTGAAGGCTGCGTGATGCGCCGACGCCGCCAGTGTCTGGGCATCGGCGGCTACGTCCATCAACCGCGTCTGCAGCGGCGGCGACAGCGCCACCATGGTGCCGACCGCTACGGACGCCAGCAGTATGCTCCACAGCGCCTGCGCCGCCAGCGGAAACAACAGCAACACCAGGGTGCTCCAGACCAACACTACACCCACCGCCTTGAACTGCAGCTTCTCGAACAACCAACCACCGGCCAGGTTGCCGATAATGGCGCCCACGCCAAAGGCTGCCATGGCCAGCGGTACCATGCTGCGTTCAACCCGGGTCACGTCCAGCAGGGTCATGGCCAGATAGCTGAACACGCAGAACATGCCGGCAAAGCCGATGGCGCCGATACCCAGCGCAAACCAGACCTGCGGCCGGCGAAAGGCCTGCAACTCGGTGAGCGGATTGCTGGGTTTATGCTGCGCATCCAGCGGCAGGAACAGCGCTATCATCACCACCGTCAGCAAGGCCATGACGGCCACCGCGACAAAGGCGTAGCGCCAGCTGATGGATTGCCCCAGCAGGGTGGCCAGCGGGTTGCCGACGAGGATGGCCACGGTCAGCCCGAGCATTACCTGACTGACCGCTGCGGCGCGCTTGTGCGGGGCTACCAGCGAGGCCGCCACCAGCGCCGCGACGCCAAAGTAAGCACCATGTGGCAGCCCGGCGACAAAGCGCGCCAACATCAGACTGTGGTAATCCGGCGCCAACGCGCTGGCCAGGTTGCCAAAGGCGAAGAACAGCATCAGCAACAGCAGCAGATGCCGCCGACGCAGGCGAGCGCCAAATACAGCCAGAATAGGCGCACCGACCATCACGCCCACCGCGTAGGCACTGATCACGTGCCCGACCTGCGGCTCGCTGACTTGCAGATCCAGGGCCATGTCGGGCATCAGTCCCATGATCACGAACTCGCCGGTGCCGATGGCGAAGCCGCCTACCGCCAGCGCTAGCAGAATCAGCCAGGAGGCTACCCTGGCTGGCAGCGGCGTGACTGCGGATGAGCTTTCCAGAGAGGAGTTCGACATTCGGCTTTCCTGTGGCGCAGAGGCAAAAGCGGCCGATTATTCGCGCTTTGGGCCCGCAGGTGAAGCCTTGTCGGACAGATTCGGCAATAATTTGCGCAATTCGTCTGAAAACCTTCTGTTTCGCCGCTTCAGGGCTGTTTAAGCGGGTGATATTCGCGGCTACGCCGCGCCCCAAAAGCGCATTGGCGTTGCTATCCGGTATGCTCAGGGTCTTTGCCGGGGACATCCGATGTGGGAGCTGACAAGTTACGCGGGACTCTTTCTGATTGCCCTGGGCGCCGCCACTGTGCTGCCGCTGCAATCGGAGTTCGCGCTGGTCGCCCTGCTGGTGCAAGGGCATTACCCGGTGTCGCTGCTGTTGCTGGTGGCCACCGCCGGCAATGTGCTGGGCGCCATCATCAACTGGGTTTTGGGGCGTTATCTCGAGCGCCTGCAACACAAACGCTGGTTTCCACTGAAGGCCAAGCAACTGCATCGTGCCCAGGCAAGTTATCAACGCTGGGGTTACTGGTCACTGCTGATGAGCTGGGCACCCTTTGTTGGCGACCCGCTGACCATAGTGGCCGGGTTGATGCGCGAGCCGCTCTGGCGCTTCACCCTGATCGTTACCCTGGCCAAGGGTGGGCGCTACCTGTTGCTGGCAGCTGCCACCCTTGGCTGGATGCCAGCCGAGACTGCCGTCTGACTGCTGCCCTCCCGGCAGCCTGCCGAGTTCAGCGCAGCGACTCTATATACAAGGCTTCCACCTTGCTGCGTGCCCAGGGTGTCTTGCGCAGAAACTTGAGACTGGAGTTGAGGCTTGGCTGACTGAGAAAGCAGTTGATGGGTATGCGTCGGCCCAGCTCCTCCCAGCCATACTGCTCGACCAGCGCAGTGACAATCGCCTTGAGGGTGACGCCGTGCAAGGGGTCCGGGTTTGCGGTATCACGGGGGTCCTGGGTCATCAAGGCATCCTGAAGTACTGTGCCAGCGCCGCCGAAGGTGCTCGGAGCGCAGAGGGAAAGCCTGTATTCTACCCGCCCTATCTTCCTTGCCCAGCCCTGTGGCGCAAATGCGCAGCGCAGGCAGCCGTGCCTGAACGGAACTGCAAATGAATGACTCTCTGGTATTGATTGGTCTGAGCAACCCCAAGAGCCCCACCAACATGGGCGCGGTGTTGCGTGCCGCCGGCTGCTTCAATGCCGACGCTGTGCGCTACACCGGCACCCGCCATGACCGCGCTGCACAGTACAGTACCGATACCAAACAGGTCGCCCGCCGCCTCCCGGCCACGCGGGTGGAGTCGCTGCTCGAAGCCTTGCCGGCAGATACCCAGGTGGTGTGCATCGAGCTGGTCGAAGGCGCTGTGCCCTTGCCGCAGTTTGTGCACCCGGCCCGCGCCCTGTACCTGTTCGGGCCGGAAGATGGGACTTTGGAGCAGGCGCTTGTCGATCGTGCCGACGCTGTGGTCTATATCCCCACCCAGGGCTGCCTCAATCTGGCCGCCACGGTGAACCTGGTACTCTATGATCGGCTGTGCAAAGACCCGACCCACGAGCAGGGCGACGCCCTGATCCGCCGCAGCCGGGATACCAACAACAATGTTAGAATCCGCGCCAACCCAGCCACCCGAGCCAAGCCCTGACCGTGTCCGACGCCACCACCGATTTTGATGTGATAGTGCTGGGCGCAGGCGCCTCGGGGTTGTTCTGCGCCTTTACCGCCGCCCAGCGCGGCCGACGCGTGCTGGTGCTGGAGCGTGCCAACAAGATCGGCAAGAAGATTCTCATGTCCGGTGGCGGACGCTGCAACTTCACCAACCAGCTGGTCGAGCCAGGCAACTTTCTCTCGCGCAATCCGCACTTCTGCAAATCGGCGCTCAAGCGCTACAACCAGTGGCAATTCATCGCCCTGGTGGAGCAGCACGGCATAGCCTATGAAGAGCGCAAGCACAGTCAGTTGTTCTGCAAGGACTCGGCCAAGCAGATAGTCGCCATGCTGGAAGATGAATGCATAAGTGCAGGCGTCGAGATACGCACTCAATGCGAGCTGCAGCGTTTGCAGGCGGTGACCGAAGCCGACAGCAATCTACGCTACCGCATGGAGCTGCTGCATAACGGGCGTGCGCAGCGGCTTGGCTGCAACTCGGTGGTAGTGGCCACCGGTGCCCTCTCGGTACCTACCCTGGGCGGTTCCGGCATGGGTTACGAGCTGGCCGAGCAGTTCGGCTTGCGCCTGGTGCCACGGCAGGCCGGCCTGGTGCCCTTCATGTTCAGCGACGCCATGAAGCCGCTCTGCGAGCGCCTTTCCGGTCTGGCACTGGATATCGAGGTCAGCTGCAACGGCCAATCCTTCAGCGAGGCCATGCTGTTCACCCATCGCGGCATCAGCGGTCCGGCGATTCTGCAGATATCCAATTACTGGGCCCCGGGCGACGAGATTTGCATAGACCTGCTGCCCGGTATCAATGCGCTGGACTGGCTGCTACAGGCCAAACAGACACAACCACGCAGCCGCTTGAAAACCTGCCTGGGGCAGCACTTGGCCAAGGGCCTGGTGGGCGAATTGCAGCAGTTGTGGTGGGCACAGGAAGAGGACACGGCGCTGGCCGAATTCAGTGACCGCCGACTCACCGAGCTTGGCCAACGACTCAACGCCTGGCGTCTCAAACCTTCGGCCACCGAAGGCTACCGCACCGCTGAAGTTACCCTGGGCGGCGTGGATACCGATGATATCAGTTCCAAAACCATGGAAGCCAAACAACAGCCGGGCCTGTTCTTTATAGGTGAGGTGCTGGATGTGACCGGCCATCTGGGCGGCTTCAATTTCCAGTGGGCCTGGTCCTCGGGGCATACCGCCGGGCTTTTTGCATAGTAGGCGCAAGCGCACCCCTAGCTCCCCAGAAACATGCTCGTGCGCTGCGCTTTTTTGCGCCGCCCTGGCCAGTCTTGTCTACACTGAGGCAAACCCTGTTCCCAGCCGGCGGCGCCCTGCCGAGCGCGCCCGGTTAATCGGATTTGATGCTTTGACAAGGAGCACGCATGACCGTCATTCCCCGCCTCGCCCGCCTTCCTCTGGCAACCCTGATCAGCACACTCGGCCTGTCCACTGGCGCCTTCGCCGCCGTCGACAACCCCGCTGACACGATTTTTTACGGCGGGCCCATCCTGACCATGGACGATACCTACCCGGACGTGGAGGCCGTGGCGGTCGACGATGGCATCATTGTCGGCGTGGGGACGCGCACTATGCTGGAAGCGGATTTTCGTGGCCCCGACAGCCAGTTGCGCAACCTCAACGGCCGCACCCTGATCCCCGGCTTTGTCGATGCCCACAGCCATCTATCCTTTGTTGGTGTGCAGGCGGTCTCGGCCAACCTGCTGCCGGCGCCGGATGGACCAGGCAATTCGATAGCCGCCATCCAGCAAGCGCTGCGGCAATATCTGGCGAGCAGCACTCGCGCGCAGGATTACGGCGTATTGATCGGCTTCAACTATGACGATTCGCAGCTGCTGGAACAGCGCCACCCGACCCGTGCCGAGCTGGACGCTGTTTCCACCAGCATCCCTATCATGACCATTCACCAGTCCGGTCATCTAGGGGTCTACAACAGCAAGGCGCTGGAAGTGCTGGGCATCAACGCCAGCACGCCGAATCCCGAAGGCGGCACCATTTACCGCGAAGAGGATGGCGTAACACCCAACGGTTTAATGGCAGAAAATGCGCATATCGCCGCGCTGATCAAGCTGCTACCCAAGTTCACACCGCAGCAAAGCCTGGATATGCTGATGCAGGCCCAGCAAATCTATCTGGCCAACGGCTTCACAACCATCCAGGATGGCCGTACCTCACCACAGACCTTGCAGGGGCTGGCACAGGCTGCCAAGGCGGGCTACTTCAAGGCCGATGTGGTGGCCTACCCCGACCTGGTAGCCAACCTGCAGGACCCCATGCTCGACGGCCCGCTGATGTCGCGCAACTACACCGATCATTTCCGCATTGGCGGCGTGAAGCTGACCTTTGACGGCTCGCCGCAGGGCAAGACCGCCTGGTTCACCCACCCGTATTTTCAGCCGCCCGAACATGAAAGCGAAGGCTACAGTGGGCACCCGCTGTTCGCCGACGATGCCCAGGCCCGCAGGCTGATGGAACTGGCCTATACCAACGGCTGGCAGGTCATGGTGCATGCCAACGGCGATGCCGCCATCGATCAGTTGATTCGTCTCACCGATGCGGTGCAGCGCGAAATCCCCGAGATCAGCGACCGCCGCACGGTATTGATTCACGGCCAATACCTGCGCGCCGATCAGATTCCGCAACTGGCCACGCTCGGCATCTTTCCTTCGCTATACCCCATGCATACTTTCTATTGGGGGGACTGGCACCGCGATTCGGTCGCAGGCCCGGAGCGGGCGCGGTTCATCTCACCGACTGGAGCGGTCTATCGCTCGGGTATGAAGTTCAGCATTCACTCCGATGCGCCGGTGACCTTTCCCAACTCCATGCGCATTCTGCAGAGCGCGACCAATCGCGTGACGCGCAGCAACCTGATCCTGGGCCCGGAGGAGCGCCTGGACGCGCTCACGGCCTTGAAAGCGATGACTATCTGGCCTGCCTACCAGCACTTTGAAGAGAACAGCAAGGGTTCGATCGAGAAGGGCAAGGTGGCCGATCTGGTGGTGCTGTCGCATAACCCGGTGACCCTGCAGCGCGAACAGCTACTGGGTGTGAAGGTGCTGGAAACCATCAAGGGCGGCACAACGGTTTACCAAGCCGAAGCCCAGCAGCCAGCGAGTCAGTAGACTACCGCCACCTGAGGTTGGCGGCCATGGCCGGGTCGGCGGGGCCACTCCCCGACGCCGGCCTTTTTTGGCCCGGCTCCACTCACACCGGCGGCGCACTGCGCCGGGCCAGCAGCCCCCAGAACAGCAGCAGCGCCAGCGCGGCATATTGGCAGCGTTGAATAGCGAGCGCATGGCGGCTGTAAAAACTGCCCCCAGCACTGGCGGAGAATGGCATATCGACCAGACGCTCAGCACGCGAGAACGCTGGTGTACTGGCCACCACCCGGCCGCTGGGTACCGTGGCCACGGAGGGGCCATTGTTGATCAGGTGAATCATCGGCACGCGATTTTCCACGCCCCGGATGATGGACATGTCGCGGTGCTGAAACGGCTGCGAGGTCTCGCCAAACCAGTTGTCCTGAGAGAGAAACAACAACAGCTTGCCCGCCGCATCGCTGCCGACAGACTCCGCCACAAATTGCGGGAAGGCGGTTTCGTAACAGACCTTTGGGAGTACCCGCATATCTCCCGCCAAGAACTCCATGTGCTCGGTGCCCGCACCCACCTGCCGCAGATAATCGCCCATGAACATGCGCGTCACCTGGGTGATTCCGGGTAGCTGAAAGAACGCCGGCAGATATTCACCAAAGGGCATGCGCTTGACCTTGCGATACTGCCCGGCCAGTTCGCCGCTGCCATCCAGCCAGGCCACGGTGTTGTAGCTCACTTGCTCGGCATTTTCCCAGCGAGTCTCGACATCGTGGAAAAACAGCGGCACACCCCAGTGTCTGACCTCCCTGGCATAGCTGCTACGGACCGTAAACCTGTCGTAATAGCCCTTGTAGCGCGCCTCTGGCCACGCCACCCATTGCGCACCGGCCTTGGCCAGGCGTCGGCTGGCGACCATTTCTTCCGGCGCTTCGCGGGTAAAGCCCTCGCGCGGTGGCGGAATGCGGCGGCGCGGTGGGTCATTGGGCTGCACCAGACCAATGCGCATGGTCTCCCAGGTGCGCACCTGGGCGTCCCAGTATGAGAGTGCGTAAAGGCCATAGGCAAACCACAGCAGCAGCACCAGTGTGCCGGCCAACATGCCCAACCCGGCGGCGCGGCTGCTGCTCTGGTGCGCCTGCAGCAGTTGAAACATCAGCACGCTGAAGCCCAGCATCATGATGTTCAAGCCCTGCGCTCCCAGCAGATCAACGCCTTGCAGGGCAAGCAGAAAACGCGCCTGACCTTCGGCAAAATCGGTCACGAAGAGCTGCGGGAATATTGCCATTACCGCGCTGATGACCAGCGGAAAGGTGAGCAGGTCCCAGTTCGGCAGGCGCTGCGCCAGCCAGCGGTATAACAGACAGGCAAAGCCGACCGCCAGCCCGGTATAAAGCCAGAACAACGTCGCCAGCCCAGCGCTGACCCACCACGACAAGCCCTTGAGATGAATCATGAAGTCGATCATCCAATGGCTGGCCCCGGCAAAGCACAGCACCCCGGTCAACCAGCCCAGCGCGAAGGCCGCAGGCAGACCCGTGCCGCGCAGGGCATAAAGCAAGGGCACCCCGGCCAGCCAACCGGTCCAGAACAGTACGGGATTGACCCAGGGGGCAAACATCATCACACCGCTGACCGCAGCCAGCGCCAGCCGGGCAGCCCAGGTGAGCGCGCGCACCGGCTCGGCCTGCACCAGCGATGGCCCGTTCAGGGTGACGCCGTGGGCGGCGGGGTCAGCATCAAACTGCGCCATGAAACCTCTTGTTGTTATGCTGTTGTGATTCAAACGCGGCCCGGCTCAGCGGAGCTTAGGCAGCCAAAACGGGCGGCGCCGCAGCTCGGTTGAGCTCAACGGCGCCCGGCAAAAATACCCCACGACAATAGAAGTGCCGCAGCCCGGGCAACATCGCCTGTTAGGGTGAACTTGCCTCCTATACCGGGCTGGCACGCCGTCGACAAAACCCGTTATCCTTGGGCTTTTACACACCCTGGACCCAAGCCTATGCCCCATTGGTTGACAGGTTTGCTGACCTGCCTGCTGATCCTGCTCAACACCCTGATCGGCATCGGCCCCATGCTGATTCTCGGGCTGCTCAAGGTAGCCATACCTCACACTGGCTTGCGACGCCTGTGTTCCCGAGGCGTGATGTGGATCGCAGAAACCTGGGCCGAGATTAACAAGAGCATCTTTCATCTGCTGCTACCAACGCGCTGGGATGTGCGTTGTGATACGCCGCTGGCTACCGACCATTCGTATCTGGTGATCAGCAATCATCAGTCCTGGGTCGACATACCGGCGCTGGTCAACGCCTTCAATCGCAAGACGCCCTACTTCAAGTTTTTCCTCAAGCGCGCCCTGATCTGGGTGCCCTTTCTCGGGCTGGCGTTCTGGGCGCTCGACTACCCCTTCATGAAACGCTACAGCAAGGCGCATCTGGCCAAGCACCCGCAGGATCAGGGCAAGGATCTGGAAATTACCCGGCGCGCCTGCGAGAAGTTCCAGCAACTACCGGTGACGGTGGTGAATTACTTGGAGGGCACCCGCTTCACACTTGCCAAGCACCAGCACCAGCAATCGCCCTACCGCTATCTGCTCAAGCCCAAGGCCGGCGGCATTGCCTTCGTGGTTGCCGCACTCGGCGCCCAGATGCGCTCGGTGCTGGATGTCACTATTGTCTATCCCGAGGCACGGCCACCGGGCTTCTGGCAGTTGGTCAGTGGTCAGGTGTCGAGCATCACCGTCGACATTCGCGGCCGCGCGCTGCCGCCTGACCTGATAGCCGGAGACTACAGCCTGGACGCGGAATACCGCGCCCGCTTTCAGCAGTGGGTCAGCCAGTTATGGCTGGAAAAGGATCAGCGCATTGCCGAGCTGCGCGCCGAGCTGGCCGCTCGAGGCTGAGGGCACGACATTAGTCAGGCAGCTCTTCTATGACCTCCTGCAGGGGACGCGCGGGCAGCGAGAGCGCTTCGGCCACTTCCTCATTGCACAGGGTCCCGCCGCAGACATTCAGCCCCTGGGCCAAATGCTTATCCTCACTCAACGCCCGTTTGGCTCCCTTGTTGGCCAGCGCCAGCACAAAAGGCAAGGTCGCGTTGTTGAGGGCCTGAGTCGAGGTGCGTGCCACCCCCCCAGGCATATTTGCCACGCAGTAATGCACCACGTCGTCGACGATATAGGTAGGCTCGGCATGGGTGGTGGGGCTGGATGTTTCGGCACACCCACCCTGGTCAATGGCGACATCCACCAACACGGCGCCGGGTTGCATGCGCTTGACCATATCTGCGCTGATCAGCTTGGGAGCCGCCGCTCCGGGCACCAGCACTGCGCCTACCACCAGGTCGGCTCCGAGCAGTTGCTCTTCCAGCGTCGCACCTGTGGAGTAGAGCGTGTTGATGCGGTTGCCGTACTGTGCGTCCAGGCGTCTGAGCGCATCGGGATTCTTGTCCAGCACAGTGACGTCGGCGCCCAGTCCCACCGCCATTGCCAGCGCATTGCTGCCGACCACACCGCCGCCCAGAATGACCACCTTGCCGCGCGGAACTCCCGGCACCCCGCCAAGCAGTACGCCACGTCCGCCGCGGGCCTTTTCCAGGCAGCCGGCGCCAGCCTGGATGGCCATGCGGCCAGCCACTTCGGACATCGGAGCCAATAACGGCAGGCGTCCCTGCGCATCGGTCACGGTCTCATAGGCAATGCAGATGGCGCCACTGGCCAGCAGGTCGCGGGTCTGCTCTGGATCTGGCGCCAGATGTAGATACGTAAAGAGTATCTGTCCTGGGCGCAGCCGGGCGCGCTCCTCGGCCTGCGGTTCTTTCACCTTGATCAACAGATCGGCCTGGGCGAAAACTTCCTCGACGGTAAGCAGGTCTGCACCGGCCTGACGGTAAAGCGCATCGCCATAACCGATGGCGGTGCCCGCATCGTGTTCGACAAAGACCTGATGCCCCTGGCGCACCAGCTCGCGCACAGACTGCGGGGTCAGACCAACCCGATATTCGTGATTCTTGGTCTCTTTTGGAACGCCGATCTGCATGGCACTGCCTCCCAACTGATGAAAACTTGAATCATCAGTGTAGTTGGCGGCGAGCGGGCAGCGGCGAAAAAATGCCTGCGCGCGCGTCCCTTCGCTAGCCTTGTTGCAGCAGCCGGGGGCGCGACTATGGGTTTCCAGCTGGCTGCACGGGCTGATCGGGCGCCGCGACGATACGATTGCGGCCGCCATGCTTGGCCGCATACATTCGCTTGTCGGCCACCTTCAACAGGCCACTCAGGTCCGCACCATCCTCCCCCAGCGTTGCCACGCCACCGCTGAAGCTGATAGTCAGTATGGCGTCATCCAGATGCAGTGGCGTGGCTACCAGTTGCTGACGCAGCTGGTCCGCCAGCATGGCAGCCTGCTGGTGTTCGGCGCCAAGCAGCAGCAGGGCAAACTCCTCTCCGCCCAGGCGACAGGCGAGATCGGAGCCGCGCAAACGGCTCGATAGCAACTGGGCAGCATGCTGCAGCGCAAGGTCGCCAATATCATGGCCGTATTCATCGTTAACCCGTTTGAACATATCCAGATCCAGCACCACCAGAGACAAGGCCATACCACTGCGCTCTGCCTGGCTGCGCAGGCGGGGAAATTCCTTGGCAAGACGCATCCGATTGGCGATGCCGGTCAGGCTGTCGGTACCGGCCAGTTCGATCAGCCGCGCCTCATTGCGGGTACGGCTGCGCTCGTAGATGTGGGAAAACAACAGCACCGCCAGGCTGCTGAAGGCCAGATTGGCAACGACCAGCAGATTCATTGCGTGTTCGTCAGTCATGTAGCGCACAGTGAAAGCCACCACCGCTGCAGTTACAAAGGTCAGCGACATCCAGAATCCACCCCGCTGCCCTAGCAAGAGATAAGAGACGATGGGAATGATCTGGATCCAGGCAAATACGGTAAAGGAGGTATTGGGTAACAGCAGGGCAAATACCATGATGCTGAAGAAAGGCACCAGATACGCGACTGTCCAGGCCGCAAGGTGATGCGTTTTGGGGATGATCGGCAACAGACTCAGGGCGAAGACGGCGTAAACGATCTCCAGCGAAGCCAGCAGGTAGAGCCCGCGATAGATGTTCAGCGTCGCAAAGATGACGCCAAACAGCAGCGTCAGCCACAACAGCGCGCGCAGCACGGAGCGACGATGACTCTGATTGTGTTCCAGTTGCTCGACCAATAGCGTTCCTCTTGAAAATGCGGAGCTTGAGTCTGTGCCCCCGGCGACCGAGGCGTCATAATGAAAACCAGTCTTTTCGCTGTGAACAGATAGACGAAGTGGCCGAAAAAAACTGGCATTTTGATGCAACCTCTTCTCAAGAGGTCAATATGTTGTCATGCTTGCAAAAATAGCCCTGATAATGGCCATCTGCCTTAACTAACAGATTTTGGCAGTGAATAACAGACAATGGCGTCAAGGATCTCGAAGTGACCGCGATTCCCCTGCTGGTATGTGACGACTCCAATATGGCTCGCAAGCAGCTTATTCGAGCATTGCCGGCAAATTGGCCGTTCCGTATTACTCAGGCGACCAATGGCGTTGAGGGCCTCGAGGCAATACGCGCCGGCGCCGGCCAGATTGTGTTGCTCGACTTGACCATGCCTGAGCTGGATGGTTTTGGCGTACTCGCCGCCCTACGCGAACAGGCACTTGCTGCGGAAGTCATTGTAGTCTCCGGTGACGTTCAGGAAGAAGCAGTACGTCGTGCCAAGGCGCTGGGCGCCCGTGCCTTCATCAAGAAACCGGCCGATCCCATACAACTGGCTGAAGCACTCAACTCCCTGGGCGTGGACGTTCCTCTGGCCGCTGCCCCTGCCACCACCGACCTTGAACTACCGCTGCCAACCGTCTCCTTTCGCGATGCCTTCCGCGAAGTATCCAACGTCGCCATGGGGCGCGCCGCCGAGCTACTGGGTCGGGTATTGGGTACCTTCATCAAGTTGCCGATACCCAACGTCAATATTCTGGAAGTCGGCGAGCTGCACATGGCGCTGGCCGACGCACAGCGCGGCCAGCGCCTGTCTGCCATCTGCCAGGGCTTCATTGGCGGCGGCGTGGCCGGCGAGGCGCTACTGATCTTCCATGATTCGGAAATCGAAGACGTCGCCCGACTCCTGAATGCGCAGGAAGACGAAAGCGCTCAACTGGAAATGCTGCTGGATCTGGCCACCATCATCATCGGTGCCTGCCTCAACGGCCTGTCGGAGCAATTGAACATTACCCTGTCGCAGGGACATCCGCTGGTACTCGGCCAGCATTGTCCGATCGAAGATCTGATTCGTATCAATCAACGCCGCTGGAAGCGCACCCTGGCTGTGGAAATCAGTTATGGTCTGGAAGACATGGAGATTCATTTCGACCTGTTGCTGCTGTTCACCGAGGACTCGGTGCCCCGACTGCGCGAAACCCTCGACTTCATGATCAACTGAATTAAAGGCAAGGTGCATGGCTGCTCAGTTTGACATCAACGAACTTCATTGGCTGCTCGACATTGTGCAAAGCATTGATGTCGGGGTGGTGGTGATGGACCGCGATTACAACATCGAGGTCTGGAACAGCTTCATGGAGAACCATTCCGGCCTGGGCTCGGCGCAGGCCAGCGCCCGCTCCCTGTTCGAGCTGTTTCCCGAAATCGACCAGACCTGGTTCACCCACAAGGTGGAAACCTCGGTGATGCTGGGCACCCGCGCCTTCACCATCTGGGAACAGCGCCCCAACCTGTTTCGTTTCAAAAGCTACCAGCCGATAACCGGACTGGCCGATGAGATGTACCAGAACGTCACCATCTTGCCGCTACGCAGCAGCACCGGCAAAACCGACCACGTTTGCCTGATTATTTATGATGTCACCGGCGTGGCTGTAAACAAACGGCAACTGGAATCTGCCAATACTAAGTTACGCGAACTGGCCCTGCGTGACGGTCTCACGGGATTGCTCAACCGCCGCTACTGGGAAAGTTGCCTGGAACACGAGTTTGCCCGTCATCAACGCTACGACAACGACGTCAGTCTGGTGATGTTCGATATTGACCACTTCAAGAAGGTAAACGATACCTACGGTCATCAGGCCGGCGACGAGGTGATTCGTCTCACTGCCCAACTGACTGAGCAACTGGCGAGAGAAACAGACTTCTGCGGCCGCTACGGTGGCGAAGAGTTTGTTGTGCTGATGCCTGACACTACCCAGGAGGGGGCGCTGCAGTTCGCCGAACGTCTCAGGCAGAGCGTGGAGCGTCAGCAGATTGATCATCAGGGCAACCCCCTGACCTTCACCATCAGCCTGGGCGTGGCCCGGCTGAGCGAAGGTATGGAAGCCTATCAGCAGCTCATCGAGAGTGCCGACAAGGCGCTGTATCAATCCAAGGAAAACGGCCGAAACCGTACAACGGTAGCCGAGTAAGTCCCGGTTTCAAGGCATTCTCATGCGGTGTTTCACATTCGCTCAACCTGCGGTATGATGCGCGGGCAAGGACGAGATGCGTCAAGGAATACGCTATTACAGAGCACCATCTGCCTGATGAACGTTTTTTTGACAGCAACAAGTCGTACTCGGTCAACACAGCATAGGCAGTCCGAACATGAGCGAACCCAAACGCGGGTGGCGCTGGGCGTATAGCAAGACTCGCAGCTACCACACAACCAAACTTCAAGCAGTCTACCGTGCCACCCGTTACTGGGTGACTGGCGATACCGGCTCATTCATTACCCACGGCGGCTTTCGCAAGAGTCGCATTCGGCGCTGAAGCGCTGCTGGCGCACCCCTTCTATCTGGTACACTGCAAAGCCTTTCTCTGCCCCAGGCCAGTGCCGTGACCCAGACCGCTTTCAACTCGCTAAAACTGCCTTCGGCCATGCTCGAAACCCTGCAGCAAATGGGCTACAGCAGCATGACGCCGATTCAGGCAGAAGCCCTGCCACTGATATTGCAGGGTGACGATCTGGTGGCGCAATCACGCACCGGCAGCGGCAAGACCGCCGCCTTTGGTATTGGTTTGCTGGCACCACTGAACCCGCAGTTTTTCGGGTGTCAGGCCCTGGTGCTCAGCCCCACGCGCGAGCTGGCCACGCAAACCGCCACGGCGCTGCGCAACCTGGCTCGCGGACTACCCAATATCAAGATCATTACGCTCTGCGGCGGCACGCCCTTTGGCCCCCAGGCCGCCTCGCTGGAACAGGGCGCCCATGTCATCGTCGGGACGCCGGGACGCATTCAGGATCACCTGGCGCGCGGCACCCTGAGTCTCGACCGACTCAACTGTCTGGTGCTGGATGAAGCCGATCGCATGCTGGACATGGGCTTTGTCGAGCCGATTCGCGAGATCATCAGCCAGACCCCGACTCGCCGCCAGACCCTGTTGTTCTCCGCCACCTACCCTGCGGGTCTCAAAACGCTGGCCAGCGATTTCATGCGTGAGCCCAAACAGGTGACCATAGACGATGCCAGCCCGAGCAATCCGATCAGCCAGCGTTTCTATGAAATAGACGAAGCGCAGCGCTTCGAGGCGGTATTGCGTCTGCTCGCGGCCAATCGTCCGCAACCCTGTATTGCCTTCTGCCACACTCGCCAGCAATGTCAGGAGCTGGCCGACTACCTCAACGCCAACCGCATCAGTGCCCAGGCGTTGCATGGCGACATGGAGCAACGTGACCGCGACCAGGTACTGGCCCTGTTCGCCAACCAGAGCTGCAGCGTACTGACCGCCACCGACGTGGCCGCCCGCGGTATCGACATCGAAGGCGTGGCAGCGGTGATCAATGTGGAGCTATCCGCCGATCCTGCCGCACACACCCACCGCATAGGCCGCAGCGGCCGGGCCGGGCAATCCGGCCTGGCCTTGAGTTTGGTGGCGCCTCGTGAACTCAAACGTCTGCGCGCGATCGAAGAACTCAGCAATGAGCCGCTCGACTGGCAAGAACTTCAAAATCTGCCCGCGCAACTGGATCAACCGCTGATCGCACCCATGCGTACCCTGGCTGTAGCCGGTGGCCGCAAGGATAAACTGCGGCCCGGCGACCTGCTCGGCGCCCTCACCGGGGAAGCCGGCCTGACCAGCGATGCCATCGGCAAAATCAGTATCAGCGACTTTCAGGCGTTGGTGGCCATTCGCCGCGACCAGGCCCAGAAAGCGTTGAACCGGTTGAGCGAAGGCAAGATCAAGGGTCGCCGCTTCAAGGTTCGCTTGCTGAACTGAGCACACCCCCCACAGGTTGTGATACCAGCTTGACCACATTAGGCCACGAGGGCTGTTCATGGATGCCAGTCAGCAACTGATTCTGTTGATTCTGGGTTGTACCATTGGTCTTTTTCTCTGGGGTCGCTGGCGTCACGATGTAGTCGCGCTGGCCGCGCTCATGGCCTGCGTGGTCTGTGGCCTGACGCCAGCCGCCGAGGCCTTTGTCGGCTTTGGCCATCCTGCGGTGATTACCGTCGCGGCCGTGCTGATACTCAGCAAAGGCCTGCAGACAACCGGCGCGGTTGAGGCCCTGGCTCAGCGCGCGCTACCCAAGAAAGGCGGCGCCCTGGCCAGCCTGGCTGTGCTGACCTTGCTCGGCGCTTTCCTCTCCGCCTTCATGAACAACGTGGGCGCCATGGCGCTATTGATGCCTCTGGCGTTGCAGCTGTCCGCGCGCGAGGGGCTGGCCCCGGCCAGGGTGCTGATGCCTTTGGCATTCGGCACCATCCTGGGCGGCATGACCACCCTCATCGGCACGCCGCCCAACCTGATTGTCGCCGGGTTTCGCGCGCGCCAGGAACTGGGCAGCTTCGGCATGTTCGATTTCACCCCCGTAGGGCTTGGCGTGGCACTGGCTGGGGTCGTGTTCGTGGTGCTGACCAGCCGCTGGCTGGTGCCCAACCGCGCCCAACCGGATGTCGGCAGTTTTGATACCGGCACCTACCTGACCGAAGTGCATATTGATGCCGACAGCAAGGCGGACGGCAAGACCCTGGCAGAGGTAGAGCAGTTGCTCGACGACAATGACGCGCAAATTGTCGGCATGGTGCGCAACGACTTTCGCGTGACCGCACCCCAGCCAAGCCGGGTACTGCGCGCTGGCGACATTCTGGTAATCGAAGCCGAGCCCGAAGGGCTTGGCGCCTCGCTCATGCGCCTGGGCCTGAAACTGGAAGAGGCGGTTGCGCCCAAAGCGGAGAAACAGGAAGCCGAAGCCGAGCAAGACGCCGACGCCGACGCCAACACAGAGCAAAGCGCCGCGCAGCAACCAGACAGCAACCCCGAAGCAGCCCAAGCGCAGCCCGCCCCGGTAACCGCTGATGCCGAAAGCAACGGCAGCCCTGCAGCGCCTGAGAAAGAAAAGACGAAAGAGAGCAAGCCCAGCCTGTCCGACGAGATCACGGTGCAGGAGCTGGCAGTACAGCCCAGCGCCAGCATTCTGGGCCGCAGCGCCTCCGATATCCAGCTACGCACCCGTTTCGGCATCAACCTGCTGGCCATCTCGCGACGGGGGCACAGATCCATCAGACGCCTGCGCTGGACTGACATCGAGGCCGGCGATGTGCTCCTGATGCAGGGTACTCCGGAGGCCATTTCCGGTTTTGCCAGTGAGTATGGCTGTGTACCCCTGGCTCCGCGTTCCATTCTGATTCCCGATCGACGCAAGGCACTCTATGCCATCAGCATCATGCTGGGCGCTATCGCCCTGGCGGCCTTCGGTATCCTGCCCGCGGCGGTGGCTTTCATGGCCGGGGTATTGGGGTACATGCTCACCCGAGTGACTCCACTGCGACGCATCTACGAGGCGGTAGACTGGCCCATCATTGTCCTGCTCGCGGCCTTGATGCCGCTGGCCGCAGCCATGGGCGACACCGGCGCCGCCGACCTGCTGGCCAAGAGCCTGCTTGATCACTTTGCCCAGGGCAACGCCATCATCGCCTTGATCCTGATACTGATAGTCACCATGACACTGTCGGACTTCATGAACAACGCGGCTACCGCCGCCGTGATGTGCCCTATAGCTCTGAGCATAGCCGGGCAACTGCAAGTCAACCCGGACAGTTTCCTGATGGCCGTTGCCATAGGCGCTTCCTGTGCCTTCCTGACGCCCATCGGTCACCAGAATAACACCCTGATCCTGGGCCCGGGGGGCCTGCGATTTGGCGACTATTGGCGCATGGGGCTGCCACTGGAGCTATTGGTTGTTGCGGTGAGTATTCCCATGCTGCTTTGGGTTTGGCCCTTGTAAGTAGCCTAGCCCTTGCAAGGGGGGCACGCCCGACCAGGGCGTGCCCAGCGCGCGCCATTATTCAATCACGCCGCAGGCGACCCGAGCGCCGCCACCACCCAGAGCCTCGGGGTGATCGGAATGATTGTCGCCACCGGCGTGAATCATCAAGGCTCGACCTTCAATTTCCGAGAGCTTCTTGATCCGCGGTGCCAGCACCGGGTATTCGGCTTTGCCGTCTGTGGTTACGTAGAGCGCAGGCAGGTCACCCAGGTGCCCTTCGGCGTAGGGCCCCAGGTGCTTGCCGGTGTTCTCGGGGTCATAATGGCTGCCCGCAGCCGCCGCCGGGGTGAGCTTGCCGTCTTTTTCGGCCGGTTCGCAGCTGGGATTCTGGTGCACATGGAAACCATGGATACCCGCGTCCAGCGAATTCAGCTCCGGTGTAAACAGCAGTCCGTAATCGGTTTCGCTGATGGTCACGGTGCCTATGGCTTGTTCCTTGCCGTCCACCCCGACCTGGTTGATGCTCACCTCCTGCGTGGCGGCCTGCGCCACACCGGCCGACAATGCCAAAACCAGAGCCAGTCCATTCGATGCTTTCATGATGATCTCCCGTGTACTTTGCAGTAAGTATCCTGAAATAGGGCAAAAAGGTGCTCACCTGTGGCAAGCACCTTTTTGCCGGCTACTTCATAGGGACCGGAGAGCACTGCTGTGGTTCCTGCGAACTTCAGGCCCGGTTGCGGCGCGCCAGCATAAGCATCTAGCCGCCTTCCCTGCCGGGCGCGGCAGGCTCAACCGGCACAAAGTCTTCCTTGTAGCGCACCGCGCAGTCCGGGCAAGTAAAGCTGTCGGGTAACGCCATCCAACTGGTACCGGGCGCGAAACCCTGGTGCGGATCGCCCTGCCGCTCATCGTATTCGTAGTCACATTCGGGGCAGCGATACCGGCTCATGCGGCAGCCTCCGCGCACCCCTGCGCAGGTGCCTCGGGGCTCAGCCCATAGCGACGCATCAACATCTCCCGCTTCGCCGGCAGGA
The DNA here is from genome assembly GCF_036961105.1 of Halopseudomonas sp. Taxonomy (GTDB): domain Bacteria; phylum Pseudomonadota; class Gammaproteobacteria; order Pseudomonadales; family Pseudomonadaceae; genus Halopseudomonas. The sequence continues at coordinate 250,230 of NZ_JBALWW010000001.1, read as the reverse complement.
AATTGATCCGTGCTGGATCGCGGTCGACCGCAGCCAGCAGGCGAGCATCCATGACCTTGAACCACAGCCGGGGGAAGTAGGCCAGCAGGTACATGCCGAAATAGCCATTGGGCAGGCGCGGCAGATCCGGAAAGTCACGCAGCGACTGGTAGCGCCTGGTGGGATGGGCATGGTGATCGGAGTGCCGTTGCAGGTGAAATAGCGCCCAGTTGGAAAACAGATGATTACTGTTCCAGGAATGATGCGGCTGACAGCGCTCGTAGCGGCCATTGGGCTGTTTTATGCGCAGCAGGCCGTAGTGCTCAATATAGTTCGCCTGGGTCAGTTGAAAGGCACCCCAGAAGGCAATCAGCAGCATCACCGGCAGTATCTCGATGCCCAGCCAGGCGATCAGCCCGATATAGAGCACGGCACTGATCAGCCCTGGCTGCAGTATTTCGTTCTCCAGACTCCACACTGATTTGCCGCAGCGCTCCAGCCGCTGCGCCTCCAGATCCCAGGCGCGGAAAAAGGCGCCGGGCATCTCGCGAAAGACGAAGCGATAGATGCTTTCACCCATGCGCGCCGATGCCGGGTCCTCCGGCGTAGCCACATCGCGGTGATGGCCGCGATTGTGCTCGACAAAGAAATGCCCGTAGCAGCCCAGCGCCAGGGTGATCTTCGCCAGCCAGCGCTCCAGCGCGGTTTTCTTGTGGCCCATCTCGTGGCCCAGATTAAGGCCGAACCCAAGCGAGCCGCCGGTGGCCAGGATCACCGCCAGGGTGCCGTACCAGGGCAACTCGTGCGTGCCGAGAAAGATGATATTGACCAGAAAGCTGAGCCACAGAATCGGTACCAGCGCATAGGTCACATAGCGGTAGTAGGGATCGGCCTCCAGCGCGGGCACGGCCTCTTCGGGCGGGTTGCTGAGATCTTCGCCAAGTACCCCATCGAGCATCGGAATCACCACGTACCCGAACAGGGTCGACAACCACAGCCAGATGATCTGCGGCGATACCAGCATATACAGCAAGGGCCCGACCAGCGCCAAGCCGGGCACCATCAGAGAAAACAGCCAGAGCCGGCGTTTACGGTCAACGTAGCCTGCCAGGCCGTTGTCATGGGCAGATAGAGCAGTCATGCGGTCATCCTCTTGTTGTTGTAGCTATGACCTTCACATCTTCTGCCCGCCGGCAGCCGGCAACACCCGTTGCAAGCGGCAACTTATCGTCATATTGTGACAACTGCGTCTGCCGTCCAATCCATTACAACAAGGTTCGCTATGGCGTCCGAGCAACTCTGGTTGAGCCCTGCGGTACACCCGGTGTACGTCCGTCTGGTGTACGCGGAGCTACTGCGACAGGGCCTGAGTGCGGAGCAGATTCAGGCGGGCAGTTCATTCGATTGGCATGCGCTGCACGACAATCATTTTCTCAGTCTCGGCAGCCTGCATAACCTGTTGCTGCGGGCGCTGGCGTTGAGCGCCAGGCCCTGGCTGGGCTTTGCCGTGGGTCTGCATACCGACGTCAGCGCCCACGGGCCTGCCGGTTACGCGGCAGTCTGTGCCAGCAATATTGGTGCAGCCATTGACATCACCGAACGCTACGCCAGCCTGCGTCAGCACCTGGCTCATTTTCGACTGGAGCCGGGCGAGGCGCCGATACTGACGCTGCAGGAATTGCGGGTGCCGACTGCCGTTCGCGAGTACCTGCTTGGGCATTTCACCACTGGCATGTTGCGGCTGCTGGAGACCCTGGGTGGTCAACCGCTGAATGAACAGATCAGGATCGACTGGCCGCTACCCGAGCCGAGCTGGTCCGAGCAACTGCAGGACTATGCCCGCGAATGGCGTTTCAATGCGCCAGGGCTGCGCATTCATCTTCCGGCGGGATTGTTGCAGCAGCCCTGTCTTGGCGCCGACCCGCAGGCGTGCCGGCAGGCCCTGCGTGATTGTGCCAATCAGCTGGAGCAACAACAGCGTGGCGGCTCGCTGACCGAGCGGATCAAGCAGCGACTACTGCAATGCGAGGAGGGTTATCCCACCCTTGCCGGTATTGCCGCGCTGGAGCATGTGACGCCACGTACGCTGCTGCGTCACTTGCGCAGCGAGGGCAGTCGATACCAACAGATTCTGGACAGTCTGCGCGGTGAACAGGCGGCCTGGTTGCTGAGCCACACCGAGCTGAGCATCGAGCGCGTGGCCGAGCGGCTCGGCTATCAGGACACCAGCAACTTCAGTCGCACCTTCCGCCGCTGGCACGGCTGTACACCAAGGGCGTACCGTCGCCAGAGCCGATAAACCGGCACGGCGAAGGTGCCGCCGGGGCCTCAGTTGCTCGGCGTTACGCGCAGCACCTTGCCACTGGCGTTGTCGGTCAGGAGATATATCGCGCCGTCCGGCCCGCTGCGCACATCACGAAAACGCGCGCCCAGCTCCTTGAACAGACTTTCCTGCTCGGTAACCTCAGTGCCGTTGAGCACCACGCGGCGCACTTCCATGCCGGCCAGCGCCGAGACCAGCAGATTGCCCTGCCACTGCGTAAACAGCTCGCCGCGATACAAGGTCATGCCCGAGGGCGCGATGGAAGGTGTCCAGTGCAAGAGCGGCTGCTCCAGCCCCGGCAACTCGGTGTAGGGCGATACCTGGGCACCGTCATAGTCCACACCGTAGGTAATCTTGGGCCAGCCGTAATTCTTGCCGGCTTCGATCAGATTGATCTCATCGCCGCCGCGCGGGCCGTGCTCGTTGCTGTAGATGCGCTGGCTCTGGGCATCGTAGAGAATCGCCTGCACGTTGCGATGACCAATGCTGTAGAGCTCCGGCTTGGCGCCCTCCTGGCCCACATAGGGATTGTCCTGCGGTACCGAGCCATCGCGATTCAGCCGTACGATGCTGCCCAGATGATTGCCGGTATTCTGCGCCTGCTCGCGGTAATCAAAACCATCACCCAGCGTCAGCAACAGGGTACCGTCCGGCAGAAAGGCAATACGCCCGCCATAGTGTGCGCTGCCCTTCTTGGCTGGCTGTGCGCGGAAGATCTCCTGGGTATTTTCCAGCGCCCTACCCTTGAAGCGTGCCGAGGCCAGACAGGTATGGTTGGCCTCGGCAGTACCGCAGGCGTAGCTCAGAAACAGCTCGCCGCTCTGGGCAAAGTCCGGCGCCAGCGCCAGCCCCATCAAGCCGGCCTGGCGATTGACAAAGGCTTCGGGCACGCCAGCGACCGGCTCGGGCTGCAATTCACCTGCGGCATTGATCAGGCGCAGCGCGCCGGTGCGCTCGGTCACCAGCATGCCGCCATCGGGCAGAAATGCCAGTGACCAGGGATAGGACAGGCCTTCGGCAACGGTCTCAATCTTGTAATCCGCCGCCTGAACCTGAGTAGCGAGGGCCAGCAACGCAGTTCCGGCAACCAGTGTACGAATGAACATGGCAACTCTCCTTGGGCCGGGAAATCAGCCCAGCACACGCAGCCCGCGCCGCGCTTTGGGTTTGGTCAGGCGCCCGAACAGCCAACTGCCGGCGCCCACCGCCAGCATCATGCACAGCAGTCCGGCAGTGACGCGGGTGGCGGCGATAAAGGTGGGCATGGGCAACAGATAATTGGCCAGCATGAACGCCACCCAGATGCCGCCGGCTCCGGCCAGAAAATAGAGCAGCCAGCGCCAGGGCTTGAAGATGCGGCCCAGTGCTTCGGCCAGCGGTAACGCCAGCAACAGCGTAGCGGCCACCATGATGACAAAGATCGGGGTGAAACCACGCAGGTCATGCCAAGAGGTGGTCATTCGCGTCGGCAGATCGATCACCACGTCCATCTCCTGCAGAAAAAGCAGGTTGAACTGAGTTTGCACCAAAGAGCCGAGCGCGGTGGCCAGCACCACACTCAGCAGATAGAAAAAAAGGATCCGCAGCACGGATGCAAGCTTCATTCTTGTTGTTCCTGATCAAGCGATATAAAAGGGAAGTTCAGGCCTCGGCATCGCCCTGCGGCAACTCGGGCAGATTGCGTAGCGCCTGCTCATAGGCCGGCAGGTCGAAGGGCTGATCATGCTCCAGCATTGTGCCTATGCAATGCGCAAGCACCTGCGCCATCAGCTCCAGGCTCTCTTCACGCGGATAACCTACCAGCGTCAACTTGTTCAGTGTGGCCTGGGCGGCGGCCGGCTCGCCAGCCGCCAGCTGGTTCTCCACGGCTTCAATCAGTTTGGCCTGGGCGAAGGCTTCATCGGGCTGGTCATCGGTTGGCTGCATGTGATCTTCTCGTACTGCAAATGGCAAACAGGGCGGCTATGGCCGCCCTGCTGTTCAGGCTCAGTTGATCTTGGGATCCAGCTCGCCGCGCGCATAGCGCTCGAACATGTCATCCAGGCAGATCGGCTTGATCTTGGAGGCGTTGCCTGCGGTACCAAAGGCTTCGTAACGGGCAATACAGATATCGCGCATGGCGTCGACGGTCTTGGCGAGGAACTTGCGCGGATCGAACTCGGCCGGGTTCTGTGCCATGAAACGACGAACCGCACCGGTTGAGGCCAGACGCAGATCGGTATCAATGTTGACCTTGCGCACGCCGAACTTGATGCCTTCAACGATCTCTTCGACCGGTACCCCGTAGGTTTCCGGGATCTCGCCACCAAACTCGTTGATGATCTTCAGCCACTCCTGCGGCACGGAAGAGGAACCGTGCATGACCAGATGGGTATCGGGAATGCGCTTGTGAATCGCCTTGATCTGCTCGATGGCGAGAATGTCGCCTGTCGGCGGACGGGTGAACTTGTAGGCGCCGTGGCTGGTACCAATGGCAATCGCCAGGGCGTCAACGCCGGTCTGCTTGACGAAGTCAGCGGCTTCTTCGGGATCGGTCAGCATCTGGCTGTGATCCAGCACGCCTTCGGCGCCGATGCCGTCTTCCTCGCCTGCCATACCGGTTTCCAGACTACCCAGGCAGCCCAGCTCGCCTTCCACGGACACACCACAGGCGTGCGCCATTTCAACGGTACGACGAGTCACGTCGACGTTGTACTCGTAGCTGGTCGGGGTTTTGCCGTCAGTACCCAGGGAGCCGTCCATCATCACCGAGGAGAAACCCAGCTGGATGGAGCGCTGGCACACCGCCGGGCTGGTGCCGTGATCCTGGTGCATACACACCGGAATGTGCGGAAACTCTTCGATCGCCGCCAGAATCAGGTGGCGCAGGAAGGGCGCACCGGCGTACTTACGCGCACCGGCAGACGCTTGCACAATCACCGGGGAGTCGGTCTTGTCGGCCGCTTCCATGATGGCGCGCATCTGCTCCAGGTTGTTGACGTTGAACGCGGGCACGCCGTAGGAATATTCGGCAGCGTGGTCGAGCATCTGGCGCAGGCTGATGAGGGCCATGGGTATCTCTCCGTAAATGATTATCGTGGCGGCAAGCTGCAAGCTTCAAGCCGCAAGCTGCCCGGTAAATGTCGACAGTTTACTCGTCTCACTCAATATTGGTCACCCCTGCCTGGCGCATGCCATGACAGGAGTGCTTTCGCTCTTTGCTTGAAGCTTGAAGCTTGAAGCTTGAAGCTGAATTATTTCGAGCGTGACTCCAGCACCTCAACGGCGGGAAGTACCTTGCCCTCGACAAATTCGAGGAAGGCGCCGCCGCCGGTGGAAATATAGGATATCTGCTCGGCCACGCCATATTTGTCGATAGCCGCCAGGGTATCGCCACCGCCGGCAATCGAGAAGGCCGGGCTTTCGGCAATCGCCAGCGCCAGCGCCTTGGTGCCTTCGCCGAACTGATCAAACTCGAATACACCCACCGGGCCGTTCCACAGGATGGTGCCGGAAGACTTCAGCAGCTCGGCAAACTGCGCTGCAGTCTGCGGGCCAATGTCCAGAATCATGTCGTCTTCAGCCACATCGGCCACCAGCTTGACGGTGGCTTCCGCGTCCTCGGCGAAGGCCTTGGCCACCACCACATCAACCGGTAGCGGCACGCTGACCTTGGCCGCGATGGCCTTGGCGGTATCCAGCAGATCGGCTTCGTACAGCGACTTGCCAACCGGCAGGCCGGCAGCAGCCAGGAAGGTGTTGGCAATACCGCCACCCACAATCAGCTGATCGCATTTTTCCGACAGGGCGTTGAGTACGTCCAGCTTGGTCGAGACCTTGGAGCCGGCAACGATGGCCGCCATCGGCCGGGCGGGCTTGTCCAGCGCCTTGGCCAGGGCATCCAGCTCAGCCGCGAGCAAGGGGCCGGCGCAGGCCACACGGGCAAACTTGGCAACACCATGAGTCGAGCCCTGGGCCCGGTGCGCGGTACCAAAGGCGTCCATCACGAAGACGTCGCAAAGCGCTGCATATTCCTGCGCCAGCGTATCGGTGTTCTTCTTTTCGCCCTTGTTGAAGCGAACGTTCTCCAGCAGCACCAGTTCACCCGGTTGCACAGTAACGCCGGCAAGATAATCGCGTATCAGCGGGACTTCGCGACCCAGCGCCTTGCTCAGATAGGCCGCTACCGGCGCCAGGCTGTTCTCCTCGCTGAATTCGCCTTCCTCCGGACGCCCCAGGTGGGAGCACACCATCACGGCAGCGCCCTTCTCCAGCGCCAGCTTGATGGTCGGCAAGGCCGCCAGAATACGCGCATCGCTGCTTACCTGGCCGTTCTTGACCGGCACGTTGAGGTCTTCACGAATGAGTACACGCTGGTCCTTGAGGTCCAGGTCGTTCATGGTCAGTACGGTCATGGTCCGCTCCTTGAAAGTTAACAATCGATACCTGCGTGAGCTCGAGCGCGGCGCGCTCAAGCCCGAAATTCAATGACCCCGCTGCAGCCAGTAACGCGCAACATCCAGCATGCGATTGGCGAAGCCCCATTCGTTATCGAACCACACCAGCAGATTGACCAGACGCGGGCCGGAGACGCGTGTCTGGCTGGCATCAATTACCGCCGAATGCGGGTCGTGGTTGAAGTCGCAGCTGGCGTGCGGCAACTCGGTATAGTCCAGCAAGCCAGCCAATGGGCCCCGGGCCGCTTCGCGCAACAGTCGGTTGACCTCGTCGGCGCTGGTGTCGCGGCTGACCTGCAAGGTGATATCCAGCGCGGACACATTGACCGTCGGCACCCGGACCGCCTTGGCCTGTATGCGTCCGACCAATTCCGGCAGCAAGCGTTCAATGCCTCGCGCCAGGCCGGTGGAGACCGGAATGATCGACTGAAAGGCCGAGCGCGTGCGGCGCAGATCGGTGTGATGGTAGGCGTCGATCACCGGCTGATCGTTCATCGCCGAATGAATGGTGGTGATGGAGACATACTCCAGCCCCAATTGCTCGTTCAGCAGCTTGAGCAGCGGCACGCCGCAATTGGTGGTGCAGGAGGCATTGGAGACCAGCCGCGCATCATTGGGTAATTGCTCATGGTTGACGCCGTACACCAGGGTCGCATCCACCGCCCGCTCATTGGCCATCGGCTGCGAGAACAACACCCGCGGCACGCCGGCATGCACGAAGCGCAGACCCTGCTCGCGGCTGGTGTACTGCCCGGAGCACTCCAGCAGCAGGTCAATGCCCAGCGCCTGCCAGTCGATCCCCTCGGGCTCGGCCTGGCGCAGCACCCGAATCGGCCGCCCCTCGATCATCAGGTCATCACCCGCCAGCTTCACATCGCCGGGAAAGCGCCCGTGAGTGGAGTCAAAGCGGGTGAGATATTCAATGCTTTCGCGGTCGGCCAGATCATTCAGCGCCACTATCTGCAACCCATCACCGCCGCGCTCGTGCAAGGCACGCAGCACACAGCGACCGATACGGCCGTAGCCGTTCAGGGCGATTCGATAGGGTGCGCGGTTTGGCATAGCAGCCGAGGCTCCGTTCAGCTGCAAGCTACAAGCTACAAGCTGTAAGCGCTCCGTGAACAGCTTGCAGCTTGCGGCTTGCGGCTTGCGGCCGGATTAATCTTCCAACAATTCTTCAGCCGCCAGCAGCACGTTCTGCAGGGTGAAGCCGAATTCCTCGAACAGGGCGTTGGCCGGGGCCGATTCGCCGAAGGTCTGCATGCCGATGATGCGGCCGTCGAGGCCTACGTACTTGTACCAGAAGTCGGCATGCGCTGCTTCGATGGCGATACGAGCGCCCACTTCCAGCGGCAGCACTGCCTGCTTGTACTCGGCATCCTGCTGATCGAACACGCTGGTGGACGGCATGGAGACCACGCGCACCCGCTTGCCCTGCTCGCTGAGCGCGGTCCAGGCGTCTACTGCCAGACCTACTTCCGAGCCGGTAGCGATCAGAATCAGTTCGGGTTCGCCGCTGCAATCCTTGAGCACGTATCCGCCGCGAGCCACATCAGCCAATTGCGTGGCATCACGCTCCTGGTGCGGCAGGTTCTGGCGCGAGAACACCAGTGCGCTGGGGCCGTCGGCGCGCTCGAGTGCGTACTTCCAGGCAATCGCCGATTCAACCGCATCGGCCGGGCGCCAGGTATCCAGATTCGGCGTGCCACGCAGGCTGGCCAGTTGCTCGACCGGCTGGTGGGTTGGGCCGTCTTCGCCCAGACCAATGGAGTCGTGGGTATACACGTGGATAACGCGTTGGCGCATCAGCGCCGACATGCGCACTGCGTTGCGCGCGTATTCCATGAAAATCAGGAAGGTGGCGCCGTAGGGCACAAAGCCGCCGTGCAACGCGAGACCGTTCATGATGGCGGTCATGCCGAATTCGCGCACGCCGTAGAACAGGTAGTTGCCGGAAGCATCTTCAGCCGTCACACCCTTGCAACCCTTCCACAGGGTCAGGTTGGACGCGGCCAGGTCAGCAGAGCCGCCCAGCAGTTCAGGCAGCAGCGGGCCAAAGGCGTTCAGCGTGTTCTGACTGGCCTTGCGGCTGGCGATGGTTTCGCCCTTGCTGGCCACCTCGGCAATATAAGCGTCGGCCTGCGCGCTGAAGTTGTCCGGCAGTTGCCCGGACATGCGCCGTTGCAGCTCGGCCGCCAGCTCTGGGTAGGCGCTCTGATAAGCGGCAAAGGTCTGGTTCCAGGCGCTTTCCGCCTTGGCGCCGGCCTCAAGCGCGTCCCACTCGGCCTTGATCTCGGCAGGAATATCGAAGGGGCCATGGGCCCATTTCAGCGCATCGCGGGTAGCAAGCACCTCGGCCTCACCCAGGGCAGAGCCGTGCGACTCTTCCTTGCCCTGCTTGTTCGGCGAGCCGAAACCGATGATGGTCTTGCAGCAGATCAGCGTGGGCTGCGCGGTGTTCTTGCGGGCGGTTTCGATGGCGGTCTTGATCTCGTCGGCATCGTGGCCATCGACATTGCGGATGACCTGCCAGCCGTAGGCTTCGAAGCGCTTGGGCGTATCGTCGCTGAACCAGCCTTCCACTTCACCGTCGATGGAAATGCCGTTGTCGTCATAGAAGCCGATTAGCTTGCCCAGACCCAGGGTGCCGGCCAGCGAGCAGACCTCGTGGGAGATGCCTTCCATCAGACAGCCATCACCCATGAACACATAGGTGTGGTGGTCCACGACCTTGTGGCCATCGCGGTTGAACTGGGCCGCCAGGGTCTTCTCGGCGATAGCCATACCCACGGCATTGGCAATGCCCTGCCCCAGCGGGCCGGTGGTGGTTTCGATCCCCGGGGTGTAGCCGTATTCGGGATGGCCCGGCGTCTTGCTGTGCAACTGACGGAAGCTCTTGAGATCGTCGATGCTGACGTCGTAGCCAGTGAGGTGCAGCAATGAATAGAGCAGCATGGAGCCATGACCGTTGGACATGACAAAGCGGTCACGGTCGGCAAAGGTCGGATTGGCCGGGTTGTGCTTGAGGTAATCGCGCCACAGGACTTCGGCGATATCCGCCATGCCCATGGGCGCGCCGGGGTGGCCGCTATTGGCTTTCTGCACAGCATCCATACTGAGGGCACGGATGGCATTGGCTCGGTCACGACGGCTGGGCATGGACAACTCCTGTGGCTACAAGGCATGGGCAGCAACCGCAGCAGGCGGCTGGCCGGAAAATAAGGCGGGCATTTTCGCGCAAACGGCGCCAACGGGCAATGAAAACCCCATGACGCCTTGCGTAAAGCCCGGCAGAGCCAGACGAATGGCCAAAGAAAACCTATATCAAAACATTTTGATATAGCCCTTGCGAGCACTGATTATCGCAACTACACTGCCCAGCATGAACCAAATTGCGCGCCTGGATGCCGCCCTCCCCAGCCCCACCGACGCACTGGCCGCCTTCTGCAAGGCGACCGGCGACAGCCTGCGGCTGGATATTCTGCGCGTGTTGCGCAACGACTCCTTCGGCGTGCTGGAACTGGCACAGATCTTTGCCATGCGTCAGTCGGGCATGAGCCATCACCTGAAGGTGCTGGCCAACGCCGGCCTGGTCAGCGCCCGCCGCGAAGGCAACTCGATTTTCTATCGGCGCAGCCTGCCCACTCCCGACATCGGCTGGCACCAACTGCACGCCCAGTTGCTACTGGAACTGGATGCCCTGCCGCCCGAGCCAAGACTGCTGGCCGCCATCGGCCAGGTGCATGGCCAGCGTGCGGAGCTATCGCGCCAGTTCTTTGCCCGTTTTGCCGACGGTACGCCGGCGCAGCAGGATCTGATTGCCCACTTCGGCGCGTATCGCGAGCCCTTGCTGGCGTTGATCGACACCCTGCCCCTGCCGAGCCGGCAATTGGCGATTGAGGTCGGCCCCGGCGAAGGCGGCTTTCTGCCCAGCCTGGCCGCGCAGTTTCAGCAGGTCATAGCGCTGGACAACGCCGAGTCGATGCTCGAGCGCGCACGCCAGCAATGCAGCGACGCCGGTTTGCAGAATGTGCAGTGCCTGCTGGCCGATGCCCTGGCGCCGCAACAACTGCCGCCGGCCGACTGTCTGGTATGCAACATGGTGCTGCACCATATGCCGGCACCGGCCGAGGCACTGCGCCGCTTCGCCGACCTGCTCAAGCCGGGCGGCAGCCTGGTACTGACCGAGCTGTGCAGCCACGACCAAAGCTGGGTTCGCGACAGCTGTGGTGACCTATGGCTGGGATTTGATCAAGACGATATTGCCCACTGGGCTACTGCAGCCGGCCTCGAGGTCGGTCTCAGTCAATACATTGGCCTGCGCAACGGTTTTCAACTGCAGTTGCTGCAACTGGCCAAACCCGCACCATCTTCTTCCTCCGAGGAAAGGACAACAATATGAGCGATTACTCGATTTTCACCTCTGAATCGGTGTCCGAAGGCCACCCCGACAAACTGGCCGACCAGATTTCCGATGCGGTTCTGGACGCCATTCTCGCCGAGGACAAGTTCGCCCGCGTGGCCTGCGAAACCATGGTGAAAACCGGTGTCGCCATCGTCGGCGGCGAGATCACCACCACTGCCTGGGTTGATCTGGAAGACCTGGTGCGCAGCGTGATCAAGGACATTGGCTATACCTCCTCCGATGTTGGCTACGACGCCGATACCTGCGGTGTGATCAACATCATCGGCAAGCAGTCACCGGACATCGCCCAGGGCGTGGATCGGCAGAAGCCGGAAGACCAGGGCGCCGGCGACCAGGGCCTGATGTTTGGCTACGCCAGCAACGAAACCGATGTGCTGATGCCCGCGCCCATCACCTTCGCCCATCGCCTGGTCGAGCGCCAGGCCGAAGCGCGCAAGGATGGCACCCTGAGCTGGCTGCGCCCGGACGCCAAGTCGCAGGTCACCTGCCGCTACGAGAACGGCATCGTCACCGGCATCGACGCCATCGTGTTGTCGACTCAGCACAATCCGGAGATCAGCCAGGCTGACCTGCGCGAAGCGGTGATGGAAGAAATCGTCAAGAAGGTGCTCCCGGCCGACCTGCTGCACGCCGACACCCAATACCACATCAACCCGACCGGCAAGTTCGTGATTGGCGGCCCGGTCGGCGATTGCGGCCTGACCGGTCGCAAGATCATCGTCGACACCTACGGCGGCATGGCCCGTCACGGCGGCGGCGCCTTCTCCGGCAAGGATCCGTCCAAGGTCGACCGCAGCGCTGCCTATGCCGGTCGCTACGTGGCCAAGAACATCGTTGCTGCCGGCCTGGCCGACAAATGCGAAATTCAGGTGTCCTACGCCATCGGCGTGGCGCAGCCAACGTCCATGTCGATCAACACCTTCGGCACCGGCAAGATCAGCGACGACAAGATCATCCAGCTGGTACGCCAGCACTTCGACCTGCGCCCCTACGCCATCACGCGCATGCTCGACCTGCTGCACCCGATGTACCGCGCCACCGCAGCCTACGGCCACTTTGGCCGCACGCCGGTAGAGATGACGGTCAAGGGCGACACCTTTACTGCGTTTCCGTGGGAGAAGACGGACAAGGCGGCCGACCTTCGCGCTGACGCTTGAAAGTAGCGGCAAGCTTCAAGCTGCAAGCAACAAGCTGTCCGCGCTCACTGAAGGGTTTAGGGTTTGCTTGCGGCTTGTAGCTTGTAGCTTGCCGCTGATGTTTACCGCCGCTCAGCGGCGATAAACATCGTGGCAGGCTTTACAGGCCTGCTGCACCGCGCGCAGCTGGTCACTGACCTGACCGGGGCCGCGAACCCCGCCGGCAGTGGCGGCGCTGAGGTCGGCGACGCTGGCTTTGAAGGTGTCGATGGCTTCGGCGAAGCCCTGCGGGTCGGACCAGATATCCGACTTGGCGCGATTGGGCTCAGGCTCGGCGCCGGGTTCAGGGAAGTGAGCCCAGGGTTGATCGGCCAGTTTGGCCAGCCCTTGGGCGTGCTCGGCAAACACCGGGCCGTCAAAAGGCAGACGATCAGACAGCATGCCGCCCATGGGCTCGCTATGCTTGATCATCTGCTTGAACAGCGCCTGGCGCTTGCCCTCGGGCGAATTGGGGTCGGGCTCGTTGTTGCAACCGATCAAGGCCACACCCAACAGGGCAATGGCCACGAATTTTTGGTATGAAGCAGAACGCATGTTTCATCCGTACAGGAAAATGAGAGGGGCTGGAAGCCTGCCGGACTTAACCGCCCGTAGCGCAGTGTTGAGTTCGACAGGCTTCTAGTATCGCCGTTTGAAAGGCTCCGGCCAAGGCTGCGCCAAGCGCTGCCGGCAACCGGAAGAATTGCAACCCCGTGCGAGGGGCGCTGCAGCAGCCGGATTATCCGCTGCCAGGCTCGCATGGGGCATGTGACATTTAACCGCGCCCATTCGCATCCACGAATGGAGAATTACATGAGTGCCGTTATGAACACTGCCAATGCAACCGACTACAAGGTCGCCGACATTTCCCTGGCCGACTGGGGCCGCCGCGAGATCATCATTGCCGAATCGGAAATGCCGGCACTGATGGGTCTGCGCCACAAGTACGCCGGCGAGCAGCCGCTCAAGGGGGCGAAAATCCTCGGCTGCATCCACATGACCATCCAGACCGCCGTACTGATCGAAACCCTGACCGCACTGGGCGCTGAAGTGCGCTGGTCCTCGTGCAACATCTTCTCTACCCAGGATCAGGCCGCCGCCGCCATCGCGGCGGCCGGTGTGCCGGTATTCGCCTGGAAAGGTGAAACCGAGGAAGAGTACGAATGGTGCCTGGAGCAGACCATCCTCAAGGACGGCCAGCCCTGGGATGCCAACATGATTCTGGATGACGGCGGCGACCTGACGTTGATGCTGCACGACAAGTACCCGCAAGTGCTCGAGCGCGTCCACGGCGTCACCGAAGAGACCACCACCGGCGTACATCGCCTGCAGGACATGCTGAAAAAAGGCACCCTGAAGATTCCGGCGATCAACGTCAACGACTCGGTGACCAAGAGCAAGAACGACAACAAGTATGGCTGCCGCCACAGTCTGAACGATGCCATCAAGCGTGCCACCGATCACCTGCTCTCCGGCAAGCAGGCACTGGTTATCGGTTACGGCGACGTAGGCAAAGGCTCGGCCGCCTCGCTGCGCCAGGAAGGCATGATCGTCAAGGTCAGCGAAGTCGATCCCATTTGCGCCATGCAAGCCTGCATGGACGGCTATGAAGTGGTCTCCCCCTACAAGGATGGCCTGAACGACGGCACCGATGCCTGCGTTGATGCCGCTCTGCTGGGCAAGATCGACCTGCTGGTGACCACCACCGGCAATGCCAACGTCTGTGACGCCGGCATGCTCAAGGCGCTGAAAAAGCGCGCTGTGGTCTGCAACATCGGTCACTTCGACAACGAGATCGATACCGCCTACACCCGCGCCAATTGGCACTGGGAAGAGGTCAAGCCGCAGGTTCACAAGCTGCACCGCACCGGCAAGGACAACTTTGACGCCGCCAACGACGACTACCTGATCCTGCTGGCCGAAGGCCGCCTGGTGAACCTGGGTAACGCCACCGGTCACCCAAGCCGCATCATGGACGGCTCTTTCGCCAACCAGGTACTGGCGCAGATCCACCTGTACAACGGCAAGTTCGCCGACCTGCCGGTTACCGAAAAAACCAAGAACGTCACCGTCATGGTACTGCCGAAGAAACTGGACGAAGAAGTGGCTGCCGAAATGGTCAAGGGCTTTGGCGGTGTTATTACCCAGCTCACCAAGACCCAGGCCGACTACATCGGCGTGGAAGTCGAAGGCCCGTTCAAGCCGGATAGCTATCGCTACTAAACAGCTGCAAGCTGCAAGCTGCAAGCTGCAAGCTGCAAGCTAGATCAGCGTGAGTTTTACGTGTTTCCCGTCAAGCCTTATCTGGCGGCAACAACGTAAAACTCACCGGCACACTGCTTTTGCTTGAAGCTTGCGGCTTGAAGCTTGAAGCTCCAAACCTCCCTGCAAGATGAAGGGCAGTACCCATGAACCAAACGAATAACAACACCCCGGTCAGCTTCGAGTTCTTTCCGACCAAGACCGACGCCGGGCATGAGAAGCTGATTGCCGCCGGCCATGTGCTGGCCGCTGAAAATCCCGAGTTTTTCTCGGTTACCTACGGCGCCGGTGGCTCGACCCGTGACCGTACCCGCAAGACCGTACTGCAACTCGATGGCGAGGTGAAGATTCCAACCGCGCCGCATCTGTCGTGCGTAGGCGATTCGCTGGATGACCTGCGCAGCCTGCTGGGCGAATACCGTGACGCCGGCATCAAGCGCATTGTCGCGCTGCGCGGCGATCTGCCCTCGGGCATGGGTCAGGCCTCAGGCGAGCTGCGTTACGCCAATGAACTGGTCGAGTTCATCCGCAAGGAAACGGGCGATCATTTCACCATCGAAGTGGCCGCCTATCCCGAGGCGCACCCGCAAGCACAACACTTTGAGGCGGACCTAAAGAACTTCGTGCGCAAGGTGCAAGCCGGCGCCGATAGCGCTATAACCCAGTACTTCTTCAACGCCGACTGCTACTTTCACTTTGTTGATCGCGTACGCAAGGCCGGTATCGAGGTACCGATAGTGCCGGGCATCATGCCGATCACCAATTACAGCAAACTGGCGCGCTTCTCCGACGCCTGTGGTGCCGAAATTCCGCGCTGGATTCGCAAGCAGCTGGAAGCCTACGGTGACGACAGCGACAGCATCTGCAACTTTGGTACCGAGGTCATCAGCCAGATGTGTGAGCGGCTGATTGCAGGCGGCGCGCCGGCCCTGCATTTTTATACCTTGAACCAGGCCGAACCCAGCCTGGACATCCTGCGCAACCTGCGCCGCAGCTAGAAGGCGGCTAGACTACCGCAATGCGCATTTCTCATCTGGTCTTGCCATTGCTGTTGTGGCCCGGGGTTTCGCTGGCGGCCAACCTGAAGATTGTCAGCGAAGCCTGGGCGCCCTACATATTCGAGCACGATGGCCAACTGCAGGGTGTCGATTACGAGACCGTGCAGCAGGTATTCAGCCAACTGGGATACCACATCGAATGGGAACTGACACCCTGGAAGCGCGCCATGCTCAGCGTCACCAGCGGCCGCGCCGATGCCATTCTGGACATACTGCCCGATGCCGAACGCCGACGGCAGTTGATCTTCCCCAGCGAACATCTGTCCATCAATGATTCTGTACTCTTCTACTCGCGCCGGCATCCTCACCCTTACGCCCGCCTCGAGGATCTGCGCGGCCTCACCATAGGAGTGGCGCCCGGCTACCTTTACGGCAACTCGGCGTTTGTGACGGCTGACTATTTCACCCGCGAGCCGGCCCCAACGGTGGAAGCCAACCTGCTCAAGCTGCGCACCCAGCGCATCGACCTGGCGCTGATCGATCGCCGCGCCGGCCTGTATGTGCGCCAGCAGTTAGGTCTGGAGCAACAGATTGGCTTTGATCCGCAACCCGTCGGTAGTGGCAAGCTGTTTCTGGCCTTCCATCGCGGTGCAGGCAAGGTCGAACTCAGCCATGCGTTCAGCACCCAGCTGAAGCGCTTCAAGCAAAGCCAAGAATATCAGCAGATTCTGTCCCGTTACCGCAGCAACGAGGCAAATAAATAGCGTCAAAACGCTGTCGCGAGACTATTCCTGGCGCTGGAAAGCAGGCTAGACTCTCCCAATGAGATCACCACGCTGGCTTCTTCTGCTTCCCCTGCTTCTGTGCCATGCAGCACTGGCGAAGCCGTTGAATATCGTCAGCGAGGCCTGGCCACCCTATATCTACGAAACTCAGGGGCAGTTGCAAGGCGTCGACTATGACGTCACCAACCGGGTGCTCCGCCAATTGGGTTATCAGCCGCGTTGGCAACTCCTGCCTTGGCGCAGAGCGCAGCACGACACCCTCAGTGGTCATGCCGATGCCATCCTGGATATCTCGCCCAACGCGACGCGGCGCGAGCAGTTCATCTTCCCCAGCGAGCCCCTGTCCCATAGCGAAACCGTCCTGTTCTACCGGCTGGACCGTCCACATCCCTTTAACGGTCTGCAAGATCTGCGTGGGCTGCGTATTGGCGTCACCGCCGGCTACGTGTATGGCAATGCGCAATTCAACAACGCCGACTACTTCAGCCACGAAGTCTCGCCCTCCAACGAGGCCAGCCTGCTGATGCTGATGCGTGATCGCGTCGACATGGTGATGATGAACAAACGGGTCGGGCAATTTACGCTGCGCCAGCTCGACCTCACACAGCAAGTCAGCCACCACCCGTTGGTGGTCAGCAGTGGATCGCTGTTCCTGGCCTTCCATCGCCGCCCCGAACTGGCCGAACTGGCAGAACGCTTCGGCGCCGCGCTGCAGACGTTCAAGGCCAGCCAGGAATACCTGCAGATCCTGCAGCACTATGGCCTGAGCGACCTCTGAATCGCCCGGCTGTGACCCACAACAAGCACTACTTCCTGCCACCTGCAGGCGCATTACCAGAGCGTATCCGACCGCCGAGCAGGCCGGGCTGTGTCAGCGCACGCTTTCTGTTATACTCGGCTCCCTTCATTCCAGGCCGCACGGACAAGCGGCAGGCAACGACCCCTTGGCGGGCAGTGTCACCCTGACACCAGCTCGCAGGAAACCGGTTGTTACCTGCATGTTCGCAACGGCCATCACAGGGTTATCTGAATGTCCTTTGCTTCCTTGGGCCTGTCCGACGCACTCGTGCGCGCGGTGGCTGCTACCGGTTATACCAATCCCACGCCTGTTCAGGCGCAAGCTATTCCCGCCGTACTCGAAGGCCGCGACCTCATGGTTGCCGCCCAGACCGGCACCGGCAAAACCGCCGGCTTTGCATTACCCGTTATTGAGCGCCTGTTTCCTGCCGGGCAAGCCGACGCCAACTACAAGCGCGTCGGCAAGCAGGTACGCGTTCTGGTTCTTACGCCAACTCGCGAGCTGGCCGCCCAGGTGCATGACAGCATCCGTGCCTACGCCGCCGAGCTGCCGTTGAAGTCTGCCTGTGTATTCGGCGGCGTTGGCGCCAACCCGCAGATGAAAGCTATCGCCCCCGGCCTGGATGTTCTGGTCGCGTGCCCTGGCCGCCTGCTTGATCTGGTTGGCCAGCGCGCAGTAGACCTGTCCAAGGTCGAAGTACTGATTCTTGACGAAGCCGACCGCATGCTCGACATGGGCTTTGTGCATGACGTGAAAAAGGTGATCGCCAAGCTGCCGAGCAAGCGGCAGACGCTGCTGTTCTCGGCGACCTTCTCGAAAGACATTACCGATCTGGCCAACAAGTTGCTCGACAACCCGGCCCGCATCGAAGTGACCCCGCCCAACTCCACCGTTGAGCGCATCAACCAGAAGGTTTACCGCGTCGCTGCCGGCCACAAACGGGCACTGGCTGCACACCTGATCACTCAGGGTGCGTGGGAGCAGGTGCTGATCTTCACCCGCACCAAGCACGGCGCCAACCGTCTGGCCGAATACCTCGACAAGAACGGCCTGGCCGCTGCGGCCATCCATGGCAACAAGAGCCAGAGCGCCCGCACCAAGGCCCTGGCCGACTTCAAGGCCAACAAGTTGCGCATTCTGGTGGCTACCGATATCGCCGCCCGCGGCCTGGATATCGACCAGTTGCCCCATGTGATCAACTTCGAGCTGCCCAACGTCTCGGAAGACTACGTGCACCGAATCGGCCGTACCGGCCGCGCCGGTCGCAGTGGTGAGGCAGTCTCGCTGGTCAGCCCAGACGAAGACAAGCTGCTGCGCGCCATCGAGCGCATGACCAAGCAGCGTATCGACGAAGGCGCGCTGGAAGGTTTCGAGCCGCCGGCCCAGGCCGAGCTCAACAGCGATCGCCCGGAACGCCCACGCGGTGGCGCCAGCAATGGTCGCAATCAGAACCAGCCGCGTACCAGCAACGGCAGCGGCCGTGGCCAGAGCGCGGGCAAGCCTGCCGGTCAGGGCGCTGGCCCGGCTCGCGGACGCGGTCGTCCAGACAAGCCAAGCACAGAACGGCCGCGCGGACCAAAGCGGGCTGCGCACGTCATCAGCGAGCCGGAAGATGCGGTTACTCTGGAGCGTCGTCGCCAGGCCAATGGTAATCGTGCCGATCCGCTGCCGCAGAACAAACCCAACAATCGCCGGCCGAACAACCGTGGCCCACAGCGCGAAAAACCGGCACTGCTGGGTCCTCGCTGAGCCAAGGCGCTAGCCGCGCAGCAAGGCAATGACAAAAAAGGGGCTTCGGCCCCTTTTTTTGCGTCTGCGTTTTGCTACACGCAGCACAGCCGCAAGGTGACGTTGGCAGCAGTGACTTCTATAGTGAGTCAGACACAGACTCATTCACTGCGAATCAACAAGGACGCCTCCCCAGATGAAAGCTGCCCACCTCCTGCTTGCCGGCCTGCTATCAACCAGCGCCACCACACTGCTTGCCGCCAGCATCCAACCTACCCCCGAGCCCGGCCTGTGGATCAGCGAAAGCACCACGCTGATCAACGGCGTGGACATGCAGGCGAAGATGCTCGAAGTCCGCCAGAACATGCTCGCCGGCATGCCGGAAGAGCAGCGCGCCATGGCCGAGAAAATGATGAACGACGCCGAAGAGGCCGGCCACCGCCGCTGCATCAATGCCGAGCTGGCGAAGAAGATGACCGATCCCGAAACCCTGCTCGCCGACGCCCGTGAGCAAATGCCCGGCTGCGATCTGCAGGTCGATCAGAAAGACGATGACCAGCTGGAATTCCACGGCAACTGCGCCAACAGCGAAGGCTTCAATGGCGACCTGAGCGGCGACATGCAGATGGTCAGCAGCAAGGAGATGCGCTCCAACTTTCTTGGCGAAGGCACCTATCAACTACCGGCGCAGGCCGCCGGCGCGCTGGGCGAGGAATTCAATGGCCCAGTGAAGGTGGAGCACAAGGAAACCAGCAAATGGGTAGGCAGCGATTGCGGTGACACACCGGTCGAACCCCTCTCCTGACCCGCCCTCCTGACAGCCTGCCACCCTCGGCAGTTGGGCGCCGCGCTGACCGATGCGCCACCAGGCATGACATTGATCACAGCCTGCGTAAAGCAGGCTCGTGCGCGGCTTTGTTTCTGCGCTAAGCTGGCAGGTCTTCCGCGCCGAACCTGGCCGACCGCACAAGGATGTCATGGCATGACCTTGCCTTACCGCAGCAGGTGCTGCACCTCTCTGCTAGCCAGACCATCTCGCAGCCCAGCCGCAGAGCCGGCAGGATTCCTCATCCCTGGAGCGGGCTGGCGCGCGTCATGCTGAACACAGCACTGGCGCCAGGCAGACTGGCGGCCGCCGCGGCCGCCTTTGTGCTCTGGGGCGGCTGGGCATTGCTGGCCAACTGGTCTGCGGGGCCGCGCGAGGCATTGCTCGCAGGTCTGGTGCAGGGCTGCGCCAGCGCCGTCATCACCTTGCTGATGGCCATCTGTGCTACCACGCTCTTCAATCGAATACCCGGCCCCACATGGCTGCGCATCGCCCTGCCCCCGGCTCTCATTGTCTCGGTCAGCTTCAGCGGGCTATGGCTGGTGCATAGTCTCAACGCCACCCCTGCCCTGTGGGCCACCATTGTGCCGCCGAGTAGCCTGGCCTTCGTCTATTGCCTGTATCTCACCTTTACGCTGGCGCGTGAAACCAGCCAAATGCCACCGGAGCAGCCGCCCCATGACTGACCTCAGTAACCGTCGCCCACTAAAGATTCGCGATCAGCAGATAATGCGCCGCTTTGCCGCCTGGCTCAGCCGACGCAGCGTGACGCCAAACCAGATCTCGGTGCTCAGCGTGGTCTTTGCCCTGGGTGGCGGCGCGGCGCTGGTATTGGCTGGGCAAAGTCTGGGGGGTGAACGCTCCCTGTGGTTTATTGCTGCTGCGCTGCTGATTCAGCTACGGCTGCTGTGCAACCTGTTCGACGGCATGGTCGCCATGGAAGGCGGCAAGCAGACGCTGGCCGGCGAGCTGTTCAACGACGTGCCCGACCGCATTGCCGATCCCCTGCTGATCGTTGCCTGCGGCTTTGCCCTGCCGCATTATCCCAGCGCCATGTGGCTGGCCTGGCTGGGCGCCCTGCTGGCGGTGATGACCGCCTACATCCGCGTACTGGGCGTTTCGCTTGGCCTGCCCGCGGACTTTCGCGGCCCCATGGCCAAACAACAGCGCATGGCGCTATTGACCCTGGCGGCGATCGTTTCGGCGCTGGAAATATTCTGGGGCCATTACGGCATGGTGCTCTGGATCAGCCTGATCGTACTGGTGGTGGGCAGCGCAATGACCGCGTTGCGCCGCCTGATTGGCGCCTATCTGCGCCTGCAACAACGTGGAGCCAACTGAGATGGATATCGGCCTGCCCTTCATGCTCGATCTCACCCCCAATGCGCTTGGGGCCATGCTGGTAGTGCTGGCCATGCTGGTCGCTGCGTCCATCATCCAATGGCGGCTGCGCTCACGCTTAAGCCCCGAAGCGCATCTGGAGCTCAAGCAGCGCATCAACTCCTGGTGGGTGATGGTCGCGGTGGTCTTTACCGCCTTGATGATTGGCCAGGTCGCCTCGCTGATCTTCTTCGCCATCCTCAGCTTTATCGCGCTGCGCGAGATTTTCTCGATCCTGCCCGTGCGTATCAGCGACCGCCGCCTGATCCTCGCGCTATACCTCATGGTACCGCTGCAGTACTACTGGATTGCCAGCGACTGGTACGGCATGTTCATCGTGTTCATTCCGGTCTACCTGTTCCTGCTCATCCCCTTCGGCCTGCTGATGCTGGGTGAAACCAAGGGCTTCATCCGCGCGGTAGGCTCTTACCAGTGGGCGATCATGACCACGGTATTCGCCATCAGTCATGTCGCCTACCTGCTGATGCTGCCGGCAGACCAGAATTCCTCGGGCGGCGGCGTCGGCCTGGTGCTCTACCTGGTCTTCCTGACCCAATTCAACGACGTGGCGCAGTACATCTGGGGCAAGAAATTTGGCCAGCGCAAGATTGTGCCCACCATCAGCCCCAACAAGACCTGGGCCGGCTTCCTCGGTGGCGTTGCCACCACCACCCTGCTTGGTGGCCTGCTCGCCCCCTGGCTGACGCCACTGAGCTTCTGGCAGGGCCTGGCCGCCGGCCTGCTGATCGGCATCGCCGGCTTCATCGGCGACCTGACCATCTCGGCGGTCAAGCGCGATCTGCGCATCAAGGACACCAGCCAGTTGATTCCCGGCCACGGCGGTATTCTCGATCGCATCGACAGCCTGATGTACACCGCGCCGCTGTTCTTCCACTTCCTCGTTTACACCAGCTACTGAGGCCGCCATGCCGTTCTTTCAACGCCTGCCCAAGCGGCTGTTTTTTCTACTGGTCGTCAAACCCGTGGTCTACCTGCTGCTGGGGCTCAACATCTACTCGCCCCAACGTCTGCCCGCACGCGGCCCGGCGATTCTGGCCGCCAACCACAACAGCCACCTGGACACCCTGGTGCTGATGGCGCTCTACCCACTTAGCCAACTGCACCGCGTACGCCCGGTCGCCGCAGCCGACTACTTTCTGCGCAACCGCTTTACCAGTTGGTTGTCACTTAACGTGATTGGCATCATCCCGCTGGATCGCCAGGGCCAGGTCGACAAGGAAAAGGTGTTTGACCTCTGCCAACAGGCACTGGCCAACGAAGAGATACTGCTGCTGTTCCCCGAGGGCAGCCGCGGCGAAGCCGAGCAGCTGCAACCGCTACGCAAGGGCATCTATCACCTGGCCCGCAGCCACCCCGGCACCACAGTCACCCCCATCGCCATGCACGGCCTGGGCCGCGCCCTGCCCAAAGGCGAATCCATGCTGGTACCGTTCAACTGCGATGTGGTGATTGGTGAGGCGCTGGTGCCGGGTGAGGACAGCAATGTGTTTATGCAGGAATTGCAGGCGTCGTTGGAGGAGTTGTTGGCTGCTTGTATTACCCGACGGGATGCGCAGTGGGAGGATTGAGGGCTTAAAGGCCGCCAATGCGGTCTTGAGCCATAGCCGAGAGAGATTTGCGCCTTAGCCAGCTTCCCCCTCACACCCACCACAACACTCACCCCAGCCCCGCTGCCGTGACGTATGGCCAATACCCGGATTAAAGCTGTTGGTCGGGTCGAGTTCGCGGTAGAAGCCGGCCAGCGCGGGTTTGGCGACATAAAGGTGGCCGACGTTGTGCTCGGCCGGATATTCGGCGCGGCGCTCGTCCAGTAGCGCCCACATGCGGTGCTCCATGGCGAGCGGGTCGACGCCCTTGCGTACGATGTAATCCTGATGAAAGACGTGGCAGAAGAAGTGCCCGTAGTACAGCTTGTGCACCATGTCCTTTTCCATCTCGGGCGGCAGGCTTTCTACCCAGTCGCGGTCGTTACGGCGCAGGGCGATATCCAGAGCGACTATGTCTTCCACTTCGTTGCGGTGCACTTCGCGGTAGCGAATGGCGGCGCCGGCGACGGCGAAGCGGTGCAGGAAGGCGCGGCGGCCTTCGTCTTCATCACACTCAAAGAAGCTGCCGCTGTCGCGTCCGGCGAAAAAGCGGTTGAGGTGCTCGCGGGTCTGCTCGGCAGTGTCGTTGTCGACGCGCAGCAGCAGGTGATGCTCAAAGCGGTCGCGGTACTCGCGCATGCGGGCGGGCAAGTGGCTGGGCAGCAGGTCCATGGCTTTCTGGATGATGCGATCGCTTACGCCACGCAGGCCAATGCGCTCGAACAGCCCATCAACACGGCTCTTGAGCGCAAAGGCGGCGGGCACCTTGGCGGTGCCGAAACGGTCGATGATCAGATAGGTATCCTTGCCGTAGCGCTCGCCAATGTCGAAGGCGGTGCGGTGGATGTACTCCCCGGCAATCGGCAGGCTGGGCAAGCTGGTCAGCAGATGGCGGCGCAGCTCGGTCAGGTTCTGGGGGTCGTTGCTGCCGATGTAGAACACCGTGCTGGCTTCCTTGACGAAGGTATCCAGGCGCACGGCAAACAGGCACAGCTTGCCGGCCGAGCCCGAGGCTTCAAACAGCCGTGAGGGGTCAGCGTTGAAGCGCGCGGGCGTGTCGGCATCCACATCGCGCACATGGTTGGCGTAGCCGCCATCGGAGGCGTTGGCGGCTTCGTTGCGTACAGCGGCCGGGCTGTAGTCACCGTTTTGCAGACGCGTCAGTATTTCTTCCGGGCTGTCGCCCAGCTCGATACCCAGATGGTTGACCAGGGCCAGGCTACCGTCGGCCTGCATCTGGGCATAGAGCGCCAGCTCGGTATAAGCCGGGCCACGGCGTACCAGGGCGCCGCCGGAGTTGTTGCACACGCCGCCGAGCACCGAGGCGCCGATGCAGGAGGAGCCGATGACCGAGTGCGGCTCGCGGCCCAGCGGGGCCAGTTCGCGTTCCAGCCGGTCCAGGGTGGCGCCGGGCAAACAGACTACCTGCTCGCCCTGGTTGACCAGCTGCACGCCATCCAGCCGCCGGGTGCTGATCAGCACTATGTCGCGATCATAATTGTCGCCATCCGGTGTGGAGCCGCCGGTCAGCCCCGTGTTGGCGGCCTGCATGATAACGATGCAATCGGCCGCCACCGCCGCCTGCAATACCTGCCACTGCTCCAGCAGCGTGCCCGGTTGCACTACCGCCAGCACCTGTCCTTCGCCGGTGCGATGACCCTTGCGAAAGCGCCGCGTCTGTTGCTCGCCGGTCAGCACATGACGCCGACCGACCAATGCACGAAAGCTTTCCAGCAGTTGGCCGCGTTCGCGGTTCCCGGCAGTATTCATAGCTCGCGCACCAGCATCTCGGAGGTAATATCGGCGATGGATTTGGCCCCGGTCAGCACCATGGCCACGCGCATTTCCTTCTCGATCAGCTCAAGCAGGTTGCTCACGCCGGCTTCACCGTCGGCCGCCAGGGCGTAGATGAAAGCACGGCCGAGCATGGCGCAGTCGGCGCCCAGCGCCAGCATGCGCACCACATCAAGCCCGGTGCGCACACCTGAATCGGCGAAAATTTTGATCTGCCCCTTTACCGCGTCGGCAATCGCCGGCAGCGCGCGGGCGGTAGAGAGCACGCCGTCGAGCTGACGGCCGCCGTGGTTGGAGACGACAATACCGTCGGCGCCAAAGCTGACGGCGTCGCGCGCGTCGTCGGCATCGAGAATGCCCTTGATCACCATGGGGCCGTCCCAGAATTCGCGGATCCACTCCAGGTCCTGCCAACTGATGGAGGGGTCGAAATTGGCGCCCAGCCAGCCGATGTAATCGGCAAGGCCGGTCGGGTTGCCGCGGTAGGTCGAGATGTTGCCCAGGTCGTGCGGCTTGCCGAGCAGGCCCACGTCCAGCGCCCAACGCGGGTGAGTTGCCGCTTGCAGCATGCGCCGCACCGCAGCATTGGGGCCGCTCATGCCCGAATGCGCATCGCGGTAGCGCGCGCCCGGCACCGGCATATCGACGGTAAATACCAGGGTGGTCACCCCGGCAGCCCTGGCGCGCTCCAGCGCGTTCTTCATGAAACCGCGATCCTTCAGCACATAGAGCTGAAACCACATGGGCCGGCTGATCGCCGGGGCCACCTCTTCGATAGGGCAAACCGAGACGGTCGACAAGGTAAAGGGAATGCCCTTGGCGTCTGCGGCGCGCGCTGCCTGCACCTCCCCGCGCCGCGCATACATGCCGGTCAGCCCGACCGGCGCCAGCGCTACCGGCATGGCCAGGGTTTCATTGAACAGTTGGGTCTGCAGGTTCAGCTCGGACATGTCGTTCAGCACCCGCTGACGCAGCGCGATGTCGGCCAGGTCTGCAACGTTGCGCTTGAGCGTGTGCTCGGCGTAGGCGCCGCCATCGATGTAGTGGAACAGGAACGGCGGCAGGCGGCGTTTGGCTGCGGCGCGGTAATCGGTGGAGGCAGAAATGATCATCAGGTATATCCCGTAAGGTTCTGTTGATGCCGGGCCTGCGCATTGCAGAGCCCGGTCACTAGCGCAATCAGCCGACCTGCAGCGGATCGCTCACGCCCAGCCAGTACACGGCAATCAGCGCGATGATGCCGGTCATCAGCACATAGTAGAGCGTTGGCCATACAGTGCGGCGCAGCGTGGTACCTTCGCGGCCCAGCAGGCCGACGGTAGCAGAAGCGGCAACCACGTTGTGAATGGCCACCATGTTACCGGCTGCCGCGCCAATCGCCTGGGCCGCCACTATCAGCGCGGTCGACAATCCCAGGTTGCTGGCCACGCCAAACTGGAACTGGCTGAACATCATGTTGGACACGGTATTGGAGCCAGCCAGGAAGGCGCCCAGCGCGCCGATGGCCGGAGCAAACAGGGGATAAATACTGCCAACGCTGTCGGCCACGTAACGCGCCATCACGATAGGCATGCTCGGCAGGTCGGCGGCGTTGACCCCGGAATTGATCAGAATGCGCACCATGGGCACGGTGAACAGCAGTACGAACCCGGCGCTCAGCAGCACGCCGCCGGATTCCTTCATCGCCTTGCCCAGATCGCGCAGCTGCATGCGGTGCAGGAAGAAAGTCGCCAGTACCACCATCACCAGAATACCGCCCGGCAGGTACAGTGGCTGGATCCCCGCGCTTACGCCGGTTTCACCCAGCAGATCGTTGAAGTTGACGGCAACCGATTTGAAAGCAGCGGTCACCGGGGGGAATACCCGGCTGATCACCAGCAGCAGACCTACCAGCAGGTAAGGCAGCCAGGCGCGTAAGCTGCCCATCGGGCGCGCAGTCAGCTCTTCGAGCTTCATCTCGATGCTGCCCATCCACGCTGCTGGCCACTCTGCGCGCGGAGCAAAATCCCAAGTGGTTTTGGGGACCAGAAAGCCGAAGCGTGCGGCGGTGGTCACCACGGCCAGCCCCACCAGGCCACCCATCAGCGCCGGGAACTCGGGGCCCAGCAGCATGCCGGTGAGCATGTAGGGGATGGTCACCGAAACGCCGGCAAAGAGCGCAAAGGGCAAGACCTCGAACACCGCACGCCAGCTCCTGTCCTTGCCGAAGAAGCGCACCAGCATGATCACCATGACCAGCGGCATCACACTGCCGACCAGTGCGTGAATGACCGCCACCTGGCTGGTGATCAGCTGCAGGTACGCCTCCCAGCTGGAGCCATTGGCGGCCAGTTGCTCGCCGATGGCGACGTGATCCAGTCCGGTGCTGACGCCAACGATGATCGGCGTACCCACTGCACCAAAGGACACCGGCGTACTTTGCACCAGCATCCCCATGAGCACCGCCGCCATCGCCGGAAAGCCGATGGCCACCAGCAGCGGCGCGGCAATCGCGGCGGGCGTGCCAAAGCCGGAGGCACCTTCGATAAAGCAGCCGAACAGCCAGGCAATGATGATGGCCTGGATGCGCCGATCCGGGCTGATGGTGGTAAAGCCGGCGCGAATCGCGGTGATACCGCCGGAATGCTTGAGCGTATTGAGCAGCAAAATGGCGCCGAAGATGATCCACAACAATCCCAGGGTGACGACCAACCCCTGCAGGGTGGAGGCCAGCACCCGGTTGACGCTCATGTCCCAGCCGAACAGGGCGATGGCCGCGCTGACCAGGTAAACCAGTGGCATGGCGCGGCGTGCGGGCCAGCGCAAGCCGATCAGCAGAATGCCGGCCAGCAGTATGGGAGTGAAGGCCAGCAAGGCCAGAAATCCGGATGACATGGAGCGCTCCTGTGGTGGTTCTAGTTGTTGTTTGTCGCGGTTTGCGCCAATTGGTAATACCAATTTACAATTCAGGGCAGTCAGATTATGAAAGCCGTGGCCTGCTGTCAAACCCGGGGGACTAGACTTTGGTATACGCTGATCTATCGGCGGGTTGCAGATGCGGCCAGGGATGGCCACAATTCCACAATTGGTAAGACCAAAAGGAACGCAGATGGAAGTGGGGCAGATACGTCAGCGCAGGCTGGCAGACAACATCGTTGAGCAGCTGGAAACCATGATTCTAGAGGGCACGCTGCAGCCGGGCGAGCGCCTGCCAGCCGAGCGTGTGCTGGCCGAGCAGTTTGGCGTATCGCGCCCGTCGCTGCGCGAAGCGGTGCAAAAACTGGCCGCGCGCGGATTGTTGGTCAGTCGTCAGGGCGGCGGCAATTACGTCAGCGAGAATCTGGGCTCCAGCTTCAGTGATCCACTGCTGGGGCTACTGGAAGGGCGTCCGGAGGCGCAGCGCGATCTGCTGGAGTTTCGCCACACGCTGGAGGCCGATTGCGCCTACTACGCCGCCCTGCGCGCTACCGACCTGGATCGCCAGCACCTGCAGAGCGCCTACGAGTCGCTGCAGGCCTGCTACGCCCCCGAGAGCAAAGCCAGCCGCGCCGAGGAAGGCGCCGCCGATGCGCGCTTTCACCTGGCCATTGCCGAGGCCAGCCACAACATGGTGCTGCTGCACACCATTCGCGGCCTGTTTGACCTGCTCAAGCGCAACGTGGTGACCAATATCGGCGGAATGTACGCGCTGCGCAGCGAAGCCCGGCTGATGCTGGTGGAGCAGCATCAACAGCTGTTCGACGCCATCATGCAGGGCCACGCCGATGATGCAAAACGCATCGCCAGCGAACACATCACCTACGTTCAGGGGGTTTTGGCGCAGAGTCACGAAGAAAGCCTGCGCCTGGCGCGCGCGCAGCGCCGCGACAAGCCGCAAAATCGCTAGAAGCCGACCGACAGGACTGCCGCGCCTACTCCGTCGGCTGCTCGCCCAGCCAATCGGCCAGCACCTCGGCGTTATGTTCGCCCAGTAACGGCGGCGCCTTGCGATATTCCACTGGCGTACGCGACAGGCGAATGGGGTTGGCCACCAGTTTCACCTCCCCGGCCAGCGTGTGCGGCAGGCTGATTTCCACCCCACGCGCCTTGATCTGCGCATCATCAAACACTTGCGCCAGATCATTGATCGGCCCGCAGGGCACACCGGCCTGCTCCAGCTCGGCGATCCATTGCGCAGTGGTACGAAACACCGTGGCCTGACGAATCAGCGGAATCAACAGCTCGCGGTTG
Source organism: Halopseudomonas sp. (assembly GCF_036961105.1). Lineage (GTDB taxonomy): Bacteria > Pseudomonadota > Gammaproteobacteria > Pseudomonadales > Pseudomonadaceae > Halopseudomonas. Next base: position 221,503 of record NZ_JBALWW010000001.1, on the reverse strand, counting down.
GCGACCCGCTGGGCGTTGCTGGCAAAGCGCGCATCGCTGGCCCATTCAGGGTGGCCGGCCACCTCGCAGAAACGACGAAACTGACCGTCGTTGCCGACGGTGAGAATAAAGTCGCCATCGGCCGTCGGGAAGTCCTGGTAAGGCACAATGTTGGGATGGGCGTTGCCCAGGCGCTGTGGCGGCTTGCCGGTGGTCAGGTAGTTGAGCGCCTGGTTGCCCAGACAAGCCACCTGCACATCCAGCAGGGCCAGGTCGATATGCTGCCCCAGGCCGCTGCGCTCACGCTCATTCAGCGCCGCCAGAATGGCGTTGCTGGCATAAAGACCGGTGAGAATGTCGGTGAGCGCCACACCCGCCTTGACCGGGCCGGCACCTTCTTCATTCTCAGCCCGGCCGGTGATGCTCATCAGGCCACCCATGGCCTGAATCATGAAGTCGTAGCCGGCACGCTTGGCGTAAGGGCCATCCTGCCCGAAGCCGGTTACCGAGCAGTAGATCAACCTTGGGTTGAGTTGCCGCAGGCTGGCGTAATCCAGCCCGTAGGCGGCCAACCCGCCGACCTTGAAGTTCTCGATCAGCACATCTGCCCTGGCCACCAGCTCGCGCACCTGTTGCTGGCCTTCGGGCAGGGTGAAGTCGATAGTGACCGAGCGCTTGTTGCGGTTGGCCGAGAGGAAATAGGCCGCCTCGGAGGTGTCCCGCCCCTCGGCATCGCGCAGGTAAGGCGGCCCCCAGGCGCGGGTATCATCCCCTACTCCCGGCCGCTCCACCTTGACCACATCCGCCCCCAGATCCGCCAGCATCTGCCCGGCCCAGGGGCCGGCGAGCACGCGGGACAGGTCAAGGACGCGCAAACCAGACAGGGCGCTCATGGGGTTAGCTCCAAGCGGCAAGCTTCAAGCAGCAAGCTGGCCGTGCAGGTTTAAGGAAGTTAGACGAGAGCTACTCTCGAAGCGGCTTAAGGCTGAGCAAGCGGCAGCCAATACCAGGGCGACAAACCAGAACCCGCGAGGCCCGGCTTGCCGCTTGTGGCTTGCAACTTGAAGCTGCTTGCCGGCGTTAGAAAAACGCCTGCAAGCCCGTCTGCGCGCGGCCGAGAATCAGCGCGTGCACGTCGTGGGTACCTTCGTAGGTGTTGACCACTTCCAGGTTGACCACGTGACGGATCACGCCGTATTCGTCGGAGATGCCGTTGCCGCCGAGCATGTCGCGGGCTACGCGGGCAATATCCAGCGATTTGCCGCAGGAATTGCGCTTCATGATGGAGGTGATTTCCACCGCAGCGGTACCTTCATCCTTCATGCGTCCCAGACGCAGGCAGCCTTGCAGCGCCAGGGTGATTTCGGTCTGCATGTCGGCCAACTTCTTCTGCACCAGCTGAGTCTGGGCCAGCGGGCGACCGAACTGCATGCGGTCCATGGTGTACTGCCGCGCGGTGTGCCAGCAGAATTCGGCGGCGCCGAGCGCACCCCAGGAGATGCCGTAACGGGCCGAGTTCAGGCAGGTGAAGGGGCCTTTGAGGCCAGTCACGTGCGGCAGCATGTTTTCTTCCGGAACGAATACATCTTCCATCACGATTTCACCGGTGATGGAGGTACGCAGGCCAACCTTGCCCTTGATCGCCGGGGCGCTCAGGCCTTTCCAGCCTTTCTCCAGAATAAAGCCGCGAATCACGTCGTCATCGGTCTTGGCCCAGACTACAAACACATCGGCGATGGGGCTGTTGGTGATCCACATCTTGGCACCCTTGAGCAGATAACCGCCCTCGGTGGTGCGCGCGCGGGTGACCATGGAACCCGGATCGGAGCCGTGGTTGGGTTCGGTCAGACCAAAGCAGCCGATGTGCTCACCAGATGCCAGCTTGGGCAGGTATTTCTGCTTCTGCTCTTCGCTGCCGAATTCGTTGATCGGCACCATCACCAGCGATGACTGCACGCTCATCATCGAGCGGTAGCCGGAATCCACCCGCTCCACTTCGCGGGCAATCAGGCCGTAGCAGACGTAGTTCAAGCCGCTGCCGCCGTACTGCTCGGGAATGGTTGCGCCCAGCAGGCCCAGCTCACCCATCTCACGGAAGATCTCGACATCGGTCTGCTCGTTGCGGAAGGAGTTGAGCACACGCGGCATCAGCTTGTTCTGGCAGTACTGGCGCGCACTGTCGCGCACCATGCGTTCTTCTTCGGTCAGTTGCTGGTCCAGCAACAACGGATCTTCCCAGTTGAAACTTGCTTTGGATGCGGCCATGAGCACTCCGATATTCAAGGTGTAGGAACAATGCCCCCTGCGGGGCCCTTTAATGGCGATAACTGTACGCACAGGGGAATAGGCTAACAAGCGTCTTTTGCGCAGACATCTGTGCTAAATTGGAACTCCAAAACCCAGCTGCAGGCTACAAGCAGCAAACCACAAGCTAGCCTGCGGCGCCCACACATGCTTGCAGCTTTAAACTTATAGCTTATAGCTGCTCCGAAGGAGCCTTCGTGCGCCGCAAAATTCCCCCTACCCAGGCCCTGATCTGTTTCGAATCCTCGGCCCGGCATGAAAGCTTTACCAAAGCCGCCGAGGAGCTGTCACTGACGCAAAGCGCGGTTTGTCGGCAGATTGCCAATCTCGAGGAGTTTCTCGATATTCAGCTGTTTCGCCGCACCCGGCGTGGCGTCAAGCTGACGGATGCCGGGCAGACCTATAGTCGGCGTATTGCCAGCCGGCTGGATGCAGTGGAGCGCGATACATTATCGGTCATGGGTAATCAGGGCACCGCGACCCTGGAGCTGGCACTGGTGCCGACCTTTGGCACCCAGTGGCTGCTGCCGCGTCTGGGCGAGTTCTTGCGCCAGCACCCGCAGATCACCGTCAACCTGACCAACCGCACGCGGCCCTTCCTGTTTGCCGATACCGAGTTTGACGCCGCCATCTATTTTGGCGACGGCGACTGGTCGGGTACCCAGACCGACTTTCTGATGAAGGAGTCGCCCATCCCCGTGTGCAGCCCCGCGCTGATCGCGCCGCAACTACAACTCAGCCCCGAGCAGATCGCCAACCTGCCGCTGCTGCAGCAAACCACCCGGCCCTACGCCTGGCGGCAATGGTTTGCGGCGGTGGATATGCGCGTTGAGCACGACCTCAACGGCACCCGGCTGGAATTGTTCTCGATGCTCGCGCAGGCCGCCATGCATGGCTTGGGGGTGGCGCTGATCCCGCCCTTCCTGATCCGTCAGGAGCTGGCCGACGGCCGCCTGATCAGCCCTTGCGCGCGCAGCTTTGACAGTAACAACAGCTACTTTCTGGTGATTCCCGAACGCAAAGCGGAGTCGGCCGCCCTGCTCGCATTCAGGGACTGGCTGGTAACTGAAGCCGAGCGCTATCGCCTGAACCCTGAGGGCGCCAGCCACTGAGCCATTCCCTTTCCCTCCCGCTGGTGCTGCCTCCGCAAGTCGTGAATTGTGAGCAAAAAAAGGGCCTCCGAAGAGGCCCCGAGCACAACTTGAAATCACTTCACCAGCCTTACTGGCGCACACCCTCGACACTGATGATCAGCTCGACATCCTGCGACGCCGGCCCCAGATCCATGGAGATGTCGAAGTCCTTCAGCGTCAGCGTGGTGGTTCCGGAGAAACCGGCACGATAGCCGCCCCAGGGATCTTCGCCCTCACCAATGAACTTGGCGTCCAGCACCACGGGCTTGGTCACGCCGTTGAGGGTCAGGTTGCCGGTAATATTGGCCGTGTCGTCACCGGTCATTTCCACCTTGGTCGACTCGAAGGTCGCAGTAGGATGCTCCGCCACGTTGAGGAAGTCGTCGCTGCGCAGGTGCTTGTCACGCTCGGCGTGATTGGAATCGACACTGGTGGTATCGATGCTCACCTTCACCGCACTGGCTTCGGGCTTGTCGGCATCCCAGCTGAAGTTGCCGCTGAAATCGTTGAAGCGACCGTAGATCCAACTGTAACCCAGGTGGCTGATCTTGAAATTGATTGAGGCGTGCTGTCCCTCCTGATCGATTACATAATCCGCCGCGTAAACTGAGCCCGAAAGAGCCATCAAACCGCTCAGTGCCAACCCTGCAACTGTCTTTTTCATGCTAACTCTCCTTGGTGTTTTTCAGCCGCATGCCCAGCATGCGGCGCAGTGTGTCGTCACGATCCAGCAGGTGGTGCTTGATTGCGCCCAGCGCATGCAAGGCCACCAGCCCAAGCACGCCCATGGCTACCCAGTAATGCACGGCGCCAGCACGATCTGCCTGTTGCGGCAGCCCGGTTACCAACGCCGGCACCTCGAACCAGCCAAACAGGCTGATGCCCTGCCCCTTGGCGGTGGATATCAGGTAACCGCTAATCACGATAATAGCCAGCAACAGATACAACAGCAGGTGCACCAGCGCCGACAGAGCAATTTCCCATGGCTTGTGGCCGGGGATTGCCTCTGGTTTGCGATTGATCAGCCGCCACCCCAGGCGCACCAGCAGCAATGCCGCCAGCAGCAGACCAATACTCTTGTGCCAAAACGGCGCGCTGGTGTAGTAGGGGCTGTAATAGGTTAGATCAGTCATCCACAAACCCAAGGCAATCAGTCCGAACACAGCCAGCGCCATCAGCCAATGCAGGCAGACGCTGAGGGTTCCGTAACGCTGGGCGGTATTACGCAGGGGCATGAGTGGCTCCGAATACTGTGGGCACATAATCCCATCGAAGTTAACTGACTATAAGCGCAATATTTGGTTCTAATACATCAGGTTTCCATATGTTTCAGTTACAAAAAAGCCTCCCTATGCGGCGCATGAGAGGCTTGCAAACCCGCCTTTATCTACCGAACCGGGCTCAGAAGAACAAACGCTTGAGCTCGTGCCCCGGATCACTGGCGCGCATGAAGGCTTCACCCACCAGAAACCCGTAGATTTCGTGAGCGAGCATCAGCTCCACATCGGTACGATGCAAGATGCCGCTTTCGGTGACCAGGGTCTTGCCGCGTGGAATCTGCGGCAATAGCTCCAGCGTGGTATCCAGGGTTAACTCAAAGGTATGCAGATTGCGGTTGTTGATGCCGATCAGCGGTGTATCCAGCTTCAGCCCCCGCTCCAGCTCGGCCGCGTCGTGCACTTCTATCAGCACGTCGAGCCCGTTCTGCTTGGCCGTGCTAGCCAACTCGTTCAGTTGCGCATCGTCCAGGCAGGCGGCGATCAGCAGAATACAGTCGGCGCCCAGCGCACGAGCTTCCACCACTTGATAGGGATCAACCATGAAATCCTTGCGAATGACCGGCAGCGAGCAGGCGTTGCGGGCCAGCTGCAGGTAATCGTCGTGGCCCTGGAAGAAATCGACATCGGTCAGCACCGAGAGGCAGGCAGCGCCGCCCTGCTCGTAGCTTTGCGCAATGGCTGCCGGATCAAAGTTCTCGCGCAGCACGCCCTTGCTTGGCGAGGCCTTCTTGATCTCGGCGATCACCGCTGGCTTGCGGGCAGCCGCTCGGCTCTGTATTGCCGCAGCAAAGCCGCGTGTAGCCGAGGCCGCGGCAGCCAGTGCCTCAAGCTCCTGCAGGGAAACCCGCGCGCTGCGTTCGGCCACTTCCTCGTGCTTGCGCGCGACGATGTTCTGCAAAATGGTTGGCACCGTCATTGCGCAGCCTCCTCTCTGAACACCTCGGTAAAGGCGATCAGCTCGTTTAGTTTTTCCCGGGCGAGCCCGGAGTAGAGCGCATCGGAGGCCAGCTTGACGCCCTCCTGCAGCGAGGTGGCGTGATCTGCCGCGTAGAGCGCGGCGCCGGCATTGAGAATGATGATATCGGCCGCCTTCTCGCCCGCTTCGGTGGTACGTTTGCCCAGGGCGTCGCGAATCAGCGCCAGCGAGGCTTGCGGGTCCTCGACGGTGAGGCCAATCAGGCTGCGACTCTTGATACCCAGCTCTTCCGGACTGACATCGTACTCGCGCACTTCGCCATCCTTGAGTTCGGCAATATGGCTGGTGGAGGCCAGGCTCAGCTCATCCAGCCCGTCCTTCGAATGCACCACCAGGACGTGCTCGCTACCCAGACGCTTGAGCACTTCTGCAATCGGCCGGCACAGGGTTTCGGTAAATACGCCAATCACCTGATGCTTGACGCCGGCCGGGTTGGTCATCGGCCCCAACATATTGAAAATGGTGCGCAGTCCGAGTTCCCGCCGTGGGCCTATGGCGTGCTTCATCGCGCCGTGGTGCGCCGGGGCAAACATGAAGCCCACCCCCACCGTCTCGACACAGCGGGCGACCTGTTCAGGCGTCAGATCCAGATTCACGCCGGCCGCTTCCAGCAGATCGGCACTGCCACTCTTGCCCGATACCGCGCGGTTGCCGTGCTTGGCCACCTTGCCGCCAGCAGCAGCCACAACCAGGGCAGCTGCGGTGGATACGTTGAAGATGTTGGCGCCGTCGCCGCCAGTGCCGCAGGTGTCGACCAGACGTTCGGCATTGATGTTGACGCCCGCAGCCAGCTCGCGCATGACCATGGCCGCGCCGGTGATTTCATCCAGGGTTTCGCTTTTCATGCGCAGGGCGACCAGAAAACCGCCAACCTGCGCATCGGTGCACTGGCCGGTCATGATCTGGCGCATCACGTCCTGCATTTCTTCGGTACTCAGATCGAGCTGATCTACCGCCTTGGTGAGGGCTGTCTTGATGTCCATAGACTCTCCTTTGCTCCGCATCAGCCGCGCAGGCCACCTTGCTGCCTGAGAAAATTATCCAGTAGTTCGTGACCCTGATCCGACAGAATCGACTCGGGGTGGAACTGTACGCCCTCAATCATGAACTCGCGGTGACGCACGCCCATGATCTCATCTACATTGCCCTGCTCGTCCTGAGTCCAGGCGGTGAGCTCCAGGCAATCGGGCAGCGTCTCACGGCTGATCACCAGCGAATGGTAGCGGGTGACCGTCAGGGGGTTGTTCAGCCCGGCAAATACGCCCAGACCTTCATGGTAGACCGGGCTGGTCTTGCCGTGCATGACTTGACGTGCACGCACCACATCACCGCCAAAAGCCTGGCCGATGCTCTGGTGCCCCAGGCAGATGCCCAGAATCGGCAGCTTGCCGGCAAAGTGCTTGAGCACTGCGACAGAAACGCCCGCCTCGTTGGGCGTGCAGGGGCCGGGTGAGACCACAATGCGCTCCGGGGCCAGTGCTGCAATCTCGGCAACCGTCAGCTCATCATTGCGGATCACCTTGACCTCGGCACCGAGCTCGCCCAGGTACTGCACCACGTTGTAGGTAAAGGAGTCGTAATTATCGATCATTAACAGCATGCTTCTGCTCCTTTACCGGGCGGCCTGTTCGGCCAGGGCGATAGCGCGAAACATCGCGCGGCGCTTGTTGATGGTTTCTTCCCACTCCAGCGCGGGGACCGAGTCGGCGACAATGCCGGCGCCAGCCTGCACATGCAGCTCGCCGTCCTTGATCACCGCAGTGCGGATGGCAATCGCGGTATCCATGTTGCCGTTCCACGCCCAGTACCCGACGGCTCCACCGTAAACGCCACGCTTGACCGGCTCCAGCTCGTCGATGATTTCAATGGCGCGAATCTTGGGCGCACCGGACAGAGTGCCGGCCGGCAGTATGGCGCGCAGTGCATCCATGGCATTGAGCTCCGGCTGCAGATGCCCCTGTACGTTGGACACTATGTGCATCACGTTGGAGTAGCGCTCGATCACCATTTTCTCGGTCAATCGCACCTTGCCGATCTCGGCAACGCGGCCCACATCATTGCGGCCCAGGTCGATCAGCATCAGATGCTCGGCAATTTCCTTGGCATCCGAGAGCAGGTCCTGCTCCAGGGCCAGATCTTCTTCCTCGGTGGCACCACGCGGACGGGTGCCGGCAATCGGTCGCACCGTGACTTCACCCTCTTCCACCCGCACCAGCACTTCGGGCGAGCTGCCAACCACATGGAAGTCGCCAAAGTTGAAAAAGTACATATAAGGCGTGGGATTCTGGCTACGCAGCGCGCGGTACAGATCAATCGGCTCGGCCTTGAATTGAACGCTCATGCGCTGCGAGGGCACCACCTGCATGCAGTCGCCGGCCAGAATGTATTCCTTGACGGTCTCGACCGCGCGTTCGAAATGCTCGCGGGTAAAGCTGGCGCGGTAGTCCAGGTCGATATCCACCGGCGCGTTCAGGTCCAGCAACTTGCGCGGCTGCATGGGCTGGCGCAGTTGCTCCAGCAGCTCGTCCAGGCGGGTGTTGGCCTGGGCGTAGGCGTCGCTCTGCGCCGGGTCGGCCAGCACAATGGCGTGCAGCTTGCCGGCCAGGTTGTCGAAGACCACCACCTCATCGGACACCATCAACAGAATGTCCGGCGTGCCCAGCACATCGGGGTTAACGCTCTTGGCCAGCCGCGGCTCGACATAGCGCACGCAGTCGTAACCGAAATAACCTACCAAACCGCCGTTGAAGCGTGGCAGGCCGGGAATGGAAGGTACCCGGTAGCGCGCCTTGAACTCTTCGACAAAGGCTAGCGGGTCGGCGCACTCGTGGCGCTCCTGCTCTACGCCGGCGGTGAGCACCGTAGCAGTGTGGCCATCCACACGCAGTACGGTACGCGCCGGCAGACCGATGATGGAATAGCGCCCCCATTTCTCGCCGCCCTGCACCGATTCGAGCAGGTAGGAGAAGGCGCCATCGGCCAGCTTCAGATAGGTAGAAAGGGGTGTTTCCAGGTCGGCCAGCACCTCGCGCACTACGGGTACGCGGTTACAGTCCTGAGCGGCCAGGCGAAGAAATTCGTCTTGGGTCATGATCAGCCTCATGGGCAAAAATTGTTGTCACACACAAACCAGGGGTGCCCGCGTATCACGCAGGCGAGCGCACATCAGACACGCCAACGCCAGCGGGCGAGCGCCTTGATAACTCTCATCAGTTTGCGGTTGCTGACAAACACGGCTGATCCATCTTGCAGAAGGGATAACGCAGCAAGACTATATGAGCGCATCGAGTGAATCAACCAGCAAGTCCGGGTTTTCCACGGCGATGGGCTGGCCGTGGTTGTAGCCGTAGGTGACTGCCACCACAGGCACGCCGGCGGCTTTGGCCGCTCTGACGTCATTGCACGAATCGCCGACAAAGAGCGCCTGAGCCGCCGTTACGCCGGCCTGCTGCAACACCCAGTGCAGGGCCGCTGGGTCGGGTTTCTGTACCGCCAGGGTGTCGCCGCCCACCAGCCAGTCGAAGCTGCCGGCCAGCCCTTTCTCGGCCAGCAGCCCGGGCAGAAAGCGCTCGGGCTTGTTGGTCACCAGCGCCAGCTTGACGCCCTCGGTCCGCAAGGCGCTTAGCAACTCGGCAGCCCCCGGATAAAGCTCGGTGCGCTCGTGGGCGCCGGAATAGCAGCGCAGAAAGTCCGCCAACGCCTGCTCGGCCTCGGCATCACCTACGCCCTCGTGCTGCAGATCGCCAGCCAAAGCGCGACGCACCAGTACCGCTGCGCCGTTGCCGACCCAATTGCGCACCCGCTCGATGCCGGCCGGCGCCCTGCCCCTGGCCGCCAGCATCTGATCTACCGCGGCCGCCAGATCCGGCACCGAGTCCATCAGGGTGCCATCCAGATCGAACATCACCAGCTGCGGCAGCTCGCCGGCAAACAGCGCGCGCAAAGCCTGCATGATCAGCGCGCGGCCTGCGCCAGTTCGCTGCGCATGCGCTCGATCACCGCCTTGTAATCAGGCGCATTGAAGATGGCCGAACCGGCCACGAAGGTATCGGCACCGGCTTCGGCAATACCGCGAATATTGTCAGCGGTCACGCCCCCGTCGATCTCCAGGCGAATATCACGACCACTGGCATCAATCAGCGCGCGCGCCTCGCGCAGCTTGTCGAGCGTGCCGGGAATGAACTTCTGCCCGCCAAAGCCAGGGTTCACGCTCATCAGTAACACCATGTCGACCTTGTCCATCACGTACTTGAGCGCATCCAGCGGGGTAGCCGGGTTGAACACCAGCCCAGCCTTGGCGCCACCCTGCTTGATCAGTTGCAGCGAGCGATCAATGTGCTCGGAGGCTTCCGGATGAAAGGTAATGTAGGAAGCGCCAGCGTCAATGAAGTCGCCGATGATGCGATCTACCGGCTTGACCATCAGATGCACATCGATGGGCGCGGTGACGCCGTGTTTACGCAGTGCCGAGCACACCATGGGGCCGATGGTCAGATTGGGCACGTAGTGATTGTCCATCACATCGAAGTGCACTATGTCCGCGCCGGCGGCCAGCACGTTGTCGACTTCTTCGCCCAAACGCGCGAAGTCAGCGGACAGAATGGAAGGGGCGATGGCGTAATCAGGCATGACGGACCTCAGCAACAGAGCAATGGAAATGCCGGCCAGTTTACCCCAAGCACGCCGCGCCTGCGCTGTTATACTCAGGCCGAAGTCGCCATAGGAGCCTGCCAGATGCGCGCCATGCTGTTGTCACTCGTTCTGTTGCTGCCGCTGTGCGCGTCGCCCGCCCACGCCCAGACGCAGGACGAGCAAGGGCCATCCAGCGATGCAACCGGGGCGCCCGCTGAAGCGACCACGCGCGGCGACCCACCTTCGCGCCGCGCGCTCTATGAACAGGTACTCGAGCGCGAACTGCCAACCCAGCAGCAGCGGCAACTGGACTTTGGCGGCGAGTCGCAACTCGGCTTGTTTCTGCCCGCCGCCAGACCCAAGGCCTTGGGTGGCATCTTGCTGATTGCCGGGCCGGGCGAGCATGCCGATTGGCCACAACTGATAGCACCAGCGCGGCGCCAGCTCAGCGATGCGGGCTGGAATACGCTCTCGATCAGCCTGCCGGATGCACCGGCACCGACCGAGACGCGGCTATTGGTTAGCGCTCCGGATAGCGACCAGGCCAAGGTAGATGAACAGCAACCTGCCGAGACTGGTTTGCAGTCCCCCGATAACCAGCCGGATCAACCGCCCACCGAAGCCGACGCCGCAGCCAGCGCAACCGCCTACGCCCAGCGCTGCACCCAGCTGATTCAGGCTGCGTGGCAAGTGCTTACCGCCGAGGGCGACAAGTACGTGGCCGTGATCGCTCGCAACGAGGCGGGTTATTGGGCATTGCGCGCGGCCAGCCCGCCAGCCAACGGTCAGCCGCCGCACAGCATGGTGATTTTTGCCCCCAGGGATCCCGGTCTGACGGCGCAGCCCGCGCTCGGCCAGATGCTGGAGGGCTGGGACAAGCCGCTGCTGGAAATGGTCAATACCGGCAACCCGCAGGGCGCAAGCCAGGCCAAAGAGCACCAGCGCATTGCCCAGCGCAAGGGCTACCCGGCTTACCAGCAATGGGATATCGACTACCTGAAGGACTCGGTGCTGGCTGATGCGGTTCTGCAGAAGCGGCTACAGGGTTGGGTTGAGCGCGCCCTGCTGCAGCAACCTGTCCCGGCTATCGACTTACCGGAATCCACGGTAGCGCCTTAGCGTCTCGTAGGCTTCCTGAATGCGCCGGATCTGCTCGCCTGCGCCCGACAGCATCGGCTCGCCCTCGCCCCGGGCAATCAGCTTGTCGGGATGGTGCTTGCTGAGCTGCCGGCGGTAGGCTCGCTTGATCTGCTCGGGGCTGGCATCCAGTTCCACCTTGAGCAGCGCCGCAGCCTGGTGCAGGCGATCCTGGCTGGCGACCGGCGAGCGTCCTCCGGCACTGCTCCCTGAGTTACTACCCGCTGAGCGCTGTTGTCGCTGATGCTTCTGGTGCATGCGCTGCTGCTCGGCGCTGCCCACTCCGGCCTTGCTTGACCAGGCGTCAAGCAGTGCACGCGCCTCCGCGCTCAACTGGCCAGGTAACACCGCCATGCGCCAGCAGCTATCGAGCAACTCGGCGGCGCGCCCAGGCTCGCGACGGCAGAACTTGCGCACCAGACGGGTCAGCTCGGGCCCGGCGTTCTTGCCGGCATTGAAGTCACGCATGGCGGCCAGCCGCGCCGGCTCATCGAGGCGGTATTGCTGCATCAGATCGCGAGCCAGTTGCAGGTGCGCCTGGGTCACCCGACCATTGGCGCGCGCCAGGCGCCCCATGCAGCGGAACAGTACCTGCTCGAAACGGCTGCCCTGGCTGCGCAACTCGGCCAGCTTGCGCGGCAGATCAGCCCAGCGACGCAGACGCCAATGGCGATCCAGGGCGTGTCCCAGCACAGCGCCCAGCATGGCGCCAGGCAGCCCACCGGCAAAGCCCCCTACCGCCGCCCCCAACACTGTCACTGGCCAAAGCATGTGCTTAACCTGCCGCCAGTCGGTCGGCGTCGGCCAGACGCTGCGGGGTGCCCACATCGATCCAGTCGCCGGAGAAATATTCGCCACTGACCAGCCCCTGCTTTGCCGCGTCACGCAACAACGGCGCCAGCTTGAAAGCAGCAAGCGGCTGCTCGGCCAGCAAGGCCGGATGCAATACGGCAATGCCGCTGTAGGTCAAACCCTGCTCGCCCCCCTGGGGGTTGCTTATCAAACCGTCGCGCAGGATGAAATCGCCCGCGCTGTTGTGTTCGGGATTGTCGATCAGTACCAGATGCGCCAATGTGCCGGGCGGCAATGCCAAACCGGAAAAATCGTAGCGCGTCCAGATATCGCCATTGACCAGAATGAAGGGTTGCTCACCCAGCAAGGGCAGCGCCTGACGAATACCGCCGCCGGTTTCCAGCGCTTCGCCCTCGGCAGACCATTGAATCTGCACGCCCAGCGCTTGACCGTCGGCAAAGCGTTGCTGCAGCTGTTCTCCCAGCCAGGCGTGATTGATCACCAACTGATTGATACCGGCCTGTGCCAGCGCCTCGATATGCCACTGGATCAGCGGCTTGCCGGCGACCGGCAGCAGGGGTTTGGGCGTGTGCAGCGTCAGCGGGCGCATGCGCTCGCCCTTGCCGGCAGCGAGAATCATGGCTTTCATGCGGGTAACCCGAGGCTATCCAGCAACTGCGCCAGCGGCTGCAGACGCGCATCCTCGGCGCACGCCTGGCGCAGGTAGGCGATAAAGCGCGGCGCATCTTCCAGGTAATGCGGCTTGCCATCGCGATGACAGATACGGGCAAAAATGCCCAGCACTTTCAGATGCCGCTGCACGCCCATCAGCCGCGCGTGATCCAGAAACTCGTCCAGACTAGATGGCACCGGCACGCCGGCGGTCGCAGCCTGCTGCCAGTAACGCGTGAGCCAGGCCTTGCGCTCGCTCGCGGTCCAGCTGAAGAAGGCGTCGGCGAACAGCGAGGTGGCGTCGTAACTGACCGGACCATAGAGCGCATCCTGAAAGTCCAGCACGCCCGGCTCACCTTCGGCGGTCATCAGATTGCGCGGCATGTAATCGCGGTGCACATAGACCTGGGCTTCACCCAGATTGCTGTCGAGCAGCAGGGATTGCAGCTGTTGCCATTGCTGGCTCTGCTCGGCGCTGAATTCCCGGCCAAGTTCACGCGCGACGTACCAGTCAGGGAACAGTGCCAGCTCACGCCTCAGCACCGTTTCATCATAAGGCGGCAGCACATCCGGCCGGCTGGCCAGCTGCCAGCGCACGAGCACGGCGATGGCAGCCTCGAACATGCGCTCCAGCTCCTCCGGCGCCACGCCGGCCTGGATGCTCTGCAGATAGGTGCGACTGCCCAGATCCTCGAGCAGCAAAAAGCCCTGTTGCAGATCGCTGGCCAGAATGCGCGGCACCCGCACGTCCGCGTCCTGCAGCAAGCAGGCAATACGCACGAAAGGGGCGCTGTCTTCATGCTCGGGTGGCGCATCCATCACAATCAGGCTGCGCTCTGCGGACTGCCACCGGAAATAGCGGCGAAAACTGGCGTCTGCGCTGGCCGGTGCCAATTCACCTTCTGCGACCGCCCCCCAACCCTGTTGGGCAAAGGCCTGAGCCAGGGCGTCGGGCAGCCAACTTTGCATTTGTGCACGTCTTGTATCCATTTAGGCTCTTCTTCTCGTCACTATTTCTGATCGCTATAACCAGATCATAACCACATCATGCCCGCCAGGCCGCACCCTGGCCCCGGCTCGGCCGAGGCCCATTCTCTATCGAGTGGCACCGTCCACCAAGCGTTCCGCCCAATGGGGGACTTTTTCCGCGCTTTCCTAGCTCTGGCAGCGCCCTATGCTTTATTATCCGGTATCTTGCTGGTTAGACACAGCATGCAGATCGCAATCTCCTCGCACAAGGCGTCGCGAGCACGCACCGACTGGAAGCCCGGATAACTACATAATGGCCTACCGTACTCCTCCTTTTCGCTCTTCGTTCCCCATGCTGCTGGCCAGCTCGTTGCTGCTTGCTCAACCCATCAGCGCCGTTGCTGCCAATCAGGTGCAGTGCCGTGCCAGTGGCGCCAGCTGGAGCTGTGAACCCCTGCCGGCACGCGGCGAAGTACCGCCACGGCCGCCGCAGGCCGCCCCGGTGCAGACCGCGCCCGCTCCGGAGCCTACCGGCATGGCGGCACCAGCAGTGGCAACCACCGCGGCTGCCGCTGGAGTTGCCGGTACGCGCAGCAATGATTTCAGCCATCTGGACTGGGTCCCGCGCGAGCAACTGAGTGCTGAGCAGCAGGCCGCCATCGCGCCCTACTGCGGCGGCACCTACGTGGAGCCCGAGCGCAGTGGTCGCGATGACGAAACGCCCTTCGCCGAGCTGCCGATCTACGCCTCCGCCGACTCCAGTCGCTTCGAACAGGGTAGCCAGACCGGCGTTCTGGAAGGCGATGTGCTGCTGCGCCAGGGGCGTTTGCAGGCCAGATCAGACCAGGCCAGCTTCGACCAGCCCAACAGCACCGCCCGCCTGCAAGGCAACGTACAGCTGCGCGATCAGGGCGTTCTGGTATTGGGCGATGAGGCCAGCATGCGTATCGACAACGGCGAAACCCGTATCGACAATGTCGAGTACGTAGTGCATGCCGCCCACGCCCGTGGTACCGCAGACAAACTGATGCGCCGCGATGACGCCGTGATCGTGATGACCGATGGCAGCTATACCACTTGCGAGCCGGGCCAGAACACCTGGTCGCTGCACAGCAAGGACATCGAGCTGGACCGCGAAAAGGGCTGGGGCGAAGCCAAGCACGTGACCCTGAAGGTCAAGGACGTGCCGGTGTTCTACTCCCCTTACCTGTACTTCCCGCTGGATGACCGCCGCCAGACCGGCCTGCTGGTCCCCTCGATCAGCCATTCGACCGACAATGGCACAGAGATCGAGACGCCTTACTACATCAACATTGCGCCGGAGTACGACGCCACTCTCTATCCGCGCTATCTGTCCGAGCGCGGCATGCAGATGGAAGGCGAGTTCCGCTACCTCAAGCCTGACAATGAAGGCAGCCTGTCGGCAGCCTTCCTGAACGACACCCAGTACGACGACAATCGCTGGCTCTACGGCTGGCAGCATCAGGGCGGCATGAGCAGCCGCTGGACCACCGAGGTCGACTATACCGACATCAGCGATCCCTTCTATTTTCAGGACCTGAACTCCGCCCTTGATGTGCGCAGCGATACTTACGTCAATCAGCGCGCCGGCGTTACCTACCGCGGCGACAGCTGGCGCCTCCAGGCTGCCGTGCATGGCTACGAGCTGGCCACCATCACCGCGCTGACGCCTTATGAGCGGCTGCCGCAATTGCGCCTCGACGGCGCCGACTGGCTGGGTGACAGCGGTCTGCGCTTTGGTTACAAAGCCGAATACACCTACTTTGATCGCGATCTGGACGATGGCTTCATCACCGGTGAAGACGGTATCCAGCTCGATAATCTGGGCAATCCGATTCTTACGCCGGACGAGAATCTGGTGGGTCTGCAGCGGGCTACCGGCCATCGCGTCATGGTCAGCCCCAGCCTCAGCTATCCCTGGCGCAACAACTGGGCCTTTGTTACCCCCAGCGTGCGCACCCAGAGCACTTATTACGACCTGAGCTTCGATGAAAAGCAGTCGCCAGACTACGACCCGATACTCAACCCGGATGTCTACTTCGACTACGACCAAGCCAATAAAAACCCATCCAGCACCATTCCAGTGGCCAGTCTCGACAGCGGCCTGTACTTCGACCGACAGACCAGCTGGTTCGGCAACAACCTGCGCCAGACCCTGGAGCCGCGTGCTTTCTACCTGTACGCGCCCTATGAGAATCAGGACGATCAACCGCTGTTCGACACCAACCAAAACACCTTCAGCTACAACTCGCTGTTCCGTGATGACCGTTTCAGCGGCAACGACCGCGTCGGCGATGCCAACCAACTATCCCTGGGCGTGACCAGCCGCGCCCTCGAAAGTGATGGCACCGAGCGCGCCCGCGGCAGCTTCGGCCAGGTGTTCTATTTCCGCGATCGCGAAGTGCAATTGCTGGAAGCCGACGGCAGCGCTTCGGAAGCAGAAACTTCATCCTCTTCGGCCTACGCGGCCGAGCTGATGTATCAGGTCAGCGATGCCTGGCGCCTGAACGCCGATGCGCTCTGGGATCCGGACAACAATGACAGCAACGCCGGCAGCTTCATGGCCAATTACCAGCCCGAGCCGCGCAAGATCCTCAACATGGGCTACCGCTATCGCAACAACGTGAATACCTTCAATGCCTTGACCGGCACCTTTGATCGCGATGTGGATCAGCGTATCGACCAGTCCGACCTGTCGTTCATGTGGCCGCTCAATCCCCAGTGGAGCCTGATCGGTCGCTGGCAGCACGACTTCGCCGAAGATCGAACCCTCGAGGCGTTTGGTGGTCTGGAGTACGACAGCTGCTGCTGGAAACTGCGCGTGGTCAACCGCTACTGGGTCGACTACAACGAGTTTGAATCGGTCGCACAGGATGAAACCAACCGCGGTATCTTCCTGCAAATCGTCCTCAAGGGCCTTGGCAACGTGACCGGCAATGACGTCGAAAGTCTTCTCGACGATGGAATCCCAGGCTATAGAGAGCGTGAAAATAATGCATTGTAAGTTCATACCGGCCATTTTCAGCCTCTGCGCTGCCATGCTGTTTGGTAGCGCGGCGCAGGCCGATGTCGTACCTCTGGACCGAGTGGCCGCCATTGTCGACAACGACGTGGTCATGGTCAGCCAGGTAAACGAGCGCATGCAGGCGGTACGCCAGCAGTTGCGCCAGAACGGCACCGAACTGCCGCCCGAAGACCAGTTGCAATCGCAGGTACTGGACCGTCTGGTGCTCGAAAGCATTCAGCTGCAGATGGGTGAGCGCGCCGGCATTCGCATCGACGATGCCGCGCTGAATCAGGCCATGCAGCAGATTGCCGCCCGCAACAATGTAACCCTGGAGCAGTTCCGTGCCGCCCTTGAGCGCGACGGCATCAGCTACAACCAGGCGCGCGAGCAGATCCGCCGCGAAATGATCATCAACCGGGTACGTCAGCGTCGCGTGCGCGACACCATCCAGGTCACCGATCAGGAAGTACGCAACTTTCTCAACTCCGAAGTGGGCAAGTATCAGACCTCTGCTGATTTCCGTCTGGCGATGATAGTGCTGCCGCTGGCTGAAAGTGCCAGCCAGGCTGACGTGGAGAAGGTCGCCAAGGCTGCGGGTGATATCTATCAACAGCTGAGCAGCGGCGCCGATTTCAACGCGCTGGCCGCCAGCCGCTCTGCCGGTGACACGGCCCTGGAAGGCGGCGAACTGGGTTGGCGCAAGGCCGCTCAACTGCCAGGCCCCTTTGCCAATGCGGTAGGCCAGCTTGAAGTAGGTGAGGTCACTCAGCCGATGCGCTCTCCGGCCGGTTTCCACATTCTCAAGCTGCTCGAGAAGCGCGGTGGCGACGGCATGCTGGTGCGGGAATACGAGGTACGTCACATTCTGATCAAGCCCAGCGAAATCCGCTCCGAAGGCGAAGCTGCTCAACTCAGTCAACGCTTGTATGAGCGCATCAAGGCAGGCGAACCCTTTGCCGAGCTGGCCAAGGCCTACTCGGAAGATCCCGGCAGCGCACTCAACGGCGGCAGCCTCAACTGGGTTACCGCCGATAGCCTGGCACCTGAATTTGCCGAAGTCATGACCAGCATCCCGGAAAACCAGGTGTCAGTGCCCTTCCAGAGTCAGTACGGCTGGCACATTCTTGAGGTTACCGGCGAACGCGAAGTCGACATGACCGACGAGATGCGCGAGCAACAGGCCATCAATCTGATCCAGAGCCGCAAGTATGAAGAAGAGCTGCAGACCTGGCTGCTGAAGATCCGCGACGAAGCCTACGTCGAGACCAAAATCTAGTGAGTCTGCCCTGCCTTGCGATAACCGCCGGCGAGCCGGCGGGTATCGGTCCTGACCTCTGCATTCAGATTGCCCAGCAACCCAGCGCCCTGCAACGCGTGGTCATCGCCGATCCGGAGTTGCTGCGTAGCCGTGCCGCCCTGCTCGGGCTACCGCTGGAAATCGACATTTACGATCCCGCAGCCTTGGCCACCCCGCAGGCCGCAGGGCAACTGAGCGTACTGCCGGTGGCGCTGGCAGCCCCCTGTCAGCCCGGCAAGCTGGACCGTCGCAATGCCGAGTATGTACTCAACACCTTGACGCTGGCCGGGGAAGGCTGTGTTGCCGGGCGCTTTGCCGCCGTGGTAACCGCCCCGGTGCACAAGGGCATCATCAACGAGGCTGGGGTGCCCTTTTCCGGCCACACCGAGTTCTTCGCCGAACTGACTCACACCGAGCAGGTGGTGATGATGCTTGCCTGCCCCGGCCTGCGGGTTGCCCTGGCAACCACCCACCTGCCACTGCGCGCGGTCGCGGACAGCATCAGCGGGCCGCTGTTGAAGCGAGTCATCGGCATTCTGCACGCCGACCTGGTCAGCAAGTTCGGCATAGTCGCGCCACGTATACTGGTGTGCGGCCTGAACCCGCACGCCGGTGAAGATGGCCACCTGGGCCGTGAAGAGCTCGACATTATCATTCCGGCACTGGACGAGCTCCGTGCCCAGGGCATCGACCTGACAGGTCCGCTGCCGGCCGACACCCTGTTCACCGCCAAGCACCTGGACCAGGCTGACGCGGTACTTGCCATGTACCATGATCAGGGCCTGCCGGTACTCAAACACAAGGGCTTTGGCCAGGCAGTGAATATCACCCTGGGCATGCCGATCATTCGCACCTCGGTGGATCACGGCACCGCGCTCGACCTGGCCGGCACCGGCCTGGCAGATGCCGGTAGCCTGCTGGTCGCGCTGGATACCGCCGCGCAGATGATCGCCGCCCGGAGAGACTCATGAATCAGTTTCCGCAACACAAGGCGCGCAAGCGCTTCGGCCAGAACTTTCTGCACGACGCCGGCGTCATCGATCGCATCATCCGTGCCGTCGCCCCCCGCGAGGGGGAGCATCTGGTCGAAATCGGTCCCGGCCAGGGCGCCATCACCTCCGGCTTGCTGGCCAGCGGCGCTCAGTTGGATGTGGTCGAGCTGGACCATGACCTGCACCCTATCCTGATGGGGCAGTTCGGCTTCAACGAGCGTTTTCGCCTGCACAAGGGCGATGCCCTCAAGTTCGATTTCAGCCAACTGGCCGAAGACGACCGCAAGCTGCGCGTGGTCGGCAACCTGCCCTACAACATCTCCACACCGCTGATGTTTCATCTGCTGGCACAGTCGCACTGCATTGGCGATATGCATTTCATGCTGCAGAAAGAGGTAGTGCAGCGCCTGGCTGCCACCGCCGGCATGAATCACTACGGCCGCCTGGGCATCATGGTGCAGTACCACTGCGCCGTTGAGCATTTGTTCGACGTTGGCTCCGGCGCCTTCAAGCCGGCGCCCAAGGTCGACTCGGCGATTGTGCGCCTGACCCCGCACAGCAGATTGCCGCACCCGGCCGACGACGTAAAAGTGCTTGAGAACATCGTGCGCGAGGCCTTCAACCAGCGTCGCAAGACCCTGCGCAACACACTCAAGCCATTACTCAGCGCCGAGCAGATCGAAGCCGAGGGGCTGGACCCGAGCATTCGCCCCGAACAGGTGGATTTGGCCGGCTTTGTGCGCCTGGCGAACCACCTGGCCCGCCTGGAGGCAAACGCATCATGAGCAACGCCGCAACCTATGCCATCGAAGTCACTGTGCAAACCCGCTACCTGCGCGAGCAGTCCGACCCCGCCGCTCAGCGCTTCGCCTTTGCCTACACCATTACCATTGCCAATCAGGGCGTGCTGCCGGCGCAACTGCTCAGCCGCCACTGGCTGATCACCGACGGCAACAGCAAGGTGCAGGAAGTGCAGGGCCCTGGCGTGGTAGGCGAGCAGCCCACCATCGCCCCCGGTGCCAGCCACACCTACACCAGCGGTTGCCTGCTGGACACTCCAGTCGGCACCATGGAAGGCAGCTATGAGATGCGCGCCAGCGACGGCCACGAGTTTGTGGCAGACATTGCTCGCTTTCGCCTGGCCAAACCCAACGCACTGAATTGAGCACGCGGATTCCGGTATGACGACTTACGCCGTTGGCGACATTCAAGGCTGCCTCAAGCCACTCCAATGCCTGCTGGCAGAAGTCGACTTCAATCCTTCCAGGGACGTGCTCTGGTCGGTAGGCGACATGGTTAACCGCGGCCCCGACTCCCTCGCGACCCTGCGCTATCTGAACAGCCTGGATAATGCCTGTATCGCCGTGCTGGGCAACCATGATCTGCACCTGTTGGCAGCGGCCTACGACGACCGCCGCCTGCGCAAGTCCGATACCCTCAAGGCGCTACTCAAGGCGGATGATCGCAAGCAGTTGATCGAGAGCCTGCGCCAGCGCCCGCTGGTGCATCACGACGCTGAACTCGGTTATGTGATGAGCCATGCCGGCATTCCGCCGATCTGGAGCGTGAAGCAAAGTCTGGACCTGGCGAGCGAAGTGGAAACCGTATTGCGCTCGGACAAGCGTCTGCCGGGCTTTCTGGCTGAGATGTACGGCAACGAGCCGTCCCGCTGGAAAGACAACCTGAAGGGCATGGCCCGGCTGCGGGCGATCACCAACTATCTGACCCGCATGCGCTTCTGCAAACCCGATGGCACCCTGGATCTCAAGTCCAAGGAGGGGCTGGAAACCACACCGAAGGGCTACGCACCCTGGTTCCGTTACCCGCGCAAGGATGCCGGGGTGAAGATCCTGTTCGGCCACTGGGCCGCTCTGGAAGGGCGCACCGGCACTCAGGGCGTACATGCGCTGGACACCGGCTGCGTCTGGGGGGCACGCATGACCCTGATGAATCTCGACACCCAGGAACTGCACTACTGCGACTGTGGCAAATAGCCTGAGCGTAGGGCCTGATTTCAGGCGTATGCAGACTGGCGAGCCCTCTGCGATAGAATGGCAACAGACCCTGACACGACGGAGCCAGCAGTATGAGCGACTTTCAACGTATTGATCCTGCCACCGCCAGCAATCTGCTGCAGGACGGCGCACAGCTCGCCGACATCCGCGACCCGCAAAGCTATCAGGCCGGACACATACCGGGGGCGGTGCGCCTGGACAACGACAACATCGCGCAGTATGTGGCGGCAGCCGACAAGGCCACGCCGCTGGTTGTCTGTTGTTACCACGGCAACTCCAGCCAGCCGGCAGCGGCCTATCTGGCCAGCCTCGGTTTCAATGCGGTTTACAGCCTGGACGGCGGCTTTGAGCTGTGGCGCCAGCAGTTTCCCGATCAGGTCAGCCACGACTGAGCGCGCCGCGAAAAAAAACTCGCTTTCCCCTTTCCCTGCCAGCCGGTATGCATCTATCCTGAATTCAGGAGATTCACAAAGAGCAAGTCGGTCTGCCGGCTTCCGATAACTACGGGAGCCTGCCGGATCCGTCGTCCGGCCAGCCATACTGGTCGCCCGGTGCCTCCGACAGACTCCCCGACCATGCCCGTCGTCTCTGCGTTTTGGGGGAATCACGCATCAGGATATGCCGTCGCCCGGTAAAGCGCGTCAGGCGGGCTGTTGCCCGGAAGTCCAGACCTCATCCCTGGTAACAGCGAGGTCGTGTCATGAGCATATTCAGTCATTTCCAGAACCGCTTCGAAGCCACCCAACAAGAAGAGTACAGCCTTCAGGAATACCTGGATCTGTGCAAGACCGACCCCTCTGCCTACGCCTCTGCTGCCGAACGCCTGTTGATGGCGATTGGCAAACCCGAACTGATCGACACCGCGCTGGACCCGCGCTACTCGCGCATCTTTTCCAACAAGGTGATCAAGCGCTATCCGGCCTTTGCCGACTTTCACGGCATGGAAGACGCCATTGAACACATAGTGTCCTTCTTCCGTCACGCCGCCCAGGGCCTGGAAGAGCGCAAGCAGATTCTCTACCTGCTGGGCCCGGTGGGTGGCGGCAAATCCTCGCTGGCGGAAAAGCTCAAATCGCTGATGCAACAGGTGCCCTTCTACGCCATCAAGGGCTCACCGGTGTTCGAATCCCCGCTGGGGCTGTTCAATGCCGAAGAAGATGGCGACATTCTGGAGGAGGACTTCGGCATTCCTCGCCGCTACCTCAACAGCATCATTTCGCCCTGGGCGGTAAAGCGCCTGCACGAATTCAATGGCGATATTTCGCAGTTCCGCGTGGTCAAGCTCTACCCCTCGATACTGCAGCAGATTGCCGTGGCCAAGACCGAGCCGGGCGACGAAAACAATCAGGACATCTCCTCGCTGGTCGGCAAGGTGGACATTCGCAAGCTGGAGGAATTTCCGCAGAACGATCCCGATGCCTACAGCTACTCGGGCGGCCTGTGCCGCGCCAACCAGGGCCTGCTGGAATTTGTCGAGATGTTCAAGGCGCCGATCAAGGTGCTGCACCCGCTGCTGACCGCCACCCAGGAGGGCAACTACAACAGCACCGAGGGCATGGGCGCCATTCCTTTCAATGGCGTGATTCTGGCCCACTCCAACGAATCGGAGTGGCACACTTTCCGCAACAACAAGAACAACGAAGCCTTTATTGATCGTATCTACATCGTCAAGGTGCCCTACTGCCTGCGCGTCAGTGACGAGATCCAGATTTATCAGAAGCTCCTTAGCAACAGCTCACTGGCTGCCGCCCACTGCGCGCCGGACACGCTGAAGATGCTGGCCCAGTTCACCACGCTGTCGCGCCTCAAGGAGCCGGAGAACTCCAATCTCTACTCCAAAATGCGCATCTACGACGGCGAAAATCTCAAGGACACCGATCCCAAGGCCAAGTCGATTCAGGAATACCGCGACTCCGCCGGCGTGGACGAGGGCATGAATGGCCTCTCGACCCGTTTTGCCTTCAAGATTCTGTCCAAGGTATTCAACTTTGATACCACCGAAGTGGCCGCCAACCCGGTGCACCTGCTCTACGTACTGGAGCAACAGATCGAGCAGGAGCAGTTCCCCAGCGAGGTGAGCGAGCGCTATCTGCGCTTTCTCAAGGAGTACCTGGCGCCGCGCTACGTCGAATTCATCGGCAAGGAAATCCAGACCGCCTACCTGGAATCCTACAGCGAGTACGGCCAGAACATCTTCGACCGCTACGTGCTCTACGCCGACTTCTGGATTCAGGATCAGGAATACCGCGACCCGGAAACCGGCGAGATTCTCAACCGCGCCTCGCTCAACGAGGAGCTGGAGAAAATAGAGAAACCCGCCGGCATCAGCAACCCCAAGGATTTCCGCAACGAGATCGTCAACTTCGTGCTGCGGGCGCGCGCGCAGAACAACGGCAAGAACCCCAGCTGGCTGTCCTACGAGAAACTGCGCGTGGTGATCGAGAAGAAGATGTTCTCCAACACCGAAGATCTGCTGCCGGTCATCAGCTTCAACGCCAAGGCCTCCAACGAAGACCAGAAGAAGCACAACGACTTTGTCACCCGCATGGTCGAGCGCGGTTATACCGAGAAACAGGTGCGCCTGCTGTCGGAATGGTACTTGCGCGTGCGTAAGGCGCAGTAACGGCGGCGCGTTACTGCGCAGCTTCAAGCCGCAAGCTCCAAGCGACAAGCGGATCAGCGCGGTCCTGGAGCTGCGAAGGAGTTGAACTCAGCACAGTCAGCGCTTTTGTTTGCAGCTTGAGGCTTGTCGCTTGAAGCTCGCCGCAAGGCGCTGGCCCCGGAGGGGCCCAATGAGTTACGTGATTGACCGACGTTTGAACGGCAAGAACAAGAGCACCGTGAACCGCCAGCGGTTTCTGCGGCGCTACAAGTCGCATATCAAAAAGGCCGTTGAGGAGGCGGTAGGACGGCGTTCGATCACCGATATCGAGCACGGCGAAAACATCAGCATCCCTGGCCGCGATATCGACGAGCCGATCTTCCATCACGGCCAGGGCGGCCGCCAGACCCAGGTACACCCCGGCAACCGGGAGTTTTCCACCGGCGACCGTTTTGCCCGCCCGGATGGCGGCGGCGGGGGTGCTGGCGGCAGCCAGGCGGGTGACAGTGGCGAAGGCATGGACGAGTTTGTGTTCCAGATCACCCAGGACGAGTTTCTCGACTTCATGTTCGAAGACCTCGCCCTGCCCAACCTGATCAAGCGCCAGCTTACCGGCACCGACACCTTCAAACCGGTACGCGCCGGCATCAGCCAGCAAGGCAACCACTCGCGCATCAACATAGTGCGCTCGATGCGCGCCGCCCATGCCCGGCGTATCGCCCTCAGCGGTAGCAGTCGCAAACGCCTGCGCGCTGCACGCGAGGAACTGGAAGCACTGCGCCAGGACAGCCCCGACGACCTGATTGCCATACAGCGCCTGCAGGAAGAGATCTCGGTGCTGCGTACCAAGGTGGAACGCATCCCTTTCCTGGACACTTTCGACCTGCGCTACAACCTGATCGTCAAACAGCCCAACCCCTCCTCCAAGGCGGTGATGTTCTGCCTGATGGACGTCTCGGGCTCCATGACCCAGGCTACCAAGGATCTGGCCAAGCGCTTCTACATACTGCTCTACCTGTTCCTGCGGCGAAATTACGAGCGCATCGAGGTGGTATTCATTCGTCACCACACCAGCGCCAAGGAAGTGGACGAAGAAGAGTTTTTCTATTCGCGCGAGACCGGCGGCACCATTGTCTCCAGCGCCCTGCGCCTGATGCAGCAGATCATCGAAGAACGCTACCCGGTCAACGAATGGAATCTCTATTGCGCCCAGGCCTCCGATGGCGACAACTGGAATGACGATTCGCCCATTTGCCGCGACCTGCTGGTCAACAAGATCATGCCGGCCATGCAGTACTACTGCTATGTGGAGATCACCCCGCGCGAGCACCAGACGCTGTGGCACGAGTACGAAGCGGTTGCCGAACACTTCAATGACAGTTTCGCCCAGCAGCAGATAGTCGATGCCGGCGACATCTACCCGGTGTTTCGCCAGCTGTTCCAGAAGAGGATGGCCACATGACCCGGAACCCCATTTCCACCGGTTCGGAGTGGAGCTTCGAGCTGATTCGCGAATATGATCGGGAGATCGGCCGCATCGCCCGTGACGTGTACGGACTGGACACCTACCCCAATCAGATCGAAGTCATCACCGCCGAGCAGATGATGGATGCCTACGCCTCGGTCGGCATGCCGCTGGGCTATCACCACTGGTCCTACGGCAAGCACTTTCTGGCCACCGAAAAGGGCTACAAGCGCGGCCAGATGGGCCTGGCCTACGAGATCGTGATCAATTCCGACCCCTGTATCGCCTATCTGATGGAAGAGAACACCATGTGCATGCAGGCGCTGGTGATCGCGCACGCCTGCTATGGTCACAACTCCTTCTTCAAGGGCAACTACCTGTTTCGCAGCTGGACCGACGCCAGCGCCATCATCGATTATCTGGTGTTTGCCAAGCAGTACATCAGCGAGTGTGAGGAACGCTACGGCATAGACGCGGTGGAAGATTTACTCGACTCCTGCCACGCGCTGATGAATTACGGCGTGGATCGCTACAAGCGCCCCTACCCGATCTCCGCCGCCGAGGAGCGCCAGCGCCAGCAGCAACGCGAGGAGCACCTGCAACGTCAGGTCAACGAACTGTGGAAAACCATCCCGATCAGCCACCACGCACACGAGGATGATGAGCCCAGCCGGCGCTTCCCCGCCGAGCCGCAGGAGAACCTGCTCTACTTTATCGAGAAGAACGCGCCCCTGCTGGAACCCTGGCAGCGCGAGATAGTACGCATCGTGCGCAAGATAGCGCAGTACTTCTATCCGCAGCGCCAGACCCAGGTGATGAACGAAGGCTGGGCCACCTTCTGGCACTACACCCTGCTCAACCATCTGTACGACGAAGGCAAGGTCACCGATGGCTTCATCATGGAGTTTCTGCAATCGCACACCAGCGTGATCCATCAGCCCGCCTTCGACAGCAACTGGTACAGCGGCATCAATCCCTACGCGCTGGGCTTTGCCATGATGCAGGACATCCGCCGCATCTGTGAGCAGCCGACCGAAGAAGATCGCCGCTGGTTCCCCGACATTGCCGGCAGCGACTGGCTGGAAACCATCAAGTTCGCCATGCGTACCTTCAAGGACGAGAGCTTCATATTGCAATACCTGTCGCCCAAGGTGATCCGTGACTTCAAACTGTTTGCCATAGTCGACGACGAAACCGACGACCATCTGGAGGTCGCCGCCATTCATGACGACAGCGGCTACCGTGCGGTGCGCGAACTGCTGGCCGCGCAGTACAACCTGGGTAACCGCGAACCGAACATCCAGGTCTGGTCGGTTGATCGGCGTGGCGACCGCTCCCTCACCCTCAGACACCAGCGCCACCAGGGCAAACCGCTGGGCAAGTCTACCGAAGAAATGCTCAAGCACCTGCACCGACTATGGGGTTTCGATATCCATCTGGAGAGCCACGACGGCGACCGCCTGGTCAGCGAAGCCCACATCCCACCCCGCCCGCAACCGGAGGAGGAGCGGCTTCCGCGGTTTGATCTCAACATACCGCCCATCTGAAAGCGGCAAGCCGCAAGCTGCAAGCTGCAAGCTGACCGTGCAGAAACCACGCCACCTGCTTAGGAAAGGTTCTGGGTTCTGGGTTCTGGGTTCTGGGTTCTAGGTTCTAGGTCCTGCTTGTAGCTTGTAGCTTGTAGCTTGTAGCTTGCGGCTTGCGGCTAACACCGTCAAGCTTGCAGCTCAAAAGGCAGCGTGATATCCGAGGTTTCATGTCCCCCACATATTCCACCTACCTGGTCGGCGGCGCGGTGCGCGATCAGTTGCTTGGGCGCGAGGTAACCGAGCGTGACTGGGTGGTGGTGGGCGCCACCCCGGACATCATGCTGCAGCAGGGTTTTCAGCCTGTAGGCCTGGACTTTCCCGTATTCATCAACCCCAAGAACGGCGAGGAGTACGCCCTGGCCCGCACCGAACGCAAGAGCGGCCAGGGCTATGGCGGGTTCACCTTCCACGCCAGCCCGGATGTCACCCTGGAACAGGATCTGATTCGCCGCGATCTCACCGTCAATGCCATGGCGCTGGATCCCGATGGCAGCATCATCGATCCCTATGGCGGTCAGCAAGACCTGGAGCAGCGGTTGCTGCGCCACGTCTCACCTGCCTTTGCCGAGGATCCGCTGCGGGTGTTGCGGGTGGCGCGTTTTGCCGCGCGCTATGCCGGGCTTGGCTTCACTGTCGCGCCGGAAACCCTGGCACTGATGCGCCAGTTATCGGAGTCCGGCGAATTGCAGGCGCTGACGCCCGAGCGCAGCTGGAAAGAAATCAGCCGCGCGCTGATGGAGCCCAACCCCGAGGTCTTCGTTCAGGTACTGCGTGACTGTGGCGCACTGGTGGAGCTACTGCCGGAAATCGATGCGCTCTTTGGTGTGCCGCAACCCGCCGCCCATCACCCTGAAATCGATACCGGCGTGCATGTGCTGCAGGTATTGCAGATTGCCGCCCGCGATCAACTGCCGCTACCCGCGCGCTGGGCCTGCCTGCTGCATGACCTGGGCAAAGGCTTGACGCCGGAAAGCGACTGGCCGAAACACCACGGCCACGAGCAGAAAGGCGTGAAAGCGGTAAAGGCAATCAATCAGCGCTGCAAGGCACCGCGCGACTGCCAGGAGCTGGCGCTACTGTGCTGCGAGTATCACACCCATTGCCACCGCGCACTGGAGCTGCGCCCACAGACGCTGATCAAGCTGTTCAAGGCGCTGGACATCTACCGTCGCGCCGAGCGCTTCGAGCTGTTTCTCGCGGTGTGTCGCGCCGACGCCCAGGGGCGCACTGGCCGCGAGCACAGCGACTACCCGCAAGCCGAATACCTGCGCGGTGCGGCACAGGCCGCACGCGAGGTGGCTATTCAGCCGCTGCTGGAGAAGGGTTTGCAAGGGGCAGAACTGGGCAAGGCGCTGGAGCAAAGCCGCCTGCAGGCGTTAGCCGATTACAAGGCAGCCCGCGACTGAGCGGCCTGCAACAGGGCATCTGGAGTCAGGCTGCGCTCGTGCCAGATAAAAGCGACCGGCCAGAGTTGCTGCGCCCCCTGCCAGGCAGCCCAGTGCTGGGCATGCGTCAGCTTGCTACCGGGTAAAATCACATCGGGGGCCAGCAAGGCCAGCGGCCAGAGTACAAAGGCATTACGCAGCACTTCCGGGCGCGGCAGCTGCAGACCGGCCTGCACACCGGTGAGCTCGCCGTAGGTGAGTATGTCGATATCCAGGGTGATGCGGCCCGGCACCTTGGCTTCGCGCCGGCCGCAAGCGGCTTCGATGGCCTTCAGCGCGGCGTTGAGGTCGGCCAGTGACAACCGCGTGTCCAGCGCTGCCACAAGATTGTAGAAGCGCTTGCCGAGCATCCCCACTGAATCGCTCTCGAATACTGGCGAAACCTGCAGGTTGCTGCCCAACTCGTTCAAGGCATCCAGGCCGCGCTGCAGGTGATAATCCCGCGCGGCGTTACTGCCCAAGCCAAGGTAAACACGCGTCACGACGGCAGCACCCCACGCTCGATCACCACACCCACGCCGCCGGCAGCCTCTTTCACCGCCGCCGGCTTGGTTACGCGCAAGCGCAGCCAGGGAATATGAAACTCCTTGCGCAACCGGGCAGCCAACTGCTCGGCCAGGGTTTCAACCAGCAAAAAAGCGCTACCTTCGACAAAGTTGATGATGTACTCACTGATGGCCGCGTAGTTCAGGGTGGCCGCAAGGTCTTCGTCGGCCGCGGCGGGGCGTATGTCCCAGGCCATGTCGAGATCGAAAATCAGCGGTTGGCGAATCGTACGCTCCCAGTCGTATACGCCGATCACCGCCTCGGTGGTTAACCCTTTGATAAAAACCTGATCCACTCCAAGCTCCAGTGTCGACTACAATCTTCATTTTCGTTTAGGTCAGCGCCATGCCCGCCAACCTGCTGCTCTGGTGTTGCGTCGCCTATCTGCTCGGCTCGATCTCCTTCGCCGTGCTGATCAGCCGGCTGCGCCATCTGCCCGACCCACGCCAACTGGGCTCCCGTAACCCCGGGGCCAGCAACATGCTGCGCCTGGGCAGCCGTTCCATGGCGCTGGCCACCCTGCTCGGAGACCTGGGCAAGGGCGCGCTGGCAGTGGCCCTGGCATGGCGCGCTGGCCTGCCACTGGCGGAACAGGGCTGGGTCGCCCTGGCCGCTGTCTGCGGTCACGTGCTGCCGATCTTCCATCGACTGCAGGGCGGCAAGGGCGTTGCCACCGCCGCCGGGGTCATGCTGTTTCTGGCCTGGCCGGCCGCCCTGCTGGCCGCACTGGTGTGGCTGGCGGCCTTTTACTGGCAACGCATGGCGTCGCTTGCATCAATGCTGGCCAGCCTGGCACTGCTACCCTGCCTTGCCTGGCAGGCGCCCACCTTATTGTTGCCGGTGACGCTAATGGTGACACTCATACTCCTGCGTCACCGCGTCAATATAGGCCGCCTGCTGAACGGTCAGGAAAACCGCTTCAAGCCTTGACCGACAGCGGTGGCAGCTGATCCATCGGCCAGCGCGCCCGCGCTTCGATACCGGCCACATCCTGCTGCCCCGCCAGCAGCCGCTGACAGCCAGCGTAGGCAATCATGGCGCCGTTGTCCGTACAGAAGGCGGGCCGGGCGTAAAACACCTCGCCTTTCAGACCGGCGGTCATGTTCTCGAGGCGCTCGCGCAAACGCTTGTTGGCGCTCACGCCGCCGGCAATCACCAGGCGCTTGAGGCCGGTCTGCTTGAGTGCGCGTCGGCACTTGATGGTGAGCGTCTCAACCACCGCGGTTTCAAACCCCAGCGCCAGATCGGCCTGCGTCTGCTCGTTGATCTGCCCCGCACTACCGCATTGCTGCCAGGCATTGAGCACCGAGGTTTTCAGGCCGCTGAAGCTGAAGTCCAGCCCCGGGCGGTCAGTCATCGGCCGCGGAAAGACAAAGGCGCCAGGCGTGCCACTTTCCGCCAGCCGGGCAATTTCCGGACCGCCGGGATAGGGCAAGCCCATCAGCTTGGCAGTCTTGTCGAAAGCTTCACCGGCAGCGTCATCCAGCGACTCGCCAAGCAACTGGTACTCGCCAATGCCATCGACCCGCACCAACTGGGTGTGACCGCCGGAGACCAGCAAGGCAACAAAGGGAAATTCCGGTGGCCGCTCTTCCAGCATGGGCGCCAACAGATGACCTTCCATGTGGTGCACCCCGAGCGCCGGCACGCCCCAGGCGAAGGCCAGCGCGCGCGCGCAGGCGCCGCCGACCAACAAGGCGCCGACCAGGCCGGGGCCAGCGGTATAGACCACGCCGTCTACGTCTCCCGGTTGCAGACCGGCGCGCTCGAACACCTCGCGCATCAGCGGCACCAGGCGCTTGACGTGATCGCGCGAGGCCAGCTCGGGCACTACGCCACCGTACACCCGGTGCAGGTCGATCTGGCTGAACAGCGCGTCCGCCAGCAATCCCCGCTCGCTGTCGTACAGCGCAACGCCGGTTTCATCACAGGAGGTTTCTATACCCAGAACGCGCATGCTTTACCTTGAGTCATCGGTTACGAAGAAAGTCGCATTAATGCAACAAGTCGCGCATCATAATCAGCCCCGCGCCCACAGGCCAGTTTTTTACCTTTATGGGCGTCATAGGCTTTGCTTTTTGCCGAGGGAGGCGGTAACATCCGCGTCCCTTGAAATGCAATCGCCGCAGGCAATATCGCCTCCGGCTACGACTACAACGTTTGAGAAAGGTACGAAATGCCTAACGTCAAAGTTAAAGAGAACGAACCCTTCGACGTGGCCCTGCGTCGTTTCAAACGCTCCTGCGAAAAAGCAGGCGTTCTGGCTGAAGTGCGCCGTCGTGAGTTTTATGAAAAGCCCACTACCGAGCGCAAGCGCAAGGCTGCTGCCGCTGTTAAGCGTCACGCCAAGAAGATCCAACGCGAACAGCGTCGTCGCGAACGTCTGTACTGAGTTCCGACCCTCAGCTCTGTCGGGCCTGATCGCAGGCCCAACCAGCATCGCCTCTTCTGGCGTCCTGCGGGGCTGAAGAACATCAGAAGCACGCACTTTTCCGGCCTTCCGCTTTCGGAACGGGCTGGATTTTTGCGTCTTCGCTTCTTTCGGATACTATAGCGCGCTCAACCGACTTGCGTCCGGCTGCATGGCCTGCGCAGCGGCTTTCTTTCGCTGGTGCAAGGCAGAACATGGCCGGGCTGATTCCTCAGGGCTTCATAGACGACCTCCTTGGACGAACCGATATCGTCGAAGTCGTGGGTGCGCGCCTGAAACTGAAGAAGACCGGCAAGAATTATTCGGCCCTGTGCCCGTTTCACAACGAAAAGTCGCCGTCCTTCAGCGTCAGCCCGGACAAGCAGTTCTATTACTGCTTCGGTTGCGGTGCCGGTGGCAACGCGCTCAGCTTCGTGATGGACTTCGAGCGCCTGGATTTTCCCGAGGCTGTCGAAGACCTGGCCAAGCAGGCGGGCGTTGCCGTACCGCGCGAAGAGCGCAGCGACCGCCGCCAGAGCAGCGCCCCGCGCAAGGACAGCCCGCTCTACGCACTACTTGAGCAGGCCGCCGCCTACTATCGCCAGCAGCTGCGCCAGCATCCCAAGAAGCAGCGCGCCGTCAGTTACCTGAAACAGCGCGGCCTGACCGGACACATCGCCAAGACCTACGACATCGGCATGGCGCCGCCGGGCTGGGACAACCTGATGGCGCACCTCGCACGCGACAGCAGCGAAGTTAAGGCACTGATTGACGCCGGCCTGGTGGTGGAAAATGAAGACAGCGGCAAGCGCTACGATCGCTTCCGTGACCGCATCATGTTTCCTATTCGTGATAGTCGCGGCCGGGTGATCGGCTTTGGTGGCCGAGTGCTGGGCGACGACAAACCCAAGTACCTCAACTCCCCGGAAACTGCGGTATTTCACAAAGGCCAGGAGCTGTACGGTCTGTATGAAGCCAAGCAGCAGAACCGGCAGCTGCAGGACATTCTGGTAGTCGAAGGCTATATGGACGTGATTGCCCTGGCCCAGCACGGCGTCACCAATGCCGTGGCCACCCTGGGTACCGCCACCAGCGAAGATCACCTCAAGCGACTGTTTCGCCTGGTGCACAGCGTCACGTTCTGCTTTGACGGCGACAAGGCCGGGCGTCAAGCCGCGTGGCGCGCACTGAATTCGGCGCTACCAGTACTGGAAGATGGCCGTCATGTGCGCTTTCTGTTCCTGCCCGACGGACAGGACCCCGACAGCATGGTGCGCGAGGAAGGCCAGCAGGCCTTTGAGCAGCGCATCAGCAGCCAGGCTCAGCCGCTGACCGAATATCTGTTTCGCCACCTGAGCGAAGAGGCCAATCCAAGCAGCCTGGAAGGCAAGGCGCACCTGGCTGCATTGGCCCTGCCGCTGATTGAAAAGGTCCCGGGCAGCCTGCTGCGCCGACTGCTGCGCCAGTCGCTGGCACAAATCACCGGCATGGATCTGAACAGCGTCAAGCCCGAACCGCACAAACCCGGCCCGGCGCCAAGCGAAGCAGCGCCGCCGGCAGACCTGGACGATGCGCCGCCGCACTGGGACGAAGCCGATTGGCAACCGCCCTCTGATGACTATGCTCCGGTTTATGAACCGAGCATGCCAAGCAGACCCGAACAACCGCGCAGAGCTGCACGCAGCAATGGCCGCAAAGGCGTCGACAGTCCTTTGTTGCAGGCTACGCGCACCCTGCTGCACCACCCCCATCTGGCGGCGCTGGCATTGCAGGCCAACGAACTGGCCGACGAGGACGAAGACGAGGCGCGACTATTGGTCGCACTGCTGGACGCGGCGCAGAAAAACCCCGCTTTGAGCAGCATAGAACTGCTCGCCAGGTGGCATGGTACGGCGCTTGGCGAGCAGCTGAGCCGTCTGGCCGAGCAGGAATGGCTACTGAATAATCCCAGCGCCAACCTTGAACAACAGTTTTTCGACACTATAAATAGGTTATCCGCCGAACAAACCGAGCGGCGCATCGACAAACTCCTCGCAAAATCGGCGAACCAGCCGCTTAGTGCCGAGGAGAAGCAACAGCTGCGGGATCTTCTGGGGCGCCAAAGGGCGCCGAAAACCGACAGGTAACGCGGCCTCAACTGGCGCGGAGCCCGGAGTTCAGGGTATAATCCGCAGCTTACTTTTTTGCACACCAAGGCATCCACAAGGGTTGTTATGTCCGGAAAAGCGCAACAGCAATCCCGTCTCAAAGAGCTCATTGCCCGCGGTCGCGAGCAAGGCTTTCTGACCTATGCGGAGGTCAACGATCACCTGCCCGAGGATATATCCGATCCGGAGCAGGTGGAAGACATCATCCGCATGATCAACGACATGGGCATCACCGTGTTCGAAACGGCACCGGATGCTGACGCTCTGCTGCTGGCGGACAATGATGCCGATGAAGCAGCTGCCGAAGAGGCCGCTGCCGCCCTGGCGGCGGTTGAAACCGACATCGGACGCACCACCGACCCGGTGCGCATGTACATGCGCGAAATGGGTACGGTCGAGCTGCTGACCCGCGAAGGTGAAATCGAAATCGCCAAGCGCATCGAGGAAGGTATCCGCGAAGTCATGGCGGCTATCTCGATGTTCCCCGGCACCGTCGATGACATCCTCGCCGACTACGCTCGGGTCACCGAAGAAGGCGGCCGCCTGTCCGATATTTTCAGCGGTTATATTGACCCTGATGATGACGGTCTGTCTGGTACCGACAACGCCGAAATCCCCACCGCTGCCGCCAAGGACGAGAAAAAGTCCGACGACGACAACGATGATGATGACGACAGCGATGACGACGACAGCTCCGACGACGAAGGCGATGGCGGTCCTGATCCGGAAGTGGCGCGCATGCGCTTCACCGCGATTGGCGAGCAGCTGGAAAAAGTCAAAAAGGTACTGAAGAAGAACCCGCGCAACAGCAGCAAGGTTATTGCCGAGCTGGATGCGCTGGCGTTGCTCTTCATGCCGATCAAGCTGGTACCCAAGCAGTACGAAGCGCTGGTGACCCGCGTGCGCAGCGCGCAGGAACAGATCCGCAAACAGGAGCGTGTGATCATGCAACTGTGCGTGCGGGATGCGCGCATGCCGCGTGCCGACTTCCTGCGCAACTTCCCTGGCAATGAAGTCAACGACGGCTGGGTCGACAGCCTGCTGGCCGAAAAGCCACGTTACGCTGAAGCACTTGAAGCAGCCAAGCCCGATATTCTGCGCGCTCAGAAGAAACTGGTCGGCCTGGAGCAGGAAGCCCAGTTGACCATTTCCGAGGTCAAGGACATCAACCGTCGCATGTCGATCGGTGAAGCCCGCGCCCGACGCGCCAAGAAGGAAATGGTCGAGGCCAACCTGCGTCTGGTTATCTCGATTGCCAAGAAGTACACCAACCGCGGCCTGCAGTTCCTCGATCTGATCCAGGAAGGCAATATCGGTTTGATGAAAGCGGTAGACAAGTTCGAATACCGCCGTGGCTACAAGTTCTCCACCTATGCCACCTGGTGGATTCGTCAGGCCATTACCCGCTCGATTGCCGACCAGGCGCGTACCATCCGTATTCCGGTACACATGATCGAAACGATCAACAAGCTGAACCGGATTTCGCGTCAGATGCTGCAGGAAATGGGCCGCGAGCCCACGCCTGAAGAGCTGGGCGAGCGCATGGAAATGCCGGAGGACAAGATTCGCAAGGTGCTGAAAATCGCCAAGGAGCCCATCTCGATGGAAACTCCGATTGGCGACGATGAAGACTCCCATCTGGGTGACTTTATCGAAGACGGCACCATGGAATCGCCGATCGATTCGGCCACTGTGGAGAACCTGAAAGAGGCGACCCGCGA
This sequence comes from Halopseudomonas sp., assembly GCF_036961105.1. Taxonomy (GTDB): domain Bacteria; phylum Pseudomonadota; class Gammaproteobacteria; order Pseudomonadales; family Pseudomonadaceae; genus Halopseudomonas. The sequence continues at coordinate 186,372 of NZ_JBALWW010000001.1, read as the reverse complement.
AGTGCTTTCCGGTCTGACCGCGCGTGAAGCCAAGGTGCTGCGCATGCGTTTTGGTATCGACATGAATACCGATCACACGCTGGAAGAGGTCGGCAAGCAATTCGACGTCACCCGTGAGCGGATTCGTCAGATCGAGGCCAAGGCGTTGCGCAAGCTGCGTCATCCTACCCGTAGCGACCACCTGCGCAGCTTCCTCGACGAGTAAGCCGCTGCTAGTAACCGCACGACCAATGCCCAGCCATGCTGGGCATTTTTATATCCGAAGCGCTACACTAGCGAAATAATATCGTATAGCCATGGATATAGGTTTCAGCGGAATGAATGCAGCCGCAAGAGCAGGCTTGCTCGGTACTCTGGCATTGATCGGCAGCGGCTGCCGCAGTGTCGGCAACAGCCCACAGATCGCCGATCTGCAGCTTACCCAGGTGGGTGTTTTGCTGCTCTCCTGCCTGTTGTTGCTAGCCGCCCATGGCCTCAACCAGCTACGGCGCCGCGCCAACTCCGAACGCCAACAGGCGCTCAGCCTGCTCAATCAGCAACAACACCGCTATCGCACACTGGTAGAGAACCTGCATGTGGTGACATGGGAAATGTCGCTACCCTCCATGCGCTTCATTTATGTATCACCCCATGCCAAGGACCTGCTCGGGATAGATCCCGATCTCTGGCTGCGCCCCGACTTTTTCAGCCAGCAGCTGCACCCGGATGATCGTGAACGCGTGACCGCACTGCTGCATGCCCAGGCCAACACCAACACCAGCCAGAGTTTTGACTTCCGCCTGCTGCATCAGGACGGCAGCGCCTGCTGGGTGCGCGCTATTATCAACAGTGTCAGCAACGAGGAATACGAAGCCATCGCCCTGAATGGGCTGCTGGTGGATATCCAGGAACAGAAAGCCAGCGAAATGGCGCTGCGGCATTCGGAGCAGAAATTCGCCTCGGTTTTCCACCATTGCCCCGACAGCATAGTGCTCGCCGACGCCAGTGACGGCACCCTGCTCTCGGTCAACCAGACCTTCGAGGAGCAGTTCGGCTTCAGCGCCGCCGAAGCCGTGGGCAAAACCTCAACCCAGCTTGGCGTATGGACCCAGCCCGGTCTGGGCGCCACGCTGTTGAAACAATTGAGCAGCCAGACCCAGAGCAATCTGGAGGTCTGCTTCCGCCGCCGCGACGCCAGTGAATTTACCGGCCTGATCTCATCACGCATGGTGGAGCTCAATCAGCAGCGCATTCTAGTCGTGGTGATTCGGGATATTTCCGCGCTCAAGGTTACTCAGCAGCAGCTGGAGCTGTCAGAACAGAAATTTTCCAGCGCCTTCCATGCTTCGCCCGACGGCCTGCTGATAACCCGTCGCAGCGATGGCAAGCTGCTGGATGTCAACGAAGGCTTTACCCGCATCACCGGCTACGATCGCGATCAGGCCGTGGGGCGCTCCACCCTGGAACTGGGTCTTTGGAGCAATCTCGACGATCGCGAGCGCATGTTGACGATGCTCGGCTCGCAGGGCACGGTACGTGACATGCTGTCTCAGGTGACCGATATCCACGGCAACATTCGCGATGTGGAAATCAGTACCGAGGCAGTGGTGGTCAACAGCGAGGACTGCATGCTCAGCATCGCTCGCGATGTAACCGAGCGCCTGAAAATGGAAAGCTCGTTGCGTCAGGCTGCCACCGTGTTCGAGAACACCAACGAGGGTGTCATCATTACCGACGGTGAGGGCATGATCCTTGGGGTCAACAAGGCCTTTACCCGCATCACCGGGCACCCCGAAGACTATCTGCTGGGCAAGCCCATGAGCATCCTCGGCGAAATGACCGAAGACACCCATCTGATAAAGGAAGTCGCACGCACCCTGCGCGACGAAGGCCAGTGGCAGGGCGAGGCCTGGAATCGCCGCCAGAACGGCGAACTCTACGCCGCCTGGATCAATATCAGCCAGGTGCTCAACGTCGACGGCAGCCTCAATCACCTGGTGGCGGTGTTCAGTGACATTACGCCGCTCAAGCATACCCAGGCCCGACTCGACCATCAGGCGCATCACGATCCGCTGACCGACCTGCCCAACCGCACCCTCTTTGAAGCTCGCCTGCGCGAGGCCCTGCACAGCCAGCGGCTCGCCGATCAAACAGGTATTGGCGCGCTGTTGTTCATTGACCTGGACAGGTTCAAACAGATCAACGACAGCCTTGGTCACCCGGTGGGCGACATACTGCTGAAATCGGCCAGCCAGCGCTTGCGCGCGGTATTGCGTGACATTGATACCGTTGCACGCCATGGCGGCGACGAGTTCATAGTGTTGCTGCCCAATCTGCACAGCGAAGAAGACGCCGCCGCTGTGGCCGACAAGCTGTTGGCCGTGTTCCGCCAGCCCTTCCTGGCTGCCGGCCATGAATTCTTCGTCAGCGCCAGTATCGGCATCAGCCTGTTCCCTACCGACGCCAACGACGTCAACAGTCTGATCAAGCACGCTGACGCAGCCATGTACCGGGCCAAGAACCAGGGTCGCAATCGTTACGCCTTTTATACCCGCGAGCTTACTGCCAACGCGCATCAGCGCATGGAGATGGAAAACGACATGCGCCGCGGCCTGGAGCGCAACGAGTTCTCGCTCTATTACCAACCCAAGTTTGATCTGGCAGCGCACCAGCTCTGCGGCATGGAAGCCCTGGTGCGCTGGCATCATCCTCAGCGCGGGCTGGTGGAGCCTGATCAGTTCATCCCCCTGGCTGAGGAAACCGGACTCATTGTCGAGCTCGGCAAACGCATCCTCGACCTCGCGTGCACCCAACTGGCCGCCTGGCGGAACCAGGGCTTGAAGCCACCGCGTATGGCGATCAACGTCTCAGGCGTGCAATTGGTCGGCAATAAACTGGTCGGCGATATTCGCCGCGCGCTGGAGTGGCACGACCTGCCCGCCTCCCTGCTGGAGCTGGAAATCACCGAAGATTTTGTGATGAACCAGAACCGCGAGGCCATCCAGTTGCTCGATGTCTTCAGCAAGATGGGCATTCATCTTTCGATCGATGATTTCGGCACCGGCTATTCATCGCTCGCCTACCTCAAGGAAATGCCGCTCGACACCCTGAAGATCGACCGTAGCTTCGTCTCCGGCCTGCCCGACAGCCATCACGACGCTGCCATCAGCCAGACCATCATCGTGTTGGCGCACAACCTCGGCATGACGGTGGTCGCCGAGGGCGTGGAGACTGCGGCGCAGCTCGCGCTACTCGGCGAGCAGGGCTGCGATATCGTGCAGGGCTACCACATCAGCCCGCCACTGCCGGCCGAACAGTTTTCCTCACGCTTCCTGCAATGTGCGCCTAGTCAGAGACCGTCACAGCCCGTATAATTCCGCCCTGTTATAAAAGCGTGGGCCTATAGCTCAGTTGGTCAGAGCAGGCGACTCATAATCGCTTGGTCGTAGGTTCAAGTCCTACTGGGCCCACCACTTCTTCTTCTGCTCAATCCTGCCGTAACCCCGTATCCGCTCGCCCGGTGATCACACACCATCGCTGCCGCCAATTTGTTAAAACTTCTCTTGCGCTACCCCTGTCGAACCCTGTGTCGCTGATGTTACAGCCGGCCTCCACTTAACTCTGACAGGAGACAACAACGATGACAGCCCCATTCGAATCCTGCATCCAGGCCTGCAGCAACTGTGCAGTAGTCTGCCAGACCTGCGCTTCGGCCTGCCTTGGTGAGAGCGATGTAAGCAAGATGGCGCAATGCATCACACTTGATCTGGATTGTGCCGAGCTGTGCCAGAGTGCCGCCAACCTGATGGCGCGCGACAGCGCCTATGCCAGGGAGCTCTGCCGCCTTTGCGCGCAGGTCTGTCGCGCCTGTGGCGAGGAATGCCGCAAGCATGAAGCCGACCATTGCCAGCGCTGCGCTGAAACCTGCCTGGCGTGCGCGCAGGAATGTGAGCGCATGGCCGCCTGAGCACAGCGCCGCGCGTGTCGGCCAGGCATCTGCCCTGCCTGAACGGCGCGTGCGGCGCCCTTTCTGATTCCCGGTCGTAACCCATGCAGCAGCAACTCCCCCTGTCCGATATCACCCTCCTCCAACTGTCATATGCGGTCTACACTCGTAGGACTATCAACCCGCTTTTCTCTGATCCGGGCGGTGCAGCAAAATTGCCTGAAAACAATGGCTATTGTCAGATCGGGAGCGCAGGTGCCTTTACTTCTTACCATCAGCCTTTATCTCTGGACGCTGCGCGGCTGCGCCCAGGTCGTGACGGCGCTCTGGTTGTTGTGGCTTGGCGCTGCGCCGGCTCAGGCGGCCTTGCCGGTGCTGGTGATCGCAACCAGTGAGCTGCCGCCCTACGTGAGCGCCACCCCGCAAAACAGCTTTCTTACCGACCTGCTGCAAGAAATCGGCAAGGAAATGGATGTCCGTTTCGAGTTTCGCTTCATGCCTTGGCCGCGCTGCGAACTGGCTGTGGAAACACACCAGGCCTGGGCCACCATGCCCTACGTACCCACGGCGGAGCGCAAGCAGAAGTTCCTGTTCTCGCAGCCGCTGTATGCCAAGCGAACAATGCTGTTCTACTACCACAGCCAAGCCGGCAAACCCGACACCCGTCAGTTGCCCACCCGCTTTCAGCAGCTCAGCGAACTCAGCCCCTACCGACTGGGAGGTGTGCGCGGCTACTATTACGAGAAGTTGTTTGCCGAAGCCGGCCTGAGCCTGGAGCTGGCATCCAGCGAAGAGCTCAGCTTTAGAAAACTGCACGCCGGGCGAGTAGATCTGGTGCCCGCAGTGGAGACGGTTGGCTGGGACATAATACGTTCGAACTTCGCGCAGGAACAATCGGCGTTCAGTGTGCTGGATACGCCCCTGGATGTGGGCCACAACTATCTGATGACATCACGCTACTACCCCAATGCCGAGCACTTGTTGGAGCAGTTCAATCAGGCGCTGCAAACGCTGCGGCGCACCGGCATGTATAGTCAAATTGCAATGCGCCACGGCGTGCCGGAAAACGACTGAGGCGATTCAGCGCAAATGCGCGGACAGGGCACTCAATGCCTCCTCAACGCTGCGACTGCAGCCGGCCCAGCTGCAGGCCAGCATGAGGTTTCTGGGCAGATCAAAATCCTCTACCTGATAGCCCTGGGCACAATAGCCCTGATTATGCTCGACCTGCTCCCGCATTGACCTGTGATCTGGAAAATACGCCCATACGGGCTTACCCAGCGCACAGGCAAAACCGACCTCGAATACAGTGCCGGAATCGGGTTCGGGACCACGAAAATGATCGAGATTGGCGAGAACCGCATCGGCGCGGCGAAGCTTGTCGAGATTAGCCTGGCAGATCCACTGGGCGATGTCCGCAGCCTCGGCCGGCGGCTGATCATCCAATGGATAGAGGCCGAGCAACCCGTGCCTGGCGCAAAGGCGCTTGAGCACATCACCGTGCTCGATTGCATCAACTCGGAACACATCAAATCCCGCCAGATATACCGACTTCACGTACTCACTCCTCGCTGCTTCAGGTTGTCGCTGACCACAGTCCGGCAAGCGCTTCACTGTCATCGATATCGATGCAGACCCCGGGGTCCTGCACCTGCAGCACCTTAACGCACTCGCGGTGCTGGCGCACAATTTCGCGCGCACCGGCATCCCCCGCTAGCGACATAAGCTCCGGCCAGAAGGCTCGGCCAAAGATCACCGGATGGCCACGCTGGCCCTGGTAACTGGGCACCACTATGCTCTCGGGCGAGGCCAAAGCAGCCAGATTATTCAGGGTGGTGCGCTCGATGCAGGGCATGTCGGCCAGCAGTATGGCGACCGCATCAGGGCCAGAGATTGCCTGAGCCGAGAGCATCCGCATGCCGGCTACCAGGCTGCTGGCCATCCCTTGAGCAGCCTGAAGATTGCGCACTACCTGGACCTGCGCAGGCACGCCCAGCGCAACGGGGTCGTCCTGCGCGCGCAGCACCAGAATGAGCGGGCTGAACACCCCAATGGCATTGTGCAGACTCGCGTTGAGCAAGCTGCGGCCATCCGCCAGGAGGGCTTGACGCTTGTCGCCGCCGAAACGCCGGGAGTCGCCTGCCGCCAGCATCAACCCCAGCACGCTGGACAGGGTCTGGCTCAGGGTTGCGCGTCCAGCAGCATCACCTCGCGCTCGGCAATCAGGCCTGCCAGCGCCTGCCCCATGGCCTTGTAGTGCGGCGCCTGCCGGTGGGCTTCGATGGCCTGCATGTCGGCCCACTGTTCCACAAATACAAACCGGTGCTCGTCGCTACGATCACGGTGCAACTGGTAACCGCGGCAGCCGGGCTCGGCGCGCGAAGGCGCAACAGCCGCCTGCAGCACTTCGGCGACCTGGGCAGCGCTGCCGTCAATGGCGCGCAATACCGCAACAACGGTAATGGTATCGGTCATCTGTCGAATCTCCTGGAATCTGAAGGAATCGGCCGCTGCGCAGGCGCGTCGGCGGAATGAAAATGCGTAGGTGCCATATCATGAATCGCAGCGGCGCGATGTTTCAGCATGCCGCCCTCACGCGCGTTCAACACGGCGGTGACTTCGGCCAGCACTGCCATTGCCACCGTTTCTGGCGTGTCGCCGCCGAGGTCCAGCCCCATGGGATAATGCAGCCGCCTCTTGTATTGCTCGATTTCGACAGCAGCTGGCATGCCGCGCAGCAGGCGCTCGGTGCGTTCACGCGGGCCGAGCTGGCCGATATAGGCTGCCTGCGAGCGCAGGGCGCAGCCCAGCCAGTGGGCATCCTGCTGAAGGCTGTGGGTCATGACTGCCACGGCGGCGCCTTGCAACAGGGGCAACGGGTCGAAGCTGTCATCCAGCCGGCCTAGCAATACATCATCGGCCTCGGGGAAGCGACTTTCGCGGGCAAAATGGGCACGGCTGTCGACAACGGTAACGCGCCAGCCCAGCTGTTTGGCCATGCGCGCCAGCGGCTGAGCATCGTGGCCACCGCCAAAGATCACCAGCCGGCGTACTGGCGAGAGGTACTCCACCAGCACCTCAGCGTGGCCGCCCTGCCGCGAAAAGCCGTGCAGACTGCTGCGTTCCTGCTCCAGCGCTTGCTGCAGCACGGCTGCCACTGCGGCCTGCAGTGGCGCTGGCACCTCGCCTTCCAGCGCGCCGTTTGACGCCAATAGCAGGCGTTGCCCGAGGACGGCTTCAGGGCTCAGTAATGTTGCGACGGCCCTGGGTTGATCGTCTGCCTGCAACGCGCGCAAGCCATCAAGCAGCAAACCGGTCACCGGTGCACTGATGCGTTCGAAAAGGATATGCACGGTGCCGTTGCAGCCCAGCCCGAAGCTGACAGCTGCGTCGCCGTCTTCCTCGTCTTCTGCGGTACTGTAACTGCGTAATGCCGGACCCTGCTCGGTCAGCCAGAAGGCTGTGCGAGCCACCTCGGACTCCAGGCAACCGCCGCTGAGGGTGCCCTGGGTCTGTCCCAGTGCAGTAATCAGCATGCGCGCCCCGGGGCGGCGATAGGCAGAACCTTCTACTTTCACTACCGTCGCCAGGACCGCATCTTCACCCTCGCTTTGCGCCATGGTCACCGCCTTCAGCAGGTGTGCAAGCTCAGCCATGGGCAGCCTCCACTGACTTGATAGCCACTAAACCCACGATCAATGCCCCGTATTGCCGCGCTTGGCGGCCACATCCGCCGCGGTCACGGCGCCGCCGCTCTGGCCAAAATGCTGCAGTACAAAACTGCTCACCGCGGCCAACTCGGGATCGCTGTAGGCCTGGGCAAAGCTGGGCATGCGCTGATCTACCGCTTGTGCCGCCTCACTATGGCCTTTGAGCAGGATGCCGAGCAGGTTGGTGGCCGCCGGATCGTTCACGGTTTTCAGCCCCGCCAGGGTGGCAACGGGGCTCTGGTTACCGGCGCCATCCCAACGATGACAACTGACGCAGGCATCGGCAAACACCTTGCTGCCCAGGCTCGCTTGCGCTGCACCAGGCATGTGCTGCTGGCGGATTTCGGGCCGCGCGACGCCGGACTGTTGCGCTGGCGTGCTCAACAAATACGTGGCAATGGCCGAGAGGTCATCCTGCTCAAGGTGGCGCAGGCTTTTGCTTACCACCTCTGCCATGGGGCCCGCCGCTACGCCCTTGCCTGGCGCGTGTCCCTGACGCATATAGGCCACCAGTTCCGCCTCGCTCCAGGCACCGACGCCATACTCCGAATCCGAGCTGATGTTGTACGCCTGCCAGCCCTGCACCAGATTGCCGGCCAGCGACTCACTGCTTTTGAGTGCCTGGAACAGATTGCGTGGCGTATGACATTCGGCGCAGTGGCCCGGCCCCTCTACCAGATAGGCGCCGCGATTCCATTGTGTCGATTGCTGTGGGTCTGCGCTAAAGCGCTCGTTGTCATGAAACAGCAGATTCCAGAACACCATGCCCCAGCGCTGGTTGAACGGGAAGCTCAGCGTGTTTTCCGGCGGCGTCTGCTTCACTGGCTGCAGGCTCGCCAGATAGGCTCGGATAGCCAGCACCTCCTCTTCCGGCATCAGCGTATAGGAGGTGTAGGGAAAGGCCGGGTAATAGCGCTTGCCGTCCTTGCCAACGCCGGCGTGCATGGCACTGACAAAGTCGTCATCCGTCCAGTTGCCAATGCCGGTTTCCGGGTCAGGCGTGATATTGGGCGAGTATAGCGAGCCAAAGGGCAGCTTGAACTCGACGCCACCGGCAAAGGGCTTGCCCTCAGGCGTAGTGTGGCAGGCCACGCAGTCTGCAGCGGTGGCCAGATACTTGCCACGCGCAATCAGCTCGGCGTCATCAGCCAGCACCGCAGCAGGCAAGATGCCCAGCCCCAGACAGAGCGCAACCGCAATTTTCCATTCCATCAAGGCTCTCCTCAGACCGGGTAATAACCGGCGCGACTCAGTGGCAGGCGGCGCAGGCGCGTTCCGGATGCAGCCTGTAATGCATTGACCAGCGCTGGACCGATGAGTGCGGTGCCGGTTTCCCCAACTCCGCCGGGGGCCTCCATGCTTGGCACTATATGTACCTCGACCTGCGGCGCCTCGCTGATACGCAGTTGACGGTAGTTGTGGAAATTGCGCTGTTGCACCACGCCCCGCTCAATCAGGATTTCGTTGAACAGCGAGGCCGACAGGCCGAACAGCGTGCCGCCCTCTATTTGCGCCTGCACCGAGGTGGGATTGGTCACCAGGCCGCAATCGATGGCGCACACCAGCCGCGTGATGCGGTAGCCCCTGCCGCCATGCATCGCCATCTCCACTACCGTGGCCATATAGCTGCCGAACACGGCACTGACGGCCACGCCGCGCCCTTGGCCCGCCGCAAGCGTACTACCCCATCCCGCCTTGGCTGCAGCCAGACGCAATACCGCCTGAGCACGGGGCTGCTCACTCATCAGCCCCAGCCGGTAGTCCACCGGATCGGCGCCAGCGTTGCGCGCCAGCTCGTCAATAAAACATTCCAGCGCGTAGGTGCTGCGCAACGGCCCAACGCCGCGCCACCAGGACACCGGCACCACACCGGGCTCCTCGCGAATGTAGTTCACCTGCAGGTTGGGCAGTTGATAAATCGGCTCTATGGCCACTTCAACCGCATCGGCATCTACGCCGTTCTCCGGCAGGCTGCCCATATAGCGGCCCAACACCGAGGCGCCAGCAATACGGTGCTGCCATCCTAAAAGTTTGCCATCGGCATCCAGTGCGGCGGTCAGCCGGTCGGCGTACTGCGGGCGATAGAGGTCGTGCGTCATATCCTCTTCGCGGCTCCAGATCAGCTTGATCGGATAAGCCACCTGCCGCGCGATATCCACGGCCTGGGTAATGAAGTCATAGTCCAGTCGCCGCCCGAAAGCGCCGCCGATCAACTGGTTGTGAATGGTGATCCTGTCTGCTGGCAAGCCACTGATCTTGGCCGCCGTCTGCTGGGCAAACACCGGTACCTGGGTGCCAACCCAGAGCTCACAGGCGTCCGGCCGCACATGGGCTACGCAGGTCATCGGCTCTAGCGGGGAGTGCGATAGGAACGCCTGCTCATAAACGGCCTCAAAGCGACTGGCGGCACCTGTCAGCGCCTGGGTGATGTCACCATGGCTCTGCGCAATCACACCTTCGCGTGAGCTGGCCTGCTGCAATGCTGCATCCAGTTGTGGTGAACTGACAGCGGCGTGCTCGCCCAGATCCCACTCGACCTCCAACGCCTTGAGGCCCTGCTGGCAGGCCCAGTAGTTGGAGGCGGTCACAGCCACCGCATTCTCCAGCGTGATCACATCGCGCACGCCAGGTACCCGCCGGGCATTCGCGGCATTGACGCTGCGCAGCTTGCCGCCGTGCACTGGGCAGGTCAGGGTCGAGGCGATCAACATGCCGGGGACTTGCAGGTCGATGGTGAACTGCGCCTTGCCGTTGACCTTGGCCGGCGTGTCAAGCCGCGGCGCGGCAGTGCCCAGCAATTTGAACTGGTCTGGTGTCTTCAGCACTACCTCGGTGGGCAGCGGTAGCGTGCTGGCGGCATCGACCAACTCGCCGTAGGCCGCTTGCTGCCCTGCCGGGCCAAAAACCTTGCCGTTGTTCGCGTGGCACTGCACCGTTTCTACTCCCCAGCGCGCGGCTGCGGCCTGAATCAGCAACATCCGCGCTGTGGCCCCGGCTTCGCGCAGCGGTCGCCAGGCATGACGAGTGGAGGTGGAGCCACCGGTGGCCTGAAACTGCATCAGCGAATCGGCATAGAGCTCAGTGTCCGGTGGCGCGTCCTCCACCGTCACTGCCGACAACGGCACTTCCAGCTCCTCGGCGACCATCATCGCGATGCCGGTATGCGCGCCCTGCCCCATCTCGATCTTGGGTGAAATCACTGTTACCTGGCCGTCGTGCCCGACCCGTACGTAGGCGCCATAGGCCCGCGGCGATTGATCGCCCAGACGCCCGGCAGCCGTGGCTTCGGCCGCCACACTCTGTGGCACAAAGGCCGGCAGCCAGGTGCTGAGCACCAATCCGCCCAAGGCGACACTGGAGCCCTTTAGAAAGCCGCGCCGGGAGAGTGCCATTGTCGAATCTTCCATCAGTTGCGCTCCTCAGGCCCGGCCAACGTCTTTGATTGCCGCACGAATGCGCGTGTAGGTGCCGCAGCGGCAGATGTTGCCCGCCATGCCTGCGTCGATTTGCGCATCGTCGGGGGATGGAGTCTGTTGCAGCAATGCAGTAGCCGACATGATCTGGCCGGATTGGCAGTAACCGCACTGCACTACCTCATGCGCCAGCCAGGCTTGCTGGACCTTGGCTCCCAGCGCACTGCTGCCAATGGCTTCAATGGTGGTGATGGGCCTATCCCCCACCGCACTGACGGGCAACACGCAGGAACGCACTGCAGCACCGGCCATATGCACGGTGCAGGCGCCACATTGCGCGATACCGCAACCGTATTTGGTGCCCGTCAGGCCCAATACATCGCGGAGCACCCAAAGCAGGGGCATATCGTCCGGCACATCGAGTTGGTGTTGCTCACCATTGATGGATAGCAGCGGCATGGAAACCTCATCAGGGTACGGAATAATTGTTTTTCTACACTCTAGCAGCAGCTTGCACTACGAGACGCGAGGTGCCCGCAGGCGCGCAAGAATAAACGACTCAATACAGAGACATTCACGCAGCAAGAGACAGCAGCATTCATTCGAAGTGATGCGAACTATGGAATCAGGGTAGCGCCAAACCGGCGCAGAGCGATAGAACAAAACCCCGACTCACGAATGCAAACAAGGGAGGGGATAGAAGATAGCAGCAACCGACAGATACCGTCGGTTGCTGCCAGGCACAGGCGAGCCGAATCGCGCGGTCCGGCTCGCCATATCATCAGCGCGCGATCAAGGCGTAAGCACCGTCCTGATCCAGACGCGCCCAAGCATAGCCAGTGCCCACCGCGACCATGCCGGCAGCGGCAGAGCAGCTATCCTCTACATCGTCCGGCAACTCGTCCAGGTAAGCCTCGTTGTAATCGTCCGCACTGAGACATTCCGACGTTACTACCGGTTCCCAGGCTGCGGTTTCGGTGTTCCAACGCGCAAGGGTCAGCTTGCTGGCATCGGCATCACCCGGCAGGTTGAACTGCAGCACATAGTCATCGCCGCGCTCGTCGTCATCCAGTATCCAGTTGCTGTTCACGCGGCCAGCCGGCAGGGTAACCGGTTGCTTGGCCTGCTCACTGCCGTCACCAAAACTGCCGGCCAGCCCAACATCGGTCTGAATATCCTTCATAATGCCTCTGGCGCTGCTGAAAGTACCGTCCTGTCCCTGAATGCCACTGACAATGAGTACATCCGACTCCGCGCCATCACGGGCGGCGATCCAACTCAGAGAAACCTGTTTTTTCAAATCGATGGTGGTCTCGCGGATTTCCACTTCCTCGTCGGCGGTCCCGGCATTGATCAGGCGTACGCGCTGACTGTTGTTGAGGTTGGGCGAGAAGCTCTCATGCGGAATGTGCAGATAGCGGAAATAGCGCGCGGCCAGCTCCGCATTGCTTTTTGCGGTAGAAACACCAGGCTCGAAGTTGGTGGTTCTGGTGCGGGTTTCGTAACGGTTGAAGATGTTGTTGTCACCGTCGAGAATCCGCGCCGAAAAGCCATTGCTCGATGCGCAGGCGCTGGTGCGATAGCTCTTGTCATGCGTCATGTTCAACTGGTTGTTGGCGGGAATGCTGGAGGGATAGACAATCTTGTCGCAACGCTCGGCGGTGCGGGTGAAACGGTCTATCAGCTTCCATTGCGGGTTGGCCAGCTCGCGCATGCCATCCTCGTTGCTGGTAATGGTGTGGGCCTCGTAGTAAGAGCGGTAGTCCACCAGCTCACCATTGAAGCTGAGGATGGATGCGTTGACATCCAGCGTGCCGCTGCTGCCATCGTTCACTTTCACCATGACCATGTCCTGAATCAGCTCACTCTCGCCGTAGCGCGAGTCATAGCCTTTGTAGGAGGCACTGCCACTGACCAGCTCGGTATAGTGACCGCCGTAATAGCCCTTGATCAGGCTGCGCAGATACTGGTGTTCGTGCCCGGCCACATAGATAACGTCATTATCGGCGAACAGTTGCCGGTAATCGTCGTGCACCAGCAGAAACTGCTGGTCGCCTTCGGAGGTATCGTAAGCTTCCACTACGCGTTCGCGAATATTGCCGTAACGCGAGCCGACCATGGTGTTATGGGTAGAGACTATGATGTGCTCCACCTGGTCGCGGTAAGTCTCGATCATCTCCCGCGTGAAATCATAGGCAAAGGGTAGTTGGCCGTAGGAAAGCGACACAATCAACACATTGCCCCGAACCAGAGCGTAGTTCTTGTCGCGCTGGCCGGTCATCTGAATGGCATCGCTCGGAATCAGGTCGCTGACGTTGTCGTACCAATCCTGGTCGGTGCCTTTGATATCATGATTGCCCTGTACCGGCAGCATGACGAAATCATCACGATATTCATCCACCACGCTGCGCCACTGGGCGTACTCTGCCGGCGTAGCCTCTTCAGACAGGTCACCCACCAGCAACAGCAGATCAACCTCCTGCTCGCGGTAGAATTCCATCAGTGCGCGCATCGGCATGATGGACGAGTTCTGGCCACCGCCCTGGGTATCCGGAATGACCCCTATCTTCAACGCCTGCGCCACCGGCGGCTCGGGCGGTGGTGCAGCGGTATCATCATCGCTGCTATCACTGGAAGACAAACAACCGGTGAGCATAAGACCGGCAACTAATGACACAACTCCAGTTCGAATAAACATCTCAATTCCTTTTCAGACAACATTCATGGAGCCTGAAAAGCTATAGCGCATGCGTGAACGCCCCGAGACAGAGGCGTTAAACAAAAAAGACGAAAGGTAACAAGAAGTGTCAAACCCGCCCTGTGCACGGCGGTGATAACCCCGCGTATAGCGCTTCACAACCCTTGATTTGGCAGGATACGCCGATGGCCCGGTTGAATCATGAGTTTGCGAGTTTTCCAAATCGCAATGGCTGCCGCGCAGCCGCGAATGAAGGCGCCGCCATCTTTTTTGATGAAAAATGCATGACAAGGTCGCAGAGTCACACCAGGGCGGGCAACGGCGGTGCACTAGGGCGCACCGCCGGAGGGTTTAGGGTTAGCGGAAAGGGGGCTCGTCGAAGCTGCGCAGCTTGCGCGAATGCAGCGAATCCAGCTGGCTGCGCAACAGCTCCAACGCATGAATGCCAATGTGCAGATGCTGGGTAACGGCGCGCTCGTAAAACGCTCCCGCGGCGCCCGGCAGCTTGATCTCGCTGTGTAGCGGTTTGTCGGAGACACACAGCAGCGTGCCGTAGGGCACCCGCAGCCGATAGCCCTGCGCGGCTATGGTGCCGCTCTCCATGTCGACTGCGATGGCCCGTGCCATGTTGATCAAGGGCCGCTCCTGCGCCCAGCGCAACTCCCAGTTGCGGTCGTCGTAGGTCAATACCGTGCCGGTGCGCAGCCGGCGCTTGAGGTCATCGCCCTGCTCGCCAGTCACTTCGGCAGCAGCCTGTTGCAACGCCTGCTGCACTTCGGCCAGCGCCGGCAACGGAATATTGGGCGGCAATACCCTATCGAGAATGCCATCGCGGCGCATATAGGCATGCGCCAGCACGTAGTCGCCGATGGTCTGAGACTGGCGCAGGCCACCGCAGTGACCAATCATCAGCCAGCAGTGTGGCCGCAGCACAGCCAGATGGTCGGTAATGTTCTTGGCATTGGATGGCCCTACGCCAATGTTGACCAGGGTAATCCCCTCGGCCGGGTTCTGGGCCTGCAGGTGGTAGGCCGGCATCTGGTAGCGATGCCAGAGTACAGATTCGATAAAGGCCTGCATTTCCCCTTCGGCCATACCGCGTTCGATCACCACATTGCCCGGCAGCACCATGCGCTGAAAACGTGAATCAGCCTGCAACATGTCGAGCCCGTGGCGGATGAACTGATCCACATAGCGGTGATAGTTGGTCAGCAGAATCCAGGGCTGCACATGCCGCCAGTCACTGCCGGTGTAATGCACCAGGCGGCGCAGCGAAAAGTCGGTACGTGCGGCATCAAACAGCGCCAGCGGCAGCGGGTCGATGTTTTCCCAGTCGTAGAGACCGTCGGCGGTACCGTCGTTGGCGGCAGAGAGGTCAGTGCTGGGAAAAACACGCGCCAGCTCGGCGGCGGTCACCCCGGAGGCGCCCAGCTCGTCGCCCTGCTCGACTACGTAGGGGTAGGGAATATTGGCCTGACTGGAGCCCACTTCAACGGTGACGGTGAAATCGCTCATCAGCGGGCGCAACTGGTCCAGCAGGTAATTGCGAAAGGCCGCCGGTTGGGTCACGGTAACGCTGTAGGTGCCGGGCACCTGGACCTTGGCGAAGGCGCGGGTGGTACTGGGCACTTCGCCCTGGCAATGGTAGGTCAGGCGTAGCTCCGGGTAACGAAAGGCGCAGCGGCCAATATCCGGGTGGACCCGGCTGTGCAGGTACTCCTTGAGCGCCTGGCGCAGGGCACCGGTGGCCTGATGATGCAGGGCGGCAAGGCGATCAACGGCCTCTTCAGGGCTGGAAACTACAACAAAGTCATCTGGGCAGGCTTGCATGCTGTACCTCGGCTGTTCGCATGAGGCTATCTTGCCTGCTGTAGTGCACCCGCGCCAAGCAGCAAAGAGATGAACAGGCCAACCCGCAGTGGTGATATGGCTGGCGCGGCGACAGCGCAACGCGCCCTCATCCATGGGCTTGAGGGCAGCTAGATTTGCAGCGTTGCCCCGCTCACCTGTGCCAATACCCCTGTGGTTTGGCGCTGGCGCCAGTGCGCTGGCGAGCAACCTCTCCAGCGCTTGAACGCACGCGAGAAGCTGGCCGCCTCGGTGTAACCCAGCTGCTGGGCGATAGCCTCCAGTTGCAGATCGGTATCGCGTAACAGTCGCTCGGCCAGACTGCAGCGCACCCGCGCATCCAGTAGCCTGAAAGCATGACCTTCCGCGGCCAGCCGCCGATGCAGGCTGCGCTCGGAAGTACCAAGCAACCTGGCCGCCTGGGCTGCCCCCATACTGCCACCGGTACGGCTCATCAACAGTTGCATGACCTGACGCGCCAGCGGCGTGTGTACGTCAGCCACACTGGCGCAGAGCTGTTGGCACAAACTCGCACAGGCTGCCTGCGTCATGGCGTTCGCCAACGGCAAGGGAGCATGCAGGTCTGCCTCGGCGATCAGCATGGCGTTGCGCCCCGCCTGCAGATCGATGCGGCAACCAAAATACTCGGCGTAGCGCTGCTCCGGGGCTGGCTGCAACAGATTCAGCTCAATACGCAAAGGCACGAAGGGACGCTGCAGCAGTTCACTGAACACCCGCAACCAGGCCGCCAAACCACGTTCGATAACCGTTGCCCGGGCATCGGCCGGCAATACCCGTTCGTCGAGCGACAGATAAAGGCCCAGAGTATCCGGCACCAGGCTTACCGGGCAGATCGACAGCGACAGCGCACGAAAACGGCTACTGACCTGCAGTGCATCGGCCAGTGAGTTACTGGCCAGCATGGTATATCCGAGCAGACCGAGGCTGGTGAGATGGTAGTGCTCACCCAGTAGCAGCCCCAGCCCCGGCTGCGGACAAGCGGTTACCAGGTTGCGAATGACCGCCAGCTCCTGCCAAAGCTCGATGCCCTCACCCGCCTGCAACCCGCGCTCGCTGAGACCGCTGGTCTGCAGGCAGATCTCGCTTGCCACGCCCAGATGATGGGCAGTCGTCAGCAGATAGTGCACATTGGTGTTATCGCGGCGCTCTCGCCAGTTCATCACTACTCCCCGAGTCACGGCCCGATGGCAGAAATTATCATTTTTTGGCAGTTTTGATCATGGCTGAGCGCCATGGCTTGGCGCAAGCTTTGTGCATAGCCCCCAACAACAATCACAGAGGTGAAGCCCATGCCTGAATTTTTCTACACCCACGGCGGCAACAATAAGGCCCGTCCCAGCGAGTATTTCAGCGTCAGCCCGGTGGCTGGTTCGCTCGGCGCCGACATCCACGACATCGATTTGAACAATCTCAGCGAGCCAGGTCAGGCGGCGCTGCGCCAGGCACTGATGGACCACGGCGTACTCTTCATTCGCGACCAGCAACTGAGCGTGGCGCAACTGGAGGCGGTAACGCAGCGCTTTGGCGACTTCGGTATCGAGCCTTACGTCAAACCCATGGCGGACCACCCGCATGTGGTGCATGTGGTCAAGGAGGCCAGCGAACAGACGCCCATCGTGTTTGGCGGTGCCTGGCACTCCGACTGGTCATTCCAGGAGCGCCCGCCTGCCTTCACCCTGCTGTATGGCAAGGACGTACCGGCGAGCGGCGGCGACACCCTGTTCAACAACATGTATCTGGCCTGCGAGTGGTTGTCCGATACCCTGCGCGACACGCTGCGCGGACTGGACGGCGTACACAGTCCCGAGTTTGGTTACGGGCCCAACGCCAAGCATAACGCCGGGCTGGAAAGCATGAAGATTGTCTACGGGGAAAGCGTGGAGAACGACGTGCGGAGCCATCCGCTGATTACCCGTCATCCGGAAACCGGCCGCGAGGTGCTGTTCGCCAATCCAGTCTATACCCTGGGCATTGCCGGCATGAAGGCGGAAGAGTCACGGCCCCTGCTCGATTACCTGTTCAGCGTTGCCACTGCCCCGGCGTTCACTTGCCGCATGCGCTGGACACCCGGCACCCTGGCGATCTGGGACAACCGCTGCGTCTGGCACCAGCCGGTATCGGATTATTTTGGTCAGCGCCGTGAGATGTTCCGCACCACTGTAGTGGGCGACAAACCCGCGCGAGGAGCAACCGCATGAGCCAGAAGGAGGCCAATCCACGACGCGCGGCCGAGCTGCTGCTCGCCGCCCGCGCCCAGCGCCAGCCCTGTGACGCCGTGGCAGCAGACTGTGGCATCAGCAACCTGCCCCAGGCCTACGCCGCGCAGCAGCAATGGCAAGCGCTGAGCCTGCAACAGGGCGATCGTGTCATTGGTTACAAGCTTGGCGTAAGCAATCCGGCGGTACAGGCCAAACTCGGTCTGTCGGGGCCGCTGGAGGGCGTGTTGATGGCCAGCGGCTTGCGCGAGGCAGGGCAACAATTGAACTCCCGGGACTTTATCGCCCCGCGTGCCGAGATCGAGGTGGCCATGATCTTCGCCCACGAGCTGCACGACCCGCAGCTTGACCGCGCGCAGCTGGTTGCCGCGCTGCAGAATGTGGTGCCGGCACTGGAAATCTGCGATTCGGCGATCGCCGGCTGGCCCAGCAGCCTGTTTGATGCGGTAGCTGACAATCTCTCATCCGGCGCCTTTCTGCTTGGTACGCAGCGCAATGATCCGAGCAATCTGGATGTCAGCCAACTGGCTGCGACGCTGGAGATCAATGGCAAGCCGGTAGCCGAAGGCAATACCGGCAGTTGTATGGGCGATCCATTGAACGCCTGTTTATGGCTGGTGCGCGAGCGCTTGCGCCAGGGCGGGACTGTCAAGGCAGGCGATATCATATTGACTGGCGCTTTGACCGGGTTGCATCCGGTTGCTCCGGGAGACCGGCTAGTACTGCGTATGGGCGGACTGGGGGAGGTGAGCTGTAGCTTTAGCGCTTAGCTGGAGGCTGGAGGCTGGAGGCTGGAGGCTGGAGGCTGGAGGCTGGAGTGTATGCCGATAGCTGAAGCTAAAAAGAAAAAACCCCGCCGAGGCGGGGTTTTGCAGAATAGATCCTGATCATCCGTAATGGCATTGCCTCTCCGAGGCGCTGTCCCTATTCCCTGTTGTTTGGTTCGCTTCCTGCGATGCTCCTAGCGCGATTGATAGTACGCAGGTTCTCAGGAAGTGCCCATAAGTCATTGTCATCACAGCGTGTAAGCATTTACTTACATTTGAGCGGCCCGGCTCACATAGAGCCGGGCACTGGCTCAGAACTGTGACGCATCCAGCTCGAACAGCGGGTCGCTACCGGCGCGTACCGACTCGCTCAGAGAATGAATGCGCGGCAGCAGGCGCTTGACGAAGAAGCGCGCCGTACCCAGCTTGGCGCTGTAGAAGCCGCTGGCGTCGGCGTCCATCTTGGCCAGTGCGACCTTGGCCATTTTCGCCCACATGTAGGCATAGGCGGTGTAACCGAACACGTGCAGATACTCGACCGAGGCGGCGCCTACTTCGTTGGGGTTACTCTGGCTGCGCTCAATCACTTCGGCCGTCAGGGCTTCCAGGTTGCTCAGCGCCTTGGCCAGCGGCTGGACGAACTCGGCCAGTTCATCAGCGCCGTTGTCTGCCACAAAGCTGCGCACCTCATCGGCAAACACCTTGAAGAAGGCGCCGCCGTTGGCTACGGTCTTGCGGCCCATCAGATCCAGCGCCTGGATGCCATTGGTCCCTTCGTAGATCTGCGCGATGCGCGCGTCACGGACCAGCTGCTCCTGCCCCCACTCACGAATGTAACCGTGGCCGCCGAAGACCTGCTGGCCGTGTACGCAGTTCTCGAAACCGATATCGGTGAAGAAGGCCTTGGCCACCGGTGTCAGCAGCGCCACCAGGTCTTCGCCTTTCTTCTTGGCGGTGGGTTCGTCCGAGTATTTGCTGATATCCAGCTGCATACCCACGTAGGTAGAGAAGGCACGGCTACCCTCGGTCATGGCCTTCATGGTCAGCAACATGCGGCGCACATCGGGGTGCACAATGATGGGGTCGGCGGCCTTCTCGGGCTGCACGGCACCGGTCGGCGCGCGGCTCTGGATACGCTCACGGGCGTAGTCCACTGCGCTCTGGTACGAGGCTTCGGAGCAGCCGATACCCTGAATGCCGATGGACAGGCGCTCGTAGTTCATCATGGTGAACATGGCGTTGAGGCCCTTGTTCACCTCGCCCACCAGATAACCACGCGCAGCGTCGAAATTCATTACGCAGGTGGCCGAACCCTTGATGCCCATCTTGTGCTCGATCGAGCCGCAGGTCACCGTGTTGCGCTCGCCGAGCGAGCCGTCGGCGTTGACCATGAACTTGGGCACCAGGAACAGCGAAATGCCCTTGGGGCCAGCCGGTGCATCGGGCAGCTTGGCCAGTACCATGTGGATGATGTTGTCGGTCAGGTCGTGCTCGCCACCGGTGATGAAAATTTTGGTGCCACTGACCAGGTAGCTGCCGTCGGCCTCGGGTACCGCCTTGGTACGGATGATGCCCAGGTCGGTGCCGCAATGCGGCTCGGTCAGGCACATGGTGCCGGACCACACGCCCGCATACATGTTGGGCAGGTAGGCCTGTTTCAGTACTTCACTGCCATGGGCGTCCAGCGCCAGACAGCAACCGGCGGTCAATGCCGGATAAAGCGCAAAGCTGTTGTTGGCGCCGTAGACCATCTCCTCAACCTGCACGCCCAAGGTCTTGGGCATGCCCAGTCCGCCGTATTCGGGGTTGCCGCCCAAACCGACCCAACCGCCCTCGGCGTAGGTCTTGAAGGCTTCCTTGAAACCAGCGGGCGTGGTGACCACGGTGTCGTTCCACTGCGCGCCCTCTTCATCGCCGCTGCGGTTCAGTGGAGCAATGGTCTGCGAGGTGATCTTGCCGGCTTCTTCCAGCATGGCATCGGCGGTTTCCGCATCAATGGCGCCTTCCAGACCCGGCAGGCTCTGCCATAGTGTATCGGCGTCGAATACTTCATTGAGTACGAAGCGGATGTCACGCAGGGGGGCTTTGTAATCGGCCATGCAAAATCTCCTCATCAACAGGTACGCCCGGGCCATACCGGAACAGGACGAGGATTGTAGCGCGACAACAAAAAAACCTATAGCGTCTTTTTGTGACTTTTAAATGCAAGATAGTCACCAAAAGACATGCCCCGCGCGACAGCCCACCTGATGCAGCGTGGCAGGCGATGCCTCAAGTGCATTCCTTCCTTTGCCGACAAAAGCTCAAACCGGCGGCGCCTGGGACCACCGGGTTCCATCCTGGCAGCGACGGCGCGGGTGCACGGTTGCACCTGCTGGTCGAGATGCCACTCGGCCTTCCCAGGAAAGGGCAACCCCGGCCACCTCATGAACAGGCGTATCACGAATATCCTGCTGCTGAACGGACATAAAAAAATCCGATGCCAGATATCTGGCATCGGATTTTCCAGGAAGCCCGACTGGGGCTCAAATGAACAACATCACCGCTCAGTCGGAGCTTCTGTCCCAGCTTGTAGCTTGTAGCTTGTAGCTTGTAGCTTGTAGCTTGTAGCTTGTAGCTGAGCTTAAAACTGCTCGGCAGTCATTTCCATCAGGGTATCCGCACCGGCATCCAGCGCTTCTACGTGGGCCTGCGCACGGGGCAGCAGACGCTTGAAGTAGAAGTTCTGAGTAGCCAGTTTAGCCTTGTAGAAATCTTCTTCGGTAGTGCCTGCGTCCAGTTTCTGCTGGGCAACCACGGCCATTTTCAGCCACATGAACGCGTGGATGACGTAGCCGGAGAACATCAGGAAGTCCATGGAGCTGGCGCCCACTTCTTCACGGTTCTGCATGGCGCGGCCGGCGATGCGCTGGGTGATCTCGCCCCATTGCGCGTTCAACTGGTTCAGCTTGGCAATCTCGCCAGCGAACTGGCTGTTGCCTTCGTTGGCCTGGCAGAACTTGTGCACTTGTTTGGTGAAGGCCGCCAGCAACTTGCCCTGGCTGCCGAGCACCTTGCGACCCAGCAGGTCGAGCGCCTGAATGCCGTTGGTGCCTTCGTAGATAGGGGCAATGCGGCAATCGCGCATCTGCTGCTCCTGGCCCCACTCGCGAATGTAGCCATGACCACCAAACACCTGCATACCCAGGCTGGTCACTTCCAGGCCGGTTTCAGTCATGAAGGCTTTACAGATAGGCGTGAGGAAGGCCAGTTGGGCTTCCGCCGCTGCGCGCTCGTCTTCGCTCGTGCTGTAATGCGCCTGATCCAGCAACTGCGCGGTGTAATACGTCAGCGCGCGATTACCTTCGTTGAAGGCTTTCATGGTCAACAGCATGCGACGTACATCCGGGTGCACTATGATCGGATCGGCGGCCTTTTCAGGCGCAGCCGGACCGCTCAGTGAGCGCATCTGCAGGCGATCCTTGGCGTAGGCCAGGGCCGACTGATAAGAGGCCTCACCGTGACACAGACCCTGCATGCCGGTACCCAGGCGGGCATGGTTCATCATGGTGAACATGCAGTTCAGGCCTTTATTGGCCTCGCCGATCAGATAGCCGGTGGCATCGTCAAAGTTCATCACGCAGGTGGCGGAGGCCTTGATACCCATCTTGTGCTCCAGCGAGCCGCAGATCAGGCTGTTGCGCTCGCCTTTCTCGCCGTTCGCGTCCAGCACGAACTTGGGCACGATGAACAGCGAAATGCCCTTGGTGCCAGCCGGCGCATCGGGCAGCTTGGCCAGCACCAGATGGACGATGTTCTCGGCCATGTCGTGCTCGCCGCAGGAGATGAAAATCTTGGTGCCGGTAATCTTGTAGCTGCCGTCGGCTTCCGGCACGGCGCGGGTCTTGATCAGGCCCAGGTCGGTACCGCAATGTGGTTCGGTCAGACACATGGTGCCAGTCCAGGTGCCGGGGGTCAGCTTGCTCAGGTACTGATCCTTCTGCTCCTGCGTGCCGTGCGCGCGTATGGCTGCGGCGCAACCGTGCGACAGACCGGGGTACATGCTGAAGGAATAGTTTGACGACGCTACCATCTCGCCGATCACCAGACCCAGGGAGGCGGGCAGCGCCTGGCCGCCATACTCGGCCGGACCGGTCATCGAGCCCCAGCCGTTGTCACAGTACTGTTGATAGGCCTCCTTGAAGCCCTTGGGCGTAGTCACTACGCCGCTCTCGATGTGGCAGCCTTCTTCGTCGCCGGTGCGGTTCAGCGGAGACAGCACGTCACGGGTGAACTTGGCGCCTTCTTCCAGAATGGCATTGACCAGATCCGGCGAGGCATCTTCCAGGCCATAGGCTTCATAGCCGGCGGCAAAGTCGAGCACTTCGTCCATCACAAAGTGCATGTCGCGCAAGGGGGCGTTGTATTCGGGCATATTGGCTCTCCAAAGGGCGGCCGGACCCATACCGGCGGCGGCTATTCATACAGGTGTTTGAACACTAGGGATGTGCAGCCTCAAGGTCAAGAAATCACGGCGACCATTACATCGCTTGATGCAGGGCCATAACACAGAGAACATGACTGCGCAGTCATGCGTTAGCATGGACACACGACTTTTAGCTGCGTAGGCACGCAGAAGGAGCATCCGTGGTACAGCTCGCAGACCTTGAGTTCGACAATCGCTTCGCCCGGCTCGGCGACAGTTTTTCCACTCGGGTGATTCCCGAACCGCTGAGCAATCCGCGCCTGGTCGTCAGCAGCGCCAGCGCGCTGCAACTGCTGGATATGGATGAGGGTGAAGCGCAGAGCGAGCTGTTCACCGAGTTGTTTGCCGGTCACAAGGTCTGGCGCAGCGCCGAACCGCGCGCCATGGTGTATTCGGGCCATCAGTTTGGCGTCTACAATCCCAAGCTGGGCGACGGCCGTGGGCTCTTGCTGGGCGAAGTGGTGAACCGCGCGGGCGAACACTGGGATTTGCATCTCAAGGGCGCCGGCAGCACGCCCTACTCGCGCATGGGTGACGGCCGCGCGGTGCTGCGCTCTTCGATCCGCGAGTTTCTCGCCTCCGAGGCTTTGCACGCCCTGGGCATCCCGACCAGCCGGGCGCTCTGCGTAACGCTGGGCGACAACCCGGTGTACCGCGAGCGCGAAGAACGCGCCGCCATGCTGTTGCGGCTTTCACGCTCGCACATTCGTTTCGGCCACTTCGAGTACTTCTATTACACCCAGCAGCACGATGCACTGCGTCAGTTGCTGGATTTCACCCTGAACACCTGCTATCCCCAGTGCCTGGGCGAGCCACAACCCGAGCTGGCGATGTATCGCCAGGTACTGCAGCGCACCGCAGAAATGGTCGCCTGGTGGCAGGCCTATGGCTTCTGTCACGGGGTGATGAATACCGACAACATGTCGATCTTGGGTATCACCTTCGATTTTGGCCCCTACGCCTTTCTGGATGCCTTCGATGTACGGCATGTGTGCAACCATTCCGACCACGAAGGCCGCTACGCTTTTCACCGTCAGCCAGCCATTGCGCAGTGGAATATGGCCTGCCTGGCGCAGGCGCTCACTCCCTTTATAGAAGTGGAGACGCTGAAGGCCGAGATCGCGACCTTCATGCCTGCGTTTGAGCAGCACTACCTGCGATTGATGCGCCGCCGCCTCGGCTGGCTGGGCGCAGAAGATGCCGACAAGGCCCTTATCGATCAGTTATTGCAGCTGATGCAGGATAGCGGCAGCGACTTCAACCTGAGCTTGCGCCTGCTGGCTGAAGGCAAGCCGGAGGTGCGTGACCACTTTATCGACCGCGCAGCCTTTGATCAGTGGCACCACGAGCATCATTCCCGCTTGGGCGGCGAGAACCAGTCAACGCAAGCGTTGCAGGCCAACCCGGTCTACGTGCTGCGCAATTATCTGGCGCAGAACGCCATCGCAGCCGCGGAGCAGGAGGATTTCAGTGAAGTGCGCCGGCTGCATGAGCTGCTCACGGCGCCCTTCAGCCGGCAGCCGGATGCGCAGAACTACGCTGCCGCGCCGCCGGACTGGGGCAAGCATCTGGAGATCAGCTGCTCTTCCTGAACAGCACTGAAGGGATGGCCTGTATATGCCGCTTGGTTATATAAAAATCAGTTTTAGTACTTGGACAAACTTATAAATCCCTCCTAATGTGGCGCCCAACCGGGTTCCGCTCGCTGGAGCCCCATACCTCACACGAGATTCGGGTAACCATGAGCTGGGATTCATTGCCATTGATCGGCGTTGCGCTGCTGTTGTGCTGGGTGTTCTACGCCTTCGCGCGGGAGAAGTTCAGCCCCGACGTCGTGGTCGGCATTGCCGTTGCCATACTGCTGGTCAGCCATCTGCTGTCGCCAACGGACGTGCTTGGCGTGCTATCCAACAGCGCCCCTATCACCATTGCCTGCATGTTCATTCTGTCAGCGGCACTGGAGCGCACCGGTTGCGTCGAGACACTTGGCAACTGGCTGTCACGCATGGGTGGCGGTAGCCCCTGGCGGACGCTGTTCAGCCTGATGATGACCGCAATGCTGCTGTCGACCTTCATCAACAACACACCGGTGGTCGCTATTCTGACGCCGGTGGCCATCGCCTTGGCTACCCAGGTCGGCAGTAAGCCCTCGAAAATGCTGATTCCGCTGTCCTATGCCACCATCCTGGGCGGCACCATGACCATGATCGGCACCTCCACCAACATTCTGGTCGATGGCGTTGCGCGGCAGATGGGCATGGAACCCTTCGGCATGTTCGACATCACCCTGCCCGGCGCCATACTGGCGTTGATCGGCATGGCCTTCATTCTGCTGATCGGCCACCGCCTGCTGCCGGAACGTGAAAGCCTGTCGCGCCAGCTGCGCCCGGATCAGGCGCGTACCTTCATGACCGAGCTGTTGGTACCGCACGACTCGCCGGTAATCAACCAGACCATCAGCCAGGCCAGCCTGAACGGCAACAGCGGCATCAGCGTGCTGAAGATCTTTCGCGGAGATGACGAGCTCTCTACGCCGCTGAACGATACCCTGTTGCGCGCCGGTGATCGCCTGGTGCTGCACACCAACATGCGCGACTTTGTCGAGCTGCGCGAGAACGGCCTGCTGGCGTTCAACCGCGACAGCAGCGCCAACTTCGAGACCATCTCGACCCGCGATGTAATGCTCGCCGAGGCCATTGTGGGCCGCAACTCGCGCTACAGCCACCGTCCCATGCGCGATCTCAACCTCACCGCACGCTATGGCATTCATGTGCTGGCCATTCACCGCCAGAACGAAAACATCCAGGACAACCTGGATGAATTTCAGCTGCAGTTCGGCGATGTGATGCTGGTGGAAGGTACGCCCGCGCAGATCAAGAAATTTGCCGATAACGGCGAGCTGATCAGCCTCAACTCGGTGCAGGAGCGCGCCTACCGCCGTAACAAGGCGCCCATTGCCATCGCAGCGGTAGTCGCCGTGATGCTGCTGGCCGCGCTCAAGATCATGCCGATTGAAGGCCTGGCCATGATTGCCGCTGCGATGGTGGTAGCCACTGGCTGCCTGGATACCGAAGACGCCTACAAGGCCATCGACTGGCGTATTCTCACGCTCATCTTCGGCATGCTGGCGATCAGCATAGCGATGAACAAGGTTGGGCTGGTCGATAGCGTGGTCGCCCAGGTGATGACGCTATCGCCGCTGCTGGGGCCGCTGTTCATGCTGTCGTTCCTGTATCTGCTGACGTCGATACTCACGGAGGTGGTCAGCAACAATGCCGTGGCGGTGCTGCTCACCCCCATAGCCATCGGCATTGCCCAGCAGCTGGGTGCGGATCCGCGGCCCTTCGTGGTGGCCGTGATGTTCGCCGCCAGTGCCAGCTTCGCCACGCCCATCGGCTACCAGACCAACACCTTCGTCTACAGCGCCGGCGGTTACCGTTTCAGCGATTTCATGCGCATTGGCGTGCCGCTCAACCTGCTGATGTGGGGCGCCAGCACACTGATCATCCCGCTGATCTGGCCGCTGTTCCCTTGATCGCATCCGGCAATCGCGTGAGGTAAAAGCCAAAAAGGCACCCGAAGGTGCCTTTTTGGTGGGCGCACTCGCTCACTGCGCTTCGATATGATCGTGCAGGGCCATGAACTGTTGCGTCAGCTTGTGCCGCCCGTCGAGGAAGATCAGCGGCGTAGACGCCTGGTGCGATTCACGCATGCGCACCGAGCTGTTGAGGTACACCGGCAGCACGGGCAAGCCCTCGGCGATCAGTTCATCGAGAATCTGCTGCGGCAGAGCGGCACGTGGCTGGAACTGGTTCACTACTATACCTTCTACCTGCAGATCCTCGTTGTGCTCTTCGCGCACATCCTCGAGTTCGGCCAGCAAGCCGTAGAGTGCCTGACGCGAGAAAGCATCACAGTCGAAGGGAATGAGCACCCGGTCGGCGGCAATCAGTGCCGACATGGTGTAGAAGTTGAACGAGGGCGCGGTATCGATGTAGATACGCTCGTAACTGTCTTTCAGATCCTTGAGCAACTTGCGCAGCTTCTGAATCTTGTAGCGTGACTCCAGCTTGTGCTGCAGGTCGGCCAGCTCGGGGCTGCCCGGCATCAACCACAGGTTCTCGAACGGCGTTTCCACCACGAACTGCTCGGCTTTCTTGCCAAACAGCCCGCTGGAGAGCGTCTGCGAGAAAAAGTCGGCGATGGTGGTATCAACATCCGCCATTCCCTCGCCCAGCAGGTAGTGGCTGGAATTGGCCTGCGGGTCCAGGTCCACCACCAGCGTCTTGTAACCCGCAGCAGCGCTGACCGCCGCCAGATTACAGGCGATACTGGATTTGCCGACGCCGCCCTTCTGGTTGAAAACCACCCTGCGCATACGTATCTCCTTCTACCTGTAGCTGTTGGTGAGCAACCCGCTCAGTATCGGGCTGCGCAGAGCGGCGGCGCAACCTTTGTCAGCCTACGATAGCAGCCGGATCATGATAAATGGCTGACATCTCGTGCACGGCCTCAATAAAGGCGCCGGCGTGCGCGGGATCCACTTCCGGGGTAATGCCATGCCCCAGGTTGAACACGTGGCCGCTGCCCTTGCCGTAACTCGCCAGAATCCGCGCCACTTCGGCACGAATGGCCGCCGGCTTGGCGTAGAGCACCGTGGGGTCCATGTTGCCTTGCAGCGCCACCTTGGCGCCTACCCGCGAGCGTGCCACGCCGATATCCATGGTCCAGTCCAGGCCCAGCGCATCGGCACCGGTCTCGGCAATACTTTCCAGCCAGAGACCGCCATTCTTGGTAAACAGGATGACCGGCACCTTGCGACCATCGTGCTCGCGAATCAGACCGGCCACAATCTTGCGCATGTAGGCCAGCGAGAACTTCTGGTAGGCATCAGCCGACAGATTGCCGCCCCAGGTATCGAAGATCTGCACAGCCTGGGCGCCGGCCAGGATCTGACCGTTGAGGTAGCTGATGACCGAATCGGCCAGCTTGTCGAGCAGCAGATGCATGGCTTCCGGCTGATCGTAGAGCATTGCCTTGGTTTTGCGAAAATCCTTGGAAGAGCCACCTTCGACCATGTAGGTAGCCAAGGTCCAGGGGCTGCCGGAGAAGCCGATCAAGGGTACCCGGCCATTCAGCTCGCGCCGGATGGTGCGCACCGCGCCCATGACATAGCCCAGATCCTGCTCGGGATCGGGCACGTTCAGCGCTTCAATATCAGCTGCAGTATTGATGACCTTGCGAAAGCGCGGGCCTTCCCCGGTCTCGAAATACAGGCCCTGCCCCATGGCGTCGGGGATGGTGAGAATATCGGAAAACAGAATGGCAGCATCCAGCGGGTAACGCTCAAGCGGCTGCAGGGTAACCTCGCAGGCCATCTCGGGATTGGTACACAGGCCCATGAAGTCACCGGCACGCGCCCGTGACGCGCGATACTCAGGCAAATAGCGTCCGGCCTGACGCATCATCCAGACGGGGGTGACATCAACCGGCTGGCGCTGCAGGGCACGAAGAAAGCGATCATTCTTGAGTTCAGACATGGGGAGGGTATCCAGTAACCGGGTCAGCCGGCATTGTACCGGGAATGGCCGCAAAGATCAGGGGCGTAGAAACGACAATGGCGCCCATCGGCGCCATTGTCACAAATCCAGACCTAGCCGAGTTAGAGCTCGAGATACTCGAGGATGCCTTCAGCTGCCTGACGACCTTCCCAGATTGCGGTGACCACCAGGTCAGAGCCGCGCACCATGTCACCACCGGCAAAGATCTTCGGATTGGTGGTCTGGAACTTGTACTGCCCTGCCTCTGGCGCCACTACGCGACCCTGACTATCCATGTCGATCTGCTTGTCGGCAAACCATTCTGCCGGGCTGGGACGGAAACCAAAGGCGATAATCACCGCGTCTGCCGGCAACACCTGCTCGGAACCGGGAATCGGCTCAGGACTCCGACGACCGCGTGCATCGGGCTCACCGAGACGGGTTTCTACCACCTTGACGCCCTCAACCCGATCTTCGCCAACAATGGCGATGGGCTGACGGTTGAAGAGAAAC
The DNA here is from genome assembly GCF_036961105.1 of Halopseudomonas sp. Lineage (GTDB taxonomy): Bacteria > Pseudomonadota > Gammaproteobacteria > Pseudomonadales > Pseudomonadaceae > Halopseudomonas. Next base: position 157,256 of record NZ_JBALWW010000001.1, on the reverse strand, counting down.
TTCACACCCTCGTCCTTGGCGTTCTTCACTTCCTTGCGCGAACCCGGCATGTTGGCTTCATCACGCCGGTAGGCGCAGGTAACCGCGTTCGCGCCCTGACGGATAGAGGTGCGGTTACAGTCCATGGCGGTGTCGCCACCACCCAGCACTACAACCTTCTTGCCCTTCATGTCGACAAAGTCCTGTGGCGACTTTTCGAAGCCCAGGTTGCGGTTAACGTTGGCAATCAGGAAGTCCAGCGCATCATAAACGCCCGGCAGATCTTCACCCGGGAAACCGCCTTTCATGTAGGTGTAGGTACCCATGCCCATGAACACGGCATCGTATTCAGCCAGCAGTTCGTCGATGCTGACGTCCTTGCCGACTTCCGTGTTCAGGCGGAATTCGATACCCATGCCTTCGAACACTTCGCGGCGACGTGACAGCACGGTTTTTTCCAGTTTGAACTCCGGAATACCGAAGGTCAGCAGGCCGCCAATCTCGGGATAACGATCGAACACCACCGGGCTGACACCGGCACGCGCCAGCACGTCAGCACAGCCCAGACCCGCTGGACCGGCACCGATGATAGCTACTCGCTTGCCCGTCGGCACGACGTTGGACAGATCCGGCCGCCAGCCCATGGCAAAGGCGGTATCGGTGATGTACTTCTCGACATTACCGATGGTCACAGCGCCAAAGCCATCGTTCAGGGTACAGGCACCCTCGCACAGACGATCCTGCGGACATACGCGGCCACAGACCTCGGGCAGCGTGTTGGTCTGATGCGACAGCTCGGCGGCTTCGAGAATATTGCCCTCGGACACCAGCTTCAACCAGTTGGGAATGAAGTTGTGCACCGGGCACTTCCATTCGCAATAGGGATTGCCGCACTCCAGGCAGCGGTGCGACTGCTCGGACGCTTCCTCCGGCTTGAACTGCTCGTGGATCTCCACGAACTGGGTCTTGCGCACGCGCAGCGGACGCTTCTTGGGGTCTTCACGACCTACATCGATGAACTGGAAGTCGTTACTCAAACGGTCTGCCATATCTAAACCTCATCAGTGCAGCGCAACATCACGTATCACGCTGCCGAATCTCTATCGCTGACCGGGCGGCTTCGCCTGCCCGGTCGCTGGAACCCCGTCTATTACTGCGGGTTGGCTATGGTGCTGCTCAAGAGTGCACGCAGGCTGGCAGCCTTGGGCTTGACCAGCCAGAAGCGACGGATGTAATCGTCCAGATTCTCCAGCACCTCGGCGCCCCATGCGCTGCCGGTCTCGGCCACATACTCGGTCAGCACCTGCGTCAGGTGGCTGCGGTAGACTTCCATCGACTCGCTGCTGATCCGGTGCAGTTCGACCAACTCGTGGTTCAGCTTGTCGAAGAAACTGTTGTCCCGATCCAGCACGTAGGCGAAACCACCGGTCATGCCAGCACCGAAGTTGTGACCAGTGCTGCCCAGCACGCAGACCATACCGCCGGTCATGTACTCGCAGCAGTGATCACCAGCGCCTTCAATGACTGCATGGCAACCGGAGTTGCGCACGCCAAAGCGCTCGCCAGCGCTACCAGCCGCAAACAGTTTGCCGCCGGTAGAGCCATACAGGCAGGTGTTGCCGATGATCGAGGTCTGCTCCGAGCGGAAGGGGCTGCCCTGCGGCGGCACTATGACCAGCTTGCCACCGGTCATGCCCTTACCCACGTAATCGTTGGCATCACCTTCAAGATACATGTGCAGGCCGCCGGCGTTCCACACGCCAAAACTCTGGCCGGCCGTGCCCTTGAAGCGGAAGGTGATAGGCGCGCCGACCATGCCCTGGTTGCCGTGTACCTTGGCGATCTCGCCGGATACGCGAGCACCAATGGAACGGTCACAGTTGGTCAGCCGCATTTCGAACTCGGCACCGGTGCGACCATCAATGGCAGCACGGGCCAATTCGACCATCTTCTCGGCGGTCTGACCCTGATCGAACGGCGGGTTGCGCGGCTGCTGACAGAACTGCGGCTTGTCGGCCGGCACGTCCTTGCTGAACAGCAGGGGCTCAAGATCCAGGTTCTGCTGCTTGCTGGTACTGCCAGGCAGAATTTCCAGCAGATCGGTCCGACCAATCAGCTCCTGCAGGCTGCTGACACCCAGTTTGGCCAGCCACTCACGGGTCTCGGTGGCAACATAGGTGAAGAAGTTCATCACCATTTCCACGGTACCGATGTAGTGATTGTCGCGCAGGTGTTCATTCTGCGTGGCAACGCCGGTGGCGCAGTTGTTCAGATGGCAGATACGCAGGTATTTGCAACCCAGCGCGATCATCGGCGCGGTACCGAAGCCGAAACTTTCGGCGCCCAGAATGGCTGCCTTGATCACGTCCAGGCCGGTCTTCAGGCCGCCATCGGTCTGTACCCGCACCTTGCCGCGCAGATCGTTGCCACGCAGCGTTTGATGCGCCTCGGACAAACCCAGCTCCCAGGGCGAGCCGGCATAGCGGATCGAGGTCAGCGGCGAGGCACCGGTGCCACCGTCGTATCCGGAAATGGTAATCAGGTCGGCGTAGGCCTTGGCCACGCCGGCGGCGATGGTACCAACGCCCGGTTCGGATACCAGCTTGACCGATACCAGCGCGGCCGGGTTGACCTGCTTGAGGTCGAAAATCAGCTGCGCCAGATCCTCGATCGAATAGATATCGTGGTGCGGCGGTGGCGAAATCAGCGTAACGCCGGGCACGGCGTAGCGCAGGCGGGCAATCAACTCGTTGACCTTGCCGCCGGGCAACTGCCCGCCCTCGCCGGGCTTGGCGCCCTGAGCCACCTTGATCTGCAATACGTCAGCATTGACCAGGTACTCCGGGGTCACACCAAAGCGGCCGGAGGCGATCTGCTTGATCCGCGAGGTGCGCTCGGTACCGTAGCGCGCGGGGTCTTCACCGCCTTCGCCGGAGTTGGAACGCGCGCCCAGGCGGTTCATCGCCTCGGCAATCGCCTCGTGGGCTTCAGGAGACAGCGCGCCCAGGGAAATACCCGCCGAGTCGAAGCGCTTGAAAATCTGTTCCAGCGGCTCGACCTGGTCCAGGGCGATCGGCTCCTGGGTATCGCTCACCTTGAGCAGATCGCGCAGCGAGGCCACCGGACGGTTATTCACCAGCGCCGCGTATTCGAGGTACTTATGGTAGCTGTCGCCCTGCACTGCGTCCTGCAACGCCCGCACTACATCGGGGTTGTAAGCGTGGTACTCACCGCCAAACACGAACTTCAACAGGCCGCCCTGCTGAATCGACTTGCGCGGATTCCAGGCTTCCTTGGCCAGCAGTGACTGCTCGGCCTGCAGATCCTGATAGCGGGCGCCCTGTATGCGGCTGGCCACACCCTTGAAGCAGACGTCCACAATTTCATCCGCCAGACCTACTGCTTCAAACAGCTGTGCCCCGCGATAGGAGGCAATGGTGGAAATACCCATCTTGGACAGGATCTTAAGTAGCCCTTTGGAGATACCCTTGCGGTAGCTTTTGAAGACTTCGTACAGGTCACCGATAACCTCACCGGTACGCAGCAGATCGCCGAGCACTTCGTAAGCCAGGTAGGGATAGACAGCGGTGGCGCCAAAACCAAGCAGCACGGCGTAATGGTGTGGATCGCGTGTGGTGGCGGTCTCGACCAGAATGTTGCACTCTGAGCGAATGCCCACGGCGGTCAGATGGTGGTGCACTGCACCCACGGCCAGCGCAGCGTGCACTGGCAGCTTGCCCTGCTGGATGGCGCGGTCGCTGAGGACGATCAACGACTTGCCTTCGCGTACCGCGGCTTCCGCCTGGGCAGCGATATCACGCACGGCTTCGCCCAGCGGCATAGACTCATCCGCATTCAGGTCGATGGTGTGCACGGCGAAGCCCGGGCGCTCCAGATGCATGATGGTACGCCACTTCGCCGGCGAAATGACGGGTGAACTGAGGATCGCGCGATTGGCGTGATCTGCGGTTTCTTCAAATACGTTGCGCTCGGCGCCGAGACAGGTCTCCAGCGACATCACGATGGCTTCACGCAGCGGATCAATCGGCGGGTTGGTTACCTGCGCGAACTGCTGACGGAAGTAGTCATACACCGAGCGTACACGTCCGGACAGCACAGCCATGGGCGTATCATCACCCATGGAGCCGACCGCTTCCTGGCCGTTCTCAGCCAGCGGGCGCAGCACCTGATCGCGCTCTTCAAAGGTGACCTGGAACATCTTCATGTACTGCTTCAGGCGCTCATCCGACAGGAAGTCGGAACCGTGGTCACGGTCATCCAGCTTGGCCTGAATGCGCAGGGCGTTCTCTTTCAACCATTTGCGGTACGGATGACGCGACTTGAGACGGTCCGCAATGTCATCGGTATGCAACACTTCGCCGGTTTCGGTATCCACCGCCAGAATCTGGCCAGGACCAACGCGGCCCTTGCTGATCACGTCTTCGGGCTGGTAGTTCCACACGCCGATTTCCGATGCCAGGGTGATGTAACCGTTCTTGGTGACCACGTAACGCGCGGGGCGCAAGCCGTTGCGATCAAGCAGACAGACCGCATAGCGACCTTCGGTCAGCACGATACCGGCCGGACCGTCCCAGGCCTCCATGTGCATGGAGTTGTATTCATAGAATGCACGCAGGTCGGCATCCATCGTCTCGACGTTCTGCCAGGCGGGCGGCACGACCATGCGAATGGCGCGGAACAAATCCATGCCACCGGTGATCAACAACTCCAGCATGTTGTCCATGCTGGAGGAGTCGGACCCGGTGGTGTTGACCAGCGGAGCCAGGCTTTCGAGATCGGGCATCAGGTCGTTGGTGAACTTGTTGCGGCGCGCGTGTGCCCAGTTGCGGTTGGCGGTAATGGTGTTGATTTCACCGTTGTGCGCGACCAGACGGAAGGGCTGTGCCAGCGGCCACTTGGGCAGCGTGTTGGTAGAGAAGCGCTGATGGAAGACGCTGATTGCAGTCTCCATGCGCTCGTCACCCAGATCCGGATAGAACTTGTCCAGATCCGCGGGCATCATCAACCCTTTGTAAGAGATGACCTTGTGCGACAGGCTGGAAACATAGAAGTTGGCGTCCGCCTGCATGGCAATTTCAGCCTTGCGGCGCACGTAGAACAGCTTGACGCCGAACTGTTGCTCGTCAAGGTCTTCGCCGGAGACAAACAGCTGCTCGATACGGGGCATGCTGCTCAAGGCCAAGGGGCCGAGCACGCTCTCATCCACCGGCACCTGACGCCAGCCAAGGCTGGTAAGCCCCTGATCAGCCAACGCATCGGCAAAAGCCTGTCTGGCCGCGGCAGTGCCAACTTCATCGGCGCTCATGAACACCATACCGACCGCGTATTGCGCCGGCAGCTCGACTGACAGTTGCTCTTGAGCCACCGAGCGCAGGAAGCGATCCGGCTTCTGGATAAGCAGACCGCAACCGTCACCGGTCTTGCCGTCCGCATTGATGCCGCCGCGGTGGGTCATGCATGTCAGGGCTTCAATAGCCGTCTGGAGCAAGTGATGACTGGGCTGACCTTCCATGTGGGCAATCAAGCCAAAGCCACAGTTATCCTTGAACTGATCAGGCTGGTATAAACCTGCTTTCATAGGCACACTCTCAAAAAACTATTGAATTCAAGCGCTTACAAGAATCAAACAAGAATTGATCTGGCTCGGCGCCGGACAAAAGGGGAGTAATTGTACACAGCAGCCCACATGGCCACAATTTTTTTTGAGGCCAGCATGCCGCATAGGCGTATTCAAATGTCGTAAATAGGCAACTTTGCGTTGCACTATAGTCCTAATCCCGACCTTCATCCACGCCTTTTTGAACCTGCAATACCGGCAGCAGAGGCCGCCGGCGCAGGGGCTGTCTAGCGCAAAGAGGCCTGAATATCTGCGAAACTGCGTGGCCAGGGCTTGCTGTTACGCAGCGCTTGCGGCAATCCGGCTACACCAGACTGCGCAGCCTGGCGGCCAGCATAACTCCCCTGAGTCACCACATACCAGGGCGCGCCTTGGTGCACGGTTTCGAAATAGCCGATGTCGCTTACCTCTGAAAGAGTTTTTACAAAGGCAATCGCGGCCTGCTCCGAGCGCGTCCCGAGAAGCTGCACGGCATAGTGACCGCCAGATTGCTGCCGATACCACTCGGCCTTGTGCACCGAACCCGTTGCCGCCACAGTCGCAGGCGTGGGCGCTACGGGTCGTTCTGCAGGAGTCTCTGCGGGTGCGGGTGCGGGTGCGGGTGCGGGTGCGGGTGCGGGTGCGGGTGCGGGTGCGGGCACCGCAGAGTTCGCCTGCACCCTGTTGGTCGCGTTTGCACCTGCTGTGCTTTCGTCACTGACCGCGCTGCCGCTGGCCTGCTCCGTCGCCGAAGGTGCAGGCGCCGTCACTGACAGATCGCTTGTCGGCTGCACGATTTCCGGCGCCGCCTCTGACCCAGTCACAGCGGCAGCAGAGCCTGTCTCCTGCGCCCCACCCGGCAGCGGAGGCGCTGGCGGTGCCACCGGTTCGACAGCGGCTTCACTGCTCAAGCGCACTTCGGGAACCGGATCAGGCAACGCCAGCACTGTCGTTTCCGGCTCTTTCGGCTGTTCGCCCATGTACCAGGCGACGCCCACACCTACTGCCACCAAGGCCAAAGCAATCAAGGTCCGTACCGGAAATCCACCGGCTTTGGCGCGAGCGGCGGCGGCTAACGGCGCCTGCTCCATTGCTTCCAGCATGACCTGCCTGGCCAGGGTATTGATAGCACCAGGCCAACCATGGGAGCCTTGATGAATGATCGCCACCTGCTCATCTGCCAACAACTCAAGGCCCTGACCCGCACCCTCGAGACGCTGGCCCAGGTAGTCACGGGTTTCCGCCAGATCCAGTGGTTGCAAGGCAGCCAAATGCACGGTGCCTTCGTCTACGGCACTGCGCAAGGTTTGCAAGGTTGGTGCGAAGGCGTCTTCGTCGGCGAACAGAAAAACCCGCGGCGCGTTCGGCCCCGCCTCGGCAATCTCCGCCAGCATACTGAGTGTCGATGGTTCCAGCTCCTCGGCATCATCGACTACCAGATAAAGCTGTATGCCGACTGCCTCGCTGGATTGCGCCTTGCGCAGCAGGCTGCCCACTTCACGGCCCTCGGCGCTGACCGCCTGACACACATAGCCAAGCAAGGCCTCTTCCGCCGCGAACTCTCTAGCCGACAACACCACACATTGCACGCTGTCCTTGTTGCTGCTGGCTACCAGAGCCTGGCGCAGCAGCGTCTTCCCGCTGCCTTCCGGCCCGGTTACAACCAGCAGTTGATTGCTATAGCGCGCCAGATGATGCAGTTCTGCCAAGACCGGCTTGCGCTTGGGCGTGAAAAACTTGAAACCCGGTGTGCGCGGCGCGAAGGGGTCGTGGGTGAACTGGTAGTAATCCAGCAAGCGATCAATGTCATTCATTGAGGTGAAAACCTCTTCCTTGTTTGGCTTCATGCTGGCGACATCGCCAAGCAGCCCGACAGCGCGTCGGCATCGTATTCGGCCGTAACCGTGGCCTCTCCCAGTGCTTTGAGCAGCACCAGGCGCAACTGACCATCCAGCACCTTCTTGTCCACCGCCATCAAACGCAGAAAGTCGGCCGGCGTCATATTGTCCGGGGGTGTAATCGGCAGACCAGCAGCAGCAATGAGGTTTCTGCCTCGCGCCAGCGCGTCAGCATCAATCCATCCCACGCGCGCAGACATATCAAGCGCCATGGCCATCCCGGCCCCTACGGCTTCACCGTGCAGCCAGCTACCGTAGCCCTGATGCGCCTCGATCGCGTGGCCGAAGGTATGCCCCAGATTCAGGATAGCTCGCACTCCCCCCTCACGCTCATCTGCGGCAACCACCTCCGCCTTGATCGCGCAGGAGCGCTGAATGGCCTGAGTAACGGTCGCAGCATCCAGTGCTCGCAGTGCCACCATGTTGACTTCCAGCCAGGCAAGGAATTCGGCGTCACGGATAAAACCGTATTTGATGATTTCCGCCAGACCGGCACTTACTTCTCGTGGCGGCAGCGTGCGCAGGCTGTCAGTGTCAATAAGCACTGCCTGAGGTTGATAGAAGGCGCCGATCATGTTCTTGCCGGCAGGATGGTTGATACCGGTTTTTCCGCCCACCGAAGAATCGACCTGGGACAGCAAGGTAGTGGGGATCTGGATAAAGTCCACACCGCGCTGATAACAGGCCGCAGCGAAACCGGTCATATCGCCGATGACGCCGCCGCCGAGCGCAATCAGCGTGGTCCTGCGGTCGTGGCGTTCGCTCAACAAGGCATCAAAGATCTGTTGCAGAGTGGCCCAGTTTTTATAAGCCTCACCAGTCGGCAGCACCACACTGGTCAGCTTGTAGCCGTGAAGCGTCTGCTCCAGCGCGTTCAGATAAAGCGGTGCGACGGTATCATCGGTAACAATACAAACCTGCTTGCCTTTAATATGCGCAACCAGCAGATCAGGATTTTCAAACAGGCCGGCACCGATGTAAATCGGGTAGCTACGATCACCAAGATCGACATTCAAACACTGCATCCAGCTTCTCCCTCTAGCATGCGCAAAGCATACAACATCCCCGCTGTACGCGGATATGCCGCGCAAGCAAATGCACGAGCGCCAAGGAGCACGGCAGATTGGTATGCGGGCAAGCTAAAGGAAATGGCAATCTAAGCGTACGCTGTGGCGAGCGTCAGTCTTCATGCAGTTTGGCGATGATGGCATTCACCACGGTTTTCGGACCGCGTTGGTCGGTCTCAATCACCAAGTCGGCTATTTCCAGATAGAGAGGATCGCGCTTGGCCATCAGATCACGCAATACCTTCTCCGGATCGGTAGTTTGCAGAAGCGGACGCTGACGATCCTTCGCAGTACGCTGCAGCTGTTGCGCGACACTGGTACGTAAGTAGACCACCAGGCCATTTTCCGCCAGTGCTGCACGATTGGTATCACGCATCACCACGCCTCCCCCGGTGGCCAGCACAATACCCTCTTCACGCACCAATTCAGCAATCATTGCCTCTTCGCGCTGCCTGAAGCCCTCTTCCCCCTCCACATCGAATATCCAGGGAATATCCGCGCCAGTACGCACTTCGATCTCGCGATCAGAGTCTTTGAAGGGGTATTTCAGCTCTTTGGCCAGAAGGCGCCCGATGGTGCTCTTGCCAGCACCCATCGGGCCCACCAGAAAAACGTTACTCAAGCGCATTACCTGGCAAGGGTAATTGCACCGTTGTTGATGATGCGCGGAGTCAGGAAGATCAGCAGCTCGCTTTTGCTCTCGTTGGTGACATCGCGGCGGAAGGCCTGTCCCAGTACGGGCAGATCACCAAGGAAAGGTACCTTTTCCTGAGCGGTTTGCGTGTCACTGCTGAACACGCCACCGATCACGATGGTTTCGCCGTCAGCCACCAGAATCTTGGCATCGACCTCATTCTTGCGAATGGTCGGTACGCCATTGACCTGGTTGGTGAAGTCCGGCTCATCCTTGGTCACAATCACTTCCATGATCACCTGGTTGTCAGGCGTAATCTGCGGAGTAACTTCCAAGGACAACACTGCCTCGGCAAAGGATGTAGTGGTGGCACCGCTGGAGCTTGCCTCCTGATAAGGAATCTCGGAGCCCTTGAGGATCTTGGCCGTTTCCTTGTCCGACGTGACCACCTTGGGCTGGGAAATGACTTCGCCATTCCCGGTGCTTTCCATGGCGGACAGCTGCAGATCCAGGATGGTGTTATCGGTCATGAAGCCGATACCGATACCGGAGGTCGCACCAATCACACCCATGTCTACAAAGGGTGTGCTAACGGTGGAGGAAAGGCCGTTGTCCCCATAAGTGCGCCACTTCTCACCCAAGGACAGATCACCGCTCCAGTTCACACCCAGCGCCTTGTCAAAACCCACACTGGCTTCAACAATGCGCGCCTCGATGAGTACCTGACGCACTGGAATATCCAGCTGAGTAACAATACGCCGCAATTCATCAAGCTTGTCCTGCGTCTCCAGCGCAATGATGCTGTTGGTGCGCTCGTCAACGGTCAGAGAGCCGCGCTGACTGTCGGCATCAGCCGAAGTGACCGAGGCGAACAACTGAGCAATATCGGCCGCATTGGCGTAGTTGACCTGGATCAGCTCGCGGCGCAGCGGAGCCAACTCGGAAATCTGCTTCTGAGACTCCAGCTCCTGACGCTCGCGTGCAGCGATCTCGTCCGCTGGCGCAACCAGCAAGACGTTGCCTACCTGACGCTTGTCCAGACCCTTGGTTTTCAATACCAGATCCAGCGCCTGATCCCAGGGCACATTCTGCAAGCGCAGAGTGATACTGCCCTGTACGGTATCGCTGGCTACCAGATTGAGATCGGTGAAATCGGCGATCAACTGCAGAACCGAACGGACTTCGATGTCCTGGAAGTTGAGTGACAGCTTTTCACCTGAATAGGTAAAGGAGTCCGCGCGGCGCTGCTCTACTTCGGCACGGCTGAGCGGCTTGAAGCTGACGGTCAGGCGATTGTCGGTCTGATAAACCAGGTGCTCGTATTGACCGGTAGGCTCGATGACGATGCTGGCGTTGTTACCGTTACTGGATGCATTGATGAAGTTCACCGGCGTGGCGAAGTCCTTCACATCCAGCTGGACACGCAGCTCGTCAGGCAGTCGGGTATTGGGGAAGTTCAGCTTTACCCGCCCGCCCTGCTCTTCAACGTCGACACGAATGGAGGGATCTGTCAGATCAACGATGACGTTGCCTTCTCCTTCGCTGCCACGCTGAAAGTCCAGACTGCTGATCGCGCGGCCGGATGTAGCGGCAGCCGACACCGCAGGCTCTGATTCTGCACGCCAGTTGCTGTTGCTGGCAACTGCCGGAGCGGCCGGAGCAGCTACGCTAGAGGCCGCAGCAGCACCACCAACGAGCACGAACAGGTTATTGCTTTCAGCGCGGGTGGTATAGGGCGCCAGATTGGAAAGATTGATGATCAGGCGCGTGCGGTCATTGGCCTCAACCACAGTGACGCTGCGCGCGTTGCCCAAACCCAGCTCGCGGTTGCGCTCACCCAGCTTGTTTTCCACGCCCGGCAAGTCGATTGCAATGCGCGCCGGCTCGTCAATGGTATAGCCTTTGGGGGATCCGCTAACCGGCTCGTCGAATGTCAGCTTCAGCTCGACACGATCGCCCGGCAGAGAGGAGACATCCATTTTCTGTAAATCGGCGGCCATGGCCAACGGGCTCACTAGCGCCATAAGGGCGGCCAGCGATATCTTTCTGGTTAGAGGCATTTGCTTGCGTTCCACGCGTGACTGTTTGCAGTTCATGTTTATCTCTCCCTGGTTGACCTATCCGCGCTCAGGCAAGCTGAGAGTCCGCGGTCGCTCCAACCAACCCCCTTCACCATCGGGCACGATCTCGACCACGTCGACTCGGTTTTCCTGAATCCCCGTAATGCGGCCATAGTTGCGTCCCAGATAGTCACCAACCTTTACTCGGTGCACGCTTCCTGCGCCCTGTACCAGAGCCTGCATGCCGTTGTTGTTGCTCAAAGTACCGACCATCTCGAAGCTTTCGATATTGAAGCCTTCCAGGAACTGCTTGACGCGATTCTCGTCCGGCTTGATGTCCTGCGAACCACGTTGGCGCTGGGTCAAATCGATGCGAATCGGCGGTTGGAACGGGCTTCTCAGCGACGCAGCGCTGTAGGTGAAAGCCTCGTAGGGCTCGAAACGCGGTAAAGGCTCGATCTTTCCGGCCGGCTTGGCGCGCGTCTCATCCATAAAGCGCTGCAGATCGGCAAACTCGTTGCTGCTACAGCCGGCGAGACCGATCGACCCCAGAAGGAATAGGCAGGTAAGGTGTTTGTTGATCATTATTGCTGGCCTCCTGCATCGTTATAGCGATAGGTCTTGGCCACAATATTCATTGTCAACAGGTCCGGATTTGCCGCATTGACCGGCTGGATAACAAAGTCGTTGAGGGTGACGATTCGAGGCAAGCCCGCCACACTGCTGACAAAGGTAGCCAGATCGTGATAGCTGCCACGTACGACGATGTTGATCGGCAGTTCCACATAAAACTGTTGAGCGACTTCCGGCTTCAGCGTAATCGACTCGAACTCGAGACCACTGTTGAGGCCCATCTGAGTGATATCTTCCAACAGACCGGGTACTTCGCTGTCCTTGGGCAGCTGCTTGAGCAGGCCACTGAACCTCTCTTCGATTTCGGCTAACTGTTCCTTGTATGCCTCCAGATTGGCCGCACGATAGGACTTGTCGGTGAAATCTTTGCGCAACGCAACCTCTTGCGCCTCAACGCGCTCCAGGCTTGCCTGAAGATCCTTGAGATGAAAGTGATAACCCAGTACCAGCAACACTACAAAGACGAATACGCATACGATCACTTTCAACGCACCCGGCCACGAGCCGATGTTGTTGAAGTCGAGATCACTGAGATCGACTTTCTTCAAGCTATCCATAGATTGAGAAAAACTCATGGCTGCTGCTCTCCCTCAGCGGCACCGGCACGCGGCTCGGTCTGCTTCACCGTCAACTCGAACTCGTTAGCCTGATCAAGCGCACCTGAAGTAACCGCTCTGACAGCGGTAAGGTTTGGTGCAACCAGCCACTCTGACGCGTCCATCTGACGCATGAGCTTGGAAACACGGCTATTGGACTCTGCTCCGCCCTTGACGCTGATCGAGGAGCCTTTCATCGTCAACGATGTGAAGTACACCCCATCCGGCAAGGTACGAGTCAATTCGTCGAATACCCTGACGATGATCGGCCGATTACCTTGCAGATCCTGGATGATTTTCATGCGATCCAACAATTGCGTACGGCGCGCCTGCAACTGCTCGATTTCCTTGATGCGCTTCTCCAGCAGGGTAATTTCCTTCTGCAGAAAAGCGTTACGTGCGTTCTGATGTTCAATTTTGCCATTCAGATGACGATCGCCCAGAAATACCAGGGCTCCGGCAAAGAGCACTACCAGTGCCAGAATGGTAAAAAATTCCTTTTTTCGTTCTTCCCTTAGCTGCTCGCGCCAAGGCAACAGGTTAATGCGAGCCATTAGTCAAAACTCCTCATTGCCAGACCACACGCAATCATCAAGGCAGGGGCGTCATTGCTGAGCGCCACAGCATCAACCTTGTTCGACAGGGTCATGTTTGCGAAGGGGTTGGCAACCAGAGTAGTAGTGCCGATCTTCTGCTGGACCAATTGATCCAGACCGGGAATCGAAGCAGTGCCACCCGCCAGCAGGATGTAATCGACATCGTTGTACTGACCGCCGGCAAAGAAGAACTGCAACGAGCGAGAGACCTGCTGCACTACGGCATCCTTGAACGGACCGAGCACTTCACTCTCGAAGTCGTCCGGCAGACCACCCTGCTTCTTGGCCAGACCAGCTTCTTCCTGCGACAGACCATAACGGCGCTGAATCTCGTCGGTGAGCTGCTTGCCGCCGAACAGTTGCTCACGGGTATAGATAATGCGCCCCTTGCTGAGCACGCTGAGCGTCATCATGGTTGCGCCAATGTCTATTACCGCAATGGTCAACGCATCATCACCGCCGTCGAGCTGATGCACCACCAGTTCGCAGGCCCGCTCCATCGCATAGGCTTCAACCTCGACCACCTTGGCGGTCAGGCCGGCCAACGCCAGGGCAGCCTCGCGAATGTCGACGTTTTCGCGACGACAGGCGGCCAGCAGCACTTCTTCGCGCTCGGCATTGCGAGGGGAAACACCTTGGACTTCGAAATCGATGGCGACTTCATCAAGCGGGTAGGGAATGTACTGATCGGCTTCGAGCTTGATCTGCTCTTCCATCTCGTCTGGATCCAGTCCGGCATCCATCTCGATGGTTTTAGTGATCACTGCCGAGCCAGCAACCGCGACAGCGGCCTGCTTTAAAGGCGTTCGCGAGCGCGCCAGGACTTTCTCCAAAGCCTGGCCGACACCCTCGAGTTCGACGATGTTTTTCTCGACCACCGCACCGGGTGGCAAAGGTTCAACCGCATAAGCTTCGACCTTATAGCGGTTCCCGGAGCGACTGAGCTCTAGCAGCTTCACAGTGGTGGAGCTGATATCGATACCCAGCAGCGTATTCGCTTTTTTCTTGAGGAGCCCTAGCACAGCCAATTTCCTATCAGCATCCGACACTTACGGACGGTTTATGTTTTCCTACATTAAATAACAGTCCTTGTACAAGCGCAAATAGCTAAATCAAAAAAAATACGCTTATAATGCAGACTGCTACAGCCATCAAGACCAGCAATACTGCTAACTTTCTAATTATTCAGGGAATTCCGCATCCCTTATGCGTTTATTAAAATTTCTCTTCTGGTCCCTATTAGCGCTGGCCTGCACCCCTGTTTTGGTGCTGAGCGGCGTGGCGCTCTATCTTAGCCCCGCTTTACCAGATGTTGAAACCCTGCGCGACGTCGAATTGCAGACCCCGCTGCGGATATATAGCACAGATAATAAATTGATTGCAGAGTTTGGTGAAATGCGCCGTTTCCCCATCACCTACGGCGAGGTGCCCGCCACCTTCGTCAATGCGTTGCTGGCGGCTGAAGACGATAACTTTCTGCATCATCACGGTGTTGATCCCGCAGGTCTGATCAGGGCTGCAGCAGAGCTGATCCAGACCGGACACATCCAGACCGGCGGCAGCACCATCACCATGCAGGTGGCGAAAAACTATTTTCTCTCCAGCAAGCGGGAGTTCTCGCGCAAGCTGAATGAAATATTGCTGGCACTGCAAATCGAACGCAATCTGACCAAGCAGGAAATTTTCGAGCTCTACGTCAACAAGATCTATCTGGGCAATCGCGCCTACGGCATTGAAGCGGCAGCACAGGTTTATTACGGCAAGTCCATCGATGAACTGCCCTTGGCTGATCTGGCGATGATCGCCGGCCTACCCAAGGCGCCTTCACGTTACAACCCGATTGCCAATCCGGATCGTACCAAGCTGCGCCGCGACTGGATTCTGCAGCGCATGCTGATGCTGGGCTATATCGATAAGGCCAGCTATGAAGAAGCAGTGGCCACGCCCATTACCGCACGCAATCACGGCGCCAATCCCGAGATGGAAGCGCCCTATATAGCTGAGATGGCTCGTCTGGAGGTAGTCGAGCGCTACGGCGACAAGGCTTACACCCAAGGTCTGAATGTGTACACCACTGTCAGCAGTGCGAAGCAGGAGTTGGCCAATCAGGCCCTGCGCAGCGGCTTGCAGGAGTACGATCAACGACACGGTTACCGCGGCCCCGAGGCGCGCAATCCCGACGTCACGCTGGAGCAGGGCGCGAGCCTGCTGAGCAAGTACCAAAGCCTGGGCGGCCTGGAACCGGCGCTGGTCACAGCGGTGCATCCCGACAGCGTGGAGCTGCTGTTCCGCCGCGACCCACCGGGCACCATCGCCTGGGACGACATGAAGTGGGCACGCCCCTATCTCAGCGCCAACAGCATGGGGCCGCGGCCTGGCAAGCCGGCCGACGTGCTCCAGCCTGGCGACATCATCCGAGTCAGCCGCGCCGAAGGCGAGAATCAATACCGCCTGGCGCAGCTGCCCAAGGCGCAGAGCGCCCTGGTGGTGCTGGGCCCACAGGATGGTCGTATTGAGGCACTGATCGGCGGCTTTTCCTTTGTCGAAAGCAACTACAACCGGGTTACCCAGGCGCGCCGCCAGCCAGGCTCCAGCTTCAAGCCGTTCCTCTACTGTGCGGCGCTGGACAATGGCTATACCCCTGCCAGCCTGGTCAACGACGCCCCTCTGGTGTTTGTTGACGACTACCTCGACTCGATCTGGCGGCCACAAAATTCGGGCGGCGACTTTCTCGGCCCGATCCGCCTGCGCGAAGCGCTCTATCGCTCACGCAACCTGGTGTCCATCCGCCTGTTGCAGGATATGGGCATCGACAATGCCATGACCTATATCGAGCGCTTCGGCTTTGCCCGTTCCGACCTGCCGCGCCACCTTGCCGCCTCGCTCGGGACCTCCGAGCTCACACCGCTGCAGATCGCCCAGGGTTATGCCACCTTTGCCAATGGCGGCTATGCCGTAAAGCCCTACCTGATTGATCGCATCGAAGACCGCTACGCACAGCTGGTCGATTACACTCGTCCAGCCGTCACTCCGGCGCAGGCCGAGCAGGAACAGGCACGCCTGGATGCTTATTACCTGCGCCAGCCCAACGGCCCGCTGCCGCAGGTTCAGCAAGCAGAGCAGGTGGTCGACCCGCGCACCATCTACCAGCTCAACAGCATGCTGCAGGACGTTATCCGCCGCGGCACCGCAGTGCGTGCACGGTCGCTGCAACGCAAGGATCTGGCGGGCAAAACCGGCACCACCAATGACCAGAAGGACGCCTGGTTCTCCGGCTATAATCCAGATCTGGTCGCCACCGTCTGGGTCGGCTTCGACCAACCCAGCACTCTGGGGCGCCGCGAATTTGGCGGTACCGCCGCGCTGCCAATCTGGATGAAGTTCATGGGTGCGGCGCTGGAGGGCGTGCCGGACCAGGAGCAGCGCATGCCGGAGGGCTTGCTGACCGCGCGCATCGACCCGGAAACCGGTCGCAGTGCACCGCCAGGCAGCAGCAACGCCTTCATGGAAATATTCAAGCAGGAAGACGCGCCGCCGCCCTACAGCGAACTGGAGCTGGGTGGCTACGACAGCGACGGTGCCGTAACCCCGCTGGAGCTGTTCTGAGCCAACTCACAAAGTTGCTGGCGCAGCCAACGGTTGACCGGATCATGCTCGGCGGACTCATGCCAATACAGATTGAGTCCGATCGAGGGTAGCGGCACCGGCAGCGCCAGCAACTGATTATCCAAAGCAGCGTTGACCAGTTCCGCATGGCGCCGCGACATGGTCAGCAGCAGATCGCTCTGCGCTACCACCAGGCTCGCGGCCTGGTAGTTCTGGCATTGCTGCACAACTCTACGCATCAGGCCCATGTGCCCCAGTGCCAAGTCCTCGTAACACAAACCGCGCCGCCAGGATGCCACCGCGATGTGCGGTGCCTGCAGATAACGCTCGGTGGTCAACTCACCCGTAAAGCTCGGCCCCGCGACCACACACAGGGGCTCCGACAACAATTGCATCTGGCGCAGGTTGGCATCCGCCGGACGCGCAATCTGTACGGCAAGATCGATGCGCCCGGCCGCCATCTCCAGCTTCAATTCCGACCACCGCAGCCCCGCCGTGCGCACCTTGCAACGGGGCGCACATTCACGCAGATGCGCCAGCAGCGGCGGCAGTAGCACCAGCTCCAGCTGTTCCGGCAGACTCAGGGTGAAGGTGCGCTCGTCGCGCAGCGGGTCAAAGTCATGCAAGCCGTCCAGACTGCGTTGCAGGCGCGCCAGACTGTCGCTGATCACCGGCGCCAGCCGCTGTGCCAACGCCGTCGGCGCCACCCCACGACCTTCCCGCACAAACAGCGGGTCGGCAAAATGCTCACGTAGCCGCGCCAACGAGTGGCTTACCGCAGACTGACTGACATGCAATATCGCCGCAGCGCGAGTCAGATTGCGCTCCCTGAACACCACCTCGAAGACCCGAAACAGATTCAGGTCCATGCGGACAGTCGATACCAAACCATTCATTTCATTCATGTAAAGCAGTCTCTCAGCGGCAATGCAGCACAATTCACGGAGGTTTGCAGTAAACCATGAGCAGTGCTCATGGTAATAGATGAATAACCTTCGCTTCTTCCTTGCGCCGCCGCAGCCTAAGCTGCTCACTACAAAACCAACAATGGAGGACAGCGGTATGCAGGAGTCAGAATATCTGAGCAGGCTGGGCGACTTGCAGGCAGCTGCCTGGCCGAAGGGCGCGCCTACCCAGCCGGTCTATCCGCTGGGCGAACAGCCGCTGACCCGCTACCTGCAACATTGGGCCCAGACCCAGCCTGAGAAAACCGCGATCCATTTCTATGGCCACCAGCTCAGCTACGCCGAGCTGGATGACCTCAGCAGCCGCTTCGCGGCCCTGCTCTACCAGCAGGGTATCCAGCCCGGCGACCGGGTTGCCGTCTTCATGCCTAACTGTCCCCAGCTGCACATCGTCTTCTACGGCATCCTCAAGGCCGGTGCCATACACGCCCCTGTCAGCCCCATGGCCAAGGGCCTGGAGCTGAGCTATCAACTCAACGATTGCGGCGCCAGCGCCATTGTCTGCTTCGACCAGTTGCTACCGGTGGTGCGCGAAGTGAAAGCGCAAACCGGCTTGCAGCTTGTGATCAGTACCAGCCTGTCCGAGCTTTGCCCTGCCGCACCGCCCATTCCCGTGCCCGACCTGCTGCAGGCCCCCAAGCTGCCGATTACCGATAGCCTCGACCTGCTACCAGCATTGGATGATCTCGCGCCCGCCGATAATCTGCCTGAGCTGCAGCTCGACGACATTGCCGCACTCAATTACACCGGCGGCACCACCGGCCTGCCCAAGGGCTGCATTCATACCCATGGCGACATGCTCTACACCTGCGCCAGCTTCCTGCCGGTTGCGCTGGGGCTGGACACGGACCGCATCAGCCTCAACTTCATGCCCGAGTTCTGGATTGCCGGCGAGAACGCCGGCCTGCTCTACCCCGTTTTTGCTGGCACCACGCTGGTCTTGCTGGCGCGCTGGGACGCCCTGACCTTCATGAGCGCGGTGCAGCACTACCGCGTCAAGCAGACCGGACTGCTGGTCGACAGCGCCTCCGAGGTGCTCGACCATCCGGAGGTGAACAGTTTCGACTTCAGCTCGCTGCAAACCACCAGCTGCGTGTCCTTCATCAAGAAGCTGACCCCCGAATACCGCCACCGCTGGCGCGCACTGACCGGCTGCACGCTGTTTGAAACCAGCTTCGGCATGACCGAAACCCATACCTGCGATACTTTCACTGCAGGTTTGCAGGAGAACGACTTCGACCTCAAATCCGCCCCCACCTTTGTTGGCTTGCCGGTGCCCGGCGCCGAGTTCAAGGTCTGTGATTTCGCCAGCGGCGAGCTGCTGCCGTTGGGCAGCGAGGGCGAGCTCTGCGTGCGCACGCCATCCTTGCTCAAGGGCTACTGGAACAAACCCGAGGCCAGTGCTGAAGCGCTTCGCGATGGCTGGCTGCACACCGGCGACAGCGGCGTCATTACCGAGCAGGGCTTTATTCGCTATCTGGGTCGGCGCAAGGAAATGCTCAAGGTCAACGGCATGAGCGTTTTCCCCAGCGAGCTGGAAGCCATGCTCGGTCAGCATCCGGACATCCTCGCCTCGGCCGTAATCGGCCGGCCGGATGAGCAACGTGGACAGATGCCGGTGGCCTTCATCATCTGCAAGCCCGGCTGCCAGGCTACCGCAGAATCCCTGCGCGACTGGTGCAAGGGCGCCATGGCTGTATTCAAAGTGCCGGAAATCCGGCTGGTCGACTCACTGCCGATGACCGCCACCGGCAAGGTCAAAAAACAGGAACTACAGGACTGGATCAACTGAACATGCCTTTCAACAGCGTACTGATCGCCAACCGCGGCGAAATCGCCATTCGTCTTGCCCGCGCCCTGGCGGAAATGGACATCACCAGCGTCGCGGTCTATGCCGAAGACGATGCCGCGTCACTGCATGTGCGTCGCGCCGATCAGGCCATAGCGCTACAAGGCCAGGGCGCAGCAGCCTATCTGGATATGGACCAACTGGTAGGCATCGCCCAGGCGCAGGGCTGCGATGCCATCCATCCCGGCTACGGTTTTCTCAGTGAAAATGCCGAGTTCGCCCGCCGCTGCCAGGCTGCCGGTATCACCTTCATTGGCCCCGCGCCAGAGGTACTGGAAACCTTTGGTGACAAGGCCAGCGCGCGGCGGCTGGCGCTGCAGCAGGGCGTGCCCCTGGTGCAGGGTACCAATGAGCCGACCACGCTGGAGCAGGCCCGCGAGTTCATGCTGTCTTTGGGCGGCGGCGCAGCCGTCATGCTCAAGGCGCTGGCCGGCGGAGGCGGTCGCGGTATGCGTGCGGTGCGCAACCTGAGCGAGCTGGACGACGCCTTCACACGTTGCAGCTCCGAGGCGAAAAGCGCCTTCGGCAACGACGCGCTCTACATCGAGCGCCTGATCACTCGCGCCCGGCACATCGAGGTACAGATCATCGGCGATGGCACGGCAGTCAGCCACCTGTGGGAGCGCGACTGCACCCTGCAACGGCGTAACCAGAAGCTGCTGGAAATCGCCCCCGCCCCCTCGCTCGACGCCGGCATTCGTAAGCAATTGCTAAGCGCCGCCAGGACCCTGACTCAGGCGGTTGGCTATCGCGGCCTGTGTACGGTTGAGTTTTTGCTGGACGAAGACGCCGGCGACTTCGTGTTCATGGAAGCCAACCCGCGCATCCAGGTCGAGCATACGGTTACCGAAGCGGTGACCGGCATCGACCTGGCGCAAACCCAGATTCGTCTTGCTGCCGGCGCCAGCCTTGCCGAGCTCGGGCTACAACAGGCGCAGATTCCGGCCGCCAAGGGCTTTGCCGTGCAGCTGCGCATCAACCTAGAAAGCATGGACAATGACGGCAGCGCGCGCCCCGCTGGCGGTACCCTGAGTGCGTACGAGCCACCCAGCGGCCCCGGTGTGCGGGTAGACGGTTACGGCTACAGTGGCTACACCACAAGCCCGCGCTTCGACTCGCTGATCGCCAAACTGATCGTGCACGCCAACGACAGCTACGCCGGCGTACTGCGCCGTGCCTATCGCGCGCTCTGCGAGTTCCGCCTCGAAGGCGTGACCAGCAACCTGCAATTTCTACAGAATCTGTTGCAGCATGCCGCCGTAACGGCCAACGATGTGAGCACCGGTTTTATCGAAAGCTATGCCGCCCAGTTGAATAACGCCTCCGGCACCGACCATCCGCACCGCTACTTCAGCATCGCCAACAACGCCGGGGCCGAGCAGACCTCACAAACCGACGCCCCGCCAGGCACTGAAGCTGTGACCGCACCAGTCCAGGGTGTGCTGGTCAGCCTGGATGTGCAGCCCGGCGACGCGGTAGCCGCCGGCCAGCAGGTCGCAGTCCTTGAAGCCATGAAAATGGAGTTTGTGGTCAGGGCCGCACAGAGCGGCATCGTTCGCGCACTCGCGGTCGAACCCGGCGCCAGCCTGTTCGAGGGTAGCGCCCTGCTCTACCTTGAACCGGCGGAGGTTGCCAGCGATCAGCAACTGAGCGAAGAGACCATCGACCTGGAACACATTCGTGCCGACCTGCGCGAAGTGCTGGAGCGCCAAGCCGACCTGACCGACGAACGCCGACCCACTGCAGTGGCCAAACGCCGTAAGACCGGCCAACGCACCGCGCGGGAGAACCTTGCCGATCTGCTCGACGATGGCAGCTTCATGGAATACGGCGGTTTTGCCCTGGCCGCCCAGCGCACACGTCGGACCCATGCCGAGCTGCTGGAAATGAGCCCCGCCGATGGCCTGATTACCGGCATTGGCACCATCAACGCCGCGCAGTTTGGCGCCGAGGCCGCACGCTGCATGGCCCTGTCCTACGACTACACGGTATTCGCCGGCACCCAAGGCGTGACCAACCACAAGAAAACCGATCGGATGCTGGAGCTGGCCGAGCAATGGCAGCTGCCGCTGGTGTTCTTCACCGAGGGCGGTGGCGGCCGGCCCGGCGATATCGACAAGGTCGGCGTGGCTGGCCTGGATTGCACCACGTTCATGCGCATGGCGCGCCTGTCCGGCATGGTGCCAACCGTGGGTGTGGTCTCCGGGCGCTGCTTTGCCGGCAACGCCGCACTGCTCGGGTGCTGTGATGTGATCATCGCCACCGAGAACGCCACCATCGGCATGGCCGGCCCGGCGATGATCGAGGGTGGGGGCCTGGGCCGCTTCACGCCCGAGCAGGTGGGCCCGGTCAGCATGCAAGGCCCCAACGGCGTAATCGACGTGGTGGTGCCGGACGAGGCGGCCGCCACGCAGGTGGCCAAGCAGTACCTCTCCTACTTCCAGGGCGACCTGCCCGTATGGGAATGCGTCGACCAGCGCGAACTGCGTCATCTGATCCCTGAGAACCGCCTGCGGGTGTACGACATCCGCCAGGTGATCGAGAAGCTGGCCGATGCCGGCTCGGTGCTGGAGCTGCGTCGCCAGTTTGCGCCCGGGTTGATCACCGCGCTGATTCGCATCGAAGGCAAGGCCTTTGGCCTGATCGCCAACAACCCCATGCACCTGGGCGGCGCCATTGATGCGGCGGCCGGCGACAAGGCTGCACGCTTCATGCAGCTGTGCCAGGCGCACGGGCTGCCGATGGTCTCGCTGTGCGACACCCCCGGCTTCATGGTCGGCCCGGACGCAGAGCAGCAGGCGACTGTGCGCCATGTCTCGCGCATGTTCGTCACCGCCGCCAGCCTGAGCATTCCCTTCTTCACCGTGGTACTGCGCAAGGGCTACGGCCTGGGCGCGCAGGCCATGGCCGCCGGCAGTTTCCACGCGCCGCTGTTTACCATCGGCTGGCCGAGCAGCGAGTTTGGTGCCATGGGTCTGGAGGGTGCAGTGCGGCTGGGTTACGCCAAGGAGTTGGCAGCGCTGGAGGACCCGGCTGAGCAGCAGGCGTTTTTCGACAAGATGGTGGCCGAGCTGTATGCCCGCGGCAAGGGCATCAGCATGGCCAGCTTCCTAGAGATTGATGCGGTAATTGACCCGCTGGAGACGCGTGACTGGCTGCTGCGCGGCCTGAACGCCGCGCCCGCCGAATCACGCTGCAAAGGCACTCGACCGTTCGTGGATACCTGGTAGTCCGGCTTAGTTCATCGTCAGCTGCAGCCGCTGAGCCTGTTCCAGCTCCAGCGGCTGATGGCTGACAATCACCAGCATGCCGCTCGCCTGGCGCCGCAACAGCGCGGCCAAGACCTGCTCGCGGGTCACGGCATCCAGGCCGGCAAAGGGTTCATCGAGCAACAACACCGGGCGCTGCGCCAGTAGCAGTCGCGCCAATGCGATACGCCGCGCCTGGCCACCGGAGACCTGCGCTCCGTACTCGCCCAACGTGGTATCCAATTGTGCTGGCCGAGCACGCGCCCAATCCGCCAGCGCAACATCCTCCAACAATGCCCAGAGCTGCTGCTCTGTAGCCATTGGCTGGCCCAACCGCAGGTTTTCAGCCAAGGTCATATCAAAAATGTCCAGCTGCTGCGGCAGATAACCAATCACTGAGCGCCATTGCCAGTGCTCGTATGCCTTACCGTTCAACAAGCGCTCGCCACTATAGGCCGGCGGTTCGCCGGCCAGTACTTCCAGCAGGGTAGATTTGCCGCAACCGGAGGGGCCGCTCAGCAATAGTACGTCGCCCGCCTTCAGCTGCAGATCAACCTGCTGCGGACCGCTCAGCGCTCCCTCGTGCCGTGCGCTCAGACCACTCAGACTCAAGCTGCACAACTCGGTCAGTGCCGCCGCACCCTGCTCTGTCTGCTTTGCCGGCTCGCTGGTCAACTGGTTCAGTCGGTCGCGCGCGGCCTGGCTCAACCCCAATGCAATAAAACTCTGCGCCAGCGGCAACAGAACCTCCGTCAAGCCCAACAGCCCCAGCACCGCCGCCAACAGCAAAGGCAAACTAAGTTCGCCAGCCTGCACCAGCAAGCCGCCCTGCCAGAGCATACCCAACAAACTCAAGGACAAGCCAAGCTGTTGCCCCGCAGCAATCAGGCTGACCCATTGCTGCTGTCGCAGGCGCTGCGCGCTGAAGCGCTGATCTTCACCAGCAAACACCGCCTGACGTGCCGACCAACGCTGCCAAAGCAGCAGCGGGGTCAGCATCTGCAGATTATCCAGCAACAGAATGCGCCGCTGCTCGGCGAGCCCGACGTCGGCCCGTGCCAGTCGAGCAGCGTGCCGCCCCGCCAGCAAGGGCAACAGCAACCAGGCCAGCAGCACACCCGGCAGCGCAGTCAACGCCAGCAAAGGCGCCAATAGATAACAGCCACCCAGCAACACCGCGGTTAACAGCGACGCCCAAAACCAGGGCGCGACCACCCGCAGGGGAAAGAAGTCGAGCAGATCAATATCCGCTACCAGACGATGCATAGCGCTGCTGGAGCGGGTCACTGAGCTGTGACCGCGTCCCGCGACACGGGCGAACAGGCTGATGCGCAAATCCTTTAGCAAGCCGAGTGCTGCGTGGTGCGATGCCAGCCGCTCGGCGTAGCGTCCACCAGTGCGCACAATGGCGCAAAGACGAATCAGTGCCGCCGGCCGAAAATAGTCAAAGCCGTAAGCCGCTGTAGTGGTCAAACCCGCCAGTGCCGCCGCGCTGATAAACCAGCCGGATATTGCCAGCAACGAGATGGCAGCAAACAGGGTGCAGCCCCCCAGAAACAGCGCCAGATTCCACTCACCCATACGACTACGCAACAAGCCGCGCAGCCGTATCGAGTTCAGTTTCAGATTCATGCTGTCACCTGCGTTACGCTGGGCGCATCCAGACTGACGACCCGGTCCACCCACTCCAGGCCAGCCAGTTCATGACTGACCAACAGCACAGTGCGCCCCTGACTGAGGCGCTCCAGCAACGCGTTGATATGCGCAGCTGTTTGCGGATCAAGGTGCGCCGTAGGTTCATCCAGCAGCCAGACCGGTGTGTCACGCAGCAACAGCTGCGCCAGTGCCAATCTGCTCAGCTGACCACCCGACAACCCCAGCCCACGCTCACCCAGGGGCGTTTGCAGCTGCAAGGGTAGCTGGCGGATAAGCGGCCAAAGGGCGACCTGATCCAGTACCGCGACCAATTGCGCATCGCTGGCTTCGGGGGCCGCCAGACGCAGATTGTCTGCCAGATTGCCGTGCAGGAGTTGTGGCTGCTGTGACAGGAAGCCGAGCTGTTGATGCCAATCTGCGCGCCGCAGAGTCAACAGCGATTGCTGATTGATGCGAATCTCACCACCGTAGGGTAGAAAACCGAGCACAGCCTGCAGCAGGCTGGACTTGCCACTGCCGCTGGCACCCTGCAGCACTACTCGCTCCCCCGCAGCCAGCTGCAAGTTGAAGGGTGCCAGGCGCTGGGCTATGTCGAGCTGGTGAAAAGCCAATGACGGCGCCGCACTCAACTGCAACGGCTGCTGCCCCGGATGCTGCCAAACCTGCAACTCCAGCAGCGGCATTAGCTCACTCAGTGCGGCCTCGGCTTCGGCCTTGGCGTGATAGTCCGAGCCCAACTGACGCAACGGGTTATAAAACTCGGGCGCCAACAGCAGAATGAACAAGGCGCCCTGGTAAGGCACCGGAATACTACCCTTGGCCCAGGGCAGTATTCCCAACAGACCGAGGCCCAGGTAAAGCGCCACCAGCGCGATAGCCAGCGCTGAGAAAAACTCCAGTACCGCGCCAGACAAAAAGGCGATACGCAGCACGCCCATGGTGCCGGCACGGTAGTGCTCGGCCGCCCGGGCCACCTCAGCCTCGGCTTGCGGTACCGCCTGCAGATGCTGAAGCGTCTTCAAGCCACGCAACAAATCCATAAAGCGGCCACTCATACGCGCCAGGGCAACAAACTGCTTCTGGCTGGCAGCGGCGGCCGCCTTACCCAGCAGAACCATAAAAAGCGGCACCAGCGGTGCCGTAACCAGCATCAGGATGCCAGCCAGTGGGCTGTAATAGAAAATGCAGAGCAGCAGCGTGAGCGGCACCAACACCACCAGATAGCGCTGCACGTGATAGCGGCTGATATAACCATCCAGCGCATCAACCTGCTCCAGCAGGCGACTACCCAACACAGCATCGGCGCCCAGCGCCTGCCTTCCTGGCCCCAGCGCGGCCAACTGTGCCAACAACTGGTCACGCAGTCCGCTGCGCGCTCGCAGGCTGGCCTGCTGACAGAGCCGTTCGCGGCCATACTGCAACAGCGGGCGCAGCAGCAGACACAGCAGCAACCAGGGCAGCAGATCGCGCAATAGAGTTACATCCAGCGCGACCGCGCCGTGCTGCTGCCAGACCACCAGCCAATCGGCAAACAAGAGCGCCAGCAACCAGCTTTGCCAGACCAGCAGCAAGGCGGCGAGATAGGCCAATATCAGCGCAGCGTTCAGCAGTGGCTTGTGCGGCGCCAGCACCTGACGCAGCCAGTGCTGAACGCCGCCGCGAAAGGCCTCAGTCGCTCTGATCTTCTTCACCCACGTAGCCGTTGAGTTCCAACCACATCGCATTGACGATGGCGAAGGAAGACGCCAGCAGCACACCCAGAATCCAAGCGAAATACCACATTGCGTTCTCCTCAATACATGCTGTGAGTGTTGTCACGAATTTGCTGCTCATTGAGGCGACCGCGCATCACGAAATAACCCCAGGCGGTGTAGGCCAGAATCAGCGGCACAAACACACAGGCCACCACAAACATGATCGACAGCGTGGTTTCACTGGCGGTGGCATCCCACATGGTCAAACTGTGATTAGGCATCAAGGATGACGGCATAACGAAGGGGAACATGCTGATGCCAGTGGTAACCAGCACCATCGCCATCGCCATCGCCGAGCTGACAAAGGCCGACACGTGCCAGGCCAACCGGCTGAACAGCGCGCACAATACGAAGCAGATGGCCCCCGACGCCGGCACCAGCCACAGCAAGGGTTGCTTACCGTAGTTATGGAACCAGCCACCCGCTACCACCTCCACTACCTTGTCGGTTGTATGGTTGGCGCCGTTGGTGTCAATCACACTGACCAACTGGTAACCATCAACCCCCAACCACAGCCAGACGCCGCCAAGTACGAAGAGTACGGCGCAAGTCAGCGACAGCAGACTGGCAATGCGCTCGCTGCGCGCCTTGATCTGCCCTTCGCTCTTGAGTTGCAGATAGGCTGCGCCATGATTGACGAACATCAGCAGGCTGAGTACGCCGGCCAGCAATGCAAAGGGGTTGAGCAAGCCCAGCAGGTTGCCGGTGTAATCCAGTCGCAACAGGTTATCGAACTGAAAGGGCACGCCCTGCAACAGATTGCCAAAGGCGACGCCAAAGATCAGCGCTGGCACAGCAGAGCCCAGCGTCAATAGCCAGTCCCAGCGGCTACGCCACTGCTCATTGTCGATCTTGGAGCGATACTCCAGCGCCAGCGGGCGCAAGAAGAGTGCAAATAGCGTCAGCATCATGGCCAGATAAAAGCCACTGAACGAGGCGGCATAGACCGGCGGCCAGGCGGCGAAGAGCGCGCCGCCAGCCGTCACCAGCCAGACCTGGTTGCCATCCCAGTGTGGGGCTATGGTGTTAATCATTACGCGGCGCTCGTCGTTGCTCTTGCCCACGACCTTGAGCAGCGACGCCACGCCCATATCAAACCCGTCGGTGACCGAGAAGCCAATCAGCAGCACACCAATCAGCAACCACCAGATAAACCGCAGCGCTTCATAATCCATGATCAAGCCTCCTGTACAGGGGTGGTTTCCAGGTCATAGCGACCGGTATGCAGGCTGGATGGGCCCTTGCGTGCATATTTGGTCATCAGCCATACCTCGATAATCACGAAGATGCTGTACAACACTGCAATGGAAACAAGCGTGAACCACACCTCGCTGACTGAGAGGCTCGACACTGCCAAATGGGTTGGCAGAATTTCACCTATGGCCCATGGCTGGCGCCCGTACTCGGCAACAAACCAGCCGGTTTCACAGGCGACCCAGGGCAGCGGCAGGCTGAATATGGCGAATTTGAGCAGCCACTTGGGCTTGTCCGGCGTGCGCCGTGCGCTATGCCAGAAGGCGCAGGCAAATAGCAGCAACATCAGCATCCCGCAGCCGACCATCACACGAAAACTCCAGAACAGGGGCCACACCTTGGGCACGGTGGCCTCCACTGTCGCCGCAATCTCTTCCGGACTGGCGTTTAGCACATCGTCGGTATAGCCACTGAGCAGCAGACCGAACCCGAGGTCATCGCGCACCGCGTTGAAGGCCACCAGCGTGGTTGCGGATTTGTCGCCGGCACGAATACGCTGCATCAAATCGTAGGCTTGCTGCCCACGTACGATTCGCTTCAGGTTGTTCTCCTTGATCTCACGCAGGCCGGGTACCTGTTCGTCCAGCGAACGCGTAGCAATCAAGCCCAGTACCGCAGGAATCTTGACGGCATAATCGGTGTGCTGCGCCTCTTCGTTGGGCAAGCCAAAGAGGGTGAAGGCCGCAGGTGCTTCCTGGGTTTCCCACTCCGCCTCGATTGCGGCCAGCTTCACTTGCTGCACCTCACCGACCTCATAGCCAGATTCGTCACCCAGAACGATGACCGACAGTACGCCGGCCAAACCAAAGGCCGATGCAATGGCAAAACTGCGGCGGGCAAACGGCATATCACGTCCCTTGAGCAGATACCAGCTGGAAATGGCCAGCATGAAAACAGCGCCGGTGACATAGCCAGCTGAAACGGTATGTACAAACTTGACCTGCGCGACCGGGTTCAAAAGCACCTCAGTGAAGCTGGTCATTTCCATGCGCATGGTTTCAATATTGAACTCGGAGCCAATCGGGTATTGCATCCAGCCGTTGGCGATCAGAATCCATAGCGCAGAGAGATTGGTTGCGATCGCCATCAGCCAGGTCACAGCCAGATGCTTGACCTTGCTCATGCGCTCCCAGCCAAAGAAGAACAGACCAAAAAGCGTAGACTCCAGAAAGAAGGCCATCAGCGCTTCAATCGCCAGCGGGGCGCCAAAAATATCGCCGACATAGTGGGAGTAATAGGCCCAGTTGGTACCGAACTGGAATTCCATTGCCAAGCCGGTGGTGACGCCGAGGGCGAAGTTGATACCAAACAACTTGCCCCAGAACTGAGTCATGTCGCGGTAGATGGTTTTGCCGGTCATCACGTAGACCGACTCCATGATGGCCAATAGAAAAGCCATCCCAAGCGTGAGCGGTACAAACAGAAAGTGAATCATGGCAGTCAGGGCAAACTGCATTCTGGAAAGATCAACAATGTCCATCTGCATGCTCCGTAGCAGCGTGGAAGAACGGGAAAATCATTTACACCCTTGGCTGCGCTCGCCTGGCCCCGTACGGTAGAAGTACGAAGCCAGATAGAGAGGACTGATGCATCACCTGCCGGCGAGGCGCCCCTGAAGCATTGGGCAAGCCTGAGTGCGCTTCAAGGATATAAGGAGCGGGATGATGGCAGGTTGACGTACGTCAACACTGTACTAGTGCGGCTGCGGCAAGGCGTCGCAGCGGCGTGCAGCTGTGGCACGGCAGAGAAGAGTCATGCGCAGGGGATAATAGCCCCGCCGTCCAATTGAACAACCCGATTCGCCCTGGGCAGTTGCGCCGCATCGTGCCCCAGCAACAGCACCGTGCGCTCAGTCAGCCAGGGCTCTATGCGGGCGCAAATACGCTCCCGCGTGGCGGCATCCAGTCCATTGAAAGGCTCATCCAGAATTACCAGCGGTGCGTTCTTCAACAACACCCGGGCCAAGGCCAGCCGGCGCCCTTCACCGCCGGAAAACTGTTTGCCCGACTCGCCGACCCAGGTGTTCAACCCGGCCGGCAGTGCCTTGACCAACTTATTCAGATCGACCATTTCGAGTACCTGCCAGAGCTGCTGGTCGGTCGCTGCCGGGTTGCCCAACAGCAGGTTGGCGGCGATGCTATCGTGCAGCAGTTCAGTCTGCTGCGTGAGATAGCCCAGTTGGGCACGCCATTGCAGCAGAGGCAGCTCGCTCAATGCAACATCGCCAGCGCGCATCACCCCCGCATCCGGATCGAGCAGACGTGCGGCCAGTGCCGCCAGCGTCGACTTGCCACAACCGGAACGTCCGACCAGGGCCAGGCGTTCACCCATTGGCAAGCGCAAATCCAGCCCGTACAGACCAGCGTGTTGCACTGTCACGCCCTGCCAGCGTAGCGTCAAATCCTTAGGGATGGCCGCCGGCTGCGCCGGCTCCAGCAATGCACTGCTCATTGCCACTTGCTGGTTCAGACGCGCCGCTGCAGCGCGCGTGCCACCAACATGCGCAAAAGCCGCCGGCAAACCGGCAAAGCCTTCGCCCAAGGCCATCAGGGCCAGCGCGATCATCACCGCCACCGGGCCAGAGAGCAGTCCGGCGGTGTAGGCGTGCAGCGCACCGAACAGGCCCACCAGCACGCTGCCACTGACACCCAGGGTGGCCATTGCCTGGCCCATAGCGATACGCCCCTGCAGCGCCAGTTGATCATCGAGCATCTGCTGACTGGCCTCGAGCAGCTGCTGGCGCTGCCACTCCAAGGTGCCGGCGGCGCTCAGCTCCGCCAGGCCCTGCAGCTGCTGCACGGCGCTCACTCGCAGGTCATCCAGCTGCTGCACCCGGCGCGAACTGTAATGCAGCCCCAGCAGCGCCATGCCCAGGGTCAGACTCAGCAACAGTGTCAGCAGGAGCGCGCCGAGCAGCAAGGCCAGCGACAGCTGGAAGAAGGCGATCAGCGCACACACCAGCATTATGCCCAGCAAGGCCACCAGCGGCGGCGCCAGCAGGCGCAGGTAAAGGGTATCCAGGGTATCGATATCGGCGGTCAGCCGATTGAGCCACTGCGCCGCACGCAGGCGACCCAGTGTGGCGCCATCCAGCGTTGCCAGGGCCGCAAAATGGCGCCCCCGCAAATCGGCCAGCAAGCTCAACACCGTGTTGTGGTTGAACACCCGCTCGGTATAGCGCGCCACGGTCCGGGTGAGCGCAAAAAAGCGAATGCCGCCACCAGGCACGTAGACATCAAACATCACCTTCTGCCCGGCCGCCCACAACAACGCCGTGAGCCCGGTGGCGGTAATGAACCAGCCGGACAGCGCCAGCAGACCTATGGCGCTGAACAGCGTGAGCGCCAACAGCAGCGCACCCAGTACCAAACGCGCGCGGCGCTGCAGGATCAGTCGGAGCCAGGGGCGCAGCTCAGACATGCACCAGCCTCCCCTGCTCAAGCAGGCAGCGATGGTCGGCCAGCGCCAACACCGCCGGATGATGGGTGGCGACAATCAGGGTCTTGCCGCTATCGGCCAGGGCGCGCAGCGCGGTTATCACCTCCGCCTCGCTGTGTGCATCCAGGCTGGCCGTTGGCTCGTCCAGCAGCACCAGTTCTGCCTTCGACAGCCATACCCGAGCCAGCGCCAGCCGCTGCGCCTGTCCGCCAGACAGCCCCCGTCCGCCCTCGCCCAAGGGGGTATTCAGCCCTTGCGGCTGCGCTGCCAGCAAAGCGCCGAGCCCTACCGCCTCTATCGCTTGCAGCATGGCATCATGTTCGGCCTGCGGCGCAGTCAGGCGCAGGTTCTCTGCCCAGCTCCCATGCACCAGCCATGGTCGCTGCCCGAGCCAGGCAATCGGCTGTTGGCCGGGTTGCCGAGCAAAAATATGGATGCTTCCCTCACTCACGGGCACAAAGCCCGCCAGACAATGCAACAGGCTGGATTTGCCCGAGCCAGAGGGCCCGGTTATGGCCACTACCGCGCCCCGCGCAACAGTCAGGGAAAGGTCATGCAGCACTCGCCCGCGGCCGGGATAGTCCAGCGCCAGGCGCTCTATGCTTATGCCGTGGGGGTCGCCAGCAATGCGATCCTCGTCTTGCACAGAGCCAGCTTCGGCTGATTGCAGTTCAGCCATCACATCCGCTGCCGCCAGCGCCGCGGCGCGGTCATGGTATGACTGCGCCATAGTGCGCAGCGGCTGAAAGAACTCCGGCGCCAGCAGCAGGATCAGCAGCCCGCTGAACAGCGTCAACTGCGGCGCCGGGCCGTAATCGATATAGCCCAGCAGGCCAAAACCGATATACATGGCGACGACCGCGATGGCCACAGAGGAAAAAAACTCCAGCACCGCAGAGGAAAGGAAGGCGATGCGCAGGGTGCGCATGGTCACGGCGCGATAGCGTTCAGCGGCCTGCTCTACCGACAGGGTTGCCGCCGCGACCTGTCCGAACAGCTGCAGGCTGGTGAGATTGCGTACCCGGTCGAGAAAGTGCCCAGCCAACCGCCCAGCCTCGAGCACATGTTGCTGGCTGACCTTCTCGGCGCTCATACCCACCAGCGCCATGAACAGCGGAATCAGCGGCGCTGAGACGAGCAGAAACACCGCAGCCAGCCAATCGAGCCAGAACACCAGGAGCAGAATCATCAAGGGAGAGAGTAGCGCCAACCATTGCTGCGGCAGATAACGTGCGTAATAGCCGTCCAGCGCTTCCACCTGCTCGACCCACTGGTTGGTCAGGGCCGCACTGGAACGGACGGCCATGCGCACCGGACCAAGTACTGCCCAGCGCATGGCGACCTGTTCGCGCACGTTCTGGCGCACCCGCACACTGGCGTGCTGGCCGCAACGCTCCTGCGCTGCCTGCGCCAGCGCGCGAAACCCTATTGCCAACAGCAGGGCCGCACCCGGCCAGAGCAATTCAGCGTAAGGAAGCTGCGCCACCAGCACAGCCTGCACCAGCCAGGCGATCAGGGCCATCTGCACAATCACGCTCAGGGTATGTAAAAGCCCCGCGAATACCGCAGCCCGCAGCCAGGTCTTGACGCCCAGCCCTTGCTGCCGCAACCAGAGCCGGCTGCGGCGCGCGGGCTCAGTGATAGCCTTCACCCACGCGGACCTTGCCGCGGAATACCCAGTAGGTCCAGGCGGTGTAGGCCAGGATGATCGGAATCACAAAGAGCATGCCGAGCAGCAGAAACAGCTGTGAACCCGGCGCCGAAGCGGCATCCCAGAGCGTGAAGTTGGGCGGAATCACATAGGGCCAACGGGTCCACAACAGGGCGAAATAGGTCGAGAAGAACATCGCCATGGTCGCCAGGAAGGGCACCACCTCCTTGCGTTTACGCAGCCCGCTCCAGATCTGATAGGCAAAGAACAGTGCCAGCGCCGGGAAGATCCAGATCCAGCGTACAGTCGCGAACCAGCGCTCGAATGCGCTAGGGTCAACCGAGGGCGTCCAGATACTGATGATGCCGAATACCGCCAGCACTGCCGCCAGCATCCAGGGTGCCACCCGGTAGGCCCACTGCTGAATATAGCCTTCGGACTTCATGATCAGCCAGGTGCTACCGAGCAGGCCGTAACCCGCCATCAGGCCAATGCCTGTCATCACCGTAAAGGGCGTCAGCCAATCAAAGGGGCCGCCGGCATAGGCCAAGCCTTCGGTCTCGTAACCCTGTACGTAGCTGCCAACCACCACGCCCTGGGCGAAGGCGGCGAGATAAGAGCCTCCGGCAAAAGCCCAGTTCCACAGGTAGCGGGAGGTTTTCGCCTTGAAGCGAAACTCGAATGCCACACCGCGGAAGATCAAGCCGGCAAGCATCAGAAATACGCCGATATACAGCGCCGGCAAGAGGATGGAATAGACCAGCGGGAAGGCGCCCAGCAAACCTGCTCCGCCCAGTACCAGCCAGGTTTCGTTGCCGTCCCACACTGGCGCGACCGAGTTCATCATCACGTCACGGGCATCTTCATCCGGCGCAAAGGGGAAGAGCATGCCCACACCCAGATCGAAGCCGTCCATCAATACATACATGATCACCGCAAAGGCAATGATCATGGCCCAGATCATCGACAGGTCAAAGATTTCCGATTCCATGCTCAGGCCCCCTTGTGCTCGAATGTCACGTCGCTTCCCGACAGCGGACGTGCCGGCCGGTGCACGTCATCGTCCTCCTCGCCATGCAAGGCGTCGACTTCAAGCCCGTCCTGCAATACCCGCATCAGGTAATACAGGCCTGCGCTGAAAATCATCGCGTAGACCGTGATGTAACCCAGCAGGGTGAACAGCGCCATGCCGCCGGTAAGCGACGGCGTCACCCCCTCGGCGTGCGTCATCAGGCCGTACACCAGCCAGGGCGCGCGACCGGTTTCAGTCACGACCCAGCCTGCCAGCACTGCGATAAAGGGCGTTACGCTCATCAATCGCAATGTTTGCAAGAACCAGGGGGTTTGCCAGTAACGCTGCTTGCGGCGCAACAGCAAACCGGTAAAACCCGTCGCAATCATCAATAAACCCAACCCGACCATGATACGAAACCCCCAGAACACAAACGGCACCGGCGGCTGCTCGGCTACCGGCACGTCCTTGAGCCCGGGTACTTCGCCCTCGAACTCGTGCGTGAGAATCAGACTGGCCACATTGGGAATACCCACTTCAAACAGGTTGCTCTGGCTTTCCCGGTCAGGCCATGCGAACAGCAATAGAGGAACGCCCGAAGCCGTCTCCCAGTTACCTTCCATGGCAGCGACCTTGGTCGGCTGGTGCTCCAGCGTATTCAAGCCGTGAAAGTCGCCCACCACCGCCTGGGTAGGCGCCAGAATCAGAATCAACCACAGGCACATCGACAGCGCCTTGCGATTGACCTCCACCTCGCGCCCGCGCAACAAGTACCAGGCGCTTACCCCGGAGACCACGAAGGAACCGGTCAGGAAGGAGGCCAAGACCATGTGCGCCAGCCGATAGGGGAACGACGGGTTGAAGATAGCCTCACTCCAGGAGGTTACAAAAAACACGCCGTCGCGCAGTTCAACGCCCGCAGGGGTATGCATCCAGCTGTTGGCGGAAAGAATCCAGAAGGTGGAGATCATGGTGCCCAACGCCACCATGCAGGCAGCAAACAGATGCAGCCCCTTGGGCACCCGATTGCGGCCAAACAGCAGCACGCCAAGAAAGGCCGCCTCGAGGAAGAAGGCGGTAATCACTTCGTAGCTGAGCATCGGGCCGAGAAAGTTCGCCGCCGCGTAGGAGTAGTTGCTCCAGTTGGTGCCGAACTGGAAGGACATGACAATGCCCGACACCACGCCCATCCCGAAGACCACCGCAAACACCTGGACCCAGAACTTGGACAGGCGCTCCCACACGGCGTTACCGGTTTTGAAGGACAGCATCTCCAGAAAGGCAATAAAGGACGCAAGACCAATACTGAACACCGGAAAGATCGCGTGAAACGACACCACAAAGGCAAACTGGATGCGTGACAGCAGGAGAGGATCCAATTCCATGCGCGCTATTCCTTCTTGGAAAAAGGTGATACCGGTTACCGGTAGACAGCTTGCGGTCAGCTATAGGGTCTTTGGCTGTGACCCTGCTACCGCCTGAATCGTTCCACAGCCCAGTGTGCCTGAGTCTTGCTACACCTGGCATCTGACCATTTGCCGCAGGCCAGCCAAAGGCCGCTGCATAGCGCGCGCCCCAGGATTGCCGCGCAGAGCCTGCTCGGCTAGAGCATGGCCCATAAAGAGACGGCCAGCGGTAATAAAAGTGCGGTTGCCATGCCCATCAGACTCATCGACAACGCGGCAAAGGCGCCCGCCTCCTCGCCCTCTTCCAGCGCACGGGAGGTACCCACCGCATGCGCGGTCATGCCCATCGCCATGCCCCATGCCGCAGGGTGGTCCACCTTGCACAATCGCAACAGCCAGGGTCCGAAGATGGCACCGAGTACACCGGTGAACATCACGAATACCGCTGCCAGCGCTGCCACCCCCCCGATCTGCTCGGCCACCAGCATGGCAATCGGCGAGGTAACCGACTTTGGCGCCAGGGTCATCATGATCATCGGCTCGGCGTCCAGCAGCCAGGCCAGCAACACTGTTATCAGCGTAGCAAAGCCGCCGCCCACCAGCAGACAAATCACCACCGGCCAGAAGAAATTGCGGATTCGTCGCAGGTTCAGATACAGCGGCACCGCCAGCGCCACGGTGGCCGGCCCCAGCAACACCAGCAGCGGCATCACCGCTTCGCGATACCGTGCATAGTCTTCTCCGGCGGCCAGCAGCAGCAAGACCAGCACCAGGGTGGAAACCAGCACCGGGTGAAACAACGCCAGGCGCGTGCGCTCGTACAGCGCCAACCCCAACTGATACGCCGCCAGGGTCATACCGACCCAGAACAAGGGATGATGGGCGACCGCCTGCCAGGCTTGCGCAAAACTCCCCATCAGGATTCCTCGCTGCCTTGCTGGGCGCGAATCAGGCGCTGCATCAGCCACCCGCACAGCGGCAGGCTGACGGCCAGAGAGATAACCAGAGTAAGCATAATGGCACTGGCATCGGCTGCTATCTCGGCGCCATAGACCATGATGCCCACGGCTGGCGGCACCAGAATCAAGGGCAGGTACTTGAGCAGACCGCCAGCAGCCAGGCTGATCGATTCGCTGACCTCACCACGCAGGCAAAGATAAATCACCATCAGCACCATACCGATAATCGGCCCGGGCAGGATCGGCAGCAGCAATACATTCAACCAGGTGCCCAACAGCTGAAAGAAAATCAGCCAGGTCATTCCGCGTAACAACATGATCGCGCCCTTTGCTCAAACAGAACGCTCAAGGTTAAACAGTCAGACGCAAGGTGCCTAGCCCTGCGATGGTAGCAATTGGTAAAGAAGCGAGATGCAGGCTGCCCAAGGCCGCGACTGCTACCAATAAATTGGTCTGACCAAAAATAGAAGCGCCCGCGTACTCGGATGCACGCGGGCGCCTGGCAGCCATGCCAGCTTTGACCAGCCGGCGAGCGTTAGCTGCAGCGGCAGGTAACCTGTTGCCTCAATAACCCCGCAGCTGCGCGAAACGGTTGGCGTGATAGCGATAGTCGCCAAACAGCGCCTGCACGCAGCGCGCGCGCTTCATGAACAGGCCGATATCAAACTCATCGGTCATGCCCATGCCACCGTGCATCTGCACCCCTTCGTTGGTCGCCAGCTCGGCGACTTCGCAGGCCTTGGCCTTGGCCAGGCTAACCAGTTGAGCGGCGTCTTCAGCGCCGGCATCCAAGGCCATCAGCGCCTTGAGAACCGCGGATTTCACCAGCTCGATCTCGCTGAACAGGTGTGCACAGCGATGCTGCAGCGCCTGAAAGGAGCCGATGGTGACGCCGAACTGCTTGCGCTCCTGCAGGTAGGCCACGGTGCGCGCGAAGGATTCCAGAGAAATGCCCAATAGCTCCGCAGCCAGTTGGCCATTGACTACGTCCAGCGTCAGCTCCAGCGCAGCAAAGCCCTGGCCCGGTTGGCCCAGCAGGTCGTCAGCAGCAACCTGCGCCTGGTCGAACGTGACCAGCGCTGCATTGCGGCTGTCGGCCATGCTCACGCGCTCGACGCTGACGCCGGCAGCGGTGCGGTCGACCAGCACCAGGCTGATACCTTCACGCTCGTTCTCTGCACCAGTGCTGCGCGCGGAGACGATCAATTTGTCGGCCACATGGCCGTCGACCACAAACTGCTTGCGCCCCGAGAGCACATAAGCGTCGCCCTTGGCTTCCAGGCGGGTGCCGACCTGCGCCGGGTTATGCCGTGGGGCTTCATCCACTGCCAGCGCCAGCAGCAGTTCACCGGCGGCCACCTTGGGCAGCAGAGCCTCCTGCTGCGCGCTGGAGCCGGCCAGCATCAGCGCGGCCACACCGCCCACCGCGGTAGACAGCAGCGGCGAGGCACTGAGATTGCGACCGGCCTGCTCGGAAACCTGGCCCATGCCCACGTAGCCAAACTGCGAGCCACCCAGGGCTTCGGGAATCAGGGTGCCGACAAAACCCATCTCGACCATGCTCTGCCACAACTCGCGGGAAAAGCCGGTTTCATCGTTGTTGTCACGCAAGGCGCGCAACTGGCTCACCGGCGCGCTTTCGCTCATGAAGCGGGTGGCCGCATCCTTGAGCATCTGTTGTTCTTCGTTCAATACCAATGCTGACATGACGTGGTCCTCTAACCGGTTACTGGAGCCCGAGAATGTTGCGGGAGATGACGTTGAGCTGAACCTCGGTGGTGCCACCCTCGATGGAGTTGCCCTTGGAGCGCAGCCAGTTACGCGGGATCGCGCCACCGCGGTGCGCCTCCCCTTCCCACACCAGACCATCACTGCCATGCAGCGCCACCAGCAGTTCCTGCCGGCGCTTGTTCAGTTCGGTGCCGTAGTACTTGAGCATGGCTGAGGCCGCACCTACACCCTGCCCGGCCTTGGCTTCATCCAGTACCCGCTCTGCAGTCAGCGCAAAGGCAGCCGAATCCAGATCCCAGCGGACCAGTTCGCCGCGCAGGATATCGTCTGCCAGCTTGCCGCCGTCCAGTCCGACGCATTCCACCGCCACCTGTGACAGGGTCTTCTGACCTGCCGCTGTGCGGCCCATACCGCCAATCATTTCGCGCTCGTGGGTCAGCAGGTACTTGGCGATGGTCCAACCGGCGTTGATCTCGCCCACCACCTGATTCTTCTCGACCCGCACGTCGTCCAGGAAGGACTCGCAAAACGGCGAGTTGCCGGAAATCAGCTTGATCGGCCGCGTGCTGACGCCAGGGGTAGTCATGTCGAACAGCACCAGGCTGATACCCAGCTGCTTCTTGGCCTCCGGGTTGGTGCGCACCAGACAGAACATCCAGTCGGCCTTGTCGGCATAGGAGGTCCAGATCTTCTGGCCATTGACGATAAAGTGATCGCCCTCATCGACCGCACGGGTCTGCAGCCCGGCCAGATCGGAACCGGCGCCCGGCTCGCTGTAGCCCTGGCACCAGCGAATTTCGCCGCGCACGATGGGCGGCAGGTGCTGGCGCTTGAGCTCTTCGGAGCCAAACTTGAGGATCGCCGGACCGATCATCCACACGCCAAAACTGGACAGTGCTGGGCGGGCACTGATGCGCGCCAGTTCCTCGCGCAGCACCTTGTGCTCTTCCTGCGACAGGCCGCCGCCACCGTATTCGGTGGGCCAGTCGGGAGCGGTCCAGCCCTTGGCGGCCATGCGCTCCAGCCAGAGCTTCTGGTCTTCGCTGGCAAAGGTGAAATTGCGCCCACCCCAGCATTGGTCAGCTTCGCTGGTCATGGGTTTACGCATGCTCTGGGGGCAATTTTCTTCCAGCCAGGCGCGGGTTTCTTGACGGAACGCGTGTAGATCAGCCACGGCAAACTCCTATTGTTCGACAGGTGAATACAGCTCAGCCCCCAAAGATACTCCGCGCAGCGGTCGTGGTGAGCCGCCTTTGGTCGGCGGAATGAGGACTTATCAGTGTGACTGATGGCGTGCCTGCGCGGCGATGCTCAGACCGACGCCCGCAATGAGCGAAAGCGCCGCGGCGGCACGCCTTTCCAGCGCTTGAAGGCATGAATGAAATTGGATAATTCGCCGTAGCCCAAACGCAGGGCCACCGCCTCCAGCGACAAACCCTCTATTGCCAGTAGCTCTTCGGCCAGTGCCTGCCGGCTTTCATCCAGCAATTGCCGAAAGCTGATCTGCTCGCTGGCCAGCCGACGGCGCAGGGTGCGCTCACTCATGTGCAAGCGGCTGGCGAGCTGCGGCATGCTAGGCACCTGGCCTGGCTGGCTCAGCAATAGCTCACGTACCTGCCCTGCCAGCCCGGCGCGGCCGCGATGACGCTGCAACATCTGCCGGCACTGCATTTCACAAAGCTTTACCGTGCTGGCGTTACCCCCGGCCAGCGGCAGATCGAGCAACTGCGGGTTCAGCTCGATCCGACTCTGCGGCAGACCGAAGTCTGGCAGGCAACCGAGCGCTTGCTGGTACAGACCATGCTCGGCAGCGTCAGGCGAGGGCTGCGTTAACTGTACCGCAGCAAAGGGCGCAGACTGGCCAGTCAACTCCTGCTGAATCAGCGCTATGGCTGCACAATCACGCAGCAATACGAACTGGCGCAGCGGCGCGGGTACCGCGCTCGCATCAAGCTCAAGATATTCCCGAGCGCCCTCGGTGTGCAGCACTATGCGGCTGAAGGCGAAGGTCAGATCCAGGTAGCGCAAGCCCAGCTGCAGCGCCTCGCGCAGATTACTGCTGCTGAGCAGCGCGTAGCCCCAGATGCCATAGTGGGCCAACTGATAACGCCTTCCGGCTTCCAAACCCAATGCCGACTGGTTCGGCAGCGCCTGCAGCAGATTGGCGATAACCTGTAGTTCCTGACTGGCCAGAATGTCCTGCTGAGGGTTGGCCAGCGCCAGCACTGTCAACCCGGTTTGCTGCAGACACTGATCCAGCGAGAGCCCCTTGTCGGTGCCGAGTTGCGTCAGAAGTTGCACGCTGGTGATACGCCGAAGGGTAGGCCAGGGTGAAAGTTGCATGCGCTGTCCGAAAATCACAATTTGATGACCGACTATGCCATAAACTTGGCGTGGGGCAAGGGCTAAGATGCCAGCAGATACAGGAGAACAACAACAATGGATAACCCAAACGCATCAGCGCAGGTGCTCAGCGCCATCATCGTCGGCAGCGGCTTTGGCGGGATCGGCATGGCCATTCAACTGGACCAGGCTGGCATCAGCGACTACCTGATCATCGAAAAGGCCGAAGAGGTGGGTGGCACCTGGCGCGACAACCACTACCCGGGCGCCGGCTGCGATGTGCCCTCGCATCTCTACTCCTACTCCTTTGAGCCGCGCACGGACTGGCCGCACAAATACGCGCGCCAGCCGGAAATCCACAGTTACATCCAACACTGCGTGCGCAAATACCACCTGCAGACGCGACTGCGGCTGGGCTGCGAACTGAGCAACGCCGAATTTGATGCCGCTACCGGCGTATGGCAACTGACCACAGCCGCAGGCGAGACGTTGCGCTGCCGGGCACTGATTACCGCGTGCGGCCAACTCAATCGGCCATTGATGCCCAGCCTCGAGGGCATCGACAGCTTTGCCGGGCCGGCCTTCCATTCCGCCCGCTGGCGGTCCGATATCGACCTGACTGGCAAGCGCGTAGCGGTCATAGGCACTGGCGCCTCAGCCATCCAGTTTGTGCCGCAGATAGTGCCGCAGGTAGCCCGCCTTGAGCTATTTCAGCGCAGCGCCCCCTATGTGATACCCAAGGACGATTGCGAATACGACGCGAGAAAGCGCGCCCGCCTGCAGCGCTTTGGCTGGCTTCACCAATTGGACCGCGCCTGGCAATACTGCACACACGAAGTCCGCGCGCTGGGGTTTGTCTACTTTCCGTCGCTGGTCAAACAGACCGAAAAGTCTGCCTTGAGTCATATGCGCAAGCACATCAGCGATCCGCAAAAGCGCGCGGCCCTGACTCCCGACTACCCGATGGGGTGCAAACGCATTCTGATCAGCAATAACTATTACCCCGCGTTGGCGCAGGACAAGGTCAGCCTGGTGACCGATGCCATCGACTGTGTGGTCCCCGAAGGCATAAAGACCCGCGATGGCCAGGTGCACCCCGCCGACGTCATCATCTACGGCACCGGCTTTGCCGCCACCGAGTTTCTCGCGCCCATGCGGATCACCGGACTGCACGGCCTGGATCTGAACCAGGCCTGGCAGCAGGGAGCAGAAGCCTACAAGGGCATTTCCGTTAGCGGCTTCCCCAACCTCTTCATGCTCTACGGGCCCAATACCAATCTGGGCCATAACTCCATCATCTACATGCTGGAAAGCCAGTACCGATACGTAGTGCAGTGCCTGCAGACCTTGCAGCGTCGCCGCCTGCGCTATCTCGACGTACAACCCCAGGCGCAGTCCCGCTACAACCAGCACCTGCAGCGACAGGCCAAACGTACTGTTTGGGCACAGGGCTGCAACAGCTGGTACCTTACGGCCGAAGGCAAGCAAACGGTCAACTGGCCCGGCTTTACCTTTGTCTACCGCTTCAAGACCCGCAAACCCGAGCTGAGCGACTATGACTGCGTACGTTGACCAGAGCTACAAAGACCCCGCCCAGCCGCGCCTGCGTGCTTTCCTGCGCGGCATGCTGCGCATCTTCTTTCGCGGGCTTATCCGCCCACCGGTGCCCATTGGTTTGCAGCGCCTGGTCCTGGCCATATTGACCAGCGCCATGCCGATACCAAGCGGGGTGAGCCGGCGTCGCGAGCAGATCGCCTATCGCCCCTGCCTCTGGCATCGCCCCAAGAGCGGAGGTGACGGCCGTGTATTGCTGTATCTGCATGGCGGTGCCTTCATTCTGGGCTCCCCGGCCACCCATCGCGCCCTGTGTTCGGCACTGGTCAAGTTCGGCCAATGGGACCTTTGCGCACTGGACTACCGACTGGCGCCGACCTATCCCAGCCCGGCAGCGCGGGACGATTGCATAGCCGCTTACCAAGCCCTGCTGACCCGAGGTTATCAGCCAAATCAGATTACGCTTGCCGGCGACTCGGCTGGCGGCAATCTGGTGCTGGTGACCGCCCTGCGCCTGCATGAGTTGGGCCTGCCGCTACCCGATTCGCTGGTGTGCTTTTCACCCGTCACCGACTTTGCCGGCGAGCAACTGCATAACCCGCCCGCCGGCGACCCGCTGATTCATCCGGCCTGGATGGACCTCGCCCGCGATGCCTACTGCCAACCGGGGCAGGATCGCAGCGACCCGGCGGTCTCACCCTTGAACGGCAACCTGGCGACCCTGCCACGGCTGCTATTGCAGGTGGGCGAGGACGAGTTGCTATTGAATGACAGCCTGCGTCTGGCCGAAAAGGCGCGCGCGCAAGGAGCCCAGGTGCGTCTGGAACGCTATGAGCAGCTCTGGCATGTTTTCCAGGCGCATACCGGTTTATTGAAGGTGTCCGACGAGGCGTTGCAGCGGGTAGTGGATTTCGTCCGACAGCATTGAGCACGAACCGAGCGTAGCGGCGGGGAACAGCTACCAGCTGTCGAATGGAATGTCGTGGGTATCGAGGTAGTGTTGCGCACGCTCGCTGGGCGGGCGGTAATACTCGCCGCCTGATGTGCCGCCATAGGGGCCTTTTGGCTCCACTACGGCCTCGAAGCGGCCGATGTCCATATGCTCAGAACAGTCACCCTGTAGCCAAGCTTTAGCGACTCCACCGGGTGCCAGCCCAATAGTGACTACTTTTCGATAATCCTGAATATACTTTCCGTCAAACCGGCAATAGGCAGAATGTTGAGTGACCATCTCCTTTCGGGCCCACTCAGGGATATCAACACGCACGTTATAGGTTTGCGGCTCAACTAGGGACTGCCAGCGCACAAAAATATACTGGGGTAAATCGATGCCTGTCATCGGCCGGGTTGCACCTACTCTGGGACGAGCTGGCCAGCCGAGCGGGTTTCCTTTGTTTCCCGGCGGATTTTGTATGGATGACGTACCACCATGTACCCGCTCATAAGCAAAGCCGCGTTGATCCAGTACATCCACGCTTTCTACCCACACCTCCATGTAATTAGGGGCCAATAGCCCAATCTCCCACGTTCGGTAAGGTAATTCAGGGGCAGCCGGACGTTGGGACTTGCTTGCGCCAGAGCATGCGGTCAGCGCCAACACGGCTAGCAGTAAAATTGCAATATGGGTCGAACGCGTTGTCGGCACCTCAATTACTACCAGCTATCAAAAGGTATTTCGTGGGTCTCGAGGTAGTGCTGCGCGGCGGGATCCAATGGCAGCGCGTAGCGCCCTTCGGTTTGCCCGCGGCTCGGCCCTTCAAGACTTATTGAGCCTTCGAAGCGGCCGATTTCTATGGGGTCTGAACAGTCACCGCTCAACCAGACTTTAGCAATCCCTCCTGGAGCCAGACCAACGGTAACCACCTTTCGATAGTCCAGAATATTCTTACCATCAAATCCGCAATTGGCGTCCTTAGGCAGAACCATTTCTTTTCTAGCCCATTCCGGAATATTGATCCGAACATTGTAGGTTTGCGGCTCAGCCAACGATTGCCAGCGGACAAAAATCCGGTCTGGGAGGTCTATGCCTGTCATCGGACGCGACTTTCCCGCTCCAGGGCGCTCTGGCCAACCCGCGGGATCACCTCGGTCACCAGAAGGATTGGTTATTGACGAAGTTCCTCCATGTACTTGCTCATAGGAAAATCCCCGCCGATCAACTACGTCAACGCTTTCAACCCAAACCTCCATGTAGTTCGGTGCAACAAGTCCAATCTCCCAATTTCGGTAAGGCAAGTCTGGTGCCGAAGGCCGCTTTGCGTAAGCATCAAATGAGCAACCGCTCTGGGCCGTTATTAGCGCGAGCGCCAGAAGCAATCTAAACAGCATCAACAACCCAACCTTACTCGCTCTCATAAACAGCTCGCTTATTCTCCGCTCGAGGCTTATTGACGAAAAAGCCCTGTCTTGCATTCCAGTTAGCGGAACAGTGTATGTATGACCCGTGCAGGAAGCGCTTTTCGCTTTCCGACAACGACACAACATCTCCTGCTAGAGCAGCAGAAATAATTTTCTCGGCGATAGGCATCAATGGTGGGGGAACAATAAAGACTGGTGTCTCTGGAATCGGTTTGAATGGTGCCTCATGCGAAATTGCTTTTGAATGCATAACTCGCAGAGAAATCTTCGATAAGTCGCCCAGCACATAGCGATCCAAGCTAAGAAACAGCAGCACATCTCCGGCGCTTCCAAGCCCTGTCTGTCGGGCGTTGCTCGGCGCAATTGTGATCTCGTGTTTAATAAATTGCCCTGTGCCGGGCAAACCTTTAGCTCTGAAAGCGTTTTCCTGGCTTTCGCGTCTACTCCAAGCACTAGATCGTTCAAGCTTTGCCCTTTCAATGCCGCGCAGTGAATAATAGCTCCCCGTCACCAGCAAAGGCCTGGCAAGCAGCACGCGCTCGCGTATAACTGCTGGATAGCCCCCACCTAAATTCGAGTGAACACCGGGCAAAGCTAGCTCTTCATGGTATTTGGTATCGACCCTGTTGAGACTGAAGTTATGCCTGTGCTCATCAGCAGCGGTCAGGTGAACTACCTTTTTAGCGCAATCAGGAGCCAAGTGCAGATTAACGCCGGGGTTCTTGGCGTCGCCAACGCTCAAATGCCCTCTCCCAGGATCGCCTATGGCAGCAACCGTATCAAACAGCCCGATGAAATTTATGCTCACGTGCGAGCGCCATTTGAATTCGGGGGCTAGCGTCGAACCAAGCTGAGATAGCAGT
This sequence comes from Halopseudomonas sp., assembly GCF_036961105.1. Classification (GTDB taxonomy): domain Bacteria; phylum Pseudomonadota; class Gammaproteobacteria; order Pseudomonadales; family Pseudomonadaceae; genus Halopseudomonas. Next base: position 112,529 of record NZ_JBALWW010000001.1, on the reverse strand, counting down.
GCAGACCGCACCATACTTGTTGGTGCGTTTACGTCATTAGCAAAATGCCGCGCAGCCGCGGCGCCCCGACTGAAGCCAAAGATATCGAACTCGAGCTCTTCAATGAGCACTCCTCGGTTGCTATTCAGAAGCCGGCGCAGCTTGGCCAAAATCAGCTCTGGGCTTTGCTCTACACGCTGAACAACCCCAGTATCACCTTGTCCAAATGCATATCCTGCCAGCGAATCAGCCTCTCCCGCTGTTGACCCAATACCATCAACGTACACTGCAAGGCTGACCCTATTATCGCGTTCGCCAAGAACCACATCCGCCTGATCCTGATACAGGTCATATAACAGCGCCACATTGCTCTTCTCGCCGCCGTAACTGTTATCCGGCAAGCTGTCGTAACGCCCCTGCGGCGAGAACTCGCCATAACCATTTTCTTCGCAGAAGGCGCGGATGCGTTCCAGCTCCTCGAGTTCGAACAGTGCCAGATCCTGACGCCGGCACTCCGCAGTAAAGGCGGCATTATTCATATTGTTCAGAGTGCCGTCGAAGAACATACCCACCCGCAATGTAATGCGCTGTTGCAACGGCAGCTCCTGCTCGTCTTCCTCCTCTTCTTCCTCGATTGAAAACGGCAAGTCTTCACTTACTGCGCTCTGCCGAAACTGCTGCACGGACGTTGCGCCGCCAGGGGAAAGCAGGCTGCTGACGCCACCCTCCCCGCTAGCAGAAACCACTGCGCCGCCAATGATCACGGTGCCAGAGCCACCTATCACTACATCCCCATGGGTGCCGGTACTGCCAAGCACCGCGGCCGGGCGGCCATTGATCAGTACATTGGGTATCACCTGTCCGAGCAGCGCGCTACCGCACGCGGTGCTGTCGCCCAGGCGCGCAGCCGGCTGGCCGTCGTACAACACATCTGCTGAGCCGGTAACTAACGCGTTACCACCGTGCCCCTTCTTCGGGCATTGAGTTGGATCGCCCTGACGGGCAGCGGGTTTGCCGGACATGCCAGGCTCCTTTTGGCGAAATTGCACTCCTGTGTGATTTGCAGGCTATGAAAGCGGACGAGGCGCAGCAATGGCTATTCCGGCGGTATGTGACGCAGCGCATGCTAGGCAAGCAAATTGGCGGAGGGAGAAAAGCAAACCTCAGAAACACGAAAGGCCCATCCGAAGATGAGCCTTTTGCGTTGATTCGATGGTGCCGGCACCAAGAGTCGAACTCGGGACCTACTGATTACAAGTCAGTTGCTCTACCAACTGAGCTATACCGGCGCGGGGTGCATTATATATCGCTAAATTTGTGTGTAAAGCCATGGGGCGCAAGAGTTTGCATTTATATGGCGGTTTTGGGCCTGAAACAGCCCACTGTCACTTGTGCATGACTTTTCGCTCAGTACTTGACGTAGCGCCCGCAAGCTGTTGTTTTCGCGCACTTATCAACCCTGATCAAAATTCATACGCTTGGCGCAAAGGCACGTCATTTCTCGCTTTCAGAGGGTTACCACCGCGTCATCAACATAGTTATGCACAGCAGACGTGGATAACCGCGGCAGCGCGCAATCTGTGGATAACTCTGTGCACTACCCGTTTACAGACTGGTGATGACTTGTTGGTTCTGCTTTTCTGCCAACAGCAGCAGGTTGCGCGGCGTCAGGCTGCGGGAGCAGAACTCACCCAGCTGCACCTGGTAACCCGCCTCCTGCAGATATAGCGCGCGGTCGAGCAGTAGCCAGACTTCCAGCGGACGGCGAAACAGGCCGCGCAACAGCTCCAGGTTGCGCACCTCGGCCAGGCGCTGCCAGCCGCGCTGTTCCAGTTGCGGCCAGCTGTCAGGGTCGGCCAGTTGCAGCTGATGGTGCTCCGCCAGGCTGCGGCAGAAGCCGGCAAAACCTTGCACGGTGCCGCCCGGAGGTTTGGAGGGGCTGGGCAGGTAGCTGTCTATGCCCCGCGCCTCGCGCTGCCAGAGATCGAAAGCCAGGCGCCAGGCCATGGAGCGGTCGCGCTGCTGCCGCTCGCGCTGGCCGGCGGTGACGGTTTCCTGCAAGGGCAGTGACAGGTCCTCCTTGCTGAGTTGTAGCTGCGCGGCGCGCGCTGCGGCCGATAGCGGCTGATAGCGCTCAGGCTCAATGCGGTTGTAGCAGCAGGGAGAAAGTGCCAACTGGCGGCAGTCGTTGGCTACCAGTTGCTGCAGCAACGTCATGTGCAATTGGCCGCAGGCGTGCAAGGCGACAACCGAGTCGTGACCGCGCAGCTGCTTTGCGCAATCAGACGCCAGAACATCCGTCTGCAGGTGCTGCGCATCGACCGATAATGCCTGACTCAGAGCCGCTCCGGCCTGAATTAGCGCCGCGTCTTGCTCAAGACAGACCAGTGGCTGCCTGCCCTGCCAGGCCAACAATCGGCCCAGGTGCCCTTTGCCGGCGCACCAATCGATCCAGCGCGTGGCAGGCTGCTGTAGCTGCGCTGCGGCGACGCCGGCGAAGGCGGTGATCTGCTGCCATTTACGGCCGGGAATATGGCGATACAGCGGCTCGGGCAGAGCGTTATCCGGCGGCGCCTGCCAGCGCGGTAGCCGGATGAAGCCTATGGCGTCGGCTGCCAGCTGGGTGAAGGGCGCCGGCGCCTGGAGCAATTGCGGCGCTTGATGCGCGGCTTCGGCCTCGGCCAGGCTACGCTGGCGCAACCAGTGCGCCAGCTCGGGCCAATCCGCTTCCCAAGGCAGCTGCAGCTCGGTGAACGGCTTGGCCCGCCATAGCGCTTGATGCTGGTGCAGCCACCGATCCAGCTCGGCGAAGTGCGCGGCGAAGCTCACTGCCGTGCCGTTCAGCGCGACTGCCGGCTGGCGTCTACCTTGAGCCAGCGCTCAACCAGGCGAAACAGCTGGGTAAACACCAGGGTAATGATCAGGTAGATCACCCCAGCCACCATGAAGAACAATTCGTACTCATAGGTCCGCGAATTGATGGTACGGATAACGCCCATGATATCCATCATGGTGACGGTATAGACCACGGCGCTGGCCTTGAGCATCAGAATCACTTCGTTACCGTAGGCCGGCAAGCCGATGCGAATGGCGCGCGGCAATATGATGTGCTGCAACGCCTGGCGCCGCGACATGCCCAGCGCGCGCGCCGCCTCGACCTCACCCGGTGGCACGGCCTGAATAGCGCCGCGCAGAATCTCGGCGATATAGGCAGCGGTGTGCATGGTCATGGTGATCAGCGCGCACCAGAAGGGCTCGCGCAGATAGGGCCAGAGGAAGCTGTCGCGCACCGCCTGAAATTGCGAGATGCCGTAATAGACCAGAAACAGCTGCAGCAACAGCGGGGTGCCACGAAAGAAGAAAATATAGCCATAGGGTAAGGCGCGGATATACCAATGCCGCGAAGCCCGTGCGAGGCCCAGCGGAATGGCGACCACCAGGCCGATCAGCACCGCCAGGCCCACTAGCTGCAGGGTAACCATCGCACCATCCCACAGCTGCGGCAAAAAGCGCTCGATCAGCGCCCACTTCTCGGCGAGGATCATAGCTCGGTTCTCACAAAGCCACGGTTGGCGCGATTTTCAAACCAGTGCAGCGCAGCCATGATGAAGACGGTCAGGAACAGATAGATCCCTGCTGCCAGCAGATAGAAGGTAAAGGGTTCTTTGGTAGCGTTGGCCGCCGACTGCGCCTTGCGCATGATTTCATCCAGGGTAATCAGCGAGACCAGCGCCGTGTCCTTGAGCAGAATCAGGTACAAATTGCCCAAGCCGGGCAACGCGACGCGCCACAGTTGCGGCAAAGTAATACGGTAGAAGATGCGCCAGTTCGACAGGCCAAGCGCCAGGCCGGCCTCCTTCTGCCCTGCCGGGATCGCCAGCAGCGCACCGCGAAACACCTCGGTGGCGTAGGCTCCGAAACACAGCGCCAAGGCCAGGGTGCCCGCCACAAAGGGGCTAAGTGACAAACGCGGGTTACCGAAATAGGCGCCCAGGGCGTTGAATGCCGATACCGTACCGAAGTACATCATCAGTACCCAGACGGTTTCCGGGATGCCGCGCACTACCGAGGTATAGAAGCCACCCAGGCCACGGGCGAAGGCGTTATTGGAAACTTTGGCGCTGGCGCCAAGCAGGCCGAAAACCAGGCCCACGGCTACCGCGGCAAGAGACAAACGAATGGTCATCCAGGTCCCTTCGAGCAGGGCTGGACCGAAACCTTGTAAATCGGGCATGGGCGTTTTATATCCAGGCCGGGCTCCGTAGAGCCCGGCTGGTCATCAATAGATGCTGAAAGGGAAGTACTTGGCGTTGATGTTCTCGTAGGTACCATCGTCGATAATGGCCTGCAGCGCTGTATTCAGGCGCTCACGCAGCGGATCATCCTTGCGCACGGCAATGCCGATCTGGTCGTTGTCGAACACCGGCTCGCCCTTGAACTCGAAGTTGGAACCAGCTTCGCTCTGCAACCACTCGTACTGCACAAAGTTGTCAGCCAGAACGCCGTCGATACGACCGGAGTTCATGTCCAGGTAGGCATTCTCCTGGGTGTCGTACAGGCGAATGTCCACCACGTCGCCCATGTTCTCTTCCAGCCACTGACCGGCGATGGTCGCGCGCTGCGCGCCGATGGTCTTGCCTTTCAGGCTGGCCTCATCAACCTTGAAGTCGGCCGACTTGGGCGCCACGAACTGCAGCTTGTTGGTGTAGTAGGGGTTGGTGAAATCAACTGCCTGCTTGCGCTCGTCGGTAATCGACATCGAGGCCACCAGGAAATCGAACTTGTTGTTGTTCAACGCGGGAATGATGCCATCCCAGTCGGACGTCACCACGGTGCACTCAACCTTCATTTCGGCGCACAGAGCCTTGGCGATATCGATATCAAAGCCAACCACCTCGCCACTGCTGTCGATCAGGTTAAAGGGCGGATAGGCCCCCTCGGTACCGATGCGCAGCGTTTCGGCCAAGGCCGGAGCACTCATAAACAACGCGGCGGCAGTTGCCAGCAAAACCTTTTTGTATTGTTTCATGGACCTACTCCTATTTATGGCTTGACATGAACTGTCGGCAGCGTTCGGAACCGGGGTTATCGAATACCTGTTCCGGGGTACCGATCTCTTCGACCTGCCCTTGATGCAGAAACACCACCTGGCTGGATACCTGCCGGGCAAAGCCCATCTCGTGGGTTACCAACAGCATAGTACGTCCTTCGTCAGCCAGGGCTCGAATCACCGTGAGTACCTCATGGACCATTTCCGGGTCCAGCGCCGAGGTCGGCTCATCAAACAGAATCACACGTGGCTGCATGGCCAGCGTGCGCGCGATGGCAGCGCGTTGCTGCTGCCCACCAGAAAGCTGTGCGGGGAAGGCATGGCGCTTGTCGGCGATGCCGACCTTGTCGAGAAAGGCCTCGGCCGCCTCGACTGCTTCCGCCTTGGACTGGCCCAGCACGCGGCGGGGTGCCTCGATGATGTTGTCGAGGATGCTCATGTGCGGCCACAGGTTGAAGCTCTGGAACACAAAGCCGACGCGGGCGCGCAGGCGATTGATCTGCTTGTTATCGGCCGCCACCAGCTCGCCGTGACGACCCGCTTTGAGCTTGAGCTCTTCGCCAGCCACCAGTATCTGACCCTGATGCGGATTTTCCAGCAGGTTGATGCACCGCAGCAGCGTACTCTTGCCGGAACCGGAGGAACCGAGGATGGAAATGACGTCGCCATCGTTGGCGACCAGATCAACGCCCTTGAGCACTTCAAGGTCGCCGTATCGTTTGTGCAAATTGCGCACTTCTAGAGCGGGCGAAGTCACGTATCGTTATCCACTAGGCTTTTAGCCGTCAGGTGTATTACCACCACATTTGTGATGCGGCGGCTGGGACACAGATCCTTCTGCGGGGTCCAGTCGTCATGTTCTGGCAAAACTAGCACAGCTCGGCGGCATGACCAAGAACCCTGTTTCGGTCACAACCCGGCAAATACAGGCAAGACTCTTGCCAACACGCCAGCTAGAGAGCTCTCAACCACCAGAAACAAAAAAGCCCGCTGGGGTCGCCAGCGGGCTTTGAAATAGGTGGTGCCCAGAGACGGAATCGAACCGCCGACACGAGGATTTTCAATCCTCTGCTCTACCGACTGAGCTATCTGGGCATCAAGGGCCGCTATTAAACGGTTTAAGCCTTTTTGTGTCAAGCGCCTGCCAAAAAATATTTTCTACTTTTCAGCCGCTTACCAAAACATCATGCACTCGGCGGCACGTAACCCTCGGCCTGCGCGTAGTCTTCCCCGGCAAGAAACTTGTCCATTTCCGCCTGGATAAAGCGCCGATCCTCGGGATCCATCATGTTCAAACGACGCTCGTTGATCAGCATCGTCTGGTGGGCCTGCCATTCATCCCAGGCGCGCCTGGACACGTCCTGAAAAATCGCCTCGCCCTTGGGGCCCGGATAGGGCGGGCGCTCCAGCCCGGGCAATTCTTCCTTGTATTTGCGGCACATTACCGTGCGTGTCATCACTGTCTCCTTCAAGCAACAGTTGGCAGGTGAACCTCGATCAGCTTTAGCAACTTTTTCACCGGCGCTGCCAGACCGAGGCGACTGGGTTGGCGCAGGTTATACCAGAGCCGCCCCTCTTCAGCCACGCCTGAACCGGCACTGACCCTGACCAGCACCGGCTGGATGTCCAGATGAAAATGGCTGAAGGTGTGCCGCAGGGGCGGTAGCGCCTCACGCCCTTCAACCTGCAGCGGCTGCGCCTGCAGCCAGACTGCGAAGCTCGCTTTGTCGTCCAGTTGCGGCGGACACCACAAACCGCCCCACAAACCACTGGGCGGCCGGCGCTGCAACCAGACTTCACCTTCCTCATTCAACAACAGGGGCATCACGCACTGACGCACCGGCAGGGTCTTGCGCGGCTTGGAACCGGGAAAGCGGGCGGGCTCGCCCAGAAGGCGCGCTTCACACCCCTCTTTCACCGGGCACAATAAGCAGGAGGGCTTGCTGCGCGTGCACAGCGTAGCCCCCATATCCATCATCGCCTGCGTGTAGGCCTGCACCCTGTTTTGGGGCGTGTACCGCTCGGCCATGCGCCACAAACGATCATGCACCTGCTTTTCGCCTGGCCAGCCTTCAACCGCACCAAAGCGCGCCAGCACCCGTTTGACGTTGCCGTCGAGAATCGGCGCCCACAGGCCCATGCTGATCGAGGCGATGGCGCCAGCGGTCGACCGACCTATGCCCGGCAACGCCATCAGGCCCTCTATGCTGCGCGGAAACTCACCAGCGTGTTCGGCAACTACCTGTTTGGCCGCCTTGTGCAGGTTGCGCGCCCGGCTGTAGTAGCCAAGCCCGGTCCACAGATGCAACACCTCGTCATCGCTGGCCGCCGCCAGGGCGTGCACATCTGGCAGTGCCGCCATGAAGCGCGCGTAATAGGGAATCACCGTTGCCACCTGCGTCTGCTGCAGCATGATCTCGGAAACCCAGACGCGGTAGGGCGTCTTGTCGTGCTGCCAGGGCAGATCCTTGCGCCCGTGCATGTCGTACCAGTCCAGTACACGCTGGGCAAACTCATCCGACTTCAATTGGAAAACAGCCCCTTGATGGCATCGCGCAGCTCGGGCGCCTTGTCGCCCAGCTTTTCATCCAGGCGCTCTTCCAGCTTGCGCTTGGCCTCGTTGCCCAGCAGCTGCCCCGCGACCTTGGTCACGCCTTCGGTATCCACGCCGCAGCTGCGCGCGGCATTGTGCAGATAGCCCTGGCAGCGCACCGGCCACTCGACGCCGACATAGCGCTCATTGACCTGACAGGCCTCATCCGGCATGTCGCTCTTGTCACCCTCGAGCAGCAGGCCAATGCGGTAGTCCAACCGCTGGTCAGGGAGATTGACCTCGCCCGTGCCCTTGGCCGTAATGCCGGGCAGCTCGACCACCAGATCGCGATTGCTGATCTGCCCATCACGCACGGTAAAGCTGCCACTCAACTGCTCGAAGGGGGTGTCCTCACTGCCGTGCTCCGCACTCAGCGACTTTCGGTTGGCCAATGCAATAGCGCGGCACAACTGCTGCTCCAGGTTCACCCCGAGCAGTGCCCCCTCATCGAACTCGAAGCTGGCGTTGCCGGTCAGGGTATTCATCCAGCGCCGCATGCTATTGCCGCGCATGCTCAGATCCAACTCCAGATCCAGCGCGCCGCGTACCTGGGCTGGCATCTCGTAGGCTTTCTGCGCGGCCAGCGAGTCGATACCCTTTAGCTGGCTGGCAATATTCAACCTGACCGGCGTCTGGCGCGTGTCCACTTCGCCCTTGCTGGTAAATGTGCCAGAAAACACACCCCCATCAAGCTGCTTGAGCAGGATGCGCCCCTCGCGCGCCGTTACTGCCGCCTTGAACGGACTGATGTCCAGCCCCGTCAGTGTCACTTTCTGCAGCTCCAGGCTGCCATCCACATCCAGGCGCGCCAACTGTTCCAGCGGCAACACGGCGTCGTCGCTCCACTCGGGCGGTGGCGCGGTTGACCTGCTGCCGCCCGACGCTTGCTCCTGGGCCGCGTCGCCCTGTTTTTCTTCTCGGGGCGGCAGATAGTTATCCAGGTTCAGTTGATCTCCCACCAAGCTGAAGCGCAGCGCCTGGCGGGTAAAATCGGTAATCCCCATCTGCCCCTTGAGGCTGGCGTCATCCACCACCAGCTCCAGATCATTCAACATCAGGCTGGAGGCAGAGCCGCTGAGGCTGGTCGACAGCGACACCTTTGACAGTGCGCCCGGGTCAGCCATATCAGGTAGCTCCTGTCCCAGATCACGCAGCAGATCGCGGGCATCAAAGTCTGCCACGTTCAATTGGCCGCTGAGCCGTGGCTCGCTATCCAATCCGGTGGCCTTGAGCGCGCCGGTTGCGCGCATGTCACCCAGGCTCATGCGCAGCTGATTCAGCTCCGCTACCTGCGCGCCAAGATCTACCAGGCCATCCGCCTGTAGCTGCAGATTGACTGCACGACCGGAGAAGGGCTCGCCACTGGCGTCCACTTTCATATCCAGCGCATCGAAGCGATAACGCTTCAGACCCAGGTCAAACTGCGCGACTGTCTTCACGTCCAGCCGCACGCGCAGAGCCGGCTTGTCGGTGGTGAGCATGCCCAGAAAACTGACATCAAAGGGCTCGCCCTCAATCAAGGCACCGGTGGTCAGGTTGGCCTGCTCCAGGGTCAACAGTTGACCGCTCTCTCGGTCTTCATAGCGTACGCTGGCGTTGGTGATCTGGACGCTTTCCACGGCAAAATCCATGGACCTGTCTTTGGTGGCGGGTGCGGGCTCCTGCTCGCCAGCGGTGCCTGAATCTTCGCCCGAATCCTGTGGACCTATATTGGCCCAGTTACCCTCGCCGTCCTCATCTTTGACCAACAGCAACTGGACATCGTCAAGAATCACATCGCTCATGCGCAGCTGGCGGCGCAGCAGCGGCAGCACCTTGACGCCCAACCCCAGCGAACCTACCTGCGCCAACGGCTGCTGCGGCTGCTCGGTAGGCGCCACACCCACATCCTTGAGCTCTATGCCAAGCCAGGGAAACAACGACCAGCCGATGTCCCCGTCCAGGGTCAGCTCGATATTGGCCTTCTCCCGTGCGGCTTGCTGGATGTCTTCCTTATAGTCATTGGGGTCGAACATCCGGGTAAGAAAAAACAGCACGCCGGCAGCCAGCACCACAATGCCGAACACTACCAGTCCAAGTACCTTGGCAAAGGCTTTCATGACTTCTCCTTAACAGGCTTCCAATGGCCCCGACGGAACACCCCGCCCAGGTAGCAAAATCGTGCCCGCACTCAGGGCTCCAGCATCAGCAGCACCCGCTCGGCCAACGCCAGGCTGGCAGTCAGCCCGGGCGATTCGATCCCGAACAGACTGACCAGCCCAGGCACAGCATGAATTGTCTGATCTTGGAGGACAAAATCCATGGCCGGTTCCCCCGCGCCGCTAAGCTTGGCACGCACCCCAGCATAGGCCGGCTGCAATCGCTGCGCCTCGCAAGCAGGCCAATAACGCTGTACCGCACGAGCGAATTCGTCGCGCAGGCTGGCATCGACCTGATAATCCAGTTGTTGTACATAGCGCACATCGGGACCAAAGCGCAGCTGGCCTGCCATGTCCAAGGTGGCGTGCACACCAAGCCCAGCCGCATTGGCCTCCGGCATAGGGTAAACCAGATGACGGAAGGGCGACGAGCCGGAGTAGGCAAAATAGCGACCCTGACACCAATACAGCGGCGGCATCTGCCGTACCCCCTCGATACGCTCTTGCAATGCCTGGGCGAACAGGCCGGCAGAGTTCACTACCTGCGCCGCCTCTACCGCAAAGGGCTCACCGCCGCTGATGCCCTCGACTCGCAAGCCCTCAGCCAAAGGCGTTATGCGCTGCACCAGGGTGCGGCAGACCAGCTCGCCACGCGACGCGCGCAGTGCCGCTTCGAAAGACTGCAGCAGCGCGTGACTATCGACAATCCCGGTGAGCGGCGAAAACAGCCCCGCCACCGCCCGCACCTCCGGCTCCAGCGCCTGCACCTGCTGGGCGTCCAACCACTGCAACAGCACCCCGTTTGCGGCTGCATTGCGCTGTAGCTGGTGCAGTGCAGCTATCTCGGCTGGCGCAACGGCCACCAGCAATTTGCCGATCCGCCGGTGCGGCACCCCATACTCCTTGCACCAGGCGTACAGCAGCTCTCGCCCTTCCACACAGAGGCGCGCCTTGAGCGAGCCGGGTGGGTAGTAGATTCCTGCGTGTATCACCTCGCTGTTGCGGCTGGAGGCATGCTGCCCCACCCAGGCTTCCTGCTCCAGCACCAGCACCCGCCGTCCGGTGCGTGCCAGGCGTTGCGCTATGGCCAGCCCCACTACGCCCGCACCTATCACAACCAGATCATAGTCCGTCGCCTTATACTCCCGTCTCTACGTGTTTTTTCTGCTCCGCACACCCGCTCTGCATTGTGCCGCCCCGCCCAGTTCAATGACAGCCGTCAGCCACTCATCGCCGGCCGGGCCAGCCGGCTGTAGCCCAACCGGCCCGCAGGCAAGTATAATGCCCGCCTTTGACCGACAACTTCAGCGGAGATTAACCATGGCGGAGCGCAAGGCCAGCGTCGCGCGCGACACTTTGGAAACCAAGATCAATGTCGCCATCAACCTCGATGGTACCGGCGAAGCCGACTTTGATATTGGCGTTCCCTTCCTTGAGCACATGCTCGACCAGATCGCCCGACACGGCCTGATCGACATGACTATCAAGGCCCGTGGCGACCTGCACATTGACGACCACCACACCGTTGAAGACGTGGGCATCACCCTAGGCCAGGCCTTTGCCAAGGCGATTGGCGACAAGAAGGGCATCCGCCGCTATGGCCATGCCTACGTGCCGCTGGATGAAGCCCTGTCACGCGTGGTGATCGACTTTTCCGGCCGCCCCGGCCTGCAGATGCACGTGCCCTACACCCGCGCCAGCGTGGGGGGCTTTGACGTTGACCTGTTCATGGAGTTTTTCCAGGGCTTCGTCAACCACGCCCAGGTGACCCTGCACATCGACAACCTGCGCGGCGTAAATACGCATCACCAGATTGAAACCGTGTTCAAGGCCTTTGGCCGTGCGCTGCGCATGGCCATCGAGCAGGATGAACGCATGAGCGGCATCATGCCCTCCACCAAGGGTTGCCTGTAAGCATGTCGACTCATGTAGCCGTCATCGACTACGGCATGGGCAACCTGCATTCGGTGGCCAAGGCCCTGGAGCACGTGGGCGCGCAACAGGTTGAAGTCACCAGTGATCCGCAGGCGATTCTCAACGCCGACCGCGTGGTGCTGCCTGGCGTAGGTGCAATTCGCGATTGCGTCAGCGAGCTGCGTCAGCTGGGGCTGGATCAGGTGGTCTATCAAGTGGCCAGGGAAAAGCCGCTGCTGGGCATCTGTGTGGGCATGCAGATGCTGCTCGAGCGCAGCGAAGAGAATGGCGGCGTTGACAGCCTGGGTCTGTTTCCCGGTGAAGTGAAGTTTTTTGGCAACGAGCTGTACGACGGCGATGTGCGTCTCAAGGTGCCGCACATGGGCTGGAACCAGGTGCAGCAGAACCTGGACCACCCGCTCTGGCATCGCATCGAGCAGAATGCGCGCTTCTACTTTGTGCACAGCTATTATGCCGCACCGGTTAAAACCACCCAGCTGGCCGGCCGCTGCCATTACGGTGTCGACTTTGCCGCCGCGCTGGCCCAGGACAATGTATTCGCCACCCAATTCCACCCCGAGAAAAGCCATACCAATGGCCTGCAGCTGCTGCAGAACTTTCTCGCCTGGGATGGACGCTGGTAAAGAACAGAGCTGCAAGCCACCAGCTGCAAGCTGCAAGCAAATCCGCTTGAGGCTTGCAGCTTGAAACTTGAAGCTCTTTTTCCAAAGGAAAAAGTTATGCTCATTATTCCCGCTATCGACCTCAAAGACGGCGCCTGCGTGCGCCTGCGCCAGGGCCTGATGGACGACGCCACCGTGTTCTCCGACGATCCGGTCGCCATGGCCGCGCGCTGGGTCGAGGCCGGCTGTCGCCGCCTACATCTCGTAGACCTGAATGGCGCCTTTGAGGGCAAGCCGGTGAATGGCGCCGCCGTCACCGCGATTGCCAAGCGCTACCCCGACCTGCCGATTCAGATCGGCGGCGGCATTCGCTCCCTGGAAACCATCGAAGAATACGTGAAAGCCGGCGTCAGCTACGTGATCATAGGCACCAAGGCAGTAAAAGAGCCCAAGTTCGTCGCCGAGGCCTGCCGTGCCTTCCCTGGCAAGGTGATCGTCGGTCTGGACGCGAAGGACGGTTTTGTCGCCACCGACGGCTGGGCCGAGGTGAGCAGTATTCAGGTCATCGATCTGGCCAAGCGCTTTGAAGCCGACGGCGTGTCCGCCATCGTCTACACCGACATCGCCAAAGACGGCATGATGCAGGGCTGTAACGTCGAAGCCACCGCCGCACTGGCCAACGCCACCTCGATTCCGGTGATCGCCTCAGGCGGCATCCACAATCTGGGCGATATCCAGACCCTGCTCGACACCACCACCCCCGGCATCATCGGCGCCATCACCGGCCGTGCAATCTATGAAGGCACGCTGGATGTAGCTGAAGCGCAGGCGCTGTGTGACAACGCAGCGGCAAGCCACAAGCCATAAGCGGCAAGCTGTCCGCGCCGGTTTACTGATTTTGCTTGCAGCTTGAAGCTTGTCGCTTGCAGCTGCTTTCGGAGAAAGCCCATGCCCCTGGCCAAACGCATCATCCCCTGCCTCGACGTCGACAACGGTCGCGTGGTCAAGGGCGTCAAGTTCGAGAACATCCGCGATGCCGGTGATCCGGTGGAGATTGCCCGTCGCTACAACGAGCAGGGCGCCGACGAAATTACCTTTCTCGACATTACCGCCAGCCATCAGGAGCGTGACACCACGCTGCACACGGTCGAGCGCATGGCCAGCCAGGTGTTCATTCCGCTGACCGTGGGCGGTGGCGTGCGCACAGTGGCAGACATCCGCAACCTGCTCAACGCCGGTGCCGACAAGGTCTCGATCAACACCGCTGCGGTGTTCAATCCAGAGTTTGTCGGTGAAGCAGCTGACCGTTTCGGCTCGCAGTGCATCGTCGTCGCCATCGACGCCAAGCGGGTTTCCGCCCCCGGCGAGCCGGGCCGCTGGGAGATCTTCACCCACGGCGGGCGCAAGCCCACCGGGCTGGATGCCGTGGAATGGTCACGCAAGATGGAACAACTGGGCGCCGGCGAAATCCTGCTCACCAGCATGGATCAGGACGGCGTGAAGAGCGGCTACGACCTGGGCGTGACCCGCGCCATCAGCGACGCGCTGCACATCCCCGTGATCGCCTCGGGCGGTGTCGGCAATCTGCAACACCTGGCCGAGGGCGTGATTCAGGGCGGCGCGGATGCCGTGCTGGCGGCCAGTATTTTCCACTTCGGTGAGTTTACCGTCAGCGAGGCCAAAGCCTATATGGCCGAGCGCGGCATCGAGATGCGCCTGTAACCAACAAGCGTCTCAATGCGGCCGGGTCAGCAGCGCCTGCACGCTGACCAGCTGCACCCCCTCGCGCGCCTCCAGCCCGGGCAGTTGCTGCTCCAAGAAGGCCAGGGTCTCCGGATAGGGATGACCGATCAACACCGCCGCGCCCTGCTTGCGCGCCCGTGCCAGCACCAGTTTGAACTCCCGCTCCAGCTCCACGGGCGTACGCAGGTTATCCAGGAAGACGTCACGCGATACATTGGCCACACCGCTCGCCTGCGCGGCAAAGGCCGCCTGGGTTTCCTTGTTGGTGCGGCTATCAACAAAGAATAGCTGCCGCGCTGCCAGTTGCGTCATCAGCCAGTCCATGCGTTCCCGGTCGGCGGTCAGCTTGCTGCCCATGTGGTTGTTCACCCCCTGAATCGGCGTGAAGGCGTTCAGGCTGGCCTGTAGCTGAGCATCGAAAACCGTCCGTGACATCTGCGTGCTCAGCCCGCCTTCACCCATGGAGAGCCCGGCCAGATTTTCCATCGGCAGATGCAGCATCACCGGCTTGCCGGCCTCGGCAGCCAGGGTCGCCAGGGCCTGTGCATTGCGGGTAAAGGGCATGATCGCCAGCGCTACCGGCGCCGGCAGGGCAATGATCCGCTCGCCGGCGGCGCGGCTGTGGCCGACGTCATCAATGATGATGCTGAGCATCGGTAGCGCAGCAGGCGGTGCCATCTTAGTTGGTGACGGCGCAGGCAGCTGCACCTCAGCCGGTCCGGGAGCTACCGGCGGCGTAGCCAGCTCTGGCGGGGGCGCTGACGCAGAGCTAGCGTCCGGCGACATGCCGGCAGCGGACTCGGGCGCTGGTGGTGGCAGCGAAGGAATGGACCCGACGCCCGGCGAGAGGATCGCTGGCGCGACCGGCTCGCGCTCGACAGCAACTTCGGCAGCGAGCTGCGTAGAGGAGTCCGCTTTGGTAGCGGCCGCCGAATCCGGCGACTCGTCCGAGCAGCCAGACAGCAGCACAGCGGCGAGCAATATCGACACCCCGCTGCATGCGCCGCAGACGAGGCGGCGCAAGCTGTTTCTCGACAACACCAGTGGCGCTATTGCACGTGGCTGCGGGCGACGTTCAGCCCCTTGAGCAGACTGACCGCCTGATTCAACTGATAGTCATCAGCCAGCGGATTGTCGCCTCGACTGCTGGCAGAGGTAGGCCGTTCATTGCCGCTGGCGTTGTTCAAATGGCCGGCCAGATCGGCCTCGCGATAGCTGATTTCGGCCTCGTCCAGGGTCAGGTGCGCGCGCTCCACACGGATGTCCGGCACTATCCCCTGGGCCTGAATCGAGCGCCCCTTGGGCGTGTAATAGAGTGCGGTGGTAAGTTTCAGGCCGCGATCATTGTTCAGCGGCAGCACGGTCTGCACCGAGCCCTTGCCAAAACTGTCGGTACCCATGATCACACCGCGCCCCAGATCCTGCAGTGCGCCAGCCACAATTTCGGACGCCGAGGCCGAGCCGCCGTTGATCAATACCACCAGCGGAATATCACCGGAAGGGTTGTTGCTGGTCGCACTGAAGCGCATTTCGGAATTGCTCAGGCGCCCTTTGGTGTAGACGATCAGTCCTTTGTCGACAAAGGTATCAACCACTTCGACAGCCGACTGCAGCACCCCGCCCGGATTGTTGCGCAAATCCAGCACCAGACCCTTGAGGTCGCCGTCGGCTTTCAGACGATTGAGATTGCTGCGCACCTCATCCCCGGTATTAAGTTGAAACTGGGTCACGCGCAGGTAAGCGTAGCCCGGCTCGAGCATTTCCGACTTGACGCTCTTGACCTTGATAATGGCGCGCTTGAGCGTGACCTCGAAGGGGCGTCCGTTGTTGCGCACCAGGGTCAGGCGAATACTGGTGCCCGGCTCGCCGCGCATTTTGTCGACGGCATCCATCAGGCTCATGCCCTTGACGGGCTGATCGTCGATCTTGACGATCAGGTCGCCCGCCTCGATACCTGCCTCTGCAGCCGGTGTATCGTCGATAGGCGAAACCACCTTGAGAAAACCATCCTCCTGACCTACTTCTATACCCAGCCCACCAAACTGGCCCTGGGTCGTATCCTGCAGCCCGGCGAACTCATCCGGCGCCATGTAGGCCGAGTGCGGGTCGAGCCCCTCCAGCATGCCGCGGATGGCATTCTCCAGCAGTGTCGCGTCATCCACCGGCTCAACGTAGGCGGTACGAATACGCTCGAACACTTCGGCAAAGGTACGTAGTTCGTTCAACGGCAGGGGTGCGGCAGCCTCCTGTGGAGCTTCTTGCGCATACACAGGGGCCAGACTGAGACTCAAGCTCAAGCTGGCAACAAACAGACTACGCACTGCAATCATGAAACTCTCCCAACGCAAGAAAGGCAGACAGCGACACGGCTACGGGGGCAGCCGGCAACACGCGCAACATCACCCCGACAGCATACACCACGCCAATGGATCAAGGGCCCGGCCCTTGTGTCTGATGGCAAAATACAATGATGGTTCAGATAATCCGCCACTGTTGCCCACGGTAGCCACCGGCTCACCCGGCTTTACCCAGGCACCCACGTCACGTAGCAACGTCTGATTATGGCCGTAAAGGCTGAGGTAGCCATTACCGTGATCGAGAATCAGCAGCAGGCCCGAACCGCGCAGCCAGTCGGCAAAGACCACCCGCCCGCCGTGTATGGCACTGACCTGACTACCCACTGGCGCAGAAATCAGCAGGCCATCCCATTTCAATCGCGCATCACCGCCGCGCTGGCTGCCGTAACGCGAGACGATACGACCACCCACCGGCAGGGGCATCTTGCCACGGGCTTGGGCAAAAGGCTGGCTACCTGCCGGCCAACTGGCTGGCGCCGGAATGCTCGCCTGCCCCTGATTCTGACTCTGGCCCTGGCTTGGCACCCGAGGCGCGGTGGGCGTTGGCAGGCTGGTGATGGCTTCATCCAGCTGCTTGATCAATTTGTTCAACGCCGCGCGCTCGGATTCACGTGCAGCCAGTTTCTGCGCCTCCGTGCGGCTCTGCCCCTGTAGCGAGGCGAGCAGTTGGGTACGCTTTGTCTGCTGCGCCTGCAGCGCGCTTTCCCGCGCGGCCAGATCCTCGCGGGCACTTTGCAGAGCTGCCTGCTCGCGCACTATCTCTGCACTGGCCTGCTGAATCTGGTCCAGGGTGTCATTGAAGTGGTTGATTTCCTGGACGCGCGCCTGCCCTACATATTCGTAGTAGCGCATCATCCGCGCCATACGCCCCGGATCATCCTGATTCAGCAGCACCTTGAGATAGCCTTGCTGCCCGGCCATGTAGGCAGCACGCACCTGCTGGGCAATCTGCTCCTGCTGCGCCGCCAATGAAGCCTGCAGCGCCCTGGCCTGTTCGCGCAGATCCAGCAGGCGCGTTTCACCGTCGCGAATCTGCTGTTCCAGTTCGTTGCTTTCACGCTTGAGGCGGCCGATGTCCGTCTCGCTTTCCTTCAATTCGGACTCAAGGCCGGACACCTCCTGCTTGAGTCCATCGAGCATATCTTTCAGACGCTTGATATCGGCCTGGGTCTTTTCCAGCTCGGCGCGCGCTGCACGCGAGTCGGTCTCCTGAGCGCTGGAGGGTAGCGCCGCGCCAAACAGCACGCTACCCAATAGCGCAACCGCCAGCATCAGGCGGCGTTGCCGTGCTCGTTTCAACAGCCACTCCATTGGCCTTGCCCTCCGCGATAGATGGGATTCACACCCGGGTAACAATAGAGCGGCCGGTCATTTCATCCGGCTGCGGCAAACCCAGCAGTGTCAGAATGGTGGGAGCCACATCGGAGAGGATGCCACCATCGCGCAATTCCACGGCGCGCGGCCCTACATAGACAAAGGGCACCGGCTCGCAGGTATGCGCCGTGTGCGCCTGACCGGTGCTGTCGTCGGCCATCTGCTCGACATTGCCATGGTCAGCAGTAATCAGCGCTTCGCCACCCACCTTCTGCAAGGCTTCAGCGATGCGGCCAATGCACTTGTCGAGGCACTCCACCGCCGCCACCGCAGCCTCGAACACGCCTGTGTGGCCAACCATGTCGCCGTTGGCGTAATTGACGATGATCACATCAAAACGTTGCTGCTCGATGGCCTCGACGATGCGGTCGGTGACTTCCGGCGCGCTCATCTCGGGCTGCAGGTCATAGGTAGCCACTTGCGGCGAGGGGATCAGGATGCGCTCTTCCCCCTCGAAGGGTTCTTCCCGGCCGCCAGAGAAAAAGAAGGTGACGTGGGCGTATTTCTCGGTCTCGGCAATTCGCAACTGGGTCTTGCCCTGCTTGGCCAGGTACTCGCCCAGCACGTTGTCGAGCGAGGCCGGCGGATAGGCACAGGGCGCCGGAATGCTTGCCGCATACTGGGTAAGCATCACAAAACCGGCCAGCTGCAATTCGCGTGACCGCGCAAAGCCGCTGAAATCCGGCTCGACGAAGGCGCGACTGAGTTCGCGGGCACGGTCGGCGCGAAAGTTCATGAACACCACCGCATCGCCGTCTTCCACGCGCACCGGCTCACCCACGGTGGTAGCTTTGACGAATTCGTCGCTCTCGCCACGCTCATAGGCCGCGTCCAGAGCTTCCGCCGCGGTGGCTGCGCTGTATGCGCCGTGACCGTCGCTGATCAGGCGATAGGCGGCCTCGACCCGGTCCCAGCGATTATCGCGGTCCATGGCGAAGTAACGGCCAATCAGGCTGGCAGTACGGCCCTTGCCCAGACGCGCGTATGTCTCTTCCATCAGTTGCAGCGAAGGAGCGGCGCTCCGGGGCGGGGTATCTCGACCGTCGAGAAAACCGTGTACATATATATAGTGCGCGCCACGCTGGGCAGCCAGCTCGACCATGGCCGCCAGGTGTTCCTCGTGGCTGTGCACCCCACCCGGCGACAGCAGTCCCATGATGTGTACCGCGCGCCCAGCATTCACCGCCCTGTCGACCGCCGCGCATATATTCTCGTTGCTGAAGAAATCGCCGTCGGCGATGGCCTTGGTGACCCGGGTAAAGTCCTGGTACACCACACGGCCAGCGCCCAGGTTCATATGGCCCACTTCGGAGTTGCCCATCTGACCGTCCGGCAACCCCACATCCATGCCCGAGCCTGACACCAGGGTATGCGGGGCATTGGCCCAGAGCTTGTCCCACACCGGGGTGTTGGCCGCCATGATGGCGTTGGACTCCGGCGACTCGCTATGACCAAAACCATCAAGAATCATGAGGACTACGGGCTTGGGGGCTGCTGTCATGCTGAATTAACTCACAGGTTGAATTGGCAAAAAGGCCGCAGCCAACCGGGCTGCGCCAGTGACGAATAGAGCCACAGTTTACTTGCCGGGTCTGCAACTGTCATGCCCGGCTCCGTCTCGGGCACGCATCGACCGTTCATCGCCTGCGACCGTTTTTTCTCGCAGCCGACCTGCGTCCGCTCGTCGAACGCGGCCTTGGTGTATACTCGCCCCCTTTATCGATTTCGGAAGCGTCGCCAATGCAGTTTCTCCAACATTTGATCGAATTCATCAGCACCCATTACCTGCTGACTACTGCCTTCCTGGTAGTGCTTGCCCTGCTGCTGTTCACCGAAGGTCGCAAGTCCGGCACCGCCGTCAGCACGCAGCAGGCCACCGCCATGATCAACCGCGAAAACGCCGTCGTGGTGGACCTGCGTCCCAAGAAGGAATTCGCCAACGGCCATATTGTCGAATCCATCAATATCCCGTTCGACAGCCTGACCAGTCGCATCAGCGAACTGGACAAGCACAAAGGCAAACCACTGCTGCTGGTCTGCGCAGCCGGCCAGCATGCCGGCGGGTGCGCCAAGCAGTTGAAGGCAGCCGGCCACGAGAACGTTGCGCGCCTTTCCGGCGGCATCGGCAGCTGGCGTTCGGACAATCTTCCTCTGGTGAAATAACATGGCCAAGGTCGTCATCTATAGCAGCAACTACTGCCCCTTCTGCATTCGCGCCAAACAGCTGCTCAACAGCAAACAGGCCGATTACCAGGAAATCAGTGTCGATGGACGTCCGGCGGTCCGCGCCGAAATGACCCGGCTGGCCGGCGGGCGCACCTCGGTGCCGCAGATCTGGATAGGCGATACCTACATCGGCGGCTGCGACGAGTTGTTTGCCTGCGAGCGCGCTGGACAACTGAACGCCCTGCTGGCAGGGTAATCAGCCAACCCAATACAACGTTTTAAACCACACTAACGAGCAATTAAGGATCGAGCATGGCCGAGGAAAACCAGAACAATCAAGCCGCCAACGGCGCAGCCAGCCAGCCGCAGTTCAGCCTGCAGCGCATCTACGCCAAGGACATCTCCTTCGAATCACCCAAGTCGCCCAGCGTTTTCCAGGCCCAGTGGAATCCGCAGGTCAACCTCGACCTGAATACCCGTCACACCCAGTTGCAGGAAGGCATGTACGAAGTAGTGCTGACCCTGAACGCCACCGTGACCAACGGCGAAGACGAAACCACTTTCATCGCCGAAGTGCAGCAGGCCGGCATTTTTGCCATCAATGGCCTGGACGAAGCATCGCTGCGTCACACCCTGGGCGCCTTCTGCCCCAACATTCTGTTCCCTTACGCACGTGAAGCCATCGACAACCTGGTTCTGCGCGGCAGCTTCCCTCCCCTGATGCTGTCACCGGTCAACTTCGATGCCCTGTATGCCCAGGCCGAACAGCGCCGCGCGCAGGAAGCCGCCGGCACCGCCTGATCGCTGCTGCATGGCGTGGCCCTGACCGGCCACGCCATGCCTTTTATCCCCCGCCTTCTACCGTCCGCAACCCAGACACCGCCGCAAACCGACTTTTGCCTTGTGTGCCACGCAGCGCATGCTCTAAGGTAGGCAACCGCAAATTTGCAGAAGACGGAATATCGCATGACCCTGCCGGCCTCCCGCCCCCTTTATCTGCTCGCTTTCATCGTCTGTGTACTCCTGATGGGTACCGCCCTGTATCTGGAACATGTGGTCGGCCTGGAGCCATGCCCCCTGTGCATCCTGCAACGCATAGCAGTGATCGTGATCGGCCTGCTCTGCCTTGCTGCCGTGCTGCACAATCCCAAGCCCCGCAATGGCAAGCGCACCGGCGCACGCGTCTATGCCGTGCTGCTGATCCTGGCCAGCCTGTTTGGCGGTGCAACCGCCGCGCGCCAGGTCTGGCTGCAACATTTGCCGGCCGATCAGGTACCCACCTGTATGCTGCCGCTGGATTACATGCTCGAAGCCCTGCCTTTTTGGCAAGTACTCAGTCAGGTATTCAGCGGCACCGCCCAGTGCGCGGAAGTCACCTGGACTTTCCTCGGCCTGAGCATCGCCGAGGGCACTCTGATCGCCTTTGTCTGCTTTACCGTCTTTGGCCTGATGCAGTTGCTGCGCAAGGTCGACTAACCCACCGGGAGCCGGTATGAAAACCCTGCTGATCCTGCTGTTGTGTTGCACTCTGGCGGCCTGCGCCAGTTCCGACGTGGAGCAATATGCCGCCGAACAACCCCAGCTTTCACTGCAGGACTACCTGAACGGTGACCTGGAAGCCTGGGGCATGTTTCAGGGCCGCAGCGGCAAGGTCATCAAGCGTTTTCACGTGAAGATGCAAGGCACCTGGGACGGCGATACCGGCACTCTCGACGAGCAATTCACTTATTCTGACGGCACCACCGAGCGCCGCATCTGGACGCTCACCCGCCAAAGTGATGGCAGCTGGCAAGGCACCGCAGCAGATGTTGAGGGTATTGCGCAGGGCCGCGTGGCGGGCAACGCCTTTCATTGGCGTTATAGGCTACGCCTGCCGGTGGACGGTCGCACCTGGCTGGTTGACCTCGATGATCGCATGTATCTGATCGACGACAAGGTCATGCTCAATCGCGCCGTGATGAGCAAATGGGGCATCACCCTGGGCAGCATCACACTCAACTTTTATAAACCTTGAAGCAGAGCCATCGAGTGGCCTATTCTGTTGCGACCACAAGACAACATATACCCACATAGCCGGCTCGCCGGCACCGTACGACGAGGTGGCAGATGCTGGACAGTTGCACGAATTCCCAGGAACGTTGGGGCGGCGTTCATCAGCTGATAGACCGCTGGCTTGCCGAGCGCAAGCAGCTGGTGATGAACTACAGCCAACTGCGCAAACGTCAGGCTCCGGCCAGCGCGCCCGACACCGAACTGGCCGCTTTCTGCGATGTACTGGTCGACTACCTGTCAGCCGGACATTTCGAAATCTATGAGCAGCTGATGCGCGAAGCGGAAGACTTCAAGGATCAGCGCGGCATCGAGCTGGCCCATCAGGTATATCCGCGTATCGAAACCATCACCCGTGAAGCGGTGACCTTCAACGATACCTACGGCCAGCCCGACTGCGGCGTCGAAGAAGACACCATGCAGACGCGCCTGCAGCACCTTGGCGCACTACTGCACGAGCGCTTTGAACTGGAAGATTGTCTGATCGAAGTACTGCATACCGCTCACAAGGACATGCTCAGCACGGTCTGAGCCACAGGAAACGCCAGTGACCAGCATAGAAAGCCCGCGCAAACCCGCCAAATCCAGCGACAAGGTTTCCAGCCCGTTGCACTTGCTGCAAACGCTGACCCGGACGCTGCACGAACATCTTGCCGACGCCTGCACCCAGGCCGAGCAGGACGCCCGCAAGGCGCTCGACAAGCTCCAGCGCCAGCAGGAGAAGCTGGATCTGAAACTCGGCCAGACGCGGGACAAGCTGGATGCGCGCACTGCCGAGCAGCCCGACAAACCGGCCGGCAAGACCCGCAAGAAGCTGGCCGAACTCGAAGCTGCCAAGCTCGAACTGCACGAAGCCCGACTAAAGGCTGAAAGCTACATTGCACAACTCAGTTCCGATGTTCGCCAGACGCTACGCCTGGCCAAAGGGCTTGAGCGCATTGATGGCCAGGTCAGTCAGGCGCTGGAAAAGCGCGATGCCCCCAAACCGCCTGCCAAGCCACGGGCGCGTCGCCCTGCCGCTCAGCGCAACGGCAAAGGCACCGCAGCACGCAAGCCCACCGCAAAGCCCAAGCCCTCCGCTACCGCGCCTAACTGAAACCGGCCTGCGCCGCTGTTTCGACAGCGGCAGCATAATCTTGCAGCAGCACCTGCAAATGCTCACTCTCGATCGATAGCTGCGCCGCGCACAATGCTCGCAGTTGCTCCAGCAAGCTTCCAGCCTCGGCCGCAGACATCTCCAGCACCCAGACCTGCAAGCGTCCCAACTGCAGCAACTCGGCCGCAAGCTCTACTTCCTTCACCTGTTTATAGAGCCTGTGCGCATCGGCGTGCTGTTTAAGCCTGCGCCGCACATCGCGCAGCGGCGATACCACCTGCTGCTGCCATGGACGCTGCTGGTCCAGCAGCCGCGGCAAGTGCTGGCTTGGCACATGCTTTCCCTGCGCCCATAACCAGGTGATTACCAGTAACAGCAGCACGTCCTGGCCGCCCTCATCCTGCAGCGCCAGCAATGCCGGCGCTACACCCGGCTGGCCATAGCAACGCTGCGCCCATTCGCTCAGATCACTACCCGGCGCTTTCATCATCTACTCCGCTGCTCAGCGCCACGGCGCGCTGGTATACTCGCGCCCCATGATCACTATTGAATCCCTAATTCTGCAACGCGGACCGCTGCGTTTGCTCGACAACGCCAATCTTAGCCTGCATAGCGGGCAGAAGGTTGGCTTGCTTGGCGCCAACGGTGCCGGAAAATCCAGCCTGTTTGCGCTGCTACGAGGCGAACTCGAGCCCGATTCCGGCGAGTGTAGCCTGCCGTCCGACTGGCGGATCGCCCACATGCGCCAGGAGATCGAGACCCTTGACCACCAGGCGGTGGATTACGTGCTCGACGGCGATCGCCGGCTGCGCGATATCCAGCGCCGCCTGCAGCAGGCAGAGCAGCAGCACGCGGCCGAGCAACTGGGCACGCTATACGGCGAACTGGAGAGCCACGATGGCTTCACCGCCGACAGCCGTGCGCGCACCCTGCTGGCTGGCCTGGGCTTTACCAGTGAGCAATGCGAACGCCCGGTTGGCGACTTCTCCGGTGGCTGGCGTATGCGCCTGAACCTGGCGCAGGCACTGATGCAACCCTCGGATCTGCTGCTGCTCGACGAGCCAACCAACCACCTGGATCTGGACGCCATTCTCTGGCTGGAGGAATGGCTGCGCGGCTACCCCGGCACCCTGCTGCTGATTTCCCACGACCGCGATTTTCTGGACGCTGTGGTCGAGCACATAGTGCACGTTGAAGGTCAGAAACTGAACCTCTATCGCGGCGGCTACAGCCAGTTCGAGCGCACCCGCGCCGAGCGCCTGAGCCAGCAGCAATCGGCCTTCGAGAAACAACAGGCGCAGCGCGAGCACATGCAGAAGTACATTGCGCGCTTCCGCGCCCAGGCCACCAAGGCCCGCCAGGCACAAAGCCGTTTGAAAGCATTGGAGCGCATGGAAGAGCTGAGCCCGGCGCATATCGACTCGCCCTTCTCGTTCAGTTTTCGCGAAGCCGCCAACCAGTCCACGCCGCTACTGGATCTGGACAAGGCCTGGCTCGGCTACGACGGCAATGCCATCCTCGAGAACGTCAAGCTGCAACTGGCGCCCGGCGCCCGCGTTGGCCTGCTGGGCCCCAATGGCGCCGGCAAATCCACGCTGATCAAGTCCCTGGCCGGCAGCCTGCCGCTGATCGGCGGCGAGCTGAAAACCGGCGAACATCTGGCCATCGGCTACTTTGCCCAACATCAGCTCGATAGCCTTGATCCGGCCGCCAGTCCACTGTTGCACCTGGCGCGCATGGCGCCGGATGAGCGTGAACAGACCCTACGCAATTTTTTGGGCGGCTTCGACTTTCAGGGTGATCGCATCGACCAGGCGGTCGAGCATTTTTCCGGGGGCGAGAAAGCCCGCCTGGCATTGGCATTGATTGCCTGGCAAAAGCCCAACCTGCTTTTGCTCGACGAGCCAACCAACCATCTGGACATGGAAATGCGCCACGCGCTTACCATCGCGCTGCAAAGTTTTGAGGGCGCCATGCTGCTGGTATCACACGACCGCGCATTGATTCGCGACACCACCGATGAACTCTGGCTGGTAGCCGACGGCAAGGTCGCCGCCTACAACGAAGATCTGGACAGCTACACCCGCTGGCTGGCGCAGTTTCGCCAACAGCAGGCCGCTGCAGGCCAACCGGAATCGTCGAACACTGCGCCCAAGGTCGATGCCAAAGCCCAGCGGCGCGCCGCCGCCGAACAGCGTCAGCGCCTGGCCCCGCTCAAGAAAGCGGCAGACAAGCTGGAACAGCAACTGGCGAAAGCCAACGAAGAAAATGCCGAAGTGGAGTTGGCGCTGGGCGACAGCAGCCTGTACGAAGCGGCCAGCAAGGACCAGCTGAAACAGTTGTTGAGTCGTCAGGCCGGCTGTCAGCAGCGCATTGCCGAGCTGGAAGAGGCCTGGCTCCAAGCCCATGAAGAGCTGGACAGCCTGCAGGCTGCATTGGCCGCCGAATGATTCTCTGGATTGATGCCGACGCCTGCCCCAGACCCGTGCGCGACGTGGCGGTGAAGGCCGCCCGGCGCAAACAGATAGAACTGGTTCTGGTGGCCAACAGTGCGCAGCAACTGCCGCCGGGGCCGGGAGTGCGCCAAGTAATAGTCTCGGCCGGCGCCGACGCCGCCGACCATCACATCATCGAGCAGTCCCGCCCGGGCGACCTGGTGATCACCGCCGATATCCCTCTGGCGGCCGGACTGGTCGACCGTCAGGTAACCGCGATCAATCCACGCGGCCAGGTGTACGACAAGGCCAGCATCGGCGACCGCCTGGCCATGCGCAATCTGATGGATGAACTGCGTGGTGCCGGGCTGGCCGGCCGCGGCGGCCCCGCGCCCTATAGCGACCGGGACAAGCAGGCCTTCGCCAACGCATTGGACCGTCTGCTCACGCGCGGCGCCTAGACCTGCTCACCTAGCGTTTCGCGGGCGAGGTCGCAGCCGTCCGTTGATCAGACTCCAACTTACACAGGCAAGCCACGGAATCCTGACGGGTGATATCCACCTTGCGACCCGCCAGCAATGCCTGCACCACCGGTTCGACAAAACTGCTGCCAGCTGTACAGTGCGCGCCGTCACTGTAAGGCCCCACATAGGCCAGCTCACCGCTGGCATCCCAGATGGCGATGGCCGGTGCACCGGGCCAGTTTTCCCAACTGGCGGGCAGTGGCCAATAGGGCAATGCCGCCAGCTCCCCGGTCAACCCCGCAGCGGAGCGCTGCCCCGCGCGGGCAAACTGCACGCCCTGAGCGGCGAAACGTCGAGTCATGTCACCCACATAGGCTTCATGCCCCGCGCTGCAGGGACAGCCGGCCTGCCACACATGCAACACCTGTATGTGCCCGGGCGCGAACGGCGGCGCAACCGGTACGCCCTGGAAGAACGCCGGACGCTCAAAGGACCTGACATAGCGCGCCTCGAACCACCAATAAGCCCAGACCAGGCCGGCCAGCCAGACCAATAACAGCAAGAGAGTAACAGTGCGGCGCAACCAGCGGTTCATCGCTCGGGTCCGGTAACGGAAGAGGCTCGCATTGTGCCACAGGCTCAGCCAGGGCTGAATGACGCCCCACAGGCGACGAGCTGAGAAGCTGGCGATCGGACCTCACAAGACCACGCCATCGCGCTTGGACCACAACAACGGCGTTTTGCGCCAAAATTTGCGCAATTGCTTCGATTTGTGCAAACCCCTCCACATCTTCGGACATGTCCGAAGCGGGCATCTTTGCAGCGGTACAGGCTTGGGTTACCGTTGCAGCATCTGAGACAACTACCCGGTGATTCAAGCCATGGGTAACGCAGCCACTGCATCAGGCTGCAGCTCGAAACTCCTGGATGATTACGCAAAGTGCCGGCAGCAGTATCGCCGAGCAAGGATGATCTCTGCAGATGCTCGCCACTCTCGATCTCACTACTCTCACCGTCACCCTGACGCTGGTGACCCTCAGCATGACCATGCTGCTGGCCCTGGCGGCCTGGCACGCCGGCACCGAACAGGGTTTGCGGCATTGGGTCCTGGGCAACTGCGCGCTGATGCTCGGGCTACTGCTGAATGTCAATCAGCAGCAGCTGCATCACAGCCTGTCGATTGTTCTGGCCAATGGCCTGATGACGCTGGGGCTGGGCGTTATCTGGCTGGGTGTGCGCGCGTTCAAGGGCCGCAGCCAGCCGCAATGGGGCCCAATCTGCCTGACCGCCCTGACAATGCTGCTGTTGTGGTTTTTTCGCTTTCAGATCAACCATTTTGAGACCCGCTACGCGATCAGCTCGATCGCACTCGGCGGGCTCTGCCTGCTATGCGCCAAGGAACTGCTGATCCGGGCACCGCAACCGTTGCGCACCGCTTACTGGTTCAGCGGCAGCATCGCACTGCTCTATGGCTTCTGCCTGGTCGCCAGGCCGGTGGCCGCGCTTTTGGGCTGGCAACAGAGCCTGCCGCTGCTCGACAGCCCGCTGCAGAATCTGACCCTGCTTGGCGCCATGCTGGCGCAGATCGGCATGGCCAGCGGCTTTATTCTGATGACCCACTACCGTACCGCCTTGGCCCTGCATCGCCTGTCCGAGCGCGACGCCCTGACCGACACGCTGAATCGGCGCAGCATGCAGGAACAGGCCCGCGCACTGCTGGAGCTGATGGCCCAGCGCAATCAGCCAGTGACGCTGATCATGGTCGACGCCGATCACTTCAAACGCATCAACGACGAGTTTGGCCACCAGACCGGGGATGCGGTGCTCTGCCATCTGGTGTCACGCATCGGTCAGCACTTGCGCAGCGACGATCTGCTCGGGCGCTTTGGCGGCGAAGAGTTCACTCTGCTGCTGCCGGGACTGGACACCGAACGCGCCGCCCAGGTTGCCGAGCGGATTCGCCAGGGACTGTGCGCCAATCCCTGGCAGCACAAGTCACAGCCGGTGTGGCTGAGCGTCAGTCTGGGCGTCGCCTGCTCCGAACATCACGGCTACGATTTCAACACCTTGCTAGGCGCCGCAGACGCCGCGCTGTACCGCGCCAAGGGGCTAGGCCGCAATCGCGTAGAGCTGGCGCCAGCGCCTGGCTCGGACCTTGAAGACCAAATGGCCTTACGCCTGCTGTCACAATTCCGTCATAATCTGGACGTATAAACGTCAACCAGATAGGTGCATAGTGGACCGACGTCCACGCACCAACGGAGTTCTTGTGAGCCACTCTTTTACCCAGCGTCCATACCCTCTGAGCCGTCCCCGCCGCATGCGCCGTGATGATTTTTCACGCCGCCTGATGCGCGAAAATACCCTGACCGTGGATGACCTGATTTACCCGGTTTTCGTGCTCGAAGGTGAGGGCCAGCGCGAGGCTATAGCTTCCATGCCGGGTATCGAAAGACTGTCCATCGACCTGCTGCTGGAAGAAGCCGCCGAGCTGGTCGAGCTCGGCATACCGGCGATTGCACTCTTCCCGGTAACCCCACTGGAGAAAAAATCGCTCGACGCCGCTGAAGCCTGCAACCCGGAAGGCCTTGCGCAACGCGCCACGCGCGCGCTCAAGGCCCGTTTTCCCGAGTTAGGGGTAATCACCGACGTCGCCCTGGACCCCTTCACCACCCACGGCCAGGACGGCATCATCGATGAACACGGCTATGTGATGAATGACATCACAGTCGAGACATTGGTCAAACAAACGCTTTCGCACGCCGAAGCCGGTGCCGACATAGTAGCCCCCTCCGACATGATGGACGGCCGCGTCGGCGCCATGCGTCAGGCGCTCGAAGCGGCGGGCCATGTGCATACCCGCATCATGGCCTACTCCGCCAAGTACGCCAGCGCCTATTACGGCCCGTTCCGCGACGCTGTCGGCTCGGCCGGCAATCTCGGCAAGGGCAACAAGGCGACCTATCAGATGGACCCGGCCAACGGCAACGAAGCCCTGCAGGAAATCGCCGCGGACCTGGCCGAAGGCGCCGACATGGTGATGATCAAACCCGGCATGCCCTATCTGGACATCGTCCACCGCGTAAAGGAGAGCTTCAAGGTGCCTACCTTCGTCTATCAGGTCAGTGGCGAGTACGCCATGCACTGCGCCGCCATCAATAACGGCTGGCTCAGCGATGCGGTGATTCTCGAATCACTGATTGCCTTCAAGCGTGCCGGTGCCGACGGCATCCTCACCTACTTTGCCAAAACTGCCGCGCGCCAATTGCGCGAACGACAACCCAACTGAACGAGGCCCCCATGCCCGAGCTCAACAGCAGCCGCGACAACAGCCAGCAGGAAGCGCAAGCCAGCCCAGTCGAGACAACACCCAAAGTCGAGCTGCTGCCCCGCCCCGCACCGGTCAGCGAGAAGCCGGTAGACACTGCGCCGCTGGCCGATACCAACGCGCCAGAACTCTATATCCACCGGGAGCTCTCGCAGCTGCAGTTCAATATCCGGGTGCTGGAACAAGCGCTGGACGAGTCCTATCCGCTACTGGAGCGACTCAAGTTCCTGCTGATTTTTTCCAGCAATCTGGACGAGTTTTTCGAGATCCGCGTTGCCGGCCTGAAGAAGCAGATCACCTTTGCCCGCGAACAGACCGGCCCAGACGGGCTGCAACCGCAGCAGGTGCTGAGCAAGATCAGCGAGATCGCCCATCATCACGTCAGCCGCCAGTACAGCATTCTCAACGACATACTGCTGCCCGCGCTGAGCGAAAAGGGCATTCGCTTTGTGCGTCGGCATCAGTGGACACACAAACAGACGCTGTGGATTCGCCGCTTCTTCCGCCAGCAGGTAGCGCCCGTCATCAGCCCCATCGGCCTTGACCCCACACACCCCTTCCCGTTGCTGGTGAACAAGAGCCTGAACTTCATAGTGCAGCTCGAAGGTATCGACGCCTTCGGCCGCGACTCCGGTCTGGCGATCATTCCCGCGCCACGTTCGTTGCCACGCCTGATCCGCCTGCCCGAGGAGCTGTGCGATGGCGGCGACAACTTCGTCTTCCTGTCGTCGATGATCCATGCGCACGCCGACGATCTGTTCCCAGGCATGAAGGTGCTCGGCTGCTATCAGTTCCGCCTGACCCGCAACGCCGACCTGATTGTCGACCCGGACGAGGTCGATGACCTGGCCCGCGCCCTGCGCGGCGAGCTGCTGTCACGTCGTTACGGCGATGCCGTGCGCCTGGAAGTGGCCGACAACTGCCCCAAGCCGCTGACCGATTTTCTGCTGCGCCAGTTCGGTCTCAGCGAAGCCGAACTCTACGAGGTCAATGGCCCGGTCAACCTGACTCGGCTGTTCTCGATTACCGGCCTGGAAAATCATCCCGAGCTGCAGTTTCCGACCTTCAGCCCCGGTATCCCCAAGCTGCTGTCGAGTGCCGACAACCTGTTCCAGGCGATCAGCAAGCAGGACATCCTGCTGCTGCACCCCTACGAGTCGTTCAGCCCGGTGGTCGACCTGCTGCGCCAGGCTGCGCAGGACCCCAATGTGCTGGCGATCAAGCAGACGCTGTATCGCACTGGCGCCAACTCCGAGATCGTCAACGCCCTGGTAGAGGCAGCGCGAAACGGCAAGGAAGTCACAGTGGTGATCGAGCTGCGCGCGCGCTTTGATGAAGAATCCAACCTGCAGCTGGCCAGCCGTCTGCAGCAGGCCGGTGCCGTGGTGATCTATGGTGTGGTCGGCTTCAAGACCCATGCCAAGATGATGCTGATACTGCGCCGCGAAGAGAAAAGCCTGAAGCGCTATGTGCATCTGGGCACCGGCAACTATCACGCCGGCAACGCGCGCCTGTATACCGACTATAGCGTGCTGACCTCCGACCTGGCGCTGACCGAAGACGTGCACAAGCTATTCAACCAGTTGATCGGCATGGGCAAGACCCAGCGCATGAAGAAGCTGCTGCAAGCGCCCTTCACGCTGAAAAAGCGCCTGCTTGAACTGATCAACCGCGAAACCCTCAATGCCCTGGCCGGCAAGCCCGCGCACATCATCGCCAAGGCCAATTCGCTGACCGATGCCAAGATCATCAAGGCGCTGTACAAGGCGTCGCAGTCGGGCGTGAAGGTAGACCTGATCATTCGCGGCATGTGCTGCCTGCGTCCCGGTATTCCCGGCGTATCGCACAACATCACGGTGCGCTCGATCATCGGACGCTTCCTGGAGCACAGCCGGGTTTACTACTTCCTCAACGACGGCCAGGATCAGGTGTGGATGTCGAGCGCCGACATGATGGAACGCAACCTCGACAAGCGCGTTGAGACCTGCTTCCCGCTGGAAGGCAAGAAGCTGATCACCCGCGCGAAACAGGAACTGCAGGTGTTTCTGACCGATAACACCCGCAGCTGGATTCTGCAGCCCGACGGCTCTTACGTGCTCAGTACGCCCAGCGGCAACCAGAACCCGCGCAGCGCACAAACCGCGCTGCTGGAGAAACTGGCCAACTCACCTCAGCGTACCGTCAACCTGTAACCGGCCTTGGCCCAGTACAGCGCCTCCTGATCGAAGTCAGCCTGCGTCAGCGGGTTGGCTTCGAGCCAACCCTGCGGGAAGTGCAGCACCAGATAATCCTGCCCGGCTTCCACCGCCAGCTCGGGCATATCCTGGTTACCGCGGATGTGGTGATACAGAATCGCCAGGCGCAGAATCATGCACAGGCGTAACAGCGTGCCGGCGTCTTCGCCAAACTCGCCCAATCGCTCGGCATTCGGCAGATTGCGTCTGTGGCCACGTACCAGCAGGGCCAGCGCCTGCTGATCCTGGCGAGAAAACCCGGGCAGATCGGAGTGCTCGATCAAATAGGCGCCATGCTTGTGAAACTGGTGATGGGCGATGTCCAGCCCCACCTCGTGCACCCGCGCCGCCCAGACCAGCAGGTCGGCCTGCTTGCTGGCTGACAGGTGCCATTGCTCGTCCACCTTGCGCATCAGCTTCAGCGCCTTGCTTTCCACCCGCGCGGCCTGCTCCTGATCCACGTGGTAGCGCTCCATCAGCGCGCTCAGGGTGCGCTCACGCACATCCTCATGCTGTTGGCGCCCCAGCAGGTCGTAGAGCACCCCTTCGCGCATGGCACCCTCGGAGTGCGCCATGGTTTCAATACCCAGGGCATCGAACATGGCCTCGAGAATCGCCAACCCCGCAGGCAATATCGGCTGGCGATCTGCCTTGAGCCCTTGAATATCCAGCTTGTCTACGTGTGCGGCCTTCAACACCTTGCGCTTGAGCCACTGCAGACCATCGCGACTGACCTCGCCCTGGCCCCGTCCGCCGGCCTGAATGCACTGCCCGATGGAGCGAATGGTGCCTGAGGCACCCACGGCCTCGGTCCAGCCGAGGCGATGAATGGCCTGCTCGATGTTCATCAATTCCAGCCGCGCCGCCGTATACGCCTGACTATAGCGCCCTGGGGTGATCTTGCCGTCAGCAAAGAACTGGCGGCTGAAGGACACGCAGCCCACGCTCAGGCTTTCGCGCAGTAGCGATTCGAAGCGCTCGCCAACAATAAACTCGGTACTGCCACCCCCGATATCCGCCACCAACCGACGGCCACCGTCATCCGCCAGTGTATGCGACACGCCCAGGTAAATAAGCCGAGCCTCCTCACGCCCCGACACCACCTCGGCGCGATGCCCGAGAATCTGTTGCACCTGCCGAATGAACTGGCCACGGTTGCGTGCCTCGCGCAGTGCGTTGGTGCCGACAATACGCACCGCGCCCTGCGGCAGACCATTGATCAGTTGGGCAAAGCGACGCAGGCAGTCCAGCCCGCGCTGCATGGCTTCCTCGCTGAGCATGCGCCCTTCATCCAGCCCGGCGGCCAGCTGCACTTTCTCGCCAAGGCGTTCCAGAATGCGAATCTCGCCCTGATCAACCCGCGCCAACACCATGTGAAAACTGTTGGAACCCAGGTCAATCGCTGCCACCAGCGAGTGGTCATTCTGTTGTGAGTCAGCCATGCGGTCGCCCCTTGCGTCGATAATGACCGATTCTAGCACTCGACAGGTGACAATTGCCCGCTGTACTCGCAGCCTGGCACTGCTGCCGCGCTACCTTCCGCTCTGCGCGTGGGTGGTGCTATGATGTCGCAATTCCGTCCTTTGAAACCCTTGGAGAAACGCATGAGCGATTTGATTGTGCATGTCACTGACAGCAGCTTCGAAGAAGAAGTGCTCAAGTCCGATACCCCCGTTCTGGTTGATTACTGGGCGGAATGGTGCGGTCCCTGCAAGATGATTGCCCCGGTTCTGGACGAAATTTCCAAGGACTACAATGGCAAACTGAAGATCTGCAAGCTGAACATCGACGAGAACACCGACACGCCACCGAAGTATGGCGTACGCGGCATTCCAACCCTGATGCTGTTCAAGGATGGCAACGTCGAAGCGACCAAGGTTGGCGCCTTGTCCAAATCCCAACTGGCCGCCTTCCTCGACAGCAACATCTGATGCTGCAGCCCCGGCCACTGTGCGCTGGGGCTCACTTTTTCTGGCAAGGCCTAGACTCAGCCGCTAAGCGGTGCTAGATTTGCTTTCCAACTCCTGGTCGCCCCCTGCGACAGTGGCTTATCTTTACCACAGCCAAACCCATCGCCCCATTCCAATATGGCGGCCATAACCCAACCTTTCCTGCCGACACTACTATTGCTCACCGACCCTATGAACCTGACTGAACTCAAACAAAAACCTATTACCGAACTGCTTGAAATCGCCAACAACATGGCCCTTGAAAACATGGGTCGCTCGCGCAAACAGGATGTGATTTTTGCCATCCTGAAAAAGCACGCGAAAAGTGGCGAGGATATCCACGGCGATGGCGTGCTGGAAATCCTGCAGGACGGTTTTGGTTTCCTTCGCTCCGCTGACTCGTCCTACCTGGCCGGCCCTGACGACATCTATGTCTCGCCCAGCCAGATTCGACGCTTCAATCTGCGCACCGGTGACACCATTGCCGGCAAGATTCGTCCCCCCAAGGACGGCGAGCGCTACTTTGCCCTGCTGAAGGTCGACTCGATCAACTTTGATCGGCCGGAAAACACCAAGAACAAGATCCTGTTCGAAAACCTTACCCCGCTGTTCCCTGATGAGCGCCTGGTCATGGAAGCCGGCAACGGCTCCACCGAAGACCTCATGGCCCGCATCATCGACCTGTGTGCACCCATCGGCAAAGGCCAGCGCGGCCTGCTGGTAGCACCGCCCAAGGCTGGTAAGACCCTGATGTTGCAGAACATCGCTTCGAACATTGCGCGCAACAATCCCGAGTGCCATCTGATCGTACTGCTGATCGACGAGCGCCCGGAAGAAGTAACCGAGATGCAACGCACCGTACGCGGTGAAGTCGTCGCCTCGACCTTTGACGAGCCGCCAAGCCGTCACGTGCAGGTGGCCGAAATGGTCATCGAGAAGGCCAAGCGCCTGGTCGAGCACAAGAAGGATGTGATCATCCTGCTCGACTCCATCACTCGTCTGGCTCGCGCCTACAACACTGTCATTCCCAGTTCTGGCAAGGTCCTCACCGGTGGTGTTGACGCCCACGCCCTGGAAAAGCCCAAGCGCTTCTTCGGCGCCGCGCGCAACATCGAAGAAGGCGGCAGCTTGACCATCATCGCTACCGCACTGGTGGATACCGGCTCGAAGATGGACGAGGTGATCTACGAAGAATTCAAAGGTACCGGCAACATGGAGATCCACCTGGATCGCAAGATTGCCGAGCGTCGTACCTTCCCGGCCATCAACATCAACCGCTCAGGTACCCGCCGCGAAGAGCTGCTGACCAGCGAAGACGAACTGCAACGTATGTGGATTCTGCGCAAGATCCTGCACTCGATGGACGAGGTCGCTGCTATCGAATTCCTGTTGGATCGTCTGAAAGATACCAAGACCAACGACGAGTTCTTCCAGTCGATGAAGCGCAGCAAGAATTAAGCTGCAAGCGCCAAGCAACAAGCTGCAAGCAGCCCGGTGCCGCTTGCAGCTTGTTGCACTTTGCACCACCCGACAGGCTGCTCTGTCGGCATAATGTGCTTCTGACCAGACACCCCAGGCTGCCGCATTCCTCGCACTGCTTGCAGCTTGCCGCTTGAGGCTTGAAGCTGCCATGAAATACTCCGATCTACGCGACTTTATCAAGGGCCTGGAGCAGCGCGGCGAACTCAAGCGCATCCAGACACCCGTCTCTCCCGTCCTGGAAATGACCGAAATCTGCGACCGCACCCTGCGCAAGGGCGGCCCCGCACTGCTGTTTGAAAACCCTACAGGTTACGACATGCCGGTGCTCGGCAACCTGTTCGGCACGCCGCAGCGCGTAGCCATGGGCATGGGCGCCGAAGAGATCAGCGAACTGCGCGAAATCGGCAAGCTGCTGGCCTTTCTCAAGGAGCCCGATCCGCCGAAAGGGTTGAAGGATGCCTGGTCCAAACTGCCGATCTTCAAGCAGGTCATCAACATGGCGCCGAAGGTGGTGCGCGACGCGCCCTGCCAGGCCACCGTGTTCGAGGGCGAGGACGTCGACCTGGGGAGGATTCCGGTACAGACCTGCTGGCCCGGTGACGCCGGCCCGCTGATCACCTGGGGGCTGGTGATTACCAAGGGCCCGCACAAGGACCGACAGAACCTGGGCATCTATCGCCAGCAGGTGATTGGTCGCAACAAGGTAATCATGC
The DNA here is from genome assembly GCF_036961105.1 of Halopseudomonas sp. Lineage (GTDB taxonomy): Bacteria > Pseudomonadota > Gammaproteobacteria > Pseudomonadales > Pseudomonadaceae > Halopseudomonas. The sequence continues at coordinate 76,842 of NZ_JBALWW010000001.1, read as the reverse complement.
GCTGGCTGAGCCATCGCGGCGGCGCGCTGGACTTCAAGGAATGGCAGGAGAAACATCCCGGCCAGCCCTTCCCGGTTGCCGTGGCGCTGGGCGCCGACCCGGCCACCATCTTGGGCGCGGTGACGCCGGTGCCCGACAGCCTCTCCGAATATGCCTTCGCCGGCCTGCTGCGCGGCCAGCGCACCGAACTGGTGAAATGCCGCGGCAGCGACCTGCAGGTACCGGCCAGCGCCGAGATCGTACTGGAAGGCGTGATCCACCCCGGCGAAATGGCAGACGAAGGCCCTTTCGGCGATCACACGGGGTACTACAACGAGGTCGACCGCTTCCCGGTATTCACTATTGAGCGCATCACCCAGCGCGAAAAACCTATCTACCACAGCACCTACACCGGCCGCCCCCCGGACGAACCTGCAGTGTTGGGTGTGGCGCTGAACGAAGTTTTTGTGCCACTGCTGCAAAAGCAGTTCAGCGAGATCACCGACTTCTACCTGCCACCGGAAGGCTGCTCCTACCGCATGGCAGTGGTGTCGATGAAGAAACAGTACCCGGGCCACGCCAAGCGCGTGATGCTGGGCGTCTGGAGCTTCCTGCGCCAGTTCATGTACACCAAGTTCGTTATCGTGGTGGACGACGACATCAACATCCGCGACTGGAATGACATTATATGGGCCATTACCACCCGGATGGACCCCAAACGCGATACCGTGATGATCGACAACACACCCATCGATTATCTGGATTTCGCCTCCCCGGTCTCTGGTCTGGGCAGCAAGATGGGGCTGGACGCCACCAACAAGTGGCCCGGTGAAACCAGCCGCGAATGGGGCACTGCCATACATCAGGACCAGAACATCAAGCAGCGAGTCGACGAGCTGTGGGCGGAACTGGGCATTGACTGATGAGAATTGGATGAAAAGAACTGCATGAAGGTAACCCTACAACCCTCCGGCCTGAGGCTGGACACACACCCTGGCGAGCGTATTCTGGATGCCGCCAGGCGGCTCGGCTTTGATGCGCCGCAGAGCTGTCGCAACGGCAACTGCCATGTTTGCGACGCACTCTTGCTAAGCGGCAGCGTGCGCCTGGCCGACGGCACTGAAGCCAGCAGCGGCGACATCTACACCTGCGTGGCCGAGCCACTGACCGATTGCGAGCTGCAGTGGGAGGATATTCTGGCTCCGGGCGAACTGCCGGTGCGCGAGCTGGCGTGTCAGGTCAGCGAATGCAGCGAGATGGGCGCGGATGTCTGGCGTGTGCGGCTGCGCTTGCCGGCTGGCAAGCCGCTGCGCTACCACCCAGGCCAGTATCTGCTGCTCGAACGCCAGGATGCCGATCCGGCTGCTTTTTCCATCGCCTCTGCGCCGCAGGAAGGGCGCACGCTGGAGCTGCACATTCTTACCCGCGACGCCGTCACCCAGGGCGTAATAGACTACCTGCGCACACATCGTATCGCGCGATTGCAGGCGCCTTTTGGTGACGCCTGTGTACGCGATCTGCCGCAGCAGCCACTGGTGCTGATCGCCGCCGGCACTGGCCTGGCACAGATGCAGAGCCTGATCGAATACTGCCTGGCCGAGGGCTTCAGCCAGCCGATCCATCTCTACTGGGGTGTACGGCACAGCGAGGATTTCTATCAGGCGCCGCATTGGGATCGCTGGCAGGCAGCGCCCAATCTGTATCTGCACAAGGTGGTCAGTGATGAAGCGCAGTGGGCCGGCCGTGATGGACTGCTGCATCAGGCGGTATGCGAAGATATCGCCGATCTGGCCGATTATCGCTTCTTCGTCAGCGGTTCGCCGCCCATGGTCTATGCCACTCTGGATGCGCTGGTAGCGGCTGGCATGCCCGCCGAGCAGATGCATGCCGATGCCTTTGCCTATGCCCCACGCGAGCCGCTCGCTGATTGATCAGCGAGACGGCAACGGCAACGTCGGCAAACTTTCTTCCAGCAAATCGAAACCATCGTTGATGACGGCGCGCGAGGCTTGCTGCTCGCCCATGCGATCAAGCAAGCGCGCCAGCTCGGCACAGGTCTGGATATCGCGCTTGCTGGAAAAGCTGGCTTCCAGGTAATCCCTGGCCTTGCCCCACAGACTGTTGCGCTGCGCCAAACGCCCCAGAGCCAGAAGCAAGGTGGCGTTGTTCGGATGCTGCGGCAACCATTGCTCTGCCGTCGCCAGTTGGCGGGCTGAGTCGCGGCCCTGCACCAGACCGTAAAGATGCACCAGGCGTTCGTTGTAGCTGCCTTGCAGGGCGTTGCGCAAGGCCTCTTCAGCCAGCATTTCCCGTCCCTTGCCACGCAACTGCAGGCAATAGGCTTCCACTACAGCCGGATCCTCATGCATGCGTTTGGGCATACGCTCCCAGGCCGCCACCACCAGGCTGGCCGGGTCTGTATCTGCTGGCGCAGCCCGTTGCCCCGCCTGCTGCAACAAAGCGAGGTGAACCTGATACTCCAGAGCATCCTGATCGGCCGGCTTGAGCACCTGCTGCTTGCGCAGCTCGGGCAACAGCTCCAACAGTCGCCCCCAGTCTTCCAGACGCAGATACACCTGGCTCATCAGCTTGAGTGCATACAGGTGCTTGGGATGTTCCTTGCGCAAACGCGTCAATGTCGCCAGCGCCTGCTCCAACTGACCCCGGCCGATTTGCAACTGCGCCTGGGTAACGGCGATAGCCACGTCCGCCTTGGGTGTGGTTTCGTAGGCCTCGCGCAGCAGGCTGTCGCACTCACTGTAATCTTCCAGCTCGTGCGCTGCTCTGGCGGCAGCCAGATAGTTGATCAGCGGCAGCTCGGCATGCGGCGCCGACTTTTTCAGCAGTCGCAGGGCCGACTTCCAGTGACCCTCGGCAAATTCCAGCAGGCCGCGCGTGGCAATGGCGTTGGCGCGCTGCTGCTGATTGCGCCGCGACCAGGGGTTGATGCGACGGCCCGAGGCATTGAGTACTCGAATCAGCGCGCGCGCCAGCATCAGCAACAGCCAGAACGCCAGCAAGAAACCCAGGCCGACCCATACGCTGGTTTCAATCGAGAAGTTGCGCCAGGCAATCAGCAGGTAACCGGGGTCCTCCGCCACCGCCATGCCCAGCAGCGCAGCCACCAGGAGCACGGCCAGAATCGCGATGTAGCTTTTACTCATCGGTGGCCTCCGGCTGCTTGGCAGCACTGGCGGAGCGACGATTCTGTATGTAGGCCGCCAGGCTCTGCTGCAGCGGTGCCAGGTCGGGCGGGTTGAGACTTACCGCTTCCTCATGCAGCGCGTGGAATTGCTTTTGCATGCCCTCGACCTGCGGATTGTCGAGTTCGAAATACTGGCCCAGAATCTTTTCCGATTGCGTCAGGCTGGCTTGATACACCTTTTCTTCGCCGCGCAGAGCTGCCCATTGCGCCTGCTCTATGGTCAGTTGCAGGGTACGCTGCACGCGCTGCATCTCGGCCTCGTCCAACAGAGGTGTAATCACCTTGCCGCGCTGGAAGTCGACCCGCACGTAGCGCTCCAGGCGCATCAGCACGCGATCCCAGCGGTCGCGCCGCTGCAGACGATCGGCGTATTCCTCTTCAGTGGTTACCTCGTCCGGATCGAATTCGGGTACTGGCAACAACACCAAACGCTCGACCTGGTCGCGCAGCGCAGCCAGACGCAGGAACACGCCTGGGCGATCAAGCTCCGGCAACCCGGCCAGCTCGGCCTGGTACTGCGCCAGCTGCTCACGCACACCATACAGGCCGCTATCGGGCATGGATTTTAAAATACCGTCAACGGTCCTCAGCAGCTCGCGCGCAGCGCTTACGTCCTGTACCGCCAGCAGGCGCAGCGAGGCCAGGCGCAGCAGGTACTGGGCTTCTGCCAGTTTCCAGTCTTCGCGGCCATCGCCCTGCAGAATGTCCAGTCGCTCGCCAATTGCCTGCTGACTGCGCTGCATCTCGGCCACCAGGCGTTGCATGGACTGCCAGCTATCGCCCTGCGGCACGCCCTCAAGGCGTCCTTCGAGCTGCTGCTGGCGCTGCTCGCCCGCGGCCTGCATCTGCTCCAGCAACTGTTGCAGCTGTGCCTGCTGTTGAGTTTGCTGCGCCTGGCGCTGCTGCCATTGCCACAGGCTGAAAGCCAGGGCCAGCAAGGCTACCAGCAAGGCTAGCCAGGTGAGTCCGCGCCCCCCGCCGCTGCTATTGCCGTTATCCTTGCCCTTGTTGCGCACCGGCGGTATCACCGTGGATTGTTTGCCTGGCACTTTGCCCGCGCCGGTTTTGTTGCCTGCTGCGGCATGGGCGCCCGGCCTGGGTTCGTCTTCGCTACCGGGAACAGCCGCAGCGGACGTCACGCCAGGCTTCGCTTGCGAATCCGCGGGCGCGGCGCTGCCAGAGGCACCGGCGTTGCTGCCTGGAGAAGTATCGGCAGCACTGGCCGCAGCGCCGTCCGCGTTCTTGTTCGATTCTGTTGGTTCCACGCCTGTCCCCTTTAGTCCTTCAGCGGGTGTGCCCGCACTGCCGCGAGAATGGCCTCATCATCGGCACCCCCGCAGGTTACTACATCCTCACAGCCCAGGTCTGCGGCCTGAGCCGCAACCCGCACGCTTGGCACCCAGCAGCGCCATAGCCGCTGCTGCTGCCAAGCCTCTCCCGCAGCCTCGCGCCAATGACTCAGCGCCTGACTACTGAGCAGCACAATGCCACCCACATTGTCAGCCACCGCAGCCAACCGGGCAGCCACGCCGACCGGGGGCTGCCGATGATAGAGCTCAAGATAATCGACCTGCCCGCCCGCAGCACGAATCTGCTCGGCCAAGTACTCACGACCGCCGACGCCACGCCAGATCATCACCCGCAGATCTGGACGAGCAAAATGCGCCTGCCACAAGGGCAAGCGCAGGAGCGCTTCGCTGTCCTGCCCGTCTTCAGGTACCAGCACCGGCAAGCCAGCCTGCTGCAAAGGTTCGGCACTGCCAGCGCCAACGGCCAGCCAGTCGATACCCACAGGCATTTGCGGCCAGTACTGATCCACCCGCTCCAGTCCCAACTGCGCCGCCATACGGCTGACCGCGATCACCAGATGATAACGATCGAGCTCCAGCAGCAGGCGACGCTGGGCGTCACTTTCCTCGACCGGCACCAGCTCCAGCAACGGCAGGCCGGAGCTATCCACTCCCTGCGCTGCCAATAGCCGACCCAACCGCTGGTTGTCGGCAGGCTGACGCGTCAGCAGGATCGCTTTGCTCACCGTGGCGGATCACCGGCGTAAACCGCATCAAGAATGGTCTGTGCGCCCTGCCCCAGCAGGTCTTCCGCGACCGCGATGCCCAGGCTTTCAGGATCGCTTTCCGGGCCCCGCGCTTCAGCGCGTAGTAGCTGACTGCCATCCGGATCGCCGACCATACCGCGCAGCCACAGCTCGCCTTTGGCGCGCTCCGCGTAACAGGCGATAGGCACCTGGCAACCGCCATTGAGCCGGGTGTTCAATGCCCGCTCGGCGCGCACGCGCAGGGCACTGTCTTCATCGTTCATCTGTGCCAGCAGTGCGTGCAACTGGGTGTCGGCGCTACGACATTCGATGCCGACCGCCCCCTGCCCGCCCGCTGGCAGGCTCTCTTCCGGCGGCATGGCGTAGCGGATACGTGCATCAAAGCCCAGACGCATCAAGCCAGCGGCAGCCAGAATGATGGCGTCGTACTCACCGGCGTCCAGTTTGGCCAGGCGAGTATTGACGTTGCCCCGCAGAAAGCGCACCTGCAAGTCAGGGCGACGCGCCATCAGCTGCGCCTGGCGGCGCAGGCTGGACGTACCCACCACGCTACCCGGCGGCAGGCTGTCTACCTTGTCATGATGGTTGGAAACAAAGGCGTCGCGCGGGTCTTCACGCTCGCAGATGGCGTATAGGCCCAGGCCTTCCGGAAACTGCATGGGCACATCCTTCATGGAGTGCACCGCGAGGTCCGCCTCGTCATTGAGAATGGCGGTCTCCAGTTCCTTGACGAACAGGCCCTTGCCACCGATCTTGGCCAGCGGCGAATCGAGCAACTGGTCGCCGCGGCTGACCATGGGCACCAGGCTGACCTGAACGGAGGGGTCGATTTGTTCGAGGCGCGCTTTGACGTATTCGGCCTGCCACAGGGCCAAGGCGCTCTTGCGGGTGGCAATTCGCAGATGTCGAGTCATGGGATTCTCATTCAAAACCAGGCTGCATGATACGCCATGCCCCTGCGGGCATCCATGCAAGTGGCCATTGCAGCCGAATCACAGCCGATCCATCAAGCGGCGCACCCCCGGTACATGGCGCCGACTGACGGTCAGGGTTTCCTCATTGAGATCCTTCAGACACAGCTCAAAATGACCCATGGACGTCCTTTGCAGACATTCGATGCGACTGCGCGCCACCAGCGCATTGCGATGAATGCGCACGAACTGATCACCGAACTCTTCTTCCAGCGACTTCAGTGGTTCATCCAGCAGCACCTCGCCTTGCACATGGCGCAGGGTGACGTATTTGTGGTCGGCAATGAAATAGAGCACATCTTCGATCGGGATCAGTTCGATGCCCTTGCGCGTACGCGCGCTGATATGGCTGCGCGCCTGCCCGTTTTCGGCCTGATTGCCCGACCGGCCCAGGCTGGCCAGCTGCATGCGATTGGGCCGCTGCGCCTTGGCCAGGGCCTGCGCCAGATCTTCGCTGCGCACCGGCTTGAGCAGATAGCCCACCGCGCTGACGGCGAAGGCATCCAGGGCGTACTCACCGTGCGCGGTACAGAACACCACCGCCGGCGACTCGCTGTCTTCGCAGAGTTTGGCTGCCGTCTGCAGCCCGTCGAGCCCAGGCATGCGGATATCCAGCAGCAGTATGTCCGGGCGTTGCTCTTCCACCAGTCGCAAGGCTTCATGGCCGTTGCTGGCCATCTCAGGTAGCACTTTGTATCCGGGCAACTCGGCGACCAGACGCGCCAGGCGCTCGCGTGCAAGGGGTTCATCGTCAGCGATCAGTACTTTCATGCCTCAATGACTTCTCTGCTGTAGTGAAGACGTTTGCCTACAAGGATAGACCAGCCTGCTAAAGAAGCATGCACCCTCACGCCAGAGCTCCACGCGGGCCTGATCACCGAACAATGTCTGCAGCCGTGCACGTACATTCTCCATCGCCATGCGCGCTCCCTGGTGGTTCTCTGTCTGCTCAGGACAAGTATTACGCACGGTAAGTTCAACCACCTGGTTGCGACAGTGTCCACTGATGACAATTTCGCCACCATCCACGCGCGGTTGCAGGCCGTGCAAAATGGCATTCTCCAGCAGCGGCTGCAGTGTCAGCAGCGGCATGGGCGTGTTGTCCGGCAGCTCTTCGACATGCCAGCTCACGCGCATGCGCTCGCCCAATCGATACTGTTCTATACGCAGATAGCCCTGGCACAGACGCTTCTCTTCGCCCCAGCTCGCCAGACTCTCGGCACTGCCCAGGTTGGCCCGAAACAGGTCCGACAGATCCAGCACCGATTGCTCCGCCTTGAGCGGCTCGGACGCAATCAGACTGACAATACTGTTGAGACTGTTGAACAGAAAATGCGGGCGAATCCGCGACTGCAGTGATTGCAGACGCGCGCGCAGCTCGGCCTGCTGCTGGCGCTGCCATTGCTGCTGCAGATAGAAATAGCGCAGCAGCAGACTGGTCATGATCAGCGCGATCACGCCATGGCGCAGTAGCTGCTCGGTCTGCCAGTGCAGCGCGCCGGTCATGCCGCGGTAAACAATCCAGTCGCCGATCACGGTAAAAGCCAGCGTCAACCCCACCACCACGGCGAAGCAGGCCGCCACCGCCAGGCCCAGCGGCCGCCGCTGCATCCAGTTGCGCAGGCGGCAAAGCAGCGCCGCCGAGAGCAGCACTATCCATTGCACAAACAGCGAAGCCATCGCCAGGCCCAGCCAGTTGAACCCCTCGGTCACCGGCTGCGCCAACACCCACACCAGCACCACCAGTTGCGCCAGCACCACCAGGGTAAAAACAGCCACGGACGAGCACAGGTCGGGGAGGAAAAAATCCTCTCCGGCATAGGGCTGCTTGAGCAACGACCAGAATCCATTCTTCATTGCGCAAGTGTCCGCCAGCCGGGCGCCATCGCGCAAGCGTGAAATGGTATGCTATGGCCTTTTACACGCAGCGGAACAGTCCGACACATGAGCCAAGACCAGACAACCAATCAATCCTGGGGTGGCCGGTTCAGCGAACCGGTTGATGCCTTCGTCGCCCGCTTCACCGCCTCGGTGGATTTCGACAAGCGCCTGTACAAGCACGACATTCAGGGCTCCATCGCCCACGCCACCATGCTGGCCAAGGTCGGCGTGCTGAGCGACGCCGAACGCGACAGCATCATCGACGGCCTGCGCGCCATCCAGAGCGAAATCGAAGCCGGCGAATTTGCCTGGAGCGTCGCCCTGGAAGACGTGCACATGAACATCGAAGCGCGCCTGACTGACCGCATCGGCATTACCGGCAAAAAGCTGCACACCGGCCGTTCACGCAATGACCAGGTCGCGACCGACATCCGCCTCTGGCTGCGCGAGGAAATCGACATCATTCTGGCCGAGCTGACGCGCCTGCAACAGGGTCTGCTGGAGCAGGCCGAGCGCCACAACGCCGTAATCATGCCCGGCTTCACCCATCTGCAGACCGCGCAACCTGTCACCTTTGGCCACCACCTGCTGGCCTGGTTCGAGATGCTGCAGCGTGACCGCGAACGCCTGCTCGACTGCCGCAAGCGGGTCAACCGCATGCCGCTGGGTAGCGCCGCACTGGCCGGCACCACCTACCCGATCGATCGCAGCATTACCTGTGAGCTGCTGGGTTTCGACGCTGTTTCCGGCAACTCGCTGGACGGCGTTTCCGACCGCGACTTCGCCATCGAATTCTGCGCTGCGGCGTCCGTCGCCATGATGCACCTCTCGCGCTTTTCCGAAGAGCTGGTGCTCTGGACCAGCGCACAGTTCAATTTCATCGAACTGCCCGACCGTTTCTGCACCGGCTCCTCGATCATGCCGCAGAAAAAGAACCCCGACGTGCCCGAGCTGGTACGCGGCAAGACCGGCCGCGTATACGGCCACCTGATGGGCCTGCTGACCCTGATGAAGAGCCAACCGCTGGCCTATAACAAGGACAACCAGGAAGACAAGGAACCGCTGTTCGACGCCGTCGACACTCTGCGCGACTGCCTGCGCGCCTTCGCCGACATGATCCCGGCCATTCAGCCGAAGGTTGACGTCATGCGCGAAGCGGCCCTACGCGGTTTCTCCACCGCAACCGATCTCGCGGACTACCTGGTACGCCGCGGCTTGCCCTTCCGCGACTGCCACGAGATTGTCGGTCATGCCGTCAAGTACGGCGTGGACAGCAAGAAGGACCTGGCCGAGATGAGCCTGGACGAACTGCGCCAGTTCAGCGACCAGATCGAGCAGGACGTGTTCGAGGTGTTGACGCTGGAAGGCTCGGTCAACGCCCGTGACCATATTGGCGGGACCGCGCCCGGGCAGGTGCTGGCGGCGGTGCAGCGGGGGCGGGAGCTGCTCGGCGTCTGACACTGCGAGCCGCACCCGTCGTAGGGTGGATAACGCCGCAGGCTTATCCACCGTGTTTTTGACGTTTTTCTCGGCAATGTTGATCGTTCCCATGCTCCCGCGTGGGAATGCAGCCCCGACGTCTGTCCCAACTACTCGCGCCGTCTGGCGTGTTAGCGCACTTTCTCAACCTCGCGGCAGATAATCTGATCCAGCGCCTTGGCAGGGATGAAGAGCCACGCATGCTAGTGGCGCTGCTGAGGGAGAAGCCCGCTTCAACCCGAGCAACTTTGCCCTTGGCAATGATGTTGATCGTTCTAGTCAGCTTTCGCCTTGATGGCGAGTCGAGGGAAATGCCTGGCCATTTCCCCCAACACCCCCTAGGCCACCCCAACTGCGCGGCCCTGCGGGTTCACTGCGTTGCTCGACCTGGCGGGGGCACTCGCAAACTCGGCGCTACGCACCTCAGACACCGCGAGCACCTTTTTCCCGCCAACCCTGTGCTACTCGCCCGCGCAGACGGGGATTTGGGGTCCGTGCATTCTGGCTGGTTTTTTTTGGGAGCGGCAGTTCGCGCTCGTTTGAACCCAGTCATGTTCATGCTTGGCAAACGTACCTCGCGGTAGCACTATCGGAGGACTTTACTTATCGCCGAGTTAATTTTTTTGGGTGCATGGATGCCATCTCTTCTCTCACTAGGTAGCAAGGCACTTCTGGTCAAATGCTCGCTTGCTTGCTCATGCAGCGCCTCACTCTTTTGCGCTGCAATCGTGCGCGTGGTGAACGTGTTCGTGGCCGCCCCCGCAAGGGCATTAATATGAAAGCTTTTTTCAGGGTTTTCTTGATTTGCGCACTGGTAATCTCGACTGCTTGGAATGGCCTTGTGGTCATGCAAGATCGTTGGATGGTATCCGCAATTGCAGATGCCAGGGAGAGCAAACGTTCCGAGCTGGTTGAAGGTGGTGCTGCCCAGAGCAAAATCGATCAGGCGCTGGTTGACGTTGAGCGCAGTATCAAACTGATCAACCAATGGGAAAAGGCAGAGCTAAAAGATCATGTTGCAGCAACTAGTGTCGCGCTCGTTCAGGCATTCATTGTTGCCATCTTCATCTATCTGTTCTTTTTCAGAAAGGCGTACAGAAAAACCCTGCTCGGGATAATAGTCGCGGTGTCTCTGGTGCCTATATTCTGGCGGACCTACATGCTGGGCACGGACGCAAGAGGCTTGGTGGTGATTGCAACAGCAGGGCCCCGAGAGGTTACTTTCAATCCCTACTCGCAAAATGGGTTTCTAATAAGCCCGTCGCTGGCAGCCCGAATATTCATCAGTCACCCTGAGCTATACAGGGAGTGCGGTTTATTCTCTGAAGCATTAGGCGTTTGCGCTACTCCGATTGTTTCCTACATAGGCAGTTCTCTAGACTCCTCAGCCAATGACGAAGTCATTGATCGGCTGTTTGAAATGCTTGAAGCGGCGATCAAGCGAGGTGCTTCTGTTACCGAAATCCGTAACGGATTGCCACTGATACATGAGGCTATTCTTTTCAACAGTCCGCGCTATGCCGCATTGCTGATGCGGTACTGTGCTGATCTTAGTCAGCGTATAGATAGACCTTCTTCGCCAGTAGATGGATACGACGCTATCGCCTTCCTGAATTACCTTGATCAGCGAGGTGACCGAGATTTCACAAAAGTGCGCGCTGTGATCGAGACTCGCACTGACCAATGCTCGCAAAATCACCACATGAGCCAGCTTGGCAGCTGACCGGTTCAAGTATTTGCTCGCCACGGATGATTTCTGCTTCTCAAACTCGACTTAATGCACTGACCCCAAGTCCCCGTCTGCACGGGCGAGTAGCGCAGAGCTGGCGGGAAAAAGGTGCGCGCGGTGTCTGAGCGAAGCGAGTTTGCGCGTGCCCCCGCCAGACCGAGCAACGCAGCGAACCCGCAGGGCCGTGCAGTTGGGGTGGCCTAGGGGGTGCAGGGGGAAATGGCCAAGCATTTCCCCCGCTCGCCATCAGGGCGAAAAGCTGATTAGACCAATTCACGCCGCTATTAAGCGTCACGCCATCACGGGTTGATCGTTTCCACGCTGTCGCCGCCCGTCAAAGCAAAATCCATCCACAAGCCTGGATGCCGCTGGCAGTAGTGATGGACGCGGAGCGTCCGGGGCTGCATTCCCACGCTGGAGCGTGGGAACGATCAATGGACTTAGCGCTGGCACGCTCCCGAGAGCCCATCAGCTCCGAATCAACTGCGCCACCGACTCCTGCACCCGCGCCGTCAACTCACCTTCATCCAACCCACAGATATCACCATTGTCGATAGCTGGCCTACCCTGCACAAAACTGTACTTCACGCTTACCGGCTCACCACACATCAGCGGCGCCGTCAGCGGGCTGTGCACGCCAGCGAAGCGTGGCTGGTTGATGTCGTAGAGCACAAGGTCGGCGGCCATGCCGACGCTCAGCTCGCCGACGTTATCCAGCCCCAGCAACTGGGCACCGTTGCGGCTCCCCCAAGTCAGGATCTGTTCAAGGTTGGTGGCCTCCGGGCCGTGCATGGCGCGGTGGATGAGCCAGGCCAGGTTCAGCTCCTGCAGCATTGAGCCGGATTCGGCCGAGGCCGAGCCATCCACGCCCAGGGTGACGGGCAGGCCGAGTTTTTCCATCTCGACGGCGCGCGCCACGCCGCTGCCGAGGCGGCAGTTGGAGGTGGGGCAATGGGCGATGGTGGTGCCGCGTGCAGCCAGGCGCGAGAGCGCGTGATCGTCGCAATGCACCAGGTGCGCAAACCAGACGTCCTCACCCAGCCAGTCGCAGGACTCGGCATAGTCGATGGCGCTCATGCCGTATTTCTTCTGCGCCTGCGCCTCGTCAAAGCTGACCTCCAGCAGGTGCGAGTGCATGCCCAGACCGAACTCGCGTGCGTAGGACGCCTGCGCGCGCAGGCCATCCGGGTCGCTGGAATGAATCAGGCTGGTGGGTGCGACCACCAGTTTGCGCATGGCATCGCCGCCGCTCTGGTGATAACGGCTACGGCTGGCTTCCAGCCGGTCGAGAATCTGCGGCAGGGTTTCCGGCGCGATGCCGTGATCGACCATACCCTGGTGGCTGCCCACCTCAGTGGCGCTGCCACGGCACAGCACCAGGCGCATGCCAAGCTCATCGGCCGCCTGCCACACCGCGTCTTCCAGCTCGGGGCTGGTGGTAGCGTGGTACAGATAGTGGTGATCGGCACAAGTAGTGGCGCCGGAGCGCAGCAGCTCGTACAGGCCAAGACGCGCGGCGTGGTACATCAGCTCAGGCGTCACCTTGGGCCAATAGCGGTAGGGCACCGAGCTAAGCCAATCGCCCAGGTTCTGATTCAGCCCCTCGGGCACGCCTTTCATGATCGACTGCGCCAGGTGGTGATGGGTGTTCACCAGGCCGGGCCAGACCACGCAGCCGGCGGCATCTATCACCTGCTCCGACTGATCCGCCAGCGGCTGCAAGTTGGTGCCCAGCTCGGTGATTTTGCCGCCGCTGATGCGCAGGTCGCGCGCATCGCTCTGGGTCGGGGAGAATATCGCGGTCGCGTTTTTAATCAGATACGCCATCTAACTGCTCCTTTTAACAGCCAAAGAGCAATGTCCCGGAGCCTGGCCCCTGACCGCTTCTACTCTAGTGCACGTTCGGTTGAATACGCTCGGGGTGCCCGAGGCATAGCTTGCCGGAAATACGGTGCAATTTTCTAACCAACCCGCAACTGGGATGCATGCGGCGTAAACCGGGCGCTTGCGCTTAGCGCGCGCCGCCTTTGCGTGCAAAAATGGTGCAAGTGGTCAGCTTTTGCGCAGCGGCGGTGCAGTCTTGTGGAAGCGCTTTGCTGCGCGCCCTGGCTGCAACCCGCGCTGGCGCGACGTTCGTCAGAAACTACCGGGCTGGCCCGATTACTGCTTGATAAATTACGCCGCAGGATTATCCTCGGCAACGTGAGTAGAAGCTGTCAGGGGGCAACCACCCCAGGTCATTGCTCAGTTTATGGTCGGACGACGCGGCAAGCGCGGCGAACTGACCGGACTGATCAGCCACAGCTGACTCCCCCTCCGGTTACCCTCGCCCCACTCCCTGTCTCCGCCCCTTGCGCCCACACGGGCACTACTCGGAGATTCAAGATGACAACCACCTCTACAAGCACCTCCACAAGTACACCAGAATACGGCCTGAAAGAACTGCAGCTGGAAACCACCTTTGGCGGTATGGGCAAGGAAACCGAGCGCAGTATTCCGCTGATCGACCTCAGCGATTTCGAGAACCGCCGCGCCGAGATTACCGAGCAACTGTGGAGCGCCGCGACCGAAGTCGGCTTCTTCCAGCTGGTCCACCATGGCCTGGACATCAGGCTGGTGCAGAGCGCCTTTGAGTTGTCCGAAGCCTTCTTCAGTCTCAGCAACGAACAGAAAGCCCGGTTCCCCCTGAAGAAAGGCCTTAACACCGGCTGGGAGTTCATGTCGCAGGTACGCCCCTCGACCCGCACCGCCGATCAGAAGGAGTCCTTCCAGATCACTCTGCCGCACATGGACGACCTCTGGCCAAACCAGACTGTGGTGCCGGAGTTCCACCGCATCATGCTGGATTTTGAATACCGCGCCTGGCAGTTGGGCATGCAGGTGCTCTCGTGCTTTGCCGACCGCCTGGGCTTTGAACGCGACTTCTTCACCAAAGCGCATGACCGCCGCCAGCCTGACTACCAAAGCACCCTGCGCTTGCTGCATTACCTCGCCATGCCGGAAGAGGATCAGGATGAAAGCCTGTGGCGCGCCGGTGCGCACACCGACTTCGACTGCCTGACCATGGTGTTCCAGAAGGAAGGCCAGGGCGGTCTGCAGGTCAGCCCGGGCAAGGACGCCGAAGGCGCCGGCGACAACCGCGAGTGGAGCAGCGTGATCCCGCGTGACGACATCATCACCTGCAACATCGGTGACATGCTGATGCGCTGGAGCGACGACCAGCTCAAGTCCACCCTGCACCGCGTGCGCATGCCCAAGCCGGGCGAATACCGTGGCCCGCGTTACAGCATGGCGTTCTTCTGTCAGGCCAACAAGAACGTGATGATCGAAAGCCCGGCTGGCAAGTATCCGCCGATTTCAGCGGCCGACTATCTGCTGCAGCGGATTCAGGCGAACTTTGCCGAGGCGAAGAAGTAAACTCGAGCTTCCAGGAAGGTAAAACCACCATCGGTGGTTACCCGGACGGCCGGATTCTATCCCGGCCTGCGCTGGTGCGGTTGAGGCTGCAGGTCGAGATGGAACTCAACCTTCCCCATGAAAGTAAAGCTAAATCGGGGTTGCCTGAGACGGCCGGGTTCCATCCCGGCCTGCGGCGGTGCGGTTAAGGCCGCTGGTCGGCCGGTATTACTTCTTCACCGTTTCCAGGGTTTTGGTGATAGCGGCAACCGCAGAACCGATATTGCTCAGCTCGGCCGGCAGAATCATGGTGTTGTTGGTCTGTGCCAGCTTGCCGAATTCCTTCACATACTGCTCGGCAACGCGCAGCGATACTGCCGACTGACCGCCTTCGGTATTGATCGCCTCGGCGACCCGACGCAGACCCTCGGCGGTAGCGGTCGCAATCAGCTCGATCTCGCGCGCCTTACCTTCAGCCTCGTTGATCTGACGCTGCTTGTCAGCTTCGGACAGGTTGATGGTTTCCTGCTTCTGGCCTTCAGAGACGTTGATCTTGGCTTCCCGCTCACCTTCGGACTGGGCAACCACGGCGCGGCGCTCCCGCTCGGCGCGCATCTGTTTCTCCAGGGCATCAAGAATGGTGGCCGGCAATTCGATATCGGCGATCTCATAGCGCAGCACTTTCACGCCCCAGGGCTTGGCCGCCTCATCCAGCGCTTCTACCACCTGCACGTTGATGGTTTCGCGCTCTTCGAAGGTCTTGTCCAGGTCGATCTTGCCGACGACCGAACGCAGGGTGGTTTGCGCCAGCTGCATGGAGGCGTAGCGGTAATCGTTGATGCCGTAGCTGGCCAGCTTGGGGTCCACTACCTGTAGATAGAGCACACCATTGACGACCACCTGAATATTGTCGCGGGTAACGCAGGCCTGGCTGGGCACATCGATCGCTTCTTCCTTGAGCGTGTGCTTGTAGGAAACCCGGTCAACAAAGGGGATCAGCAGGTGAAAACCGGCTTCCAGGGTCTTGGCATATTTGCCCAGGCGCTCGACGATGAAGGCCGAACGTTGCGGCACGATGCGCGCGGTTTTCGCCAGGGTAACAACGACCAGGGCGAGAAACGCGAGTGAAAGAATAGTGGCCATTTCCATGCTTGAAGCTCCTTGAGGGTGATTTAGATTTTTTCAGGTTTCTGTGCGCTGACCTGCAGCACAATGCCGCTGTGATTCAGCACCCAGGCAGTGTCCCCTGCCTTGAGCGGCTCACTGGATTCGGCATCCCACTTGGCACCATTGAGCTGCACATCGCCGACGCCCTGGATGAAGTCGGTCAAGACCGTCACCCGCATGCCCAACAATCCGGCGTCATCCTGGTCGCGCGCGGCCAGATCGGCCTCGCTGCCGCGCAGCCAGCGCGTGAAGTGTCGACGCAGATACCAGAGGGCAACCACGCTGATCAGCGAAAACAACAGTAGTTGATAAGGCAGCGTATCGATCACGCCGAACAGGGTCAGCAGACCGACCACCAACGCGCCAATGCCAAAGAACACCGCGACCATCGCGGGAATGAAGAACTCCGACAGCAGCAGGGCCAGGCCCAGCAACAACCAGAAAGCGTAACTCGTCAAATATCCAGTCAACATGATTTCTCCCTGCGCGCAGGACGTCTCTGCAACGGCTGCTGGGAGGTTATCAGATTGCCCGCACAAATGCCCTGCCAATGCCGCAGACCTGGCCACGCAGGTCAGCTTTGTTAAGCTGGTATAAACCACAGGAGCCGCTCATGCCGTTAAAAGCCTTACATCTATGTCTGTTTCTGCTGCTGAGCTGCAGCGTGTCAGTCATTCACGCCAAGCCCTTGCAGGTAGGCATAACCACGGTGCCGCCCTTCGCCATGCAGAACGAACAGGGTGAGTGGCAAGGCATCAGCATTGATCTGTGGCGCGCGGTCGCACGTGAGCAGCAGCTGGACTTTGAGTGGGTGCCCTTGTCATTCACCGAGCTGCTGAGTCAGGTGGAATCCGGCCAGATAGATGTCGCCGTTGGGGCCCTGACCATGACGGCAGACCGCGAAGCTGTTTTCGACTTCAGCCACCCGTTCTATCAGACCGGCCTGGCCATTGCCGTACCCCCCTCGCCCAAGCACGGCATTATGCATAGCCTCAAGGCGCTGTTCAGTTGGGAGTTTCTCAGCGTCATAGCCGCGCTCACGCTGCTGCTGTTTGTGGTTGGCACACTGCTCTGGTTCTGTGAGCGGCGCGCCAATCCCGACCAGTTTGGCGGCAAGGCCCGTGAAGGCATTGGCGCCAGCTTCTGGTGGGCTGCAGTGACCATGACCACGGTCGGTTATGGCGATAAAGCCCCGGTGACCCTCGCCGGCCGCATGGTGGCATTGGTATGGATGTTTGCCGGACTGATCATGGTGGCCAGCTTCACCGCCGCTATCACCACGTCATTGACGGTCAGCAATCTGCAATACCAGATCCAGGGTCCGCAGGATCTACCCGGCAACCGGGTGGCGACCATTACCGGTACCGCCAGTGCGCAGTACCTGCAAGACAATCGCATCATCCGACGCGAATATGCCAACCTCAGCGACGCCATGCACTCGGTACTGGATGGCGAAACCGATGCCGTGGTCTATGACCGCCCGTTGCTGCAGTTTCGCAACCAGCAACTGGCCGAACAGCGCCTGACGCTGGTACCCGGGGTATTCGATCAGCAACTCTATGCGCTCGCCATGCCCGCCGGCAGCAAGCTGCGCGCGGCCATCAGCGAGGAGATTCTGCGGATTACCGAATCGCAGGAGTGGAGCGCGATACAGGCGAGCTATCTGCAGGAGAGTAAATAGCCCCCAGGCGGGCGCCGAAGCAAGACGTAAGGCATTTACGCGGTGGCCGCAGGAAGAAATGAACTGCAGTTCATCCGATTTTTTCCATGAATGATGGCGGGCCAGAGCCAATGACCCGCCAGTCATTTTTTACGACCTGCGACTGCGTCACAAAGTGTGCGCAGCCACCTTCATAAGCCCCTGAACGCTGACTATTCTGATTCACCTCAGGCATGCCCTGAATGTCTTAAGACGATACAAACAAAAACAAACACAAGGAATTTCGTCATGTCTAAAAAGACCCGACTGAGCGTCGCCTGCGGCCTCATCGCAGCGCTCGGCGTCAGCACCCAGGCCCAGGCTTTCTGGTTCAGCTCGTCGCAATACACCAAAACCAAATACCCGATCGTGCTCACCCACGGCATGCTGGGTTTCGACAGCCTGCTGGGGATCGATTACTGGTATGGCATCCCCGCCGCCCTGCGCAAGGACGGCGCCAGCGTCTATGTCACCGAGGTCAGCCAACTGGATACCTCCGAGGCCCGCGGCGAGCAATTGCTCGAACAGGTCGAAGAGATTGTTGCCATCAGTGGCAAGCCAAAGGTCAACCTGATCGGTCACAGTCACGGCGGCCCCACTGTGCGCTACGTCGCCTCGGTTCGCCCTGATCTGGTGGCCTCGGTGACCAGCGTGGGCGCGCCGCACAAGGGTTCGGCCACCGCCGATTTCCTGCGCCAGATTCCCGAGGGGTCCGGCGGCGAGGCGATTCTCGCAGGCCTGGTCAATGCCATGGGCGCCTTCATCAATCTGGTTTCCGGCAGCAGCTCGATGACGCCGCAGAATGCGCTAGGGTCGCTGGAGTCACTCAACTCGGCGGGCGCTGCGGTATTCAATGCACGCTATCCAGAAGGACTGCCAACCAGCGCCTGTGGCGAAGGTGCCTACAAGGTCAACGGCGTGCGCTACTACTCCTGGAGCGGCACCAGCCCCTTGACCAATGCGCTGGATGTGTCTGATCTGCTGACCGGAGCCGCCTCACTGACCTTCAAGGGTGAAGCCAACGACGGCCTGGTAGGCCGCTGCAGTTCGCATTTGGGGATGGTCATTCGCGATAACTACCGCATGAATCACCTGGACGAGGTAAACCAGTTCCTCGGGCTCACCAGCCTGTTCGAGACCGATCCGGTAACCGTTTACCGGCAGCAGGCAAACCGCCTGAAGAACGCCGGGCTTTAAGGCTGCGCGCGGCTGGCCACATTGCAGCCGCGCGACCACCTGACTTTGCCAGAGTAATCCTATGAAATACCTTGTTTACCTGCCCCTGGTTGCCGGTGCACTGCTGCTGGGCTGGCAACTGCTACCCGAACACCAACCCCGGGACAGTGCTCCAGCCAGCACCAGCACCGGCGAGCCAACGCCTTCAGCCGCCTTGCCCGCAGCTATCAGGCACGGCACGGACGCAATCGCTAGCCAGGCGCAGCCAGCATCCTTGCGCGGCACCGACGTGGACGGCGACTTACAGGTGGACACGCAGGGCAACCTGCTGATCAGCGATCAGCTACGCCATCTGTTCGATTACTACCTCAGCGCGACCGGCGAACAGACCACCGAACAAGCCCAGCGGCGAGTGCACGAGTATCTTGCCAACCAGCTGGAAGAACCCGCACGCGAGCAGGCGCTGACGATCTTCGAGCAGTATCTGAACTACCTGCAGGCGGTCGCCGAACTGGAGCAGGACTTCCCGGTACTGGATGAACTGGACGCACTCTGGGCACGCGAAGACGCTGTACAACGCCTGCGTGCCAGCCTGTTCGACCCCGCTGTACATCAGGCCTTCTTTGCCAGCGAGGAAGTTTACAATCGCTTCACCCTGGAGCGCCTGGCAATCAACCGCAATACCGATCTTGACGCAGGCCAACGCGCAGCCGAGGTGGAAGCCTTGCGCGAAAACCTGCCGGAGCAACTGCAACAACTGCTGGTGCCGCAACTGCACCAGGATCTGCGCCGCCAGACCCAGGCGCTGGCCGAACAAGGCGGCAGCGCCGAAGATATCCGTGCGCTTCGCCTCACGCTGGTGGGCCCCGAGGCGACGGCCAGATTGGCAGCGCTAGACCAACAGCGCGCCGAGTGGCAACAACGGGTCGACGCCTTCAACCGCGAGCGCGAAGGCATCCTGCAACAGGCCGGGCTGGCCGAGCAGGACAAACAGCAAGCCATACAGGCATTGTTGCAGAGCAGCTTTGCCAGCAACGAACAACTGCGCTTAAGCGCACAGACCGCTGATCAGTCAGCGCCTTGACCGCACGCCCCCGCCCGCTGCCATACTGAGTACTCAATGAGTCTGAGTGAGGAGGCAGCCATGCGCGCCGATGAGTTTCTCAAGAAGCACGGTCTGGATGAGGACGAAGACAAAGACAGCAGCCTGCGCGGCCAGGCTCTGGAGCGCGCCCTGCACCCCAGCCGTCCGCATGCCGGAACGCCACACGACTGGGAAGACTGGCAACGTTACCAGGCCGAGCAACAGGCTAAAACCGAAACGACGCAGGAAGAAAAGAAGCCGGCCGATGATTGAAGACTGCCGGCCCGTTTTGCTTGGCGCGACCTTGATGCTGTCACTGTCCAGCCTGGCAGCGCCAGGTTATAGCCCCGAGCAGATGCTCGGATGGCAGAGCAAAGACTTTGCCGAACCCACCGAGTACCAGCTCGAAGATGGTCAGCATGGGCTGCGCCTGCGCGCGCAATGCAGCAGCGGCGAGGCTAGCGCGCTCTACCTGGAGCAGCCGATAGACCTGCGCAAAACGCCAATACTGCGCTGGACCTGGACCGTGAGCGGTACCTATTCAGGGATCGACGAAACCAACAAGGCCGGGGATGACTATCCGGTGCGGCTGTACGTGGTGAAAGATGGCGGGCTGCTGCCCTGGCGCACCCTGGCAGTGAATTACGTCTGGTCCAGCCACCAGCCGGTCGGCAGCCACTGGCCCAATGCCTTTACCGGCAACGCACAGATGCTGGCGCTGCGCAGTGGCACGCCGGATCAACCCGGCCAGATGCTAAGTGAGCAACGCAATGTGCGCGAAGACTTCATGCAGCTGCACGACATCGACCTGCAGCAGATCGACGGTCTGGCGCTGATGACCGATTGTGACAACGCCGGCCAGCCGGTAACCGGCTGGTACGGCGCCATCGAGTGGCTACCGGCTACTTCTGCACCCAACCGCCGTTGACCTGAATGTACTGACCCGACGGCGTACGGTCGATGGCCTTCTGCCCGGCGATGGTTTCCACGTCCTTGAGCGCAACGCCATTGTCCTTCGCCACACGTTGATACTCTTCCTTGCGCGCGGCGTTGATCTGCCGCGCGACTTCCGCTGCGTTGCCGCCCGCCTTGACCACGCCCAGGTAACCATTGGGCTGTTCACCCAGTTGCCCGGCTTCCTTGGCCGCCGGTAGCGCGCCCATGGCCTCATTCAGGCTCAAGGCCCAGGCAGCGCCGCTACCCAGCAACATCAGCATGCATAAGGTAAAAATCGTTTTCTTGCCCATTGCCCTTATCCTTGTCGCGTGCGCGCTTAAAACAGCCCGCTGGATTCATCGAAGATTTCGTCCAATTGCTTATCAACCTTGATGTAAATCTCGTGCTCGATCTTCACATTCAGATTGATATTGATCGGTTCGCTGGGCGCCGCCAATTGCACCGTAGGTCCGGCACAGGCTACCAGCAGAATGCTTGCCGCCCCCATCAACAACCCTCGCCAATGCATAACTACTCCTCGTTGGCCGGCAGCCGCTGCTTGAGCAGGTGCTGCTGTACCCGTTGCTGAATGATGTCGCTGACCTGGCTGCTCAGTTGCAGACTGGTCAGCAGCGCCGGAATGTTTTCCTGCAGGTTGACGTTGAGATTGACCTGACGCCCCTGTTGAAAATTCGGGTTGCTGCCCTGCAATCGCAACCCCAGCTGCAGGGTGCCGTCCTCGGCGTAATCTACCTGACTGCTGAGCACAGTATAGTGAAAATTCTCCAGCGCCCCGGCCAGCTCACGCATGCCGGCATTGCTTTGCGCCAGCTGCTGCAGCTTGTCCGACTCGTATCGCAGCACGCCGCCGGGTTCACGCGCCGCCACTGTGCCGGTATCCACCACCAGCTCACCGTCGCGCAACAGCACCGGCAGGCGACCATCCAGGGTGCCGCGGCCACTCAAGCCCTCGGTCGGATAGACTTCAAACAGGGTTCCCAGTTCCAGCCCGCTCAGTTGCAGCACCAGGCGCTGCTCGGTGGCGGCAAAGTCCAGTTTGCTCGGCTCGGCGCTGATCTGCCCGCCCAGTAGCTGCAATTGCGCCCGGTCGAGCTGCAACTGCCCCCCGGAAAAGCGGGTCATTGACGCCCGATAGCTGGCCGCCGCGCGCAGGGGTCCCATCTCCAGGCCAGGGTTCAGGCTCTGCAATTGCAGATCGTTGCTGGCGATCTGCAAGGTTTCGCCGTGCACTGTGACTACCACCGGCGCGCTCAGGCCAGTGAAGGCGCTGCGGTCGTAGATGCCCTTCACCCCATCAAGGTTGAAATCGCCGCGCAGATTCAGCACCCGGCCCCCACTGGCCTGCACCGCCCCGCCGAGCTGGCCGCTGGCCAGGCTAAGCAACTCGGGCCAACTGGCCAGGGTAGCGGCCAGCGGATTGCCCGCGCGGAAAAACAGCGGCGGCAGCGTTGCCGAGGCGTGCCAGGGTTGCGCTGGCGGCAGGGTCAACTCGGTATCCAGGGCCAGCTCGGCAGCGTTGCCAAGCTGGCCCTGCCACTGCAACTCGCCGTCGTCATACTGCCAACGCCCATCGAGACTCCAGCGCTGCGATTTCAACTGCGGTTGCTCAACCTTGGCGAGGTTGCCGCTGAGGCGGCCCTCGGCGTGCAAGCTGTCCGGCAGCTGCCATTGTTGCTGGTAACTCAGACCATTGAGCTTCAGGCTGGCGTCGCTGATGTCCAGTTCAGCAGCAGCCACTTGCAATAACACCCACCCCAGCTGCGCGCCGTTGCCCGCCTGCAAGGTTGCGCCCTGGCTGTCGAGCATGCCGCTAAGCGGCGCGTTCATGTGCAGGCCCTGCAGCAGTATTCCCTGCTTCTGCCAACTGCCGAGGCGTAATGCCAGTTGGGTATCCAGCAGTTCGAGTTGCCAGCTTTCAGCCGGCGAGAGCCGCAGGGCCAGATCGCCCTTGAGCTGCGCATCAAGTCCTTGCGCGCCCGCCAGCGTTAGCGTGGCGGCAAAAGCCATGGCTTCACCCGCCGCCAGCCGGGTACTGGCTGCGGGTGAGGCCTGCAATTCCAGCTGCTGCGGCTGCAAGTCACCCGGCAAGCTGTCCAGCACCGCCAACTGCGGCTCGTCCAGAAGCAATTGGACTCTACCCTGCGCTATCTGCCAACGGCCCTGCTCACCCTTCAACTCCAGCTGCAGCTCACCGCTGAGGGCGCCCAACTGCTCGATCGGCCAAGGCTGCGGCAGCGCAAGCTGCGCATTCATCGCCGCCTCCCCCCGCAGCCAATCAGCCCAGCTCACCGGGGGCTGCGCGCTGTGCAAATCCCAATCCAGCAGCAACCGGGCGCCCGGCGGCAAACTGGCAATCGGCAGGCTGCCGAGCGACAGCCAGCGGCCAAGGTACTGGTAGAGCCCGTCGGTTTGCGGCCACTCGGGGACCCTGAGATTACCGCGCCAATGCGTTTGTCCCTGCCAGTCGGATTGCAGCTGCGCAGCCAACCCGCCGTCGATCAGCATGCGGCCTTCCAGACTCAGCTGGCTGCTTCCGGCCTGCAACTGCTGGCGAACCACAATCGTCTGCTGTCCCGCTTGCACCGCCAGTTCGGCGTTAGCCACCACATCACCCTCGAAGTCTGCAGTGCGGCTCGCCTGCAAGGAACCGATCAACTCGCAAGTCACCGCGCGGCAAGGGACCTGCGCAACAAGCTCGGTGACATGCAAATGATCGGGCAGCCAGTCGATTAGGCCGCTCCAGAGCTCGGGTGCAGTCAGGCTCGCTGCCGGCATGCCGGCAGCAGGTTCGGGCTCGGCTGCGGCGGCTTCCAGGCTTATATGCGCTCGCGCCAGCGTCAGTGTTCGAATCCGCAGACCATCGCGCCAGCCGGGCTGCAGGCGCAGTTGTTCCAACTGCGCCCGCCCGCCGGGAAACACAAGGGACACTCGCTGCACCTCCAGTGCGCTGTCTCGCCAGGCCAGGCCTTGCCACTCCAGCTGCTGCACGCCGGCGTCGGCAAGCGCCCGCTGCGCCCACCAGAGTGCCGCCGCCAGGCTGAGCCCGACCAACAGCAAGATAATCGTCAACCCACCAAGCGCTTTGCGCATGCCCGCCCTCTCAACCAGTAGCAGATCACAGGTTAGCACGCGCAGGTGCCGCATCAGTTGACCGCCTGGTCCGCTTGCGACCTATAATCAGCGGCGGTCTTGCTCACGCAATGCCCGCACTGGAAAGGAATTACGGGCGCCTGTCGATGCCTGTGAGCCAATAACAATAAACAAAAAGGAAAGCACCTTATGAACTGGTACCTCGAGGTTCTGAAAAAGTACGCCGTATTCCAGGGCCGCGCCCGCCGCAGCGAATACTGGTTTTTCATTCTGTTCAATATCATTGCCATGACCATCCTCGGAGCTGTGGATTACGCACTGGGCATGCAGATTTTGGCGCCGATCTATGTGCTGGCGACCTTTCTACCCTCGCTGGCGGTGGCAGTGCGCCGCTTCCACGACACCGGCCGCAGCGGCTGGTGGGTGCTGATTGCCCTGGTGCCGTTGATCGGTTCCATCATTTACCTGATCTTCATGTGCATCGAAGGTGAAGCCCAGGCCAATGCCTATGGGCCCAACCCCAAAGGCGATACTGCCGGTCCGGTCACAGCCTGATCCCAGTACCGGGCGTGCCTACGCATGCCCGGCTTACCCCCTTGCCTTGGTCGGTCGCAGCCGTCAGGCTGTGCTAATTCGCAGCCACTATCGATTGCCTAACATGCTCAGTATCTTCTCGGCCCTGCGCCGTAGCGCCCTTGTCTTGCTGTTGCTCGTCATCCTCAGCGTCGTTCTCAGCTCCTGCCAGAGCATGCCTGCGGGTTTCTCGGTCAGCGCGCCGCTGCGCCCGGCCGAACGCTTGCAGATACTCAGCGATCAAAGCTTCACCACCGCCCAGGGCCAGCAAAAGGTCGAACAGGAAATTTTCGACCAGGCATTCGCCCTGATTGCTCAGGCGCAACAGCTGGTGGTGGTCGACATGTTTCTGTTCAACCGCTTTGCCGGTGAAGACAGCTACCGCCCGTTGGCGCAGCAGTTGACCGATTCCCTGATTGCCGCCAAGCAGCGCCAGCCTGGCATGCCGGTGGTAATGATCACCGATCCGTTCAATACCCTGTATGGCGGCGTACGCGCCCCCGAGCTGCAACAGTTGCGCGCGGCCGGCGTGGAAGTCGTGATGACCGATGTGGACCAGCTTCCGCCCTCCAACCCCGCATGGAGCGGGATCTGGCGCTTGTGCTGCAGTTATCTGGGCAACAGCACCGAGGGCGGCTGGCTGCCCAACCCGGTGGGTGAGGGCAAGGTGACCTTGCGCACTTACCTGCACCTGGCCAACTTTCGCGCCAATCACCGCAAGACGCTGATAGTCGATTATGCCGATGGCTGGCGCGGCCTGGTTACCTCGGCCAATCCGCATGACGCCAGTAGCCGCCACCACAACAGCGCCATCGTGTTCAGCGGGCCGGCAGCGCTGGATCTGCTACAAACCGAGCGGGCGGTGGCGCTGCTATCCGGCCACGCCGCTGCCGTTGACTGGCCGCAGGCGCCTGAGGCCACCGCGTCCGTGGGCCTACCCGGCGTTCAGGTGCTCACCGAAGGCGCCATCGAGCGCTCGCTGCTGGAGCTGCTGAATTCAGCGCAGCGTGGCGATCGGTTGGATATGGAAATGTTCTATCTCGCTTCCAGGCCGGTGATCGCGGCGCTGATTGCCGCGCAGCGGCGCGGCGTAGAGGTGCGCGCCATACTGGACGCCAACCGCGACGCCTTTGGCCGCGAAAAGAACGGCATTCCCAACCGTCAGGCAGCCTGGGACCTGCATCAACACGGTATTGCCGTGCGCTGGTGCGGGACCGATGGCGAGCAATGTCACCGTAAATGGGTTCGACTGGAGCGCCGCGATGGGACCACCGAGGTGATCAGCGGCTCGGCCAATTTTACCCGGCGTAATCTGCACGATCTGAATCTGGAGACCAGCGTGCGACTGATTACCCAGGCCGACAATAGCGAGATAAGCGCCATGCGCGCCGGTTTCGAGCGCGCATGGAACAATAGCGACGGAGGTGAACACAGCCTCCCTTACAGCGCCTTTGCCGATCACAGCTATTGGCGCTACGGGCTCTATCGCTTCATGGAAGCCAGCGGGTTGTCTACTTTCTAGCAGGCCGCCCGCCAGCAGCGCGGGCTACTTCAGCTCGGCAAAACACTCGGCGATGATGTCCATACCGGCCTGCACTTCCAGGTCGGTAGCGGTCAACGGCACCAGAATCCGGATCACATTGCCGTACTGGCCGCAGGACAACAGGATCAACCCCTTTTCGCGCGCCTTGGCGACCACCTGCGCGGTCAGCTCCGCGTGCGGGTGGCCATCTGCCGTGAACAGCTCGCAGGCCACCATGGCGCCCAGACCGCGCACATCACCAATACGCTTGTCGTTCGCCGCCATCTCACTCAGGCGTCCGCCAATCAACTGCCCTAGGGTTCGGCTGCGCGCCAGCAGGTTCTCTTCCTCGAATACCTCCAGTACCGCCAGCGCTGCGGCGCAGGCCAGCGGGCTACCGGCGTAGGTACCGCCAAGCCCACCGGGGGCAATGGCATCCATCACCTCGGCACGGCCACACACGCCCGCCACCGGAAAACCGCCGGCAATGGATTTGGCGAAGGTCGTCAGGTCAGCCGCCACGCCCATCTGCTCCATGGCAAAGAAGCTGCCGGTACGTCCGGCGCCGGTCTGTACTTCATCGGCCACCAGCAGAATGCCGTGCAGATCACACAGCTCGCGCAAGCTGGCCATGAAGGCCGGGCTGGCAACGTAGAAACCGCCCTCGCCCTGCACCGGTTCGATCACGATGGCGGCAATGTCCTGCGGCTGGGCATCGTTCTTGAAGATGCGTTCGATGCTCGCAATCGCATCCTCGTCGCTAACCCCGTGCAGCGGACAAGGGAACTGCGCACGATAGACGCCGCCCGGCATCAAACCCATACCGGCCGAATAAGGCGCGACCTTGCCGGTCATCGACAGGGTCATCATGGTGCGGCCGTGGTAAGCGCCGGTGAAGGCGATTACCCCGGCACGCCCGGTAGCTGCACGGGCGATCTTGACCGCGTTCTCCAGCGCTTCCGAGCCGGTGGTAACCAGAAGGGTTTTCTTGTCGAAATCACCGGGCACCAGCTGATTCAGTTTTTCGCACAGTTCAATATAAGGCTCGTAGGCCAGCACCTGAAAACAGGTATGGGTGAACAGCTCCATCTGACGCTTGACCGCATCCATTATCCTGGGGTGGCGGTGGCCGGTGTTGAGCACCGCGATACCGCCGGCAAAGTCGATATACTGGCGGCCCTCGACATCCCAGACGGTCGCGTTCTCGGCACGCTGTACCACCAGCGGGTGGATCTGGCTGACACCGCGGGCGACTGCCGCGTTGCGCCGCTGCATCAGGGATTCATTGCTTTTGCTCATAACCGCCTCGCGCTTGAAAAAAGGGAGCACCGCTCCGGTAAACACGCCAGAAACTGGGTCTCAGATACCGCCCAGGCAGAGATATTTGATCTCAACGTACTCTTCAATACCGTACTTGGAGCCTTCACGTCCCAGGCCTGAAGACTTCATACCGCCAAAGGGCGCCACCTCGGTCGAGATCAGGCCGGTGTTGATGCCGACCATGCCGTACTCCAGGCGCTCCGCCACGCGGAAAACCCGGCTCAGGTCGCGGGCATAGAAGTAGGCTGCCAGGCCAAATTCGGTATCGTTGGCCTGACGCACTACATCGGCTTCGTCGCTGAAGCGGAACAACGGCGCCAGCGGGCCGAAGGTTTCTTCGCGCGCCACCAGCATGCTGCTATCCACATTGGTCAGGATGGTTGGCTCAAAGAAATTGCCGCCCAACGCGTGTGCCTTGCCACCAGCCAGTACCTGTGCGCCCTTGGCGGTAGCGTCGGCAAGATGGCGCTGCACCTTGGCCACCGCGTTGCCATCGATCAACGGGCCTGTAGTCACGCCGGTCTCGTTGCCATCGCCTACCTTTAACTGACTCACCGCAGCAGCCAGCTTCTCGGCAAAGGCGTCGTAGACCGAGTCCTGCACATAGATACGGTTGGCGCAGACGCAGGTCTGCCCGGCATTTCGGTACTTGGAGATCATCGCGCCTTCAACGGCAGCGTCCAGATCAGCATCGTCGAACACGATAAAGGGCGCGTTGCCGCCCAGTTCCAGCGACAGCTTTTTCAGGGTCGGAGCACATTGCTCCATCAGCTTGATGCCAACGCCGGTCGAACCGGTGAAGGACAGCTTGCGCACGATAGGATTGCTGCACAGCTCGCCGCCAACATCGCGTGAAGCATCCACATCGGCCGTGATCACGCTGAACAGCCCTGCCGGCAGGCCGGCCTGCTCGGCCAGCAGCGCCAGTGCCAGCGCGGAGAACGGGGTTTGCGGTGCGGGCTTGAGCACCATGGCGCAGCCAGCGGCCAGCGCCGGACCAGCCTTGCGGGTGATCATCGCAGCCGGGAAGTTCCAGGGCGTAATCGCGGCGGTAACGCCCACCGGCTCCTTCTGCACCAGAATGCGCTTGTCGGGCTGGTGGCCGGGGATTACATCGCCATAAACGCGCTTGGCCTCTTCGGCGAACCACTCCAGAAAGGAGGCCGCGTAGCCCACTTCACCACGGGCTTCGGCCAGCGGCTTGCCCTGCTCGGCGGTCATGATGCGCGCGAGGTCTTCCTGATGCTGCAGCATCAGATCAAACCACTTGCGCAGCACCTGGCCACGCTCCTTGGCGGTGCGCTGCCGCCAGGCCTGCTGGGCCTGCTGAGCCGCTTCGATGGCGCGCCGGGTTTCTACTGCGCCCATGTTGGGCACGCTGCCCAGTCGCTCGCCATTGGCCGGATTGAAAATCTCGGTGCGCGCGCCGCTGTCGGCCTCGCACCAGTGACCATCCACAAAGGCTTGTTGGCGAAAAAGTTCGGGGCAGTGAAGTTCCATCTAGCGAGTCCTCATCAAGGCAAAAACCGGAGTGGGCGTAACGCATTTACAACAGCAGCGTTTGAAATTTCAAACATGCTATGCGCAGCGCTGCACTCAGGCAATACCCCGAACGAGAAAAACCTTGGATGCTAAATACAGGGACGGAGTCAGGCCGAGACGCCAAAGGCAATCGGCCACCTCTGACCCGCAAGGACACGGGTCAGAGGCAGGGATCAGGCAGCTGTTTCGCTTTCAAAGAGTTCGGCCGGCGTTGTTTGCCCTTCTTCCAGCAAACCCGCGACCCGCTGCAGACTGGCCAGCAGCATCAACTGCTCCCAATCAGCCAGCTTGCCAAAGCGGTCGAGAAAGGCTGACGGCAACAAGGCCGGCTCAGCCTGAATCACTGCGGCGCCCTTGTCGCTCAGTACCAGATGCACCTTGCGCTTATCACTCTTGCTGCGAATGCGTTGCAGCAATTCGCGGTTTTCCAGGCGGTCTATGATAGTACTCAGGGTAGCCTGAGAGACGCTGACCTGCTTGGCAAGGTCGCCCAGGGTACTTTCCCCCATGGCCTTGATGCTGTGCAGAATCAGCAGCTGAATCGGGGTCAGGCCACTGTGCCGGCCCAATCGCTTGGCGTGTATCTCGCTGGCGCGCTGCAGGCGGCGCAGTGCCAGATATAGGTCGTGCATCATGTGCATATACAACTCCAGGCCAGCGCGAAAAAACAGCCGGCATTTTGCCATAAAGTCTAAATATTACAGTAATAACTAGATGCTTTTTATGCGCCTCCCCTTACAGCCCCTTTCTAGCGGACAGTCACGCGCAAAAAACACCCGAACACGCGAAGTATTACATGTTTTTTATTTTTACTTCAAAGTAAATCTTAAGCAATACCCGATGTACAGACGTTGTCGGATACTCATTTTGCGGCCGGCTCAACCCTCACCACTGGCATCGGGCACGCTTTCTGCCGCGGCCGCCGCACTGCTAGACTGACGAGCAGAACGCCGACCGCAGCCACAACAACAAGCCAGGCCCCATGACCCAAATTCCTCGCGTCACCACCACTTTACTGCTTGCCCTCGCTGGCCCGGCGCTGGCCACCGAGAGCAGCATCAAGCTGCCAACCCAGACCATACTGGGCAACCGTCCGGCCGCCGAAGCCGATACCCTTCCCTCTGCCAGCAGTCACGTAAGCAGCAGCGCCGTCAGCCCTTTCAACCTGGGCGCCAACCTCTCCGAGTCATTGCAACGCGTACCCGGCGTACTGGCGCTGAATCGACAGAACTACGCACAGGACGTGCAAATATCGTCGCGGGGGTTTGGTGCCAGGGCACAGTTTGGCGTACGCGGCGTACGCCTGATTCAGGACGGCATTCCCCTGACCATGCCCGACGGCCAGGGCCAGCCGGCGCTGTTCGACCTCGACGGCATGCAGTATATCGACGTGCTGCGCGGCCCATTGAGCGCACTCTACGGCAACGCCTCGGGCGGCATCATTCAGGCTTACAGCGCTCCGGCACCTCTGCATCCGACGCTGGATAGCCGCAGCGCGGTCGGCAGCGATGGCCTTTGGCGTTCGCGCTTGAAGTACGGCGGTCAGCATGGCGATCTGGGCATCACCGCCAACATCTCGCGGCTGGAAACCGATGGCTATCGCGACCACAGCCAGGCCCGGCGCGACATAGCCAACCTGCGGCTGGACTGGGATATCGACGATGCCTCTACCCTGACACTGCTGCTCAACAGCCTTGATCAGCCGGAAACCCAGGACCCGCTGGGATTAACAGCCGAATCGTTGAAAGAAGACCGCCGTCAGTTTGGCGGAAATGCCGAGAAATTCGATACCAGAAAGTCAGTTCAACACAACCAAATTGGCCTCAACTATCAGCGCCGGCTGGACAACGATGATCAGCTAACCATCGTCGCCTACACCGGTGAGCGGGACGTTCAACAGTATCTTGGCTTCCCCGGCGGAGACTCAATGAACTCTCAGAATCAGGTTGTACCCGGAAGCGGCGGCGTGATTGAACTGGACCGTCGTTTCGGTGGCGGCGAGGTCGGCTGGCTGCGCGATACGCAGTTGTTCAGCGTACCGGTCGAACTGGCCGCTGGTCTGACCTACGGTTATCAGGGCGAGGGCCGCAAGGGTTTCGTCAACAACGACGGGCGCAAGGGCGACCTCAAGCGCGACGAGTTCAACCGCGTTGATAGCAAAGAAGCCTATCTGATCAGCACCTGGGCATTGACCAACCAATGGAGCCTGACCGCCGGGGTACGCCACAGCCGTGTTGAGTTTGAATCCCAGGACGACTTTCTTGGTGACGGCAGCGACGACAGCGGCAGTGTCGATTACCGGCAGACCACCCCGGCGCTCGGTATCAGTTATCAATGGAGTCCGGCACTCACACTCTATGCCGCCGCCGGGCAGGGCTTTGAAACGCCCACCTTTCAGGAGCTGGCCTACCGCCCGAATGGCAGTGGCCTGAACTTCGCGCTGCAGCCGAGCGAGTCGGTCAACACCGAGGTTGGCTTCAAATTGCGCCAGGGCGATACCCGGGTTGATGTCGCCCTGTTCTACACACGCGTAAATGACGAGATTGTCACCGGCGTAGAGCAGGCCACCACTGAACGGTCCACCTACGCCAACGCCGGCAAATCAACCCGCCGAGGCATGGAGCTGGCGGTAGAGCAACAACTGCCGTACGACCTGAACGCCTATATGGCCTATACCTATATGGACGCCAGATTCGACGAATATGTCGACGGCAACGGCAATGACTATGCCGGCAATTATCTACCGGGCGTGCCGCGTCACAGCCTCTATGCCGAGCTAGCCTGGGCCCCAGCCGGTGGTTTCAGCACAGCACTGGAAGCACAAAGCCTGAGCAAGCGCTACGCCACCGACAACAATCAGGCCACAGCGCCGGGCTATGCGGCGTTCAACTGGCGGGCGGGGTATCGGCAAGAATTGGGCAACTGGGCGTTGGAGCCCTTTGTGCGGGTCGACAACCTGACCGACAAGGAGTACATCGGCTCTTTGATCGTCAATGGCGCAGGCGCCCGATACTACGAACCGGCGCCCGAGCGTAACTGGTTGGCGGGCATCGGCCTGCAGTATCAGTGGCGCTAGGCGGAAGGTGCGGTTCTCTGGGACGGCCAGGGCTCATCCCGGCCTGCGTGTTCGCCCATAGCACCCTTGGTCGAGATGGAACTCGACCCTCCCAGGCAAAAGCCAAACCAGGCATAACCCCGGGACGGCCTGGCTCCATCCCGGCCTGCGTGTTCGCCCATAGCACCCTTGGTCGAGATGGAACTCGACCCTCCCAGGCAGAACCTCAAAACGAGGGCTTCCTGGTCAGGACTGGATGACGACGGGCTTGGGCGCCGGCACGGCTACGGCAGCAAAAGCATTCCGGCGCCACGCCAGCACCACAAAGATAAGCGCCGCTATCGCCATCATCATCGGCAGCGCGTGACTACTGAGCCATTGACTCGCCGCGCCGGTGGCCACCGGCCCAAGTAGACAGCCCAGCCCCCAAAGCATGGCGATATGCGCGTTGGCGCGTACCAGGGCATCGTCACGAAAACGTTGCCCTACCAGAATGATCGACAGGGTATACAGCCCGCCCGCGCTGGAGCCGAAGAGCACCAGCGCGGGCCAGATCAGTACCGTATGCAACACCAACGGCATCGCCAGGCTACTCAGCAGCAGTACTACCCCACAGAACTTGAACAACGCGGTGCGCGAAAACTTGTCGGCCAGCCAGCCGATCGGCATCTGCAATACGGCATCGCCCACCACCACAGTACTGACCATGATCAGCGCCAGTTGCTGGGCAAAGCCTTCGCGTATCAGGTAGACGGGCAGCAATGTCAGGGTCATGGTTTCAAACCCGGCGAACAACACCATGGCCCAGGCAATCGCCGGAAAGGCCCGCACAAACTGACGCAGGCCGCGCCCCGCAGCTGCAGCCGGATCAACCACCGGCGCACCGCTGACGCAAAACAACATGGCTACACCGCTCAGCAACAAAGCGGTCGCCAACCAGAAACCCCGGTCACCCTCGGTTCCGATAAAGCCCAACAGCAGCGGCCCGCACAACTGGCTAAGGGCAAAGGCACTGCCGTAGACCGCGACCAGTCGGCCACGCAGGCGGTCCGGCACCAGTTGATTGATCCAGCTTTCACCAATAACAAAGGTGACCGTCAGGGAAATACCCAGCACCAGCCGCAGCAACAGCCAGACCGGATAACTGGGCCAGATCGCCAACAGCGCAACCGAGACCGCGCTACAGGCCATTACCAGGCGCAGGGCATTCTCCGAGCCCAGCCGTCCGGCCAAGCGCCCGGTCAGCTTGGAACCCAGCACGATGCCCACCGCCGGCATGCCGGCCATGATGCCAATGGCAAAGGTGCTGTAGCCCCAGTCATGCAAGCGTAACGAGACCAGCGGCAGCGTCACGCCCAGCGCCAACCCGACGATAACCACCGCCGCCGTGACGATGCAGTAGGCCTTCCAGTTCATAAAACGAATCCATGAGAAAACGAGGCAAAGCCCACCAACAAATCAGCCAAAGCCAAAGCACACGCTCCGCGCCGAGGCTGGCTTTTGGCTTTTGGCTTCTAGCTTCTAGCTTCTAGCTTGCCGCTTGTCGCTTGCCGCTAGCGCGCCAAAGGCGCGCTCAGAGCTTGATCCAGGTCGACTTCAGCTCGGTGTACTTGTCGAAGGCGTGCAGCGACTTGTCGCGACCATTGCCCGATTGCTTGAAGCCGCCAAAGGGCGCAGTCATGTCGCCGCCGTCGTACTGGTTGACCCACACGCTACCGGCACGCAGCGCCTTGGCAGCACGGTGTGCCTTGGACAGATCCGCCGTCCACACCGCCGCGGCCAGGCCGTAGATGGTGTCGTTGGCAATTGCCATGGCTTCATCGAAGTCGTTGAAGCTGATGACCGAGAGCACCGGCCCGAAAATTTCCTCACGGGCAATGCGCATGCTGTTGTTCACGTCGGCAAAC
Source organism: Halopseudomonas sp. (assembly GCF_036961105.1). Classification (GTDB taxonomy): domain Bacteria; phylum Pseudomonadota; class Gammaproteobacteria; order Pseudomonadales; family Pseudomonadaceae; genus Halopseudomonas. Next base: position 43,054 of record NZ_JBALWW010000001.1, on the reverse strand, counting down.
ACCGTCGGCTCGACAAACAGGCCGCCGGTGTCCTGCATTACCCGATTGCCGCCCAGCACCAGACGCGCGCCGTCTTCACGGCCCGCTTCGATATAGCGCAGCACGGTGTCGATTTGGGTGGTATCCACCAATGCACCGACTGCCGTGTTCGGGTCCAGCGGGTAGCCCGGTGCCCAGCTGGCCTTGAGTGCCGCTGCGACTTTCTCGACAAAGACATCCTTGATCGATGCTTCCACCAGCAAGCGCGAACCGGCGGTGCAGACCTCGCCCTGGTTGAAGGCGATGGCGCTGGCGGCGGCTTCAGCTGCGGCGTCGAGATCCGGCGCGTCGGCGAAGACCACATTCGGACTCTTGCCGCCGGCCTCCAGCCATACACGCTTCATGTTCGATTCGCCGGCATAGATCATCAGTTGCTTGGCGATGCGAGTGGAGCCGGTGAAGACGATGGTATCTACATCCATGTGCAGCGCCAGCGCCTTGCCCACGGTGTGACCGTAACCCGGCAATACGTTGAGCACACCGGCCGGCATGCCGGCTTCCAACGCCAGCGCGGCGATGCGAATGGCGGTCAGCGGCGATTTTTCCGACGGCTTGAGCACCACCGAATTCCCGGTGGCCAGCGCCGGACCCAGCTTCCAGCTGGCCATTAGCAGGGGGAAGTTCCAGGGCACGATGGCGGCCACCACGCCCACTGGCTCGCGGGTGATCAGGCCCAGCTCGTTGTGCGCGGTGGGCGCGACCTCATCGTACACCTTGTCGATAGCCTCGGCGGACCAGCGAATAGCATTGGCAGCGCCGGGAATGTCGACCGCCAGCGAGTCACTGATCGGCTTGCCCATATCCAGGGTTTCCAGCAGCGCCAGCTCTTCGGCATGCTGCTCGATCAGATTGGCAAAACGCTGCATGACCTTCTTGCGCTTGGCCGGCGCGCTGCGCGACCACACACCGCTGGCGAACACGGCGCGCGCAGCGGCTACCGCCTGCTCGGCATCGGCCTGATCACAGCTGGCGATCTGCGCCAGAACGCGCCCATCAACCGGTGAGACACAGTCAAAAGTCTCGCCGCTGGCGGCATTCTGGTACTGGCCGGCGACAAAGGCCTGCCCCTGAATCTGCAGGGCAGCGGCGCGCTGCTCCCAATCCTGACGGCTGATAGATGCAGACATGACAATAACCTCGCTTGAAGAAAGCCCTCGCTGGGGCGTTCGATAAAGTGGACAGACAATGCCCGCCACAGTAATAAGGCGTCGCGAAAAATTCAATATATTTGACACAAAACCGAAATTGCAGGGGTAAATTCTTTGCAAAGCCCCCTTTTTCGTTTGTTATTTTTGACATAGACTTTGCAAGGTTCCTATTTGCCAGGTTCCTACACATCGCCACCAAGGCTGCCCGCACCCACTATCTCCGACGGCACCCGCCAGGAAGGTCACATGAACAGCATGCAACAACCCACGCCCGCCCAGCAGGATCTCAGCCTGGATCCGTTCTGGATGCCCTTCACTGCCAACCGCCAGTTCAAGGCCCGTCCGCGTCTGCTGGCCAGCGCGGAAGGCATGTTCTACACCGACGTGGAAGGCCGCCAGGTGATGGATGGCACCTCCGGTCTGTGGTGCTGCAACGCCGGTCATGGCCGCCGCGAGATTGCCGAGGCGGTGAGCAAGCAGATCAGCAGCATGGATTTTGCGCCGACCTTCCAGATGGGCCATCCGCTGCCGTTTCAGTTGGCTGAGCGTCTGACCGAGCTTTCACCGGCCGGGCTGAACCGCGTGTTCTTCACCAACTCGGGTTCCGAGTCGGTCGATACCGCGCTGAAGATCGCGCTGGCCTATCAGCGCGCCATCGGCCAGGGCACCCGCACCCGGCTGATCGGTCGTGAATTGGGCTACCACGGCGTCGGCTTTGGCGGCATTTCGGTGGGCGGCATGGTGAACAACCGCAAGGCCTTTAGCGCGCTGCTGCCGGGCGTCGATCACCTGCCGCATACGCTGGATCTGGAGCGCAACGCCTTCACCCAGGGGCTGCCGCAGTTTGGCATTGAGCGCGCCGAGGCACTGGAAGCGCTGGTCACCCTGCATGGCGCGGAGAATATTGCCGCCGTGATTGTCGAGCCCATGTCCGGTTCGGCGGGCGTCATTCTGCCGCCGCAGGGCTATCTCAAGCGCCTGCGCGAGATCACCGCCAAGCACGGCATTCTGCTGATTTTCGACGAAGTGATTACCGGTTATGGCCGCGTCGGCGCGCCCTTCGCTGCGCAGCGCTGGGAGGTCACCCCCGACATTATCACCACCGCCAAGGGTCTGACCAACGGCGCCATCCCCATGGGCGCGGTCTTTGTCAGCGAGGCCATTCATGATGCCTTTATGCAAGGCCCGGCTGGCGCCATCGAGTTTTTCCACGGCTATACCTATTCCGGCCACCCGGTTGCGGCCGCTGCCGCGCTGGCAACCCTCGACATCTATGCCCGCGACGGTCTGCTGACCCGCGCCGCCGAGCTGGAAAGCTATTGGGCCGAGCTACTGCACAGCCTCAAGGACCTGCCCAACGTGATCGACATCCGCAACACCGGCCTGGTCGGGGCCATTCACCTGGCCAGCCGCGAAGGTGCGCCCGGCGCGCGCGGCTACGAGGTATTCGATGGCTGTTTCTGGCAGGGCGCGATGATTCGCTGCACCGGCGACATCCTGGCCATGTCACCGCCGCTGATCGCCGAGAAACAGGATCTGGACCAGTTGATCGAGATCGTCAGCAAGGTCATCAAGCAGACCGCCTGAGCCAACCCATTTCACGGCCCGGCACCGCGCCGGGCCTCCATTTTCGACTTCTGGTGACTCCCTATGACATTGCAACTGACGCACTACATCAACGGCCAGCGCAGCGCCCCCAGCGCGCGCACTCAAGCCACCTTTGAACCCGCCACGGGCCAGCAGCGCGGCGAAGTCTCGCTGGCCAGCGCCAGCGAAGTGGAGCAGGCCATCGCCCACGCCAAGGCGGCATTTCCGGCCTGGGCCGCGACCACGCCGCTCAATCGCGCACGCGTGCTGTTCAAGTACAAGGCGCTGCTGGAAGCCCATGCAGATGAACTGGCCGAGCTGATTACCCGCGAACACGGCAAGGTATTCGACGATGCCAAGGGCGAACTGACCCGCGGCCTGGAAGTGGTCGAGTTTGCCTGCGGCATTCCGCATCTGCTCAAGGGTGAGCACAGCGAGCAGGTCGGCGGCGGCGTGGATGCCTGGTCCTTGAATCAGGCGCTGGGCGTGGTGGCCGGTATCGCGCCGTTCAACTTCCCGGCCATGGTTCCCATGTGGATGTTCCCCATCGCCATCGCCTGCGGCAACACCTTCATCATGAAACCATCTGAGAAGGACCCGAGCGTGCCCATGCGCCTGGCCGAGCTGCTGACCGAAGCTGGCCTGCCCGATGGCGTATTCAACGTGGTCAACGGCGACAAGGAAGCGGTCGATGTGCTGCTCACTCACCCCGATGTGCAGGCGGTGAGCTTTGTCGGCTCCACACCGATTGCCGAATACATCTATGCCACCGGCTGCGCACACGGCAAGCGCGTGCAGGCCCTGGGCGGCGCCAAGAACCACATGGTGGTAATGCCCGACGCTGATCTGGAGCAAACGGTCAACGCCCTGATGGGCGCAGCCTACGGTAGCGCAGGCGAGCGCTGCATGGCGATTTCGGTGGCCGTGGCGGTAGGCGATGTCGGCGACAAGCTGATTGCGGCTCTTGAGCCCAAGGTGAAAGAGCTGAAGATCGGCAACGGTCTGGACGCCGGTATGGAGATGGGCCCACTGGTCTCTGCGGCGCACCGCGACAAGGTCAAAGGCTATGTCGATCAGGGCGTGGCCGAAGGCGCCACTCTCGTAGTCGATGGCCGTGACATTGTGGTCGATGGTCACGAGCAGGGATACTTCATCGGTGGCTGCCTGTTCGACAACGTCAGCAGCGACATGGTGATCTATCAGGAAGAGATTTTTGGCCCGGTACTCTGCGTGGTACGCGTGCCGGACTATGCCAGCGCGGTGAAACTGATCAACGCGCACGAGTTTGGCAACGGCACCGCCATCTTCACCCGCGACGGTGATTGCGCGCGCCAGTTCTGCAACGAGATCCAAGTGGGCATGATCGGCGTCAATGTGCCGATTCCGGTGCCCATGGCCTTCCACAGCTTTGGCGGCTGGAAGCGCTCGCTGTTTGGCCCGCTGCACATGCACGGCCCGGACGGTGTGCGCTTCTATACCAAGCGCAAGGCCATCACCTCGCGCTGGCCCACCGGCATTCGCAGTGGCGCCGAGTTCGCCATGCCGACCATGAAGTAAACCTCTCGCCCCGGCCACCGCGCCGGGGCTTCTGCTTGCCGCTACGGACATTCAAACCATGAGCATCGACAACGTCATCGACTTTGCCAGCGCCGCCACGCCGGCAGAACACTACCGCCCTGACGCCGCCAAGATTATCAAGGGCGACCCCGCACAGAACGTGCGCAACCATTACAGCAGTCCCGATCAGCAGTTTTCCGCGGGCGTCTGGGAATGCGAGCCGGGGCAATGGAAAGTCAGCTACAGCGAATACGAGTACTGCGAAATTCTGGCTGGCGAGTCCGTGCTGCATGACAATCAGGGTGGCAGCCGCACCCTGCGCACTGGCGACCGTTTTGTCATTCCGGCCGGATTTTCTGGCACCTGGGAAGCCATAAAGCCCACCCGCAAGGTGTACGTGATTTTCGATCCAAACAACGGCAACTGACATTCGTCGGGCGCTTCAGCGCAAAGCTTGACCGGAGCAGAAACAACCCCTAGTTTTGGCGGCCGTTCCCGCCGGAGTTGTCCATGCCGTCTTTCCTGGGCCGTGTTTGCCTATTTCTGGCGTTGCTGCTGCCCTGCCATACTTATGCGCAGGACGCGCAGGAGGCACCGGTCGAGATAGCCATTGTTGGCGTTCCCCCCTACCTGCTGGTCGATCAGTATGGCCGGCCCAAGGGGCCGGTGATCGATCTGATCGAGCGATTGTTCGCCGACCTGCAACAGCCCTACAACGTAAGAGACCTGCCGCCAAATCGGGTCGGGCTGCGCCTGATCAAGGGACAGGCCGCCCTGACCATTGCCTCGGGCAGTAACCCTGGCCTCTCCCGTCTCGCCCGACAGGGTAGTGAAGCCTTGCTATCCATGGCCTTGAATGTCTATCGCAAACCCGGCACACCCGCCATCCACAACCTGAGCGACCTTGCCGGCAAGCGCGTGATCTGCATTACTGCATACAGCTATGGCACTGCCGACGCGACACTGGCACAAAACCAGCCGCCCACCCGAAAGGTCCATGCCAACAGCCACGAGGCCGCACTGCAGATGCTCCTGCATGGCCGCGCCGATTATCTGCTGGACTACGCCGAGCCACTGCAAAGCCACCTCAAGGCCCTGCCACCCGACAGCGTGGCGGCAGATCCTATCGACGAGATCGCTATGTACTTTTATCTGGCCCGCCAATACCCCCACCCCGAACTGCTTGTCCGGCTGGACCAAGCAGTACGCAAACAACGGCTCAGCGGAGAACTCCAGCACTTGCTGACCCTGCCGTCCGAATAAACCGGTAGCGGCGCAAACGAGTGACCCCTCTGCCGCAAATGTGAATTGCCGCACACCTGTCTTTGCTTTCCCTTGAGCATACCCGAGCAGCAGCGCAGCCTGAAGAAGATGAACAAACGTTCACTTTTCCGTCATTCTCAGGAGGTTTCCGTGCCACGATTTCTACTGCTGTTGATGCTCTTACCCAGCCTTGCGCTCGCCACCAACCCTGCGCCACCCGAGCCGCCCACCAATCCGCCGGCCGCCTGCAGCGGGCAGAGCCTGCAAGCCGGAGAACACGAACTGTCGGTCAACGTGAATGGTCAGCAGCGGGACTTCATTCTGTACGCGCCCCCATCCTACAACGGCAGTGCACAGGTCCCGCTGCTGCTCGACTTTCACGCCCTGCTGACCTCCGCCGAGTATCAGCGCGACAACTCAGGTACCCGCGAGGTCGCGCAGGATGAGGGCTTTCTCGTCGCCTACCCGCAAGGCATCGACAACGCCTGGAATCTGGGCCCTTGCTGTACTGAATCGCGTAGCGTCGACGATGTTGCCTTCGCTCGGGCCATGGTGGCCGATGTGGTAGCGCGCGGCTGCGTGGATCAAAAGCGCGTGTACGCTACTGGCTACTCCAATGGTGGAGGCATGGCCTACAAGCTGGCCTGCAGCGCAGCAGACATGGTGGCGGCCGTCGCACCTGCGGCCTTCGACATGATCGAGGAAATGAACTGCGCCCCCTCGCGGCCCGTTTCGGTCTTTGCCTACCGGGGCCGGCTCGATCCGATTGTGCCCTACAGCGGCGGCCCTTCCACTCCGCCTACCGGCTATCCGCTGGAGCAGATCACTTTCCAGGGCGCGCAGGGCAGCTTCAATACCTGGGCCACGCTGAACAACTGCAGCACCGGCACCAGCAGCCCGAGCCGCAACTGCACGGCCAGCAACAGCTGTGAGGACGGCACCGAGAACGTGCTCTGTACCGCGCGCTTTGGCGGCCATTCGGCGTGGGATGCCGAGACCAGCTGGGACTTTCTCAAAGCTCATCAGCTGCCCTGAGCACTTCGGCGCTGCCTGCGCCCGCAGGCAGCGCCAGTTGGCAAGATTGCACAAACAAACTTGGTCTAAACGTGACCAACGAGTTACATTCCTCGTCATCCTGTACGTTCAAACAAACCAATTACGTATTCAGTCCAGCCTGAGCGAAGAGCCCAGACCTGGGCCGGGCAGACAAAAGTCAGCCCCGAACGGACCGTGTGAGGAGCCAGCAAGATGTCGCGTTTACCTGTCATAGTCGGATTCGGGGGCTACAACGCCGCCGGGCGAAGCTCATTCCATCACGGCTTCCGCCGCATGGTGATCGAATCGCTGCCCCCCGCCGAGCGCCAGCAAACCCTTGCGGGCCTGGCTGTATTGATGAGGCTGGTAAAGGTCGAGAACGAAACCTATCTTGATGCCGAGGATCAGGCGCTAAGCGCGGAAGACATCGAGCGCCGCTTTGGCCAGCAGATTCTCGACGGCACCCTGGTGCGGCGCATCGAGAAGCGCTATCTCGATGTGGACGCGGCACACTGGCAGAAGAATCTCACCATCACCGGCGAAGCCGGCAAACCCTTCTCCTTCATCACCCTGAATAAGCAGCTCCCCGAGCCGCTGCCCAGCGACTGGGCGGTAGAACCACTGAACGACACCGAGGTGATGGTGACCGTCTATGACGGCTGCGACATCAAGGTCGACAGTTACCGCGCCCTGGCCGTGAAATCCGCGGGCCAGTTGCCCAGCGGCCTGGAACCGGGCGAACTCTATGCGTCGCGCTTTCATCCACGCGGCCTGCAACTGACCATAGTCGCCGCCACCGATGCCCTGCGTTCGGTGGGTATCGACTGGCAGACCATCGCCGCTGCGGTCGAGCCCGATGAGGTAGCGGTGTTCGCCAGCAGCGCCATGAGCCAGCTGGACGAAAACAGCTTCGGCGGCCTGATGCAGTCGCGCCTCAAGGGCGGCCGGGTCAGCGCCAAGCAGCTGGCACTGGGCCTGAACAGCATGCCGGCCGACTTCATCAATGCCTATATTCTGGGCAGCGTGGGCACCACCGGCGCCATCACCGGCGCCTGCGCCAGCTTCCTGTACAATCTGCAAAAAGGCAGCGACATGATCACCAGTGGCCGCGCGCGCGTGGTATTGGTGGGCAATGGCGAGGCGCCCATTACCCAGGAGTGCATCGAAGGCTACGGCGCCATGGGCGCACTGGCGACCGAAGAGGGCCTGCGCCAGATTGGCGGTCAGGACGAAGTGGACTTTCGCCGCGCCAGCCGCCCGTTCAGCCACAACTGCGGTTTTACTCTGGCCGAGTCCGGGCAGTTTTTTGTACTGATGGACGATGAGCTGGCGATGCAGCTGGGCGCCGATATTCACGGCGCGGTGCCGGATGTGTTCATCAATGCCGACGGCTTCAAGAAGTCCATCTCCGCGCCCGGCCCCGGCAACTACCTGACCATGGCCAAGGCCGTGTATGCCGCCATGCAGATCGTCGGCCCCGAAGCCGTACAACAACGCAGCTTTGTGCACGCCCATGGCTCCAGCACCCCGGCCAACCGCACCACCGAATCCGAGATTCTCGACCGTGTGGCCGAAGCCTTTGGCATCAACAACTGGCCGATAGCGGCTGCCAAGGCGTACGTCGGGCACTCTTTGGCCAGCGCCAGCGCCGACCAGTTGGTCGCAACGCTGGGCAGCTTCCGCTACCAGATCATCCCCGGCATCAAGACCATTGATGCGGTGGCCAAGGATGTGCACCAACAGCACCTGCAGTTCAGCACCACCGACATCGACCGCCAGAGCAAGCCGCTGGAAGTCGCCTTTATCAACTCCAAGGGCTTTGGCGGCAACAACGCCAGCGCCCTGGTGCTGGCGCCGAACGTGGTCGAGCGCATGCTCGCCAAGCGCTACGGCGAAGAGGCGTTTGCCGACTACAGCGCCCGCCGCGAACAGACCCGCGCCAACGCGGCCGCCTATGATGCACGCGCCCTCAAGGGGCAGTTGGATATCATCTACAACTTTGGCCAGGGGATGATTGATGAGCAGGGCATCGAGATTTGTGATGCGCACATCAGTATTCCGGGGTTCAGCAAGAAGTTGACGTTCCGTAAGGATGATAGATTCAAGGATATGCTGGACTGAGGTTTTTGATTTTCGCTAATGGAGCCCTGGTCGCTTTCGGCTAGGGCTTTTTTGTGTCTGTATCGAATAGACCGTAGATGGCCGACAGGTTGGATACTTCGACTGGCATGGTTTGATCATCGCGGTCTGGACTGAATCTGCTTTTCGCCTCTAGGCGAGCCAAGGGGGCATGCTTGCCCATGCCCCCTTAGCAATCCCCCAGGGCACCCAGCTGCGCGGCCCTGCGGGTTCGCTGCGTTGCTCAAGCTGCCGGGGATACTCGCAAACTCGGCGCTACGCACCTCAGACACCGCGAGCATCTTTTTCCCGGCAGCTCTGCGCTACTCGCCCGCTCAGATGGTAACTGGTGGGCCGTGCAAACGTTGGTTTTGGTGTTTAAGTCTTGACCAAAACAACCAAACTCGAAAACCACACCGATCTCATGCCCTTGGCCCCCTTCCAAGCTGCCGAGTAACGCAAGAGTTGAGCGAGAGAGCCGAGGACTGTCTGAGGAGCGCAGCGACGAGTTCCGCAGGCGCGCTCAACTCTGAGTAACGCAGGGGAGCCGAAGGCCTGCTTGGTCGGGGCCCAAGCTGGTCGCGACCTTTCTTTTGGTTACGGCTCGATGGCCATACAAAGAAAAGTAACTCGCCGGTCAGGCGAAAAAAGAGCGTTATAACGACCCAGGCAATCAGCGCCCCCTCATGTGATATGGGTCTAGCCTACAGAGACTATTGTCCATCCAACTTCGCCAACCAACCCGCCTGCTCATCGTCCGACAACATACTTGCCGTAATGCTGTTGCGCGCCAGCGCGATGGCCTGCTTGCGGGTCATATTCAGCGCATCGCGCACGGCCATGAAGTTGGCCAGCAGGTAACCGCCAAAATAGGCGGGGTCATCCGAGTTGATGGTGACTTTCACTCCCTGCTCCAGCAGCTGCAGAATGTTGTGATCCTCCATGCGGGCGAAGACTTTCAGCTTGGTATTGGACAACGGGCAGACTGTGAGCGGCGTTTGCTCGGCAATCAGGCGCTCAACCAGCACAGGGTCTTCGACGCAGCGCACCCCATGGTCTATACGCTCGACGCGCAGCAGATCCAATGCCTGCCAGATGTAATCGGCCGGGCCCTCTTCGCCGGCGTGGGCGACCGCGCGCAGCCCCTCGGCACGCGCCATCTCATACACCCGCACAAACCCCTCGGGCGGATTACCCTGCTCGGAGCTGTCGAGCCCCACGGCGACAAAGTGTTCTCTCTGCGGCAGCGCCTCCTGCAGAGTGGCGATGGCGTCGTCCTCGCTGAGGTGGCGCAGAAAGCTCAGAATCAGCCGAGAGCTGATACCCAGCTGCGCTTGCCCGTCAGCCAGCGCACCGCTGATCCCCGCGAACTGGGTCGCAATAGCCACGCCCCGCTCGGTGTGTGTCTGCGGATCGAAAAAGGGCTCCACGTGCACCACACCGTCGGCGGCGCAGCGTTCAAGGTAAGCCCAGGTCAGGTCGTAAAAATCCTGCTCAGTCTGCAGTACACCTGCGCCCTGATAGTAGATATCGAGAAAGTCCTGCAGATTGCTGAACTGATAGGCCTCGCGCAGCGCTTCCACGCTCGCGTACGGCAGTTGCACCCCATTGCGCTCGGCCAGTTGAAACAACAGCTCAGGTTCCAGGCTGCCCTCAAGGTGCATGTGCAGCTCGGCCTTGGGCAGTTGGCGTAAAAAGTCGTTATCGGGAAAGCTCATGGGCGGATTCCTCATCGGCAAAGGCTATAGCGCCGACGATAGGCCAGTGCGGCCTCCGCGTCCATTGCGGAGCAGGCACAAGCGCCGCCGCAGAGCGGCGCCTGCACGGCTCAGCGACTTACTTACGCGCCTTGGCAGCGGCGATAAAGGCCGCCATTTCGGCGTTCTTGTCGGCCTCGATCTGCTGCACGTGGGGATTTTTTGCCAGCTCGGCCAGCAGCGCCTTGGCTTGCGGCAGGTCCGCCAGCAGGTCAATGCCGAACAGCTTGCCGGCGACCGCAGAGGCCAGATCGCTGCTGAACAGGAACATCAGGTCAGCGATGGTCATCTCACTGCCAGCCACATAGGGAGAAAACTTGGCGTGACGCTTGAGCGTGGCAATACCGGCGAGCAGATCGGCCTTGGCCTTGTCTTTCACCGCCTCGTCCACCTTGCCGCCGAAGAAGACTTCCATATAGCAGCTACGCGCTGGCAGCTCGATATAGAGTTCGATCTCCTTGGTCAGCGCCCGCACATAGCCACGCTCGTAAGGGTCGTTGGGTAGCAGCGCCTTGCCGCCCTGGGTTTCCTCGATGTATTCCAGAATCACGTTGGTTTCGTTGAGAAAGCCCTTGTCGGTTTCCAGCACCGGCACCTTGCCGCGCGGGCTGATCGCCAGAAAAGCCTCATCCTGGCTGCCGTGTACGTTATTCATCTCGAAATCGACGCCCTTCTCCAGCAGCGCCAGCTTGACCATGTTGAAGTAGTTGCTGACGGCAAAGCCATGAAGTTTGATCATCTTGTTTTTCTCCATTGTCCTGCGGGTGTGAAATGCTGCACTCTTGTAACGCTGCCTGCTCAGAATATCCAGCGCAATCATGACAATGAATAGGCAGCAAGAGATCAACCGGCAGCCTGGGCTGATCTCGGCTTTACTGGTTCCAGACTGCACGCCATTCCAACAAGAGGTAACGCCCCGATGCTGACACCCGATGAAATCGCTGAAATCAACCTGCTTTGCCAGTTCAACCTGGCCAACTCACAGGAAGGGCTGAAAATTCACCAGCACGACGCCGAAGCCGCCACGGTAGCTGCGGCCGAGCGTTTGTTTACGCAGGGGCTGATTACCCGCCAGGATGGCGGTTACCTCACCAGCCTGGGCCTGGACGCCGCCGAACACAGCCAGGCCTTGCTGACCATTCTGCGCGCCGAACCGGCCTGACGGAGCGGTCAATGGCGCAGGCAGGTGAAATTCATCCACTGATCAATGAAGGCATTGACCGCAAGGCGCTGAGCACGTTGCGCAAGCGCTTCGTGGCCCTCAATCAGACCCGTCTGCGTCGCGTGCTACAGGCCCTGCCCACCCGCCAATACAATGTTCTGCAGCTGATACCGCTGCTGTTTGACGTCAATTATCATTTATTGCCCGGCTTCGTTTCCCGCACCACACCCTATGGTCTGGCCGGTTACGAGGCCGAAACCGCAGCGTTGCAAAGCGCGCAGGCACTGACCCGCAGCTATCAGTACCGCCGCCACCCCGCCGGTTTTGTGCCACAGATACTCGGGCTGTATCTGATGGGCAGCGGCGGCACCATCGCCCAATCCGAGCAAAGCGACCTGGATATCTGGGTCTGCCATCAACCCGACTTGCCGCCGCATGCGCTGGCAGAGCTGGCCAGCAAATGTCAGCTGATTACCGACTGGGCAGCCACCCAGGGCTGTGAAGCCCACTTTCATCTGGTCAACCCTGCCAGCTTCAGCCGTGGCGACCGCGACAACGCTCTCGGCGTGGAAGATTGCGGCAGCACCCAGCATTACCTGCTGCTTGACGAGTTCTACCGTACCGCCATCCTGCTCGGCGGGCGCTACCCACTCTGGTGGCTGGTGCCCGATTACGAGGAAGAGGGCTACGCCAGCTACACCGAGCGCCTGCTCAGCAAGCGCTTTATTCGCGAGCACGAAAGTCTCGACCTCGGCCATGTGGCCGGCATACCGGCTGGCGAGTTTGTCGGTGCTGGCCTGTGGCAGCTGTACAAGGGCATAGATTCGCCCTACAAATCGGTGCTCAAGCTGCTGCTCACTGAAGTCTATTCCAGCGAGCATCCGCAGGTACGTTGCCTCAGTCTAGAGTTCAAGGCAGCGGTCTACCATGGCCAGCTGGACCCCGACGAACTCGATCCCTACGTCATGCTCTACCGGCGTATTGAGCGCTACCTGCTTAGCCGCAACGAAACCGAGCGCCTGGAACTGGTGCGCCGCTGCCTGTATATCAAGGCCAACGTGCGCCTGAGCAAGCGCAGCGGCCTCCTCGATTGGAAGCGCAACCTGATGGAAAAGCTGGTACGCGAATGGCACTGGGGGCCGCGTCAGCTGCAGCAGATGGACAGCCGCCAGCAGTGGCGTATTCGCGAAGTCAGCACTGAACGTCGGCAGCTGGTCAACGAGCTGACCCACAGTTACCGACTGCTATCGCACTTTGGTCGCAGCCAAGGGGTGATCAACCAGGTCACCAGCCGCGACTTGTCATTGCTCGGGCGCAGGCTCTACGCCGCCTTCGAGCGCAAGGCCGGCAAGATCGAATTCATCAACCCCGGCATCAGCCCCGACCTCAGCGAAGACCTGTTGACCCTATCCCAGGCCGAGCCTGCCGAAGAAGGCCAGACCTACTGGAGCCTCTATCAGGGCAGCCTCACAGCGCACGAGCTCACCGACCATATACCGCTCAAACGCTCGCGTCGGTTGATGGAACTGCTGGCCTGGGGGCACCGCAACGGTCTGATCGATAATGCCACACGCTTTGCTCTGTATCCGGGCGACAGCGCTCTTAGCGAGTTTGAGCTGAGCAACCTGATACTCAGCCTGCAGCAGCAATTTCCGCTACCCCTGCCCGCCCTGACCGAAACCGCGCTGTCGCGCGCCAGCGAACCCTGCCAGGTATTGCTGCTGGTCAATATAGGTCTGGACCCCCTGCCGGGCGCCAGCCAGAAAAACCTGCACCTAATCAGCAGCCACACCGATGCACTCGGCTATTCCGGTCTGCGCGACAATCTGATTCTCAGCATCGACCAGATATCGCTGAACAGCTGGAACGAGCTCTTGGTTACCCACTACCAGGGCCAGGAAGCCTGCATGCAGGCGCTGTGCGATTACCTCAACCAGGGCCGCGAACACAATCGCCTACCGGACCTGCAGGTGCGCTGCTTCTGCCGCAACCGCTCCAGCTCCATCGCCGAGCGGGTAGAAGGCCTGTTCCGCGAGGCCGCCCGGCATCTGCTCGCCAGCCCGCCCGAGCGCTTTCTGGTGCAGGTGCAAAATGGCTACCGGGTGCTGGAATGGAGAGACGAACAGATCAGCATGCTGGAACTGGACGACCGCGACGCCCTGCTGCGCCACCTGGGCCGCTCCCGGGCTCGCCACAGCAAACTGGCGCTGGACGCCTACGCGCTGCAAGGGCAGGATCTGGCGCTGATACTGCAGCACGACCAGCCCGGCCGCATCCAGCTGTTCTACCGCATCAAGCCGCAATGGCAGGTGGAAATCAGCCTCCTGGATGAGCGTGGCGCACTCTGGAGCCATCAGCAGAGCTATCGCGACGAGCAGACCATGCTGCTGCCGCTACTGCGCTTTCTGAATGGCATACGCCTGCGCCGACAGGTCAAGGAAAGCCTGGAACACAGCCAATGGGAAGGCGACATCCAGCTCTACGCCATCCTCCCCGCCCAGGACGGCAACCCGCTGCGGCTGGAAGCCAAACCCCTGCCACGCGCCGGCCTAAGCCCTGACTTTTACCCGGTGCAAGCCATCGCCGAGCCTGGCGGCAAGCGCAGCTTCAACGTCACCATCTTCTGCGACCACCGCGAGTTCTCCGAACTGGAGCACGGCCCACGGCTGTACACCGAAGTAGCCAAACACATCCTCAGCCAACGCCAAAGCCAGGAAGCCTACCCCTGCTACATCACCGACCTTGACCTCTCCGCCATCGACCCGGGCGAACGCATGCAGACGGCGCAGTATTTGCGCTATCGGCAGCAGTTGGAGGGGGCGTTGAATGAGGCTATGGGGGCTTTGCGGTAAAAGCTTGGGAGAATCAAGCAGCAAGCTGGAAGCTGGAAGCTGGTATACCTTAGTGCCTCACTGTGGTTACCCGCGCCGCCAAGTTTTCACCGGACTCAGCGCGATGGGCTTGCGCCACGCTGTAACACTACTGGCTGTGCGCACAAATACCGCCTGCCTACTACCACCCTCAGGCGTAAATCTGGATATACGCTTCCTCATAGGGCGTGGACTCCGGCAGCTGGGCTCGGGTTATTTTGATCAGCTCGTTGTAGTGGGCTTTCCTGCAATAAATCTTGCGCGTAGAGCGAACCATCTTGTCTTCAATTTCGGCTTGAGGATTGTAATAAGTGAAACTTAAACCAATGATAGAGCGCCGCCGAAATACTGTAACTTTGTTGAACTCATCCCAACAGTGCACTATGTGATGATAGCTTTCATGCATTTTCCGAAACTGACTGGAGGTGCCCATGCGCAAATACATCAGCCCGATCAGCCCCGGCCCCGCTATCGCTCCGATCAATGCTGCCGGGTGTACCACCACCAGCATCAGCATCACCACTCCGGTGATCACGGCCAGCCACTTCAGCAGGGTGGGCAGCCACTCAGGGAAAGCCTTCCACTCACAGAACTCCAGACCGGAAGCTGTCAGGCGATAGGCGAACTTGGTTTTTTGATGGGTCATACTGAGGACGACTGACAAGAATAAAGCCCACAAAAAAATTGTAAGCAAGACTTGGCTTAGCAATGTCTTCGCCGTGTCGAACCCAAGCCAAGCAGCAAATGGCATTACTATAAAAAATAAAGCCGCGAAAATTCCATTCGCGATATCCGAATTGTAAGGCCGCGCCTTTAGCGACCACTCGGCCAGCGCCGGCTCATCCTTAAACTGCCATTGCAGCTGCGGCGGCAGGGCCAAGGGTTTGCGTGTAAACATCTCAGGACTCCGTGGTCGAAACAGGCAAGGTAATACGTTGCGCTGGTGCGCCTGAGCGCGAAAGTAGCTCACCGTCAATGGGCTCATCGCGCAAGGGGTTGCTGATCAGCTCAGCATTTCTAGGCGCGGGTCGCAGGCTAGCTCTGAAAGTGTAACGTGCGGGAGCTTTGGTATCGGGCTCCAACAATTGCGGATAGGTTATTTCCAGCTCGAGATAGGAAGCGCCGCTAACCGTTACCCAGGTGCGCCAGTAATAATGACTGGCCTGCGCAGGATAGCTGACATCACCCGGCAATTTGTCAGTTTGGCCAAGCGGGGGCATGTTCGGTAGTGGATCAACCTCGATTGCCTGGCTCCAGTAGCCCCCCGCCAAGCGTTTGCGGGCCTCGGCACCCAGCTCGATGGGCGTGCGCGACGACACACTGATCTTCACAAATGCCTAGGAAGGCCTACCGCCGCGCTCAGGCATAAATCTGGATATAGGCCTCTTCATACGGCGTGGAATCCGGCAACTGGGCGCGGATGATTTTGATCAGCTCGTTGTAGTGGGATCTGCGGCAGTACAAAATTTCCTCCCATGGGATCATTCGGCCTTTTCCGCCATCTGCCTCAGGGTTGTACCACTCGAAATCCAATCCAATAATTGAGCGACGCCGAAACACGGTCATTTTTTTGAAGTCATTCCAACAGTGGAAACCTTGATGAAACTGTTCATGCATCTTCCGAAACTGACTTGAGGTGCCCATGCGCAGATACATCAGCCCGATCAGCCCCGGCCCCGCTATCGCTCCGATCAATGCCGCCGGGTGCACCATGACCAGCATCAGCATCACCACCCCGGTGATCACGGCCAGCCACTTCAGCAAGGTGGGCAGCCACTCAGGGAAAGCTTTCCACTCACAGAACTCCAGACCGGAAGCCGTCAGGCGATAGGCGAATTTGGTTTTTTGGTGGGTCATGCTGATAACAACTGATAAGAATAGAGCCCACAAAAAAACTGTCAGCACGACTTGCCATAACAATGTATTGGCGGTGTCGAATCCAAGCCAAGCAGCAAATGGCGTTACAACCAAAAATAAAGCAACAAAAATCCCATTGGCAATATCCGTGTTGTAAGGCCTTGCCTTTAATGACCACTCCGCCAGCGCCGGTTCATCCTGGTACTGCCATTGCAACTGCGGCGGCAGGGTCAGTGGATTCTGTTTAAACATCTCAGGACTCTGTAGTGGGAACAGGCAAAGTAATGCGCTGCGCGGGGGCGTTTGAGCGCGACAACAGTTCACCATCGATGGGGCTACCAAACAGCTCGGCTTGCCTTGCGGCCGGTAACAGGCTGGCTCTGAAGGTATAGCGTGCTGGAGCTTCGGTCTCAGGGTCCAGCAAATGCGGATAGGTTAGCTCGAGTTCGACACAAGATGCACCGCCAACCGGTATCCAGGTTCGCCAGTGGTAGTGGCTTGCCTGGGCAGAATAACGCACATCTCCCGGCAGTGTGTCGTTCTGGCCGAGCGGGGGCATGGGTGGCAGCGGCTCAGCCTCGACTGCCTCACTCCAGTACCCCCCCGCCAAGCGTTCAGTCGCTTCGCCAGCCAACGCGATAGGGCTACGCGAGGCTATAAAGCCATCTGTCTTGCGTACAAATAAGGCCTACCAAGGATAACCACCGCGCTCAGGCATAAATCTGGATATAGGCCTCTTCGTAGGGCGTGTTCTCTGGCAACTGGGCGCGGATGATCTTGACCAGCTCGTTGTAGTGGGATCGGCGGCAGTAGAGTAGGCGTTCCCGCTTTATCATACGCCCTTTACCCTCATCGGCTTGGGGGTTGAAGTAGGTAAAGTCCAACCCAATAATCGAACGTCGCCGGAACGCCGTTACCATGGTAAAGTCACTCCAGGACTGGACCTTGTGGCGGTAGGTTTCATGCATCTCCCGAAACTGGCTGGATGTGCCCATGCGCAAATACATCAGCCCGATCAGCCCCGGCCCTGCTATCGCTCCAATCAAGGCTGCCGGGTGCACCATCACCAGCATCAGCATCACCACCCCAGTGATCACGGCCAGCCACTTCAGCAGGGTGGGCAGCCACTCAGGGAAAGCTTTCCACTCACAGAACTCCAGACCTGAGGCCGTCAGGCGGTAGGCGAACTTGGTTTTTTGGTGGGTCATGCTTAAAGCAAGACTTATAAAAACGCAAAAAAGCAAGATATCAACTATAAAAGGGAAGCCGTTTAACATTCTATGCCAGTAGGCTGCAGCGGCAGAAATAATTACAAATATTACAAAAAGCCCATTTGCAATATCCGTATTATAAGGCCGTGCCTTCAGCGACCACTCGGCCAGCGCGGGCTCATCCTGATACTGCCATTGCAGCTGCGGCGGTAGGGTCAGGGGTTTGCGTGCAAACATTTCAGGACTCCGTGGTCGGAACAGGCAAGGTAATGCGTTGCGCTGGTGCGCTCGAGCGCGACAGCAGCTCACCGTCGATGGGTTCGCCGCTCAGGGGGTTACTGATCAGTTCAGCATTTCTCGGCGCGCCTGGCAGGCTGGCTCTGAAGGTGTAACTCGCAGGTACCTGGGTATCGGGGTCCAACACGTCCGCATAGGTAATTTCCAACTCCACATAGGACGCGCCGCTGACCGATATCCAAGTACGCCAATGGTAGTGGCTGGCCTGAGCAGGATAGCTGGCATCACCCGGCAATTGGTCATTTCGGCTAGGCGGGGGCATCTGCAGCAGCGGCTCAGCCTCGATTGCCTGGCTCCAGTAGCCCCCCGCCAGGCGCTCACGGGCTCTGGCATCCAAAGCGATAGGTGTGCGCGAAGCCATAACGCCACCGGTCTTGCGCACGAAAACGGCCTTTATTTCACAATGCTGGCCCGCCAGCTGGGCTGGCAGACTGAAGTGCAACCAGGCACCGTTCAGTGTGGGCGTATAGGGATTGCCGGTGGCGCGCACGGTGACGCCAGGAGTAAGACAGATTTGCGCCAACTGCCAGAGACTCTTTTTGTGCGCAGCCTCGGAGTCGGCCACAGTGGCGGCCTTACCCCAGTAGCACTGGTATAACCAAAGCCGCAGGCCCTCGCGATAATAGAGGCTGACGACAATGCTGGCGACAAGATAGACCAAACCCGCGATGGCCAAAAACCCGACCATCCAACCGCCCATGACCCAGGCGAAGGAAAACTGCAGGCCAGATAGGCTTCCTCCAAGCTGAAAAGCGCCGGCAACCCCCATTGCGACTAATGATAGCTGCTGAACCCGCATTGCTCCTGCCTGCTCTGAACTCGTCGCCTTCTTCATTTGTTCGTTTATCTGCACAATCTCGCTAACAGAGGCGATAACGCTTAATGCTGCCATACCGGCAGTTCGGGCGATCAGGCGTTGGGCGAGTTTGGCGTGGCCGAGCTGACCTTCTTTCAGCCACTCTCGCGCTCCCGCTTTTGTTAGCTTGAATGTTTCACCGTCTATAACCCCCGTCATATTCCCCACGCGCGCCCACATGGGCATGACCATCAACGCCATCAGCAGTGAACCGGAGGACGCCAGAGAGGTGAGGAGTTGGTTCTTTTCAATGCTGCTCAGGTGGCCGTCGTAATGCACGGCGTGGGTGGTTACCATCAGGTTCCACAGGCCCAGGCCAGCCAGCGCTAGCGGCAATGTGCCGCCCAGGTTGAGGTCTATCCAGGCCTTGGCACGCGCGGCGTGGGCTACTGGGTTGCTGAGCTTGAGCTGCTGCTGAGCTATGGCTTCGGCCTGCCCGGCGGTGGACATCAGCTCCTTAAGGTATTGCGTGTTCAGGCCATCGAAATGGGGCTGGCCATTGACGGTGATACGCAGATGCTGGGGTCTGTTATTCGTGTGAGCGTCCCATTCAGCATTCAGGCCGGTGAGCTGATTATTGGCTGATTTTTTGTCATACCAGGCACTTGGCCTGCTCAAAGCGTTTTGCAGGCCGCGCTGGCGATTGAGCAGGGCCTGTTGTTGCAGATTCCATTTCTGCTGCTCCTGCGTAAAATCTGGATTGAGTTGTACGCTGGCATGGCGGGCAACTTCTGGGGTGGTCCACAGCTGCGCGAGGGTAAAGCTCAAAACGCGCGCGGCAGTTGCACTATTGTGCGCGGCTTGATGGCCAGCCAAAGCGGGCAAGAAGAGTGCCGAGAGGCGGCTCCATGCCCCCTGCGCTTGCTCGGCGGAGGCCTCAAGCAGCGCATCAAAACTTAGCCGGGCCACGTCCGACAGCGATTGATAGATTTTACTGCTGCGGACCGACTCCAGGCTCAGCAGGTCCTGGACGCTGCCGACCCCCTTTAGCGTGTTGAGCCAGAACCCGCTGCCAGTGTTCACCTGCCCACTGTTATCTGGCTGTTGCCCAAGGCCATCTATGGT
Source organism: Halopseudomonas sp. (assembly GCF_036961105.1). Taxonomy (GTDB): domain Bacteria; phylum Pseudomonadota; class Gammaproteobacteria; order Pseudomonadales; family Pseudomonadaceae; genus Halopseudomonas. The sequence goes on along the minus strand of NZ_JBALWW010000001.1, from coordinate 23,232 downwards.
GCCGGTGCTGCTGTAGTTGAAGGCGATCAACTCCAGGGCCTGCGCCAACTCCCGATTGAAATTGAACAGCGCCAGACCAATCAAGCTGTTCTGTTCGGCCATCTGCCGGTACAGCCAGGTTTGACCCTGAAACTCAACCCGGGCCAGGTACAGAATGCCGCTGTCTTGTGCTGGCGTATCGGCCTCTTCGCTGCCGCAGCCACCCAGGCTTTGGGCGATGCCATCAGCCCAGCTCAGTAGCGCAGTACTTTGCTTGACGTTGCAGGTGTCGTAAAACAGCTCATCCGCGTCAGGGTTGAGCTGATCAAGCCAATATATGAGGTCTGCCTCGCTGGCTTGCACATGGGTGCGCAGGCGCTTCAACTCATCGGCGCGCTCATGCAGAAACGCACAGACTTCATCAAAGCGCACATCGTGGCGCCAGGTATCCTTGGCCTGCCATTCTTCTGACAGTCGATCCCAGGCCGGATGATTGGACTGCACCTGCCATTTATTACGCATCGTATCGACGTTGGCTTGATGGCTATGCAGCGACCCCGCGCCCTCTGCGATCCCTCCGAAGGCCGGGTCGTGCACTCTGGCATGGCTGGACATGAAGCGCTGGGCATCGGCAGTAAAGGCCAGCCGTTGCTGCACATTATCCTTGATGGCGGCAGGCATGATGTCGTCCAGGTTGACACCGCAGGCCTGGTGCACGGCCATGGCGCTTTGCAGCTGCTGGCGATGCTCCTCCTCAAACAGAGCGATATCACCAAGGCGACCGTTGAGTTGCATGTTCAGATCATCGATGACGCCCAGCGGATCATCCAAGGCTATAAACAGCGCCGTGTCCTGATCCGGCACGGCGCCCAATACCTGCGCATCACTGATACCCGGTTTGATCTGCATGGCGCTATCGTCTGCGTCAACGGACTCGCCTTCGGCAGGTATCAAGGTAGTGGTGAACGCCGGAGCGACACCTTCAGGGCTGATATCGGCGACACACTCTGCCAGCCTGCGCAGCTCTGCGCCATGCGGTGCCTGATAAGTGGCACAGTAGCCTGTAAGATCAAGCTCGCGCATCCATTTCAATTGCTGGCGGGGGCTGCTGCGCATTCGTTCACAAAGACGCCACGTCCACCGCACTGGAGAATAAGCAATATGGAGTGTGCTGCGGCGTGGGTAGAGCAGGTAAGGTAGCGTTTCCCCCTCCGTGGAGCGATCGTCCTTGCCTCGGTCAGCTTCATGCCAGATTACCCGGGTAAACAAATGCCCTTGGACAATGTATTCGTGGAACGTGGTGTCGGTTTCGTCCCATACATAAAGCCAGCCATCGCGTATCTGACGCAAGGTGTAGCTACGGCTCTCAAGCACTGGCAGATGCCCCGCCTCAAAGCCTGCGGGTAAAGGGTTAGGCCCCTGCGAAGAACCCTTGGGTGCCGATTCATCTATCGCATAACGCACCGGAAAAATGGCGACTTCCAGCGCTTTGAGCGGGCACTGGGCGCTTCCAGTAGCGGGCCTGTCTTCAAAGAGCTGGTTTCGACGCGCCTGGTCGAGGTCTGGCTGGTTGGATGAAGCAGTCATACAAGGTCCTTTTGCTGACGTGACAAACAGGCCTGATCAAACGCCTGAATGCGGCTATCGGGATGGCGGCTGTTGGCAGAGGGGTTAGTGGCCAGCCATTCGCTGTACGGGCTATCGGTAGCGTTGAACGCATCATCACCGAGGCGTATGCAACCCGTAATCCATATAGTGATACTGCGCTCGGTGGTCAGGCCCCATTCGCGCGCGGCGCGCAGCTGATCTTCCAGCCAATGACTCCACCCTGCGAGTCGGGTGGCCCTGAATGCGGGATAGGTGCCTTCGATCCAGCTATCCAGTCGCTCATGAAAACGTTGCTCGTAGGCTTGCTCCAAGGCGCTCACCTGACGATCACCCAGATGATTGAGTGGGATTGCTGGTTCGGCCCTACGGATTACTGGCGAGCTAAAGCGCTGCCAAGCGACCTCATCAGTCTGAGCCCAACGCGGCTGATGCACGGCCACACTCCATTGATCTATGGGCCCCAGTAGCTGACCTAGGGTCTTTTGATCATAGCTAGCCAGCCAGTATTGCAAAACCAGCGGATCAGCAAAACGCAGCAGACTGTGACTGCCCAAAGTATCAGTCACAGTAATGAAGTTTTGAAGGTGATGCATGATTGCGGGGCTGGGCTGAGTGCTTGTTAGTAGCGCGCAGGAGGTCCGCAACTCGGCACGCTGCTCACAATCGGCAAGCAGTGCGCTGTTAGGGCTTGGCTGTACCAGCACAGGCCCGATCTCGCTCAGCTCAGCCCATCGAGTGCCCATGTATATAGGCGAAATATCCAGCGCTTCGTCTTGTTGATATAACCATGGCAGCAGATTGGCTTGCAGCACACCATCAAATAGCAGGTAGGTTACTGGCTCGTTCATCAAAAAACCGCCTTACCGTCAGCCAGCGGAGGCTGTTCGCAAATTTCACAGCGTGGCGCTGCACGCAGCAGGGCCTGGCGCTGTGCCGGAATAAGTAATGCGCCTTGTTCACTCACATCCACCGCCGCCACAGCCCTCGGCAACAACGGCGCCGCTCCACTCCCACGCCCCGGCCCTCCACCCGAGTTGATCTTCACACTTGGCCCGACCAGGGTTACACCGCTGGGGTCGAGTTTGACGAAGCTGCCGCCGACTTTGAAGGTGATTTCCATGCCGGCTTCAAGCACGACTTTCATGCCGCTGGAGAGGTGGATTTCGCTGCCCGCTTTTACCAGCTGGCTGTCGCCGAGTTTGACGTGCTGGCTGCTGCCCACGGTGAGGTGGTCGTTGGTTTTGATCTCGGTCTTGCGGTCCGCGTGGGTGGTGTGGTGCTCTTCGGCCTTGAACTCGCTGTAGCTGTTGGCTTCGACCGTGTCGTGGCGTTCGTTGCCCACGCGGATGGTCTGATCGTTCTCGATGTTTTCGTCCCAGTCCTTCTGCGCGTGCAGGTAGATCTGTTCTTCACCCTTTTTGTCCTCAATGCGCAGTTCGTTGTAGCCGTCGCCTCCGGGGCTACTAAGGGTTTTGAATACGCTGCGGGTTTTGTGTGCCGGCAGCGGGTATGGGACTTCGTGTTCCTTGTGGTACAGGCAGCCGGTGACCAGAGGTTGGTCGGGGTCGCCTTCGAGGAAGGTGATGAGTACTTCCATGCCCACTCTGGGGATGGCGATGCCGCCGTAGCGGTCGCCGGCCCAGCTGGAGGCGATGCGCAGCCAGCAGCTGGTTTTGTCATCGGCTTGACCTTCGCGGTCCCAGTGGAACTGCACCTTGATGCGGCCGTACTGGTCGCAGTGGATTTCTTCACCCTGAGGGCCGGTGACCACCGCGCTTTGGCTGCCGAGGACCTTGGGTTTGTTGTGGTTTAGCTGCGGGCGCCAGATGACTTGCCAGGGCGTGGCCTTGAAGTGGTTGCGGTAGCCCTGGGTGAAGCCGTCTGCTTTGTTGGTGTCGCTGGTGACGCCTTCTTCGAGTACTTGTGGCTGTTTGCCTTCGTGCTGGATTTCGGTCAGCAGCCAGAGGTCGTTCCAGTCGCCTCTGGGGTGGCCGGTGAGCGGCATGAAGTGGCCGCTGCGCAGTTGCGGTTGGTCGCTGCTTCCGTCACCCAGTTGCTGGTCGGCGCGGTGGCGTTCGAGGGTGATCTGGCTGAGTTGTTTGCCGCGCTCGCGGTCGGTGAAGCGGCCGGGGTAGTCGTAGTCTTCCAGATCGGGTTGGGGTTCGTTTTGTTCTTCTTCGGTTGCTTCGCCTTTGTAGGCGGCCTCCATCAAGAGGCGTGGTTTCTCGAAGTCGTAATCACGGCGAGTAACGCGGCTGGGGCGGGTTTCTACCCGCAGGCCGAAGCGTTTGACCACCGGTTGGTCGGCAACCAGGCCGGTGCCCTGGCTGTAGCCGATCTGTTGTAGCTGCGGGAAGCTGGTCTGGTCGTCGCCGAAGACGATGATGTGACCGGCTTCGCTGTGCTCGAAGTGGTAGTGAATGCCTTCTTCTTCGCACAGGCGCTGGATAAACTGCAGGTCGGTTTCGTCGTACTGGGTGCAGTAGTCGCGTTCAGGGTAGGTGGCGTTTAATTGAAAACGGTAGGCGTCGCCCTGAATGCCGTGCTCTTGCAGCAGGCGGCTGATGATCTCTTGGACCGGTAGGTGCTGAAAGATGCGTTGATTGGTGCGATGCGTCAGGTAGCTGAGCTGGGGGCGCAGGCAGAGGTGGTAACGGGTGAGGCGTTTGCCGGCTTCGCCCTGGGCGAGGCGGTCGATAAAGCCGTGGATGCCAGCTCCCTGGCCCATGTCCAGAAAAGCGGTGTGGTGCAGCAAGGAGGCCAGATCGATATCCGGCTGCTCGCTGACCAGCTCCAGTTCAAAGGCAAACGGCCGGTTGAGGGCCTCGCTGCCGGTGAAGGCCAACACCTTGAAGTCGTGGGCGGCGCCGTCGATGTGCAGGCTGAAGGCCGCTTCATTGGCTGGGGAGAACATCCTTTGTCCTTTTTACCGAGTTCGTTCAGCGATCCGGCTACCGGATCGGCGAGACGCTTGAACGCCAAAAGCCACCGACTGACTCTCAAGTCAATCGGTGGCCTGGCATTGTAAAGACCTTAGGCGGCGATGGGTGTGCGCCAGTCATCAGAACCGGAGGTTCCTGAGACTTCGTGGGTCCAGACGATCTTGCGGTAGGTGAAGTAGACGTCTTCGAGGTGGGTGAAGTGCGCCATGTTCGGGTCCTGGCAGTTGGGCATCTGCGACTGCACGTCGACGATGATGGCGTCGTGCAGCTCGATGGTGAAGTAGTGCTCCTGGGTGCCGGTGGCGGAGGTGCGGTACCACTCCAGGCGGCACTTGCTCAGGCGCTCGCCGGAGGTGAGGGCGTTGAAGATCAGCGGTGAGGACTTGTCGAACACCTTGGTGATCATCAGCGGCTTGTGCACGCGCTGGCCGGTGGGCTGACCGGACTGCGGGTCACGCGGGATGATCACCTGGTGGTTGTAGCCCTGCACCAGCACCTGGTCTTCGTGGCCTTCCTGGAAGATGTTGCCGACGGAGTCTTCGGTAAAAGTACCGGCGGTGATCAGGCCCTGCTTGGTGCCTTCGATGGTCAGATACGCGGGTGTTGGCATTGCTGCTCTCCTTGCTTGAAATAGGGTTGCCGGAGGATCCGGTTGGCCAATAACAACCAAGAGCTGTGCCAAGAAAGCAAAAGCCTGTCGAATCAGTGAGTTAGAAAATAGGGAGAGAGGCCAAAACCGGCTTGTGTGACATCGATCACAGAAAGTTGCGCAGATTGTTGCGCACTGCTGTGCAGGTTTTTGCGCACTGTGCTGTGAGGCCCGGATTGGCTGGGCTGCAGGGGAATACAACAACGGAATAATGGCAAAGGCTGCGCAACAATTTGCCAGCTGCGGCAGCTCACGCCGCGATCAGCGCATAGCGAAATTCACATCCACCGCAAAGCCTCAGAGCCCAGCACGCCGCTGCTCACGCTGCTGCAAACGCTCGCCCGCTGCAGCGATAATCTCGCACTGGCGCGCGTCCGAGGCGTTGGCCCATTCGAGTATTTCACTCATCATGCGGCCACAGCCAAGGCACTGGTCACCATCGAGGCAGCAACGGCGTACACAGGGTGAAGCTTGGCTGCCGCGCGCTGTCACTCGGCGTTCTCGTCCAGCTCAAGCTCGATCTCATCACCGGTCAGATCCTCGAGCACCTCGGACAAAACCTCGGCCAGCGAGCCTTCGCCGCTGTCGTGCTGCCAACCCGCTTCAGCCTGGTAACCAAAGTGTTGCGTGGAACCCGGCGTGGCCAGCCAGAGTTCACGCGAAGCGGGCTGCCGCCCGATGACCAGGCGCGTGCCATCGGCCAGTATCAACACCAGCGAGCCTTCAATGTGTTCCATATCCAGATCAAGATCGCAGCCATCAACCGCATGCTCGATCAGGTCCTGTATCCGATCTACCTGCTGATGAAATTCCGCTTCACTCATATCCTGCATGGGCTTCTCTCTTATTGGTTAGGCATCAACTCGCGCAGTGTAGACATGCGCCCGCCGAGCGGCTGCTGATGCACCGAGCCGGGCGGCTGGGTATACTGCCGGATATTCTACCTGTAAGGATTCCAACATGAAGCATATCAGCGCACTTCTATTCGGTTTGCTGGTGCTCGCTGGCTGCGGCCAGAAGGGCCCTCTTTACCTGCCTGACGACACTTCAGGCCAGCCGCCGACGCCGGCGCAGGAAGAACTGATCCAGGAACCGACCGAGAAGTGATGCACCCATGACCGCGTTTGATTACCGCCACGGCGAGCTTTACGCCGAAGGTGTCGCATTGTCTGCGATTGCCGCCGAGTACGACACCCCCTGCTTCGTTTACTCGCGCAGCGCTATCGAGCAGGCCTACCAGGCGTGGGATTCTGCCCTTGAGGGTGTGCCGCATCTGGTGTGCTTTGCCGTAAAAGCCAACTCCAATCTGGCCGTGCTGAACCTGCTGGCTCGCCAGGGTGCGGGCTTTGACATTGTCTCCGGCGGTGAGCTGGAGCGTGTGCTGGCCGCCGGTGGCGAGCCCTCCCGCATCGTCTTCTCTGGCCTGGGCAAAACCGCCGCCGAGATGCGCCGCGCGCTCGAAGTCGGCATTCACTGCTTCAATGTGGAGTCTGCCGCCGAGCTGGAACGGCTGCAGCAGGTGGCCGCTGAGCTGGGCGTCAACGCGCCCATCTCGTTGCGGGTAAACCCCGATGTGGATGCCAAGACGCACCCCTACATTTCTACCGGGCTGAAGGAAAACAAGTTCGGCATCGATATCGCCCGTGCGCCTCAAGTCTATCGCCGCGCAGCCGAGCTGAGCCACATCGATATCTGCGGCGTGGATTGCCACATCGGCTCGCAGCTGACCGATGACACCCCCTTTATCGATGCGCTGCAGCGCCTGCTGCAACTGATCGATGGCCTGGCCGAGGAAGGCATCGAGATTCGTCATCTGGATCTGGGTGGTGGCCTGGGTGTGACCTACCGCGACGAGACCCCGCCCAGCCCCGGTGCTTACCTGGCCAAGGTGCGCGAAGCGCTGGCCGGTCGTGATCTGACGCTGCTGTTTGAGCCGGGCCGTTCCATCGTTGCCAATGCCGGCGTGATGCTGACCCGCGTCAACCTGCTCAAGCCGACCGAACACAAGAACTTTGCCATCATCGACGGCGCCATGAACGACCTGATTCGCCCGGCCCTGTACAACGCCTGGATGGGCATTGATGCGGTCAAGCCGCGTAGCGATGTGCCGGCGCAAGCCTGGGATATCGTCGGCCCGGTGTGCGAGACCGGCGACTTTCTGGGCAAGGATCGCGAGCTGGCACTGGCCGAAGGCGACCTGTTGGCCGTGCGTTCTGCCGGCGCCTATGGTTTTGTCATGAGCTCCAATTACAACACCCGCCCGCGCGCCGCCGAGGTGTTGGTCGACGGTGAGCAGACCCACCTGGCACGCCGTCGTGAGACCGTAGCCGAACTGCTGGCCGGCGAGCGCCTGCTGCCCGAGGACTGACATGCTGCTGCGATTCACCAAAATGCATGGGCTGGGCAATGACTTCATGGTCATTGATCTGGTCACCCAGCACGCGCAGCTCTCTGCCCGGCAGATTCGCCAATGGAGTGATCGCCACACCGGGATCGGTTTCGATCAGTTGCTGGTAGTCGAGCCGCCAAACGACCCGGACACCGACTTTCGCTATCGGATCTACAACGCCGATGGCAGCGAGGTGGAGCAATGCGGCAACGGCGCGCGCTGCTTTGCCCGCTTTGTGCAGGACAAACGCCTGACCGCCAAGAAAGTCATTCACGTGGAAACCAGCGGCGGCCCCATCACCTTGCGCGTGCGCCGCGACGGCCAGGTCACGGTCGACATGGGCGCGCCGCGCTTCGCTCCGGCAGAGGTGCCCTTCATTGCCGAGCAGGAAGCCACCCAGTATCCGCTCGAGGTTGGCGGCGAGCAATTGATGGTCTCTGCGGTGTCCATGGGCAACCCGCACTGCGTCACTCTGGTCGAAGACGTCAACAATGGCATGCTGGAACGCCTGGGCGCACAGATCGAGGCGCATGCGCGCTTCCCGCGCAAGGTCAACGCCGGCTTTATGCAGGTGATCGACCCCGAGCACGCGCGCCTTCGGGTGTTCGAGCGCGGCGTGGGCGAAACCCAGGCCTGTGGCACTGGCGCCTGCGCCGCAGCAGTCGCCGGCATCCGCCTGGGTCTGTTACGCTCGCCGGTACAGATTCAACTGCCGGGCGGCAACCTGCAGATCGAATGGGCCGGCCCCGGCCAACCCGTACTGATGACCGGCCCGGCTGCCCGGGTCTACGAGGGACAGATACGCGTATGAGCGAGCAACAGCCGCACCCCAGCGACGAGATCGATGCCGAGCAGGTCGCCGACTTCCTGCGCCGCCACCCGGCCTTCTTCGCCGAGCACGACGAGTTGCTGGCCGACCTGATCATCCCGCATGAACGCGGACAGGCCGTTTCACTGGTCGAGCGTCAGGTAAAGCTGCTGCGCGAACGCAACATCGATGTGCGTCACCGGCTGAACCAGTTGATGGATACCGCCCGCGAGAACGACCGGCTGTTCGACAAGAGCCGCCGACTGATTCTCGGCATGCTGGAGGCGCAAAGCCTGGAACAGGTGATCGCCAGCCTGGAGGACAGCCTGCGCAATGATTTTCAGGTGCCCTATGTGTGCCTGATTCTGTTTACCGAAGCCGACCGCTACAGTAACGCCCATTGTGTGACCCACGCTGCCGCCAAGGAGGCCATCGGCCACCTGCTGGACAACGGCAAGCCGGTCAGCGGCGCGCTATGCCCGGACGAGCTGCGCTTTCTGTTTGGCGAAGCGGGCGACGAGGTCGCCTCCACCGCCTTCGCGCCCATCAGCCACCAGGGGCTGCACGGCGTGCTGGCACTCGGCAGCAAAGACCCGCAGCAATACCGCAGCGCCACCGGCACCCTGTTCCTCGGCTATGTGGCCGACGCGCTTGCCCGCATTCTCCTGCGCCAACGCCCGCTGGCCGATGAAGCTCACACCTGAGGCCGCCGGCACCCCAGCGGTACCGGCAACCGATAGCGATATCGACGCTTATCTGCGCCACCTGAGCACCGAGCGCCAGCTCTCGCCGCGCACCCTCGAAGCCTACGCCCACGATCTGCAGCAGTTGCTGCTGTTTCGCCAGCAGCGCCAGCTGAGTGCCTGGGGTCAAGTCACCGCGCAGCAGTTGCGCCTTTACGTTGCCCAGCAGCATCAGCACGGTATTTCACCGCGCAGCCTGCAGCGCCAGCTCAGCGCCATCCGCAGTTTCTACCGTTACCTGTTGCGCGAGCGTCGCTGCCAACTCAATCCGGCGCTGGACCTGCGCGCACCCAAGGCCGGCAAGAAACTGCCCAAGACGCTGGATGCCGACCTGGCCGGGCGGTTGCTCGACGACAATGGCGACCCCGACTGGCTGCAATTGCGCGACCAGGCCATGCTGGAGCTGTTCTATTCCTCGGGTCTGCGTCTGGCCGAACTGGCCGGACTGGATGTGGCCGATCTGGACCTGCAACAGGGCGAAGTACGGGTACTGGGCAAGGGCAATAAAACCCGCCTGCTGCCGGTCGGCCGCATGGCGCGCAGCGCGCTGCAGGCCTGGCTTGCCGTGCGCCCTGCCTTGCCCGGTCCGGCGCAGCCGATCTTTGTCAGCCAGCGCGGTACCCGGCTGACGCCCAGAGCCATTCAGCTGCGCGTGCGCCGCCGTGGCGTGGAGCGCATCGGCCAGCATCTGCATCCGCACATGCTGCGGCATTCCTTTGCCAGCCACATGCTGGAGTCATCCGGCGATCTGCGCGCCGTGCAGGAGCTGCTGGGCCACGCCGATATCAGCACCACCCAGATCTACACTCATCTGGACTTTCAACATCTCGCGCAGGTCTACGACAAGGCCCACCCGCGCGCCAAACGCAAAGCGGATACCGAATGATTCAACTTGTTACCTTCGACCTGGACAACACCCTGTGGGAAACCGAAAGCGTGGTGGTGGCCGCCGAACAGGTTCTACTGCGCTGGCTGGAGAAACATGCCCCGCTGTTCGCGCAGAAGCTGGATGCCGACGCTCGCAAGGTGTTGCGTGATGAAGTCCTGGCCGCGCAGCCCGAGCTGCGCCACCGCGTAACGCCGCTGCGCATCGCCGTGCTGGAGCTGGGTTTGCGCAAGGCCGGCTACAGCGACGAGCAGGCCAGCGAGCTGGCGGCGCAGGGCTTCAAAGTGTTCCTCGATGCGCGCCACCAGCTGGAGTACTTTCCGCATGTGGAACTGGTGCTGGAGTTGCTGTCGCGGCAATACCAGCTGGCAAGCATCTCCAATGGCAACGCCGATGTGCGCCGGCTGGGGCTGGATCGCTTTTTCAAGATTATCGTGTCGGCCGACGAGGTAGGCTTGAGCAAGCCCGACGCAGCGCCCTTTCGCGCGGCGCTACAGGCTGCCGGCGTGGAACCTGCGCAGGCGCTGCATATTGGCGACCATCCAGGCGACGATATTCAGGGCGCACTAGATGTGGGCATGCATACCCTGTGGTTCAACCCGCAGGGCAAGGCCTGGCCACAGCAACCGCGCCCGCACGGCGAGGTACGCTGCCTGAGCGAGATCCCGCCCTGGCTCAACCGCTACGTGAAGTACGCCAAGCGCTAGGCGCAAGGCACCGCCTGAGAACGGCGGTGCACGCACTGGGACAGTGCCTTAGATGGGACGGCTGCCGTACTTATTGTCCGGCTTACGCGGCGGATCTGACACCACGTTGGAGTCGATTTCCTGCACCTTGCCACCACGGGACAGAAACTCTTCCATCTGCCGTGCCAGCATTTCACGCTCGCGCTCCTTGGCCTCCAGCGACGCGCTTTCCAGCTCTTCGGGCTGGGCGTTTTTCTTGCGCGGCTTGCTGGTTACTACTTCACCATCGGAATCGTCATCGCTGTCATCCAGCTGATCGCTGACCTCGGTGTCTTCAACGCCGTCCAGATCATCGTCCATATCGTCACTCATGCCCCACACCCTCCCAAGGGAAAACACGCTATATATAGCGCATCCGGGTGATTTGGCTAGTCCCAGCGCACATTTTTTTGGCGCTGTGCCCGGTGCTAGAGGGGCGCTGGAGGATTACTGAGGGTGCGCCCTCGGTCAGCCAGTCGGGATACCGGCGCGTCTATTCGCCCTGCAAGGTGGCAAGCACATGGCGGCTTCCGGCATCAACGCGATGTTCGCCCAGGTAGATACCCTGCCAGGTGCCCATCGCCAGACGGCCGTCGCTCACCGGAATGCTGAGCTGCACACCCAGCAGGCTGGACTTGATATGCGCGGTCATGTCGTCCGGGCCTTCATAGGTGTGCTTGAAGTAGGGTGTATCGTCCGGCACGGCGCGGCGAAAAAAGGCTTCAAAGTCTTCCCGCACCAGCGGGTCGGCATTTTCGTTGACGGTCAGCGAGGCGGAGGTGTGCTGCAGCCAGAGGTGGAGCAGGCCGGTGCTTATCGACGCCAGCTCGGGCAGTGCGCCGAGCACCTCGCGGTCGATCAGATGGAAGCCGCGCGCACGCGGTTTCAGCTGTATGCGCTTTTGTAACCACATGGGTGTTTCCTGTGAATCCGCAGAAGCCGATAGCGTATCACGCAGCCTTACAATGCCCGATTACATCTCCTGCGCACGCTGCGCCTGCTCGGCCAAGCGCAGGGTTTCGTGCTCTTCCATGGCCAGCAGCTCCTGCATCAGTTCGCGCCCGTCAGCTGTTTCGGCGCGGCCAGCAAGATAGCGATACAGCTCCAGCGCATCGTTGTGCATGTCAAAGACCATGGCGCTGATCTCCTCGTAACTCATTCCAGCGAAGCTCTTGCCTGCATCCAGCGCGCGGATACGCGGGTTGTCGGTGAAGTGATCATAGAGCCAGCTGTCGAGAATCTTGATATCCGCCTTTTCCTCAAAGCGTTGCACCATTTCCTGCATGCGCCGTTCATGCTCGGCAAGGTACTCAAGCAGCAGACGCAAACGCTCCGACGTGCGCGCATCGACCGCGCCAGTCTCCAGTCGCGTTGCCAGCTCGCCATGCAAGTGCTGGGTCCATTCAATTACGTCCCGATAGGTTTCCGCTTTCATCAAGCCTCCTGCTGTTGCGCCAAAAATCACTCGCACTGAGTAGATGTCGTGAGTAGATAGTTTTTTGGCCGCGCAGAGGCTGGCAAGTTCAGTGTCGCCTGCAACCTGGGGTTTCTAATGATTAAGACCAATAGCGGCCACGATGGCTGAGAACGGAACGAAGAAGGGCGCCCAATGGGCGCCCTTCTTGTTACTTCCGATAGTGCCCAGTCAGCTTATTTCTTGCTGCTGGTGAACTCCGGATAGGCTTCCATACCGCACTCGGAGATATCGACGCCTTCGTACTCTTCTTCTTCGCTGACGCGCAGGCCCATCACCAGTTTGATGATGCTCCACACGATCAGGCTGGAGATGAATACCCACAGGAATATGACCACGATGCCCAGCAGCTGTGCTTTCAGAGAAGCATCGCCGTTGGTCAGGCAGACAGCCAGCAAACCCCAGATACCGACCACACCGTGGACGGAGATGGCACCGACCGGATCATCAATCTTCAGTTTGTCCAGCGCGAGGACAGCGAAGACCACGATCACACCGCCAACTGCACCAATCAGCGTCGCCTGCAGACCACCAGGGGTCAACGGCTCGGCGGTGATGGCAACCAGGCCAGCCAGCGCGCCGTTGAGGGCCATGGTCAAATCAGCTTTACCGAACAGGATGCGTGCCACTACCAGACCGGCAATCAGGCCACCGGCTGCTGCAGCATTGGTGTTCAGGAAGATCTGCGCAACGGCGTTGGCGTCGGAGATGTTGGAGATAACCAACTGCGAACCGCCGTTGAAACCGAACCAGCCCAGCCACAGGATGAACATACCCAGCGTAGCCAGCGGCAGGTTGGCACCGGGAATGGCACTGATCTGACCGTTGGAACCGTACTTGCCCTTACGAGCACCCAGCAGCAATACGCCAGCCAGTGCAGCGGTAGCACCGGTCAGGTGAACCACCCCGGAGCCTGCAAAGTCCAGGAAGCCCGCAGCGTTCAGGAAGCCACCGCCCCATTTCCAGAAACCCTGGATCGGGTAGATGAAGCCCGTCATGATCACCGCGAACACCAGGAAGGAGAACAGCTTCATGCGCTCGGCCACGGCACCGGAAACGATGGACATGGCAGTGGCGACGAAGACTACCTGGAAGAAGAAGTCCGAGGCTACCGAGTAGTAAGGTGCATCGTCACCACCGGCGAGTACGTCTTCAACGGTGTTTTCAGCACCAATCAGCACCCCAAAGCTCGGGAAGATACCGCCTTCCGGGCTGGAATACATGATGTGGTAACCGATCAGCAGATACATGGTGCACGCGATAGCGTACAGGGCCACGTTCTTGGTGAGGATTTCCGTAGTGTTCTTGGCTCGTACCAGACCGGCTTCGAGCATGGCAAAACCTGCCGCCATCCACATGACCAGCGCGCCGCAAACCAGAAAGTAGAACGTATCAAGTGCGTACTTGATTTGTACGATGTCTTCCATTTTTTTAAGCCCCCCATATAGGCTTTTTTACTGCATTCTGTGAAGAACGTGGCTTAGATGGCGTCGGTATCGGTTTCGCCGGTACGGATGCGGATTGCCTGCTCGAGGTTGACCACGAAGATCTTGCCGTCGCCGATCTTGCCGGTGTTGGCAGCCTTGGTGATGGCCTCGATCACGCGGTCAAGCATGTCGTCGCCGATGGCTACGTCGATTTTTACCTTGGGCAGAAAATCAACAACGTATTCCGCGCCGCGGTACAGCTCGGTGTGACCCTTCTGCCGGCCAAAACCCTTGACCTCTGTCACAGTGATGCCCTGCACACCAATCTCGGACAAGGCTTCACGCACGTCATCCAGTTTGAAGGGCTTGATTACAGCCGTTACTAGTTTCATTTTGATACTCCCGTGGTAATGGACTGCCCTGGGGGACAGGACAAGTCTATGCCGAGTTAGAGGCTTTTAGAAACGGACAATACAAAAGCGCTGTCGCAGTGGTCAGAATCACCAGCAAAGCCGGTACATTCATCCGAGCTCATATCTGTATCGGCATATGGCAAGTCCGTGGCGCTCAGAGCGATGGCCGAATTAGCCAGGGTCAAACGCTTCATTGTTATGCTCCCGATGTGATTCACACTGTCCTGGCTGCCATGGAGTGCCGCCCTGTAGCAGGGACGCTCACCGCCGTCAGCTACAGGACGCTTTGCAGAAAGCCTGCCAATTTTGTTTTTTCCTTCTAAATCATTGGGTTGTAAAATACCCGCAGGGTAAAGGTGCACTAAGACACAGCTTCATGCACCAGCGTAGTGCACAGCCATAGTGCGCGCGCAGATTCGGCGCACAATCAGGGCGCGCGTTTCGATCTGTGCGCACGCGGTGCTACACTACAGGGCCACGCCGGGCGCCAGCCCGTGCCATCCCAACCATTGCCACGGGTACCAGCGTATGCTGCACAAACTTGTGATTGATGCCGTCAGCAGCCAGGCCAGCAAATTGTTGATGAGCGAAAAAGGCTTGCCCGCCCCGGAGATCGAGAAGCATCTCAAAGCGCTGGTGCAGAACGCCTTGAGCAAGCTCGACGTAGTCAGCCGTGACGAGTTCGACACCCAACAGGTGGTGCTGATGCGCACCCGTGAACGCCTTGAAGCGCTGGAAGCTCGGGTTGCCGAGCTGGAACAGAAAAACCGATAAACTAGAGTACCCCCAACGCCTGATCCCGGCTGTATCAGGCACCAGACTTGACGATCAAGGAGTGATCATGTCACTGGCGATAGTCCACAGCCGCGCCCGCTTGGGTATCCAGGCCCCTCCTGTCAGTGTGGAAGTGCACCTGGCCAACGGCATGCCCAGCCTTACGCTGGTGGGCCTGCCGGAAACCGCCGTGCGTGAAAGCAAGGACCGAGTGCGCAGCGCGCTGCAGAATGCCCAGCTCGACTTCCCCAGCCTCAAGCGCATCACCATCAATCTGGCGCCCGCAGACCTGCCCAAAGAAGGGGGACGCTTTGATCTGGCCATAGCCCTGGGACTGCTGGCCGCCAGCGGCCAGATTCCCGCGCAGGCCTTGGCGGACTGCGAATGCATTGGCGAGCTGGCGCTGTCCGGCGAGCTGCGCCCGGTTCAGGGTGTACTACCGGTTGCGCTGGCCTGCCGCGACGCGGGCAGAACCTTGATTCTGCCGCGCGCCAATGCGGCCGAAGCCGCCCTGGTCAACGGCGTGGAGCTGATAGCCGCGGATCATCTGCTGGCGCTCTGTGAGCATCTGCGCAACGAGCAAAGCCTGCCGGCGGTTGCGCCTGCGCCGCCGATGCCAGCGCTCAAGTTGGCGGATCTGTGCGAGGTACAAGGCCAGCAACAGGCCAAGCGCGCGCTGATCGTCGCGGCCAGCGGTGGCCACAATCTCTTGCTGTTCGGCCCACCCGGTACCGGCAAAACACTCCTGGCCAGCCGGCTGCCCGGCATACTGCCGCCTTTGCAGGAACAGGAAGCGCTGGAAGTGGCCGCCATTCAATCGGTGTGCGACCGCACTCCCTTGACCTGCTGGCCAGGCCGGCCATTCCGGGCGCCACATCATGGTGCATCGGCAGCGGCATTGGTCGGCGGTGGCAGCCAACCCAGGCCGGGCGAGATCAGTCAGGCGCACAACGGCGTGCTCTTTCTCGATGAGCTGCCGGAGTTTGATCGCAAGGTACTGGAGATGCTGCGCGAGCCAATGGAGTCGGGCTGCATCCATATCGCCCGTGCGCGTGAGCAACTAACCTTCCCCGCACGCTTCCAACTGATTGCCGCGATGAATCCCTGCCCCTGCGGCTTTCAGGGCGACCCCAGCGGGCGCTGCCGTTGCACACCGGAGCAAGTGCAGCGCTACCGCGGAAAGCTCTCTGGACCGCTGCTGGACCGCATAGACTTGCACCTGGCGATGCACAACGAGCCCTTTTCGCTGAGCCACGAATACGCGGCCGGCGAGCCTGACAGCGCCACTGCCGCTGCCCAGGTTCTGGCAGCACGAGACCGCCAAGCAGCTCGCCAGCAGGGCCTGAATGCGCATCTTGGGCTGGATGGTTTGCGTGATTTCTGCAGTCTGGCTGAAGAGGATGCGCGCTGGCTAGAGAAGGCCATAGAGCGCCTGGGGCTGTCCCGTCGCGCCAGCCACCGCACGCTGAAGGTAGCTCGCACTATCGCCGACCTCGCCGGCACCTCGGCTATTGCCCGCGCGCACCTCGCCGAAGCCTTGCAGTATCGCCAGTTGGATCGCAGCCAGGGCGTGTGAACTTTCAACCAGCCACGGCTCGGAACGGTAGCGGGCTCGAAGGGAGGAAGACAAGGACTGGCCGAACGCCAAAGATGCACTATAGTAGGTCGCAGCGGGGCGGCGTCGGTTTTGAATAGCATGGCGCCAGCAAAGCCGATAGTCGCCTCGCTATTTCCCTGCCGTTGCGGTGCAGGCCTCAGCTAAGCAACGAGGTGATCTTGTCGCTTACCTTCAGAGCCTCATCGCGCCCCATGCTGTACGCATCCATGAAATAACACAGCTCATCGAAGCTCAGCGCCGGGCTGATGAAGTAGCCCTGCACCTGCTCGCAACCCAGACTGCGCAGAACCTCAAGTTGCTCGCGATGCTCCACACCTTCGGCCACCACTTCCAGACCCAGACTGTGCCCCATATCGATCATGGCGCCCACCAGCTGACGGTCCGCGGTACGCTCGGCAATCCCCTTGACGAAGCTGCGGTCAATTTTCAGCAGATTGATTGGCAGGCTGTGCAGGTGCACGAATGACGAAAAGCCGGTGCCAAAATCATCCAGCGAGAAGCGCACGCCCAGCCCGGTCATGCCGTCCATGGTCATCAGCACCTGTTCGGGCTGCTGCATCACGGCGGTCTCGGTCAGCTCGAACTCCAACCAGTGCGGATCGATGCCAGTGCGCTCCAGCAGGCGTTTCACGGTCGACAGCAGCCGGCTGTCCTGAAATTGACGGAACGACATATTGACGGCCACATGCACAGGCGCCGAGCCCATCTTCTGCAGCCGGGCCAGGTCGTGGCAGGCCCGGGCAATAACCCAGTAGCCCATGGGCACAATGAGTCCGGTCTCTTCCGCCAGCGGGATAAACTCGTTGGGACCGAGCAGGCCGCGCTCCGGGTGACGCCAGCGAATCAGCCCTTCCAGCCCGACAATGTTGCCCGTACTCAGCTCCACCCGCGGCTGGTAATGCAGCTCGAACTCGCCACGGCGCAATGCCTGGCGCAGGGAAGACTCGAACTCGATGAGGCTGTGGGCCTGCAGATTGATACGCTCATCGTAGAAATGGAAATTACAGCCCCGCTGCCCCTTGGCCTGCAGCATGGCGAGGTTGGCGTGCAACAGCAGGCTGTCGACCGTCTGACCGCCTTCCGGGTAGGTAGCGATGCCCACACTGCAACCCAGCAACAGGCCTTCCCGATTTACGGTGAAGGGTTCGGCCATTTCATTGGTGACCTTCTGGGCAATCTGCAAGAGGTTGCTGGCGGTGGCGTAGTCTTCGATCACCAGCGCAAATTCGTCGCTGCCCATGCGGCCGATGGTGTCGGTGTTGCGCAGCACACTGCGCAGACGTTCTACCACCTCGCAAATGATGGCATCGCCTGCACTATGACCCAGGGTATCGTTAACGTGACGGAAGTTATCAAGATCGATGAAGAAGACGGCCAGCGGTTGATTGGTGCGCAGCGCGCGGCGCATGCCTTGCTTGAGCCGGTCCTGAAACATCTGCCGGTTGCAGGTACCGGTCAGCGCGTCATAGCTGGCGGCGTGATCCAGTGCCGAGCGCAGCTGATGGCGCTCGATGGCGTACTGAAAACAGCGCACTATCTCGCTGCTGCTTGCCTGCTCCCATAATGAGTCGTGATCGCCAGCCTTGACGCGATCAAAGTCAGGCTCCGCCGCGAGATGAATAACCGGCACGCCGCAGTTGGCCAGCAATGCCAGGTTTTCTGCCCTCGAGAGCACCGCTTGAACCTCTCCGCGATTGATCTGAGTCTGCAGGATGTGCCAATTTTCCTGACGTTCCAGCACAAACGCCCTACTTTTCACCGCAGACAGCCGTCTGCACAGCTGCACAAAGGCACCGTGATCGGTATCAAGTAGCACAATTCGCTGTGTTGGACTCTCAGCGCTCAACTAGCGATCCCCCAAGGATCAGGACAATATCCGAATCATTCGGCGCCGGCTCCCCGCCGCAACGCCACCGCAACCCACTGCTATCTATATGATTTATTTCGGGTCTTGCTTGCCTCCAGCGCAACTTTAAGCGCTGCAGGCAATCGATTCAGAACACCCCAAAAAACAAGTTTCTTTTAAATTTAGTTATATACGACGCTTTTATAAAGCCAGTTATAGCGAAATTCTGGCTATTAACCAAGTCTAGCGTTTGGCTATTACAGGGCCAGTTGAGCAAAAACTGCTACTATTGCCCACCCCCAGCGCAGGAGACCCGACCAGTGGCAAGCCTCAACCCCCGTCAACAGGAAGCCGTCGAGTACATCAGCGGGCCGCTGCTGGTACTGGCTGGCGCGGGCAGTGGCAAGACCAGCGTAATCACCCGCAAGATCGCCTATCTGGTAAAGGAATGCGGCATCCGCGCGCAGCACATCATCGCCGTAACCTTTACCAACAAGGCGGCGCGTGAGATGAAGGCACGGGTCGGTCAGTTGATCAAGGGCCCGGATGCGCGGGGCCTGACCGTATCGACCTTCCACAACCTGGGGCTGAACATCATCCGCAAGGAGCACCAGCGCCTGGGCTACAAGCCCGGATTCTCGATCTTCGATCAACAAGATGCCCTGGCGCTGATTACCGATCTGATGCGCCGCGACTATGGCGCCGATGATGGCATCGACGGGATACAGAACAGGATTTCTTCCTGGAAAAACGACCTGATCCTGCCGGATGAAGCCCTGGCCCAGGCCAAGACTCCGCAGGACCAGACCGCCGCCAGCGTCTACATCCACTATCAGCGCACGCTAAAGGCCTACAACGCGGTCGACTTCGACGATCTGATTCTGATTCCGGTGGTGCTGTTTCGCGACCACCCGGACATTCTGGAAAAGTGGCAGTTTCGCATTCGCTACATGTTGGTGGATGAATACCAGGACACCAACGCTAGCCAGTACCTGCTGGTAAAGATGCTCGTCGGTCAGCAGGCACGCTTCACGGTTGTGGGCGATGACGACCAATCGATCTATGCCTGGCGCGGCGCACGGCCGGAGAATCTGGCGCAGCTGAAGGACGACTTCCCCGCGCTCAAGGTAGTCATGCTGGAGCAGAACTACCGCTCCACCAGCCGCATACTGCGCGCGGCCAATACACTGATCGCCAACAACCCGCACGTGTTCGAGAAGCAGCTGTGGAGTGAGCTGGGCTATGGCGACCCCCTGCGCGTGATTCGCTGCCGTAACGAAGAGGCCGAAGCCGAGCGGGTGGCCGTAGAAATCCAGAATCAGCACTTGCAGCACAAACGTGCCTGGCGCGACTTTGCCATTCTGTATCGCGGCAACCATCAGGCGCGGCTGATCGAACTCAAGCTGCAGCATCATCAGGTGCCCTATCATCTGTCTGGCGGCACCAGTTTCTTTGCCCGTCAGGAGGTGAAGGATCTGATGTCGTACTTTCGCCTGCTGGTCAATCAGGATGACGACAACGCGCTGCTACGCGTGATCAACGTCCCGCGCCGCGAGATCGGCCCGGCCACGCTGGAAAAGCTCGGCACCTACGCCAATGAGCGCGGCGTCAGCATGTATCAGGCCTGCACCGAAACCGGCCTGAGCGAGCGTCTGGACAACCGCTACGCAGAGAAGCTGCAACGCTTCATCCACTGGATGGACGGCGTGCGCATGCGCTGCAGCAAGGAAGATCCGATCGACGCCCTGCGGCAAATGATTCTCGACCTGGACTACGAAAACTGGATTCGCCAGAACTGCTCCAGTGACGAGATCGCCGCCAAGCGCATGGGCAACGTCTGGTTTTTGCTCGACTCGCTCAAGAGCATTGTAGAGAAGGACGAAAGCGGCGAAACCAGCATCGAAGACGCCATCGCCAAGCTGGTACTGCGCGACATGCTGGAGCGGCAGGAAGAGGAAGAAGACAATGATCGGGTGCAGCTGATGACCCTGCACGCCTCCAAGGGCCTGGAATACCCGCACGTGTTCATCATGGGTATGGAAGAAGAAATACTGCCGCACCGCTCCAGCATCGAAGCCGACAGCGTGGAAGAAGAGCGCCGCCTGGCCTATGTGGGCATCACCCGCGCGCGCAAGACCTTGACCTTCACCTTCGCCGCCAAGCGCCGGCAGTTTGGCGAAGTCTTCGACTGCCTGCCGAGCCGCTTTCTGGAAGAGATCCCCAGCGAAGACCTGGAGTGGGAAGGCACCGAAGAAGCCCCCGCCGAAGAAAAGCAGGCCCGCGGCCAAGCGGCACTTTCCAACCTGCGCGGCCTGCTTAACCGCTAAACCTCACTACCAGCCTGCAACGAAAAACGCCCCGCATCAGCGGGGCGTTCTGGTCACAGCAGCTGAATGATCAGAGGCCGGACATGTGATGAATAGCGTTGAGCAGCTCTTCATCCGAGCAATCGGCACAGGTGCCCTTGGGCGGCATGGCGTTCAGGCCATTGATCGCAGACTGCAGCAGCGCATCAAAGTCACCACCGTGGGAGTCCAGGCGGGCCTGCCAGGCAGACGCATCGCCAGATTTAGGCGCACCCAGTACACCGGTACCGTGGCAGGCAGTACAGAATTTACCAAAAACCTCTTCGCCGGTACGCGGACCGCCACCAGCCGCTGCGCCGCCACCAGCGACTTCTTCGGCACAAGGGTCACCCACCAGACACACAGTCCCGTAGGGCTTGAGACGCTCGGCCATGGCCTCTTCATTGGCCGTTGCTGCAAAGGCGTTACCCGCTACCACCACCAGCATGGCCGCCGAGGCCAGCAGAATCTTTCTCAAAGTCATCACCTTATACATCCTCATCATGGCTATAAGAGTCGCGCCCAAGTGCATTGCCCGGACAATGTGCGCGAGTATACCGGGAAACCCGCAAGCGACAAAATAGCCATTACCCACAGACGCGCGGCGAATCACCGCACAGGCATGGACGACAGCCCGCCCGTTGCGTATCATTGCGGCGCTGAAACCCGGCCCACCACCGCGTGCCCCCCGCGTTTCACACCACGCACCCGTAGCTCAGCTGGATAGAGTACCGCCCTCCGAAGGCAATACTCAGTCACTTGTGCCACGGTGCGGCTAGAGGTCAAAATGACCCCGCTTTACCTATATGCACCCGTAGCTCAGCTGGATAGAGTACCGCCCTCCGAAGGCGGGGGTCACAGGTTCGAATCCTGTCGGGTGCGCCACTTCCTTTAAAATCAGCAGCTTGCACGATCTCAGAATCGACAAGATCAAGCATTGATCACCGCCCCACTCAGCCAATACTCAATTATCCGTCGTGCGAATGCTGAAAAGCACGACATCTAGCTCAAATCGCGAGCACAACCTTCAAAGTCTTCAGTGCCCAGATCGTGCCCAAATCGCGCCCACCTGGTTTTTGTGATGAGTGAATGCGTGGCTTATTTGAGTATTGCCTCAGATTTGGCACAAAAGCATCTGGCACGAAGTAATTCATGTGGCTCATTACACTTTTTTTGGCTGATCGAAGTCTTTGGCCGCATGCAGATATCGGCCAGAAGCGACCCGTTGGGACCGATTAAATCTATTCCTTTTGTGCAGGCTTCAAAATTACGTCAGTGATGACGTGACTCGGCTCCGACGATGACCACCGCACCGTCCATAAAATTACTGCTGTATGGCGTCACAGTCCATCCGCTACTCACTAACGAGCCAGTAGGCCTTAGCTGTGCCACCTCCCCGTGCATAACTGATACAAAATGCCATGAGATCAGCCAGACGCTCGCTCACCATCGTCCGGCGAATGCCGGGCTGTACTCCAACGACGCAGAAGCTCAGTTTGGTGGGCAGGGTCGAGGTGAGTAGCGCGTCAACCTCCTCCATCGTTCCAGTGACAAAATAGGAAGGTAAGCTGTGCCTCGCCGGGTTCATACGGGACTTCATGTGACCAAGTAAGGTCGTTACATCACAGTAGTAGGCGCATTTGACCAGTTGGCCGGCGACTTCGTATACATCTCCTACCCGGCCCTCATTAGCAGGCCCACCCGCACCCTTGCAGTGATAGAAGTCCACACTAACTTGATCACCTTCATTACGAGTAACGCAAATGTAGTCAGCTGCTTCGCCGGTTCGATGATCGTAGAAAATTGCCTGCACACCCGGCAAGGTTAGTAAGTGTCGCTCCAAGTGCTCCTGAACCGTAGCCAAACCATTGAGCAAAGCGCGCCGCTCCAGGGTCTTTTGTGATTTATCGTTAGGCAGAAACTCAACTCTAATTTCACATCCCGTCCAATCGATCGACTGCGTGTCGCCTGGAGCGAGCGAAAGCGACTGGAGTAGTGGCGGTGCCATTTTGTTCATGCCTTCGAACGACGACTTGTCCGCAGCGTAAAATGTTGGACTATGCTCAGAGAGCCAGTCCGCCAAGGGCATCCAATGATCATGGGCTGACTCCACGTCAAGTGTGACGTTAGCCGTCTGGCAAGTAATGAGTCGTCTTACGCCAAGACAGTAGTTCATCTCGACTAAGCCATCGAGATGCGCTACCGAAAACACCATACTCCCTGCGTCAGGATCGGTGTAGAAGTCCTTAAGATCCCACTCCACCAGTCGAGAGTAGCTCGGCTGGTCCTGCCGTCCACTTTGATATCGAAGCCGTGGGTTCGTTTTAAACCCTTCCTGCGGCCAGTTGGCTGCGATGACCTGCTCTGGCAAGCGGTCGAGCGGCGTCGCGACCCTGACAAGATCCAGGTTAGTCTGGGTGATGAATGCGTTTCCAGAGATGCGAGCGTTTAGCGTTTCAACCCATTCAACAAAGTCGCGGATCGATAGTGTTGGGTTCTACCCCGCTAACACGGACACTTTCAAGTAGACTCGTACGGAGTCATAGGAGTGTTCATGTCCAAGCGCAAACAATACAGCCCGGAGTTCAAACGGGAGGCCATAGAGC
>NZ_JBALWW010000019.1:0-69719 GCF_036961105.1 Halopseudomonas sp. | reverse complement strand
CCTCTCGAATAACCTTTTAAATCATATATTTACAGAACGAATGTCCTAATTTTTGCCTTATCTCGGCATAACCCCAGGTAAGAAATTCTACAGTCTGGCGCTGTACCGCGTTCATGGTTGCGGCGCCATCGGCTACCGGAAACTCCGCGTTGAACGGCGCCATGCTATCGGGACGGTTAGGCAGGTGCAGCGAGAAGTGACTGCCTCCGCTGTAACGTACTACGCGCCGGATGGGGCTCTCGCTGGCTGACCCGCTAGTGAGCGTTGTCAGGCCACTGTTCTGCCAGAGCGGCGTGGTGCCGGACAGCGGCGCTGTCTCGGCTACCTGCGTCTCTGACAGACCCAGAGTGCTGAAGATGGCGTTGTATTTCGCGCTGTTCATCAGGTCATTGGGCAGCACCAGGTCGGGTGGGTTGCCCTCGGCTGAGCCCACCATTTCCACCATGTGGATGCCGGCAGTACCTTCGTCGATGGCCTTGGCGTAGTTGATCGGGTCACCGCTATCCTGCACGGCCTGATCCAGTGCGAAGTAGGTCTCGTACGCCTGGGTGCCGTACTCCAGTCCCTGGCCAGCCAGTTGTGGCCGGAACTGAGCGGCAAATACCACCGAACCGTCAAACAACTTGGCCATGCCACCACCGGGTACATCAAGGGTAAATGCATGTACCTGGTCATCGGCTACGGTACCCGCGAACATGGAGCCTATGACGCCGCCCATGGAAATGCCGACATAGCCCACACGGCTGGTATCCAGTTTCTGGCCGCCTACACTCATCGTACTCAGGCTGGCTAGCAGGTTATGCAGGTCCGAGACGGTCTGACGCCGAATGTCACGCACCGTGGCCGGGGTGCCGTTCATGGAATGCGCACCAGAGGCATCCATCAGGCCATTGCCATCCATATCGATATAAAAATGCCGCTCGTTGGCAGCGTCCATCAGATAGGTGGAAAGCGGGTTGCTGGTAATGATGCCGTGCAAGGGGTGATCGATGGCGACCATGGCCCATCCCTGTGCGGCAAACTGTGACGCCAGACCTACCATGGCGGACCTGTCACTGCCCTGGCCATGCTGATAGATAATCACCGGCCAACCCGCGAGCGGCTCGATACCTGACGGCAGGCTTACTACCATGGGCAGGTCCACCGTCTGGTCTGTCACGGGGCCGTGTTCTGCTGCTATATCAAAACGTGTGACACCCTGCCCGGAGGCGCTGACCCAATGCCCGCTGAGCACCGCCGCAGCATCAGTTGCTGCGGTAACGCCTCCATCAGAGCGCAGATTGGCTGGCCGGTTATTGAGATAGTAAGGCACGTCCTGCAATACGCCGTTGTAGATGGACGCATTGGGTAACAAGCCGGGTGCCGGTACGGCAAGGGTAAAACTGCTCTCACGGGCCTCGGCGCTGGCGGCCAGATAGTCCAGTACCGCAGTGTTGGACTGTGTGCTGAAGACAAAGCTGAGTACCACGTCATCGGCGTTGATGTTGGCTTCGCTCAGTACCTCGCCAATTTCGGCGTACAGTGCTTTCAGGGCACTATCTTCGGCGGAGTCGTCGTCGCTGGCATCGCTGACCACCTCATCAAAATGACTGTCGCGACCAACTGCAGTGGCTTCAGTGCTGTTGAAGCCATCCAGCAGCACCGGCAGATAGCCATTGGAAAAGGCGTTGCTGTCCAGATCGGAAGCGGCGACAACGCCCTGATAAAAGGTGCCGCTCTGCTCCATGCAGCTCAGGTCATCACCTGCTGCCAGGGGCGTCAGGGGCTTCAGCAACAGCGTCTGCTCATCGGTGGCAGCCACACTGGCGACGAATTGATCCGTCACAGGGTCGGCACAGGTAAAGGCGGCTACCGGTACCTGATGTCCGCTCAGGGGCGCGTGAGCATCGCTCGCCACTGCGGTGTTGATCGCTTCGATGGCGGCACGAGCGCCTTCGTCTACGTACAACTGCTGGGCTTGGCGCAGCAGCTCTGCGGTGGCTGGCGAGACCAGGGTGGTACGCAAAACCTCGACGTTGCCCTCAAGGAAGTCCGGATCAACCGCTTCGCTGAACGGAATCTGAATGGGCGCGATGGTCGACCAACCATCCAGTTCATTTACCTGCTCGAGCAGGGTCAGGTACTTGCCTTCTTCCACGTCTTCCAGCGGAATATTCAAGGTGCCGTCGAGGGTGCCTTGCATGGCGAGGTTGATCGGCATTGGCAGCGCGTTGTCGGCCAAACTTGCCGCGGGTTCGAAACGGGGATAGAAGCTGGAACGCTCAATCGCAGCGTCATCATCGCTACTGCCGCCACCGCTCAGACAGCCGCTCAGCGCCAAGGGCACCAGCAGAGCCAGCGGTCGCATCTTTCCATACTGAGAACTACGCATAACCTCTCCTTATTATTTTTATCGGCTCAATTACATGAAACCGGTATCTCGCCTGGACAAGCATCTTGCCCGTGAAACACTATACAAAGATGCCCCATTAAAGGAACATAAAGTCATTATGAATATAATGACACATTAGAGTTTGTTACCCGTATTGGGTGCAAGGTGTCTTGCCTTTGGCGCGATATGCACTTGTAGAAGACGGCGTAGCAGTGAAGACTGAAGCCACATTCCCCCGGAACCTAGCAGGCCATGACGCCTCCCCCTTTGGCTTCGCACAACAACCTGGCCAAGATTCTGAAAGGCTTGCGGCCGCTGATTGCCGCGCAACAGCTTGAGCATGCGCTGGGCACGCACAGGCTTGACCATCTGCCGGCGCGCTCGCGCGTGCCGCTGGCGCGGGTCAATGCCATGCTGGAAGATCTGGTGCGGCAACAGCAGGATCCGCTGTTACTGATAAACGCTTTCAGCCATCTGGACTACAGCCCGGCCCTTTTGCGCAAAAGCTATATGGCGGGCGCCTCGACTCTTGGCGATGCCATCAATCTCGCCGCACGCTATACGGCGATCGATAGTGAGGTGGCCAGCGTGCAGCTTGAAGTGCAGCAGGCAAATGCCTATCTGTTGCTCTCGGGCAACCCGCGCGCTCCCAGCCGCCTGCAACTGGACGCGGTGCTCTACAGCATGGCCAGATTGTTACGTTCTCTGGGCCTGCGGTCGGCGCTTCAAGTAGAACTCCCGCCGCTTCCGGACGCTACCTTGGCCCCGGCATACTGCCAGGCCTTCGACGCGCCCTTGGTATTCAGCGGCCAAGCGCACAGGCTCAGCTTTCCGGCGATAGAGCTTGCCCGGGTGCTGGATTGGTCCGGAGACGCCATCGACAAGACGGCCAAGCGCGAGCGCCAGTTGATTCGGCTGCAGCCTTACCATAGCTGGAGTGGATCCGTCTCCACGCTGGTGGCGATTGGTTTGCGCCGCGGCGAATTCAGTCTGGCCTGCTGTGCTCGTTGGCTGGCTGTCAGCAGCCGAACCTTGCAGCGTCGGCTGCAGGCGGAACAGAAGGATTTCACCGATCTGGTCGATAGCTGTCGTCAGCGACTGAGCCTGGAGTACCTGCAGGCCGGTTACAGCAACGACAGCATCGCCCTGCTGCTCGGTTACCGACAGACAGCGCAGTACTTTCGCAGTTTTCGCCGCTGGCATGGTGTCTCACCCAGCGCTTACGTGCGCCGGGCGGCAGCGGCGCGTCTCAGTCAGCAGTTCATGCAGGACATTGACCGGGGTTGAATCACCTGCCCCCCACTACATCAGAGAACAATAATGCCTTCACGAGCCCTTTCCCTGCTGTTTCCGCTTGCCCTGCTTTCGGCCCAGCCAACCTTGGCGCAGACAGCTTCGCTGCACGATCAGGCGGCCGCGGCAGCCGTGCAGTTGAGCGACAAAGCCATCAGCTGGCGCCACGACATCCATCAGCATCCCGAGCTCGGCAATCAGGAAACGCGCACCGCCGCACTGGTGGCTGCGCACCTTGAATCCCTGGGCATGGAGGTACAGACCGGGGTAGGTACGACTGGTGTAGTGGCGCTGCTCAAGGGCGGCAAGCCCGGCCCCGTGGTGGCGTTGCGCGCCGATATGGATGCACTACCGGTAAAGGAAACCACCGCCCTGCCCTACGCCTCGAAGGTGCGCCAGCTTTATCTTGGACAGGAGCAGGACGTTATGCATGCCTGCGGGCATGATGCCCACGTTGCCATCCTCATGGCGGTGGCAGAAGCTCTGGCAGCGGTACGGGAGGATCTGCCCGGCAGTGTGAAATTCATCTTTCAGCCCGCCGAAGAAGGTCCCAGTGACTATGTGTACGATGGTGAACGCTACTTTGGTGCGCGCCTGTTGGTTGCCGAAGGCGTGCTCGATAATCCCAAAGTGGATGCCATATTCGGCCTGCATGTAAGCTCGTCGCTGCCCACGGGCCTAATTGCCTATCGCAGCGGCCCAACCATGGCCAGCGCTGGCGACCTGCATATTACCGTCAGCGGCAAGCAGACCCATGGCGCTCAGCCTTGGAATGGCGTGGATCCTGTTCTGGCCAGCGCGCAGATCGTCACCGCGCTGCAATCGGTAGTGAGTCGCCAGACCGACATCATGCCGGCTCCGGCCGTGGTAAGTATTGGCACCATCAATGGCGGCACCCGGCACAACATCATTCCCGACGAAGTGGTCATGAGCGGCACGGTGCGTACCTTTGATGACAAGGTGCAGGCCGAGGTGAATGAGCGCATCAAGCTCACCGCCGAGCACGTGGCGGCTGCTTCCGGCGCCAAGGCGCAGGTAAACATAGTGCAGAATTACGCGACGACGGTGAATGACCCGGCGCTGACCGCGCAGATGCTGCCGACCCTGCAGCAAGCAGCCTGGAAGGTGGTGGAGTCACCCCTGGTAACCGGCTCGGAAGACTTTTCCTTTTACGCCCGCGAAGTACCTGGCCTGTTCTTCTTTCTCGGCGTCACTCCTCTGGACAGAATGCAAAGCGCTGCGCCAAACCATGCGCCAGGCTTTCTGATCGACGACCAGGCATTGCAGACCGGCATCAAGGCGCTGACCACCCTGACCACCGACTATTTGCAGGCTGCTGCCTCTCCGCAACTATGAGCGCCTCGGTCCGGGCGCGCCTGATGCGGGTCCGGACTGCGGAAAACTCGAGTGCGTTGCGATATTGCTCTGCAATCATCGCCTCGGACAACTATCATTGGCACAGGAGTCTCTCTCAGGACCGTCAGGATAAGTAACCAAACCAATGCCTTTTAGCCGTAGTCAGTCGTTCAGTCTGGGTCGTGCCATTTTCAGCAAGCAGAATGCCTTGGCCTGGCTGGTATTGGTCATTGCCCTGCTGACTACCTTGCTGGTTTGGCAGTACTTGCAGCAGCGCGAGCAAGCACAGGCTCAGCAGCAATTCGACATTGTCACCAGCGAGCTCACCTCTGCCATTCGCAAGCGCATGGTGGACCACGAGCAGATTTTGCTGGGCGCTGCCGGCCTGTTCGATGCCAGCCAGGAAGTAACTCGCGGGGAGTGGCGCGCACAAATAGAACGCCTGCGCCTGACGGATCACTATCCAGGCATCATGGGCGTAGGCTTTGCCCAAGCGATCAAACCAGCAGAGCTCGAAGCGCTGGAGTCGCAGATCAAGGCGGAAGGCTTTGCGGGGTTTCACGTACATCCTGCCGGAGATCGCGAACTCTACACTCCCATCATTTATCTGGAGCCATTTTCCGGGCGCAATCTTGCAGCTTTCGGCTACGACATGTACTCGGAAGACACCCGCCGGCTGGCGATGCAAACCGCTGCGCGAAGCGGACATGCAGCTGTGACCGGGCCGGTCGAGCTCGTACAGGAAACCCACGGTCAGGTACAGGCCGGCATCCTTATGTATGTGCCTGTTTACCGGAACGCTGTACTGCCACAGCCTGCCACCGAGGCCGATCGCCAGGCAGCCCTGCGTGGGTTCGTTTACAGCCCCTACCGGATGGGTGATCTGCTGGCGGGCATACTCGGGCAGACCAATCCGCAGATTGCCTACCAGCTCAGCGATATTACCGACCGCAACCAGCAACGACTGTTGCATCAGTCCCACAAGATGGCTGCCGCGCAGAAGCCGCGCCTGAGCCGCGAGAACGAGCTAGAGCTTTACGGCCGGCATTGGCAACTGACGTTTCAGAGCACGCCGCAGCTGGAAGCGGCTATCCGCAGCCATGTGCTGGTTCTGGTGCTTGGCGTCGGGTTATCGCTGATGCTGTTTCTGCTGGCGTCGCTGCTGAATTTCAAGCGTGAGCAAGCAGAAGCGCTAGCCGCTCGCATGACCGAAAAGATGCGCGCCAGTACCGCCGCGTTGCAGCAAAGCGAGGAACGCCAGCGGCTGGTACTCAAGGGCAGCAACGACGGCTGGTGGGACGTGGATCTGGTTGAATGGCGCTTCATGGCCTCCGCACGCGCCTGGGAAATGCTCGGTTACCCGCAGCACCGTGGCTCACAGCCACTGCATCGATGGCAGGCGCTGATTACCCCTGCCTCCCGTCACAGGCTTCTCAGGCAATTGCAACAGGCGCTGAGCTCAGATGTGCTGTCTTTCTCCTGTGAAACACGCTGTACCCATAAGGAAGGAGCAGAAATCCCGCTGCTGCTGCGCGGCGCCATCCAACGCGATGCACAGGGCAAGGCTGTTCGAGCCAGCGGAACCATGCTTGACCTGACTGAGCAGAAGCGCGTGGAGGCAATGAAGAGCGAGTTTGTTTCCACCGTCAGCCATGAACTGCGTACGCCGCTCACCTCGATTTCGGGTGCCCTCGGCATCGTCAACAGCGGCTCGCTCGGGGCTGTGCCGGAGAACATGCAGAAACTGCTGGAAATCGCCCACAGCAACAGCCTGCGCTTGAATCACCTGATCAATGACTTACTCGATATGGAAAAGCTGGCCGCCGGCAAGATGGCCTTCGACATGCGTATACAGCGCATAGATACGCTTACCGATGATGCTATTGCGGCCAATCAGGCTTACGCTGACAAGCACCAGGTCAGCCTGCAGCGCGAGCCCGGCGACGAGTACTGGGCTGAAGTGGACGGCATCCGGCTGCATCAGGTGTTGAGCAACTTTCTTTCCAACGCCGTCAAGTTCTCGCCTCCCGACAGCGTTGTGCGGGTGGTACTTGAGCGTCGAGATGCCTTGCTGCGTATCAGCGTTATTGATCATGGCGACGGTATTCCCGAGGCCTTTCAACCCCAGATCTTCAGCAAGTTCGCCCAGGCCGATAGCGCCGACAACCGGCAGAAGCCCGGCACCGGTTTGGGATTGGCGATCAGTCGCGACCTCATTGAACGCATGGGGGGTGAAGTCGGGTTTGAATCCATTCCGCGGCAAGGTGCCACCTTCTGGCTGGAGCTGCCGCTGGTGGTCCCCGACGCCAGCGCCGATGTAGTGGCGCAACCGTTGGCAGCCCCAACTCCGCCCAGGGTTCTTATACTGGACGATGACGAGACGGTAGCCGAGTTTATGGCTCTGATACTGCGCCGCGGTGGTTATGAGCCCGTTCTGGCCCATGGTTTGCGCGCAGCGAAACGGATACTCGCGCAGCAGTTACCCGACGCCCTGGTAACCGATCTCCGGCTACCCGATGGCCATGGTCTCAACCTGATCAGAGAGCTGCGCTTGCAGAGCGCCACCCGTAACCTTCCCATCCTGGTGGTGTCAGCCTACTGTGATGAAGGACAACGACTGCTCGATGGAGGCGTTCAGGGCGTGGCCTGGCTAGACAAGCCGATAGAGGAATTCAAGTTGCTGCCGGTACTGGCAGATTTGATAACGCGCATGCAGACGCTCAACGGCAAAGCCTGAGCCGGGCAGCGTTGGCATTGAAACTGTCGGCGTGACCCTCAAGTAGTCGCGCCGTCAGTTTCAATAGCTGATCAGAGTGCAGCCAGCGCCGCGTCGTAGTCGGGCTCGTTGCCGATTTCGCTAACCAGCTCGCTGTGCAGCACCTTGTCATCCTCGTCCAGCACGACCACCGCACGGGCAGTCAGGCCTGCCAGCGGACCATTCTCGATAGCTACACCGTAGTTGCGAATGAACTCGCTACCGCGCATCGTCGACAGATTGACCACACTATCGAGTCCCTCTGCACCGCAGAAACGTGCTTGGGCGAAAGGCAGATCGGCCGATACGCAGAGTACAACGGTGTTTTCCAGCGCGCT
Organism: Halopseudomonas sp.; assembly: GCF_036961105.1. GTDB lineage: Bacteria > Pseudomonadota > Gammaproteobacteria > Pseudomonadales > Pseudomonadaceae > Halopseudomonas. Next base: position 61,606 of record NZ_JBALWW010000019.1, on the reverse strand, counting down.
GGCTTTGCTGTTGAAGGTCCGCACCGAGGTGGCACAGGTTGGGGTATCGACACTAGGGAAAATATTCAGAATCTTGCGCTTGCCGGTGAAGCTGGTGAGGCTGACGTCAGACAGGTCCTTGGCGACCAGGCTGAAAGCCGGCGCCTTGTCGCCCTTGGCCGGGAAAGTACCGCCAACGGTGATGGGGTTACCGCGCATTGTGACGCTAGACATGATGACTCCTTATTGGTGCCTTTGGCACAGCATGGTGATGTGGTTCGGGTAAAACGGCAACCGATTCGGCCGCCTTGAAAACCTTGTGTTCTGCCAATGCAAACGCTCATGAAAGCGAGTGGGTTGCACTCCTGGCATCGGCTGGTGCGTAGCCCGAGCATGCGCTCAGGCAGATCAGAAGTCGATACGATAGAAGAAATCCAGTGAGCTGGCAAAGCCGCTGACAGCCTCGAGATACAAGCGCTTGGTCAGGTCGTAACGCAACGCCAGTTGGTTGGCTGGTTCAAACACGCCGACCCCGTAACGTACGCTTAGCTTGTCGGTCAGGCTGCCGCTGGCGACAACCTGCGTGTCGGTGCCTTGGCCTTCGGATTCCACGGCAAAATCCTGCAGGCCGAGTGTATCGCCAATCGTCTGAGTTACCGGCGCGGCGCCGGCCAAGCCGAGCGAAAGGGCCGCCTGGCCAACCAGATTGCTGTCGCCCTCCTCACCCAGCGGTCGCCCCAATACCAGGTACGACATCGCCTCCTGTTGCGACATGGCCGGCTCGGAGAACACCTCGGAGGTAGGACTGGTGGCGCTGCCGGTCAAGCGCAAGCCGGCTACCACATCATCGACTTCACGGATGGCTTCGATGTTCATGTAAGGCTGGCTGATGGGCCCGGAAAACAGCAGGAGCGCGCGGCGCAGCTTCAAGTCTTGCCCCAGGCGTTTGATGCGCCCATCAAGAATGCGCAAATCGCCATTGGCGGTCATGTTTTCCTGCACCGTCAATTGCCCCTTCAGGCGGCCGGTCAGGCCAAAGGCAGAAAGGCGTAGCTGGTCTCCGATGATCAGTTGTACCCGCGCTGAGATGGCTAACGGAGATTCGGACTCTTCTTTCTTTTCCTGTCCGACAATCACCGTATCGGGTGAAACCTTCACGGCTTGCGGCGGTAACTCACGCACACTGATATCGCCCTCCGGAACAGCGATTTTACCGGTCACCTGCAAGGCATTGTCGCGCAGAGCTATGTCCAGATCGGGGCTGACGAAAAGATCGGCATAGGGTTCGACTGTCACCGGTAGCGCGTCGCCCTGCAGTGTCAGATCAATGTCCACCGGTGCCCAACCTACGACACCGCTGAGGCTGCCAGTGCCCCGTTCACCGCTGCGCCAGTCGCCGTCAATGCGCGCTTGCTGACCTTGTATCAGAATCTCGGCACTGAGCTGCTCCAGGCTGATCGGTAGCGAGGGGCCGCTGACGTGGCCGTCGCTCAGACGCAACTGACCATTGATCACCGGCTCGACAAGTTGACCACTCAGCTCACCCTGGCCGTTGAGCTGACCTTCAAATCGCTCTGCCTGCGGCACAAAAGGGCGCAAAAAGTCCAGCTTGAAACCCGCTATCTGGTAGTTGCCACGCAACGTCTGCTGGCCTGCCGGGTCTTGCACCTGTGCCTGCACTTCCAACTGACCTATGCTCTCGCTGTTGATGATCAATTGCGTGTCGGCCTGCGCGGCCCGCAGCTGGGTGGTGAATTCGATCAGCTCGTAGGGAAAGTCCAGGCTCTGTTCATCTTCGCGTACCTGGATGACGCCGTTGGCGCTGCTCACCCGCACATCTGCAGTAGGACGTTTGCCGGGTGCCTGGTTGAACTCGATCTGCGCGTTGAGCATGGCCTCCCAGTCAATGTCGTCGGGCATCCAGGGCCGTAGTGAGCCGAGATCGAAGTCCGTCAATGCCAGGTCGATCTTGCGCTCGGGCATCAGTGTCTGCTGACCGTTGAAGCACAAGCGTGCATCGGCGTGTTGCCAACAGTGTTCGCTCAGCTGCAAGCGCCCTGCCGACAATTGATACTGCAGGTCTGCTCCTTCCTGCAGCGTCCAATCAAACTGCCGATAGGCTAGCGAGCTTTGGGTCAGGCGACCCTGCCAACGCTGCTCGTTCAAATTACCCCGCAGGCGCACGGTGGCATCAACCAGCCCCTCACTCAGGTCCAGGGCCAGATTGTGACTGGTCTTATTACCTTCGGCCTGCACCACCAGGTTGCCAAGATCGCTGTCGCCACTACGCAATCCCTGGGCGCTAATCTGCGCATTACCGGGCAGCTCGTCTGACAGCCGCACGCGCCCGCTCAGGTTGAGCGCATCCACGCGCACCGCCGCGTAGCCAAGGTCACTTCCCTCCATTGACAGTTGGATGCCCGGGGCCTGCTCGGTGCCACTCAAGTTGACCTGTCCTGTCAGTACGCCTCGCAGCTCGGGCCAGAGTGTAGCCAGTTGATTCAGGCGTATATCCAGGTTGCCATTGACCTGTTCGCCCCACTGGCCCTGCCCGCTAATGCGGTTCTCGCCTTGGCGGATCAGCAGGTCGTTGACGTCCCAGGTAGCCTCTCCCTTGTTTACCCGGCCTTGCAATGCCAAGGGCTGCTGTCGCAAGGTGCCGTCGATGTCCCAGTTCGCCTGCACCTGCAAGGTGTCTGCACTCTGGCTGCCTTCCGTGTTCAGACTGCCGTTGAGCTGCCCCGGCAACTCGGCGACGAAAATCCCGGGATTAAGATCGCGCAGCTGAAATTCGCCATTCCAGGCTAACGTCGGCGTGAACACCAGATCAATACTGCCTTCGGCACTGCCGGCGGGAGTATCTACCCGTAGTGGCGTAATGTTCAGTGCCTGCTGAGTGCCTGCTACTGTTGCCTGCAGATCGATACTCTGGCCTGCGACCCCATTGAGCTTCGCAGTGAGTTCACTGTCTATCTGCTCACCTTGCAACGAGGCTTGCATGTCCAATTGCTGCAGCTCCACATCACCCAGGTCCTGCGGATAGAGCCAGTACCAGGGGAAAGCCTGTTGGAGTCTCAGTTCGGCATCAGCGGTCAACTCATCCTGCCAGTTCGCCTGCCCTTTCAACTCGACTTTGCGCTCAGGAGCTTCGCTTACGTACAGCAGCAGCTGCGCGTCGCTGACGCCCGTGGTTTGCGCCAGGGCAGATAACTGAAGCTGAATCTCGCCACCCTGCCCTGGCAGACTGGCGCCGGCCTGTACCGCAAAACCCTCCTCCAGGCTGCCGTGTACATCCAGCTGCAGGTTGTTCAGCGTCAATCCCTCCGGCAGGCTCTGCATGGCCAGGAACGAGTCACCCTGCCAATGCAGGCTGGCGGGCAGCTCGCTATCCAACACCGCAGCTTCGCCGCTCAGGGTGCCCTTGAGATAGCCATCGCTTTGCAGTTGCAGCGTAAGCTGTTGTTTCAGCTCGCCGGCAATATCCAGATCCACCCACCATTCGCGTTCGTCCACCGGCGGCAAATTGATGCGCCCGGCAAGCATCAGGGGCCAGTCGCCCTGCATCTGCAGCGCGCCACTCAAATGCCAATCAAGGTCCGGACCTGCTCCGGAAAACTCGCGGATATTCAGTTGATCGCCGCTGGCGTCGGCCTGTAGCACCAAATCGCTGAGCAAGGTGCTTTCCCCATCCAGCGATATCTGATCAATACGCACATCGCCCAACTCGATGGACAGTGGCAATGTGAACTGCGGGAGCGAGAAAGGCTCACTTGGCTCAGGCTCGGCGCTCGGCTCAGAGATAACGGTAATGGCGTGGCTGTAGAGCCGGTCAATACACAGACGTGCGCCAAACAGGCAGGAAGGTGACCATGCAAAATCAAGTTGATCAATTGTCAGCTCAAGTCCCTGCCCGCTCCAGGCAATGCGCTCAAATTGCCAGCCGTGCCAGAGATCGCCGCCGACAAAAGCCAGTTCAAGGCGCGGTTCCACCGCTTCAGCCTGGTCGAACAGCCAGCGATTAACCGTTTCGCTGCCCAGCGCCAGAAGCAACACCAGCAGCAGTACCAGCAATGCCAGCAGTGTGCGCAGGATGATTTTCATTGCCAGACGCATCAGAACTCGGGTCCCATGGAAAAGTGAATGCGATAGCCTTCGTCCGGATCGGACAGGGACTGAGCCACATCCACCCGCAGCGGCCCAATGGGCGACACCCAGCGAATACCCAGTCCCACGCTGGTCTTCAACGGATCCGTGGGCGAATCCACGGCATTCCCGTGATCGACAAAGACTGCTGCGCGCCACCGGTCAATGAATTCATATTGATATTCGGCAGTCGACGTCATCAGATATCGACCACCGACGTTTTCACCGGAACTGTCGACCGGAGACAGGGTCTGGTAGCCATAACCGCGGATACTCTGATCACCACCGGCAAAGAAGCGCAGCGAGGGTGGCAGGTTGCTGAAATCATTGGTAGCCAGAGCGCCCAATTGCAGCCGTCCAAGCAGCCGATGGCGATCAAACAGCGTATAGAGCCCCTTCACCTGCCCCATCACCCGAGCAAAGTCGACGGTGGAAATGAGCCCTTTCTTGGCGCCCTGCACGTCCATCAGCATGCTGTAACCTCGGGCGGGGTCGATACCGCCCGAGGTTTCGGTACGCAGTAGTACCATGCTCGGAATCAACAGGGTGCTGGTGCCCGAGTCCTCGCCCAGAGAGAAGATCTCATTTTGCACGCGCAGGCCAAGTGTGCGCTCCCAGCCGCTGTCGAGACGTTTGCGCAGCTCAGCCCCGGTGGCCAGGCTGCGGGTCTCGATGTCGTCAATATTCTCGTGTTGCCAACCCACGAAATAGCGCAGGTTGCTGGTGAGTGGCGGATCCAGGGGTACCTGGTAAAAGGCGCTGAGCTCCTGGCGAAGTTGAGACAACTCGGCGCTGGCACCCCGACTATGACCCTGAGGATTCAGATAATGTTGATCCCAGGTAAATTTGGTTCGCACACCCACATCGGTCGAGTAGCCGCCCCCAAAGCCCAATGAATGCGGATCTCGTTCGGTAAGAGCTACCTGTACGGGGATAACCCCATCGACCGCCTGGTCTGCCGGCGCCGAGACCTGCACGCTATTGAAGTAGCCACTGGAAAGCAGATCGCGATTGAACTGGCCAACCAGGTCGGCATCGTAGGGCTCGCCGGGCTTGAAGGGGATGAACCGGTCCAGCAGATCATCGCTGAACAAAGTATTGGTATAGCTGACCTCGCCCAGTTTGTAGCGCTCGCCGGTCAGATACGCGATATCGACGTCGGCGTGATTGGCGTCTGGATTTACCAGCAGTTGATGCTTGAGGTACTGCCCGGAAAAATATCCGTAACGCAGCGCGCGATTGCTGATCTGTGATTTGACGCTTTCATAATTATCGTGATTGAGGCGTTTGCCGGGCGCGAGATCGTCGGGCAAGGTCAGCGCAAAAGCATCGGTGCCCTTGCCCTCACCCTGAATATCCACCGATATCGTGTTCAGCCTTACCGGCTGCCCCAGGTCCACCTTGATTACCAGGGTGGGATCCTCTTCGCTGCCGCTAAAGTGGAGATAGTTGCGTGAGTGGTAGTAACCCAGGGCCTGCGCCGCCTGAGTCGCCTGTTGGTCGGCATGATCGAACAGGCGACGCAACTCTTCGCGGCTCCCCGCTTCGACCGGACCTATATAGGCCTCGATGTTGCGTTTGACGGCACGGTTTGACGGCTCGATCTGCACTTCCAGATCGGCCCACGCGAGTGGAGCCAGAAACATCAGACCTAGCAGTGGATTGAGTCGAACCATGCGCTCCTTCCTGAACTTTGCAGCCCGGCAATGCTAACATGTCCTGCGTTGCCGATTTGGCTCTGTGTGCCTGATTTAATTGTAATCTTTCATCTCCGCTCTGCCGTTGCCAGTGATGGCCGCGTGCGCTGGCTCAGGAACTGCTCATGAAATTAGTGTCCTTCAACATCAATGGCCTGCGGGCACGCCCCCACCAGCTTAGCGAACTGGTCGCGAAGCATTCTCCCGATGTCATCGGTCTGCAGGAGACCAAGGTGGACGACGCCCAGTTTCCACACCAACTGATTGAACACCTGGGGTATCACACCTATTTCCACGGTCAGAAAGGTCATTACGGCGTTGCACTGTTATGCCGGGATGAACCCCTATGGGTACGCAAGGGGTTGCCCAACGATGGCGAAGAGGCACAGCGCCGTATGATCAGCGCGGCAATCCCCTGTGCCGATGGCGAACCGCTGATTGTCTTCAACGGTTACTTCCCTCAGGGTGAGAGCCGTGACCACCCCACCAAGTTTCCTGCCAAACAGAAATTTTATGCCGACCTGCAGGCACATCTGGAGCAGGATTTTCGCCCGGACCAGCGTCTGGTGGTGATGGGCGACGTGAATGTCTCGGATACCGACTCCGACATCGGCATCGGCGCGGAGAACGCCAAACGCTGGTTGCGTACCGGTAAGTGCAGTTTCCTGCCGGAAGAACGTGAGTGGATGCAGCGGCTGAAGGACTGGGGCATGACGGACACCTTTCGTCACCTATACCCGGAGATTGACGACAAGTTCAGCTGGTTCGACTATCGCAGCCGGGGATTTGAAGACAACCCCAAACGCGGACTGCGCATCGATCTGATTCTAGCCAGCCAGGGGCTGAGAGACGCTTGTATCGACAGTGGCATCGACTACGACATCCGCAGCATGGAGAAACCCTCTGACCACGCGCCCATTTGGAGCCATTTCGCGCTCTAAGCCTCTTCGGGGCTGAGCAGAAATGAAAAAGCCCGAGCAGTCTGCCGACCGCTCGGGCTTTTCTTTTTGCGGCCCGTCAGGCCATCTCAGCCTCGGGCACTTCTATTTCCAGCTCACCGTCACGCAAGGTGATGTGCACGGTGCCGCCGTGCTCTGCCAGATCGCCAAACAGGATCTGCTCTGCCAACGGCCGTTTGATCTTCTCCTGGATCAGGCGCGCCATGGGGCGTGCGCCCATTAGCGGATCGTAGCCGTGTTCGGCCAGCCAGTTACGCGCCGTTTCGTCCACCTCAAGCAGTACGTGCTTGTCTTCCAGCTGCGCCTGCAGTTCGGTGAGGAACTTGTCCACCACAAACTTGATGCTTTCGTGGGTGAGCCGGCCGAACTGAATAATCGCATCCAGGCGGTTGCGGAACTCCGGCGTGAAGGACTTCTTGATCACTTCCATGCCATCGCTGCTGTGATCCTGATGTGTGAAGCCGATCGATGCACGGGTCATGGTCTCGGCGCCGGCATTGGTAGTCAACACAATGATCACATTGCGGAAGTCCGCCTTGCGGCCGTTGTTGTCGGTCAGGGTGCCGTGGTCCATCACCTGCAGCAACAGGTTGAACACCTCAGGGTGCGCCTTTTCGATTTCATCAAGCAGCAGCACGCAATGGGGGTTCTTGGTTACCGCCTCGGTCAGCAGACCGCCCTGATCGAAACCGACGTAGCCGGGAGGCGCACCGATCAAGCGTGAAACCGTATGCCGCTCCATGTATTCCGACATGTCAAAGCGCAGCAATTCAACACCCAGGCTTTTCGCCAGTTGCCGGGTAACTTCCGTCTTGCCTACCCCGGTAGGCCCGGAGAACAGGAAGGAACCAACCGGCTTATCGGCTGATTTGAGGCCTGCTCGCGACAGCTTGATCGCGGTAGAAAGCGCTTCGATGGCCGTGTCCTGACCAAAAACCACCAGTTTGAGATCGCGCTCCAGATTTTTCAGCAGTTCCTTGTCGCTGGATGAAACATGCTTGGGCGGGATGCGCGCGATTTTGGCTACTATCGATTCCACTTCGGCCACATCGATGAACTCGGGACGGTTCTCCGGCAGCTGCAGCCGCTGATAAGCCCCCGCCTCGTCGATTACATCAATGGCCTTGTCGGGCATGTGCCGGTCATTGATATAACGATCAGCCAACTCGGCGGCTGCCTTCAAGGCTTCATCGGTATAGCGAATGCTGTGGTGATCTTCAAAGCGGCTCTTGAGCCCCTTGAGAATCTGGATGGTGTCGGCGACTGAAGGTTCGACCACGTCCACTTTCTGAAAACGCCGCGCAAGCGCGCGGTCTTTTTCGAAAATACCGCGAAACTCCTGAAAAGTGGTCGAGCCAACGCAGCGAATCTCGCCCGACGACAGCAAAGGCTTGAGTAGATTGGACGCATCCATTACGCCGCCCGAGGCGGCACCGGCACCGATAATGGTATGAATTTCATCAATGAACAGAATTGCGTGCGGACGCTTGCGCAAGGCTTTGAGCAACGCCTTGAAGCGTTTCTCGAAGTCACCCCGGTACTTGGTACCCGCCAGCAGGGCGCCAAGATCCAGAGAGTAGACTACCGCCTCGGAGAGGATATCCGGCACTTCGCCGTCCACGATGCGCTTGGCCAAGCCTTCGGCAATGGCTGTTTTGCCCACGCCCGCTTCGCCCACCAGCAGCGGGTTGTTCTTGCGCCGGCGCATGAGAATCTGCGCGACGCGCTCGACTTCGGAAGCACGACCTACCAGCGGATCGATGCGACCCTTGCGCGCCTGCTCGTTCAGGTTGCTGGCGTAAGACTCCAGCGGATTGCTGGCGGTAGCGCCTTCGCCCCCTTCGTCATCAATGGACTCCTGATCATCGCTCATGGGCTCGGCATCACCCGGCACCTTGGAAATACCGTGCGAGATGAAATTGACGATATCGATACGGGCAATCTGCTGTTGCTTGAGGAAAAATACGGCTTGGCTTTCCTGCTCGCTGAAAATGGCCACCAACACGTTGGCACCGCTGACTTCGCCCTTGCCGGAGCTTTGCACATGAAAAACAGCGCGTTGCAGGACTCTCTGGAAGCCCAGAGTAGGCTGCGTCTCGCGGTCATGATCCTGTTTGGGAATCAGCGGGGTGGTCGAGTCAATGAACTCGGTCAGTTCGCGGCGCAGGCGATCCATATCAGCACCACAGGCGTTGAGCACGTCTACCGCAGCCTGGTTATCCAGCAGCGCCAGTAGCAAGTGTTCTACAGTCATGAATTCGTGGCGTTTGTTGCGGGCTTCCTTGAACGCCAGGTTCAGGGTGATCTCGAGATCTCTATTGAGCATGTTGCCACCTCATCTCACGCGATATACATCGCTTTGTTACGCTTCCCGCTCAATCTCGCACATCAGCGGGTGCTGGCATTCCTTCGCATAGTCGTTGACTTCCGCCGCTTTGGTTTCAGCGATGTCGCGGGTATAGATCCCGCACACCGCCCGACCCTCAGTATGCACCTTCAGCATGATCTGCGTAGCACTTTCGCGGTTGTGCGAAAAAAAACGTTCTAGCACCTCAACCACAAAGTCCATCGGCGTGTAGTCATCGTTGAGCATGACCACTTTGTAGCGCGATGGCGGCTTGAGCTCGGGCTTGCTGGTTTCCACTGCAAGACCGTGATCATCTTCGTGCTCTGGTTCACCGGAACCCTGAATTAAGGTTAGTTGAAATTCTGTCATTGAAAACATCTGTCGTTAGGCCGGTTGTGTTGGCAAATTGCCGCTCGTCTCAAAAGTGCGTACTGGTACACAGCTTCTCCGAGGCTGGCTTGACTTACCTCTATTAGCTGATAAAAAGTGTAAGTGTGCTTGACTGATCAGTCACCCTTTAGATGCCCCACCGACTTTCAGTCAGCACCAGCCGATGTACATTCACATGACGTGACAAGTTATCAGAGGGATGCAGTATGGAGAACGGTAAGGTCAAATGGTTCAACAACGCCAAAGGTTACGGGTTCATAGTAGCCGACGGCCGGGAAGAAGACCTTTTTGCACACTACTCAGCTATCCAGATGGATGGTTACAAAACACTGAAGGCCGGGCAACCGGTACGATTTGACATCATCCAGGGCCCCAAGGGATTGCATGCAGTCAACATTCAGTCTCCGGCTGAACAAGCTAGCAAGAAACAACTGGAAAATGAAGACGTTTTAGCCCAGGCGGCTACCAATCATTGACGTTCTCGACTGCTTTCCAGTCCACAAAACAAAGCCGGCGCAAGCCGGCTTTGTTGCTTTCGCAGCCTGGTGGCGTAACGGGTCGAGTAGCTCGACCCGTTAGCGGGCTTACATGGCAGCGATCAGGTCATCACCGAACTCGGAGCACTTGCGCAGTTTTGCGCCGTCCATCAGTCGCTCGAAGTCGTAGGTCACTGTCTTGTTGGCGATAGCGCCTTCAGTGCCCTTGATGATCAAATCGGCGGCCTCTACCCAACCCATGTGACGCAGCATCATTTCGGCAGACAGGATCAGCGAACCCGGGTTTACCTTGTCCTGACCGGCGTACTTGGGCGCTGTGCCGTGGGTGGCCTCGAACATGGCAACGGAGTCGGACAGGTTGGCGCCAGGTGCGATACCGATACCACCCACTTCTGCCGCCAGGGCGTCAGACAGGTAGTCGCCGTTCAGGTTAAGAGTGGCGATCACGTCGTACTCTGCCGGACGCAGCAGAATCTGTTGCAGCATGGCATCAGCAATCACGTCCTTGACGACAATATTCTTGCCGGTCTTGGGGTTCTTGAATTGCATCCAGGGACCACCGTCAAGCAGCTCTGCAGCAAACTCGTCGCGGGCGATGTCGTAGCCCCATTCCTTGAAGGCACCTTCGGTGAACTTCATGATGTTGCCCTTGTGCACGATAGTGACCGACTCGCGATCATTGTCTACCGCGTACTGCAGTGCCTTGCGGACCAGGCGCTTGGTACCTTCCTCGGAAACCGGCTTGATGCCGATACCGCACATGTCGGTGAAACGGATCTTGGTGGCGCCCATTTCTTCGGTGAGGAACTTGATGATCTTGGTAGCTTCTGGCGTGCCGGCCTTGAATTCAACGCCAGCGTAGATGTCTTCGGAGTTCTCGCGGAAGATGATCATGTCGACATCTTCAGGCTTCTTGACCGGGCTGGGCACACCGGTAAACCAGCGGACCGGACGTTGGCAGACGTACAGATCCAGCTCTTGGCGCAGAGCCACGTTCAAAGAACGGATGCCGCCGCCTACTGGCGTGGTCAGAGGTCCCTTGATAGATACAACGTATTCCTTGACCGCTTCCAGAGTCTCTTTTGGCAGCCAGGTATCCTGATCGTAAACCTGGGTGGCTTTCTCGCCGGCATAGACTTCCATCCAGGAAATCTTACGCTCGCCGCCATAGGCCTTTTCGACGGCCGCGTCGACGACCTTGATCATGACGGGGGAAATATCGGCACCAATTCCATCACCTTCGATATAAGGGATGACAGGATTGTTGGGCACATTCAGGGAAAGGTCGGCATTTACGGAAATTTTGTCGCCGCTGGCCGGAACTTGGATCTTTTGGTATCCCATTTTTGACTCCGTGTATGTTGTCGTTGTCACTAGCAGCCTGCAGGCGGGTAACCCGGAGGCTCTGAATAAGAATACGGATTTTGAGCTGCGATATTGTTGTAGTTTTCCTACATAATGTCACGCGTTTTTTACTTAGACTTAAGGTGAATACGGTTCGCCCACCCCATACGGGCGATTTGCACGGGGATCGACGGGATATTATGTAGTAACACTACAATACTCACTACAAGTCTTCGACTATCAGAATCCTAGTCGCTTTTGCTGTCAATGCTAGTCTCCGTGTTATCGAGCTGCGTGATGGTTCACCCATCAGCGGCTTTGCGCTACCCTATGCCACCTGCAGAGGGCCGATCATGCGTTTCACTCCCCACCTCACCGTTGCCTGTATCGTCGAAGACAAGGGCCGGTTTCTGATCGTCGAAGAAAGCCGCGAAGGCAGGATCGTGCTGAATCAGCCCGCTGGCCACCTTGAAGCCAACGAAACGCTGTTGCACGCGGCCGTGCGCGAAACCCGGGAAGAAACCGGCTGGAGCGTGGAGCTTACTACGGTAACCGGCTTGTATCTGTTCACCGCCGCAAATGGGGTGACCTACCAGCGAACCTGTTTTGCCGCCCTTCCCCGTGAACATCACGCTGGGCAATCGCTGGATCAGGGCATCATTCGGGCGCGCTGGATGACCCTTGAAGAACTTCAACACGAACGCCATAAACTGCGTAGTCACCTGGTACTCGATTGCATCACCGATTATCTGCACAAACCGCACTATTCACTGGATTTGATTCGCTAACATGAACACCTATACCGAAAAGGCACCCAACCAAACCCGCGTCATCGTCGGCATGTCCGGCGGAGTCGACTCTTCCGTCTCCGCGGCGCTCCTGCTGGAGCAAGGTTATCAGGTCGAAGGTCTGTTCATGAAAAACTGGGATGAAGACGATGGCACCGAGTATTGCACCGCCATGGATGACCTCGCCGATGCCCAATCCGTAAGCGATCGCCTCGGTATCAAGCTGCACACTGCCAACTTTGCTGCCGAATACTGGGACAACGTGTTCGAGCATTTTCTCGAGGAGTACAAGGCCGGGCGCACACCCAATCCGGACATCCTCTGCAACCGTGAAATCAAGTTCAAGGCCTTCCTCGATTACGCGCTTGCGCTGGGCGCTGACCTGATTGCCACCGGGCATTACGTACGCCGCGCCGAGCGAGATGGGCGCACCCTGTTGCTGCGAGGGATCGACGGCAATAAGGACCAGAGCTACTTTCTGCACGCAGTCGGCGCTGATCAGATCGCCCGCACTCTGTTCCCGGTGGGCGAGCTGGAAAAGCCCGAGGTGCGCCGCATTGCCGAGAAGTACGAATTGGCCACGGCGCGCAAGAAGGACTCTACCGGCATCTGTTTTATCGGTGAACGGCGCTTCAGTGACTTTCTCAAGCAGTACCTGCCGGCACAACCAGGCGACATACAGACCACTGACGGAGCAGTGATTGGCCGTCACCACGGCCTGATGTATCACACCATGGGTCAGCGGCAGGGCCTGGGTATCGGCGGCTTGCAGGGTGCCAGTGATGAACCCTGGTACGTGCTCAGAAAAGATCTGACCAACAATGTTCTGATAGTGGGCCAGGGTAATGAACACCCCTGGTTATTTTCCCGTGCGCTCACCTGCTCGAATATCTATTGGGTCAATCAGCCAGAGGTACTCGCGGGGCCGTTGCGGCTGACTGCCAAGGTTCGTTATCGCCAGCCGGATCAGGCCTGCGCACTGGAGCCGGTCTCGGGCGGCTATCGAATTGTGTTTGACGAGCCCCAGCGAGCAGTTACACCGGGGCAGTCTGTAGTGCTTTATCAAGGCGATGTCTGTCTGGGCGGCGGCGTCATAGAAAACGCAGAACCTGCCTTTGACGAGCGTGCAGCATGAGTCGTCTGCATGATCAGGTCATCGCGCTTGGCGCCATCTTTGAGGCTGCACTTCAGGTAGACAAGCTAGCCCGGAGCGGCCAGGCGGCAGAAGGCCCGGTTCGCTGTCTGGCCAGCAGCATTCTGATCACCTCTCCCGATAACGTGCTCAGTGTCTATGGTGGCAGTACGCACCAGATTCGCAGCGGTCTGCAGGCCCTCGAAGCCATGCTGGAGCGCGACACCGCCGCCCTGCAACGCGATGCTTTGCGCTATGTCATGAACCTGCTGACGCTTGAACGGCAACTGGCCAAACGTAGCGACATGCTGCAGGTGCTGGGCCAGCGTATCGGTCAGGCCGAACATCAGGTCGAGCATTTCGGCATTCTGCACGACAATGTCATGGCCTCGCTCGGCGCTACCTATCAGGACACCCTGAGCACCTTGCGCCTGCGCATTCAGGTCCAGGGCGATATGCGCTACCTGCAACAGCCGGATGTAGCCAACCGCATTCGCGCGCTGCTGCTGGCAGGCATTCGCGGTGCGACCCTGTGGCGTCAGGTCGGCGGGCATCGCTGGCAACTGTTATTTCAACGCAAGAAACTGCTGGACGCTACCCAGGCACTGCTGCATGGTTGAACTGGTCCGCCAGGACAACCCGCGCCAGGGTGCGATGCTGCTGGCGCTATCGGCTCTGCTGTTCGCTATCATGGGCGTGCTCATTCGCGAAGTCTCGATGGGCGTGAACAATGAAACCGTGGTGTTCTTTCGCAATCTGGTCGGTGTTTTCTTCTTTCTGCCGATGATGCTGATCAAAGGCCTTGCCCCCTTCCGCACCCAATGTTTGCGTAGCCACTTTCTGCGCACCTTCTACGGCCTCGGCGCCATGTACTGCTTTTTCTACGCCATTGCCCATCTGCCGCTGGCCGATGCCATGGTGTTTACCTATGCCGCGCCGGTGTTTACCCCGCTGATTGCATGGTGGTGGCTGCGCGAGAGTTTGAACACGCGGATCCTGGGCGTGGTACTGCTGGGCTTTATCGGTGTTCTGCTGGTTGCCAAACCAAGCGGCGCGCTCTTTGAACCCAAGGCGCTGGCGGGGATTGCAGCCAGCCTCCTGGCCGCCTCTGCTTTCGTGGCCATACGCGCCATGAGCAACACCGAGCCAGCCAGCCGTATCGTGTTCTACTTCGCGACCTTTTCTACCTTGCTATCAGCTATCCCCATGCTCTGGGCCTGGCAGCCGCTGAATACGCAGCAACTCGGATTGTTACTGGCGGTGGGCTTGGTAGCCACCACCAGCCAGTTGGTAATGTCGCGCGCCTACGCACTGGCGCCGCCGGGCAAAATCGGCCCGCTCAGCTACCTGGCCATCGTATTCTCCGCCCTGTTCGGCTGGTATCTGTGGGGCGAAATGCCTGGTTGGTCGTCCTGGGCCGGTGCCGGACTAATCTTCGCCGCCAGCCTGCTAAGCATTTCAGCAGCACCAAGCCGGACCAAAAGCGGCTGATTTGGTGTATGATTTGCGCCTTTTCCGCCAGCTTTTCTTGACGAGAACTCTTTTATGCAACTCTCCTCGCTGACCGCCGTATCTCCCGTTGATGGCCGCTACGGCAGCAAAACCGCCAGCCTGCGCTCTATTTTCAGTGAATACGGCCTGATCCGTTATCGCGTTCAGGTGGAAGTTCGCTGGCTACAATGTTTGGCCGCACACCCAGGCATCAGTGAAATCGGCCCCTTTTCAGCCGAAGCGAACCAGTTGCTCGATACCCTGGCGGAGAACTTTGAGCTGGCTCACGCCGAGCGCATCAAGGAGTTCGAGCGGACTACCAACCACGACGTCAAAGCCGTGGAATACCTGCTCAAGGAACAGGCCAAAACCCTGCCGGAGCTGGAAAAGGTCAGCGAGTTCATTCACTTCGCCTGCACCTCGGAAGACATCAACAATCTGTCGCATGCCCTGATGCTGCGTGCCGGTCGCGATGATGTGGTTCTGCCGCTGATGCGCCAGATCGCCGAGGCGATCCGCGCTCTGGCAATCGAACACGCTGCCGTACCCATGCTGTCGCGTACCCACGGCCAGCCCGCCTCGCCCACTACGCTTGGCAAGGAACTGGCGAACGTGGTTTACCGTCTGGAGCGGCAGATCAAGCAGATCGAGGGCATTCCGCTGCTCGGCAAGATCAACGGTGCCGTGGGCAACTACAATGCCCATCTGTCGGCTTATCCCGACATTGACTGGGAAGCCAACGCCCAGAGCTTTATCGAGGGCATTCTGGGGCTGGACTTCAATCCCTACACCACGCAGATCGAACCCCACGATTACATCGCCGAGTTGTTCGACGCGGTCGCCCGCTTCAATACCATTCTGATCGATTTCGATCGCGACATCTGGGGCTATATTTCCCTGGGCTACTTCAAGCAGAAGACCGTTGCCGGCGAGATTGGCTCTTCCACCATGCCGCACAAGGTCAACCCGATCGACTTTGAGAACTCGGAAGGTAATCTGGGTATCGCCAACGCCATCATGCAGCACCTGGCGAGTAAGCTGCCAATCTCGCGCTGGCAGCGTGACCTCACCGACTCAACCGTGCTGCGCAACCTGGGCGTAGGTTTTGCCCACAGTGTTATCGCCTATGAGTCTTCTCTCAAGGGCATAGGCAAGCTGGAGCTGAACGCCAAGCGGATCGCCGAAGACCTGGATAACTGCTGGGAAGTCCTGGCCGAGCCGATCCAGACGGTAATGCGTCGCTTCGGTGTGGAGAACGCCTACGAAAAGCTCAAGGACCTGACGCGCGGCAAGGGCATCACGCCACAAGCCCTGCTGGAATTCGTCGAAGGCCTGGAAATTCCGGACGCTGCCAAGCAGGAGCTGAAAACCCTCACCCCCGCCACTTATATCGGCAGCGCTGTGGCGCAGGCAAAACGTATTTAAGATCGCGTGGGTCAGCTTGCCGACTGCTAGTCTGCATAGACTGATCCCGCTTACCCAACAACGCAAAACGCCCGGGTCTGCCGGGCGTTTTGCTGTTTCAGGATTGCACAACCATGACTTCAGAATTTGATGCACTGCTTGGCGACGTTGGCGTTGAACGCTTTCTGCGAGAGTACTGGCAGCGTAAGCCGCTGTTGATTCGGCAAGCGATCCCTGGCTATAGCAGCCCCATAGAGCCGAACGAGCTGGCCGGTCTGTCATTGGAAGAAGAGGTGGAGTCGCGCATCGTCCTCAAGGATGGCGAGCATCCTTGGCAACTGCGCCGCGGGCCCTTTGCTGATGAGGACTACCAGCAGCTACCGGAAAAGGACTGGACCTTGCTTGTACAGGCCGTGGATCAGTTCGTGCCAGAGGTAGCCGACTTGCTGCAGCGTTTTCGCTTTCTGCCAACCTGGCGCCTGGATGACGTCATGATCAGTTATGCCACCCCGGGCGGCGGCGTGGGTCCGCATTTCGATAACTACGATGTCTTCCTGTTACAGGCCGAAGGACAGCGGCGCTGGCGCATCGGGCAGCACTGCAGCAGTGAAAGTCCGCTGCAGGACAATCCCGACCTGCGCATCCTGAGAGACTTCGACTGTCAGGATGAATGGGTACTGGAGCCCGGCGACATGCTGTATATACCGCCGGGGGTCGCCCACGACGGGGTTGCCGAAACGGACTGCCTGACGTTTTCCATTGGTTTTCGCGCGCCAAGTTATCAGGAAGTTCTGGTGCATTTCACCGATTATCTGGCCCACCAGCTGAACGACGACGCGCGCTACAGTGACGCAGGTCTCAAACAGCCACAAGATCCGGCCGCCATTGATCCGGAAGCCGTGGACCGCCTGCAACAAAGCCTGCTTGCTCTGGTCCAAGACAAAGAGGCGCTGGCCACCTGGTTCGGTCGTCATATGACCGAGACGCGCTACCCTGAATTGATGCAGAGTTATATAGATGAGGATGCGGACTTACGGGCTGGTCTGAGTGAAGGGCAGGCCCTGCTGCATAATCCCAGCGTCAGGTTGGCCTATCGCGTGGCCGCGAACGACCAGATCCAGGTGTTTGCTTCGGGCGAACACTGCGCCGTACCGAGCCGCTTGTTGGCGCTGGTTCAACTGATATGCAACCAGGCTTACCTGGCGCCGCAGTCGCTTGAGCAATGGCATCAGGACGACGAAGCCATGGAACTATTGGAACAATTGCTCGACAAGGGGTATCTCCTGCTGGAGAGGGATGATGAATGAGATACATATTACAAAGGTTCCCTGGGTAGAGGCCAAGACGCTTCGCGATATACGCCAACAGGTGTTCATCGACGAGCAAGGCGTTCCTGAAGACCTGGAATGGGATACGCAGGACGAGAACGCCAGTCATTTCCTGCTCTTTTTTCAGGAGCAGCCCGTGGCTACCGCACGCCTGCTCGGTGATGGGCATATTGGTCGCGTCGCTGTGCTGCCCAGCCATCGAGGCCAAGGCCTTGGAGCGCAGATCATGCAGCATCTGATCGCCTATGCCCGCGCCGAAGACATGCCCGAGCTGCATCTCAGCGCTCAAGTGCAGGCGATCGGATTTTATCGGAAGCTGGGTTTCAGCCCCTGCTCCAGCGAATACCTGGATGCCGGCATCCCTCATCTCGACATGTGCTGGCAAGCCAGCGACCAGGTCGATACCGAATTACCGGCTATCGAGTTCAATTCGCCCGGTGTTTTCAGCATTCTCAATCCCGAAACCAGCAGCACTCTGGCCAGCTCTGCTGCGCTCGGCGCTGCCGGCTTGCAACCGCTGGACGAGGCCGCGACGCCGGGCCAGGCCGCAGCTCTGGTAGACCAGTCCCGACGCCGACTACGCCTCTACTCGCCCGAACAGGGGCGCTGGCTGTTTAATCGTCAAGACTTCATCAGCGCCTGCGAACGGCTGATCGCGCGAGATGGCAAGGCGCGTATTCAGATACTTCTGCAGCGAGTTGAGGCAGAGTTTTTACAGGGCCGCACGCTTCTGAGCTTGGCGCACCGCTTTCCCAGCCTGTGTGAAATACGTGTACAGCACCCCGAGCTTCCCAAACAACGCCACTTGCAACTGATGACTGACGCTCATGGCTTTCTCATGCTGCCCGACTGTCGTGTGCGTGAAGGATTTGTCCGCGAGTACAGTCCGGATCAGGTAAAACGCTGGGCCAGCCAGTTCGACGAGCTATGGGCCAGTAGCCAGAGCGACCCAGCGATCAGGAGGTTTTTGCTATGAAGCCGCGCCTTGCCATCAAACTCATCAGTTGGTTTGCGCTGTCCATTGTCATGTTTTATGCCAATGCAGCGCCCACAACCGAGGTAGTTCCGCTGGGCTACAACATGGCCGAGGATGTAATCCCTGCCCTGCAACCCATGCTGCGCTCCGATGAACGAGTCTCCGCTTATGGCAATCAACTGCTGATACGCGCTGAACCGGCACGCATCGTGGAAATCAAATCGCTGCTGAACCAGATAGACAAACAACCCTCGAGACTCTTGATCAGCGTCTCCAGCAGCGGTGGCAGCAGCGGTGTCGAGCGCGGCTATCAGGTAGATGGGCGCATACAGACTGGCCCTGCCGATATCATTGTCGGCAATCCCAGCAACGGCAATCAGGCGCGCATCATCAACCGGGAAACCCGCTCTGCAAATGACGGGGTGCGTCAGATCACGGCCAATGAAGGCTATCCGGTACTGATCCAGAGCGGTCAAAGTGTGCCCCTCACCACCCGTACCACCGACGCCTATGGCCGCATAGTGGAACAGACCCAGTATCGCGACGTGACCCAGGGGTTTTATGCAACGGTGCGCCTCAATGGAGATCGGGCCACTATTACCCTCAGCGCCAACAACAACCGCATCAACCGCAGCCATCAGGACGTTATTGATGTTCAACGCACCGACACGGTAGTGACCGCGCAGCTGGGTGAGTGGGTAACCGTTGGCGGCCTCGACGATGCAGGCCGTGGTAGCGATGGAGACATAGGCCGCCGGATTTCCACGCAAAGCCAGTCTAGCGGTAGCGTACGACTGAAGGTCGAGCGCCTCAACTAGGGCGCTTCGCGGCCGACTACACGCGCAAACCGGGTCATGGTCATAGCCATGTAGTGCCTTAAAAAAAACACTACACCTCATTGACTTATAGGGGCCAAAGTCTCATTATTGCGTCGCTCCCGCTAGCCAGAGGCCTCATATAGGTCTCCGAGTCGACGCCCATACCAACGGCCCGACCCGTGTCTTTACCGCTCACAAGGCCGTTTGACGAGGTGGCGACTGGAACGAAAGTTGTCCTGAGGGACGGGGAAGCGATTTAACTAGACAATGGGTGTTCAGCAGCCAGAATCTGTCACGACGGATACGCCGTTCAGAGAGATTTCTTGCCTGTCGCGCTTGTCATCCCCCTTCTGATTTGACATCTCTCCAGTTTCCTCCTTTCATCAGTCAAACGTTGCCCGGACGGTTTTGCGGCAAGCGGAGCATGGGTCAACAAATCGTGCTGAACCTAACGCAAACTTTGAAGGATGGACCATGTCAGCTTATCAAAACGACATCAAAGCAGCTGCCGAGCTGAAAGAGAAAGCAGGTAGTGGCTGGAGCGCAATCAACCCGGAATCCGTCGCTCGCATGCGTGCGCAGAACCGTTTCAAAACCGGTCTGGACGTTGCCAAGTACACCGCGGCCATCATGCGCAAGGATATGGCTGAATACGACGCCGACACTTCCCTGTACACCCAATCCCTGGGTTGCTGGCACGGCTTCATCGGTCAGCAGAAGCTGATCTCCATCAAAAAGCACCTGAAAACCACCAACAAGCGTTACCTGTATCTGTCTGGCTGGATGGTTGCTGCCCTGCGTTCCGAGTTCGGCCCGCTGCCTGACCAGTCCATGCACGAGAAGACTTCCGTTGCCGCTCTGATCGAAGAGCTGTACACCTTCCTGCGTCAAGCTGATGCCCGTGAACTGGACCTGCTGTTCACCGCTCTGGACGCTGCTCGCGAAGCTGGCGACCAGGCCAAGGCTGCTGAAATCCAGTCCCAGATCGACAACTACGAAACTCACGTAGTGCCGATCATCGCCGACATCGACGCTGGTTTCGGTAACGCCGAAGCGACCTACCTGCTGGCCAAGAAGATGATCGAAGCTGGTGCCTGCTGCATCCAGATCGAAAACCAGGTTTCCGACGAGAAGCAGTGCGGTCACCAGGACGGCAAAGTAACCGTTCCGCACTCCGACTTCCTCGCCAAGATCAACGCTGTTCGCTACGCCTTCCTCGAGCTGGGCGTTGACGACGGTGTCATCGTTGCCCGTACCGACTCCCTGGGCGCCGGCCTGACCAAGCAGATCGCCGTCACCAACGAGCCGGGCGACCTGGGCGACCAGTACAACAGCTTCCTGGACGGTGACTACATCACCAGCGCTGACGACATCCAGAACGGCGACGTTGTAATCAAGTCCAATGGCAAACTGCTCAAGCCCAAGCGTCTGGCTTCCGGCCTGTTCCAGTTCCGCAAGGACACCGGTGTTGACCGCGTTGTTCTGGACTGTATCACCAGCCTGCAAAACGGTGCCGACCTGCTGTGGATCGAAACCGAGAAGCCGCACGTTGGTCAGATCGCCGAAATGGTTAACCGTATCCGCGAAGTCGTACCGAACGCCAAGCTGGTTTACAACAACAGCCCGTCCTTCAACTGGACTCTGAACTTCCGCCAGCAGGTATTCGATGCCATGGTTGAAGAAGGCAAGGACGTTTCTGCATACGACCGCGCCAAGCTGATGAGCGTTGAGTACGATGAGACCGAACTGGCTCAACTGGCTGACGAGAAGATCCGTACCTTCCAGGCCGATGCGTCCCGTGAAGCAGGTATCTTCCACCACCTGATCACCCTGCCGACTTACCACACTGCTGCGCTGTCCACCGACAACCTGGCAAAAGGCTACTTCGACAAGGAAGGCATGCTGGCTTACGTCAAGGGCGTTCAGCGTCAGGAAATCCGTCAGGGTATCGCCTGCGTCAAGCACCAGAACATGGCTGGCTCCGACATCGGTGACAACCATAAAGAGTACTTCGCTGGCGAAGCTGCTCTGAAAGCGGGTGGCAAGGATAACACCATGAACCAGTTCGGCTGATAGCCAACTGATTCAACGGATGCTTGCATCCGTGGTGTAGAAAAGACCGCCTAACCGGCGGTCTTTTTTTATCTATCGCCCGGGTTTGCGCTCAGGTAGAATGCCCGACTTGAACACCACCCCGCCCTGCTAGTCACATCCCCCAGGTAACAAGGCTTTATTCGCTATGGCACGTCTGCAACTCGAGTTTCCCGAAAACCAGTTCTATTTCACTACCCAGTTGACGGTACGGATCACCGATATCAACTCCGGCAAGCACCTTGCCAATGATTCGATGATATCCATGATTTCGGAGGCTCGCGCACGCTTTCTCTACCAGTTCGGTATTGAGGAAGTCAGTGTGAATGATATCGGCATCATAGTAACCGACCTGGCCACCACCTACCGCCGCGAAGCCTTCGCCCGCGACGCCTTGATCTTCGAGGTGGGCCTGATGGATCTGAACCGTTATGGCGGAGACATCATCTTCCGTATCACCAAGGCAGCGGATGGCGATCTCGTTGCGCTGGCCAAATCCGGCTTTGTGTTCTATCACTTCAGTTCGTCCAAGGTTTGCCCCATGCCAGAGGACTTCCGCCTTCGTTTCCCAGGCGTCAATTCGATCGAAGAGTGAGATGCTGCGCTTCGTATACATTTTTAAAAGATATAAAAAAACCCGGCCTAAGCCGGGTTTTTTTGTCTGGATACGTTATTAACGTACTTCGACTTCTGCTTCAACTTCTGCTTCCACGCGACGGTTCATCGCACGGCCTTCATCAGTTGAGTTGTCAGCAATCGGGCGGGCCTCGCCGTAACCGGCAGAGCTCACACGTGAGCCGTCAACACCTTCTTCGACCAGAGCTTCACGAACGGCATTCGCACGACGCTCGGACAGGTTCTGGTTATAGGCATCGCTACCTACAGAGTCAGTGTGACCTTCAACGGTAGTGGTAACCGAAGGATAGGTCTTCATGAACTCAGCCAGGCTCTGGATATCTTGGCGGAACTCAGGACGGATAGTGTCTTTGTCGAAATCAAAGAGAACGTCCAGTTCTACGCGAACTGACTGCATCTCTGGAGCCGGCTCAGGCTGGGGCATCGGTGCAGGAGCGGCGGCAACAACTGCCTCTTCCTTCTTGGAACCGAAGTTGATACCCAGACCTACACCTGCTTGCCATTCGGTATTGCCGTGATCAAAACCGTAGAGCGCGTCAACACCGGCCTTCACGAAGAAGTTCTCGTTCAGGTAGTTTTTGATACCAACGCCGGCCATGGCCATGGTGGTACGGTCATCTGCAGTGCTGTTGATTTGGTCAAGCTCTTGATGAGCCAACCCAGCAGAGATGTAAGGACGAATGTTGTTTTCGCCGAAGTGATAAACAGCTTCTACCTGAGCGAGCTTGCCATCAATCTCTTCATTGGTGATCTCGGAGTCCAGGTTCTTGTACTTACCCAGGCCGATATTCAACAAGACGTCGTCGGTAACGAAGTAACCCAGGCTACCACCCACCAGAGTGCCGTCGTTCATGTCATACATGCTGTCAGTGAAGTAACGATCCGCAAAGGCTTCGACTTCCACAGAACCCTGCTGGCTCATGGCCATAGCAGGAATGCTGGACGCAGCAATCGCAGAACCAACAACGAGACCCACAGTGTTTTTCAATTTCATCATTGAATCCCCATCAAATCCATTAGGACGTTAAGCTTACGCAAAACCCACGCGCAGTATAACTGAATTACGCTAACAACTATACAAGCCCTATATGAAAGGGCTGTCAATATGATCACGCAATTTTTCCAGCACGCGTTTATAGCGCATTTTAGTCGCACTTAAACCCATGTGCATAATATTGGCAATTTCTTGGAACTCAAGTTCCGCAACAAATCGCAAAACCAGAATTTCTCTGTCGATCGGATTGACATGCGCCAGTAGTTTGTTCAGCCCTTGAGACTCTCCCACGGGTGCTTCGGGCTCGATTTCTTCCTCTTGCCCATCCAGGCTGAGAGCCTCTAGCAAGCGCTTCTTGCGCTTTTCCTTGCGGTATTGAGTAATACATTCGTTGTAGGTAATGCTGTATAGCCAGGTCTTGAATTTGGCTTTGCCCTCAAAATGCTTGAGACCATGCAAAACTTTCAGCATTACCTCTTGGCAAACGTCGTCGGCATCGCGTTCATTGCCCAGATAGCGAGCGCACACATTAAACAAAGTGCGCTGATAGCGGCGCATCAGCTCTTCGTAAGCAATAGTAGTGTGAAGCAGCTCACCTTTTGCGGCGATGACCAGTTCTTCATCACTCAGAGCTGCCGGGTTGTAGCAGCGGCGAGGTTCGTTACGGCTGGTCAAGGCTTATGAGTCTTTGCTGCAAGACAGAGTTAATCACGATCAACGTGACACGCTTTCGGTGGCCAGCACGCTATTGGCAACGGATACCAGGCGGCCCTCATCGGTGAGAACGGAGGTTTTTATGGTTCCGATTTCCTCGATAGTGCCTTCCAGCTCGCCTACCTTGATGCGATCGCCGACCTGATAGAGCTCACGCACGTATACCCCGGCGATGATCTGCCCGACGGTCTGCCGACTGCCTAACCCCAGCGCCAGAGCTGCAGCCCCGCCGAAGGTGATAAGCACTATGCCGATGACCATATTCAGCAGCGCTGTTTCTATCTGTAGCTGCCCTATCGCCAGGGAGACGGTGATTATCACCAGCAGGCTCTGAACAAACCGTCCCAGCCCGCTGGCATAGTCCATGCCCATGCTTTCGGCGGCGCCCCGCACCACACCATTGACCAGATGCGACAGCAGCAGGCCGGCAAGCAGAATCAGGGCCGCGCCAAATACCTTGGGTAAATACAGCGTGAAGACGTCGAGCGTGGACGAAACCCGCGCTAGCCCCAGCGACTCCGCAGCCGAGACGATAAAGGTAAGCACCACAAACCAGTAGACTACCTTGCCGATAATGGCTGAAACCGACGAGGTAATGCCCACCCGAGCGAGCATCTTGTTGACCCCGGCGCCGCCCATCAAGCGGTCAAGACCCAGTTTTGCCAGCCCCTTGCTCAGCACGGCATCGACTACCTTGGCGACCACGAAGCCCAGCAGGACGATAAATAGCGCTGCAATCAGGTCAGGCACAAAGGAGGCGACCTTGCTCCACAGCGTGGTCATTGCCGCTACAAAACTCTGGCTCCAGACGTCGAATTCCATGATGCTCTCTTATTGATTGTCGTGTTCAGTTGGACTGGCCGCCGTAGCGCGGCTGACCGGTTTAAGGTGTCGTGCGCCCCGTGCACCCCCTTCGGACAACACCCAACCCCAGCGAGTAAAGAGATTGATCAGATCAAACACCCCGCTACGGATATGCGCTTTGTGCAGGACGCGGTCGAGGCGCTGCCCTTCACGATCCGTCTCGCTTTCGGCGCTATCCTGCAACAGGCTACGTAGCCGGCTTTCCAGAGGATCTTCAGACATCCTGGCTCCTGATCGCAGTCAAACTGCAGATAAACCAAGGGGGAAGGTGGTTACCCTTCCCCCTGAGTACTAAGCGGCAAAACGGCGTCTTATTCGGGCATGCTCAATGCGGTAGGCGAGACGATGATGCCGTTGTTATCAGCATAGACAAACTCGCCAGGGCGAAAGGTCACGCCGCCAAAGGTTACCGGCACGTTCAAGTCGCCGATGCCACGTTTATCGGTCTTCATCGGATGGCTGGCCAGCGCCTGAATGCCCAGTGGCGTTTGCGCCAGGACATCCACGTCGCGCACGCAACCATAAACGATAATGCCTTCCCAACCGTTCTTCGCGGCCTTCTCGGCCAGCATGTCACCCAGCAGCGCGCGGCGGAAGGAACCGCCGCCATCCACTACCATCACCTTGCCGGTGCCATCCTGATCCACCTGCTCCTTGACGATCGAATTGTCCTCGTGACATTTCACGGTGACGATTGCGCCGCCGAAGGAATCGTGGCCGCCGAAGTTGCTGAACATGGGCTCGACAACATGAACATCCGGATAGGCATCACACAGATCTGGCGTTACATAATGCATGGCATTCTCCTTGAACCAGGATTGCAAAGGATCTTACTTGGCATTCTCGGCCAGGAAGAACCAGGTGTCCATGACGGAGTCAGGGTTCAATGACACGCTTTCGATGCCCTGGTCCATCAGCCATTGCGCCAGGTCAGGGTGATCCGAGGGCCCCTGACCGCAGATGCCGATGTACTTGCCCGCGTCACGGCAGGCAGAAATCGCCATGCTCAGCAGCTTCTTCACCGCTGCATTACGCTCATCGAACAGGTGCGCAATGATGCCGGAGTCGCGGTCCAGGCCCAGTGTCAGCTGAGTCAGGTCGTTGGAGCCGATAGAGAAGCCGTCAAAATGCTCCAGGAAGTCTTCAGCCAGCAGCGCATTGGCCGGTAGCTCGCACATCATGATCAGGCGCAGGCCGTTCTCGCCACGCTTGAGACCGTTCTCGCCCAGCAGCTCAACCACCTGCTTGGCCTCGCCTACCGTACGCACGAATGGAATCATGATTTCGACGTTGGTCAGGCCCATCTCATCGCGTACGCGCTTCATGGCGCGGCATTCCAGCTCAAAGCAGTCGCGGAACGAATCGCTGATATAACGCGAGGCGCCACGGAAGCCCAGCATCGGGTTCTCTTCTTCCGGCTCGTACAGTTTGCCGCCGATCAGGTTGGCATACTCGTTGGACTTGAAGTCCGACATCCGCACGATAACCTTTTTCGGTGAGAAAGCCGCAGCCAGGGTGCTGATCCCCTCTACCAGCTTGTCAACATAGAAGTCGACCGGATCGGAGTAGCCCGCAATACGCTTCTGCACACTCTCTTTCACGTCAGCCGGCAAGCTGTCGAAGTTGAGCAGGGCCTTGGGGTGCACTCCGATCATGCGGTTGATGATAAATTCCAGACGGGCCAGGCCTACACCTTCGTTGGGCAGGTTGGCAAAATCAAAAGCGCGATCCGGGTTGCCGACGTTCATCATGATCTTGAACGGAATCTGCGGCATGGCGTCGACGCTGTTCTTCTTGATGTCGAAGGACAGCTGGCCAGCGTAGATCAAGCCGGTATCACCTTCAGCGCAGGAAACGGTGACTTCCTGGCCTTCAGATAGTTCGGTGGTGGCGTTGCCGCAACCAACCACGGCCGGTATTCCCAGTTCGCGCGCGATAATGGCGGCGTGACAGGTGCGACCGCCGCGGTTGGTCACGATGGCGCTGGCGCGTTTCATGACCGGCTCCCAGTCGGGGTCGGTCATGTCGGAAACCAGCACGTCGCCCGGTTGTACCTTGTCCATCTCGGAAACGTCGTTGACGATGCGCACAGGACCGGCGCCAATGCGCTGGCCAATGGCGCGACCTTCAACCAGCACCTCGCCCCGCTCCTTGAGCAGATAACGCTCCATAACGTTGGCGGTGGTGCGGCTCTTGACGGTTTCAGGACGCGCTTGAACGATGTACAGCTTGTTGTCGTCGCCATCCTTCGCCCATTCGATATCCATCGGGCGGCCGTAATGCTGCTCGATGATCACTGCTTGTTTGGAAAGATTGATGATCTCTTCGTCACTCAGGCAGAAGCGGCTACGCTCGGCCAGATCGACATCAACGGTCTTGACCGAACGACCGGCCTTGGCTTCGTCGCCGTAGACCATCTTGATCGCCTTGCTACCCAGATTGCGGCGCAGGATAGAAGGACGGCCTGCAGCCAGAGTGGGTTTGTGCACATAGAACTCGTCAGGGTTGACCGCGCCCTGTACTACTGTTTCGCCCAGGCCGTAGGCACCGGTAATGAACACCACGTCACGGAAACCTGATTCGGTGTCCAGGGTGAACATGACGCCGGCAGTACCGGTTTCGGAGCGCACCATGCGCTGAACACCGGCGGACAGCGCGACCAGCTTGTGATCGAAGCCCTGGTGTACACGATAGGAAATGGCGCGGTCGTTGAACAGTGAAGCGAAGACTTCCTTGGCAGCGTAGATAACATTGTCGACGCCGCGAATATTGAGGAAGGTTTCCTGCTGGCCGGCAAAGGATGCGTCCGGCAGATCTTCTGCGGTGGCGGACGAACGCACAGCCACAGCCAGGTTCGGATTGCCTTCGGACAGCTTGGCAAATTCGTCACGGATGGCCTGGTCAAGTGCCGGCGGAAAGTCGGCTTCCATCACCCAGCTGCGAATTTGCGCGCCGGTTTGTGCCAGTGCGTTCACATCGTCAACGTCAAGCTTGTCCAGCGCGGCGTTGATGCGATCATTCAGCCCACTTTGCTCGAGAAAATCACGATAGGCGTCTGCTGTCGTGGCGAAGCCACCGGGTACCGATACGCCGGCGTTGGCCAGGTTGCTGATCATTTCGCCGAGCGAGGCGTTCTTGCCTCCAACTCGTTCTACATCATCAACACCCAGCTGCTCGAAGGACACTACGTACTCTAACAAGGTGATCTCTCCGTCAATCTATTAATAAGTCTGTGCGGCGGCGGGAGCATACTGGTCTGCCCGCTGCAAATGCGCCACAATGCCGATCTTTGGGGGCTGCTCCGACATATATAGGCGGGCTACCCGGTAACCGAGACACGACATCTTAAGGCTTCGTGAATGAAACGCACCGCTTTTTTCATTTCTGATGGTACCGGCATCACCGCCGAGACGCTTGGTCAAAGCCTGCTGGCACAGTTCGAGAACATCCAGTTCACCAAGCTGCTGCGCCCTTACGTCGATACCGTGGAAAAAGCGCGTGACATGGTACAACAAATCAATGCTGCTGCCGAGAAGGATGCCGCGCGCCCGATCATTTTTGATACCGTGGTCAACAACGAGATTCGCCAGGAACTGGCAAAATCCAGTGGCTACATGATCGACATCTTCTCTACCTTTCTCGCGCCGCTTGAGCAGGAGTTGGGCGATGGCTCATCCTATTCCGTCGGCAAGACCCATTCTATCCAGCACAACACGCACTACAAGGACCGAATTGACGCCGTGCATTACGCCATGGACAACGACGATGGCGCACGCACGCATCACTATGCCCAGGCCGACATCATCCTGGTGGGCGTATCGCGTTGCGGCAAGACACCCAGCTGTCTTTACATGGCTTTGCAGTACGGCATACGCGCGGCCAATTACCCGCTGACCGACGATGATATGGAAAGTCTGCAACTGCCCAAGGCGCTGAAGCAGAACAAGGCCAAGCTGTTTGGGCTGACCATAGACGCAGATCGCCTCGCCGGCATTCGCAATGAGCGACGTCCCAATAGCCGCTACTCGAGTTTTGCCCAGTGCGAGTTCGAGGTGCGTGAGGTAGAGAACCTGTTCCGCAAGGAAAACATCCCCTTCATCAACTCCACGCACTTCTCGGTCGAAGAAATTTCGGCCAAGATTCTGATGCAGATGGGAATTGAGAGACGCTTGAAGTAGTTACTCCAAGTTGTTGATATGAATCAGAAGTCATCCAAGCCATTGCCGAAGATCTGTTGGTGATCTGCCCGTCAGGCGCTTGAGAAAGCGCCTGAAATTGGTGCGATCATTGAAGCGCAGATAGATCGCCACCGCCTCGTTGCTGAACCCCCGGCGCAAGTAGAGATCCAGTGCAATCAGCGTTCGCGCGCGATCAAGCTGCGCCTGGAAATGCGTCCCCTCGCGCTGCAGGCGACGTTTGAACGTGGCGCAGCTCAGACCGAAATCTGCAGCCACCTGCTCCAGCCCGGCGAGTTTCGAAATGTGTTCGCACAGGTAGTCGAACAGCGCATCGGTAAGGCTTTGAGTCGCCGCCAGGGCATTCAGTTGCTGTAGGCTTTGCTGCTCTGCAATTTGTCCCAATACCGTCGATGCCTGCCCTGCCCTAGCCACCAGATGTTCCCGCGACAGGCGCATGAAACTGGTGGGGCTATTGAACCGCAAGCGCTCATTCAGGTGCACCCAGTACTGCTCTATATAGATGGGTTCGGCGTGCGCAATATGATACTGCCAGGGCAAGGCGCAGCCTGCGATCCGACGAGACAACGCGGTGACTGCGGTCATGCTGGCATCAATGACAAATTGACTGTTTTTGCCACTGGCGAAGCTATCTAGCCAATACAGGTAGAGGGACTGCTCGTCCAGACGCAACACCGGCGCACACAGCGGGCTCAACAGTGCCTTGAACTGTTGCAGGTGTTGCAGCGACTGCAAAAGTGAGTCGGCCTGCAGCAGCAGATTGCTGGTGGCACCGTAGTGCCCGGGGAGCAGTTGCTGGCCGAACAGAAAGGCACTGTCATCGGCTGCCAGTAATTGCCTGGCGTTGTCGATCAGGCAATGAAACTGGCGAGCTGTGATCAGCGGGTCGTTCTCGAGCAGATCTTCGTAGAACAGCCCAGTACCCTTGAGCAGGCGATGGCTATCGATGCCCCGCGACAAGGCGAGATCGATCAAGCAGGCCGGCTGGCCGCGGGCCGCGATGAACCGCGTGTCGCAGTCAATCCAGGTCGATGCGTTCATGCCTGCGCTCGGCTCAGCTGAAGCGCCTGCTTGGCCCGCGCCATGACGATGTTCAAGCGTTTGAGCAAGGTATCCGCATCCTCCTGGCGGGCCATCAGCGCGACGGCAGTGGCCCGCAATGACAGCCGCTCACCCTGCCCCGCGCTCTTCAACGCCAAGTGTTCGATCGATCCTTGCAGCTCTTGCGCCAGAGTATGGGCCTGGGCTTCCAGCGTCGCCGGCAGCAGCACAATGAACCTGTCTCCCGCCAGGCGACATAGCAGATCATGGCTGCGCAGGTTGAGCACAATCTGTTGCGCCACCAGTTGTAACACTCGGTCACCTTCGCGGTGACCATAGGCAAGATTGATGGCGCTGAAATCGTCGATATCCAGCATTACCAGCGACAGCGGCTCGTTGTTGGATTGGGCAGCGGGCAAGGCCTGTTGCAATTGCCGGCGGAAATACCCGGCATCCCCTAGCGGCGTCACCTTGTCGAACAACCGGTGCTCGCGAAAATGGCGTTCGCGATTGACCATCTGTGCGCTGATCGCCAGCTGTTCACAATGCCAGTGATAGATGCCCAGAGTCAGCAGCACAAAGCCCGCCGGCATGGGGGCTGATTCCAGCCAATGATCCAGCAGCACGCTCTCGGGCAAGGCTATGAACTCGTCCAGGCTGTCCATCCAGAGAGAAAAGAACAGGCAGGCCAAGCCCAGAAACAGCAGATTGGTAACACGCCCCGCCGGCCGCCCCTTGAGCAACAGCCCTGCCCACACCAAGACCAGCAATGCCGAGCCGCCCTCCCCGGCAATGTCGGTCCAGGACCAGATCGCCGTTGGCTTGATGTCACCCAGGCTCAGGTACAGCAGTGCGCCGCCGTTGGCCAGCAGCAATAGAGCCAGCAATTTGAATCGGTGAAGAGCAAACATGGTCGACATGGGCCTGCGTTCCTTGGGGGGATTGCAGGCCAGCTCAGCAGAAGAAGATGACAGTGAAGTTTCAGCGGCGAGGGTCATTTCAGCTCAGGCCCAATACAGCAAGCGATGCATATTTACTGGGCGAATGTCCCAGGGCCTCGCAAAAACAGGGGCTTCGCGTCTGCGAGACGCCTTTGCGGGGGGTGTTAACAGCTCAACCAGCGCCAAGATCTCCGTCTGGCTGGCGATTCTGACCGTCGCCGCGCAGCAGCGTCACAGAACCGACATAAAGCCAGCCTAAGGTCCTCCTCAGATCAGGGTAGATGCCCATTCGCCAATAGAGGATTTTGCAGATGTCAGTCACCCATTCCTTGTTTCGCGCCGGTTTTCGTTGCAGTGCACTCGCGCTGTCGATCGCCACTGCCAGCTACGCTGCGGCACAGTCCCAGCCCGAGGTCGTCAATGTTATTGGCCAGGCTGCGCAGATGCAGCAGGCCTTGCAGGAGCAGCGCCTGTCCGACAGCGTGGAGAGCGTGGTGCACGCCGACGCGATCGGCCAGCTACCCGACGACAACGCTGCCGAAGCGCTGCAGCGCGTGCCCGGCGTGTCGGTTGAACGGGATCAGGGCGAAGGCCGGTTTGTCCGGGTGCGGGGGCTGGGTGCCGATCTCAACTCGGTCACCATCAACGGCACCCTGGTCCCTGCACCCGAAAGTGATCGCCGCGCGGTCGCCATGGACGTCTTGCCCAGCGAGCTGATCCAGTCACTTTCTGTCGTCAAGACTCTCACCCCGGATATGGACGCCAACTCCCTTGGCGGTACCGTCGAAGTGGAAAGCCTGTCCGGCTTCGACCACCCCGGCGCTTTCTACAGCCTGACCAGCGAAGCCAGCTATGACGACAACACCGGCGACACCAGTCCCAAGGTCTCCGGTGCGCTCAGCAATCGCTTCAGCCTGGGTCAGGGCATCGACAACTTTGCCGTTGCTGCCGCGCTTAGCTGGGAGAATCGCAGCTTTGGCTCTGATAACGTCGAAACCGGCGGTGCCTGGGATTTTGATGACGCTGATGGCGCGCGACTGGAGGAGCTGGAAGAGCGTCGTTACGACATCGAACGCGAACGCACCGGCGCAGGACTGAATTTCGACTACCGTCCCGATGAAGACACCGAGCTATATCTGCGTACCCTCTACAGCCGCTATAAGGACAGCGAAACACGCCAGGCCAACGTGATTGAGTTTGCCGATGCGCAGCTAGTCGGCGAGCGCGGTGATGCCGAAGGCAGCCGCCAGATCAAGGACCGCTCGGAAACCCAGGAAGTCAAAAGCCTGGTGCTGGGCGGCGAACGTCGCCTCGGTGACTGGACCCTCAGCAGCCAATACGGCTACAGCGAAGCCAGTGAAGACAGCCCACTGCACATTCCTGGGGCCAGCTTTGCCGGCAATGATGATTTTATCGATGCCGGTTACGACAGCAGCAAGGAGCCCAATCTCCAGATCAGCGACGCTTTCTATCAGGCCAGCAATTTCACCCTGGATGAAATCGAACGCGAGAAGCAGCTCACCACCGACACCGAACAGAATATCCGCGTTGACCTGGCGCGGGAGTACTTCTGGCAAGGGCTGCCGTCGCAGGTCAAGTTCGGCGCCAAGTTCAGCACCCGCACCAAGGACAACGATCTCGAAGTCTGGGCCTACGAAGATCTGGGGGATTACGGTTTCACCGATGATCAGTTGAACCTGGTGAACTTCGTCAATGGCAGCGACAAACTCGGCCCGCAAATTTCCGCCAGCGCTCTGGAGCGGCTAATGGCCGGCCTCGATGCGGCGGACTTCTACGATGACGAGCAGTCACGCATCAATGATTTCGATATCCAGGAAAACATCAACGCAGCCTACATCATGAATACCGTTGATATTGATGACCTGCGTATCATCGCTGGTCTGCGCTATGAAGGCACCCGCCTGAAAGCGGATGGCACTGGCCTGAATGAAGGCGCCTTTGAAAGCGTCACAGAGCGCAACGACTACCACCACTGGCTGCCGGGCCTGCACGCCATTTATCAACTCGGCAGTGACAGCCAGTTGCGCGCCGCCTGGACCAACAGCGTGGTGCGGCCGACGTTTGGCCAGCTGTTCCCGGGATTTGTGATTGATGGTGACCAAGCCGAGTTCGGCAACCCGCAACTCAAGGCGCTGGAATCCAGCAACTTTGACCTGGGTATTGAGCATTATATGGGCAAGGCCGGCGCGGTCTCTGCCTTCGTGTTCTACAAGGACATCGAGAATTTCGTCTACAGCGCCAACCTCGCCGGCACCGCAGAATACGCCGCCTTCGATGAAGCCTACACCTACGTAAACGGCGACAGGGCCAGCGTCTACGGTCTGGAACTGGCGTACTCCCAGCAGTTCAGTTGGTTACCCTCGCCCTGGAATGGCTTGTTGATGAGCGCCAACGGCACCTTCAGCAAATCCGACGCCGATATCGAGCAGTTTGATGCCGATAGCGGCAGCATCGCCAAGCGCAGCATCAGCCTGCCCGGCCAGTCCGATACCACGGGCAACCTGACCCTGGGCTGGGAAAACAGCAGGTTCGGCATGCGGATCGCCGCCAACTACCAGTCCGACTACCTCAGCGAAGTAGGCGATGTACTCGACAAGCGTTACGACTACCGCGTGGACGACCAGCTGTTTATCGACCTGAGCGCCCACTACAACCTCACCGAGCACCTGCAGCTGTTTGCCGAAGCGCAGAACATTACCGACGAGAGCTATTACGTCTACACCGGCGAGCGCGACTACAACGCGCAATACGAAGAGTACGGCCCGACCTACAAGGTAGGCCTGTCACTGACCCATTTCTGAGCCATCCGGGCATCTTCATGTGCCCGGCTTACCGATTTGATGTGAGAACCTGAATGCGACTGACACTTTTAATCGCCGGCGCCCTGCTGCCGGCCTGTTTCGCCCTGAGTGGATGCGGCTACAACGACGCAGACAAGCCCTTATCAACCGCAGCCACAGCTGCCGAATCGGCCGCCGAAACCCATCTGGCGCTGTCGATATGGAACAGTGAACACCCGCCCCAACCTGCGGAAAGCTGGGCGCTACTACCCGCTGGCAATGACACCGGAGTCGACCGGATTGCCGTGGGCGATGGCGGCCTCTGGCTGCTGAATGCTGACGGCCGCGCGGTAGCCGAATCCTACAGCGGTCGCTTTTCCACCCTGGACGCCAGCCAGCTCGGCGACACCATACTGAGCGCCACACTGGACGAGGTCCGGGACCAGACGCTGCTGCTGAGCTGGAATACCGCGCAGCACGCGTTTGCCACGCCCAGCTGGCTACCGGCTGCCAGCTACCCGGTCGAAAGCCTGTGTTTTTACCACGACCCGAACGGATATCTGTATCTGTTCCTGATTGGCGAAGAAGGCCTGGGTCAGCAGTGGCTGGTGGCAGACAAACAACAACTGCTGGATGAACCCAGGCTGATGCGAGATCTGCACCTGCCGGTGGGCGCCCAGTACTGCGCCGTAAACGACGCGCTGCAAACCCTGTTCGTCAGTGAGGAAGATGTCGGCATCTGGGCTTACCCGGCCAACCCCGAAACCAATGGCGAGCGTGCGGTTGTCGATCTGATCACCCCTTACGGCCAGCTACAGGACAGCCCGCAAGGTCTCGCGCCGAGCATCGACGGGGTTCTGGCCGTCGACGGCACCGCCGCGCTCTATCGCTACCGCGCAATAGCCGATGGCTGGGCTGGCGATCGCACCCTGACCTTACCGGACGTCGAGGAGGCCGAGCGGCTGTATAGCCGCAGCGGCCCAGCGTTGCAGCTGCTGGTAGCGGATGCCAAGGATCAGCAACTGCGTGTTGCCGAGCTGCCCGCCGGCGAACCACCCATCAACGCAGCCCTGCTTGTGGAGATAACCGCGCTGGCGCAGACCACGCCGGTACCGCATGGGGGTGACGCAGCGGATGATCCGGCCATCTGGGTAAACGCTGCCGATACCAGTCAGTCACGCATTCTGGGCACCGACAAGCGCGGCGGCCTGGCGGTCTACGATCTGCAGGGCGAACAGTTGCAGTATCTGCCCGTAGGGCGCATCAACAACGTCGATGTGCGTAGCGGCTTCATGCTTTCTGGCCAGCCAACAGACCTGGCCGTCGCCAGCAACCGTGACAGCAACAGTCTGGAGCTGTTCTCGATAAACTCGGTTGACGGCCAGGTAGCCGGCCTGGGACGCATTGCCCTGCCGCTCGAGGACATTTACGGCCTGTGCATGGCGAGAAGCCCGCAGGGCGAGATTTACGCCATCGCCAACGACAAGAGCGGGCGCTTCCTGCAATACCGGCTGGAGGACGCCGCCGGCGAGGTAAAGGGCACTCTGGTGCGTGAGTTCAGCACCGAAACCCAGCCGGAAGGCTGCGTGGCCGATGATGCTCGCCAGCGCCTGTTTATCGGCGAAGAAGGCGTCGGAGTCTGGGCACTAAGCAGCGACCCTGCACAGCCCGCTGAGCTGATAGAAGTCATCCGCGCCGAAGGCCCGCTGCACGCCGATGTCGAGGGCATGGCGATCTATCAGGCGAAACAGCCCTATCTAGTGATCTCCAGCCAGGGTAACGACAGCTATCTGGTGCTGGACGCCAAACCACCCTATCAACTGCGCGGGGCATTTCGTGTTGGTATCAATATCGCGGCCGGCATCGATGGCGTATCCGAAACCGATGGGCTAGAGGTCAGTTCGGTTGATTTTGGCGGGACCTGGGGCCGCGGCATGCTGGTGGTGCAGGACGGCCGCAAGCGTATGCCGCAAGGCAGGCAGAACTTCAAACTGGTGGCGTGGGAGCAAATCGCCGAGGCGCTGAAGCTGCCCTGATATTGCCAGCGTCATCAAAACTGCATCTTTTTGTCATCCAATACACAGGCGGGCTCCCTAACGGCCCGCCAGCGAGGAAAGCATGTCATCTGCTACTCAAACACACACTATCTGGTCACTGGTGCTCGAGGCCAGCATTCTGGTCAAGGGCGTCATGCTGATTCTGTTGCTGGCTTCGCTGGCCACCTGGTTTCTGATTGCCCAGCGCAGCACACTGTTCAATAACGCCAAGCGCGCCATCATGGCATTTGAAGATCAATTCTGGTCGGGCAAGGATCTCGGCCAGCTGTACAACGGTAGCCGGGATCGCGCCGGCGTCGAACAGATATTCCGCGCCGGGTATGGCGAGTTTACCCAGCTGAACCAGCATGACCAGGGCGACCCTGAAGCGGTGATGCAAGGCGTCCAGCGCGCCATGCGCGTGGCCATCGCCCGCGAGGAAGAGCGGCTGGAGCAGCACTTGCCGTTCCTTGCCACTGTCGGCTCGGTCAGCCCTTATGTAGGCCTGTTTGGCACTGTGTGGGGCATCATGAATTCCTTCATCGGCCTGTCCCAGGTGCAGCAAGCCACCTTGGCCACGGTGGCGCCGGGTATTGCTGAAGCGCTGATTGCCACCGCCATCGGGCTGTTTGCCGCGATTCCCGCCGTGATCGCCTACAACCGCTTCAGCACGCGCAGCGAGAGCCTGCTCGGCCAGTATTACAACTTTGCCGACGAATTCAGCGCCATCCTGCACCGCCGTGTGCATAACCGGACGCAGGTGCCTGCCTGATGCGCCCTGCCCGTCTGAAACGCAAACCCAAGGCCGAAATGAACGTGGTGCCCTACATCGACGTGATGCTGGTGCTGCTGGTCATCTTCATGGTGACCGCGCCCATGCTGACCCAGGGCGTACAGATCGAGCTACCCAAGGTGGCCAGCGAGGCGCTGCCTGGCGAAGATCTCTCGATTGTGACCCTATCTATAGACAATGCCGGTCGCTACCACTGGAACCAGGGCGACAGCGTACAAACCGACAGCTACCAGTACAGCGTCAACGCGCTCGAGGGACTTACCACAGCGCTCACCCCGCTATTGCAGGCAGAACCCGGGACACAGGTGATGATCAGGGCTGACGCCGGTGTCGATTATGGCCGGGTGGTAGCCGGTATGGCTGCGTTACAGCAGGCTGGCGTAACCAGTCTGGGTCTGATCACCGAAGCGCCTTGAGAGAACGTCATGTCGATCGATAACACCGCACAAGCTGCCCTGATCGCTGTCGAGCAGTCGCTGCCGTCCAGCCGCCGCGTCTGGTTTTTGCCGCTGATCGCAACGCTGACCTTGCACGCGGGTGCCGCGAGCCTGATTTACCTTGGTTGGCAGCCGCAACCGCCATCGCCGCCGGAGGCCGCTCGCAGCATCAGGACGCAACTGGTGGTGATGCCCGCACCGGCAGCGGTGCCGATCGGAGCAGCACCTGCGGTCCCGGAGCCTGAACCCTTGCCTGAACCCGTGGCGCAGCCCGCACCTGCTGCTATCGAACCACCAGCACCAACACCCGCAAGGCAACCAGAGCCCGTAGCGACGCCGCCGGACCCTGCGGCCATTGCCCGCAAACACGCCGAGCAGCAGCGCCAGCAGGCGTTGGCTCGCCAGCAACAGCTTGAGGAAGCCGCGGCGAAGGCGCAGCAGCTTGCCGAAGCGCAAACGCGCGCTCGACAGCAGGCGGCCGAACAGCAGGCCGCTCGGCAGCGCGCCGCTGCGGCCGCCGCTGCCAAAGCTGCCGATGTAAGCAGTTACACGCCGATCAGAAAAGCCGCGCCCGACTACCCCAGGCGCGCCCTCAGCAGCCGGCTGGAAGGTGATTGCACGGTCGAATACAGGGTGCTGGCAGACGGCCGCGTCAGCGATCCGCACATCGTGCCCGGCGCCTGCGAAGAACCGATATTCATCCGACCATCCCTCGCAGCAGCCAAGGATTTTGTCTACCAGCCACGCATGATCAACGGACAGGCTGTGGCAGTCCCCGGCGTACGCAACACCTTCCGTTACCGTCTGGCAACAGTGAGTCGACCATGAAGCAGGATCAGCAATTTCACCACAGGCTTGAGGCGCTGGATGATCGTATTGTCAATGCAACGCAGCAACCGAGCCTCAACAAGGTGGTCAGCCAAGGCAGACGAAATCTGCTCAAGGGCGGTGCGGCGCTGGCCCTTTTCTCTCTCTTTCCGTCATTGCCAAGCCCTCTGGCGAAAGCGGTTTCAGCCGAACATCCAAGAACATCATTACTTAACTTTCAATCTGTTGAAGCAATTACCTCATCTTCTTTCGATAGCGTAATTGTGCCGCCAGGCTACCTTGCCCAGGCCTTCTTCAGTTGGGGAGACGGCGTTATGCCGAATGCTCCTGCCTGGCGAGATGATGCCAGCAACAGCTGGCAGGATCAGTTGCTACAGGCTGGCGATAACCACGATGGAATGCATTTTTTTCCCTTTGCCGAGACGCCAAACCAGCGTGGCCTGCTGGTGATCAATCATGAGTACGTCAATCCCACCCTGCATCCGGAGGGGATGGCCTTCGTCAACCAGGCGGACGGCAAGCGCACGCGCCCAGCCGAACAGGTGCGCAAGGAACTGGCAGCGCACGGTCTGAGCGTGATCGAGATCGCCAAGGACAGCAATGACCAGTGGCAGCGCGTCGCCAGATCGCCGTTCAATCGGCGCATTAGCGGCTACACCCGCTTTCGCGTCAGCGCCCCCCTGGCGGGTGACGCCCGAATGAAGACCGCCAGCAATCCCAGCGGGGATGAAATTCTCGGCACGCTCAACAACTGCTCGATGGGCGTCACGCCCTGGGGTACTTACCTGGCCTGCGAAGAAAACTTCCACAACTACTTTGTGAACCGCGATGAGCAGGATTACGCCCAACGGCCGGAGCATAAACGTTACGGCATTGGCCTGGGTGGTAGCAGCCGCTATTACGCCTGGGAATCGGTCGAGGCGCGCTTTGACGCAACGCCGGACGCGACTCAGCCGCATCACGGCCATGTAAACGAACCCAATCGCTTTGGTTGGGTAGTCGAGCTGGATCCCTTTGCGCCACAAAGTGCGCCCATCAAGCGCACCGCGATGGGACGTCTTGGCCGCGAATGTGCGGTCTGTTCGCTGGGCGACGATGGCCGTATGGCTTTCTACTCCGGCGATGATGCACGGGGTGAATACCTCTACAAGTTTGTTCCCGCCGGGGCTTACCACCCGGGCGAGCCTGAGCACAACGCCAATCTGCTAGACAGCGGCACACTCTATGCCGCGCAATTCCAGGCCGACGGTCGCGGCCGCTGGCTACCGCTGCGCTTCGGCGATCCAGGGCTTACCGCGCAGGACGGCTTTGCCGATCAGCAAGCCGTACTACTCAATTCGCGTGGGGCGGCGGACGCAATTGGCGCGACACCCATGGACCGTCCGGAATGGGTGGCAGTGCACCCGCACACGCGAGAGGCCTATGTATCGTTGACCAACAACACCGACCGCGGCAAAGTCCACCCGACCGACGCCGCGAACCCCCGCGCCGAGAACTTGCATGGGCAGATACTGCGCTGGCGCGAGGCGGGAGCCAACCCGACCGCGGAGGAATTCGAGTGGGATATCTTCGTACTGGCTGGTGAACGGCAACACGCCGATCAGAGCATTCCGGCCAACCGCGTGGGCAACATAAGCGGCGACCTCTTCTCCTCCCCTGACGGGATGGCCTTCGACAGCGCAGGACGTTTGTGGATACTCACCGACGCTGATGAAACCGCGCCCTACATGGGCAAAATCGGCTCCAACCAGATGCTGTGTGCTGATCCGGTAAGCCGCGAAGTACGCCGTTTTCTGGTCGGCCCCTGGGGCGCCGAAATTACCGGCATCACCTGGTCACCGGACGAAACCGCCATGTGGATCAACGTTCAGCACCCCGGCATCAGTTATCCGGCCAGTGACGGGCACAGCAGGCCGCGCTCTACAACGGTACTGATCACTCGGGAAGACGGGGGCATTATCGGCTGTTGATTTGCCCAACGTCCGCTGCGAGTGAACGATCATGCGCACGGATAGTCCTAATTTGGACACCATTTTTATTTACCAAGACAAGGACTTATCGCCATGGATATTCTTCGCGTACTGATCGCCATATTGCTGCCGCCGCTCGGGGTCTTCCTGCAGGTAGGTTTTGGTGGGGCATTCTGGCTGAATGTGCTGCTGACCATCTGCGGCTATATTCCGGGCATAGTGCATGCGGTATGGATTATTGCCAAACGATAGGCCGCCATAGCCCAACGAAAAGGCCGGGATGACAGCGTCATCCCGGCCTTTCTTTTGCGTCAACGACCTGAGCAATCGAGCCGCAAAATCGTCTTCTGTTGCCGGCAGCGCTAGGTCACCGCCCCGCCAACCCTGCCCCGGCCGAACCAACGCTCTGCAGTGGCCGCAGCAGTCGTCTTGACCTCGTCATCTATATACATGCTTACCATTGCCAAGGCACCGGCAAAGACGCCGAGATCATCGGTAAAGCCGACAAAGGGCGTAAAGTCGGGCATAGCGTCGATGGGCGCAATAAAATACGCCAGTGCGCTGATAATCACTGCCTTCGCCCAGCCTGGAGTTTCTGGCCGGCGAGCGGCGTAATAAAGGCACAAGGCCTTTTCGACCACTTCCCGGCCGGCCTTCTTGGCGTACTCGGCGAGTTTCTGCCAGAACGCTTTATCGGAATATTGATGTGCCATTGCTAGTTACCTCGCTGACCGCATGAATCGCAGCCACTTCAGTGGGGTGATTAAACATCCGTCTGCCAATAGAATGGGACATAATTCTTTAATTTACAATAACGAGACATTTCTCAAGAAAATCTGCGTACATTGCAGCTCGGAACGTCCCGATGCGTCGATCCAGGTGGAAGACGAAACGACGTGACGGCTTACTAGATAGACAATGGCGAGAGCACTTTAGTTTGCGGCCGGATCAAAACCCTTGATGACGGTGCGATTGCGGCCTGCGTCCTTGGCTTGATAGAGACAGATGTCGGCATCTCTCAACCAGATATCGCGGTCTGTTTGACCCTCAAGCACGCAACCACCGATGGATACAGTCACAGGCCCACCGGGCGAGGAAAGTTGTTCTGCGACGCTGCGCTGTATGTGTGCCGCGGTGCCAGCAAGCCCCTGACGTCCCACTTTGGGCACCAGCAATACAAACTCCTCGCCGCCCAGGCGAAAAATGCGGTCCGAGGCGCGGGAGGCATTTTTGATGACGCCTACGAAATCGATCAGCACGCGGTCGCCGACGCTATGACCAAAACGGTCGTTGACTGATTTGAAGTGATCCAGATCCAGCACCAGCAGGCCAAAGCTCATGCCGTAGCGCTGGCTATCAGCGATGGCGATATCCAGCTCTTCATCCATGGTTCTGCGGTTGCCGATGCCCGTCAGCGGATCGAGCGTTGCCAGCAACGCCAGCTGTCGCCGTTGAAAGCGACTGCGGTAGGCGAAAACGAAGGCAAACAGGCTGGCGAGCAAGTAGGTCACCACAAAAGACATCATCTGATAGTGACTCTCGAAAATGTCTCCCGGATGCTGCCAGCCGTAGATACATACAGCAACCAGTGTAGTCAGGGTTGCGATCAAGCTCTGTACGGGGGGTACCACGAAAAAGTTGAACAGCACCAGACAGTACAGCCAGAACAGGCCGTTGATACCCAGCTTGATGGTGACCAGAAATCCGCCAAGCGAATAGATGATCGCGAGAAACTGGCCAGGCCGTACTGTGTTGCCGGTACGCCAGGCGTACAGCACGGCGAATGACGTCCCCAATACCAGAAAGGTATCGGTAAAACCGACCAGCCAGTTGCCTTCATGCAGCCGATAGACGGCGTAGGGCGTTACGCCAAACACCGAACAGATCCCAACCAGGGTCACTATAGATAACTGAAAATCGCTTTTCAGCCTCCCCCATAAATCGGACATCAGGCATTACCTTGGATAGCTTGTTGTTATTGTAGTTTCTATCTGTGAAGTGGCGCCCCGCGTAGCCACATGGTTACACGAACATGTCTTTGCGCCCAGCGAGCCGATACGGAACGCGAGGAACATTAACCACTGAAGCAAAAAATGACAACCGCTTGATGGCAGCCTGATACTTATGCCCTCAGGCACGGCCAATACGCCCTGTCAGTTCGCTGCGGCAGTGCCCTGAATGCGTTTGACCATGGCGCGCAAGCCGTTGCCCCGGGTAACACTCAGATGTTTCAGCAGGTTCAGCTCGGCGAAGTAGGCTTCTACGTCGAAGTCGGTTACCTGCTGGGGTGTCTTGCCATTATAGGCAGCCAGAACCACTGCCAGCAGGCCTTTGACGATAAAGGCATCGCTGTCAGCTTCGAAAAACAGCTTGCCGTCACGGACATCACTGACCAGCCAGACCTGACTCTGACAGCCGCGAACGAGGTTCTGTTCGGTGCGTGCGGCCTCATCAAGTGGCGGGAGCTCCTTGCCCAAATCGATTATGTATTTGTATCGATCTTCCCAATTGTCGAAAAAAGACAGGGTATCGACAATATCGTCGCTTGTTATCTCGGTGCCAAATCGGCTCATGTGCAAGACCCTTGGAAAAGCGTATTCAGAACTGTCATCTGCCCCGTGGCAGCAGACGACATGTCAGCGGGAGTCGGCTATCAGAAGAACATACCGGTTTCGAGCTGAGCCTCTTCGCTCATCATCTCGCGCTGCCAAGGCGGATCGAAAACCAGCTCAACCCGGACGTTCTCGACATTCGGGACTCGGCGCACCCGATATTCTACATCGCCAACCAATACCGGCCCCATGCCGCAGCCCGGGGCGGTCAGCGTCATGTTGATGGTGACCGCGTGGCTTGCCTGATCAATCGCCAGTGAGTAGATCAGCCCCAGATTAACCAGGTCGACCGGTATCTCGGGATCATAGACCGTCTTGAGCGCGTCCCAGACCTGCTCTTCGCTGATCTGGTCATCGCTGGGTTCGGGAAACGATAACAGCTCAGGCTCCAGTCCCAACGCCGCAGCGTCAGTGCCGTCTACCCGCACCATCTGACCGTGGTAGGTTACGGTGTAGTTGCCGCCCAACGCCTGGGTGATGGTGACAAAGGTATCTTTGGGGATGGTCAGCGGCGTGCCATCGGGTACCCGCCGCGCAGGACAATCGGCCTGCGCTACTACCATGCGTCTCTCCATACTCATCCGCGCTCTGCCCTGCTAATTGACACTGAAGCTCTCTCCACAGCCACACTCGTCCTTCACGTTGGGGTTGATGAACCTGATCTGCTGGTTCACGCCTTCTCGCACGAGGTCAATCTGGGTGCCGGAGAGTACCTGCAGGCTGTCACTGTCGACCAGAAGCTCTACCTGCTCATCCAACTGGTAATGCAGATCGCTCGCGCTGGCCTGTTCGACCAGATCAATGGCATACATGAAGCCGGTGCAGCCGCTCTTTTTCACACTGAGGCGTACCGATTTGCCGGGCGCATTGCCCAACTGCCGGCGAAAATGCGACAGCGCGGCGGGACTGACGGTCACCACCTGACTGTTAGGGTCAAAGGATTCAACACTCATCTTATGCACTCCTAAATAAGGAACTGCCTTGCCTTGTCCAACGCCTCGAACAGGCGATCAACGTCTGCTCGGGTGTTGTAGAAACTGAAACTGGCCCGCACGGTGCCG
Source organism: Halopseudomonas sp. (assembly GCF_036961105.1). Lineage (GTDB taxonomy): Bacteria > Pseudomonadota > Gammaproteobacteria > Pseudomonadales > Pseudomonadaceae > Halopseudomonas. The sequence continues at coordinate 18,298 of NZ_JBALWW010000019.1, read as the reverse complement.
GCAATACCAAACTGCTCCATGATTGGCTGGGCGCAATGGTTGCCGGTGCGCACTGCCACACCCTGCTGGTCCAGCAGAAGCCCCACATCATTGGGGTGGGCGCCTTTGAGCAAAAAGCTCATGACGCTGGTCTTCTGCTGAGCAGTGCCGACCAGGCGCAGACCGGGCGTTGCCCTTGCCCGCTCTTCAGCGTAAGCAAGCAGGTCGGCCTCATGCGCTGCCGCGCCCACACGGTCAAGCTGCTGCAGATAATCCACAGCGGCGCCTAGACCGATCACCCCGGCAATATCCGGCGTGCCGGCTTCAAACTTGTAGGGCAACTGGTTGAAACGAGTACCAGCGAAGCTGACCGTTTCGATCATTTCGCCACCGCCCTGATAGGGCGGCATGGCTTCAAGCAACGCCGCCTTGCCGTAGAGCACGCCAAGCCCGGTGGGGCCGAACAGCTTGTGCGCGGAAAACACGTAAAAGTCACAATCCAGCGCCTGCACATCTACCGGCCAGTGGCTGACCGCCTGCGCGCCGTCTATCAGTGTCAGCGCACCCGCTGCGCGTGCCAGACGAACGATTTCCTGCACTGGGTTTACAGTGCCCAGAGCATTGGACACGTGCCCACAGGCCACCATGCGCACGCGATCGTCAAGCATTGCGTCCAGCGCCGCCAGGTCGATGGTGCCATCGTCCGATACCGGAATAGGCTCGACCGAAGCACCCTTCTCCTCGGCCACCAACTGCCAGGGCACTATGTTGGAGTGGTGCTCCATGGCTGAGACCAGCACCCGGTCACCAGGGTTCAGGTTATGCCTGCCCCAGCTGCTGGCGACCAGGTTTATTCCTTCCGTGGTGCCGCGGGTCCAGATCACCTGGCGTGCTTCGGGAGCGTTGATGAACTCCGCGACCTTTACCCGGGCATTCTCGAACTTCTGCGTTGCGCGGTCGGCCAGAGCATGAGCACCACGGTGCACGTTGCTGTTGTCCTGCTCGTAGTAGTCGACTATCGCCTGAATAACCGCGCGCGGTTTCTGCGTGGTTGCTGCGTTGTCGAGGTATACCAGCGGGTGGCCGTTGACCTCCTGTTGCAGGATCGGAAAATCTGCGCGTACACGCTCGGCGTCAAAGGCGGGCTTGACCTGCTCACTCATAATTCAAGTGTCCTACCTGCTCGCTGCCCTGACCAAATAGCGACGCCAGGCGTGGGCGCAGGTAATCCTGAATCGCCTGCTCTGGCACCTGCGTCAGCAGCTCGTTGATAAACCCGAAGCTCAGCATGGTGGTGGCATCAGCCGCGGAAATACCGCGACTTTGCAGGTAATAAAGAGAGGTTTCATCCAATTGCGAGATGGTCGCGCCATGGGCGCAGCGCACATCGTCAGCGTAGATTTCCAGCTCCGGTTTGGTATTGATTTCGGCTGTGCGCGACGTCAGCAGGTTCTTGTTGCTAAGCTCGGCCAGAGTCTTCTGTGCCTGCGGATGAATATGAATGCGGCCGTTGAACACAGCCTTCGCCGAGTCACCAATGATGCCGCGGAAAACTTCATTGCTGGTGCAATGCGGCACGCAGTGTTCAACATTGGTGTGATAGTCGATTACCTGCTTGTTGCGCGGCAGATACACACCGTTGAGCTCCATGTGTGCGCCTTCACCGCGCATATTGATCTGGTAATCAATACGTTTGAGACGGCTGCCCTGCGCCAGGGTAAAACCGTGGAAGCGGGCATCGCGGTGCAGATCGGCGTGTACGCCGCCGACGTGCAGCAGATTCTCTTCTTCCAGATTGATGCGGTAGTGCTGCAGGCGGGCATTGGCGCCCACGACCACTTCAGTAAGACTGTTGACGAAGCCGTTCTGCTCGCGCGTATCGGAGGCAAAATGCTCGATCACCTCGGCCTCACTGCCCTCTTCCAACACTACCAGCAGCCGCTGGCTGGCAACCGCTGGCTCAGCCTCTGGCGTAGCCACGTTGAGCACATACACCGGCTTGGCCAGGCGCTGATTGCGTGGCACGTGCAGCAGAATGCCGTCTTCGGCCCAGGCGTTGCTCAAGGCCGCAAAAAGATGGCGCTGACTGTCGACCACCTGGCCCAGGTGTTGCTGGATAAGCGCCTGCTGCGCATCATCGGCGTCGCCAAAGCGCACCAGTTCCGCAGGCAAGGCAGTGGAGCGTGCAGCATTGAAGCGACCATTGACGAACACCAGGCAAGTGGCGTCCAGCTCAACACGCTCAACCGCATCTATCGCGCTGTCGTCGGCTGCCCCACCCCAGCGCAGGGTGCTTTGCTGTTGCAGCGGCGCGAGGGAAATGTACTTCCACAACTCGGTCTTGCGGCCTGGCCAGCTAGCGGCGGCCCAACTGGCAGCGCCCTGCTTGCGCAAGGGTTGCAACCAGGGCGCCGGGCTCTGCTCGTGCGCCAGTTGCAATGCGTTTTGCTGAAAATCAGTCATTGAATCAGGCAACCTCGTTTTCCAACCAGCCGTAGCCTTTGGCTTCCAGCTCAAGAGCCAGGCTCTTGTCGCCAGACTTGACGATGCGACCACCGGCCAGCACGTGAACGTAATCGGGAATGATGTAATCCAGCAGGCGCTGATAATGCGTCACTACCAGAAAGCTGCGGTTGCCGTCGCGCATGGCGTTCACACCGTCTGCGACAACCTGCAGGGCATCGATGTCCAGACCCGAGTCGGTTTCATCGAGAATGCACAGATCCGGCTCCAGCAGCATCATCTGCATGATCTCGTTGCGCTTCTTCTCACCGCCGGAAAAGCCCTCATTCACGCCGCGCTTGAGAAAGCTGGCATCCAGGTTGACGCGCTTGCAGGTTTCACGCGCCAGTTTGAGAAAGTCCACAGAGGACAGTTCGGGCTGGGCATGGTGCTTGCGCTTGGCGTCGACCGCCGCCTTGAGAAACTCCATATTGCTGACGCCGGGAATCTCTACCGGATACTGGAAGGCCAGAAACAGGCCCTCGCGGGCGCGCTCTTCGGTGTCCATCTCCAGCAGGTCACGCCCCTTGAACGTAACGCTACCGGCCGTGGCCGTGTAACCGGGGCGTCCTGACAACACATTACCCAGCGTGCTTTTGCCAGAGCCGTTTGGGCCCATGATGGCATGCACTTCGCCTGGCTTAACCTCGATGGACAAGCCTTTGAGGATATCCTTCTCTTCAACTTTCCCGTACAAGTCATTGATCTTTAACATGTATCACTGCCTGATAAATTACTTTAACTGGTGACGCCGCCGTGGCCACGCCGCGGTAAATGCAAACCTGGCCTAGCCGACCGAACCTTCAAGACTGACCTCAAGCAGCTTGCCTGCCTCGACCGCAAACTCCATGGGCAGCTCCTTGAATACTTCGCGGCAGAAACCGTTGACGATCATCGAGACCGCTTTTTCGGCGTCGAGCCCGCGCTGCTGGCACAAAAACAGCTGGTCGTCGCTGACCTTGGATGTCGTGGCTTCATGCTCTACCACTGCGCTCGGATTCTTGCTCTCGATATACGGGAAGGTGTGCGCGCCGCAACGGTCACCGATCAGTAACGAATCACACTGGGTGTAGTTACGCGCGCCTTCGGCGCCGGGGTTGATGCGCACCAGGCCACGATAGGCGCTGTCGCTGCGTCCAGCGGAAATACCCTTGGCGATGATGGTCGAGCGGGTGTTCTTGCCCAGGTGGATCATCTTGGTGCCGGTATCGGCCTGCTGGAAGTTGTTGGTCAGGGCAACCGAGTAGAACTCGCCAACACTGTTGTCACCCTTGAGCACACAGCTGGGGTATTTCCAGGTAACCGCAGAGCCGGTCTCGACCTGGGTCCAGGAAATTTTCGCGTTGGTGTGGGCAATGCCGCGCTTGGTCACGAAGTTGTATATACCGCCCTTGCCTTCGGCGTTACCCGGATACCAGTTCTGCACCGTCGAATACTTGATCTGCGCATCGTCCAGGGCCACCAGCTCAACCACCGCGGCGTGCAACTGGTTTTCATCGCGCATGGGAGCAGTACAGCCTTCGAGGTAGCTCACGTAGGAGCCTTCATCGGCCACGATCAGGGTGCGCTCGAACTGCCCGGTGTTCATCTCGTTGATGCGGAAGTAGGTCGACAGCTCCATCGGGCAACGCACGCCCTTGGGGATATACACAAAGGAGCCATCGGAAAATACCGCCGAGTTCAGCGCCGCGTAATAGTTGTCCTTCTGCGGGACTACGCTGCCAAGGTACTTCTTCAGCAGGTCTGGGTATTTGTGCACGGCCTCGCTGATCGGGCAGAAAATAACGCCCGCCTCATACAGCTTCTCGCGGAAGGTAGTGACAACCGAGACCGAGTCAAATACCGCATCTACCGCCACGCCGGCGAGCATTTCCTGCTCGTGCAGGGGAATGCCCAGCTTCTCGTAGGTTCTCAGCAGCTCAGGGTCCACCTCATCAAGGCTTTTCGGCTTGCTGTCCATGCTCTTGGGCGCGGAATAATAGGACACCGCCTGAAAGTCGATCTCGGGATAATGCACGTGGGCCCAGGTAGGCTCTTCCATTTCCTGCCAGGCGCGAAACGCCTTCAGACGCCATTCCAGCAGCCACTCGGGCTCTTCCTTCTTGGCGGAGATAAAGCGCACCACGTCTTCGTCCAGACCTGGTGGCAGCGTCTCCGACTCGATGACGGAATGGAATCCGGCCGCGTAATCCTTCTTGATCAGGCTCTCGACTTGTTCAGTCACGGTATCACCTCAATCCTGCCGACCCTTGTATCCGGGTCGCCACTTCATAGTTCAGGCATTGCATCACCCTTGGACGATGCAGCGATGGAAGGCTCTGCGGCCTCTTCAGATAATGCGTTCCAGCTCGTTTACTGTCTGCCGAGCCGAAATGGAGCAATGATCCTGGCGCGATTTGACTCGCTGAATGTCATCGCGCGAGACCAGATCAGCCAAGGTGATGTCATTCAGGAACTGACGCAGTCGGGAACTCAGGTCCGACCACAGATGGTGAGTAAGGCAGACCTCGCCATGCTGGCAATCGCCCTTGCCCAGACAGCGCGTGGCATCCATGGAGTCATTCACCGCCTCGACAATCTGCGCAACGCTGATAGCTGCCGGGCCGCCAGACAGACGATAACCGCCGCCAGGGCCTCTCACACTCTCAACCAGCTTGCTGCGCCTGAGCTTGGCAAACAGTTGTTCCAGATAGGAAATGGACACGCCCTGGCGCAACGAAATATCGGCCAGAGTGATGGGTCCCTGATCTTCATGCAGTGCCAGATCCAGCATGGCTGTCACGGCGTAACGACCCTTGGTGGTCAGTCGCATAGGCGCTCTCAAGCGGTTGAAATCTGACGAACACTATGCAATATCCAAGCAAAACAGTCAAGTATTCGGGCGTCCTTCCGGGGCGCATTATAGAGAGTCGAAGCGACTGCCGAAAGCAAAATGGCGTCGTAACATTTACATTGATCCAACAGAAAAGCATTCAAGCAATAGCGCTGACAATGCTAAGGTTTCAAGGTTTAGCACCCCCATAACAAGGAGCCACCTCAGAATGAGCCATCACAAGCAGTTCTATATCAATGGTAAGTGGGTCGAGCCCAAGGGCGACAAGACGCTGGATGTGATCAACCCCGCCACCGAAGAAGCCGTAGCCACCATTGCGCTGGGCAACAAGGAAGACGTTGATCTGGCAGTATCAGCCGCCAAGAACGCTTTCGATTCCTACTCCAGCACCAGCCGTGAAGAGCGCATCGCCCTGCTTGAGCGGGTTATGGCGGTATTCAAGAACCGCATGGGTGAAGTGGCCGAAGCCATTTCCATCGAAATGGGCGCCCCCGCCAAATTGTCGAAGATGGCGCAAGCGCCTTCCGGTCTGGGCCACTTTGCGGCCGCGCTGGAAGCGCTGAAGGAGTTCGAATTCGAAGAGCAGATCGGTAACACCCAGGTAGTCAAAGAGCCGATTGGGGTCTGCGGCCTGATTACGCCCTGGAACTGGCCGATGAACCAGTTGACCTGCAAGATTGCCCCAGCATTGGCTACTGGCTGCACCATGGTGCTCAAGCCGTCCGAAGTCGCGCCCCTGTCTGCGCTGCTGCTGGCCGAGATTCTGGATGAAGCTGGCGTGCCTGCCGGCGTATTCAATCTGGTCAATGGCGATGGCCCAACCGTCGGTGCAGCCATGTCTGCCCACCCTGACATCGACATGATGTCCTTCACCGGCTCTACCGGTGCCGGTCGCCAGGTCATGCAGAACGGCGCCCAGACCATCAAGCGCGTAGCACTGGAGCTGGGCGGCAAGTCTGCCAACATCCTGCTGGACGACGTTAACTTCGAGAAGATGGTTGCTCACGGCGTGATGTCCTGCATGAACAACAGCGGCCAGTCGTGCAACGCGCCCACCCGCATGCTGGTGCCCAATAGCCGCATGGACGAAGTAGCCGCCATCGCGCAGGCCACCGTGGCCAAGGTCAAGGCAGGCGACCCCAATGCTGATGACACAGTCATCGGTCCCGTTGTCTCCAAGGCACAGTGGAACAAGATCCAGGATCTGATCACCGCCGGTATCGAAGAAGGTGCCAAGGTCGTTGGCGGCGGTCCTGGCCGCCCAGAAGGGATCGACAAGGGCTACTACGTCAAGCCCACCGTGTTCAGCCACGTCAACAACGAAATGACCATCGCCCGTGAAGAAATCTTCGGGCCGGTTCTGTCGATCATCGGCTACGAAAACGAAGACGACGCGGTACGCATCGCCAACGACACCAACTACGGCCTGTCCGGCTACGTATCGTCCAGCGATCTCGAGCGCGCGCGCAAGGTAGCTCGTCGCATCCGCACCGGCATGGTTCACCTTAACGGCGCTCCACTGGACAACAAGGCGCCCTTTGGGGGCTACAAGGAGTCAGGTAACGGCCGCGAGTGGGGTCATTACGGCTTTGAAGACTTCCTCGAGATCAAATCGATCTTCGGCTATCACGCCAAGCAAGGCTGAAAGCAGCTGCAAGCGACAAGCTTCAAGCTGTAAGTAAACCCTGAAGCAAACAATAAAAAACCCGGCATCCGCCGGGTTTTTTATTTGCTTGCAGCTTGGAGCTTGCTGCTGGGTTTAACCCAGTGACTTCACCGCTTCAATCATCTGCACCATGACCTTCTGCGCGTCGCCGTAGACCATGGAGGTATTGTCAAGGAAGAACAGCTCGTTCTCGACGCCGGAGTATCCCTTGCCCTGACCACGCTTGACCACATACGCCTGGCGCGCCATGTCTACGTTCAGAATCGGCATGCCGTAGATCGGGCTCGACTTGCGGGTACGTGCCGCAGGGTTAACCACATCGTTGGCACCCAGCACGATAGCCACGTCTGCCTGGGCGAAGTCCTCGTTGATATCTTCCAGATCATAGATGATGTCGTAAGGTACGCCCGCTTCGGCCAGCAGTACGTTCATGTGGCCTGGCATACGACCGGCAACCGGGTGGATGGCAAAGGCCACTTCCACGCCCTGTTTCTGCAGCAGCTTCACGAACTCATAGAGCTTGTGCTGCGCCTGGGCAACCGCCAGACCGTAGCCCGGAACGATGATTACCTTGCTGGCGTAGTACATGGCAATGGCTGCGTCAGAGGCATCAGCCGCTTTCATGGTGCCTTCGATTTCGCCATCGCTGCCATCGTCTTCGCCACCGAAGTCACTGAAGATGATGTTGCTCACCTTGCGGTTCATTGCCTTGGCCATCATCAGCGTCAGCAGCGTACCGGCGGAGCCTACAACAGTACCGGCAATGATCATCGCGGGGTTCTGCAGCACAAAACCCTCAAAGGCAACAGCCAGGCCGGTAAAGGCGTTGTACAGTGAAATCACAACCGGCATGTCGGCACCGCCAATCGGCGTTGTCAGCATGATGCCCAGCACCAGCGCGATGATGAAGAAGAGCGCAACCACGAATACCGGCACTTGCACTACATCCATCAGACCCATGACGATAACCGCAGCGCCGAGTGCCAGCGCGGCACAGAACAGGCCGAGGTTGACATACTGCTGCTTGGGCAAACGCCAGGACTTGTTCATACGGCCGTCGAGCTTGGCCCACGCAACCAGAGACCCCGAGAGCGCAACCGCACCAATCAGACCGCCCAGAATGGCCAGCAGCGTCACTACCGGGCCATGCGCCAGGGCATTGCCGGAAAACAGCTCGGTCGCCGCAATGGCAGCAGCAGCGCCGCCGCCCATGCCGTTATAGAGCGCAACCATTTGCGGCATATCGGTCATTGCAACGCGCTTGCCACTGAACCACGCCCAGGTAACACCCAGGCCCAGGGCGACCACCAGCAGCAACAGGTTGGTGCCTAGATAAGGCTCGGCACGGGGGGCCACATCGAAGCCATACAGGAAGGCTGCGGCGACCGCCAGGACCATGCCGCCACCGGCGACCACAATACCGGAGCGCGCGGTAACCGGACTGGCCATACGCTTGAGGCCATACAGGAATAGAAAGGCTGCGACAAAGTAGGCCGCGTCAATCAGAAAAGCACTGAACATGGTCTACTTACTCCTTGTCTGCGCCAGGCGCTTTGTTGGTGGGCTTGAACATTTCCAGCATGCGCTCGGTGACCACATAGCCACCTGCGGCGTTGCCGGCACCCAGCAGAACACCAACGAAGCCGATGACCTGCTCCAGCGTGGAGCCAGCGTTCAGCAGAGCCCACATGGCGCCAACCACCACGATACCGTGGATGAAGTTGGAGCCCGACATCAAGGGCGTGTGCAGAATGGCCGGTACGCGGCCGATGATTTCATAACCGGCGAAGGCCGCCAGCAAGAAGATATACAGGGCAACAAAGCCTGTGATGGTTACGGACATATCCATTTCTTGGCTCCTTATGCCTGAGCTTCGACGGCGGCGCGGGCCGCCTCGTTGCGAATTTCACCCTCGTGGGTAAGTACGCTCTTGGCCAGCACTTCGTCTTCCCAATCGAGCTTCAATTCGCCTTCTTCAACCATCAGCGAAACCAGTGCCAGCAGGTTACGCGAGTACAGCTCGGAAGCGTGCTCGGCCAGATTGCTGGTGATGTTCAGCGGTGCAACGATGGTTGCCGGTCCCACTTCAACTGTTTCACCTGGCTTGGTCAGCGGCGTATTGCCACCGCCCTCGGCAGCCAGGTCGATGATGATGGCACCGTTTTTCATACCCATGATCTGGGCTTCGGTGATGATTTTCGGGCTGGGCTTGCCAGGAATGGATGCCGTGGTAATTACCGCATCGGCCTGCTGGATATGGCGCGTCAGTACCGCCTCCACTTCCTGTTTTTCCTCGGCAGTCAGTTCGCGGGCGTAACCGCCCTCGCCCACCGCGTTCACACCGGTCTCGACGAACTTGCCGCCCACCGACTGAACCTGCTCCTTGACCTCGGGGCGCACATCGTAACCCTCGATCATGGCACCCAGACGCTTGGCAGTCGCCAGCGCCTGCAGGCCGGCGACGCCAGCGCCCATGACCAGAACCTTGGCCGGGCGTAGCGAGCCAACAGCGGTGGTCATCATGGGCAGAATACGGTTCAGGTTGGTGGCTGCCAGCAACGCGGCGTAGTAGCCAGCCAGCGCAGCTTGTGACGACAATGCATCCATCGCCTGGGCGCGGGTAATACGAGGCACCAGTTCCATCGCGAAGCAGGTAATCCTGCGCTCTTGCAGCGCCTTGACCACCGCAGGCTCGCGCTGCGCATAGATGAAGCTGAACAGCACAGAGCCCTCGGCCATCTGCGCAACATCTTCTACGGTTGGCGGCTGCACCCGGAAAATCAGCTTGGCGCCCTCGCCAGAACCCAGGCTTACACCGGCCTCGGTATACGCACTATCGGGAATACGCGCGGCATTGCCGGCACCGGATTCCACGCTGATATCAAGCCCCAGCTTCTGCAGCTTGGCTGCAACGGACGGGACCAGGGCGACACGTTTTTCGTGCTCCCTGGTCTCTCTGGGAATGTACAAAGGAATAGACATAGTGACTCCTCGTCGACGAAAAGGCGCGTATAATAGCGCAGCCACGCCAGCAAACGCGACAAAAGGTTGCACATAAGCGACAGATATACCGAATGAATCAAGCCGATGCAGGTACGCCTTCGTGCGCGAACTCTTGCTGGTACTCGCGCATGAGCTGCTGATTGTCATGCTGCCAGGGGTGAAAATCCTCGCGATAGAAGTCTCGGTACACGCCCCACAAGCTGGATAGAAAGCCGCCACGGCCCCACAGCCAGGACATCCCCTTGCGCCACATGCGCAGATTGCTCAGCTCGCCGTCCCGGCGCAGCATGTGCCACATCCCCAACGTCACATCCTTGAGAAAGAAGAACGTCGACTGCCGCATCGCAGCGCGCAGCAATTTGCGGTCACCGCACACCTGCATGTAGACGTCGAAGGCGACTGCCTTGTGCTCTGTTTCTTCCAGGGCGTGCCAGCGCCAGATACGCTGCATGGGCTCGATAGCACCGTCAAACCATTGCCGTTCACGCAGCACCGCATCAGCCATGATCGCGGTGAAGTGTTCCATGGCGACGGTGCCCGCCAACTGACGCTCGGGCGAGAAGTGCTTCTGCACGTAGCGTATTCGCCGCTTGACCGGCTGCATCAGCTTGTCGACGTCATATCCAAGGTCGCTGAGACGCTGGTTGTACTCAATATGTTCGCGACTGTGATGCCCTTCCTGGCCGATAAAGCCCTTGATCAGCGCAAGCTGCTCGGCATCCTCGATCTGCGGGCGAAAATGTCGCACCGAGTCTATGAAAAAGCGTTCGCCGTCGGGGAACAGGATCGACATGGAGTTGAAAAAATGGGTCTTGAACGGGTCGCCTCCGTGCCAATAACGCGGCAGGGTTTCGGGTAGTTCGAAGTCAATACGGCGGGGTTGAATTGTCAGGTCCGCCGGCTGCATTGCTGTCATGGGTCACCTCGTACTGGTCTGCTGCCATTATCTTCAGGATGCAACGGGAGTCATCAGGTGTTCTATCCTCTGCCCTGTGCGGGGGGAACACAAGTCCGTTTCATCCAGGCTACAACTGGCACATTCTCTGCAACCATCTACTGTTACTAAAGATTTCGGCGTTTGCCAATTTATGGGGGTGTACATGGATGCGGTCATCGGCTTTCTGAATACGATTTTTTGGGGCTATGTACTCATATACGGTCTTCTGGCCGTCGGTGTGTTTTTTACCGTGCGACTGGGTTTTCTGCAATTTCTGCATTTTGGCGAAATGGTTCGCTCGATTCTGGGTTCACGCAAGAGCGACAAGGCGGGGATCTCACCGTTCCAAGCGCTCTGTACCAGCCTGGCTTCGCGGGTCGGCACCGGCAATCTTGCCGGGGTCGCAGTAGCACTCTACCTGGGCGGCGCTGGCGCCATCTTCTGGATGTGGATGGTTGCCCTGGTCGGCATGGCGACAGCGTATTCCGAGAGCAGCCTCGCGCAGCTCTACAAAGTGCGTGACGGCGAAGGACAGTATCGCGGTGGTCCGGCTTTCTACATTGCCAAGGGCCTCAAGGCGCCCTGGGCTGGCAGCGTCTTTTCGGTCTGCCTGATTATCTCCTTCGGCCTGGTATTCAATGCGGTACAAGCCAACTCGATTGCTGACGCCATGGAGGGTGCCTTTGGCTTCTCCAAGCTGGCGGTAGGTGTGGTTATTGCGGCTCTGGCTGGCCTGGTCATCTTTGGCGGACTACGCTCAATTGCGCGCTTTGCCGAGATAATCGTGCCCTTCATGGCCGCTGCCTACGTGCTTATGGCCTTGTATGTTCTGGTGATGAACATCAGCGAAGTGCCAGGCGTAATCGCGTTGATATTCAAGAGTGCGTTCGGGCTCGAAGAGGCTACCGGCGGTGTTGCCGGGTCAGTCACCGCAGCCATGCTCAATGGTATCAAGCGGGGCCTGTTCTCCAACGAAGCTGGCATGGGCTCCGCTCCCAACGTTGCCGCCACTGCCACTCCCGCGCCCCACCATCCCTCTTCGCAGGGGTTCGTCCAGGCAATGGGCGTGTTCATTGATACTCTGGTGATATGCACAGCCACGGCGGTGATGATACTGCTGTCAGGGGTGCTTGAACCGGGTAACGGCGTAACCGGCACGCAGTTGACGCAACTGGCGATGGAGGCGCATATCGGTGTTGCTGGCACCTATTTCATAGCAGTGGCCATTCTGTTTTTCGCTTTTACATCGATCGTCGCCAATTATTCCTATGCGGAAAATGCAATGATCTTCCTGGGGGTCGGCAACAAGGCAGGAATGCTGGTGCTGCGCTGCGCAGCGCTGGGCATGGTGATATGGGGCGCCTATCAGGCGGTGGGTACGGTGTTCAATGCTGCCGATGCGTCCATGGGGCTGATGGCAACGATCAATTTGATTGCCATCCTCATGTTGTCCGGTACCGTGGTGAAGCTGACCAAGGATTACATGGCTCAGCGCAAGGCCGGAGAAGAGCCAACCTTTAAGGCGGCCGACTACCCTGAACTCAAGGAAAAGATCAGCTCGGATATCTGGTACTAGCAGATAGGGCGAGCACCGTGCGCGGCGCTCGCCCTGCCATTTTTTCAGCCCTTCATTTCCTGCAGCGAATTGCCGCCGTCGACGACCAGCATCTGGCCGGTCATATAGCTGCAGCCTTCACTGGCCAGAAACAAGGCTACACGCGCCACTTCATCGGGCCTGCCGGGGCGACCTACCGGTGTGCGGCGACCTGCCTCGAGCTCTGCCGGCATACTTGAAGGTGTTTCAATCCAGCCCGGTGCAATGGCGTTGACCGTAATACCCTGCCCCGCCACCTCGTGCGCAATCGAGCGCGTCAGGCCGACCATCGCGGACTTGGCGGCGCTGTAGCCGGCAGTGCCGGGAAAGGTCACCAACGGACCGGTGACCGAAGCGATATTGATCACGCGACCAAAACCCACCTGCAACATATGCCGCAGCACCAGTTGGCTGACGTGTACACAGGTGTTGAGGTTCAGATCGATTTCTCGCTGCCAATGCTGGAACGGCATCTGATGAAACAACTCGCCGATCGGCTCAGCCACACCCGACTGAGTCATGCCGGCATTGTTCACCAGGATATCGACCTTGCCGAATCGCTCCATGACCTGCCCGATCAGCTCGGCCGCCTGCTCGGGGTGGGTCAGATCGGCGACCAGCGCCATGCTGCGTGCGCGCTCCGGGTCCAGCTCGTTCTGCCGCTGAAAGATGCGATTGGTGGTCGAGGTCAACACCACCGCCGCACCGGCTGCATAGAACATCTTCGCCGTCGCAAAGCCGATGCCATCGGGACTGCCGGCCCCGGTTACCAGGGCCACGCGGCCGGTAAGATCCGTCATGCTGTGCGGCATCACTATTGCGCCAGGCGCCAGGTGGTAACGCCCTTGCCGTCTTCCAGCACGACGCCCATGGCCGTCAGCTCATCGCGAATACGGTCGGACTCAGCCCAGTTCTTGTCTGCTCGCGCCTGCAGCCGTGCCTGAATCAAGGCCTCAACCGCTGCGGCGTCAACCTTGCCTGCGGCCCCAGTCTGCAGAAAAGCTTCCGGGTCAAGCTGCAGCACACCAAGTACCTCCGCCAACACACGCACGCGGGCAGCCAGCGCGGCAGCAGCAGACTGATCGCTGTCTTTGAGCCGGTTGACCTCGCGCACCATGTCAAAGAGCACAGCGCAGGCTTCTGGGGTATTGAAGTCATCGTCCATCGCGGCAGCAAAGCGTTCGGCGTAGTCGTCACCGCCTGCCGCAGGCACTTCCGGCAAGCCCTTGAGCGCATGATAAAAACGCTCGAGTGCGCCCTTGGCTTCCTTCAGGTTGTCTTCGGAGTAGTTGATGGCACTGCGATAATGACTGGATACCAGTAGGTAGCGCACCACCTCAGGGTGATACTTTTCCAGCACCTCGCGAATGGTGAAGAAGTTGCCCAGCGATTTGGACATTTTTTCGCCATCTACGCGCACCGCGCCCGCGTGCATCCAGCTGGCTGCGTACAGTTCGCCAGTCGCCGCTTCGCTCTGCGCGATCTCGTTCTCGTGGTGCGGGAAGACCAGATCCGGCCCGCCGCCGTGAATGTCGAAGGTATTACCCAGGCAGCAGGTAGACATCACCGAGCACTCGATGTGCCAGCCAGGACGTCCCTCTCCCCAGGGTGAAGTCCAGCTCGGTTCGCCAGGCTTGACGCCTTTCCAGAGGACGAAGTCCAGCGGATCCTCCTTTGCCTCATCCACCTCGACCCGCGCACCGCTGCGCAGGTCTTCGGTTTTCCTGCGCGACAGCTTGCCGTAGTCGGCAAAACGGCTGACGCGGTAGTACACATCACCGTTACCGGGTGCGTACGCAAAGCCCTTGTCGATCAGTGTCTGGATCATGCTGTGCATGCCAGGCACGTGCTCGCTGGCCTTGGGTTCCTGATCTGGGCGCTGCACATTCAGACGCGCTTCGTCTTCGTGCATAGCGGCGATCATGCGGCCAGTCAGCTGCTGAAAGGTCTCACCGTTTTCATTGGCGCGGCGGATGATCTTGTCGTCGATATCGGTGATATTGCGAATGTAGGTCAGGTCATAGCCACGGTGACGGAACCAGCGCGCCACCACGTCAAAGGCGACCATAACCCGCGCGTGGCCGATATGGCAGTAGTCGTATACGGTCATGCCGCACACATACATACGCACCTGATTGCCGATCAACGGTTTGAAGCTTTCCTTGGTCTTGCTCAGGGTGTTGTAGATCGTCAGCGCCATCAGTTACCCCAGGAGTCGCGCAAGGTGACAGTGCGGTTGAATACCGGACGCTCCGCGGTGGCATCTTTCGAGTCCAGGCAGAAGTAGCCCTCACGTTCGAACTGGAAGCGATCATCCACGCTGGCGCTCGCCAATGAGGGTTCGGCGCGGCAGCCTTTTAGGACAATCAGCGACTCGGCATTGATGTTGTCGAGAAAACCCGCGCCCTCCTCGCCCTTATCGGGATTGGGGGTCTTGAACAGGCGGTCATACAGGCGTACTTCACATTCAATGCTGGTCGCAGCGGGCACCCAGTGAATCACACCCTTGACCTTGCGGCCTTCGGGGTTCTTGCCCAATGTATCGGGATCATAGGAACACAACAGCTCGACAATGTTGCCGTCTGCGTCGGTCACCGCCTCATCCGCGCGGATCACATAGCTGCCGCGCAGGCGTACTTCACCGCCTGGCACGAGACGCTTGTAGCCCTTGGGCGGATCGACCATGTAGTCGTCCTGATCGATATAAATCTCGCGCTCGAACGGCAGCTCGCGCACCCCGATATCTTCTTTCGGGTGGCGCGGCAACTGCAGCAGCTCGGTCTTGTCCTGCGGATAATTGGTGATAGTGACCTTCAACGGCCTGAGCACGCACATGGCGCGTGGCGCGTGGGCGTCCAGATCATCACGAATGCAGAACTCGAGCACCCCCATGTCGACCACGCCATCAGACCGGGTCACACCAATACGCTCGCAGAACTCGCGAATCGACGCCGGCGTGTAGCCTCGGCGGCGGAAAGCACTGATGGTCGACATACGCGGATCATCCCAGCCGTCCACGTGCTTCTCGTCAACCAGTTGCTTGAGCTTGCGCTTGCTGGTCACCGTGTAGTTCAGGTTGAGCCGCGCGAATTCGTATTGGCGCGGCGTCGCCGGCACCGGCAGATTGTTCAGGCACCACTCGTACAGCGGGCGATGGTCCTCGAATTCCAGCGTGCAGATGGAGTGCGTGACGCCCTCGATTGCATCGGATTGGCCGTGGGTAAAATCATAGCTGGGATACACGCACCACTTGTCACCGGTCTGGTGATGATGGACGTGGCGAATGCGATAGAGGATGGGGTCGCGCAGGTTCATGTTGGGCGCGGCCATATCGATCTTGGCGCGCAGTACCTTGGCGCCATCGGCAAACTCGCCTGCAGTCATGCGCGCAAACTGATCCAGGTTTTCCTCGACGCTACGTTCGCGATACGGGCTGTTCTTGCCCGGCTCGGTCAGCGAGCCACGATATTCGCGCGCCTGCTCTGGCGACAGATCACAGACGTAGGCTTTGCCACCCTTGATCAGCTCGATGGCCCAAGCGTGCAACTGGTCAAAATAATCGGATGCGTAACGCACCTTGCCGGCCCATTCAAAGCCGAGCCACTCTACATCCTGCTTGATCGCATCGATGTATTCCTGCTCTTCCTTGGCCGGGTTGGTGTCGTCAAAGCGCAGGTTGCAGACACCGCCAAACTCCTTGGCCAGACCGAAATTCAGGCAGATCGACTTGGCGTGACCAATGTGCAGATAGCCATTAGGCTCGGGCGGAAAACGGGTAACAATGCTCTGGTGCTTGCCGGCATTCAGGTCTGACTGGACGATCTGGCGCAGGAAGTGACTGGGCGGCGTGGCTTCGGGTTTGTTCATAAGGTCAGCAAAACTCGCTACGGGTGAAGCCTGAGGCATCACGGATTTTGGCTAGGCCGAGTTGGCCAAAAGCCGTATCATACCCGAAACTGTCAAGCGCCTGAACGCGGTAACGCACATGCGCTACTCTACCCACCGAGATTTTTTGCCCGAGGACTGCCCGATGGTCAAACTGCATACAAACTACGGCGTTATCACTCTTGAACTCTTTGACGACAAAGCGCCCGAGACAGTCGAAAACTTCAAGCAGTACGTGCGCGATGGCCACTATGACGGCACCATCTTTCACCGCGTTATCAGCAACTTCATGATTCAGGGCGGCGGCTTTGAGCCTGGCATGAAACAGAAAGACACTCGCGACCCGATCAAGAACGAAGCCGACAACGGCGTAGGCAATGCCGTAGGCACTGTCGCCATGGCTCGCACGATGGACCCACATTCCGCCAGCGCCCAGTTCTTCATCAATGTTGCAGAAAACAGCTTCCTTAACCACACCGCGCCCTCCACCCAGGGCTGGGGTTACGCGGTATTCGGCAAGGTGAGCGATGGCATGGACGTGGTAGAGAAGATCAAGGCCGTCAGCACCACCTCGCGCGGCGGGCATCAGGATGTACCGGCAGACGACGTTATCATCGAACGCGCCGAATTGGTCGACTGAGCACTTTTTGCAGATGCGCTATCTGTTCATTTCCGATCTGCATCTTGAAGCAAAACGCCCGGACATTACCCGGGCGTTTTTGCAATGCCTGCACGAACAGGCCAGCGGTGTGGACGAGCTTTACATCCTGGGCGACTTCTTCGAAGTCTGGCTGGGTGATGACGCCATGGATGATCTGGGTCAGCTGGTAGTCAAGGCACTGGCCGAGCTGAGCGCAAATGGCGTGCGCATTTTCCTTATGCATGGCAACCGCGATTTTCTCCTGGGCCGACGTTTTTGCCGACTGGCAAAATGCACCCTGCTGCGCGACCCGAGCATCGTCAAGCTGAACGGCGAATCCGTTCTGCTGATGCATGGTGACAGTCTATGTACCGACGACCTGGACTACATGCGCATGCGCAAATGGCTGCGCAACCCGGCCAGCCGCTTTGTGCTGCGCCATCTGCCACTGCGCACCCGACAAAAAATCGGCCGCAAACTGCGCGATGAAAGCCAGAGCCGAACCCGCATGAAAGCCGCCGACATCACTGACGTCAATCTCGGCCAGGTAGCCGAGGCGATGCGCAATGCAGGCGTGCGTACCCTCATCCACGGCCACACCCACCGCCCCGCCCGCCACCCGTTGATGATCAACGGAGAACCGGCCGAGCGCATCGTGCTGGGCGATTGGGATCGTTCCGGATGGTATTTGCTGGTTGATGAAGGCGGCTACCATCTTGAGTCGTTCGCGCTGTGCGCGACCGACTCAAGCGGCAAGCCTTAAGCTGCAAACGGCAAGCCTTAAGCTGCAAGCTACAAGCTACAAGCTACAAGCGAAAAGCGAAAAGCGAAAAGCGAAAAGCGAAAAGCGAAAAGCGAAAAGCGAAAAGCGAAAAGCGAAAACGGAGTATGCCTTAACGCAAAACCCCCAGCTCTCACGAGACTGGGGGTTTTTCTTGCAGCTTGCGGCTTGAAGCTTGCCGCTGCTGTAACCGCGCTAAGCGCCGGTTACAGCTTGCCTTCCAACGCCGGGATGGCTTCAAACAGGTCTGCTACCAGACCGTAATCCGCTACCTGGAAAATCGGCGCTTCTTCGTCCTTGTTGATCGCAACGATCACCTTGGAGTCCTTCATGCCCGCCAGATGCTGGATGGCGCCGGAGATGCCGACCGCGACGTACAGCTGCGGCGCGACGATCTTGCCGGTCTGGCCAACCTGCATGTCGTTGGGAACGAAGCCTGCGTCTACTGCGGCGCGCGAGGCACCGACGGCAGCGCCCA
>NZ_JBALWW010000018.1:0-72339 GCF_036961105.1 Halopseudomonas sp. | reverse complement strand
TAGTAATTGAGCAAACACGGCCCTGAAGATCCGAGGCCAGACATAAACACGGAAATGGCTGCGGGATGAACCCGAAAAGGGTTTTTCTACAGCCTCGTTAACTGTCTGGTAGTAACCAAAAATAGCGGGCTTACTGGCCGGCTGAGGCGAGCTACACTGGTGACTGTTATTCAGCAGGCGACGGATATGCCAACAAAGCTCAGACTGCAGCACCGCCAGCAGCGTCCAGTTGCTCCCAGCGCACTCGGCGACGCCGACCGGCGCCTCATGCTGCGCCTGGTGTTCTTCTGCACCGGCGCGACCCTGTGCGGGTTCGCCGCGCTGCAATTTGGCAACGACAATCTGTTGCTGGCCCTGCTGGAAAGCGTTACCGGCCTGCTGCTGCTCTGGGGCGCCTGGAAGATTACTGCCGTGCGGGACCTAACGCCCTGGACCTACCTGTACCTGTTGCCCACCTACTGCTTTCTGCTCTACATCATAGTGATGCCGGGTGCCTCGCAGACGGCTTTTGTCTGGATGTATCTGGTGCCCATCATGTCGTATCTGCTGCTGGGCCGGACCGCCGGCTTCTGGCTGGCTGCGCCCTTCATACTGCTGGCTGCCTTCTTGTATGTGTGGCGCTATGCCGAGGTGCGTACGCCGGCCGGAATGATTGATCTGGCCAATGCGATTCTTTGCGGCCTGCTGCTCATGCTGTTTGTGCACATCTATGAAGCGCGCCGAGCGGCTGCCCAGCGCGTCCTTGAGCGGGTGGCGGAAACCGACGCACTGACCGGTGTGTTCAATCGTGGGCGTTTTCAACAACTGTTCACCCTGGCGGTGCAGCAGGCTGACCGCAGCCAGCAGCCATTCTGTCTGGTACTGCTGGATGTGGATCACTTCAAGCAGGTCAACGACAGCTGGGGGCATGTAGTGGGCGATCGTGCGCTGCAGCACCTGTGCCAGGTGCTGCAGCAGCGCCTGCGCATCACGGATCAGGTCGGACGCCTGGGTGGTGAAGAGTTTGGCCTGTTGTTGCTCAATACCGACCTGCAGGCCGGCGCCACCCTGGTCGAGGATTTGCGCCAGCAGTTAAGTGAGCAACCGCTCATGGTCAACGGTATGCGGGTGCCGTTGGCGGCTACCTTTGGCGTGGCGCAATGGCCGGTCGATGGCAGCACCACCGAAGTCCTCTATCGTTGCGCCGACCAGCGGCTGTATCGGGGCAAGGCCTATGGTCGCAATCGGGTAGTGAGCGAAGGTGGCGGGCTGGCGGTAAGCGATCTGGGGTGAAATCGGCAGCGGCGGTTTCGGCCTGCCAATTGGCAAACAATCAGTACGATGAATAGTGCGTACAAGGGGGCATGACTTGCTGTCTTGCTGGTTTATGATCGGCGAGTTCGCGGCAATCTGTCCGCCCATACACCTGATAGCGAGAGGCAAATCATGTCTGCCCATACGAATCGTAAAGTGGTACTCAACCAGCGCCCGCAAGGCGAGATCAAGGATGGCGATCTGGTCATCAAGGAAGAGCCGGTACGCGAGCTGAAAGACGGTGAAGTGCTGATCAAGACGCTGTGGCTGTCGCTTGACCCTTACATGCGTCCGCGCATGAACGACAGCAAGGGTTATATGGACCCGATTGAAATCGGCGCGCCCATCGTGGGTGAGAGCGTTGGCCGCGTGGTCGAGAGCAAGTCCGAGAATTACACCGTTGGCGATGTGGTGACCGTCTACTCCGGTTGGCAGGAGTACTGCATCATCCCCGGTGATGCGCCCATGGTGTACAAAATCAAGGATCAGGGCGTGCCGCTGCAAACCTACCTGGGTGTGGCCGGCATGCCAGGCCGTACCGGCTATTGCGGCCTGATGTACGTAGGCAAGCCCAAGGCAGGCGAAACCGTAGTGGTGGCTGCGGCCTCTGGCCCGGTGGGCACTGTGGTGGGTCAGACCGCCAAACAGCAAGGTTGCCACGTGGTCGGTATCGCCGGTGGTCCGGAGAAGTGCAAGTACGTGGTCGAGGAACTGGGCTTCGATGCCTGCATCGATTACAAGGCCGGCAATCTGGACGGCGATCTGGCGGCGGCCTGCCCCAAGGGTATCGACGTGTACTTCGAGAACGTCGGTGGCGAGGTTGCCAAGGCGGTGGCCAAGCTGATCAATCCGGGTGCGCGCGTGCCGATCTGTGGCTACGTCTCTGCCTACAATGCGCAGGATCAGAGCAAGATCGAAACTCCGTTCCACATTTTTGGTGCGCTGGATCCCAAGCCGGAGCATCGCTTCTTCCTGGTCACCGAATGGCAGGACCAGCACCAGGAAATCACCGCGCTGCTGGCTGAGCAGGTGGCTTCGGGCAAGCTGAAGTACAGCGAGACCGTAGCGCAAGGCCTGGACAACGCCGTCGAGGCGTTCAAGGGTATGCTCAATGGCAAGAACTTCGGCAAGCAATTGGTGCACGTCGCCGACTGAGCTGAACGCCGGTGAGAAATCATCGGGCCGCTACCATGCGGCTCGATGATAACTGCGTCACACTTTTCCCGTTCTAATCCCGCCTCCCCACGCTTGTCAGTTGCCCCTGTTGCAGTTTTATAGCGACGACTTGCCGACGTTTCGACACCTTTTGGTACAAAAACTGCAGTGCTTGCACTGTCCTGAGCCGGCGGAGCCGCATTCCTACTGCGCGCGCGCCAAAACAGGGCGTGAACATAATTAGCGCGCTATCAAAGTGCCAGTTTCGTATCGGATCAGGTGTCGACTATGCCCGTATCAATGATTGATGTGCTGTGGCTTGTGCTCTGTGCCGGGCTGGTGTTCAACATGCAGATCGGTTTTCTCTGCCTGGAGTCGGGGCTGACGCGCAGCAAGAATGCAATCAACGTCGCGGTCAAGAACATGGCCGATCTGGGCGTCGCGGTTTTCCTCTACTGGTTGTTCGGTTTCAGTCTGATGTTCGGCGTCAGCGCGACCGGGCTCTATGGTGGCGGCTTCAACATGCTGTCGTTCAACGACACCTGGCAGGCCGCCTTCTTCCTGTTTCAGGCGATGTTCTGTACCACTGCAGCCACTATCGTTTCCGGTGCGGCTGCCGAACGCATGCGCTTCAGCGCCTACCTGCTGGTAACCGCCATAGCAGCGGGTCTTATCTATCCCTTCTTCGGCCACTGGGCCTGGGGCGGCAGCTTCAGCCCTGGCGAGGGATGGCTGTCGGGGCGCGGCTTTGTGGACTTTGCCGGTTCAACCGTGGTTCACGGCATTGGCGGCTGGATTGCGCTGGCCGTCATTCTGATCCTCGGGCCGCGCCAGGGGCGCTACGAGCAGGAACGCGAAGGCCGCAGCATGCCTGGTTCCAACCTGCCGCTGGCGATGCTTGGCGGCCTGATGCTGATGTTTGGCTGGTTCGGTTTCAACGGTGGCAGCGTGCTGGGGTTTGATGGCCGGGTACCGGGCATCATCGCCAACACTGTGCTGGCGGCCATCGCCGGCACGCTCGGCGGCATGGTCATGTCGTGGTGGCGCTGGCGCCTGGTCGACCCGGTTTATCCGCTCAATGGCATGATCGCCGGCATGGTAGCGGTGACCGCTGGTGCCCACGTGGTGGATGCGGGGGCGTCGGTATTGATCGGCCTGGGCGGTGCGGTAGTGATGTATCTGGCGGACCGGCTGCTGACCCATCTGCGCATCGACGATGCCGTAGGTGCAGTACCGGTGCACCTGGCGGCGGGGATCTGGGGCACCCTGGCCGTGGCGCTCTTTGGTGATCTGACCCTGCTGGGCACGGGTCTGAGCCGGACAGAGCAGTTCATTGCCCAACTAGAAGGGGTGCTGGTAGCCGCGCTCTGGGCCTTTGGTCTGACCTGGGCACTGCTGCGTACGATCAACCGCTTCTGGCCCATGCGGGTCTCGCCAGACGCCGAGCAGAAGGGGCTGAACATTGCGGAACACGGCGCTCGTACCGAGCTGATCGAGTTGCTTGAGGCCATGGCAGCGCACCAGCAGGCCGGTGACATGCAGCGGGATGTGCCGGTGGAACCCTTTACCGAGGTCGGTCAGATCGCGGCCCAGTACAACAAGGTGATCCACGCGCTGCGCCGTGCCGTGGGGATGACCCAGAGCATGATCCGCGATATCCGTGATGGCGTGGTTACCTGCGGACGCGACGGTGTGCTGGCCAGCTGCAACCCCGGCGCAGAACGATTATTCGGCATGCCGGCGGGCGCCTTGATCGGCCAGCCGCTGGAGCGCCTGGTGGCGGATCGCAGTTGGCAGGGCATGCCCCTGCCGGAAGCGGGCGGTCAGATGATGCGCGAGGTGCTGTTCAGCCGTAACGAGCACGACCAGTTTGTGGCCGAGTTGACCGTCAGCCGCGGCGCCTTCGATGACGACGTCTATACCTGCATGATTCGCGATATCACCGAGCGCCGGCGCATTGAGCAACAGTTGTTTCAGGAAAAGATGCTGGCGCAGGTGACCCTGGCCTCGATTGGCGATGGGGTGATTACCACTGGCCCGGACAGCCGTGTGCGCTATCTGAATCCGGTCGCCCAGCAACTCACCGGCTGGAGCGAAGAGGAGGCCGCCGGCCGGCCGCTGGACGATGTCTACTGCTTGTACGACGAGCTCAGTGAGGAGCGCCTGGGTAACCCGGTGACCGCCTTGCTACGCCGCTATCGCCAGGCTCTTGCCCGCCAGGAGGGCGCCATGTGTCAGTTGCGTCGTCGGGATGGCAGCGAGGTCACCATTCAGGATGCTGTGGCGCCCATCCGTGATGCCGAAGGCCATATCATCGGCGCGGTGCTGACCTTTCGCGACGTCACCGTCAATCGCCGGCTGGCGCGCGAGCTGTCGCACCAGGCGGCCCATGACACCCTGACCGGGCTGACCAACCGCAAGGAGTTCGAGCGGCGGGTTGCGCTGGCGCTGAGCAAGCTGCCGGCCGAGCGTGGCGAGCAGGTGCTCTGCTACATGGATCTGGACCAGTTCAAGATAGTCAACGATACCTGCGGTCACGCCGCTGGGGATGAACTGCTGCGCCAGCTGGCCAAGCTGTTCATCTCCCATGTGCGCAGCAGCGACGTACTGGCACGCCTGGGCGGCGATGAGTTTGGGCTGCTGTTGTCGGGCTGTTCGCTGGAAGAGGCGATCCCGATCGTGGATGGCATTCGCGCGCTGGTGGAAGAGTTCCGTTTCAGTTGGCAGGACAAGACCTTCGCCGTGGGCGTGAGCATAGGCCTGGTCTCCGTGGAAGAGCAGATGGCGACCATGGACGTGCTGCTCAGCGCCGCCGACAGCGCCTGCTACGCCGCCAAGGAAGCAGGGCGCAATCGTATTCATCTGTATCAGGCTGACGACGCGCAGCTGCTGGAGCGACGCGGTGAGATGCTCTGGGTCAACCGTTTGCGCCACGCGCTTGACTCCGACCTGCTGCGGCTTTATGTGCAGCCCATTCACCCGATCAGCCAGCAGCAGAGCCGGCCGGGCTACGAAGTGCTGGTACGCCTGCTCGGCGAGGATGGGCGGGTAATACCGCCCGGCGCCTTCATGCCGGCGGCCGAGCGCTATGATCTGGCCTCGGCGATCGACCGCTGGGTGGTGGGTAATTTCCTCGCCTGGGTCGGTGATTATCATCGCCGTCGCGACGGCGATATCGGCAATTACTCGATCAACCTTTCGGCGGCTTCGCTGGGTGAAGAAAGCTTTCTCGGTTTCGTGCTGGAGGCGATTGAACGCCATGCGGTACCGCCGCAGTGCATCTGCTTTGAAATTACCGAAACCAGCGCTATCGCCAATCTCGGCAAGGCGATCAGTTTCATGCAGCGGCTGAAGGCCATTGGCTGCCTGTTTGCGCTGGATGATTTTGGCTCGGGTCTGTCGTCTTTCGCCTATCTCAAGTCGCTGCCGGTGGACTATCTGAAGATCGACGGCGTGTTCGTCAAGGATATCGCCACCGACCCCATCGTCCGCGCCATGGTCGCCTCGATCAACACCATAGGCCACGAAATGGGGCTGGAAACAGTGGCGGAGTTTGTCGAGAACGAGGCCATTCTCGAGCAGTTGCGCGAGCTGGGGGTGGACTATGCCCAGGGCTATCATCTGGGTATGCCGCAGCCGCTGAGTGAGCTGGAAGGGGTGCGGATGATGCCGCGTTGAGTGGGCTTTCAAGTGTGACTTAGGCACGAGCTGGAATCGAATTCGTTAATCTCGCTCGGCTCAGTTTTCGCCTCTAGGCGACCCAGGGGGGAGGCGTGCCCATTCCCCCTTAGCAATCCCCCAGGGCACCCAGCTGCGCGGCCCTGCGGGTTCGCTGCGTGGCTCGATCTGCCGGGGACGCACCTGGCCGTCCGCTCACAAAACTCGGCGCTATTCGCCCGCTCAGATGGGACTTTTTGGTCCGTGCAATAACCTTGCTATGTGTCATATTCTTCAAATGCCGCCGAAAACCATTGGTTTGGCGCGCTGAGCGCTATCCGAACGAATCAAGACGAAACATCACGGCAAATAAATCCGAAACTCGCCGCCGCCCAGCTCACTGTCATTGCTGATGGCGATGCGCCCCTGCACACCGTTGCGCTGATGCCGCTCGGCGATACGCGCGCCGAAATACAGGCCCAGGCCGGTGGAGCCGCTGCTCATGTTGATGCCCAGCACGTAGTCGGACTGCGCCTCCAGCATGCGCGGCGGATAACCCTGGCCGTCGTCGCTGATGGCCAGTACCAATTGCTCCTGTTCGACCCAGGCGCGCAGATGTATGGCGCTTTTGGCGTAGCGGATGGAATTGTTGATCACGTTGCCGACTACCGAGCCCACCAGCTCGGCATCGAAAAAGCCCATCAGGCCCTCTTCGGACACTTCGTAGCTGCCGTGGATGTGCCGTGAATGCAGTATTTCCTGATGGCGCGCCAGCGCGGCCTGAAAGAAGTCGTCTACTTCAATGTGCACCGGTTGCAGCGGCAACTGGTTCACTCCCAGCTTGTACAGACCCAGCATCTGCACCAGCATGCCGTTGAGGCGCATCGACTCATACTCGATGATGCCTTGCTCGCGACTGCTACCCAGCTCCGGCGGCAAGCGCTCGGCCAGGGCGCTGTGCGCCTGCATCAACATGCCCAGCGAGTTTTTCATGTCGTGCACGGTCGAGGCAATGACCGTCGAGAAGCCCAGTCCCTGATCATCTTCCGGTTCCGGTGCACCGCGCTTCATAGCGCCTCCACACGCTCGCACAGCTTGCGATAGCGCTCATAGCGGTGGTCGGACTTCGGCATGCTGCGCACCTGCTCGAGGCAGGCCTGGCATTCCTCGCGCAGCTCGTCGGTGGGTGCGCTCAACAGCAGGCGCAGCAGCGACTGCGCGGTATTCAGGGCAAAGCTGATGTTGCGCGGCTGCAGCGCCGCTGCGGCGCGGAAGCTGTCCAGCGCTTCGGCATACTGTTGCTTTTGGTAGTGCTGCACGCCCGCACGGTTGTGCGATTGCGCCTGGTCGCCCGCCTGCAGTATTGTGGGGTTGCTGGTCTGGGCGCTGATGCCGGCCATGACCTTGGGGTCGTCGCCGTACATTTCGGCACAGGTCCCCAGTACGGCATCGGCCTGCTCGGGCTGCCCCAGCTCGCGCAGCTGGCTGGCGACTTCGAGGGCCGCTTCAGCCGAGAAAAAGGTGTCCAGCTTGCCCAGCTTGCCGGCGGCGTTGCGCACCAGTTCGTCGGCTTCGCCCTGTTTTCCCGCCTTGACCAGGCTTTTGGCCTGCGCCAGATCGGCACGTGCGGTCAGGCCGGGATCATGCCGCCAGCTCTTGCTCAAATCGCCCAGCGTCTGACGAATCTCCAGCAGTACCTTGGGTGCCGGGGCGGTATCACCGGACTGGTCCTGCAGGCTGCCGGCCAGGTTCAGGTGATGCTCGGGGTCGCGAAATTGCGAATGGCGTCCCAGGTTCACCGCCTGCCGGTAGGCGCGCACGGCGCGATCAGGATCATTGTTGGCGCGTGCGAGCTTGCCCAGCTCGGCCTGGCGTTGCGGGTTGTTCGGCGAGATCTTGACCGCCTGTTCGAGAAATACCTGCGCCTTGAGCAGCTCGCCCTTGGCCAGCTTGACCCGCGCCAGGCCATCGAATAGCGCCGGCAGCATCGGGAACTGGCTGATGCCCTGCTCCAGACAGGCCTCGGCCTGCTCCAGTTCACCGCGCTCCAGCCAATGATTGGCCAGCATGTTCAATGCCCAGGGCATGGGGCGGTCGGCCAGCAGGCTTTGCAGCTGTGCTTGCAGCTCTTCATGCAGGCCGAGCGTTTTCAGCGCGTCGGCCTTGTAGCGCTGGCACAGGGGAGCGTAGCGCGGCTGGCTGGCAATGATCTGCTCGCAGGCCTGAAGTACCGCGCCATACTGCTGCTTGGCCAGAGGGGCGAGTATCGGCTGCAGGGCGGTCTTGCGCTCGACCAGCTTGTCCAGCCGTTGCTGCAGGCTGGCGCGGGTGAAGGGCTTGGTCAGATAGGCGTCGGGTTCGAACTCGAGCGCTGCCATCACCATCGCCTGGCTGCTTTCGGCAGTGACCATGACGAAGATGCAGTTGGGGCTGATGAGCCCTTCGTGATGCAGCTCTTCCAGTACCTGCTGGCCGTTCTTGCCTTCGCCCAAGTTGTAGTCGTGCAGGATGATGTCGTACTGCTGCTCGCGGCAGAGCTTGATGGCTTCCTCGCCATTGGCGGCCGCATCCACATGCTGCGCGGCCATCTGGTTGAGCATCGCCTTGACCGAACCGCGGAAGTCGGAAAAGTCATCGACAATGAGAAAGCGTCTTTTGTTGTAGCTGATCATAGTGTTACCTGGGTGTACGGTCAGGTGCTGCCAATAACACTCAGTCTAGACCTTAGCAGGCGGTGCTTGTTGGGCAGAGTTGAGATCATTGTGCCATTATTTGAACGGGTTGGCGTAACGCGCGGGCGCTCTGTCGGCAAAATCGGGTGCTGGCGCCCAACTCTGATATAAATGGCGCCTGGGGTCAGGCTCGGTTCAGCACTGGTAATAGGGCATGGCCGCACCAGATGCAAGCTTGACCAAACTGCCACCCTCCGTAGAATGCCCCCTCTGCGGTGCAACGAAAGCAATGACGCATGATGAACCTGCTGCTGGAAGATTGGCTGGCCTGGAGTGCCCAGCAAACGGATGTTGTGCTGGACAGTCACCATGACCTGAGCCAGCGCCAGGGCCCGGAGCCACCGCTGCCGGCCATGCTGCGTCGACGTCTGGATGTTACCGGGCGAGCACTCTGCGACCTGCTGGCGCTGCTTGATCCACAGCATCAGTGCCCCGTGATTCATGCTTCGCGCCACGGTGATGTGAAGAGTTCGTTGGCCATGCTGCAGTCTCTGGCCGACGGGCAACCGCTGTCTCCCGCCAAGTTTTCCATGTCGGTGCACAACGCCGTGCTGGGCGTACATTCCATCGCCCGCAACAACACCCGTTCGATGCAGGCGCTGGCAGCCTGCGGTCATGAGCTCGATGCCATGCTGCTGGAGGCGGCGGGTTACCTGCTGGAAGGTCATCCGGCGGTCGTGGCCGTATTTTCCGATGCCGATCTCCCCTCTGCCTATGCAGGGCAGAGCAGTGCGCCGAATAGCGCTGCTTGTGTCGGTTTGCGTCTGTCGCTTCAGCAGGGCCGCGCTTTGCAGGCACACAGTAGCGGTGTGAGTGCCGAACCCACGCCTGTTGATGTCATGCGTTGGCTGTCGCGAGGTGGCCGGTTGCAGGCGCGTCAGTGCTGGAGCCTGGCGTGAGCATCCCGGCAGAGCGACTCTGGCGTGGTATCGGTACCGCACTGTCGTTTAGCGCATTTGGCCTGGGCGGCTTGCTGCTGGGCCTGTTTGCTGCGCCGCTGTTGTTGCTGGTGCGTGACCCGCAGCGCCGACAGCGGGCGGCACGGCGGCTTATCCAGTACGGCTTTCGGGCCTTTATCGGGCTGATGAAACTGCTGGGAGTAGCCGATTACCGCATCGACGGGCTGGAAAAACTGCACCGCCCAGGGCTGCTGGTGCTGGCCAATCACCCCTCGCTGATCGATGTGATCTACCTGGTGGCCTACACCGCCGAGGCCGACTGCATCGTCAATGGCGCGCTGGCGCGCAACCCCTTCACTCGCGGCCCGATTCGCATGGCCGGCTACATCACCAACAGCGAGCCGGAAGCCGTGCTGGCAGCCGCGCAGCGCAGCCTGGCGGCGGGCAAATCGCTGATTCTGTTCCCTGAGGGCACCCGGACCTCGCCGCAGCGAGCGATCAAGTTTCGCCGTGGCGGCGCCAATATTGCCCTGCGCACCCATACCGCGATAACACCGGTACTGATTCGTTGCACACCCACTACCCTGACCAAGGGTGAGCCTTGGTATCATATCCCGCCGAGCCGCATCCAGATGCACCTGCGGGTGCTGGATGATGTGGCGGTCAACAGGGACGAAACACAACCTGCGGGACAGCAGGCCAGACACTTGACGCTGTGGTTGAGTGACTATTTCAACAAGGAACTGGAGCATTTCAGTCATGAGCGAGACCCAAGATTTATCGCTGGAACTGAAGCGGATGATTATCGAAACGCTTGAACTCGAAGACATCACCCCGGATGACATCGACGCGGCCGAGCCGCTGTTTGGCGAAGGCCTGGGCCTGGATTCCATCGATGCGCTGGAAATCGGTCTGGCGCTGCAAAAGCGCTACGGCATCAAACTGGACGCCGAAGCCGAGGAGACCCGTCAGCACTTTGCCAGCCTGAACGCATTGCAAGCGCTCGTGGAGGCCCGCCGTGTCGAGTGAGTCCCCAAGCCGTGCCGCGACCTTTGCCCAGGTGCGCAAGACGCTGGTCGAGCTGTTCGAACTGGACGCTGAGGAAATAACCCCGCAAGCGCGCCTCTACGAAGACCTGGATATCGACAGCATCGACGCCGTCGATCTGGTGGTTGAGCTCAAGCGCTACACCGGCAAGCGCCTGAACCCCGAAGACTTCAAGTCGGTGCGTACCATCGACGACGTGGTCAACGCCGTTGACCGCATCATGCAGCCCTGAACATGCCTTACCGGATGCTGAAGTGGGCAGGGATGCTCGCCTTGCTGACCTGGCCCTTCGCGGTCTACGGGCTGCATGGCCGCATTGCCAGCGGCTGGCTATTGCTCATTGGTGCCGGGCTATTGGTCTGGCGTCTGCCGCAGGCCCGACCATTGGCCTTTCTGGCGGCCGCCGTGCTGCTGTTACTGGGCCTGCTCGGCAAGGCCGAGCTGGGTATGCGCGCGTACCCGGTGGCGGTCAGTCTGATCCTGCTGGCGGTGTTTGCCGGCAGCCTGCTACGGGGTATGCCGGTTATCGAACGCCTGGCCCGCTTGCAGGAACCTGATCTTCCGCCCGAAGGGGTGCGCTACACCCGCAAGGTTACCTGGGCCTGGTGCGGCTTCTTCATCGTCAACGGCAGCATTGCCGGCTGGACCGCCTTATACGCCGATCTGGCCACCTGGACACTGTACAACGGTTGCATCAGCTACCTGCTGATGGGGCTGATGTTTGCGGTGGAATGGCTGTGCCGTCGCCGTGTGCAGCGGGTGCACTCATGAGCCTGACGCCGCTGATCGAGCGCCCCTGGCTGCACCCCCGTGTGGATTACGCGACCAGCCACGGGCTGCCGTCGCACTGGTGCCAGTTGCCCGAGCTGCTCAGGCTGCGGCGGCGGTGGCTGCACTGGCTGCAGGGCAAGCCCGGCGGTCAATGGCTGCTGCATCAACCTGATCCGCTAGAGTTCACTGCCGCTCTGCTGGCGCTCTGGGACAGCGGACGAGTGGCGGTGCTGCCGGCAGATGACCGGCCCGAAACCCTGCAGTCGATAGCCGCCGAACTCAACGGCCAACTGCCCACGAGCCTCCCGCCTGGCACTGAACACGAGCCAGCGAGCTTGCCGCCGCTGGGCCCGCAGGATGTCGCGCTGACGCTTTACACCTCCGGTTCCACCGGCCAGCCGCTGCGTCTCAGCAAACGCTTTGACCAGCTCGACAGCGAACTGGCGGTGCATGCCCAGCTCTGGCCGCTGACGGGCGCAGCGGTGATTGCCCAGGTCAGCCATCAACATATCTATGGTTTGCTCGCCGGCGTGCTGCATCCGCTCTGTGCCGGGGTACCCTTTTGCGGGCGCGATGCGCTCTACCCTGAGGTGCTGGCAGCGCGCCTGGCCGAGGCCCGCGAGGCGCCGCTGACGGCGGTGGTGGTCAGTTCGCCAGCGCCGCTGTCACGCCTGCCAGAGCATATTGACTGGGCGGCGGCGGGCGCGCCAAGGCGCGTGTTCTCATCCGGCGCGCCCCTGCAACTGGAACACGCTGAGCAGGCCGAAGCCTTGTTGCAGACTCCGGTCACGGAAATCTACGGCAGTACCGAAACCGGCGGCATCGCCTGGCGGCAACAGAGTCGCAACGCCGTGTGGCAAGCGCTGCCCGGAGTGGACTGGCAGATCGAGGAAGGTGCGCTGGTGCTGCGTTCGAGCTTTCTAGAGCAGCCGCAACTGGCTTGGCGTCAGGCCGACCGGGTCGCGGCCCAGGGGCAGGGTTTTGTCCTGCTGGGTCGCGGTGATCGGGTCGCCAAGGTGGCTGGCAAGCGAGTGTCGCTGGAGCAGATAGAACAGCGTCTGTTACAAGTGCCCGAGGTGACCGCTGTGCGCTGTGTTGACCCAGGCCGTGCCGATGGCCGCCTGGGTTTGGTGGTGGCCCTGCGCGCCGAGGCCCTGCCGCAGGAGCACAGCGCAAGGCGCGCCCTGACCGAGCGGCTGCGTGCACGGCTGGCCGAGCAGCTTGAGCGCGTGGCACTGCCTCGCTACTGGCGTTTTGTCGAGCAGTTGCCCTGCAACGCCCAGGGCAAGCTGGATCGCGCTTTGATTGCGCGCCTGTTTGCCGATCTGGATGACGAACGTTTGCCGCGTTGGCTGGGTGAGCAGTGGCAGGACACCGAACATTGCCGCCACAGTTTCGAAGTGCCTGAGCGACTGATCTATCTGCGTGGCCATTTCGACGGCTTTGCGCTGGTGCCGGGTGTGGTAATG
Source organism: Halopseudomonas sp. (assembly GCF_036961105.1). Lineage (GTDB taxonomy): Bacteria > Pseudomonadota > Gammaproteobacteria > Pseudomonadales > Pseudomonadaceae > Halopseudomonas. Next base: position 59,316 of record NZ_JBALWW010000018.1, on the reverse strand, counting down.
ATCCAATGGGCGCTGCAGATAGCCGAGCAGAGTTTCGGCCCGCTGGGCCAGTTCCAGCGTCTGGAGCGCTTGAAGTTTCAGACCATGCTGCGTCCCGGCATGCGCTTTCAGCTGACGCTGGCGCGCAAGCCCGATGCCGTGACCTTTAGCCTGGATTCCAGTGCGGGCCGTCATTGCACCGCCACCGCACGCTTTCAGCCAGACGCCGGGCTACAGACATGAGTACAGCCATGAGTGCGCCAGACGTCTGCGCGCTGATCCCGGTCTATAACCATCCTGCCACCATCGCCAGCGTCTGTGCCCAGTTGCAGCAACTGGGTTTGCCCGTGGTGCTGGTAGACGACGGCAGCGACGCCGAATGCGCCGCCGTGCTGGACGAGCTGAAGACCGCGGGTCACCCGTTGTTGCGGTTGACGCCCAATCGCGGCAAGGGCGCGGCGGTACGCGCGGGGCTCGCCTACGCAGAACAGCTGGGCTACAGCCATGCCCTGCAGGTGGATGCCGACGGCCAGCACGCGCTGGATGATCTGCCGAGCTTTGTCGCTGCCATGCAGGCCGACCCTCAGGCGCTGGTGATTGGCTATCCGCGCTACGACGACAGCGTCTCGCGGCTGCGCTTCTACGGCCGCTACGCGACCCATATCTGGGTCTGGATCAACACCCTGTCGCTGGATATTCGCGATTCCATGTGCGGCGCGCGTCTCTATCCGCTGGCGGGCGTCAATCATCTGCTGGCGGACCAGCCCTGCGGCAACCGCATGGCCTTTGATACCGAGGTGCTGGTGCGCTGGCATTGGCGTGGCGGGGTGGTGATCAACCTGCCAGTGCATGTGCATTACCCCGAGGGCGGCGTCAGCCATTTCAACCTGTGGCGCGACAATCTACTGATTTCGGCAATGCATGCGCGGCTGTTCTTCGGCATGCTGGCGCGCGCACCGGGCTGGGCCTGGTCGCGGCTGCGCGGAGTCGGCCGCCGATGAGCCAGCATTGGGCACAGATGGGCGAGCGCGGTACCCTACTGGGCATGCAGTTGCTGGTGTGGATCAATCGGCATCTGGGACGCTGGCCATTTCAGCTGGTGCTCTGGCCGGTGATGCTCTGGTTTTTCCTTGGCCATGGCACCGCGCGCCGCGCTTCCTGTGCTTACTGGCGGCGCCTGCAACCAGCCTTGGCCGGCCAGCCGCTGCGCCTGTACTGGCGCAGCTTTAGGCATTTCATGAGTTTCGGCAACACGCTGATGGACAAGGTGCAGGGCTGGAGCGTGCCCATTGCCGATCAACAGCTGTCAGGTGATGGTGTGGCGCATTTCGCCCGCGCGCTGGAAGCCGGCGCGGGCGGGCTGGTGCTGGTGGCACACCACGGCAACCTGGATGTGGCCAACGCCATGGCCGAGCGGCATCCGCAGTTGGACTTGCTGGTACTGATGCACACACGCAATGCCGGCAAATTCAATGAATTGCTGCAGCGTGTCACCGGCCGACCGCGGCCGCAGATTCTCGAGGTGAGCGAGATTACCCCGGCTACCGCGCAGTTGCTCGCCGAGCGTATTGCCGGCGGCGGCTTCGTAGTGATTGCTGCCGACCGCCCGCCGATCAACGGCGGGCGTCAGCGCGCGCTGGAGTTTCTTGGTGCACCGGCCATCTTTCCGGAGGGCCCGTTCTGGCTGGCGGCCTTGCTGCGTTGCCCGCTCTACACACTATCGTGCATGCGGGTAGACGAGCGCTTTCATATCGAATTTGCCGAGTTTGACGACACCCGCGCGCTGGCCCGCAGCGAGCGCGAGCAGTGGTTGGCAGACGCCATGCAGCGCTACGCCGATACCCTCGCCGGCTGGGTGCGCAGGCAGCCGCTGCAGTGGTACAACTTTTTCCCTTTCTGGCTGGCTGACACTCATGAGTCCGATGAACTATCCCACTGATACGGCGCCCGACGCGCAACCCGCACTGCAGCTGGACGGCAGCCCGCTAAGCATCGAGCAGGTGCTGGCGGTTGCTCAGCGCCGCTGCCGCGTGGCGCTGTCGGCCGCGCCGGCGTTCCGCGAGCGCATCAGCGCCGGTAACCGTTTTCTCGAGCAATTGCTGGCCGAAGACGGCGTGATCTACGGCGTGACTACAGGTTACGGCGACTCCTGCACCCGCGCCGTGCCCGCCGAGGTGCTGGGCGAGCTGCCGCAGCATCTGTATACCTTCCACGGCTGCGGCCTGGGTCAGGTGTTGCCGGTAGAGGCGGCGCGCGCCGTGGTGATGGTGCGCCTGGTGTCGCTATGCCAGGGCTATTCCGGGGTCAGTTGGGAGTTGCTGGAACGTCTGGTCTGGCTGCTGGAGCACGACGTGATGCCGGTGATTCCGGAGGAGGGCTCGGTGGGTGCCAGTGGCGACCTCACGCCGCTGTCCTATCTCGCAGCGGTGCTGTGCGGCGAACGCGAAGTCTGGGTCGATGGCGAGCGCCGCGCCACCGCCGAGGTGTTCGCCGAACGTGGGCTGACGCCCTATCGGCTCAAACCCAAGGAAGGCTTGGCGCTGATGAATGGTACTGCCGTGATGACCGCCCTGGCACTGCAGGCCTTCGCCCGCGCCGACTACCTGGCGCGCCTGAGCACGCGCATTACGGCGCTCAGCGTCTACGCGCTGGACGGCAACCCCTATCATTTTGATGAGACGCTGTTTCAGGCCAAACCGCATCCCGGTCAGGCGCAGGTCGCCGCGCGGCTGCGCGCGGATCTGCACGCGCCGGCCACCCCGCGCAACTCACCGCGCCTGCAGGATCGCTATTCCACCCGCTGCGCTCCCCATGTGATCGGCGTGGTGGCTGATGCCCTGCCGTTCTGGCGACAATGGCTGGAAACCGAACTGAACAGCGCCAACGACAATCCGCTGATCGATGTTGAAGGCGGCAAGGTGATGCATGGCGGGCACTTCTACGGTGGCCACGTGGCCTTTGTGATGGACAGCCTGAAGCAGGCGGTGGCCAACCTGGCCGATCTGCTGGACCGCCAGCTGGCGCAGTTGGTAGATACCCGTTTCAGCCACGGTTTGCCCGCCAACCTCAGCGGTGCCAGCGCCGAGCGCGCGGCGCTCAACCACGGTTACAAGGCGGTGCAGATCGGCGCTTCAGCCTGGACCGCCGAGGCGCTCAAGCTGACCATGCCGGCCAGCGTGTTTTCGCGCTCCACCGAATGTCACAATCAGGATAAGGTGAGCATGGGCACCATAGCGGCGCGGGACGCGCTGCGCGTTCTGACGCTGGTCGAACAGGTAGCTGCGGCACTGCTGCACGCCGGCTGTCAGGCGGTAGAGCAGCGCCGCGCCCTGGATGATGCCGCGCCGCTGCCGGCGCCGCTGGCGGACTTTGTGGCCGAATGCCGGGAACAGATTGCCGCGCTGGCCGAAGACCGCGCCCTGGAAAGCGACTTGCGTCACCTTTGCAGCCTGATAACGCAACGCCACTGGAGCCTATATGACGCCTGCTGAACAGCCGCTGCCCAGCGCCGAAATCTGCCTGACCATTCCCTTTCACGATGTGGACATGATGCAGATCGTCTGGCACGGCCACTACGTGCGCTACCTGGAAATTGCCCGCTGCGCGCTGCTCGACGAGCTGGATTACAACTACAACCAGATGCGCGAATCCGGCTTCGGCTGGCCGGTCATCGACATGCGCCTGCGCTATGCGGCGCCTGCGATCTTCACCCAGCAGATCGCCATCGAGGCGCGCCTGAGCGAATGGGAGAATCGCCTCAAAATCGACTACACCATTCGCGACGCCGAGACGCGCAAGCGGCTCAATCGCGCCTGGACGGTGCAGGTGGCCGTGGGGGTGGAAGACCGCGAGATGCGCTTCGAGTCGCCCGCCGTACTGCGTGACAAGATCGCCGCCTGGCAACAGAGGCAAGCCTGATGCGCCGCCTGTTGCTGAGCCTTGCTCTGGGCTGGAGCCTGCCGGCCGTGGCCGCGCTGGACAGCGCCGCCCTGGGTGCGCAACTGGCCGAGCACAGTCCGGCCTGCAACCGTTTCGAGCAGACCCGCTGGCTGGCCGATCTGGAAGCCGAGCTGGCCAGTAGCGGCTACTTTCAGCGCAGCGAGCAACAATTGGTCTGGCACACCCTCACGCCGGTCGACAGCCGGTTGGTACTGGATGCCGACAACCCCGACCTGCCGCTCGCCTATCAGGTCATATTGCCGGTACTTACCGGCCTGCTGAGCGGTGACTGGGCCGCGTTGCAGCAGCATTTTTCCGTCGATCTGCAGGGCCAGCTGGAGGCCTGGCAGGCCAGCCTCACGCCCACCGATGCAGCGGTGGCCGAACGCCTGCAACGGCTGCAGGTGAGCGGCGCCGAGCAGGTACGCGAACTGCAGATCCGCTTTGTCTCCGGTGATCGCATGAATCTGCAACTCAGTCCCGCCGACTGCGCCACGCTGCCCGGCAACAGCGGCGCGCTGTGAGTCAGCGCGCGCTGGCCTGGCTCTGGGCTGCATTGTTGCTGGTCTGTACCGCGCTGTTGCTGACGCAACTACGCCAGCCTGATTTCTGGGATACCCGTATTACCGCGTTGCTGCCGGCCAGCGATCAAAGCGCCCGCCTGCAACGCGCCGATAATCAGCTCGCCGGCGCTTTCGAAAGCCAGTTTGTGCTGCTGGTTGGCGGGCCGCAGCCGGTCGCGGCAGCGCGTGATCTCAAGCAGCGCCTGCAGGCCGTGGGTCTGAGCGCCGACCAAACAGACAACAGGCCGGATCAGCAACTGGATGCCTATCGCTACGGTTTGCTCAGCGACGAGCTGCACGCAGCGGACTCGGAGCAATTGAGTGCACGGGCTCTGGAACGACTACTGTTGCCCGGCGGCAGCGAAGCCGTCAGCCGTGATCCTTTTGGCGTGCTCGACAGCTGGTTGCAGGAGCGTTTCAGCGGCCCGCTGCGGCTGCGCCAAGGCATGCCTGGCCTGCAGCACGATGGCCAACTCTGGGTGCTGGTCAGTGGGCAGCTGCAAGCCAGCCCCTATGCGCTGGAGGTGCAACAGCAACTGCACAGCGCCCTTGCCGCCTTTCACGTTCAATGGCCGGAGGCGCAACTGCTGCGCTCCGGGCTGATCTTCCACGCGGCGGCGGGTGCCACGCAGGCGCAACGTGAAATGTCGAGCCTGGGCCTCGCATCCGTGTTGGGGTTGTGCCTGCTGTTCTGGCTGGTGTTTCGTCGTCTGCGCACCCTGGCCTTGCTGCTGGTGCCCATCGCCTGCGGCCTGCTATTGGCCTTGCCGCTCACCGGTCTGCTGTTTGGCGGGGTGAACCTGCTGACGCTGGTGTTTGGCGTCAGCATTATCGGCATCGCGGTGGATTACGCCCTGCATCTGCAGTGCCAGCGTCAGCTGGTGGCGGAGCAACCCGAGCAGCGCTTCTGGTCGGCCCTGCTCCTGGGGCTGGTGACCACGCTGGTTGCCTATCTGGGGCAATTGCTCACGCCCATGCCGGGCCTGCGGCAGATGGCCTGTTTTGCCGCGCTGGGGCTGCTCGGTGCCTGGCTGACGGTGCGCCTGTGGTTGGCGCAATGGCCGCTGTCGGTGCATCCGGCTACAGCCGCAGCGGCCCGTCGGCTGGCGCCGCTGCGCTTGAGGGAGGGGCAGCGCTGGCCCTGGATCAGCTTGCTGGTGTTGCTGCTGCTGGCGCTGGCTGCGATCAGCCGATTGCAGTTCAGCGGTAGCCTGCAGCAGCTGAACCCGTCGCCACCGCAACTCATCGCCGAGCAGCAGCAGGTGCAGACGTTGTTGCAGCAACCCGGTGGCAGTCGCTATCTGCTGGTCAGTGCGCCAGACGGGCAGGCCCTGCTGCAAAGACTGGAAAGCCTGGATGCGCCTTTGCAGCAGCTGCTAGCCGCAGGCGAGCTGTCTGCCTACACCCATACGGCGCGGCACCTGCCTTCACTGGCGCGTCAGCAGTACAATCGGCACGCGCTGCGTCAAGGCTATCTGCAGGCACTGCCTGCATTGCGGGCCGCCAGTGGCTTGCCCGAGCGACTGCAACAGCAGGCCGTGGCGGCGCTGGATGCTGCGCCGCTGTTAACAGCGGCGCTGTGGCTGGACAGTAGCGCTGGCGCGCCCGATGCAGCCCTCTGGCTCGGCGCCCAGACCGAGGGTGGCTGGCTGGCCATCATCGCGTTGGGCGAGGCCAGCCCGGCTGCGATCAGTGCCCTGCAGCAACTGGCAATAGCGCCGGACCTGCTCTATCACGATCGCGTGGCGAGCCTGTCGGCGCAGCTGGCGCATTTGGCCCGCAGCATGGCAAGCTGGCTGGCGCTGGCGGTATTGCTGCTCGGCCTGTTACTTTGCTGGCGCTTGCGCAGGGCCGCTTGGCGGGCGCTGTTGCCGCCAGTGGGCGCGGTGGTGCTGACGCTGGGCTGTTTGAGCCTGGTGGGGGGTATTGGTCTGTTTCATCTGCTGGGCTTGCTGCTGGTGCTCGGCATAGGTCTGGACGCCGGCATCTTCAGCGCCCAGGAGCCAGACAGCGAGGCCACCTGGCTGGCGGTCAGCCTGTCCTGTGCATCCAGCCTGCTGGCTTTTGGTCTGCTGGCTTTCAGTGCCACGCCAGCGCTGCATTTTCTCGGCCTGACCTGTCTGCTGGGTCTGGCTTTCACCTGGGCGTTGGTGCCCTTTGCCCGTGCCGAACGGCCTGGGTTTTCTCATTAATCAGAGTCTTGCCAGGGAGTGCAAATGGACAGCAGCGCTGCGATGGTTTCCGGGATAGAGCAGGTAGATGTTGCCATTATCGGCGCCGGCCCGGCGGGCGCCGCTGCAGCTGCGTGGCTGGCGCGCGCGGGTTTGCGCGTGCGGGTGTTGGAACAGAGCCAGTTTCCGCGTTTTTCGATAGGCGAGAGCCTGTTGCCGCAGTGCATGCAGTATCTGCATGATTGCGGGTTGCTGGCGGCAGCCGAGGCAGGCGGTTTTCAGTACAAGGATGGCGCCGCCTTCTGCTGGCGCGATGAGTCCGCCGCGATTCTGTTTACCGAGAAGTTCAGCCCCGGCCCGGGCACCACCTGGCAGGTGCCGCGCGCGGACTTTGATCAGCGGCTGATTGAGGGCGCGCAGGCGCTGGGCGCCGAGGTGCTGTTCGGCTGCAAGGTAACCGATTTTGCGCCCGATGCGCGCAAACCGCGCCTCTGCCTGATCACCGCCGAAGGGCAGAAGCAGCAGCTGGAGGCGCGCTTTGTGCTGGATGCCAGCGGCTATGGCCGGGTGCTGGCGCGGCTTACCGGGCTGGCCTGCGACTCGGTGCTGGAGTCGCGCTGCGCCCTGTTCATGCATGTGGAAGACCGTATCGACACCGCTGATTACGATCGCAACAAGATCCTGATCGGCATCCACCCGCAACTGACCGGCGTCTGGTACTGGCTGATCCCTTTCAGCGACGGCCGTGCCTCGGTCGGGGTGGTGGGCGACCGCGCCACCCTGGAGCAGGCCGGGCTGGATGATGCCGAGCGGCTTTGGGCCATGCTGCGCCAGGAGCCACGTTATGCCGAACTGCTGAAAAACGCGGTGCAGGTGCGCGATACCGGCCGGTTGGAAGGCTACTCCGCCGCTGTGACCCGATTGCACGGGCCGGGCTTTGCGCTGCTGGGCAACGCCGGAGAGTTTCTCGATCCGGTGTTTTCTTCCGGCGTGACCATAGCCCTGCACTCGGGCTGGCTGGCGGCGCCCCTGGTGCAACGCCAACTGGTCGGCGAAACGGTGGATTGGCAAAGCGAGTTCGAGCAACCGCTGCGCGCCGGTGTCGATACCTTCCGGGAATTTGTGCAGGCCTGGTATGACGGTCGCCTGCCGCGCATCATCTTCAATCAGCGCCAACCCGCACGCATACGGAGCATGATCAGCGCGGTGCTGGCCGGTTACGCCTGGGACAACCAGAATCCGCTGGTGGCAGCCAGCCGCCGACGTCTGAACGCCCTGGCGCAGAGCAGCACCGACAGTCGCTTTGATCTGGCGCGTCACCCATGTTGAGCAGGTTGGGAGCATTGCTGCTGGCGCTGCTGCTGAGTGGTTGTGCGCTGTTGCCGCGCGGCCCTGCGCCGCCGCCGGCGCTGGCTGCGCTGCCGCAGGCCCCTGCGCAAACCTTGCAACTGCGCTTTGTGCACCAGGGTGAAGCGCATGTGATGATCGGCGTACTGCGCCGCGATGCCGACAGCCTGCGGCTGGTGCTGCTCAGCCCGCAGGGGCAGCGTCTGCTCAGCTGGCAGCGCGATGCCAATGGCGCACAAATGCACTCCTCGGTATGGCAGCCCCCTTTCGATGCAGACTGGCTGGGCAGCCGCCTGGCCTGGTCACTGTGGCCGGCGGAGGCTCTGCAGCAGGGCTTCGCAGGTAGCCGCTGGACGCTGCGCGGCAGCCCGCAAGCGCGTGCGATTTACTATCGCAAGCAGCTGATTGCCAAGGTTAAAATAGACGGCCATTGCCGCCAGATTGATGACCTCGACGCCGGCTACCAGCTCACTATCACCGTGGCCGAGGCCGCGCGGAACACCACGCCATGCCCGAGTTTTTGACCGCGCTCACCACCCAGCCCTGCCGCCTGTCCAGCCCGGCGCTGTTGTGCTCGCTGGGCGACAATCTGGCCGAAGTCGCGCAGCGCCTGTTCAGCGGCGAGCGTAGCCTGCAGATGACCGATGAGTTTACGCCCGGCCGCCCGCTGCCCCTGGGTCGGGTGAGCCGTGAGCTGCCCGACATGCAGCACTGGCCCGCCGAGCATCGCTCGCGCAACAATCAGCTGCTGGCCGCCGCCTTGCAGCAACTGCAGCCAGCGCTTCAGACCCTGCGCGCGCGCCAACCGCAGGCGCGCATTGGTGTAGTGCTGGGCACCAGCACCTCCGGTATTGCCGAGAGCGAGCCGGCGGTGGCGCATTTTCAGCGCACCGGCGAGTGGCCCGCCGAGTTCGTCTACCAGCGGCAGGAGATCGGCTCGCCCTCGGCTTTTGTCGCTGCGCATCTGGGGCTGGATGGCCCGGCATACACCCTGTCTACGGCCTGCAGTTCCAGTGCGCGGGCACTGGCCAGTGGCCGTCGCCTGCTGGCGCTGGGGCTATGCGATGCGGTGATTGCCGGCGGCGCCGATAGCCTCTGCGCGCTGACGGTAAACGGCTTCGCCGCGCTGGAAGCGGTGAGCGATCAGCCCTGTTTGCCGTTTTCGCCCAATCGCCGCGGGATCAACATCGGTGAAGCGGCGGCGCTGTTTCTGCTCACGCCAGAGCCCGGCGGCATCCAGTTGGCCGGCTACGGCGAGAGCAGCGACGCGCACCATATCTCCGCGCCGCTGGCCGATGGCAGCGGCGCGCAGGCGGCGATGCAGGCGGCGCTGGCCATGGCCGGGGTGAGTGCCGGAGCGGTGGATTACGTCAATCTGCACGGTACCGCCACTGCGCAGAACGACAGCATGGAAGCCCAGGCCATCCATCAGCTGTTCGGCGAGCGCGTCCCCTGCAGCTCCACCAAGGCACTGACCGGACATACCCTGGGCGCCTGCGGTGCGCTGGAGGCGGCGTTCTGCTGGTTGGCGCTGCGTGAGGGCTGCCTGCCGCCGCAGGTCAATGATGGCGAGTCAGATTCAAGCCTGGCGCCTATCCAACTATCTGCCGGCGGCGCTGCGCCCCTGCGCCACGCGTTGAGCAATTCCTTTGCCTTTGGCGGCAACAACGCCGCGCTGCTGCTGGAGCGCTGCGATGACTGAGCTACCTGCCCCATGTGACATCGCCCCCTATGTGCCGCATGCTCAAGGCATGTGCCTGCTCGATACCCTGCTGGAATACAACACCGACCACCTGTACGCCGAGGTCTGCCCGCAAGCCGATGATCTTTTTGCCAGCGATGGTGGCATACCCGGTTGGGTCGGCATCGAATGGATGGCGCAGGCAGTAGCGGCCTGGTCAGGCGTGCAGGCGGTGGCAGCAGGCGCGTCCCCGGCAGTGGGTTTTCTGCTGGGCGCACGGCGCTATGAAGCGCGCGTTGCGCACTTTGCTTTGGGCCAGCCGGTGCGGGTGGAAGTCTTCCTCGATTTTCGTGCCGACAATGGTCTCGGCGCCTTCCGAGGCCAATTGCTGGACGCGCAAGGCGAATTGCTGGCCAGCGGTACCCTGAATGTTTACCAGCCCGCCTCGGCCGATGCGCTGGCGGCGCTGAGCAATGGAGAAATGCCATGACCGACAGCATCCTGATTACCGGCTCCAGTCGTGGCATTGGCCGCGCCGTCGCCCTGCGGCTGGCGCGCGACGGCTTTGACATAGTGCTGCACTGCCGCAGCCAGCGTGAGGCAGCCGAAGAGGTCGCCGAACAGATCCGCGCCCTGGGTCGCCATGCCCGTGTGCTGTGCTTTGACGTGGCAGACCGCAGCGCCGCTGCGCTGGCACTGGAGGCGGATGTGGAGCAACACGGCGCCTATTACGGTGTGGTGTGCAATGCCGGCGTGACCGCCGATGGTGCCTTCCCGGCCCTCACCGACGACGACTGGGACAGGGTCATTCATACCAATCTGGATGGCTTCTATAACGTGCTCAAGCCGGTGATGATGCCAATGATCCGCCGTCGCAAGGCCGGGCGCATCGTGGTGATGTCATCGGTGTCGGGGGTCATGGGCAATCGCGGGCAGGTCAACTACAGTGCCAGCAAGGCGGGCCTGATCGGCGCGGTTAAAGCCCTGGCAGTGGAGCTGGCCAAGCGCAAGATCACGGTCAACTGTGTGGCGCCGGGTCTGGTCGAAACCGAAATGCTGGATGAGCAGATCATCCACGAGGCGATGAAGGCCATTCCCATGCAGCGCACCGGTACTGTCGAAGAGGTAGCCGCGGCAGTGAGTTTTCTTTGCTCGGCCGATGCCGGTTACATTACTCGGCAGGTGCTGTCGGTCAATGGAGGTATGTGCTGATGGATGGCAAGGCGATACGCGCCGATGGGTTGGGGCGCCGCGTGGTAATTACCGGCATGGCGGGGTTTTCGCCGATCGGCAACGACTGGCCGAGCATCGAGGCCAACTTGCGCGCCCTGCAAACCGGCATCCGCCATATGGACGACTGGGCCGAATACGAAGGGCTGAATACCCGCCTCGGTGGTCCGGTGGCACCCTTCGAACTACCCGCGCAATACACCCGCCGCGCCATGCGCAGCATGGGCCGTGGCGCGCGCATGGCCACGCGCGCCAGTGAGCTGGCGCTGGCCGATGCTGGCCTGCTGGGTGATCCGTTGGTGGGCAGCGGCGACATGGGTATCGCCTACGGCGCTTCCGCCGGCGAACCGGATGCGGTGGCCGATTTCGGCAACATGCTGATCAACAAATCGACCGACGGCCTCAACGCCAACTCCTACATTCGCATGATGGCGCACACCGCTGCGGTCAATATCGGCGTGTTTCTGGGCGTGCGCGGACGTATTCACACCACTTCCAGCGCCTGCACCTCGGGCAGCCAGGGTATTGGCTATGCCTACGAGGCGATCCGCTTTGGGCGCCAGAAGGCAATGATTGCCGGCGGTTGTGAAGAGTTGTCCGCCTCGGAAGCGGCGGTGTTCGATACGCTGTTTGCTACCAGTACGCGCAACGACGCCCCCCATACCTCGCCAAGGCCATTCGATGCCGCGCGCGATGGGCTGGTGGTGGGCGAGGGCGCGGGCGCGCTGATTCTTGAAGACCTGCAACACGCGCTGGAGCGCGGCGCTACCATCTATGCCGAGGTCATGGGCTTTGGCACCAACAGCGATGGCCGGCATGTGACGCAGCCGGATGCCGAGATGATGGAGCGCGCGATCCGCGGTGGGCTGAGCGATGCCGGCCTGCAGCCCGAGCAGATTGGCTACATCAGCGCGCATGGCACCGCTACTGATCGTGGCGACGTGGCCGAGAGTGCCGCCACCCATGCGGTCTTTGGTGGCAATACGCCGATCAGCGCCTTCAAGAGTTTCACCGGCCATACTCTGGGGGCCTGTGGCGCTCTGGAAGCCTGGGTGGCGATCGAGATGATGCGCGCGGGCTGGTTCCATGCCACCGCCAATCTGGACAACCCTGATACCGATTGCGCACCTCTGGATTATATTTGTGGCGAGGGACGGACACTGCAATGCGATTACGTCATGAGCAACAACTTCGCTTTCGGTGGCATCAATACCTCGCTGATCTTTCGCCGCTGGGTCGACTGAACCCGCTGCACGGGGCCACGCCAGCAACCACTTAAGCAACCACTGACCAATAGGATTGATGATGAAAAAAGGAATGCTCACCACTACCGCACTGGCGCTCACCCTGGGCCTGCTGACCGCCGGCAACGCGCAGGCACGTGACACCAAGTTGATGCTGTCGATAGAAGAGGCGATGAACTCCGCCGACTTCCAGCAGCGCCTGGACTCCAGTATCACCTTCAGCTTCGGCGGCCTGCCCAATGGCAAGCGCATTGGTGAGCGGCATGGCAACTACACCAGCAACAAGAAAACCAATGCCTTTGGCAAGAGCGACGAGGAGGCCTGCCGCTGGGCTCTATTGTCGGCGCTGCTGAGTTTCCAGGACCGGGTGCGCAGTGAAGGCGGCAACGCGGTGGTCAACCTTGAGAGCTACTACAAGGCCAATCCGATGATCTCCCGTACCGAGTATGAGTGCCACGCTGGGGGCGTTATTGCCGGTGTAGCGCTGCGTGGCGACGTGGTAACTTTGGCGCCCTGATTGCCTGGGGCGTTGCTGCGCTGAGGGCTGTCTTGCGCTCGGGCCTGCCCCGCGCGCCACGCCAGGCCGCGCTTAGCGCTGGCGTGCGATGGCGCTGGATTCAATCACCTGCTGCCCGACGGGCGCCATCAGCGCAGCCTGCAACATGGCTGCCGCCACATCGCTGGTCTTTATCGCGCGATAGCGTTTGGGAATGATCGGCTTGAGGCTGCGGGACAGTAGCAGTCCAAACACCTCGCCCGGCCGGTCGTCCGGGCGCGGGCCGGCATCCAGCAGCGATGGCCGGATCAGCGTCAGTGAACGGAAATCCATGGCCATCAGATCCTGCTCCACTTCCCCTTTCACGCGAAGATAGAAGGAACCCGAGCGCGGATTGGCACCCACCGAAGAGTTGAGCACAAAGGTACGGGTCCCGGCTTGCAGCGCCAGCCGCGCGGCGGTGCCTACGTAGTCCCGGTCCACCTGACGAAAGGCGGCCTTGGAGCCGGCCTGTTTCAATGTGGTGCCCAGCGCGCATAGCGCTGCATCCGCTTGCCACCAGTCGGCCTCCTGGGGCAATGCCGCAAAATCTATTTGCGGGTTCTGCAAATGCGCGTAGTGACTGACCGCCACCGGCAAGGGGCGCCGGGTTGGCGCTACCACCCTGGCGACGGCCGGATCGGCCAGCGCCTGGCGCAGAATGTCCATGCCCACCATCCCGCTGCCGCCGAATACCAGCAGCGTTTTCCCCTTGCGGTCCAGCATGGCCATCTCCCTGCTTATGAATGTCAGTTTCAGTTAAGCCTAGTGTGCCTACTATTGCGCAGGTTGCCTGGAAAAATGCCGCAACAACTTGCTGGCTCCCCAGGGAAGTGTTGGCGGTAGCATCAGGTCAAAGAGCGCAGCATGGCTATCATCAGGAGAGCGGAATGAACACAGGCGGATTGCTGGATCAATTGTTGAAGGCGGGTAGCGGCATGCTGCAAGGCAACAATGCCGCCACCGGCAACGGTGGGCGTGGACAGGCCAGCCAGCAGAGTGGCGGTGGCAGCAGCCAGCTCGGCAGCTTGCTGTCCGGCGCTGGCGGCGGCGCGCTGGCGGCGGGGGCCATAGGCATGTTGCTGGGCAACAAGAAGGCGCGCAAGTTTGGCGGCAAGGCCATCACCTATGGCGGTTTGGCCGCGCTGGGCGTTGTTGCCTACAAGGCCTACAGCACCTGGCAAAAGAATAATCAGGCCGCCCCACAAGGTCAGCCGCAGACCGTGGATCGCCTGCCGGCGCCGCAGGCCGAGCTGCACAGCCACGCGATTCTGCGCGCTGTCATTGGTGCAGCCAAGGCCGACGGCCATGTGGATGATCGCGAGCGCCAACTGATCGATGCCGAGATCGCCAAGCTCACCCCCGATGCGGCCATGCAGCAGTGGTTCGATCGCGAGCTGAACAAGCCGCTGGATCCCGGCGAAGTGGCGAGCGCGGCCAGCACACCCGAAATGGCGGCCGAGATGTACCTGGCCAGTGTGCTGATCGTGGACGAGGAAAATTTCATGGAGCGCAGCTACCTGCAGGAGCTGGCCAGCCAGCTCAAACTGGATCCGGCGCTCAAGGCCGAGCTGGAAAAAGAGGTGCGAGCGGCGCAGTGATGCCTAGTGGCCGTGGCTGCGCCCGACGTGGGAGTCCTGCTCGCTGGGTTGCACTGCGCCACTGATTTCCAGCTGCTGGAGAATGCCGCAGTGATCCACATCACTGGCGCTGCGGCAGCGGTGACGCAGCTCGACCAATTGCTCGCGCAATTGGGTCAGGCTCTGCAGGCGGCTGCTGACGTGTTCGATGTGTTCGTCGATCAGGCCATTGACCTCGCCACAGCTGGCCAGCGGTTGCTCACGCAGGGTCAGTAGCTCGCGAATTTCATTCAGGGTCATGTCCAACGCGCGGCAGTTGCGGATGAAAACCAACTGTTCCAGGTGCCGCTCATGGTATTGCCGGTAGTTACCCTGGCTGCGGCTGGGTTCCGGAAGCAGCCCTTCCTTTTCGTAGTAGCGCACCGTTTCCACCGCCGTGCCGGTCAGTTCGGCCAGCTTGCCAATTTTCATTTTCGACCTCCCGCTTGACCCTATAGCGACTTCAGGGTTTTTACTGTGCCTCACAGTTACCCGGAGAGTCCAGCATGGCCAATGAAAATACGTCCTCTTGTTGTGCCGCCAAGGGATGTTGCGGGGCCAGGCCTGCGGCGCCGGCCAGTACTCCTTTGCAGGGCGCAGAGCTTAGCCGCATTCGTATTGAACAGATGTGTTGCCCGGTCGAGGAACGCATTATCCGCGGCAAGCTCGAAGGACAGCCAAATATAGGCGCGCTGCAATTCGATCTGTTGCAACGTCAGCTGACACTCCAGCATGCGCCGGGGCAGCGTGAAGCCATTATGCAAACGCTGCGCGAGCTTGGCTTCAGTCCGGCGCTGATCACGCCGCAGGCGCAGCCGGCCGCGCCAGCAGCCAAGCCCTGGTGGCCGCTGGCACTGGGCGGCCTGCTGGCGCTGACCGCAGAGGTGCTGCATTTTACCGCGCTGGCGCCCGAGTGGCTGGTTGCTTTGCTGGCGCTGGCTGCCATTGCCCTGACCGGTATCAGTACCTATCGCAAGGGCTGGATCGCGTTGCGCAATCTCAGTCCCAATATCAACGCCTTGATGAGCCTCGCCGTGACCGGCGCGGTGCTTATCGGACAGTGGCCGGAGGCAGCCATGGTGATGGTGCTCTTTGCCATTGCCGAGCTGATCGAGACGCGCTCACTGAATCGCGCGCGCGACGCCATAGGCAAACTGATGGCATTGAGCCCTGAGCAGGCGCGCGTGCAGCAGGCCGATGGCAGTTGGCAACTGCTGGCCGTGGACGATGTGGCACTGGGCGCCCTGGTAAGGGCGGCGCCGGGCGAGCGTATCGCCATGGATGGCGAGGTATGCAGCGGCTTGTCAGCGCTCAATCAAGCGCCGATTACCGGCGAGAGCATGCCGGTGGATAAGGCGCCTGGCGATGCGCTCTATGCGGGCACCATCAACCTCACCGGCGAGCTGGAGTACCGGGTCACGGCCGCAGCCGCCCAATCCACGCTGGCGCGCATCATTCACGCGGTTGAACAGGCGCAGGCTGAGCGCGCACCCATCCAGCGCTTTGTTGATCGGTTTGCCGCAGTCTATACCCCGGCGGTAATGCTGCTGGCGCTACTAGTTGCAGTGATACCGCCCCTTTTCATGGGCGCGGCCTGGTACGACTGGATTTATCGTGCGCTGGTACTGCTGGTGGTCGCTTGCCCCTGCGCTTTGGTGATTTCGACGCCGGTAACCATTGTCAGTGGTTTGGCCGCGGCGGCGCGCATGGGGATTCTGATCAAGGGCGGCGTTTATCTGGAGCAGGGCGGCAAGCTGAATGTGCTGGCATTGGACAAGACCGGCACCCTGACCCTGGGTCACCCGCAACAGACCGATTGCATAGCCCTGGGCGTTACCACGGCGCGATCGGCTGCGCAGCTCGCCGCCAGCCTGGCAACACGCTCCGATCATCCGGTTTCGCAAGCCATAGCACGGCATGCCGAAGGAGCCGGAGTCGCCCTGCTGCCGGTGACGGGTTTCACCGCTGTGCCGGGCCAGGGCGTAAGCGGTGAGCTTGACGGCCAACTCTACTATCTGGGTAATCGCCGGCTGGTCGAGAGGCTGGGTTTGCACTCCGCAGAATTGGAAGGGCAGCTGCAGATGCTGGAACAGCAGGGCAAAAGCGCGGTGGTGATCTGTAATCACAGCCAAGCGCTGGCCATTCTGGCAGTAGCCGATCAGGTCAAGCCCAGCAGCCGTGAGGCCATAGCCGAACTGCACGCGCTGGGAGTAAGTACGCTGATGCTCAGTGGCGACAATGCGTCCACGGTTGCCGCCGTGGCCGCGCAGGTAGGTATTGATCAAGCGCGTGGCGAGTTGTTGCCGGAGCACAAGCTGGCGGCGATCGCGGAGCAGCAGGCGCAAGGCCGCCGGGTTGCCATGGTGGGTGATGGCATCAATGATGCGCCGGCCCTGGCCAAGGCCAATATCGGCTTTGCCATGGGCGCCGCCGGCAGCGACAGCGCGATTGAAACCGCGGATGTGGCCTTGATGGATGACGACCTGCGCAAAATCCCCCGGTTCATCCGCCTGTCGCGACAAAGCATGCACATCCTGTGGCAGAACATCGCGCTGGCGCTGGGTATCAAGGCGCTGTTTCTCATCCTTACCCTATTCGGCGCCGCCACCCTGTGGATGGCGGTATTTGCCGATATGGGTACCAGCCTGTTGGTGGTCGCTAACGGCTTGCGGCTGCTGCGCCAGAGCTGAACTGCCGCGACAATCAGGCCAGCACGCAATCCGGCCGTCGCGGGCACGTCGCTCTTTCATGGAGGCTTGGTTTTCTGTCGGTTTGCCCAGCCATTTGGCCTGGATTGCCATTTAGTTGGCACTGGGTGGCTAGACGTATGGCGATTTATGCAACAAACTGTTGCCAGCGAACAAAAATAATATTTCTGCATCCGCTCAGGCTGGATGTAAGGAGAGCAAGTCATGATCAAGTCGGTTTCTTCCTGGTTCACCCCGCTGGCGCTCGCGCTGGTGTTTGGCAGCGCGGCGCTTTACGCCTCCTCGCAGTCTCCTTTGCCCACGCCGGGTATGCTTGACGCCCCGGTGGCCGTGGTGAGTGATATTTTCAGCCGCTTCTGAGGCGATAGACCCGCCTGTAGCGCGCCCCACGAGAACGGGGTTGCCCCCGGTTATGGATGACTATGAAGGTTCAGGCAAACGGCGTAACCAATGAAGTCTATGTGCGCGGTGCCGGCCAACCGGTGCTGCTGCTGCATGGCAACCCCGACAGCCACGTCATGTGGCTGCCGCTGATTGCCAAGTTGCGCGGCAATTACCGGCTTATCGTTCCCGACCTCCCCGGTTTTGGTGCCAGCAAAACACGCGCCGACCATGCCGAAGTGACCTTGCAGGGCATGGCGGAGTGGGTTGCCCATCTGCTGGATGCATTAAGTGTCGATCGCCCGGTAGACCTGCTGCTGCACGATTTTGGCGGTGTCTACGGCCTGGCCTTTGCCACGACCTATCCCGAACGTGTTCGTCGCCTGGTGATCACCAATACCGTATTCCAACAGGATTACCGCTGGCATTTCTGGGGCCGCGTGTGGCGCAAGCCGCGTCTGGGCGAGCTGTCCATGGCGATGATGGGAATTCCCGGCCTGGGCAAGGCGATGTTCAGCGCCTCCCTGCGTGCCGGCGGCCCCGGACTCAGCAAACAGCAGATTGCCGAAGCCTATCGCCATTTCACCCCCGAGGTGCGCCAGCAGGTGCTGCGGCTTTATCGTGCAACCGATCCGGCGAATTTTGCCGGCTGGGAAACCCGCATGCTGGCAGTGACCGCAACCCATCCCAGCCTGGTGCTCTGGGGGCAGCGCGACCCCTTCATTGCAGCCCGCTACGCCGAGCGTTTTGGCGCAGCAAGCGTGCAACGCTTTGCCGATGTGGGCCACTGGGTGGTGGTAGAGGCAGCTGACCGGGTGGCACCGCTGATTGACGCGCATCTGGCCGGCAGCCAGGATGCCTGAGCACAGAGCGTGTACGCCTGGCTTGCGACATTCGGTAGCTGCCCCTGACGTTCCCCGCACTCTGACGCGCTGCTAGACTAGCCCGCATGACGCTCTCCCGCTCGCAACGCTCACTCTTTGTCTGGCTGCTGTATTTCAGCATCCTGTTCAATGTGCCGACCTGTGGTCTGCTGCATGGGCAGATGGCGGGCATGCAGTTAAGCGGCGTGGGCATTGTGTTCTGCTCGCTGGGTTACGGCAGCAGCGTTGATTTGAGCGCCGATGATGGCGCCAGCGCCACCGGCAATATGCTGGCCTTCAAGTGCCCGGTCTGCGGCTCGGTGAGCATCTCCATTGGGCTGCTGTTTGCGCTGGCCTGGCTGCTGACGCTGCGCCGCGACGGCCCGATAACGCTGCGCGAAGCACTGCAGCGCCTGTATCCGCGCTATGCCTGGCCACCGGCCAACCCCAGGGCACCGCCGCTGTTCTGACACGTCCACCGCCTGCTGGCGGTATTGCCGCTCTTGCTCTCCGCGCCGTGCGCTCCAGAGAGTGAGCACTCGGATTTGTCAGGATCTATCTAATGAAATCGATTTTTCTTCGCTCTACCGGCGCGCTGCTGCTCTGCGCGCCTGTGTCATATGTTGGTGCTCAGGACGCGCTGGAACTGCCCACGCTGGAAGTCATCGGCAGCCAGCAGGAAACTACCGGGCTGCAGCTGGATGGGCCGGCAGAAACCGGCTCACGCCTGGATATCACGCCGCGGCAAACCCCCGCCTCGGTCTCGGTGGTCAACCGCGAGCAGATCCGCGCGCGCGGTGCGGAAAATACCCAGGACATTCTCGCCAGCATCCCCGGTGTCACCGCGGCGGCGCCGCCGGGCTCTGCCGGCTTTATCTCCTGGCGCGGTTTTACCAGTTCGCAGGTGACGCAGATGTTCAACGGCATCACCTTGCAATACGACGCCATCGCCGCGCGCCCGGTCGACAGCTGGATCTACGACCGGGTTGAAGCCATTGGCGGCGCCTCGAGCTTTCTCAACGGCTCGGGTGGTGTCGGCGGCTCGGTGAACTACATCTGCAAGCTGGCCGACCCCAACCAATCGTTCAGCGAAGGGCGCATCAAGTATGGCAGCTACGACAGCCGCGAGCTGGCCTTCGGCCTGAACCAGCAGCTCAACGACGGCCCGGTGCGCAATACCCTGCGCCTCGACGTCAGCCAGACCGGCAGCAACGGCTATGTCGATCGCGAGGAGCGCAGCGCCTTTAGCTCGGCGCTGTCGCTACGCACCGACTTCAGTGATCAGCTGTCGCACACCCTGGCGCTGGAATACCAGAACGAGCAGGTCGACAGCCCCTACTGGGGCACGCCGGTGCTGCAACCCATTGGCGGCGAGATGAAGGTCGACGAGAGCCGCCGCTTCGAGAACTACAACGTGGAAGATGGCCGCTACGAGCAGCGGGTGCGCTGGCTGCGCTCGATCACCGAATACTGGCTCAGCGACCAGACGCGGCTGCGCAACACCTTCTATCACTACAACGCGCAGCGCGATTATCGCAATCTGGAGCGCTACACCTACACCGCCGACAACAGCCAGATCAGCCGCTCGGCGGCGCTGCTGCAGCGTCACGACCAGGAGGTCAACGGCGACCGCGTCGAGCTGCTGCATAACAGCCGTCTGTTCGACCGCAAGAGCGACTGGTCGCTGGGGCTGGATTACAGCCACAACGTGCAGACCCGGTACCCGCGCTCGGTCTCGGCGGTCTTTGATGTGGTGGATCCAGACAACTTTGACCCCGGTCACTTCTACGACATCCCGGGCATGACGCCTGGCCACGAGCCGCAGCGCAGCAACCAGCTGAACACCTGGGCGCTGTACCTGGAAAACCGTACCGAACTGACCGACCGACTGGCGCTACTCACCGGCCTGCGGCATGACCGGATTGACTTGCAGGTGACCAACCACCAGACGCCCTCGGCCACCAATCCAGCCGAGTTCGGTCAGACCTACGAGCCCACCACCGTCCGAATTGGCCTGGTCTACGAGTTGACGCCAGCCGCCAATGTCTATGTGCAGTACAGCACGGCAGCAGATCCACCGTCGGGCGTGCTGACCACGGCGAGCTTTGGTCAGATCCAGGATTTTGACCTGACCACCGGCGAGCAATGGGAGGTGGGCAGCAAGTTCGACTTTCTTGCTGGGCGTGGCTCGGCCACCGTGGCGCTCTACCAGATCACGCGCAAGGATCTGGCCACCAATGACCCGAACAACCCCGGTGAAACTCTGCCGGTGGGGCAGCAATCGTCTACCGGGATTGAACTGGCCGGCTCACTTTGGGTAACACCTAAGCTGCTGGCCGAGGGCAACTTTGCCTGGGTAGATGCCGAGTACGACGAGTTCAACGATAACGTCGCCGGAGTGGCCGTGTCCCGAGCCGGTAACAGCCCCAGCAACGTGCCCGACAAGGTGGCCAACCTGTGGCTGACCTATGACGTTGCGCCGCGCTGGCAGCTGGGCATGGACACGCGCTACGTCGCCTCCGTTTACGCCGATGCTGCCAATACCCTGTCGGTGCCGTCCTACACGCTCTTTGACGCCTTTGTCGGCTACGAGCTGGCGGAAGATACCCAACTGAGCCTGCGCGGACGCAACCTGACCGATGAGATCTACGCGCGACAGGCCGGCTCCACCATGCTTTACCTTGGCGCACCGCGCAGCCTTGAAGTGGCGCTGCAAACGCGCTTCTGACCAGTCAACAGCCGCCGGCGGGTGCCAGACACTCGCCGGCCGGGAGAGAGTGATGAAGCGCTATCTGTTTCTCTGGCATCGCTGGTTGGGTATAGCGCTCTGCCTGTTTATGGCCATGTGGTTTTTTTCCGGCGTGGTGATGATGTACGTCGGTTATCCCAAGCTGACGCCACGCGAGCATCTGGCCCATTTGCCGCCGCTGGCGCTGGAGGGCTGCTGCATTGATCCGGTGTCGCTGGCCGCCGATGATCCTGACGGAACCCTGCAGAGCGTGCGGCTGACCAGCCTGCGCGGCGAGCCGCATTATGTGCTGGGCTATGCCGACGGTGGGCGAGTGGTGGTCAACGCCCGCAGTGGCGAGCGAGTAACATCGATCAGCCCGGCGCAGGCGTTGCAGGCGGCGCAGCAGTTTGCCCCGAACACGCCAATGCAGGCGCAGGGGCTGATAGACGAGGATGCCTGGACGCACTCTCGCGGCCTCGATGCCGAGCGGCCGCTGTACCGCGTGCAACTGCAGGACGCCGAGCAGCGGCTGCTGTATATCTCCAGCCAAACCGGCGCGGTTGTGCGCGATGCCACGGCCAATGAGCGCCTGTGGAACTGGGTGGGCGCCTGGATTCACTGGCTCTACCCACTGCGCGGCAACTGGCTGCAGCCGGCCTGGCACAACACCGTGGTGTACCTGTCGGCGGCGGCCACCGTAATGGCGCTACTGGGTATGTTGCTGGGGGTGATGCGCTGGCGTGGCAAGCGGCGTTACCGCAATGGCTCGCACTCGCCTTATAGCGGCATGGGGCGATGGCATCATCTGGTAGGGCTGGGCGCCGGCGCTCTGCTGGTGACCTGGATCTTCAGCGGTTTGATGTCGATGAACCCCTGGTCGATCTTCAGCCCTGGCGAGCCGCTGGATACTCGCGCCTATGCTGGCGGGGTTCTCGGCCCGGAGCGCCTGGCGCAAAGCCCGGCGCAATCACTGCAGCGCTTTCAGGCCAGCGGCTTTGACCCAGTGGAGCTGGTGTGGCGGCGGGTGGCTGGCGAGATGCTGTTGGTTGCGCAGGATGCCAGCGGTGCCACGCGGGTGAGCCTGGGCGGTGGACCGGTGCGCGAACGTCTGCCCGCTGCGTTGCTGGAGCGGGCCGCGGCGGCGGTCTGGCCCGCCGTTGAGCCACCGATGCAGTGGCTCAACGCTTACGACTTCTACTACTACCCGCGCACCGAGCACAGCATGCTGGGGCACCTGGCCAAACCCCTGCCGGTGCTACGGGTAGAGTACCCGGATGGGGCGCGCACCTGGCTGCATATCGACCCCTACACCGGCGAGATTCTCAGCCAGGCCAGTAGCGGCCGGCGAACCTCGCGGGTGCTCTTTGCACTGCTGCACAGCTGGGACTGGTTGCCGCTACTGCAGAATCGGCCGTTGTGGGATGTGTTGATGCTGGGCTTCAGTATCGGTGGCCTGCTGATCAGCCTGACCGGAACGGTAATGGGCTGGCGGCGATTGCGGAGCAGGGCAGCAGCACGCCGCCGCGTCCGTTTGCAGTCGGCGGCGTTGCGATACTAAATGAGGATCACCAGCCACACCGTCAGAATCATTAGCAGCGAGATCAGCTGGGCGGCGCTGCCCATGTCCTTGGCTCTTTTGGAGAGCGGATGCAGTTCCAGCGAAATGCGATCAACCACCGCTTCGATGGCCGAGTTGAGCAGCTCGACGATGAGGGCAACAAACACCACCAGCAATAGCACAGCGCGCTCCAGCGCGCTGACGTTCAACACACACGCCAGCGGAATCAGCACCGCGCTGAGCACCAGCAGCTGCCGGAACGCCGCTTCGCCGAGGATGGCGGCGCGCAGGCCGGCCAGCGAGTAAGCGGTTGCCTTGAAAACACGGCTTATCCCGCCACGGCTTTTCAATGACAGGGCCTCTTCACCGGCTTTTGAATCAGGTTGCATCAAGGTTTGTCTCCGGTTTCAGTTCCGGGTTGTGGTAACACTTTAACAGATAGGCCCAGTCCGCTTGCGGCATGGCACCGCGACGGCGGCAAAACTGCGCCAAATCATGTTTTACAGCCTTGTGCTGGAACAACCGGCGACGGCTTTTCTCCAGATCGAGCAAGGCTACCGCTGGCTGTTGCGCAGCCAGGCTGATGTACACGTGTTTGCTGTACAGCGAGCCATGCTGCCGCCTGCCACTATGCAGCCTGCGTAACACCAAGGCCAGCCGGTGCAGTACGGCTTGCCGATTCGCGGCGGATAGTTTGTCGGCGTGCTCTGCGTACCATTCATCCAGGCTGACGAATCCGCTTAGTTCCTCGGTGATCAGTAGCGCCTGCCATTGCCCGGCCTGTTTGCGCGCGCCGCAAAACACGCGTTTGGGTACTTGCACTCCTAGTGTTTCGCAGTCTATTAGCGCCTGTTCTTCACGCAGCACCGTAGGTAAACCAAAGGGGTGGCGCAGGGAGTAGTACAGGTGGCCGATCTGCCGTTTGCTATACAAAGGTGGCTTGTCGGATTGCTGTGGCGCAAGCAACTGCACTCCGCTTTCACCGCCGCGTCGCTGGTTCTTCTCCTCGACCCATTTGCCTTGCACCTGCCACCAGCGTTCAAAAGACGATGGCCTGGCTTTGCTCCGCAGGTCGCTATGCTGCCAGGACAGGGCGCTCATGCGCGCCTCTTGCGCAGTACGTACACGCGCCACATGGCATAGCCGGGTAAAAAGTCGTGATGGTTGATGATGCTGAAACCGGCCTGCCGGAATTCGCTTTCCATGGTTTCGCGGCGCACTACAAAACGGTTTTGATTATCGGTGTTGCTGCGTGCAGCGCGACGTGCTTCCAGTTTTTTGCGTTTCATGGCTTTGTAGTTGCCATCGACCCAAAGCGAGATGATCACCGTATCGCGGGACACTCGGCAGAGTTCGCGTAGCATGGCCAAACGGTGTTCATGGTCGGCAATGTGATGGATCAGGCGCATGCACAATATGCTGTCGACAGCGTTGTCGCCCAGGTCGATATCGAAGGCTGAGGTCTGAAAGGTTTTTACCCGTGAGACGATTTCTTCAGGTTGGCCCGCTAGCGCGGTTTTTATCATGTCTGCGGAATTATCTGCAGCCAGAATTACGCGGTTAGGTGCTTCGGCCAGCATGGGCCAAAAGCGTCCGGCGCCGCAGGGCAGGTCGAGTACCAAGTTGGGGTCGCCGGCGTCTTTCAACGCGCGCCGCGCCAGCTGCATATCGCGCCAGCTGGACAACCGACGAGACAACCCAGCCCGGTGTTTTTCCAAATAGTGGTAGGCGTGCTGTTGATCGTACTTGTCGGAAAATTCCAACTTGATCGCTTTTGAATCTGACATCACAAAGCCCTCGAAGAGTTCACGAGGGCCAGACTAAACAGCGGGGGGTCAACCGATTGTCAAAAGAATGTGAAAAAAACGTGAAACGGCAACAGGTTTTAGATCACCGTCACCTCAAAGCAACTACCACCGGCTGGCAGCGAATACATACTTACCTGCCAACGCTGGTGCGCGCAAATGCGCTTGACCAATGACAGTCCGAGTCCCAGTCCTTCGCCGCGTGCTTCCGTGCCGCGCACAAAGGGTTCGAAGATCTCGTGCTGCTGTGCGCTGGGTACGCCTTGGCCGGTATCTTCCACGCGAAAGCTGTTGGCGTTGATTAGCAGGCGTACTACGCCGCTATCGGTATAGTGCAGTGCATTGCGCAACAGGTTGGACATTACGGTGCTGATAAAACCGGCATGCAGTGCAGTGGCGCTGTTTGCTTCTATGTTGAGATCAAATGTCAGACCCTTTTCTGCAAAGCGCGGCGCCCAGCGCTCGGCTTGTTCACGTGCTACCTGTTCCAAGGTGGTGTTGCCGTCCAGCGGGTTGGGTTGGGTATTGGCGCGGGCCAGCAATAGAAAGGTTTCCACTAGATCGTTGATCTCTGCGGTAGCGCGCTTGATGCGATTGACCTGGCGGCGCTGGCGCTCGTCCAGCGCACTGGTCTCCAGCAGCTCTGCTGAGGAGGCGACTACCATCAAGGGCGTGCGTAGCTCGTGGCTCACATCGCTGGTGAAAAAGCGCTCCCGCTCCAGGGAGTTACGGAGCTGCCCCAGGGTTTCATCAAAGGCGGCCGCCAAATGACCGACCTCATCGGCAGGATATTCGGGCGCCAGATTGGGTGCGAGCGTGAGCAGTTGATCGCGGTGGCGAACCTGTTGGGCCAAGCGCACCAATGGCGCGATGATGGTTCGCGCCATTAGCCAGCCGAGTAGCCAGGCGGCCAGTCCGCTGAGCAAAAATCCGGCAAAGACGGTCATGAACAGCGCATTTTCCCGTGCTTCAAATTCGGCTTGTTCCTGTACCAGTAGGTAACGTTGCTGTGGCAAGTCGCGGATATAGACGTAATAGGCTTCGGTGTCGGTGACAACTTCATTGAAGCCTTCATCCAACCCAATGAAACTCTTTGGTATCTCGTAACCTGGCATGTGTGAGGCAAACAGTCGGGTCTTGTCATCCAATCTTGGTGCTAGACCCTGAGCCAAATCCTTCTGCAGAATGTTCTCCAGCTCCTCGTTCATTTCCTGCGTTACCAGATGCTCTTCAATGAAGTGCACTATGGCCACAATGCCCAGTGAGAAACCGCCGCTGACTACCAGAGTCATCAGTGTGAAAGCGATGACGATACGCCGAACCAGCGGTTGTTTAGAGGTCATTGTCACGCTCTGCCAGGCAGTAACCCAAACCGTGCATGGTATGCAGCAGCGGCTGGGTGAAAGGTTTGTCTATCACCTGGCGCAGTTGGTGAACGTGGCTGCGCAGGCTGTCGCTGTCGGGTAGTTCTTCGCCCCACAGTGCTTCTTCCAGCACCGCTCGGCGTACTACGGCCGGGCTTTTGCGCATCAATACTTCCAGCAGTTTGAGCCCAACCGGATTGAGTTTGAGTTGCTTGCCCTGACGGCTGACTTGCAGGGTATCGAGGTCGTAGCTGAGATCGCCAACGTTGAGATGATGCCGGCTGCCACCCTGGCTGCGCCGCAAGATGGCCTCGATGCGAGCGACCAGCTCCGACAGCGCGAAGGGTTTGACCAGATAGTCGTCGGCCCCGTTGTTCAGACCCTTTAGACGATCATCCAGCTGGTCGCGTGCGGTCAGCATGATGATTGGCGTGTCGCGCTGAGCGTCGTTGCGCAAACGCTGACACAGCTGATAGCCGTCCATACCGGGGAGCATGATGTCGAGCACGATTAGGTCGTAATGCTCGCTCACCGCGAGGTGCAGTCCGGATAGTCCGTCTTGGGCGCAATCAACCGTGTAGCCCTTGAGCTGCAGGTAATCCAGCACATTGGCCAGAATGTCGCGATTGTCTTCGATTACCAGAATGCGCATCCAGCTGCCTCACCAATACGGGCTTGTTGTTTAACGTTTTTTTCACAGCGTGTTGACGAACTGCTGACAGCAGTATGGCCACACTTGCGCCATTGTCATCAACCCGGATCATACAATGCACCCGTTAAAATTTGCGCAAACACGTTTTCTCGCTCTGATCAGTCTGCTCTGGCTGAGCCTGTTTATCCTGACCCGCAGCCTGCTGCTGTTTACCCATTTGCATGAGGCGCAGCTTGGCGTGGGCAGCACTCTGGCTTTGTACGCTGAAGGTCTGGTCTACGACTTGACCTTCCTGTTATATGCCCTGGCGCCGTTGGCGCTGTATTTAATTTTGTGCCCGGCGCGCGTTTGGCAAAGCCGGTGGCATCCGCGTTTTTTGCAACTGATACTCACCTTCAGCATTTTTCTCATGCTGTTTACGGTGGTTGCTGAGTGGCTGTTCTGGGATGAGTTCAGCGTGCGTTTCAACTTCATCGCTGTGGACTATCTGGTCTATTCCGATGAAGTGCTCAACAACATTCTGGAGTCTTACCCGGTTTATTCGCTGCTGGGTGTGCTGGCGCTAATTGCCCTCGGCATGACGCTGGCCCTGCGGGGTGCGATGCACCGTGTTGTTGCTGCTCCGGTGCTTGAGTGGCGTCAGCGCGGTACGCTTCTGGCCAGCTGGGCGTTGCTGATCGGACTGGGCATCGGCGTTGTGGGTCAGGGCTTTCCGCGTAGCAGCGGGGGCAACGCATACCAGCACGAGCTCTCGGCCAATGGGCCTTATCAGTTCTTTGCCGCGTTCCGTAATAACGAGTTGGATTACGAGCAGTTTTACCCGGTGCTGCCACTGCAGCAGGTCGCCAGCCAGCTGCGTGATGAAGTTATTGAGCCCAACGCGCGCTTTGTCGATACCGACCCCTTGAGCATTCGCCGGCAGATCGACAACCCCGGTCAGCCCAAACGCATGAACGTGATTCTGGTAACCATCGAGAGCCTGAGCGCCAAGTATCTGGGTAGTGAGGGCGATACGCGTAATCTGAGCCCTGAGCTGGATGTGTTGCGGCATCAGAGCCTGTATTTCAGCAATCTGTATGCAACTGGCACGCGTACTACGCGCGGGCTGGAAGCTATTACCCTGTCGATCCCGCCAACGCCTGGCCGCTCTATCGTCAAGCGTGTAGGCCGCGAAAGTGGCTTCGCCAGCCTGGGCCAGCAATTTACCGCACAGGGTTACGACAGCGTGTTTATGTATGGCGGGCGCGGTTACTTTGACAATATGAACGCCTTTTTTGCGGGAAACGGCTATCGCATCGTCGATCAGGCCAGTGTGCCGGACGATGAAGTCACCTTTACCAATGCCTGGGGCATGAGCGATGAGGATCTTTATAACCAGACGTTAAAAGTCGCGGATGCGGACTTTGCCAACGGCAGCCCGTTCTTTCTGCAATTGATGACCACCTCCAACCATCGACCCTACAGCTACCCGGAAGGGCGCATCGACCTTGCTTCGGGTTCCGGCCGTGAAGGCGCGGTGAAATACACCGACTACGCCATTGGTGAGTTCCTGCGCGCGGCGCGTCAGAAGCCCTGGTTTGATAACACGGTGTTCGTGTTTGTGGCCGACCACACCGCCGGCAGCGCGGGCAAGGAAGACCTGCCGGTCAGCAACTACCACATCCCGCTATTCATCTACGCACCGGGCCTGGTGCAGCCGGCCGAGGTGGCCACGCTGACCAGCCAGATTGATATTGCTCCCACCTTGCTGGGTCTGTTGAACATGGATTACACCTCAACCTTCTTTGGTCGCAATGTGCTGCGGGAAGACCACGCATCTGGTCGCGCGCTGATCGGCAACTATCAACACTTGGGGTTGTTTGATGGGGATAACCTGGCGATTCTCAGCCCGCGTCAGTTGATGCGCCGGCACGACGACGCCCTCGGTCAAAGCCTGGAAAGCACGGCCGCACAGAGTGATCAGTTGATCGCCCGTAGCATCGCTTACTACGAAGGGGCCAGTTATGATTTCAGCCACGCCCTGCTGGCCTGGCATGCTGAGATGGCGCTCCGGTCGCGGGTGAGCCAGCGATGAGCGCATCTGATCGAGCCTCCAGGTCATTCAATTTCCGGCTTTGGTTTGCCTTGCCGCTGAGCCTGATGGCGCTCATGCTGCTGGTCGATCCGGGCCCGCTGGATATGGCTATCGCCAACTTGTTTTACCAGCCGGGTGTGGGCTTTGTCGGGCGTCATAGCTTTTTTCTCGAAGATATCCTGCACGACCGCGCCAAACAGGGAGTGATCGTGATCGGCGTGCTGGCAATTGTCGGGTTTTTGATCAGCCTGTTGCCCACCAGGCTGCGCCAGTACCGCCGCCCGTTGGGTTATCTTGTGCTGGCCATGGCGCTGTGCACCAGCCTGGTGACACCGCTCAAAACCCTCACCAACGTGCAGTGTCCCTGGAGTCTGCAGCAGTACGGTGGGGATCAGGTGCATACCCCGCTGCTGAGCAAGCGGCCGCCAAGTCTCAAACCCGGCCGTTGCTGGCCGGGCGGCCATGCCTCTGCCGGGTTCTCACTGCTGGCACTGTTTTTCATGCTGCGTGACCGTCGCCCGCGCGCCGCCCGCTTGGCATTGATAGTCGCTTTGAGCCTCGGAGGGATGTTCTCTTTGGGGCGAACTATGCAGGGGGCTCATTTCATGTCGCACAACCTGTGGACGCTGTTGTTCGACTGGTGCATCAGCCTCTGCTGTTACCGCTTAGTGATGTTTCAGCCGGTACTGAGACTGCGCGATTCGGTACAGGCATGCGAGGTTCAACATGGTTCTGTTTAAATCCACCTGGTACACAATTGGATCGATTGCACTGGCTCTGAGCCTTGTGCTGCTCATTATCGGATTGTGGCGGCCTGATCTATTACGTAAAGACGCCCACGAGATTCCTCTGCCGACTTTATCTGCGCACGCTTCCCGTCCTGCCAATTGGGCAGAACCCCTGAATGCGAGTTTCCGACTTTATGTGCTTAGCGACAGCCTTTACCGTAGCGCCTTGCCGGAGCGCGGCAATGTGGACGAGTTGCGCCGCTTGGGTATCAGTACGGTGATAAACCTTTATCAGCAAAGCGATGAAAGCTGGCTGAATGACGCGCACGTTCGCCGTATCCATATACCCATCCGTGGAGATCGGGTGAAAGACAGCGATGTGATAGCTGTGCTGCGTGCGATCAGACAAGGTGAGCGCCTCGGCGCGGTGTTGGTGCACTGCAAGCACGGGCAGAATCGTACTGGGCTCATCATTGCTATGTACCGCATCATCTATGACGGCTGGAAGCCGGAGCAAGCCGTGGCGGAAATGCTGGAAGGTGGCTTTGGGTCAGCCGACCGCATGAAAGATGCAATTGCTTATTTGAATCGGGTAGATTTGTCTGCCTTCAGGAATGCTGTCGCAACGGGTAAATGTAGTACGTCCTTTTTCGCAGGGTGTGAGTGGCGCGGTTTGTTTGGAGGTTGGACTGAGCCGGACGATAAGACCGGCTAAGGCCTTTTCTCAGGTTTAATCAGAACGCAGTCAACACTGCGTTTACCTTGGATTCCAAATCGGTCAGCGGGTCGGCCTCGCCGCTTTCCAGTACCACCAGAGTGCTGTTGCTGGCGGCAATGGCTTCAACTATGTCGTCGTTCGGCGGGGTGCTGGCGAGCACCAGCGCCACATCGTAGTCGGTCAGGGTCTGGGTCAGCTGTTGCAGCTGCTCTGCGCTCCAGCTGCGGGTAATCGGCAGCTCGAAGGGCACCGGTTCAAGATTGAGACCGCTGATCAGATACTCGAAGTGCGGGCTCAGGCTGACCACACTGAGGTTGTCGAACTCGAGCAGGCGGGTTTCACTGCTGGCGCTCAGCTGCAGCAGGCGATGCTTGAGGCTGGCCAGATTCTGCTCGATCTGCGGTTTGGCCTCAGGCGCCAGGCGCACCAGGTCAGCGGCGATGATATCGGCCATGCGACCCATGTTGGTGGTTTCCAGCCAGGGCTCGGCGTCGAGACCATTAGCGCTCAGAGAGGGTTGGGTGGCGATGCCGGGCAGGGCACCATCGACCGGGCGCGCGGCATCTATCTCGATGATGCGGATGTTGCTGCGGCGTGCCAGCGGATAGAGACTGTCGTCCGGCCAACTGGAGCGCAGATTGATGACCGCATCGGCGTCCTTAGCCAAGGCATCCAGTTTGGCGGCGCCGCGGCCAGCAAAGTAAGACGGCTGGCGGCTACCGGGCAAGTTGGCTGGCGCGGCGCGTTCCAGCTGAATGTCGCTGCCGTCGATCAACATGGCGGTCAGCCCGTAGGTGATAGGCAGCGCTGCCAGCAACTCTATCGGGCTGTCAGCGGCTGCGGGTTCGCTGGATTCTTGAGCCAGGCTGGGAAGGCTGACGCTGGCCATCAGCGCGGCCAGCAGGCAGGAGCGAAGGGCTGGGTTCATCCGATATTTCCTTTCAACTGCGGGAGTGTGCCGCGGGCAATGGCCGCGAGCGCGAAGAATATGCCGGCCACCAGAATGATGGCGGCGCCTGAGGGGATCGGCAGATCGATCATGATCGGCAGCAGAATGCCGGCGAGGGTGCTGAGGGTGGCAATGAGTACCGAGTACCAGAAAAACCCGCGCAGCGATTGGCCGACCAGGCGCGCGGCCGCTGCCGGAATCACCAGCAGGGCGCCGACCAGAATGGCGCCAATCACCTTGACCGCCGCGACCGTGATCAGGGTTACCAGCACCACGAACAGATAGTCCATGGTTTTCACTGCCACGCCTCTTACCGCGGCCAGTTGCGGATTGAAACTGGCGAGCATGATGCGGTTGTAGAGCGGGATGGCCAGGCACACCACCAGCGTACCGACGCCGGCGAGCACGGCCAGGTCAGTGCCATTGACGGTGAGCACCGAGCCAAATAGTACGTTCTCCAGAATGTGGATGTTGATGCGTCCTGCCAGTATCAACAGCAGGCTGGCGCCCAATGCCAGCGAAACCGAAAGAAATACGCCAATCAGGGTGTCCGGAGCCAGGCCGGTGCGGTTGCGCAGATAATTGAGCAGCAGGCCAAACAGCAGACAGTACGCAAAGAGGCTACCGTAGGGGCTGGTATAGGGCTCGCCCAGCAGAATGCCAATTGCCACACCAGTCAGTGCAGCGTGACCCACGGCCTCGGAGAAGAAGGCGAACCGCTTGACCACCACCAGGGTGCCCAGGCCGCCAAGCACCGGGCCTATCATCAGGCCGGCCAGCAGGGCGTTGACGACGAAGCCGTAGGTCAGCATCTCCGGCAGATAACCGGCGCTGGCCCAGCCCTGAATGGCCAGGCGAAAATGTTCGTAATCCAGAGTCATGCGGGCTGCCCCTGCTGCGGATGATCTTTACTGCGCGGATGGGTAGAGAACAGCTCGAGCAGCCGCTGCGGTGTCAGCGCCTCATGCGGGGTAGAGCTGAACAGGATTTGCCGGTTGAGCCCGCTGACCTGATCGGCCATGCGCCCGACTGCGGCCAGGTCATGTTCGATCCACAGCACGGTCACGCCAGCGGCACGCCAGTGCTGCAGCAGGCGCTCGAAGACCTGTATGCCGGCTTCATCCAGGGCCGACATGGGCTCGTCCAGCACCAGCAGCTGCGGCGCCGGGATCAGACCCTGGGCCAGCAGCACGCGCTGGCGCTCACCGCCAGACAGTGCGCCCATGCGGCGCTTGCGTTTGCCCTGCATGCCGACCAGCTCCAGTGCTTCGTCGATAGCTGCGCGAAAATGCCGGGAAATCCCGAAAAATGCCGGGCGCCGCTGGCACATCGCAGCCATGAAGTCTTCCACGCTAAGCGGCAGGCCGCGATCAAACTCCAGTGCCTGCGGTACATAGCCAATCACCCCTGGGGCGTCGGGCCAGTGCAGACGCAGCTCGCCCTGATGCGGCATCTGCCCCAGCAGCGTCTTGATCAGCGAGCTTTTGCCGCCGCCGTTGGGGCCCACCAGCGCATGAATGTCACCGGCCGCTACCTGCAAATCGATGTGGCGCAAGATCTCGGTGCGCCCCAGGGACAGGGAGACGCTGGCAAACTCGATGCCTGGGCCGGTAATCTGGCGCTGCAATACGCGCTCAGGCGCGGCGCCGGCACTGTTCATTGCGCCGACTCCTGAATGGCACGGACCACGGTATCCAGATTCTGACGCATGCCTTCTTCGTACTTGTCGGCGCTGTATTCGCCATAGGAAATATGCGTCAGGGCGTAGAGTTTCACGCCCGACTCACGCTGGATGGTATCCACGTAAGCCGAGGGGAAGTCGATCTCGGAGAAGATCACCTGCACATCCAGATCCTTGAGCTGATCGATGGTCTTCTTCAGCTGGCTGGGGCTGGGCTCGATGCCGTGGGCCGGCTCAACCACGGCGGTAACCTCCAGGCCAAACTCGCGCAGCAGATAGTCGTAGGCACCGTGAATGGTGGCTACGCGCAGCTCGGCGTTGGGCGCATCGGACAGTTTGGCCAAGGCATCGGCGCGCATCTTGCGCAGTTTGCGGCCGTAGCTGCGGGCGTTGCGGATATAGGTACTGGCGTTGTCGGGATCCAGCTTGCCGAGTTCGCGGGCAATGTTGTTGATCTGCGCAATGCTGGCGCTGATCGACAGGAAGGTATGCGGATTGACCACTTTGCCAGCGCCACGGGCAGCGTTGCCGGTGGCGGCCAGCAGCGGCACGTTTTCGTTGGCCTCAATGGTGGGGATGTCGGGCTTTTCACTGGCGGCGATCATGCGGTCGGCAAAATCGTCGTGGCCGATACCGTTGAGCACTATGACATCCAGCGTGCCGATGCGCTTGATGTCTTCGGAGTGCGGTTCATAGGCGTGCGGGTTGAAGCCGGCCGGAATCAGCGGTACCACCTCGGCCTTGTCGCCGACGATGTTGATGACGTAGCTGTAGTAGGGGTGCAGGGTAATGCCGACGCGCAGCTTTTTATCGCTGGCGGCATGACTGGGCAGACTGGTGAAGAGGGCGATCAGGCTGAGCAGGGCCAGGCGCAGAAAGGTGCGTCGATGGAAAGCGGCTTTGCGTGTCATGGTCATCCAGGTGTTGGTGTTTGAAAAGAGATTGAAAAGCTCGGGGTCGGATCAGTGCTCGCGGTGCCGTGTTACGCCGGCGTCGTATTGAATCGCCAGCTGCTTCCATCCGGCGGCGATGAGGGCGTCGTCATTCAGGCTGTCGGGGACTTGCGCCGGAGCCTGGGCATGGAGCCAGACGGCTTGGTTGAGCTGGTCGGGTGCAGTGATACGCATGAGAAAACTGCCGGCAACGCTAGCGTCGTCACTGTCGCCCAGATAAGCCGCAGTTTCGCCCCGCCGCACCAGCTCCCAATGATGAGCACCTCGTTGCTGCGCGCTCATGTCGGCCATGAAGGGAGCAAAGCCCTCTTCTGCCATCTGCTGCGGATCGGGTAGCTCGCCCAGCTCTTCGGTGAGGTAGGGCACTTCTTCTGCCACTACCCGCAGGTCAGCATAGATACCCTGCTCGGCGGCATTCAGGTCGCGTCTGGCATCCACCTGGTAGTCGGCGATGCTCTGCTCCACCGGTGCTTCGTGGTGCCAGAGAATCACCACCGCAGCCAGCGCCAGAATCAGCGCACAGACCATGGCAACATAGAGCGACTCGTGCCCGGCGCCGGCCGGGCGAACAACCTGTACCGTCACGGGGTGGGTACTTCGGTATGGTCCACTTCCACCACGTGGCCGGGGCCGGCGTCGAACAGGATGTAGAACTCGTCGTCAGGCCGCGCGAAGGTGATGCTGGAATCATCGCCCAGCTTGCCGGGCACCAGAATGTCCTCGTTGTAGCTGATCACATCCAGAGTGACGCCAGGCGCGCCGCTGCCGTCGGAAAAGCCGCCAGTGCAACGAATCTCCTCATCGCCCAGGGGTTCGCAGGTGCACACCGGGTTGTGCGCCTGGGCCTGGCCGGCAGCCAGGGCCAAGGTGGCGGTCAGGGCGCTCAAACAGAAACGGGTCAGGATTTTCATGGGGTGTCTCCTCGTTGTTTCAGCCAGGCAACAGTAGCAGGGGATGCCTGGGCCAAGGGAATGGAGCCCTGGTGCACGGTGCCGTCCCAACCCTCCATGGTGACCCACAAGAGGTCGTCTGGTTTGGCGCGCTCCGGCACCGGCAGGCTGGCACCCATGCGGTAGGGGCTGCCGAAGAACAGCGCACCGGCGGCGCGCAGGCTGCGCGGTTTGCCGATACGCAGGTAGGTTGCCTTCACCTCGTCCAGGCAGGTGTCACACAGCGCTGCGTTGAATGACTTGAAATACCCGGCCGGGCCGGACGAGACCGGTGCATCCTCGCGCAACTCGGCCAGAGTCAGGCTCCAGGGGCCCACATCGACCACACCGGCTTCGCGCTGCCCCAGGCCGATATCGCCCCGAAACAGCGCGGCATCCTGAAAGTAGCGCGGCATGAACCCCAGCGGCACCAGCACCAGCAGTATGTTCAGATGAAAGCGATAGCGCTGCCAGAAGCGACCCAGGGTGCTCTGTGCGGGCGGATTGGTTGCAGTTTTCATGCGCGGCCCTCGGCGCAAGTCGTCATATCACGCTCATGCTCGCGCTCAAGTTCGACCGGTCTGGCTTTGTTGTTTCTCTTCAGTGCCTTGGCGGTGGCGATAGCGGTGCGCTTGCTCCAGATCAGCAAGCCGCTGAGCACCATCATGCTCAGCACCAGGCCGAAGAAGAACCAGATCAGCTTGACGATCAGGCCGCCAAAATCACCGGTATGCAGCGGACGCATGGATTCGGTTACAAACTCCAGTGGGCTGCGATCACTCAACAGGCGGGTGTGTTCCACGTCGCCATCGTAAGGGTTGACGCCCGCCGTCTGATTCATCAGCGGATACCAGCCGCGGCCGCTGACAAACAGCAGGCTATAGGCGTTGCCGGGGAGAAACACGGAGCTGGCTTCCAGCGATGGGATCTTTTCGACGGCGCGCGCTATCGCCTCGTCTACACCCAGTTGCTCTGGCGCAAAGGCGTCATCGCTCTGCGGCACGTCTTCGCGTGAAATAACCGGCGGTACGCCTTCGGTGGAGATTGAGATGTGGTTGTCGAAGAGTAACGCCTGAATCAGAAACCAGATGCCGGTGATGGAAATCACCGCGATGAACCAGATCGACCAGATACCGCTGAGGCGGTGGAAGTCACCCCAGAAGATTCGGGCGCCCTGGTTCATGCGCAAACGCGGCGAGAAAAAGCCTTTCCAGAACTTTTTGTAGACCACCAGACCCGTGATCAGCGAAATCAGCATCGGCAGGCCCAGAAAGGAGACCAGATACCAACCCCAGCTGAAGCCATTGGTAAAAGGCACCAGCCACCAGCCATGCAGTGCACGGGTGAACTGACGAAAGTCGAAGGTGGGGCTGACGCCCTGAATGTTGCCGGTATAAGGATTGACGTAAAGCGTGGGGGTGCTGCCGTCGGGGTAACTGACGCGCGCGCGAATGGCAAAATGCGACTCGTGCGGCTGACTCAGCGACTGCACCTCGATCTCGGGCGCGGCCTCATTGATCTTCTGCAGCACGGCACCAAAGCTCAGGCGCTCGGCATCCGGCGACGGCTTGGGCGCGCGCACCGACGGGTCGGCCAGCCAGACGATTTCCTGACTGACGGTGGCCAGGGTTCCGGTGACGCAAACGATGAGCACAAAAAACCAGATCGGCAGCGCCAGCCAGCTATGTACCAGGAACCAGATTTTCGAGCGTGACTTCTTGGACATGAGCTCAATTCTTTATCAGATCATCAATCTCGGCGGGGCGCAGCGCGCATCATCGCCGGGTTCTTAATGGGTGACAGCCTTCTCAACAATGAAACGCGCAACGGCCGAGGGCAGTTGCGCGGTTGTTTTGTGCTGTTGCCGTGGGGCGCGGTGAGTTGAAGCGATCAGGCTGCTGAGGCAGCGGGAGACGGGATTCCCTGTCGTGCTGATCGGAAGGGCTGCATCTATGCGGCCCTACGCCACGGTCTTTTTCATTAATGCGAACTATTATCGTTTTATATCTGCCTATTGTCTACGCCCATTCGTGCTTGGCCCCGGCGGTCTGCTGAGAGCGCCTTGCCTGTCGCTACCGCGGGCAGCGTTGAGTTAAGTTGAATTCAATATGTTGCGTGAAGAGTTTGCGTTCAGAGCGGCGCCTGGGCTGCGACACTCGCCGAGGCGCACGCACGGAACGCATGCTGGCCAGGCCAGGCCTGGTGCTAGGTGGTGGGCGGGGAGCCTGCAGTGATGCCATCGTCCGGCTGATTGGCGGCGGTCTTTTCCTGCGGTACGCCGGCCACGCTGACCTCGGGAAAGCTGCCGCCAATGAATTCCACGCTGCGCGTGGGGAAGGCAAACTGCACGCCCATTTCCCGTATGCCATCGAGCAACTGTAGATTGATTTCCTGCTGCGCATCCATGTACTGGTTGTAGTCTGACACTTGCATGATATAGACCACCTCGAAAGTGAGCTGGCTATCGTCAAAAGCAAGGAAGTGCGCACGATCAAAGTTGGCATTGTCCAGACTGTCGACGATGCGTTTCATCAGGCGAGGTATCTCGCGCACCTTCTCGGAAGGCGTGTCGTAGGTCACACCGAACTTGAACACGATGCGCCGCGTATTCATGCGTTTGTAATTGTGCAACGTCTGGCGCAGCAGATCGGCGTTGGAGCACACCACCTGCTCCCCACTCAGGCTGCGGATACGGGTGGTCTTCAGCCCGATATGCTCGATGTTCCCGGCGACATCCCCGAAAACCACGAAATCACCTATCTCGAATGGTTTATCGATGCCGATGGACAGCGAGGCAAAGATGTCGCTCAGCAGGGTCTGCACCGCCAGGGCAATGGCAATGCCGCCAACCCCCAGGCTGGCGACCATGGCGGTAATGTCGACACCCATATTGCCGAGTATCGACAGCAGCATCATGGTCCAGACCACAATGCGCAGCATGATGCCGATGATGGTGGTGGTGACCGGGTTGCGCGCCTTGCCGTCGCGCGTAAGGCTCTCCATCCACAGGCGCACGGCGATGTCGAGCCAGAGCGCGATCTGAAATGCCAGGGCGATGAACCAGCCATGCGACATGGCCGACTCCCAGCCCTCTGGCAGTTCGGCAAACTTCAGCGCGAGCAGCAGCGAGAGCGCCAGCAGCAGCACCTGACTGGTGCGATCCAGCATTTCTGCGGCAATGCTGGCAAAGCGCCCGCGCGCGCCGTTCGCCATCGCACGCAAGCGGTTGGCGATGATGCGCAGCGCGGTTTTCAG
This sequence comes from Halopseudomonas sp., assembly GCF_036961105.1. Lineage (GTDB taxonomy): Bacteria > Pseudomonadota > Gammaproteobacteria > Pseudomonadales > Pseudomonadaceae > Halopseudomonas. Next base: position 21,659 of record NZ_JBALWW010000018.1, on the reverse strand, counting down.
CACCAGGTAACTGAGCAGGGCCACCACGGCGATAATGCCCAGATTGAGCCAAAGATCGCGGTTCGCTATCGCATCCCAGTTCATAGAGCCAAATCCTCCAATGGCATGAGCGCGTGGAGCGCTGAAACAATGCGTAAAATTTCAGTCCGTCGCGCGCGGGCATTAGTTCAATGAAATACCGCGGCGAGCTGTCGCCAGGATGGCCGCAGAGCCTCGAGATAGAGCGATGGGGCTTGCCCGTGGCAGGCCTGCCTGGGGGGGGCGAGTCCGGCTGCGTTGTTGCCGGGCACTTGCGACCGCTGCGCGGGTCTGTATTGCTGTATGACCACAGGTTGGGGCGGCACACTCAGTCCCGTTGCAGATTATGGAGAGCTCATTGAGAAACAGGCTCATCGCGCTGGGCGTCGGAATCGCCTTGCTGCTGTTTGTCGGTTTGCCGCTGGCGTATCTCACCTGGCCAGCGCCGGTACCGGTGAGCGCTGGTGGTGCCGATCTGCAGGTCCGCTATCAACTGCGCAGTGCGCAGAGCCAGAGTGTTACCGAGCAGAGCTTCGCCGGTAAATGGCAGTTGGTGGTCTTCGGCTTTACCCACTGCCCGGACATTTGTCCTACTACGCTGTCCACTGTCGGCCAGGTGATGGACAATCTGGGTGAACAAGCCAGCCAGCTGCAACCGCTGTTTATAACGCTGGACCCGCAGCGCGATACCCCGGCGAGACTGGCGGAATACAGTCGGTTTTTTGACCCGCGCATTCTGGGCCTGTCCGGCAGCCCGATGCAGGTTCGCGATGCTGCCAGCGCATTCGGCGTTTATTTCAGGAAGGTACCCATGGACACAGGTTATACCCTGGACCACACCACCACGCTTTTCCTCGTTTCACCGCAAGGCACAGTGCAGCAGGTGTTTTCTCACAGTGAACCGGCGGGGAGTATCACACGCGCAGTCAAGGCGCTGCTTGATGCACGATAGCGGGCTTGGCAGATGACCGATAACGCAACCCGCCAAGGCGTGTGGCCACTGTATTTGGGCTTTGCCGTACTGGCGGCCCTCTGGCTGGGGCCGCTGCCGGCCATGAGTCGGACTGCCTTTTCCGCGCATATGCTGTTGCATCTGGGCGTGGTGGCTCTGGCTGCACCGCTGTTGGCTATCGGCCTCTCCCGTCTGGGTGTGCGGCTGGAAGCCATGGATCGCCTGCGCAGTTGTCTGGTCGCAGTGTTCGCGTTGGAGATGCTGGTGGTGTGGGGCTGGCACGCGCCCACCCTGCATGAGGCAGCTGCCCGGCATATCGGGGTGTTTGTGTTGCAACAGGCGAGCTTTCTCGCGGTGGGGTTGGCCGTGTGGTTATTGGGCTTCGCGGTTCGTTCCAACGGTGGCATAGCGCTCGGGGTGCTGGGCTTTTTTCTGACCTTTGTGCACATGACCATGCTGGGCATGCTGCTGCTGCTTGCGCCCAAGCTGATCTACCCCGCCGAGCTTTGCCTGGGCGCCTTCGGCTTCGCTCAACTGGAGGATCAGCGTTTTGGTGGGATATTGATGGCCGGGTGGAGCGGGACCGTTTATCTGTTTGGCAGCATAGTGCTGGCAGCGCGTCTGCTCAGGACACCCACTGCTGCGCCTGACCCCAACTCCAGCAAAACTGAGTGAGCCCGGCCAACGGCAGAGCGTGGAAGCTCTAGCGAATTAGAAGATCAAGGCAAAAATACCGATCACCACCACCAGGCCGATAAGAAAGATAATGCCGATTGTGCTGCCCAGGAACTTCAACATGGTTGTTACCTCTGCGCTGTGTGTACATCGGTTTTGACCTGCTGCTGCCCTCATCGTTCAGCGAGAATGGTTTCGGGGCAGTCACAGCCGACAGGCCTGGGCTCAACCCATTGCTGGCACATCGGGGTGGGCAACTGCCGCAATGGCCCTTAGAATCGACGGTGTCCATTTTTTGCCTTGGCCCTGTTGATGCCCAATACGCCAGAATTTATCCGCGATATCGAGCGCATTGCGCGTATTGATGCGGTGCCGCTTATCCTCAATATGGTCAAGCACGCTACCGGTATGCGTTTTGCGGCTGTCGCCAGGGTCACGGAGGCGCGCTGGATCGCCTGCGCAGTAGATGACTCGATCAACTTCGGCTTGCAACCCGGCGGCGAGCTGGTGCTCGATACCACCATCTGCAACGAGATCCGTCAGCACCGTCAGCCGGTGATCTTTCAGCACGCCACGGAGCATGAGGTGTATTCGCAGCACCACACACCCAAGCTCTATAAGCTGGAAAGCTACGTCTCTATCCCCATCATCAGATCCAATGGCGAGTTCTTTGGCACCCTCTGCGCGATCGACAGCGATCCGGCGCAGTTTGATGAAGATGCCATCCTGAAAACCCTTGGCTTGTTTGCGCAGCTGATCGCGGTGCAGCTGGATATGCAGGAAGCGCAGCAAGCAACGGAACAGGCGTTGGTTGACGAAATCGAAGCCGGCCGCCTGCGAGAACGCTTTATCGCCGTACTGGAGCACGATTTGCGCTCGCCACTCACGGCAATAGGCATGAGTGCCGAGTTGCTGGAAGCCAAGTTGCCAACCGGCCGTGAGCGCACCTTGGCTAGCGCCATTCGGAAAAGCTCGGCCGCATGGGAGCGCTGATTGCAGACGTGCTGGATTTTTCTCGCGGACACCTCGGCAGCGGCATTTCGGTCCAGCGTGAGCCGACCAGCGAGCTGGGCGCTGTGATCAATTCAGTAATAGACGAGGTGAGGGTGTCGCACCCGCACGTATCGCTCATTCGTAATGTTTCCATAGGATGCGAAACCTATTGCGACCTGGGTCGAGTGGGGCAGTTGCTATCCAACCTGCTGGTCAACGCGATCACCCACGGTTGCTCCAAATCGCCTATACAAGTCACGGTGACAACCGAGTGCAACGAGCTGGTCTTGTCGGTCACCAACCAGGGCGAACCCATTGAGCCGGAGCTCTTGCCGTCGCTGTTTCGTCCGTTCACCCGGTCAGAGACACGCGGGCGCGGTGAAGGCCTGGGGCTCGGGCTGTACATTGCCGAGCAAATTGTAGCGGGGCACGAGGGCACCTTGAGTGTTTCGTCGACGGCGGAGGCAGGCACCACTTTTGTGGCGAGGTGGCCGATTGCTCAATTGGCGGTGTTGGCTGAGTGAGCTGGCTCCTGGTCTCTGATCGAAACACAAGATTCAGTCGATCGGTATGAGACAGGATTGGCTGCGAATCGCTTTGGCGATTCTTGGGGCGTTGCCCCGTCGCTGCTCTCCGCCCAAATCGCGGTGCGATTTGTCGAACGACAGGTTCGAATCTGCCATCAGGTAAACCGCGCAAAGCAAGAGGTTCAGCTAGGCTTGGGTGTGGCTGGAGGGGACAGGATTGGCTGCGAATCGCTTTGGCGATTCTTGGGGCTTTGCCCCGTCGCTGCGCTCCGCCCAAATCGCGGTGCGATTTGTCGAACGACAGGTTCGAATCTGCCATCAGGTAAACCGCGCAAAGCAAGAGGTTCAGCTAGGCTTGGGTGTGGCTGGAGGGGACAGGATTGGCTGCGAATCGCTTTGGCGATTCTTGGGGCTTTGCCCCGTCGCTGCGCTCCGCCCAAATCGCGGTGCGATTTGTCGAACGACAGGTTCGAATCTGCCGTCCGGTAAACCACTCAAAGCAAAAGGCCCAGCGGTTGCTGGGCCTTTTGCTTTGAGTGGCGCACCCGACAGGATTCGCCGCCTTCGGAGGGCAGAAAATATAGATGTTTTAGAATGAATATTTTTTGATGTTAATCGTTAAATTTCGGTTTATATAGATTAAGTTATTGATTTTTAGGTAAAACAAGTTGTGCCATTTAATGCCTTTCATTTCGGGCGCAAATTGCAATTTCTTAGAGGTGGCACAGAATGTGGCACACTCTCCTTCACGTATTTTGACACCTAGCCTGATGGGCTTAAGGGTGTGTGTTGGGGAGACCGCAGATGCAGCAGAGTAACGTTGATAGGCCCGGTGTTCTGAGTAGCTTGATTGCGAAGCAAGACGCATCAGCGGTACTCAAGGAAATTGAGGTAGCATTTGGCCTGGATGCTGCTTTCCCAGCCAGAAGGAACTTGGTTGAAAAGCTCATCGAATTGTTGGCGGCATTGGAACCCAACCAAAAACAAGAAAGCTGGATGGCGGCACTCGAAGAAGCTCGAAGAGCAGGCGAAAACCAGAAGGAAAGGTTTGGTTGGTTTCTCAATGCTGCCACGAAGCGTGGCGGCAATCCGCTTGGGGGCAGTTTTGCGAGCTATCCACTGCCCGCGTTCGTTCTTCAGCCTAAGCCTCATTCGCTTGCTACTGCGCAATATTTAGGGCTGAACACTCTACTTCTAACTGCGCTGCTGGTACGGCCAAATGGAAAATTCGAGTCAATTGCAGACGCATGTCGAAGGGCCGTTTCGCCAAAAGGTTTGGGCTCGGGCGCACATGCTTTGATCAATAAGCTCCCGAACTCAAGGGGGTCCAGCTTTCTTTCTGGTATCGAGTCTTTTCTGTCTGACTTCGCGGCAGCCGGTGAGAATGAGCATCATGCCCAACTTATAAAGGCGATCAGTTCGCTTTGGGAGATTTGCAAAACTGGTGCTAGCAAAGCAGCAGAGCAGGCACAAACTGAGCCCTTGTCCGAAGCAGGCCAGAATCGTTGGTTTAGAAGGCAAACAACTGGAACGATCGAAGAGGGTAAGCAGGTAGGAAGCCACGTTACCCATGTGGTTGAGTCTGACAAAACCGACTCGTCGGCAGGAGATGAGCCGGCTACTGTCGAGCTATTCGTAGTTGAGCCAGAGGCGGTTGATGAACAAATCCCTCCCCCGTCTGAAACTGAAGTCGAGGTGGCTGCGACGGAAACACGCTATTGGATCTCGCGCCATCAAAGACTGACCGCGAATGACCCAGGGCGATTTACCTCCATAGAGCGGCGGTGGTTAGCATCCTCGTTATCAGAGTGGATGATCTCTAAGGATCGTCGCACGCGTATTGGGGCTGGCATTGTGGCTCTGATGTATGTAACCGGGTTGGGCTGGGAGACCATATTTGAGGCAGCGCTGGGTAGTGACGGCCAGTTCGGCGCTGAGGGCTGCCTTCGACGCGATATTCGTTTGCCAGTTGCAGCCTATGAGCCTCCATCTGATATTGCAGCCTTGTTTGAACCCCGCGGCGAAAAACTAAATCTAGTTCTACCGCACGTTGTTGCGACTTGGATGCAGGCTCATTTTCAGTCGAGCGACGGTCGGTTTCTGGATTGTCTCGGTGTGGGAGAGAGCGAAGCGAGAGAGTGCCTGGATGATGTTTTGGTCCGCCTACGTCACGGGGGGCGATTCCCCCGTATACGCATGGAAAGGATCACTACTGCGCTTGCTATAGAGCTCACTCTGACCTTTAGAGATCCATCGATTACGTTCCTATTGTCCTCGGCGAGCTCTCATGTTGCGCCGATGTTGAGCTATTACGTTGTACATCAGCTAACCCAGGTGGAAGATCGCTACCACCAGGTCGCAGAACGGATGTTGTGCACATCATGACGTCTTTCACGGGTTACTACCCACGGCCATCAACGATAAAAGCGCTGGTAGACGGCTGTTTCGAGCGCACTACATCGCTCTCTGGAGGTGATGTAAATCTCTTCTCGTCTCACAACGCGTTTACGGATTACTGCCTGGCATTGTTGATGTGCTGCACGGGACACCGGCCCGTGGATGACCCATTCGCGGAGCTGAGCCAGTTTGATTTAGAACGTGGACTGCTGCTGATCTGTGACAAGGTTGTCGATGAAACGCGTGCGTGGCGAGCAGTTGCGTTATCTGAACTGGCAGTGGCTCAAGTGCGGGTGTACTTAAAGCATCTGCAGCGTCTTTCAGGTTGTTTACAGGCGCGAGATAGTAGTCGCGAACTGGGAGCACGTATCAAGCGGTTGAGCGGATCGAAGGCGGATATGCCCTTGTTCTTTTATCTGAACGAAAGCCAGCCTGACTCATATGTCCCGATCAGCTCTGCGGCCCTTTCGTCTGAATGGAGTGCTTTCTGGATACTACCAATCAACTTTTTGCGGCACGTCATGGCGACTGAGTTGCTTAGAACATCCGGCCGGCCGGACCTAGTCCAGCTCCAACTAGGTCATACGGAGGGAGTTGACTACCCGCTGGGTAGTAAATCGACTGTGTCAGTCCTGGCTGCAGCGGAGATCATTAGAAAACACATTGACGGATATCTGCGCGAGTCTGGATGGCGAGTGATGGAGGCCCCGCCGTTGGCGTCGCTGCAGGCGTGCGTACCGGGCATCGGCCAGAGGGCCAGTCGAAACGCACTGCTGTTCGGTCACCGCAAGCGTGAGGAAAAAAGAAAGGGGGTTCACGCCAAGTCCAAAGAGCTGGTAAAGGCGTTGGTCTCAGATCACTTGGCCAAGTTTCAAAGTATTGACGCTGATGGAGCTCATCGGTTGGTGGAGCATCTAGTTGCCACTGCGCAGCAGCGTAAATGTCCCATTAACCGTTGCTTGCGGCTCTTCTACCGGTACCTTGCTCGAAGAAAAGGCGGTAAGGATCTCATTAAACATGTCTTGCGCGTACGCCAGATTGAGGTCGAGCCATCGCCATTTACAGATGCTTCTCTGGCGGAATACCGGGATTTAGTATCGTTCCGTGCTGCGTTCATAGCACACCTTGACAATAAAGGTCGTCGTGACGGCGAGGTAGACGCTTCGGTTCGGTTGGCAGAGATAGTATGTGCAGCAGCGCTCTTTGGAGGGATCGCTGCTGAAGCTCGTCTCCGTTTGTTGGCGAGTGCAGTGTTGCTACACACGCATCGAATTTCTGCGGAGCTGAGTGTTGATATCCCATTAGGAGGTAGCGCGGTTTTTCGGTGGCATCCAGATCCAGTCAGCTCTGCTCTTATAGAAGGGCTGTTCAGAAAGGAAGGATTTGAGGCGAAGGTTTCCGAGCAAAAACTGCAGGCAAGTATCGCAGCTTTGCTTGAGTCAATCGGTTGCGGAGGTGGCAGCCTGGCTCTACTGGAAAAGCTTTCTCAGGCGGCACTGCTATTTGAGATGCCTGGCTATATTGCAGAGTGCTTGCGCGGAGAGATTGCGGCCGTTTCAGTACCACTGAATGCGTGGGTGAGAGCCACAGCTGATCGCGCGATCGCCACGCCGGCTACACACTTAAGTACACCCGGTGCGTTCAATCCGGATCAAGATTGGGCTCCAGATCTTAGGCATTGTCGCAAGGAAGCAAAGCTTGATCTTCGGGAGGCCAGGAGTTTCGCTCTGTTGATCCGAAAGCTGATATCGCAAGCAGTCTCGCTGCCTACGACGGGTAATATGAAGGTTTCAACCCGCCGCAAGAAGTACTTTGCGGAGATCTTAAAATCTACTTTTGACAGAGAGGCGGATTGGTCGATTTTACCTTTGTTGATCGTGGGTTGGGCCGTACATCTATGTGAGCATGGTACCCGTACAAAGAAATATCTGGCGTACTCGACGATCGATAAATATCTGATGCTGATAGTTCGTCATCTGACGCCTGCTGCCTGTGGGGCAGATGTTCTGAACCTAGACGAAGCAGGGTTTGAGGAGCTGTACCTGAAGGTAGTTGAAACTACGGATGAGTCGCGTCGTTACGAACTGGCGAGCAGGCTACGAGAGTTTCATTACTTCTTAGTGCAGCGCTTCGGCATGGATGAGTTGAGTTGGGCCGGTATCATGGCTGCGGCCGGCGGTCTAAGCAAGCCCGCTTATACTGATGCAAATTTCCTAACGGCCACTGAGTATCGTGACGCGTTGCAGGTTGTTTTATCAGACGACGGCCTATCTGAACGAGTACGGATTCAATACGGTGGAATGTTGTTCTTCGGCTACAGATTTGGACTCCGGTTTGGTGAAGCGCTTCGGCTGGAATATCGCGATATTCAGCTCGATGCTGGTGAGATCATACTTTGGGTGCGTAATACCGCGCACGGCGACACAAAAACATCTTCCTCTGTCCGTATCGTTCATTTGGCGGAGAGCTTGGATGATGTAGAAAAGCAGTTAATTGAACGTTTGGTCGGGGCGGCTGGTGCTGTGTGGACGGAAGGTGCTTCAGTGCCGCTGATGAGCGAAACGGCTGGCTTAGAGCGTCTAATTGATCGACATCTTACCGCACGTTATTTGAATACGCTGCTGAGGTCTCTAACCGGTGATGAAACGCTTAGATTCCACCATCTGCGCCACGGCTGGGTCTCACGGATCGTTGGTCGAACTGAGGCGGTTAAGTTACCGGGATTTGCGGATGAAGCAATGCACAGGGAGGGGTGGGGCGAGCTCGTAGGAGCAGACGCATTATACCCTCTGCGCAGTGTAATGGTGGCAACCGGTCATGCGGATGAGCGCACCACCTTGGCTAGCTATACACACTGTATCGATCAGGTGGCTCATGCCCACCTGAGGGCATCCAGCCCTGCCTTGTCTGATTTCGCATTGGCGTACTCGCTCCAAATCGCTTACGCGACGGTACGGCGCAGGAGGGCTCGTGGACCTTTCAGCGGCAGAAAGGTGTCATTCATACCTCTGGGAGTCGATACCAGAAAGCGGGTTCGCAAAGTACCCAGCATATTGAGTAACACTACTTCCCCTAAAGAGCACATTCATCTAGAGGAGGTAGACCTCCTACTAAGACAGGTGCGGTACACCGGTAGAGACATTCGCAGCCTGGCTAGTCGTCTTTTCCTGAGTCAAGAGCGCGCTGAGGCATTGCAGTCGAAAGCAACACGGGTCGAGTTAGAGTCAGGTTACACCGGTTACGATTTGATCGCCTCGAGCTCAGACCCAATAACAAGGTTGAGCGCTTCAAATTTAAAGTCGACGCAGATATTCCATTCGGAAACCGAGCGGTTGAAGAAGCTGCTTAGAGGTCTTGAAGCGCGCCGTGCCGGGTTGTCTGAACAAGACGGGGAGCTTTGGTTGGAAGGCTTGGCCTCTTGGGTGCGGTCCGCAAACGTGAAAACACCGCTCTGCGTGGTTTCAGGTATGCGGGAGCTGGAAAGTCTATTGCGTCTATTCTGCGCGATGGATATTGGAATAAAAGCGAGTGCTCTGATAAATGATCGGGACGAAAAACTAAAACACGAGATTCAACAGTTAGGTGTCAAGATAAAGAGTACATATGACGCTCGAGGTGTTAGGTCAAAGGGGGTAACTGGGGGGGTGGCTATCGATCTGGAGCCATCGCCCCAAGTCGGTCCAGTGAGATCTTTACAGCGATTGCTTTTCCTTCTTGCAGTGGCAGAGCTAAACTAGCCGGGCTCACAACAGGCGGCCCTGCTCATGTTCGGTTATGGATTCGATAACGTAACTACTGACTTTCTTGGCGTCATCAGAAAGCCTGTGTGTTGATCTCAAGTTTAAGTTTAATATCTTTCCAGCGAGTTGCGCATCTAAAAGGGGTTCTCTATGCTGCCCCGAGAAGCTCGCCTCAATGGTTTTTGGTTTTGTATGGGAAAGTTCGAGTTTGGCCGTGTTGTTCAAGTCGTTGACGCAGAATACCGGGCTGGATATGCAAATGCTGCTAGAGGCCTCCTCTGCTGTATAACGTGCGTTATGGGCTTTCTTGGATTTAAGGGTTAGGCGAGGGGAGTGGTCTCCGGCTCTTATAGTTACTCCTTCAGATGGTAGGTTCTTTCGCAATAAATTCGCGATTGCTGCTATTGGCTCTGGCCGCAGCAGTACGCGATCAGTTGATTTCGAAGGGTCACCAGCTGATATGGATATTTGGGTCGGGGGAGCGTTTTCGCTGTTTTGTACCTGATTGAACGTCTCGCAAGCTGCGCGCAGATTCTCGAGGGTCATTTCATAATCATACTCACCGCCAAGATCTACCTCTGAAGACGAGGGCGCGGCCAGCAATACGAGCTGGACCTCGTGATCTAGGACCTGATAGTGGAAAGTTGAATCAACCAGTCCTTGGGTGGGTTTTTTTAGGAGAGAATGCAGTTGGTCCATCGTTCTCTCTGCCTTTACGCCGTCCTGCGCGTGCCCGGGTGGCCAAGTGATGCGATCCTGCTCGATTTTTGCGTTCGCCAAGAAAATTTCAAATAAGGTTTTTCTAGGTTGATTCATTGCTGGTACATGTTCCTTTTCGGGGTTTTATGCACTTTTTATATCAGGGTAAGTTGCGGGTTGCAAATTTTTTAGTTAAATTCTTATTGCGTATTATTTAATAAGAAGTTAGCTCTTATTGCATGCTATTTTATAAGAGAAGTCTTGGTTTATTTTGCGGTCTGCGAATGGTTAGATTTTCAGTGCGTGTTGGGCCTGCCGTGTTGGCTCATTAGAATCGACGGCAGTGGGAAAAAAGAAAGGCGTAATGCGCCGCCCGGCCGAACGTGGCCTGCGAGCGCTAGTCCTAAATCAGTAACTATTATTTTCATCATTAGATGAATAAGCATATTTTGAATAAATTATACTGCTCATCCTAGGTAGACCTGTCTTGGGGATGAAGCTACATGATATATTTTGTGAGCGAGAATCGCGCGCAGTAGTTTTGTCAGAAATGGAGTCGCTATCCACTACTGCTTCAGTTTTTCCAAGCTCTGGCTTGTATGTTTTTTTCTGCCTACTTTGGAGTGACGGAAGCCTCTTCCATGCACACGGATGCGAATGAATGGGTTGCATGGTTTTCAATTAAAAGCTCAGAAACTGAAAGTGTTCGTCCTAGTCCGCTTAGACAAGCAGTTGCTCCCCTGGAGCTCACCGCTTGGACCAGGTTGTCTTTGGAGTTGATTTAAAAGTACGAACACAATGGCGTACGAGCGAGGAGGATACTCGGGTATCCTCATGTGGCGATGCACGACGCCATCGCCCTCGGATAAGATGCGAACCTTGATGATGGCGATTATACCGCCTAACTTGGTGTCCGGGATTAGTAGACCACTACAAAGTGGCGCTATCGCTGTTCGCTCTTAGTCTTACAGTCCTCAGATAGTTGACTTGCTAAGATCGTGGCGTGACGAGCTGGGGGTGAGTATAACGCCACGTTCAAGAATTGGATTTACGCGTCCGCCCATCGTGACGTGATTCTAGAAAGGCTTCGGACGCTTGACGGAAACTGACGGTTGGTCTGAGGGTGTAGAGGTCAGATCCGGAATTTCGGATCCCGAAATCTCAGCTGATTTTGATGATTTTCCTGACGGTGAGGTTAATCCTCTCAGGCTGATATGTTCTGCTGTCAGGGGCTGGCGTTAAAGTTTATGTGGTCTTTTATTGATATACTCGTGCTACAAAATTAAGTTGTCTTATATAAGCGGCAATTAAAATTGAGGTGTTAGATGGTCGGAGAAATCTGCGAGTTTACGGTCGATGTTGGGCTGGAAGCGCTAGAGAAGATCGAGTGCGCGGCAAAGTTGTGTAACCAGTCGGTATCTGACTTCATGCTAGACTCGGCTATTGAAAAAGCTATTGATGTACTATTGACTGACAAAGTCGCATTTTTATCTGCTGCTGCTTACAAGGAAGTTTGTCGCGATATCCTCTCGGCGTTTGAAGTGCCGTCCGTCGATGGTCGGCAGGTCAAAGGGTAGGACGTTTAGTTCGGAGAGTGAGCGGGTCTGAATAATTGCCTGTCAGACAACTGACAGGTGTCATTGAGAAATTTGGGTAGTCTGCGGGTAAGCTAAATGTTGCTGTTTTTGGATTACGACGGTGTGCTCCACCCGGACGAAGTTTTTCTTCTGAGTAACGGTCGAGTCGAGCTACGGGCGGACGGTAGTCTTTTCATGTGGGCACCCACCCTAATGGAGCTGATTTCTGATCTGGATGTGCAGGTTGTGCTATCCACCAGTTGGGTCAGGCATCTTGGGTTCAAGCGGGCGCGTAAAGCTCTTCCGGAGCCGTTGTCATCCAGAGTGGTGGGAGCTACCTGGCACTCGGCGATGAAGCGAAGCGGGCCGGGGCATATCATTTGGGACGAGCAAAGTCGCTATGAGCAAATTGAATCCTATTTGGCGCGTTTGCCCTCCAAACAGAGCTGGCTAGCGATAGATGATGACGCAATCGGTTGGCCGGACGACAAGCGTAAAAATTTGGTGCGGACAGACCCAAGGCTCGGGCTTTCTGATGTCCGGGTTCGACGAGAGCTGGCGCAGCGTTTATTGGAGAGCTGACAATGGCGCTGCCAGTCCTTTGCAAAAAATAGTTGAGCGGCGTCCCGCTGTTTGTTAAGTAAAGCCAGCTACATCGGCTGCTCAAGGCTTTTAATCCTATGCCAGGTCTCGTACAAATCCTTTAACTCGCCTGAGCCAATTATTTCCATCGGGGTGCGCCCATTAAAGAACGAATTGTTGTTGCGCATTCGCATAAATCCATACTGGTTTGCCGGGTTAGAAAACACTGAGCGTAGCGTTGCATGTATGTCCAGAATCAAGCTAATGTGGCTCAGTTGGTCCTTGCTTAGAGCACTTTGCATTTGGTCTTCAGTCAAGTTCTTCCGATTAAAGCCCAGAATGACTGATTGCTCTTGCTCAAGAACCCCCCAGAGCTGCAATATTTTGATTGCCACGCGCAAGGCCGTACTTGCTTGCTGGTCAGAAAGCTGCAAGCGGTTGCTGTTTAGGGAGGGTTGTCTGCTCATGTCTTCTGGACTCCATTAGGTGTTGGACCTCCGGCGACACCGTTAATGCTGCTACTGGGAGGAGTATAGGATCGTAAGCCTGATCGAAGCAGTAAGTCGGATTTTATTACAATACTGTTTTACTTTGCACAAGCGCAGCTACCTTCTCAATCATTGAAGTAGTCGTTTTTGCGGATAAGGCCAAACGTTCCATCTGGCCATTGCCGAGTATCTTCTTCGAATAAAAATTCAGTCATTCGCGCCCTGCGCAGACTTCCCAACGCGCTGAAGAAACAAGATTCGCACAGGTGTACTTCATAACGTTCCCCATCATGCTCGGAGCCGTACCCCCAGTTTGCTGAAAGCACGCCGTGCTGAGGGGGATATGAATTACCTGATGTGGATGTTTCGCATACATCACAGGTTATATCCACGACGCCAGCAACAGTTTTCTCTTTTTTGATTTTCATAGGTCGACTTTAATGTTTTTAAACGCTAACCGCGAGATTCATGGTGGCAGCTCGCGCCAGTCATTTACTTCACGCTCGGCTGCGTTAAAAGAGTCCATTCGGTACTGGTCCGCCGTTCAAGCGCCTTGGTAAAGGCAGAAAGTTCAGTGGAAGCTTTGCTTAGATTCAAAATATACTCATGATTGCATTAACGGAAGTGGCTTTGCGCTTTCCCTCACCGATCAAAATGTAGACTGTGTTGGCTGTTTCAAAAATGCAGGGTGGGGTAAAACGTATTAGCGGGGTGGTTCTTACCCAGAACCCGGTACCGAACTTATAACTGCTGTCGTGCATCACGTAGTGTGCATAAACCATGACGGGTTGGAATCCTTGCTCCTGCATGGCTTTGGCTTCTGTCTCGCTTACATCAAGGTCAGCCCAGATCCAGTCCCGGACAACTCGGATTGGCTTGTCCTTGGCCTCGGACTTGCCCAAGGCAATGGCTTCCTCAAGAGTCATTTCGCCGCCTGGCATCGGTTCCCCTTCGCCGAGCAGTAGGTCAGTCATAACGTATAGGTCGTCCATATTGTTTTCCTCGTTTATTGATCAGAACAGGTTGTCACTATGCTGCGTTTGTATAAGCCATAGGCGTGCTGCGTGCTTGTTAGTAGAACCTTGTGAAGAGCGGCTGTCGTGAGCTTGCGTCCAGCGGACTGGAGTGTTGCTGTTGAGGCCACCACCAAGCCTCAGGGTGGGCTGGGTAGCCAGTAGCTGCTTGACGGGCCTGGGCCGTCAAACTTGGCAAAGTTGTACCAGTCAGGTTTGCTATTGAATGTCCTCTGCCGGTTATCAGCAGATGCGCTCATCATGTCCGCTTGCTGGATGCTCATTGCGACGGGCATTAAAGGCCGCTGCTGCTTTGGGCGGATAATCCAGTCGAACATGTTACGCAGGGCGTTTGCGCCGTCAGCCCATGATTCTTCAAGGCGCCTCAGGGCAGGCACAAGCAGCTCGAATCCTAAGAGCTCATGGCTGACCAGAAAGCCGGTTGAGGTGCGGCGTCCGTCCGGCAGAAAGCTACGCACCTTGCCTAGGTCGTGTAGTAGTCCGGCGACGGCTGCCAGCCAGCGCTCATGCTCTGGAAAACACGCTGTCATACCGTAAACGGTTTGCGCAACCTCAAGACTGTGCTGTGCCAGTCCGCCACTGGAACAGTGGTGGTAATGGGTGCTTGCAGGGTACGTAAAGAAAGGGCAGCCGATGCTGGGTTGCCCCAGAACTTGATAAACGAAGTTCTTCAAAGGTTCATAGGGGCAGGGGCACAACCAGCGCTCAACGGCCATTACGGCCTCCTCTGAATCAACCATACTGAGGGGTAAATGGGTCAGCGACTGAAAGATGTCCAGTATGCTGATCTGGCTGTTGCTGCCCAGCAGGTGTCGACCATGATGCCTCACCAGAAGCCGAACAGCGGTAAGGTCATTAGCAGGCCAAGTTCCCGGGTGGTCAGCTAGTTCAAGCAGTACCTCATGGCTGCCCGACAGGTTTTCCACGTTTAGAAAAATACCTTCGCTTAACGGGGACACCTGATAGGCGTGTTGAGGAGTAAGACAGCCTGTCAGCCAGAAAGAATCAATACGCTCATCCGCGATCGTGGGTGGCAGGAGCTTAGTCATAGCGCGCCCCCCATTGGTTAATGGTTTGATCCAGGCGATCGAGCAGGTACGGCAGTATGGCTTGTCCGCATTGATCTTCTAACTGCGGTAGCGTTTCGCAGACCCACGTTTCTAGTGCTGCCAGGTTGCTTGTTTCATTCCCGCGACCAATCAAAAAAACCAGGCTATCCCCGTCAGGAATTCTAAGCGCCACTTGCATGGCACTGGCGAGTCGCAGGCACGTTTTTTTTGAAAACTCAGGCATGGTCGTGCTCCTTGTTACCAGCAGTCTGTTGATCAAGGGCTTGCAGCAGCAGTCGTTCCATTGCTGAACCATCGCGCCGCGTCAGGTTGGGCACGTAGCGGGAATACACGCGGAAAAGCATTTCAGTGGTGGTATGGCCCATCTGCCTTGCGATCCATTCCGGTGCTTCCCCCGCTGCCAGCCACAAAGTTGCTGCGGTGTGGCGCGTTTGGTAAGGACGGCGCTCTCGCAGGCCTAGATGACGGAGCAGTGGGTACCACACTCGTTGAGTGACGTTGCGGTGTAATAAGGGCGACCCGTTGCGACTACAGAAAACGAAATCAAATGCGCCGGTTGCCTTTTTTTGCTCCAGCAGGGCCTCGTAAACAGGGCCTGACATATCGATAGACCGGAATGAGCCATCATTCTTGGTGTACACCAGTTCTTCCCGTACTAGCGATTGCCGTACCAGAATTTGCCTGCGCTCAAAGTCCACAAATTGCCACTGCAATCCGTCAATTTCGCCGGTACGCATTCCGGTAAAAAAGCGCACGAGGTAGTAATTCTTGTAGTCGACACGCACATTCGCGATGATTTTTTTTACTTCCTCAACAGTGAACGGCTCTACATCGGTTCTGGGCACCTTAAGCGACTTGATGCCTTGGTAGGGTGAGGTAAACTCATGGCGGTCGGCTGCTTCGTTAAGGATCATGCGCAAAGGCGTCATGATATGGTTGATTCGCTCTGCTGACAGGGGTTTGCCTTTTCCGTTTCTGACTTTGGCGAGCTGGGAGCGGAATGACAAAATCTCTGCCTTGGTGATGGAGCCGACCTCTTTTTCTCCAAACTCTGGCTTCAAGTGGCCGCGCAGCGTGGCGGCAACAGTGTCGCTGTGTGAACGTCGCCACTGGGCCTGCATTTCACTAAACCAGGTATCAGCAAAATCGCTGAACAGTGGCGTGACCGTTTTGCTTGCTCTCGCCCTTAATGCGTCAGCCGCACTGAACTTGCGCGCATTGCTGCTACCGGGGAAGTAGCGGGCGTAGTCGAATGAACCAAGCGTGATCTCGGCCTCTATCTTTTTCAAAATGGTTTCGAGCTTGCGGCGGTTGGCGGGAGTGTCATCCAGCGCGGTTTGTTCGCGACAGCGTGTGCTCTGGTAGCGGAAATCAAAGAACAGCTTTCCAGTCTGCTCTCTTACACGAATACTAGCCATGCATCACACCTCCATTGGCCATGGGGATGCTGAAGTCGGATGTGCTTGAAGTGGCAGCCATGTCGCGCTCAATCGCATCCCAGAGATAAAGGATTTTTCGGCCACCGAAAGGACGGATGTAATGCGTGCCTTCAAACAACACAGAATCCTTTAGGCGCTCGCGGATGGTGCGGGCGTCGTATTTGATACGAGCGGCTAGCTCGTCGGTTGTTAGGTATATCTGTGACATAGCAATGATCCTCTGGTAATGTTTCTCGCTGGAGGCCACAAGGCCCTCTTAAAGGTTAATGTGATCTCCTGAAGATCATTATGCATTCAAAAAGGCTTTCTGCAAGCTTTTTTGATCTCCTGCGGGTCAAATAGTCTTTGGTGGGAACATGATTAAGTGCCATCTGTCGAGGTTGATGGGCGAGAAGAAGCTCAAAGTGATCGACGTAGCTCGAGATACAGGCATTAACCGCGGTACGATTACGCGGCTCTATCATGAGACCGCCACACGTATTGAGCTGGATGTTATTGAAGAGCTTTGCCGATACCTGGGTTGCGAGGTCGGCGACCTACTTGAGATACAGCCTGAGAATGGTGGGGATTGAACCTTTCTACAGCTTGCCAAATTTAGGCCCGGCGCAGCCATTAATTGACCCGCTAGCAAAGACTCCTATCAAGCCAAGTTTCAAATGGGTTTGAGTGTTGTCTGTATGGCCCCGTCACCCTACTTTGGTTATTGCGACAGGCTGCTCCCGGCCAAGCTCTTCCCAAATGTCTGCGCGTATCGCCCCATTTACAGCTGCTGCTGAGTGGGGGTCGCGGTGGCGCGTATCAGGCCGGGGCCTTTGTTTTTAACATTTCCGACTTCCTTACCGACTTCATACCACTCGAAGGCATCTACTGGCTCAGCATGATGTCTTGCCAAGTCTTCTGCGCGCTCAGGTTCCAATCCCGTGTCTAACCATTCCCTGGCGGTGTCCGCAGTCAACACGACCGGCATACGATCATGGATGTCCACCATGCCCTGGTCGCTGGCGCTCGTGACGATTGCAAAGCCGTCGCCGTCATCCAGCTTTTCATCAGCTCCACCAGTGAAGCGGCCAACTGAGGCACAGAACATAGGTTCATCTGTTTTTAGCTTGATGTAGTAAGGCTGCTTGCGTTTGGTATTAGTTGGGTCTTTTACCCACTCGTACCACCCGTTTGCGGGCACCAGGCAGCGCCCGCTCTTCCAAACGTTGGACCAGTATCGGCTGGTTACCGCAGTCTCTAATCGGGCATTGATTGCTGGAGGACGGTTGCCACTGCCTCTTGCCCAGGGCGGAGCGTAGCCCCAGGGCAAGGCGCTCATTCGTAACCCATCCTCATCCCAATGCAGAAGTTGAACCTGAGTGGTGGGGGCTACGTTGTACCGGCTCATAGGCTCTTCATCCGGCTCAAAAGCGAGCGGAGCTTGCCAGTTCAGCTTCTCGAGATAGCGTACCTGCTATTAGTACTGAGTGAATCGTACGCACATTCCTGTTCCCGCCTATCTGTAATTCACACTTTTCTTTGACCCGGTGCATTCAATTTCGTTTACTGTATATATGAACAGTATTTTCGGAGTGACTGGTATGAACATGGTTCTCATTCTGGGTCCCGTGGGCAGCTCGAGTATTGAGCTGCCCTTTTTTTCCTCTCGGGTCTCTGCGGGCTTCCCGTCGCCGGCGCAGGATCACATGGAGCAGACGCTGTCCCTTGATGAGTTGCTTGATATAGATGCGCCGCACACCTATCTCGTGCGCGCAGAAGGCGACAGCATGATCGGGGCGGGTATTCTGGATGGGGATGTGCTGGTGGTGAGCAGAGCGTTGACTGGCCGGAATGGTGATGTGGTTATTGCCGCCATCAACGGAGAAACTTTTGTTAAACGGCTGATCTTGCGCGGAGAGGAACTGGTGCTGCAGTCTGAAAACCCCAAGTACCCACCGCGCTATGTGCTCGAGGGCGATGACCTGCTGATCTGGGGCGTCGTTACAGACAGTATCCGCAGGCACCGCAGCCATGGCTGATGCTGTTTTTGCGTTGATCGACTGCAACTCCTTCTACGCCTCGTGCGAAAGGGTATTCCGGCCGGACTTGAGTCGGGTGCCGATCGTCGTGCTCAGCAACAACGATGGCTGCGTCATTGCCAGAAGTGCTGACGCCAAGCCGTTTGTAAAGATGGGGGAGCCCTACCATCAAATACGCGGGACGCTCCAGCGCAATGGTGTGCTGGCATTTAGCTCGAATTACGCGCTTTATGGGGATATCAGCGAACGAGTAATGACCATTATAGAAAGCTTGGTTCCTGCTCTTGAGGTGTATTCGATCGATGAAGCGTTTGCGGATATGACCGGGATAGCAGACCGCGAGCAGCTCGGCCGACGGATTCGCGCACAGGTGCTCAAATTAGCGGGCATGCCCACCTGCGTGGGAATTGCTCAGACCAAAACACTCGCCAAGCTTGCCAACCACGCCGCAAAACGTTGGCAGAAGCATTACGGTGGCGTGATGGATATTTGCGACCCAGAACGAAGAGACAAAGTATTGAGAGCTTTGCCGGTCGACGAGGTCTGGGGAGTAGGTAGGCGAGTGAACGAGCATCTCACGGCGATGGGCATAAAAACCGCGTGGGACCTGGCTCAAGCTGACCCGTGGACCTTGCGCAAGAAGTTCTCGGTTGTCGTTGAAAAAACGGCCCGCGAACTCAGGGGTATACCCTGTCTGGCTTTGGAAGAGACAGCACCGCCGAAACAGGAGATTTGTAGTAGCCGCGCGTTCGGTGAGCGCTTATATGAAATTGAGCCGATCAGAGAGGCTGTCGCCACTTATGCAACCCGAGCCTGCGAGAAGCTGCGAGCGCAGGGCTCGCTATGCAAGAAGGTTCGAGTGGCGATTCGCACGGGCATGTTTAATCCGGATGAAGCCAAGTTTGCCAAAGGCATCCTATGCGAGCTGCCATACCCTTCAGACGATACCCGGTTGATCACCCGCGCCGCCCTACAGGGTTTAGAAGCTATATTCCGCCCGGGCCATGCCTACGCGAAAGCAGAAGTCATGCTGCTAGATCTTCGTCAGCAGGGTGAGTTCACAGACGATCTATTCGCCGAGGCACAATCCGCTGCGGCCGAAAGAGTCATGAGCGTACTGGATGAAATCAATGGACGCTGGGGAAGGGGCACCTTACGCCCCGCGCGAGTGCCAGTTGCACCCGGCTGGGGAATGAAACAGGAGCTCAAAAGCCCGAACTACACTACTAGGTGGGATCAGCTTTGGCGTGCGCGGTGTAAATGAGGGAGTTGAGCCAATGGCAACGATTTTATCGGTTCAAGCTTGAGCGTCGAGAGAGACTGGTTTCGGCCGATTCTGTTGAAAAAGTAGCTCCCTTTGCTGGCCTGCGGCAAAATATCTTCATTGGCCGGCGAGGGATCACACAGCATGATGGGACAATTATCGAGTGGACAGGCGCGATTGTTTTACTCGTTCAACCTTGAAGATCACATTCCAGCCAATCACCTTCTGCGCAGCATCGATCAATGTCTTGATCTGAGCGACCTGCGCCGTTACCTCGCCGACTTCTATAGCCCGATAGGGCGTCCTTCGATTGATCCTGAGCTTATGATCCGCATGCTGATTGTCGGTTACTGCTACGGTATTCGCTCCGAGCGGCGGCTATGCGAAGAGACCCATTTGAACCTGGCGTATCGCTGGTTCTGCCGGTTAAGCCTTGAAGATGAAGTCCCCAATCACTCGACCTTTTCCAAAAATCGACACGGCCGTTTTCGAGACAGCGATCTCTTTCGTTGGCTGTTCAATGAAGTGCTGCGTCGTTGCATGGATGCAGGTTTGGTCAAAGGTGAAGGCTTTGCCGTGGACGCCAGCATCATCAAAGCGGATGCTAGCCGGCAGCGCGGTGTACCGAGCGACGAACAGGTCAACTGGAGCGATCCGGCCCTGAGCACCCGCGCCGTGCGTGAGTATCTTGAGGCACTCGACGAAGAGGCTTTGGCCGAAACGCTACCGAAGCGCCTATCGCTGACTGATCCGCAAGCCCGCTGGACCGCAGCACCAGGTGGCCCGGCGTTCTACGCTTACTGCACTAATTATCTGATCGATACCGAGCACGGTGTCATCGTGGATGTGGAACCCACACCGGCCCATCGTACGGCCGAGGTCGAGAGCACCAAGACAATGATCGACCGTGTCGAGGCTCAGTTCGACATCAAGCCGGAACGCCTCATTGGCGACACCGCTTACGGAACCGCGCCGATGCTGGCTTGGATGGTAGAGGAAAAGGAGATCGAGCCGCATGTGCCGGTATGGGACAAAACCGAGCGCAAGAACGACAGTTTTTCGAGCAACGATTTCCACTGGAATGAAGAGACTGAGGAATACCGCTGTCCAGCTGGCAATGCTCTACGTAGCGAATGGCGAGCCTTCAAAAACGAACGTTCGCACGTCACCAAAGCCAACACCATCATCTTCCGGTCTCGGCAGACCGATTGTGTTTCCTGTCCGATGAAAGCCAAGTGCTGCCCGAACACGTCGTTCCGCAAGATCGCTCGCAGCGTCCATGAAGCCGCTCGTGATGTGGCTCGGCACATTGCAGCAACGCCGGCGTATCAGCGCTCTCGCCACGAACGTAAAAAGGTCGAAATGCTATTTGCCCACCTCAAGCGCATCCTGAAATTGGATCGCTTGCGACTACGTGGCATGAGTGGCGCGACCGATGAATTTACCCTGGCCGCCACGGTGCAGAACCTGCGACGGCTGGCTAAATTTACATCTCAAGCGCCACCCGTCACGGGATAGGTGCGCCTGCACTAAGCAAAAACCCTCAAACTAACCCAATAACAGAGCAGCAAGAGTCAACGAAGGGCCGAGAAACCACTGAGTGTGGTGATTAGGTCCTCCGGTGGTTGCGGTGCCTCAGCACCGCAGAACCGAAAATCCGACTTTTTCAACAGAATCGGCCAAAAGCAGACGTCAGCGGGGCTGACCAAGTTGGGACTGATTTAGGATGAACTGCCTGCAGGGAACGATGGCGCGTATCAGCTGTAGGGGAATGGGATTAGTCTCACGTTTGGCCTATTGGCCGGAAAAACTGTTGCGCTGAGCTTAAATTCTCGTGGAGGGTGTCCTCCTAAGATGATCAGAATTGGTTCTCGACACGAGGGCGGCGGCAAAAACTGAGCGCAACACCTGACCTTTCCGGTACGGTGCTGCCCTATGTCTTATTCCGAACTCAGCGTTGAAGAGCGTGCCACCATTCAAGTTAGTCATGCCCAAGGCCTCAGCTTGCGCAGGATTGCCTGCTGGATCAACCGATCCCCTTCGACGGTCAGCCGAGAGATGCGCCGCAATCGAGATGCAGCTGGCAGCTACTCGGCCCGCGTGGCTCAGCGTCGGAGCAGAGGAAGGCTACCAGGGGGCTGACCAGCTCGGGCTTGAGCTTTTCAAACGCGCCTTCGGGGAACAGG
>NZ_JBALWW010000017.1:0-73871 GCF_036961105.1 Halopseudomonas sp. | reverse complement strand
TTAGCATCTATCCCCTGGCGCATCGACGCCGTAGAAGGGAGAGGGAGGAGACCATCTCATCGGGTTCCATCCCGGCCTGCGGTGGAGTGGCTGATGCCACTGGTCGAGATGGAACCCGACCCTCCCAGGAACAAACCTGTGTGAGTTCTGAAGGTTCAGCTTTCCCAATTTGCCAGCAGCGCCAGATGCTCCTGTCTTGCCTGTTGCTGGCTGATCGGCTGCAGACGCAGCCTTTGCCCCGGTGCGCACTGCGCCAGGCGCGCCAGCGAGGCGGGCGTGAGGGCGCCGAGGCGGGGGTAGCCGCCGATGGTCTGGCGGTCGTTCAGCAGCACTATCGGCTGGCCATCCGGCGGTACCTGCACGGCGCCCAGCGGGATACCTTCGGAGATCAGCGGCGCGCCCTGATAGCGCAGCGCCGGGCCGGTCAGACGCATGCCCATGCGGTCGGCGCGTTGATCCAGGGTCCAAGGCTGATTGAACAGCGCAAACAGGCTGGCGCCGCTGAACTGGTTGCCTTGTGCGCCCAGCAGTAGCTGCAATCTCACCTCGGCGGTGTAATCGGGAATAGCTGCTACCGGCATCTGGCGCGGGCTGACTGATCTGCTGTCATAGCTCAACTGGTCAGCCACCTTCAGTGCTGATCCGTCACCCTGCAGCCCACCCAGACCTTCCCGCATCACGGTCGCGACCGCGCCCAGCACGGCTGGTGCCTGAAAGCCGCCGGCTGCAGCAAGATAACCGCGCACGCCGCTTTGAGGCGTATTGAAGCGCAACACCTGCCCACGGCGAATGGTAAAGGCCTGCCAGGGCGCGAGCGGCTGCTGATCCAAAGTGGCGGCCAGATCGGCGCCGGTCAGCGCCAGCCAGCCATCGGCTTCAGCCGTGAGCGTCAGCCCGCCAAGCGGAATTTCCAGCACGCAGGCATCCAGCGGGTTGCCCAGCAGCCAGTTGGCCCAATGCTGGGCAATCCAGTCCAGCGCACCGCCCTGGGTCACGCCCAGATGGCGCACGCCAAAGCGGCCACCGTCCTGCAGCTGGGCAAACCCCAGGGTCTGTTCGACGCGCAAGCGGCTCATGCGCCTGACTCCATGGGTGTATCGACGCCGCCCAGGCGCAGAAATTCGGCATGATCGACCGCCACAAAGCGTACCCGGTCGCCGGGTTTCAGCAGGCTGTAACCTTCCCGCTCGCGGTCAAACAGCGCCAGCGGGCAGCGGCCGATCAGGTTCCAGCCGCCGGGTGAGGGCAACGGATACACCGCCGTCTGCCGCTCGGCGATACCCACGCTGCCCTGGGGTAGTCGTTGGCGCGGGGTGGCCAGGCGCGGCGCGGCAATACTCGGGTCGACCAGACCCATGTAGCCGAAACCGGGAGCAAAGCCGAGGGTGAATACCGGATAGTCGCGGCTACAGTGCCGCTCGACCACCTGCTCTGGTCGGCAGCCGGCGCGCTGTGCCAACGCAGCCAGATCGGGCCCGACGCTGGGGTGATACCACACCGGCAGCTCGTGGCGCTGACCGCTGGCGGCCGCCTGCTGTGGTTGTAAATCCATCAGCGCCTCGCGCACCAGAGCGCAGGCTTGCGCCTCGCTAAATTGGCGGCAATCGTAGTGCAGCAGCAAGGTGCTGTAGGAAGGCACCAGATCTATCAATTGACTGCCGAAAGCCTGCTGCAGCCGCTCGGCGGCGGCCATCAGCCAGGGCATGTTGGTCTCTTCGATCTGGTCGAACAGCCGCAGCATCAGGCTGTCGAGGGCAACGGTTTCAATCCGCAGCTTCACAGCGCGTCCAGCGCTGCACGGATGCGTGCCACTACCGCAACGGACTCGGCGTTGTCGCCGTGTACGCAGAGGCTGTCGGGCTGCAGATAGAGCGCGCTGCCATCACTGGCGATCAGCGGCACGCCACGGGCGAAGCTCAGCGCCTGCTGCAGAATGCGGTCAGGATCGTGATGCACGGCGCCTGGCTGACTGCGCGGCAGCAGATAGCCCTCGGCGTCGTAGCCGCGGTCGGCAAAGGCCTCGAACCACAGGCTGATGCCCTGCTCCGCTGCCAGCGTTTCGGCCTCGCTGTTGTCGCGCCGGGCCAGCAGCATCAGCGGCAGGCTGGCGTCGAAAGCAGCCACCGCGCGCATCACGGCGCGCAGCAGCTCGGGCTTGCGCATCATGTCGTTGTAGAGCGCGCCGTGCGGTTTGACGTAGCTCAGCGTGGTGCCTTCGGCGCGGCACATGGCCTGCAGCGCGCCCAACTGATACAGCAGCATGTCTTCCACTTCCTGCGCGGAGCAGTTCATCGATCGGCGGCCAAAACCGGCGAGGTCCGGGTAGGACGGGTGCGCACCGATGCGCACACCGCGCTGCGCTGCCAGCGCCACCGTGCGGCGCATGATGCCGGGATCTGAGGCGTGGAAGCCGCAGGCAATGTTGGCGCAATCAACGTGTGGCATGACGGCTTCGTCCATGCCCATGGTCCAGGCGCCGAAGCTCTCGCCCATATCGCAGTTGAGGGTTGGCTTGTGCATGCGCTCTTCCTGTTGGCGTCCGTACGGCAAAGGGAACGAATTGCCGGGTTGGCTGCCGGATTTAAAGTGTATTCAAGCTGTTTGGCGCCCATCGCGCACCGCAGCTGTCATTGCTATTAAGGCAAGGTCTATTCAGACCAGTCTTTTCAGACAAAAGGGACGACGATATGAAGATTCTCATGGTTCTCACCTCGCACGACAAGCTTGGCGACACCGGCAACAAGACCGGCTTCTGGCTCGAAGAGTTTGCCGCACCCTATTACGTGCTCAAGGACGCCGGCGCCGAGGTCACCCTGGTCTCGCCCAAGGGCGGCCAGCCACCGCTGGACCCCAAGAGCGCCGAGCCCGATGCTCAGACCGCCGCCACCGAGCGCTTTGATGCCGACGAACTGGCCCAGGCGCAGCTGGCCGGCACCCTACCGCTCGCCGAGGTTTCCGCCAGCGATTACGACGCGGTCTTCTACCCCGGCGGCCACGGCCCTATGTGGGATTTGCATGAAAACGGGGACTCCATCGCGCTGCTCGAAGCATTTGCAGCAGCAGACAAACCCATAGGCGCGGTATGCCACGCTCCGGCCGCGTTGCTCAGAGTGAAGGGTAAGGATGAAAGGTCGCTGGTCACCGGCAAGCGGGTGACGGGTTTTTCCAATACTGAAGAAGAAGCCGTAGGTCTCACCAAGGTGGTGCCTTACCTGCTGGAAGACGCGCTAAAGCAACAGGGTGGCCAATACAGCAAGGCCGACGACTGGGCAGAATACGTGCTGGTCGACGGAAAGCTGGTGACCGGGCAGAACCCGGCCTCATCGGAAAAGGCAGCGCAAGAGCTGATCAAGCTGCTGAACATGCTACCCGGCAGCTGAGCTTCCGCTACCAAGCCATGACTCAAAAAGGGCGCTCATCGAGCGCCCTTTTTAATTGTGCACCCGGCAGGACAATTCCCTTTACAGCCAGCATCCCATCCGCAGTATTTGCTTCCAGCTTCCAGCTTCCAGCAATCAGCTCAAAATCATATTGGTCGCCGTCGCATAGGCATACAACGAACCGGATTCGTCGCGCAGATACCCCTCTGAGATCACCAGCCGACGTGTCTTGTTGATGACCTTGCCTTCGGCAATCAGTGTCTTGTTGAAGGGCACGGGTTTGCACATCTTCACGTTCAGCTCGATAGTGCCGTAGCCCTCGCCTGCACCCAGCATGGTATGCGCCGAGCAGCCGGTCACCGAGTCCATCACGGTCGCAGCAAAGCCGCCGTGCACGCCGCCCAGCGGGTTGGTGTGGGTTTCGTTGGCGGTGGCTTCAAATACCACACGGCCTTCTTCGGCCAGCTTGATCTGCATGGGAATGGTCTTGGAAATCGGCGCCAGGGGCAGCTTGCCGGCGGCGGCCGCCTGCATTATCTGCAGGCCGGTCATGTCTTTCAGGTTCATTGCGGTGTCCTTGTGGGGAGAATCAGGCTGCTCGTGCGGCCGTACTGAGCTGATCGAACCAGTCCAACGCGTCCTGCCAGAGCGGCTGGGCGTGCGGGCGAAAATAACCCATGTGGCCCAGCGGCTTGAGCTGGCGGCTGGCCGGGTCGATGGTGACGGCGCGGTAGTCGGCATTGCGGTACGCCGACATGAAAGCGTCGCGTGAGGCGGGTGAGGCCCAGAGATCGTCGGTAGCGCTGACCGCCGTCAGCGGCGTAGTGATCGCGGCGAAACGCGCTTCCAGCTCGGGCATATGCGGGTCCTCAAAGAAGTAGCGCGGATAGCGGCACCAGTGCTTCCACTTCTGGTACACGCCCTTGGGCAGATCTTCGCCCATGCCCAGTTTGCGCCAGGCCAGGTAGCCCTTGGTGCGGACGATCAGCGGGCCGAGCACACGCCACATGAACAATACGCGCAGTTGCTCGCCGCGTGGCATCCAGCCGTGCCAGCCCGCGCCGGTGCCAAAGGTGTACAGGCCGCTGATGGCGCTATGGTTGGGCAACAGGCCAAAGGCGTGGCCGCCGAACGAGTGGCCGACCATATACAGCGGCAGGTCGCTGGCTTTGAGGTAGTCGACGCCCGCTGCCAGATCCTGCTCGGCCCAGTCGAGATAGTCCATCTCAAAGCCGCGCAGGCTGGCTGGTGCCGAGGCGCCGACGCCGCGGTAGTCCAGCGTCAGGGTGCTGTAGCCACGGCTGGCGGCGTACTCGGCAAAGCGCCGGTAAAAGCCCTGGGGGACGCCGGTAGCGCTGCCGACCAGCAGTTGGCCGATGAGCTGGCTGGCCGGGTAAAGGGTCGCGCTGAGCGCATAGCCGTCGGCGGCGTTCAGGGTCAATGGCTGCGGGGCAATCACTTTAGTGCTCATGCTGGAAAACCTTCTGTTGCAATCGAAGCTGCCCCAGCAGAGCGCGAAAGGCACGCTCCAGCGGCAGGGTGTCGCCGGCCACGCGGGCCATGATCAAAGCGCCTTCGTAGCTGGAAAACAGCAGCGCGGCCAGGTCTTCGCTGTAGTCGGCCGGATAGCCGGCGGCGCTGATGTGCGCGGCAAACTGGCGGTGTACGCGCTCGAAGCTGTGGTTGATTGCCAGGCGCAGGTCCAGATCATCCGGGCTGCTGTCGAGCGCTGCAGCCGCCAGCGGGCAGCCGAGGCTGAACTCGCTGGCCTGCATGCGCCTTAGGGCGCTTTCGATCCAGTGTGCCACGGCGTCCAGCGGGTCTGCGTGCTCGGCAAACAGACGCCCGAAAAAGCGCTCCAGCTGGTCGGCGGTCTGCGCGATGGCCGCCAGCGCCAGCTCTTCCTTGCCGCCCGGAAAATGGTGATAGAGGCTGCCCTTGGGCGCCTTGGCCTGGCTCAACAACCGGGTCAGGCCGGTACCGTGCAGGCCGTTGCGTTGCAACGACCTTTGCATGGTATTTATCAATCTGGTGCGGGTATCTGGGTTGTTCATGTTGCTATTTATAGACTGATCGGTCTATTGGGTAAAGTGGTATTTCAAGTTGCTTGCCCTGGTTCGATTGCCTCTGGTCGTCAGCCGAGCCGGACGCGGAGCGTCCTGAGCGCCATTCCCACGCGGAGCATGGGAACGATCATCCAGTCTGAAAGAAACCTATTTTTCCGGGCTGAATCTCTGCCAAAAAACAAACAACGGCTCAGCCAGAAACATCACCAGAAACAGCCGCAAGACCTGCAAGGCCGTGACCAGGGCAACCGAGAGATGCAATGCCTCGGCGGTCAGACACAGCTCGGTGATACCGCCCGGCATCATGCCCAGCATCAGGCTGACGCGGTCGACATGGCCAAACTGGCTGAGCAGCGTTGCTGCGCCAACGGCCACCAGCATCGCCAGCAGGGTGAACAGCAGCACGCGCAGCAAAAAGGCCGGTGCCTTGCGGAAGAAAGCGCGATCAAAATGGCAACCCAGTGCACTGCCGATCAGCCACTGGCCGGCGTCGCTGGTGCCGGGCGGCAGGGCGATATTGATGTCCAGCAACACGCCACCGGCGGCGCAGACGATCAATGGCCCCAGCATCCAGGGGTTGGGCTGGCGCAAACGGCGCAGCAGCAGGGCCAGCAAGCCACCCAGGGGGAGCAGCCAAGCGAGGGTAAGCAGGTCAGTGGGCAGCGGTGCTGGCGCTGCGACCGGTGGCAAGGCCCAGGTGAAGAGCGCGGGAATCAGCAGTACCACCATCAGCAGCCGCAGGCTGTGGGCGGCCACCACGTTGGCGATGTTGGCCTGGTGCCGTGCGCCGATGACGGCCATTTCGCTGGCGCCGCCGGGCATGCTGGCAAAGTAGGCGGTGGCCCGATCCAGGCCGGCACGGGTGAGAATGCGGATGCCGATGAGACTGAGCGCAAAGGTGCCGCAGGCACCCAGCAGAATCAGCCCCAGATGGCCGAGCACCTGTTCGAATACGGGTGTGGTGAAGTGCAGGCCGATAGCGCTGGCGACGATGAGTTGTCCGGCCTGACGTGAGCCGGCGGGCGGGGTGCACAGCCAGCCGCTGCAGCGCAGCAGAATCACTGCCAGCAGCGAACCGGTCATCCACGGCAGTGGCCAGCCCATCAGGCTGGCGAGAAAGCCACCCAGCGCCCCGCAAAGCGGCGCGCTGGCAAACCGCAGCCAGCGAAGCTGGCCGCCAGCCTCAGGCATTGGCCAGCGCCAGGCTGCGCTTGGCGCGGTAGCGACGCCAGAACGGCAGCGCGACCATCACCGCGACCAGTACCCAAAGGCCAATGGCAATCGGGCTGGAGAACAGAATGCCCAGATCGCCATTGGAGATCGACAGCGCGCGGCGCAGGTTGCTTTCCATCATGTCGCCGAGAATAAAGCCCAGCAACAGCGCGCTCAGCGGGAAGTCCAGTTTGCGCAGCAGATAGCCGAAGATGCCGATGGCGATCATCAGGAACAGGTCGAAGGTGGTCGCGTGCACCGCGTAGACGCCAATCGAGGTGATGATGGCGATGGCCGGCACCAGCGTCCAGTTGGGCACTGACAGAATGCGCGTGAATACCTTGATCATCGGCACGTTCATCACGATCAGGATGATATTGGCGATGAACAGCGAGGCGATCAGGCCCCAGACGATATCGGGCTGATTCTGGAACAGCAACGGGCCGGGGGTGATGTTGTACAGCGTCAGCGCGCCGAGCATCACCGCCGTAGTGCCGGAGCCGGGAATGCCCAGCGTCAGCATGGGGATCATCGAGCCGCAGGCCGAGGCGCTGTTGGCGGTTTCCGGTGCAGCCAGGCCGCGCAGATCGCCATCACCGAAGCGGCCGCTGTCACCAGCCAGGCGCTTCTCCGACATATAGCTCACGGCGCTGGCCAGGGTCGCACCCGCACCCGGCAGCACGCCGAAGATAAAGCCCAGCACGCCGCTGCGCAGGTTGGTGGCCAGGACAAAGCCGCCTTCCTTGAGATTGAACAGCATGCGACCGCTGGTCTTGAGCGCGGTCTGGCCGTGGTGGGTGCGCTCCAGCAGCATGAGAATCTCACTGATGCTGAACAGGCCGAGGACCAGCACCACAAACTGGATGCCGTCTGACAGACCCAGGCTGCCGAAGGTAAAGCGGTAGACGCCGCTGTTGGCGTCGATGCCCACGCACGACAGCATCAGACCGATCAGCACCGCCACGGCGGTCTTCACTGGCTTGTCGCCGGCCATGCCGGCCAGGCAGACAATCGCGAAGACCATCAGCATGAAGTACTCCGCCGGCCCGAAGGACACCGCCCACTGCGCCAGCAACGGCGCGAAGATGATCACGCCAAGGGTGGCGATCATGCCGCCGATAAAGGAGCTCCAGGCGGAAATGGATAGCGCGACACCGGCCTTGCCCTGACGCGCCAGCGGATAGCCATCGAGGGTCGTCATCACCGCCGAGGCTTCACCGGGAATGTTCAGCAGGATGGAGGAAATACGTCCGCCGTATTCGCAGCCCAGGTACACCGAGGCGAGCAGGATCAGCGCGGTTTCCGGCGGCAGGCCGAGGGCGAAGGCGACCGGAATGAGCAGCGCCACGCCGTTGATCGGACCCAGGCCCGGCAGCAGGCCGACAATGGTGCCAATGGTGGTGCCAGCCAGGGCGGTCACCAGATTGTTGGGGCTCAGCGCGACGTCGAAGCCCTGTCCGAGATAGTGCAAGGTATCCATGATCAGATCTCCAGGTCGGATAGCACGCCAAGCGGCAGCGGCACGTCCAGAATGCGGTCGAAGAGGAAATACAGGCCTACGCCCAGCACCACGGCCAGCACTGTGCTGGGCAGCCAGCGGCCGCCAAACAGGCGGGCCATGCCGAGGGCGAAGAGGATGGCGCTGGGCACAAAGCCCAGGGTTTCAAACAGTGAGGCCAGGGCCAGCAAGAGTGCCAGGCACACCGCCACCTTGATCAGCATTGGTCGGGTCAGCGCCGGTTCATCGCTGGGGCTGCTCTCCAGCGCGGGTTTGATCAGCAGTACCAGCGCGCCCAGGGCGAGCAGAATCAGCAGCATCAGCGGGTAGGCGCGCGGCCCTACAGGTTCGTAGGAAAAGGGTGCATGGAAACCCCAGGCGATGGTGCCCAGGCACAGGCAGGCCAGCAGCAGGCCCGCCGCAAACAGACGTTGATAAAGCATGATGGTGTCCTCGCAGGCGCAGCGCGGGCCGGACGGCCGCGCGCTGGCAAGCAGTTACTGGATGGCGATCAGGGTTGCTGGACCAAGCCGAACTCGGCTGCCAGATCCTTGTACTGGGCGACCTGCTGTTTCACGTAGGTATCCAGTTCATCGCCGGTCATGGCGAAGGGGAAGAGCTCGCGCAGGGTGCGCAGGGTGGCAAAATCCTCGGAGGCGAGCATGTCGTCAAAGCTGTTCTTCCACCAGGCGAAGTCTTCATCGCTGACCTCCGGCCCCATATAGAAACCGCGTACCACCGGCCAGCTGACGTCATAACCCTGCTCTTTGGCGGTGGGAATGTTCTCGACGGTCTCGCCCGGCAAGCGCTCATCGGCGAGGATCGCCAGAATGCGGATGCCACCGCTTTCGATGTGCGGTATGGAGTCGGAAATGTCCGTGCTGGCCACCTGAATGTGGCCGCCCAGCAAGGCGGTGGCCAGTTCGCCGCCACCTTCCATGGCGACGTAGCGCAGTGCGCGCGGATCGATGCCGGCGGAGCGCGCGACCAGTGCGGTCTGCATCCAGTCCTGGCTGCCGACGGTGCCGCCGGAGCCGATCACAACCTCACCGGGATTCTTCTTCAGCGCGGCGACCAGATCGTCCAGCGTCTTGAACTCGGAGTCGGCGCGTACGGCGATGGCACCGTAACTGGTGCCCACAGCCGCCAGCCATTTCACTGCGCTTTCGTCATAGCGGCCAAACTTGCCCTGGGCCAGGTTGAGCAGCGAACCGGTCGAGAAGGCGGTGATGGTGCCGGGCTCATCGGCGCGCTGGGCGACTACGGCGTTGTAGGCTACGGCGCCGATGCCGCCGGGCATGTAGGTCACGCGCATCGGGCGGGTCAGGTGCTTGCCGTCCAGCAGGGCGCTCTGCGCCAGTTTGCAGGTCAGGTCAAAGCCGCCGCCGGGCGAAGCCGGGGCAATACATTCGGGGCGCTTGGGTTCGTCGGCCAGGGTGTAGCCAGCCAGGCCGAAACACAGGGTGGCCAGCAGGGCAGAACGGATAGCAGATTTCATGGTGTAATCCTCATGGCTTTTATTCTAGGTGATTGCGTCGCGTTGGCTTACCAGATCGGGAAGGCGTAGCTGACGATCAGGCGGTTCTCATCGGCGTCACGGGCAAAATCGGAGCGATAGCTCGCGTTGCGCCAGCGCAGGCCGAGATTTTTCAGTGCGCCATCCTGGAACACGTACTGCAGCTCGGTGTTGCGTTCCCACTCCGAGCCACTGCCACCGGCCACCGGTTTGGCGTCATCACCGCTGATATAGCGGCTCATGAAGCTCAGGCCGGGGATGCCAAGGGCGGCAAAGTCATAGTCGTAGCGCAGCTGCCACGAGCGCTCTTCGGCTTCAGCAAAGTCGTTGATCTGCACGAAGTTGACCAGGTAGGGGTTGCTGCCATCGATGTACGGAAAGGCGTTGTCGCCGTGCATCTGCTGCAGCGCGGCGCTCAGCTCGTGGCCGCCCAGTGCGTACCCCACGCGGCCTTGCCAGGCCTGGTTGTCGATACTGCCGGCGCGCGCGCTGCCCTGATCGTCCGAGATGGCCACGCGCAGTTCGCTGCTCAGCTGGCCGGCACCCAGTTCGGTGCTGTGGTTCAGGCCAATAAAGTGTTGGCGGTAAATATCATCCAGTTGTGCCAGATAATAGGTAGCCGCCAGACCGGGGGTGAACTGGTAATTCAGACCGGCCCAATTGAAATTGTCGGCATCGAAGGAACCGCCAAACCGGCTATTGCGGTTGTTCAGTGCCATGTCCTGCGCATCGGTGGAGTCGCGCTCGGTGGTCTTGCTCAGGCGCCCCAGATCGATGTCGAGTTTGTCGAATTCGTTGATGCCCAGCCGGCCACCCTGAAAGGTCTGCGGCAGAATCCGGCTGGTGTTTGGCTGCAGCACGGGAATTTTAGGCATCAGGGTGCCGAGCTGCAGCTCGGATTCGGAGTAGCGCGCCTTGGCGGTCAGACCCAGCTTGCTGTATTCATCGGCGGCGCGGCCATCGTCATGGGTCGGCAGCAGGCCGGTGCCGGTGCGGTCCGGGCTGGAGTCCAGCTTGACGCCCAGCATGGCCTTGGCATCCAGACCAAAACCGACAACGCCTTCGGTGTAACCGGACTGCAGGTCAAGAATGAAACCCTGCGCCCACTCTTCGCGTTTGGATTGGCCAGCGCCTTCACGGAAGTCGCGGTTGAAGTAGATGTTGCTGGTGCTGAGTGTGGCGCTGCTGTCTTCGACAAAGCCGTCGGCCAGTGCAAAGGGGGCGAGCAACAGGCTGCCGGTAGCGATCAGGGCGCCAGGCAAAAGCCGGCGGTGTGCGAGTGCTGTCGTCATGCGGAAACTCCATTGTTTTTTTTCTGTATTGGTACTGCCGGTGGGTGACCGTCGGGCGATGCTAATGCGCTAACCTTTCAACAACCTTTCATGCGCAACGCCAGCAATTACGCGCTGTCGGTGAAGGGTGGGCGGTGTACACTCGGCCGATAACAACCTGGGCAAGAGAGAACGGCAGTGCGAATTCTGCTGGTAGAAGACGATCCCGAGCTGGCCGAAAGCCTGGCCCGAGCGCTCAAGCACGGCGGCTGGACCGTGGACAGCCTGCACGATGGCGTGGCCGCCGATCTGGCCCTGCGCAGCGAGGATTACGCCCTGGCGATCCTTGATGTGGGGTTGCCACGGCTGGACGGTTTCGAGGTGCTGCGCAAATTGCGCGAACGTGGACAGACCCTCGCGGTGATCATGCTGACTGCCCGTGGCGAGGTGGCCGATCGGGTGCGCGGGCTGAATCTGGGCGCCGACGATTATCTGGCCAAGCCCTTCGAACTGAGCGAACTGGAAGCGCGGGTTAATGCCCTGTTGCGGCGCAGCCTGATGGGCGGTGAGCGTCAGCAGCAGTGCGGCGAGCTGGTCTATGACCTGAATGACCGGCGTTTCAGCCTGGCCGGCGAGACCCTGGCGCTGCCCTCGCGCGAACACGCGGTGCTGGAAAACCTGATTGCCCGCCCCGGCCGGTTGATGAGCAAGGAGCAACTGGCCGGCAAGGTGTTCGGCCTGGATCAGGATGCCAGCCCTGAAGCCATTGAAATCTACATCTCCCGGCTGCGTCGCAAGCTCGACGGCAGCGGCGTGCGCATCGTCACCTTTCGCGGTCTGGGTTATCTGCTGGAGGCCGAGGCGTGAGACTGACCGGCAGCCTGCGCGGTCGACTGTTATTACGCCTGGCGCTGGTGCTCTCGCTGCTGCTGATCCTGGCCAGTAGCGCCGCCTACTGGAACGCGCGGCGCGCCGCCGATACCGCCTATGACCGCTCGTTGCTGTCGTCGGCGCGGGCGATTGCCGAGCGGCTGTACGACGAAGACGGCGAGCTCTCGGTCGAGGTGCCCTACATCGCCCTCGACAACTTCGCCTACGACATCACCGGGCGGCTCTACTATCAGGTACTCGACCTGCAGGGCCGCTCGGTCTCCGGCTATGAAGACCTGCCACCGGCCGACGCCAGCATCGCTCTGACTGACGATTACCCTGCCCTGGCGCGCTTCTACAACGCCGAGTACCGCAATACCGGCGTGCGACTGGTCAGCCTGCTGCAGCCGATCAGCGGCGCCAGCAATCAGGGCATGGCCGAGATCCGCGTGGCCGAAACCCTGGAGGCGCGTGAGCGTATTGCGCGCAACCTGCTGCGCCAATCGCTGATCAATCTGGGCGTGCTGGCCGCCAGCGCGCTGTTGCTCGCCTGGCTGGCGGTTACTGCGGCGCTGCGCCCACTGCAGCGCCTGCGGCTGGAAGTCGCCGAACGGCGCAGCGACGATCTGCGGCCCATCCAGACCGAAGGCTTGCAGCGCGAGGTGCGCCCGTTGGTAGATGCCATCAATCACTTTACCGGTCGCCTGCGCGAGAATTTCGAGCGCCAGCGCGACTTTATTGCCGAGGCGTCGCACGAGCTACGCACCCCGCTGGCGGCGCTCAAGGCGCGCATTGAGCTGGGCCTGCGTAGCGAGCAACCGGCGGATTGGCGCCAGGCACTGCACGAGGCTGAACACAGCACTGACCGTACCATTCAGCTGGCCAACCGTTTGCTGTCGATGGCGCGGATCGAACGCGGCGCCCGCGCAGTAGCCGAGGGCAGTGCCGAACTGGTGCCCATGGCGCCGCTGGTACAGGAGCTGGCGCTGGCGATGGCGCCGCTGGCGCACAGCCATGCGGTCGCGCTGGCGCTGGAGGTAGAACAGGAATTTGCCGTCTGGGGCGAGCCCACGTTGCTGCAGGAGCTGCTCGGCAACCTGATTGACAACGCCCTGCAGCATACGCCGCAAGGCGGGCAGATCATCCTGCGCCTGGTGCGGAATCGGCTGGAGGTGGAAGACAGTGGCCCCGGCATACCGCAACAGGAGCGCAACCGGGTGTTCGAACGCTTTTACCACCAGAGCCCGGAAGGCACCGGGCTGGGGCTGTCAATCGTGGGTGAAATCTGCCGCGCGCACCGCGCGGAGATCAGCCTGCACGAAGCCGCCGTTGGCGGCCTGTTGGTGCGGGTCAGCTTTCCGGCGTAAGCGCGGCGCGCCTACTGGGCGCGTTGCCAGCTGTATTTCTCGAAGACGGCGTCCACGGGTGTTTGCGCCACATGGTTGGTGTAGTTGCTCATCACTTTTTGCGCCAGACCCAGAATCACCTCCAACACCTGACGCTGGCCATAGCCGGCGGCGTAGAAGGCATCGAGCTCTGCCTGGCCTACTTCACCACGCTGGCGAACCATGGCCAGGGTGAAGGTTCGCAGGGCTTCGAGTTTGCTGTCGGGCAGCGGAGTCTCATTGCGCAGGGCATCAATGATCTCATCCGATACTTTCATCATCTTGGCGATACCGGTGTGTGCGGGCACGCAGTAATGGCATTCGTGTTCGACGTTGATGCTCTGCCACACCACGGTCAGCTCGGTGGCGTTGAAGCTGCTGTTCTGGAACAGGCCGTGCAGCACCTGATAGCCCTCCAGCAGGCCGGGTGCTTCCGCCATCACCGCGTGGAGACCGGGAATGCGGCCAAAGCCCTTTTCTGATTTTTCCAGCAGTGGCTTGGATGCCTCCGGAGCGGAGTTCTTATCGTGCAGGGTGAAGTCTGACATGGTCTCTCCAAGGTTTCTGAGTGTTTTTGAATGATTGCTCAATTTCGTCACGATAGTTATATTTGAGCGATCATTCAAGTTATTATTGAGCGCCTGCTCAAACACCTCACCGCGCTCGCCAGGAGTCACCCATGCCCAGACCCGCCCGCCATGACCGCAGCATCGCGCTAGATAAAGCGCTGGATCTGTTCTGGCAGCGTGGTTATCACGCCACCTCGATGAAACACATAGAGCAGGCGCTGGATATGCGGCCCGGCAGTCTCTACGCCGCCTTCGGCAGCAAGCGCGAACTGTTCAGCGAGTCCTTGAACCGCTACGCCCATCTGATGGGCGACGAGCTGGCGCAGTGCCTGGCGGCAGAGAAGGATCTGGTGGCCGGCTTCAAGCATTATCTGCGCCGGCTGGCGGGTCCCTGTCTCGTACTCGAGGGCACCCCGCCGCGTGCCTGCATGGTGATCAAGACGCTCCTCGAGGTGAATGATGAGGAGCCCGCGCTTCAGCGGCAGGCCAATGAAGTGCTCAATCAGGTAGAAAAACGGTTCACCGAGCAGCTCAAACGGGCTCAGGCGCAGGGCGAGCTGCGCGCCGAGGTGGACTGCGCGCGCCTGGCGCGGCTGCTGCAGGGGCAGGTCATCGGCTTGCGCAGCTTTGCCCAGCGCGATACTGATCCAGCACACCTCGAAGCCCTGGCAGAGGACATGGGCGCGCTCTTCGCTCCCTATCTCGCACAGTAAATTGGCCTCGCAAGATAATCCGCTGCCGTATTGAATTACATGCACAATACTATACAGTCTTTTAAATTATAGTTATCATCCAAATCGATAGTCACTCGCTGTGATGAGGATACTCAGCATGAATTCAATCGTTATTGCCGGTTACGCTCGCTCGCCTTTCCACTTCGCTCGCAAGGGTGGTCTGATTAACCTGCGCCCCGATGATCTGGCCGCGCAGGTGCTGGCGGGCCTGGTCGCCCGCCTCGACCTGGATCCGGCTCTGCTGGAAGACGTGATCATGGGCTGCGCCTACCCCGAAGCCGAACAGGGCGCCAATATTGCGCGCATCGCCAGCTTTCGCGCCGGCTTTCCCGAGACACTCGGCGGCGTGACGGTCAACCGCTTCTGCGGTTCGTCGATGACGGCGATTCATTTTGCCGCCGGGCAACTGATGCTGGGCGCGGGTGAGGCCTATCTCGCCGCCGGCGTGGAATCGATGACGCGGGTCCCGATGGGCGGCTTCAATCCCTCACCCAATCCGCAGCTGCTGCAGAGCTACCCCGAGGTTTACATGGCCATGGGACACACGGCCGAAGAAGTCGCCCGGCGCTTTGCTATCAGCCGTGAAGAGCAGGATGAGCTTGCCGTGCTGTCGCACGCCAAGGCAGCCAAAGCGCGTGAGGCGGGTTTGCTGAAAGATGAAATCATCAGCATCGATACGCCCGATGGGCAGGTAAGTGAAGACGGCTGTATCCGTCCCGGCACCAACCTGGAAGCTCTTTCTCAACTCAAGCCGGCCTTTGGCGGTGTGGTCACTGCGGGCACCGCTTCGCCGTTGACCGATGGCAGCGCCGCCGTACTGGTATGCACCGAGGAGTTTGCCCGTCGCCACGGTTTGCCCATGCTGGCACGTATCAAGGCGGTGGCCGTGGGCGGCTGTGCGCCCGAGATCATGGGCATGGGCCCAGTGGAAGCCACACGCAAAGTGCTTGCGCGCGCCGGGCTGCACATCAATGATATCGACCTGATGGAGATCAACGAGGCCTTTTCCAGCCAGTCGATAGCCTGCCTGCGCGAGTTGGGTATGCCGCTGGACAAGGTCAATCTGGATGGCGGCGCGCTGGCGCTGGGCCATCCGCTGGGCGCCACCGGGGCGCGGATCACCGGCAAGGCCGCAGCGTTGCTGCAGCGCACTGATGGCCGCTACGCAGTGGCAACCCAGTGCATTGCTGGCGGGCAAGGTGTAGCTACCTTGCTGGAAGCCATCGGCAACTGATCGGGTCAGTTATCAAGAAGTCGCACAGGGCCGGAGTCGGCCCCGCTAGGGAGAGTAGAGGATGTCTGCAGGCAAGATACTGTCGTTGCTGTGTCTATTGGTCGCCGTGGTCGGCTGTGAAAAAAACGACGAAACCCAGACAGGTGTCGAACCTGCGCAACCGCGCCTGGTGTTGGCGGCCGAGGTGCAACCGGCGGCCAACCGCGGCGCTACCTTTACCGGCGTGGTGGCGGCGCGTACCGAGAGCGAGTTGGGCTTTCGTGTGGCGGGTAAGGTGATTGAGCGCCGCGTGGATCCGGGACAGCGGGTAAGCAAGGGCGATGTGCTGCTGGTGCTGGATGTGGACGATTTCGAGCTGGCCCTGCGCGCGGCAAACAACCGGGTGCGCTCGGCCCAGGCGTCCTTGCAGCAGGCCCGAGATGACGAGAAGCGCTACCGCGAGCTGGCCGCGAAAGGCGCGGTGTCGCGCCGCGCCTTTGATGAAGTGGTGACCGGCCTGCGCGTGGCCGAAGCCAACATGGCCTCCGCTCGCGCCGATGCCGCGCAGGTGGAAAACCAGCGCGGCTACTCGACGCTGGCTGCCGATGCAGACGGGGTGATTACCGACGTGCTGGTTGATCGTGGTCAGGTAGTCGCTGCCGGGCAGCTGGTCACGCGGCTGGCGCACAGTGGTGCCCGCGAGGCAGTCATCAGTATTCCGGAAACCCAGCGGCACCTGGCCGATCACCCCGCTGCGGCGCAGCTGTTTGGTGACCCGGAGACCGTAGTGCCGGCCAAGCTGCGCGAACTATCGGCCTCGGCCGACCCGGTCACCCGCACCTACCGTGCCCGTTACGTGCTGGCCGATACCGACGCGCCGCTGGCCATAGGTTCGACCATCAGCATTCATCTGGACGACAGCGAGGCCTCGGCACTCACGCGGGTGCCACTGGGTGCGCTCTATGACGGCGGCGCCGGAACCGGCGTCTGGCTGATTGACGAGCAATCGCAGGTGCGCTTCACGCCGGTCGAAGTCGTCAGCCTGGGCCAGGAGTACGCCTTGCTGGCCAAAGGCTTGCGCCAGGGTCAGCGTATTGTGGCGCTGGGCGCACACCTGCTGCACGAGGGCGATGCGGTGCGCCTGCTGCCGGACACGCCCTGGGCGGCCGATTCCGCTGCGCGGGAGCGCTGAGCATGGGCGGCTTCAACCTGTCCGCGATGGCGGTGCGCAACCCTGCAGTGACGCTGTTTCTGATCATCGCGGTGCTGCTGTCCGGGCTCTTCGCCTTTGGCAAACTGGGCCGTGCCGAAGACCCTTCTTTCACCGTCAAGGTGATGACCATCACCGCCGCCTGGCCCGGCGCCACGGCCTTGGAAATGCAGGAGCAGGTGGCCGACCGGCTGGAAAAGCGCCTGCAGGAGCTGGAGTATTACGACCGGGTAGAAACCACCGCGCAGCCCGGCTTTGTGGCGATGAAGGTGATTTTTTCCAACGCTGCACCGCCCCAACTGGTGCCCGAGCTGTTTTATCAGACCCGCAAGAAGTTGATGGACGAGGCCAGCAAGCTGCCGGAAGGGGTGCACGGCCCGTATTTCAACGATGAATACAACGACGTGTACTTTGCGCTTTACGCGCTGGAAGCCAGTCAACTGCCGCATCGTCAATTGGTGCAGTTGGCCGAGCAACTGCGCCAGGGCTTTTTGCACCTGCCGGGCGTGAAGAAAGTCAACATCCTGGGTGAGCAGCCGCAGCGCATCTTTGTCGAATTTTCCTATCAACGTCTGGCTACACTGGGGCTGACACCGGAGCAGATATTCTCCGCCCTGGCGCGGCAGAATGCGGTGGCTCCCGCCGGCTCGGTAGAAACTGCCGGGCCGCGGGCCTATATTCGCCTGGATGGCGCCTTCGACAGCCTCGAGCAGATCGAGAACGTGCCCGTGGTTGCCAATGGTCGGGTGCTGCGCATCGCCGATGTAGCGCAGGTACGTCAGGGCTATGAAGATCCTGCCAGTTACCGCATCCGCCACCAGGGCGAGCCGGCATTGATGCTCGGTGTGATCATGCAGAAGCACTTCAACGGCCTGGAACTGGACGAGTCGCTGCTGGCCGAAGAGCAACGCATTCACGATCGGCTACCGCTTGGGGTGCATTTCACCAAGGTATCGGACCAGGCCAGCAAGATCAGCCGTGCGGTCAATGAATTCATGCTCAAGTTCTTTGTCGCGCTGGCTGTGGTGATGGTCATCAGCTTTCTGGCGCTGGGGTTCCGTGTCGGGCTGGTGGTGGCTGCGGCGGTACCGCTGACGCTGGCGATGGTCTTCGTGATCATGCTGATGACCGGCCGCGAGTTTGACCGTATCACCCTGGGTGCGCTGATTCTCTCGCTCGGTCTGCTGGTGGACGACGCCATCATCGCCATCGAGATGATGGTGGTGAAACTGGAAGAAGGCATGGACCGCGTGGAGGCCGCCACCTTTGCCTGGTCCTCCACTGCAGCGCCCATGCTGACCGGCACGCTGGTGACCATCATCGGCTTTCTGCCGGTGGGCTTTGCCCGCTCTGGCGCCGGTGAATACGCCGGCAATATCTTCTGGATCGTCGGTTTTGCGCTGATTGCTTCCTGGGTAGTGGCGGTGGTGTTTACACCCTACCTGGGGGTGAAGATGCTGCCCGACATCAAGCCGGTCAGCGGTGGACACGATGCGCTCTACGTCGGCCCGTATTACTCTCGCTTGCGCGCGCTGGTACAGGGCTGCATTCGCTGGCGCTGGCCGGTCACCGGGCTGGTATTGCTGGTATTTGTGCTCTGTGTGCTGGGCATGGGCGTAGTAAAGAAGCAGTTCTTTCCCAACTCTGACCGTTCCGAGGTCATGCTCGAGGTGTATATGCCGCCGGGCACGGCATTCAAGAATACCGAGGCGGTGGTGGCGCGCGTGGAACAGGCGTTGCTGCAGGAACCGCAAACGCAGCTGGTCGATGCCTATGTGGGCGGCGGCGCGCCGCGCTTCTTCCTGTCGCTCAACCCCGAGCTGCCCGACCCCGCCTTTGCCAAGATCATAGTGCAGACCGCCGACGCCGCGGCGCGGGATGCGCTCATGGCAAGCATGCGCAAGCGCGTGGCAGCCGGCGAGTTTCCCGGCGCGCGGGTACGGGTAACCCAGCTGGTGTTCGGACCGCCGGTGCCCTTTCCGGTGGTGTTCCGCGTCAGCGGGCCCGAGCTCGATACCCTGCGCGGGATCGCCGAGCAGGTACGCGCCCGGGTTGAGGCCAACGCCATGTCCCGCGACACCTTTATCGACTGGGGTGAGAAGACCAGTAGCTATCGGCTGGTGCTGGATCAGGATCGCCTGCGCCTGCTCGGCTTTACCCCGGCGCAGGTCAAATCGCAACTCAATGCTTTGCTCTCCGGCAATCCGATTACCGAAGTGCGTGAAGGCAA
This sequence comes from Halopseudomonas sp., assembly GCF_036961105.1. Lineage (GTDB taxonomy): Bacteria > Pseudomonadota > Gammaproteobacteria > Pseudomonadales > Pseudomonadaceae > Halopseudomonas. The sequence continues at coordinate 54,717 of NZ_JBALWW010000017.1, read as the reverse complement.
TCGCACCGTTTCCGTCGTGGTACGGGCAATCAACGCGCAGCGCGAGGACCTGGACAGTATCGAAAGCCTGACCATCACCAACGAGAGCGGGCGCGCAATTCCCTTGCAGCAGGTCGGGCGTTTTGTGCCGGTGATGGAAGACCCGATTCTGCGCCGGCGCAATCGCGAGCCCACCTTTGAAGTACGTGCCGATACCGCGCCCGGCATTCAGCCACCGGATGCCATGTTGGCCGCCAACGCCGACCTGCAGGAACTGATCACCCAGCTGCCCCCGGGCTACCGCATCAGCATGGGCGGGCCAGTGGAAGAAAGCGCCATCGCCAACCAGGCATTGGCGGTGCTGTTCCCGATCATGATTCTGTTGATGCTGGTGGTGATCATGTTCCAGGTGCGCTCGTTTGGCGTGATGTTCATGGTCTTTGCCACCGCGCCTCTGGGCCTGGTGGGCGCGGTACCGGCGCTGCTGATCTTCAATCAGCCGTTCGGATTCAACGCGATCCTGGCACTGATCGGCATCGGCGGCATTCTGATGCGCAATACACTGATTTTTACCGACCAGATTCGGCAGAATCAGGCCCAAGGTATGGCTATGCGCGAGGCAGTGGTGGAAGCCACTGTGCGCCGCGCACGCCCGGTGGTGTTGACCGCGCTGGCGGCGGCGCTGGCGTTCATACCGCTGACGCTCTCGGTATTCTGGTCCTCGTTGGCCTTCGTGCTGATTGGTGGGGTGACCATGGGCACACTGCTGACGCTGCTCTTTCTGCCGGCGCTGTGTAGCCTGGTGTTGCGCGACAAGGGCCCGGCTGATGCGCCGGCAAGCGTATTGACGACCGGCGGTCACGCCTGATGCTGCGGTGGCCGCCACGCGGGTATAGAATGATGTACTGCATTTAAAGCCGGGAGGTGCTATGCGTTATTCCGAAGATCACAAGGCCAAGACCCACCAGATGATTCTGGATGAGGCGGCGCGGCGCTTTCGCCGCGACGGTATTGGTGCCACCGGCCTGCAACCGCTGATGAAGTCGCTGGGTCTGACCCACGGCGGCTTCTACGCGCACTTTAAATCCAAGGATGATCTGGTGGAGCAGGCACTGCAGCACGCCGCAGCGAAGCTCAAGGCTTCGCTGGCGCTCAAGACCGGACCTGAGGCGCCGCTCTCGGAGCTGATTTCCACCTATCTTTCACCGCAGCACCGCGCCAACCCTGGCGTCGGCTGCCCGCTACCCACGGTCTCTGCCGAACTAGGGCAAAGAGGCCAGCCAAGCCCCACCACGGATGAGCTCATCAATAATCGTCTGGCCAGCATCAGCGACAAGTTGAGCGGTGACGACGCTGAGGAGAAAAGCGTGCTGGTGCTCGCGGCAATGGTCGGTGCGCTCATGCTGTCGCGCAGTGTGTCCCAGCCGGCGCTGGCCGATGGTTTGCTGGATACCGCGCGCGAGCAGTTGATCAAGCTCGTCGAGCAACCGGCTGACTGAGGCGTTGGCGCAATCGAGATTGCGCAACGTGCATTGGGAAGGAACAGCCCCGAACCGGCCTAGCCGAGGCTGTTAGGGTTCAGGCAGTGAGCTTGAGCAGGGTCTCGGCAACGTACTTGCCCTGGTAACGAGCAATGGCCCGTTCGCGTGCGTCGGGCTGGCGCGAGCCATCGCCGCCGGCAATGGTGGTGGCACCGTAGGGCGTGCCGCCAGCGCTCTGGCTGATGTCGAACAGCTCGCTGGTGCCATAGCCGATAGGCAGAATGATCATGCCGTGGTGCGCCAGGGTGGTCCAGGTGGAGGTAATGGTCATCTCCTGCCCGCCGCCGGTGCCGGTGGAGGCGAACACGCTGGCCACCTTGCCATGCAGCGCGCCCTTGCTCCACAGGCCCCCAGTCTGGTCCAGGAAGGTGCGCATCTGGCCGCTCATGTTGCCGAAGCGGGTGGGCACGCCAAAAATGATGCCGTCATAGTCGGCCAGTTCCGCCGGACTGGCTACCTCGGCTGCCTGATCGGTCTTACCGCCAGCCGCCTTGAAGGCGTCTTCGGGCATGGTCTCCGGCACCCGCTTGATGGTGACCTCGACGCCTTCCACCTGTCTGGCGCCCTCGGCAACAACCTGGGCCATGGTTTCGATGTGGCCGTACATGGAATGATAAAGCACCAGCAATTTCGCCATTGTCATGACTCCCTGATCTGATTGGACAGTTGCAGCAACTGTGCGGCTTCAAGCACGCGCCGGTTGGCTGGATCTGTTGTGCCGGATTCGTTGGCCGGACTACCAGCATAGAGCATATGTGCGCGTGCAGGTTCCTCAAGGTGCTCAGGCGAGCATGTTTGACGCTGAAGCTATATCGGCACCCAGAACGCTGCCTGCGCACGCCAATCTCCTACGCGAATACGCGCGGGTTATAACCAGTTTGGTGCAAAGGTTTGGGTCTGGCCTTCGAGGCAGACTGTAGGCAGCCTGATTTGCAATTGGGCCGTTAAGAGAATGGTCAGGGTTTTTGAATAGTCACAGCGACTATTGGGCATTTGACTCAGCGCCATGAGACGCCATGCTAAAGGCAGACATCGCGCAGGAGACAGGTACATGTCGAACGAAACCCAGAAAGTGGCGCTGATAACCGGCGCCTCCCGTGGCATAGGCGCGGAGATTGCGCGCCGTTTGGCGGCAGATGGCTTTGCCGTGGCTATCAACTACGCCAACAGCGCTACCGAGGCGCACAAGCTGGTAGAGAAACTTGCTGAAGCCGGCGCCCGGGCGGTAGCGATTCAAGCCGATATGGCGCAACCGGAGCAGGTGCGCGCGCTATTCGCCCAGGCCGAACAGCAGCTGGGCAAGCTCGATGTGCTGGTCAACAACGCCGGCATCATGCAGACAATGCCCCTGGCTGAAACCTCGGACGAGCTGTTTGCACGCACCTTCGCGATCAATGTACAGGGCGTCTTTGCCTGTCTGCGCGAGGCCGCTACACGGCTTAACGAGGGCGGGCGGATCATCAATCTCTCGTCCTCTGCGCTGGCCTTGAAAATGCCGGGGTATTCGGTTTATAACGCCAGCAAAGCGGCGGTAGAGGCCATGACCCAGGTCCTCGCCAAGGAACTGCGCGGACGTGGCATCACGGTCAATGCGGTGGCTCCGGGACCGGTGGAGACCGAGCTGTTTCTGGATGGCAAAACAGTCGAAATGGTGCAGCGCCTGGCGCATATGTCGCCGTTGGAGCGACTCGGCCAGCCGGAAGATATTGCGGCTGTGGTGTCCTTTCTGGCCAGCGCACAGGGTGGTTGGGTCAATGGTCAGATTCTGCGCGCCAATGGTGGTATTGCCTGAAGCAATGGGTTAGCCCCGGTTACGGCCGCGCAGTGGGTCGAGCAAGGGCTTCAGGCCGTTGTGGTCGATCTCCTGCATCAGTTGCAGCAAACGGCCGATCTCGCCCTTGGGGAAGCCTTCGCGGGCAAACCAGTTTAGGTAGTGGCCGGGCAGGTCGGCCAGCAGGCGGCCCTTGTATTTGCCAAAGGGCATTTCGCGGCTGACCAGCAGTAGCAGGTCTTCAGGATTCATGGCGGGCCTCGTTTGTGGAACTGACCGGCATTATGACTCAGCAACGACAACGCAGGGTACTCGTCTGGTCGGCGCGCGCAGCGCCCCCGAATCCGGTAAGCTGCGCGCTTAAATTTCCTTATCCATAGGTTTTCTGCCCATGCTGTTGAAAGCATTGCGTGTTGGTCTTGGCCAACTGATCATTTTTCTCAGTTTCATTACCCGTCCAAGCAAGATGAAGCGCTCGCCCGAAGCTCAGACCGAAGTAAACCAGGCCGCTGCCCAACTGAGTCTCTATCAGTTCAACGCTTGCCCGTTTTGCGTGAAGACTCGCCGCACCTTGCGCCGACTTAACCTGCCGGTAGCGCTGCGTGACGCCAAAAACAATCCCGAAGCGCGGCAGACGCTGTTGGAACAGGGCGGCAAGATTCAAGTGCCCTGCTTGCGCATTGAAGAAGGCGAGCAGATCACCTGGCTGTATGAGTCGAAGGCAATCAACAGCTATCTGGAACAACGCTTCGCGGCCTGAGCGCGCCTGTTAAACGCCGAGGCGTTTTCGCAGGCGGGTGAAGTTGCCGCGATCCAGCCCCAATGCCAGCGCGGCCTGAGCTTGATTGTTCTGATGTTGCGCCAGTGCGGTCTCAATGCGGCTGCGCTGAAAGGCTTCGGTAGCCTCACGCAGGCTGAGGTTTGGCGCTTTTTGCGGCGCGCTCTCTGCGGTCGTAACCGGTTGAGCGGGTGCCGCAGGTTTGATGTCCAGCAGATCGCTGGTAATGGTCAACAACTTGCGACTGTCATCCTGCCCTAGGCGCGCGCGTAACACCGCGCGGCTGATCAAATGTTCCAGCTCGCGGACGTTGCCGGGCCAGTCGTAGCCCAACAATGCTTCACGGGCATCGCCGCTCAAGCGCAAGCCGCGCAGGCCCATGCGGCGGCGATTCTGCTCAAGAAAGTGCCCTGCCAGTAGCAAAACATCCTTGCCGCGGGTACGCAGGCTGGGCGCCTCTATGGGGTACACACTCAGGCGATGATATAGGTCGGCGCGAAAGTCTCTGGCGGCGACTTCCTTTTGCAGATCCCGGTTAGTCGCGGCGATGATGCGTACGTCTACCTGATGCTGCGCATCACTGCCCACCCGTTGTATCTCACCGCTTTGCAAAGCGCGCAGCAGTTTGGGTTGCAGCGCCAATGGCAGCTCGCCGATCTCGTCGAGAAACAAGGTGCCGCCATGGGCCAGTTCAAACTTGCCGGCCCGCTTTTGTGCTGCTCCCGAGAAGGCGCCGCGCACATGGCCGAACAGTTCGCTTTCTACCAGGTTCTCCGGCAGCGCTGCGCAGTTGACGTACACCAGCGGTGAGTCCGCGCGCGTCGAGCTGGCATGCAGGCGGCGGGCGATCAGCTCTTTGCCGACGCCGGTTTCACCGGTAATCAGCACCGCCAGATCGGACTGCGCAACTACCTCAATCTCGCTGCGCAGACGCTGCATTGCGGGGCTTTGGCCGATCAGTTCCTGCTGGCCAAGATCTGCTACTACCGCCTGGGCCATTTGCTGATGACGCTCGGCGCGGTCTTGCAAGCGGCTGATCAGGTTGGCGATTTTTACCGTGGCTTCGGTCAGCCGGGCAAAGGCGCGCAGGTCCTGCGGGTCAATGCCATCAAAGGCGTCGGGTTGCATGGCGTCCAGGGTGAGCACGCCCCAGGGAGAGTCATCGACGTACAGCGAGAGACCCAGGCAATCATGCACATGCAGCTCGCCGGGGCGCTCCTGCACCAGGCCATCGTAAGGATCAGGCAAGGTGGAGTCGGCACGGAAGCGCACCGGCTCGCGGCTGAGTAGAATTTTCGCCAGTCGCGGCTGCGCGTCTATCTCAAAGCGGCGTCCCAGGGTATCGGTACTCAGGCCGTCGATGGCCAGTGGCACCAGCACCGAACCGCGCAATTGCAGCAGCGCGGTGGCGTCGCACGGGAACACTTTGCGCAGCCCTTGCAGCAGATTCTGCAAACGTTGTTGCGGCGGCAGCTCGCGCGACAGATCGGTGGTGATGGCGAGGAAAACGTCAGTGGTGATTGATGTTGTCATAAGGACACGTTGTAGTCATAAGTACAGCAGGTAAGGTGTTGTCATTATGACTCTTTGTGCCTTGAAGGCCAGTAAAAATGCTGGCTGCAATCTTGGCACGCGGTGTGCTCTGGGTTTGTTAATAGCTCGATAACAGCTTGATAACGAAAACGGTTAAGCAAACACCACGAGGAATCGCCATGCTCTCGCAACACAGCAAAGATATTATCGCCGCCACCCTGCCTGCGGTTAAAGCGCACGCGACCGATATTACCGGGGTGTTCTATCCCTTGATGTTTGAGCGTTACCCGCAGGTCAAGGCCTACTTCAATCAGGCGCATCAGCAGCAAGGCACGCAGCGTCAGGCGCTGGCCAATGCGGTGGTGGCTTACGCGAGTAATCTGGATCGGCTGGAATTGCTCGGCGACGCGGTTGCACTGATTGTGCAGAAACACGTCTCTTTGGGCATTCAGCCGGAGCACTATCCAATTGTCGGAGAGTGCTTGTTGGCGGCGATTCGCCAGGTACTAGGCGAGGCGGCGAGCGACGAGGTGCTGGCGGCTTGGGGCGAGGCTTACGGTCAGCTTGCCGGTCTGTTGATCGGCGCCGAGGAGCAGAACTATCAGGCTAACGCGCAAATGCCCGGCGGCTGGCGCGGCGAGCGTAGCTTTACGCTGCAGCGCAAGGTGCGGGAAAGCGAGGTGATCAGCTCGTTCTATCTGGTACCGAGCGACGGCGGCGCGCTGCCGGACTTCAAGCCGGGACAGTTTATCTGCCTGGTTCTGCAGATCGACGGCCAAACTGTGCGGCGCAACTATTCGCTGTCGGATTGTCCCGGTCAGGATTACCTGCGCATCAGTGTTAAACGCGAAACCGGCGGCAGCGTTTCACCCTATTTGCACGAGCATCTGCAGGTCGGTGATGAGGTACAGTTGAGCGCGCCGAGCGGCGACTTTGTGCTCAACGACAGCCCGCGTCCGCTAGTGCTGCTGAGCGGTGGCGTGGGAATTACACCGACCCTGAGCATGCTAAAACCAGCGCTGGAAAGCGGGCGCGAGGTGTACTTTCTGCATGCGGCGCTGAATAGCGAGCACCATGCGTTCCGCACTCAGGTGCAAGCGCTTGAGCAGCAGTACAGTAACCTCAAGGTGTGCTACGCCTATAGCAATCCTCTGCCGCAAGACAGCGATCAGCCGCACGGATTTTTCGACGCAGCCCGGCTGGACGAGTTACTGCCAGCCGAGCGTGATCTGGATGTGTATTTCCTTGGCCCCAAGCCTTTTATGCGTAACTGTTATCAGGTGCTGCCAACGCTTGGCGTGCCCGCTGCCAATCTGCGCTATGAGTTCTTTGGGCCGTTGGAGGAGTTGAGCGCGTAAGAGCCGAGGTTGGCTTTCGTTGGAAAAGCCGCAAGAGCGTTCTCGCGGCTTTTTGATTAGATAATAGCGAATTAAAAATCAATTATTATTGATTAGATCTTACTTAAGGTTGTCGGCAGACTAGCGCGGCCTGTTTTCCTGCGCCCCTGTTACCCCTTCTGCCACGGAACCCTGATGACCGCCATTTCAAGCATTTCCAGCTCCTCGCATGCGCAACTTTACAACTATGACGTAGTGCGCAAATTTACCCTGATGACCTTGGTATGGGGTGTGCTAGGGATGGCCATGGGGGTGCTGTTGGCCGCTCAACTGGTGTGGCCCGAGCTGACGCTGAATCAACCGTGGAGCGCTTTTGGGCGGCTACGGCCGATACACACTAACCTGGTTATCTTCGCTTTTGGAGGCGGTGCGCTGTTTGCGACATCGCTTTATGTGGTGCAGCGCACCAGCCGGGTGCGACTGGTTTCGGACACGCTGGCAAACTTCGTATTCTGGGGCTGGCAGGCCAGCATAGTGGCAATCGTTGTCAGCTATGCGCTGGGCTACACCACCAGCAAAGAATACGCGGAAATGATCTGGCCGATAGCCACTTGGGTAACCCTGGTGTGGGTCGCTTACAGTTATCTGTTTTTTGCTACCATTGCCCGGCGTAACGTCTCTCATATCTATGTTGGCAACTGGTTCTACGGCGCTTTCATTGTGGTTACCGGCGTGGTCCATGTGGTGAATCACATCTCGGTACCGGTCAGTTTGTTGCAGTCCTATCCAGTGTATGCCGGTGCCACCGATGCCATGATCCAATGGTGGTATGGGCACAGCGTGGTGGGCTTTATTCTGTCGGTGGGCTTTCTGGGCATGATGTATTACTTCGTGCCCAAGCAGGCAGAACGGCCGATTTATTCCTACCGACTGTCTATCGTGCACTTCTGGGCGATCATTTCGTTGTATATCTGGGCGGGCCCGCATCATCTGCACTACACGGCACTTCCCGACTGGGCACAGTCATTGGGTATGGTGATGTCGATCATTCTGCTGGCGCCCAGTTGGGGCGGCATGATCAACGGTATGATGACGCTCTCCGGGGCTTGGCACAAACTACGCACCGATCCGATTCTGCGCTTTCTGGTAGTGGCACTGGCGTTTTACGGCATGTCTACCTTTGAAGGCCCGATGATGGCGATCAAGACGGTAAATGCGCTATCGCATTACACTGATTGGACCATAGGCCACGTGCACGCCGGTGCGCTCGGCTGGGTAGCGATGATTAGCATAGGTACGCTTTATCACATGGTGCCCAAGCTATGGGGACGCGAGCAGATGTACAGCACCGCGCTGATAAACGCGCATTTCTGGCTGGCCACAATAGGCACGGTGCTCTACATCGTTGCGATGTGGGTCAATGGCATTACTCAAGGCTTGATGTGGCGCGCCGTCAACGTCGACGGCACAGCAACCTACTCCTTCGTCGAGGCGCTCGAGGCCAGCCACCCCGGTTACGTAGTGCGGTTGATTGGGGGTGGCATGTTTGCCAGTGGCATGCTGTTGATGGCCTATAACGTATGGCGCACCTTGCAGGATGCGCCCCAGCGTTCAGGTGCCGGGGCTCGCCAAGGCGAGGCCGCGACATGAGTCTTTGTTGGTTATTTCTGGCTGTGGTTGTGTTCTGGCTGGGTGTGACCTTCAGTCAGCGCCGCTTCGTCGATAACGAGCTGGACGAGGCGGCGCAACTTCCCTTTATCGACGCGAAAGATTCGGAACCGACAAACGCTTCCGACGATCTTTTGCAGGCGTAAGCAATTCTCTCGAAAACTGGCCGGTCCATCTGTGAGTACCCTGTTGTGAATTTATCGCGTCGTTCTGGCGGCATCATCCCGGCTTTATCTAACACGCGACCGCGTGAATGGTTGCGCGCCGCCTTCGGCGCCAGCCTGGGCGTTTTGTTCAGCGTCTGGCTGTGCCAGGAGGTATTTGGTCTGCCCGTTGCGTTGTTGCTGATTGGCCCGCTGGGTGCCTCGGCTATTTTGCTGTTTGCGGTACCTTCGGGTGCGCTGGCACAGCCCTGGTCGATTCTCGGTAGTTATCTGCTGGCTGCGGTAGTGGCTACCGCTGTGGCGCATTACGGCGGCCATACCTTGAGCATGGCGGCACTGGCAACCGGCATTACCCTGTTGGCCATGTTTGTCCTGCGCTGCGTGCATCCGCCGGGTGGCGCTGTTGCCCTTGGCGTGGTGCTCGCCGGGCCGGCTCTGCAGGGTCTGGGTGAGATGGCCATCTTGCCTGTCATGCTGAATGCGGCAGCCTTGCTGGCGAGCGCCCTGCTGTACAACAATCTGACCGGAGTGCGTTACCCCAAGCGCCCGCTGCCAGCAATCGATCTGCATCACACCCGTGATCGCTCCCCGGAACTGCGAGTCGGCATTACCGATGCCGACATGGACGCCGCGCTGGCTGAGTTTGGCGAGTTTGTCGACATTACTCGCGAAAACCTCGCGCAAATCATCCGCAGGACCGAGGGCTCGGCGTTGCGACGCAGCATGGGCGAGATTCGCGCAGGCGATATCATGTCGCGCGATTTACGGTGGGCAACGCCCGATACCACGGTGAAAGAGGCCTTGCAGCTGTTGCAACATCACCACCTGCGGGTGTTGCCAGTGTTGGATGCCGAGCAGAAGCTGGTGGGTATCGTAAGTCTGGTGGATCTTGCCGACTTTGCCGGGCGAGCCGGCGGCCGGCGTCTGTTGCGCCGTGGCGGCGGTCAGAAAACGCCGCTGAGTGAGGTCATGAGTTCGCCGGTAGTGGCGGTTGATCGGCATTGCCATGTGGTTGATCTGGTGCCCATGCTTTCCAGCCGCGGGCTGCATTGTCTACCGGTGCTTGAGCAGGGACGTTTGGTCGGGCTGGTGACCCAGACCGACCTGATTGCCGCTCTGCACCGCGATCTTTTGCAGCATCTCGATTGAACGATTCTCCGCTCTGATCAGAGTGGCGGGCTCCAGCGCTGTGACCAGTCACTGCTGCTCTGCGCGGTGTCGCGCAACAGCGCCAGCGCCTGCTGCAACACCGGGCTGTCGCGGTCGCGCGAGTACACCAGATAGGTCGGAAAGCTGAATTCCGGCGCCAGTGGGACCCGCTGCAATACCCCGGCGGCGAGGTAGCTCTGCACCACGCGGGTACGGAAATAGCCGGCGCCACCACAGGCCAGAAGGTATTGCAGCGCCTGGGGTCCGAGATTGAAACTCAGCTCGGCCTTGGCCTTGTCGGGTAGCGCGGCATCGTGCTCACGCCGGAAACGCTCGCCCCAGTCGATATAGATATATGGCTGTGGTTGCTGCGGCAGACAAACCTGAATCAGCTTCTCTTCCAGCAGCTCCTCTACCTGCAAGCCAGGCCAGTAGGCCGGCTGATACACCAGTGCGGCGTCGAGCGTGCCCTGTTCCAGCTTCCGCAGCAGTGTGGCCCCTTCACCAATTTCGCTATGGATCGCGTGACTGGGGATCTGCTCGCGCAGCCGGCGTACCCATTGCAGCATCAGCGGGTTGCTCAGGCTGGTTTCGCCGCCCAGGTGCAGTACATTGGCAAAGCCGTGCAGCAGCGGCAGATCACGCTGTGCCGCCTCCCAGGTCTGTACCAGCTGGTTGGCATAGGCGATAAAGGCCTCGCCGTCGGCGGTCAGCCGGGCGCCGGCACGGTTGCGCACAAAGAGCGTGCAGTTGAGCTGGCTTTCCAGGCTCTGCACTCGCGCGGTTATCGCGGCCTGGGTCAGATGCAACTGCTCGGAGGCGGCAACCAGGCTGCCGCTGCGCACTATCTCCAAAAAGGTCCGCGCCAGGCTGATGTCCATTTTTGCTCAAGCGTTCTGGTAACTGTCGATCACTTCCTGCGCGGCGCGGAAGGCATCAATGGCTGCGGGTACCCCGGCATAAACCGCACAATGCAACAGCGCTTCACGTATCTCGTCCACGGTGCAGCCATTGTTCAGCGCGCCACGCACATGGCCCTTGAGTTCCTGCGGGCACTTGAGCGCGGTCAGCGCGGCCAGGGTAATCAGGCTGCGGGTTTTGCGGTCCAGCCCTTCGCGGTTCCATACGCCGCCCCAGGCGTGCTCGTTGACGAACTCCTGCAGCGGCTGGCTGAACTCGGTGGCGTTGTTTAGCGCGCGGTCAACAAAGTCGTCGCCCATGACTTCACGGCGTACCTGCAGGCCGTCCGGTTTGCTGTTGCTCATTGTCTGCTCCTGTTGTTGGTCGTGTTGATGATCCGGGTTATTTACGCTGCGCGATCCAGATGGTGTGACGGGTACCGCTGGTGCCATGGGCATAGACCTGCTCTTCGCGCGCCTTGAAGCCGGCTTTGCCCAGACGCTGCGAGAAGGCGCGGTCGGCACTGGCCGACCAGACTGCCAGCGTGCCCTTGGGGCGCAGTGCGCGCGCGCAGGCCTCGAGCCCGCCGGGGGAATACAACCAGCTGTTGGATTTTTGCGTCAGGCCCTCGGGGCCGTTATCCACATCCAGCATGATGGCGTCAAAGCCGCCAGCCTCGGCCTTGAGCAGCTCGGCGACATCTTGATTGACCACCCGCGTGCGCGGGTCGCTCAGCGGTTGGCCGGACTTCTCGCCCAATGCGCCCTGGTTCCATTCGATAACCCCGGGTACCAGTTCGGCAACCACCGCCTCGGCGCTCGACGCCAGATGCTTGAGCGCCGCCGCCAGGGTAAAGCCCATGCCCAGCCCGCCGATCAGCACCCGCGCGTCAGCCTTGCCGCTCAGGCTACGGCAGGGGATGGCGGCGAGTGCGTCCTCCGAGCCGTGGGTGCGGGTGTTCATCAATTGGCCGCCCTTGCCGCCCTGAATCTTGATCACAAAATCGTCGCCGTATTCGAACAGGCAGAGCGCATCCGTGGTGCCGGGAATGGGGGCGGTGTCGAGCAGGATGAAACGTTTCATGGTGGGTCCGCAGGCAATAAAGGCTGGATTCTAGCAGCCAGACCGTCGTTGGTGTGCTCGCTGCGGTCTATCAGATAGACTGGTCTGTATAGAGCACCAGCTACCACTTGCAGGAAATTGCCATGGCCGCTGCCGCCAAACACCGCAACAGCATCATTGCCTCCGCCATCCGGTTGTTTCGTCAGCGTGGCTACGCCGCGACCGGCCTGAACGATATTCTCAAGCACAGTGGCGCGCCCAAGGGCTCGCTGTATCACTACTTTCCCGGTGGCAAGGAGCAGTTGGGCGAGGAGGCGGTGGTAGTCGCCGCCAGGGTGGTGACCCAGACCCTGACGGACTTGCGCGGCAAGCACGCCAGCGCGCCGGAGATGCTCAGAGGCTATGGCCAGTTGCTGGCCGGCTGGATGACCCAGGCGAAGTTTGCCGAAGGCTGCCCGATCGCCACCACGTTGCTGGAAACCACGCCGCAGTCGCAGCCGCTGGCAACTGCCGGGCAACAGGCGTTCGCCGATTGGCGGGAGGTCTTTGCCAGCCAACTGCAGGCCGACGGGGTGGCAACCGAGCGCGCGCAACGCTGGGCGCAGTTGATCATCATCACGGTCGAAGGCGCCATGCTGATGGCGCGCGTAGAAGCCAGTGCGTTACCCATCGTTCAGGCCTGCGATGATCTCGCCGCGCTGATCGAAGCCAGCTGACCGGGGAGGTCTCCGCTTGCCTGACAGAGTCTGACTCACTCCGCTTCGCATTCCCACGCTCCCCATTCCCACGCTCTGCCCCGCCAGCAGCGTTGACGCCAGCTAAATATTATATAGACTGGTCTACATTAAATCGACGCGCGGGGAGATAGCCATGAGCGACACAGAGATTCCGCCTGGATACCAGTTGCATGATCGGCGCAGTGGGCTGACCGATCCCTGGCAGCCCATCTATCAACGCAGCCACGCGGCAGGGCTGAGCTTGGGCCTGCGCGCCGGGGCGGCGCATGTGAACAGCCGCGAATTCGTGCATGGCGGTTTGATCTCGGCGCTGGCAGACAATGCTATGGGGCTGAGCTGCGCCGCGCTTGCCGGATATTCACGGCCTGGTAACCGTCAGCATGACGCTTGATTACCTGGGCGTGGCGCGCCAGGGCCAGTGGCTTGAAGTGCGCGCAGAAGTACTGCGCACCGGCGGTTCGCTGTGCTACGCGGCGGCACGGATTTATGCCGACGAGCAGCTCTGTGCCTCGGCCAGTGCTGTTTTCAAGGTCGCGCGATAACACCCATCACCCGGAAGAGGCGTGCCGTCATGCAAGAAGACCAAGAGTTGCGAGACAAAATCCAAGAGATACTACCGATGGCCGCGTTCAATCGCTGGCTGCAGCTTCAACTGGTAGCGGTAGCGCCAGGCGAGGTGACCTTGCATCTGCCCTGGCGGAACGAGTTTGGCCAGTACAGCGGCTTTCTGCACGCCGGTATTTTGGGCGCGCTGATCGACACCGCCTGCGGCTTTGCCGCCATCACCCAGACCGACCGCGTGCTGGCATCTCAATATACGGTGCGTTGCCTGCGGCCAGCCGTGGCAGATACCTTTGTGATCCGCGGCTGGGTGGTCAAACCCGGTCGCCAGCAGATATTCGCCGCTGCCGAGATCTATGCTTTGGGTGATGAACAGCGCAAACCCTTCGCTGCCGGTGATGCGATGCTGGTGCCGGTGGCTTCCTGAGTGCGGTGCAGACGTGCTCACACCCCGTCAGCTCTGGCTGAACGGGGTGTGGGTGCCTCTCCAGGTTGAATCTAGAACTCTTGCACAGTTGGCCGTAGAACAATTTCGTTGATATCGACATCTGCTGGCTGTTCGATGGCGTAGGCGATGGCGCGGGCGACAGAATCTGCCGGGATGGCCTGCTGATAGAAATCCTTCACGTTGCTGGCGCTCTGTTCGTGCGAGCTGCCGTATTTGAGCTCGGAGTCCACCGCGCCGGGCAGTATGGTGGTGCTGCGAATGGCACCGCCCACTTCATGCCTTAACCCGTCACTGATCGCCCGCACGGCATACTTGGTGCCGCTATAGACGGTGCCGCCAGGGCTGAACACCTTGATGCCGGCAACCGAGGAAACGTTGATGAAGTGTCCGCTGTTCTGCTTCTCGAACAGCGGTAGTGCAGCAGCGATGCCGTAGAGCACGCCCTTGATGTTGATATCGATCATCCGGTCCCATTCTTCGACCTTGGTCTCGGACAGCGGCGCTATCGCCATCAGGCCAGCGTTGTTGATCAGTACGTCGACGCGGCCAAAGTGCGCAACGGCGCCCTGCATCAGCGCGTGCAAATCCTGCGCACGGGTAACATCGGTCTCGAAGGCAATCGCCTTGCCGCCGGCGGCGGTGAGTTCCTCTACCAGTGCATCCAGGCGGGCCTTGCGACGGGCCGCCAGTACCACGCTGGCGCCGAGCGATGCCAGGTGGCGTGCGGTGGCTTCGCCCAAACCGCTGCTGGCGCCGGTAATGACCACAACCTTGTTGGCAATATTGTGCTGCATGCAAACCTCCAGAAGTCTGTGTTAGCGGCGCGGCTGCTTGCCTGGCCTGGGCTGAAGTATGCGAGTGCCCGGTGTGGTAGAGAATGAAATGATTTGGATTGAACTATTCCAAAATATGGAATAAAAAGACCCATGCATAATCGAATTCAGTTACTCCGCATCTTCTGTAGCGCCGCTGAAGCGTCGAGCTTTCGGGAGGCCGCCAGCCGTCTGGGCACCTCGCCCCAGACTGTCACCCGTGCGGTGCAGGAGCTGGAAGAGCTGCTTGGCGAGCCGCTGTTTCACCGCAACACGCGCCAGATCCATATCACCGGTTTTGGTGAGAGCATGGCGTTGCAGGCCCGCGAGGCGCTGGCCACGGTAGATGGCCTGTTCAGCCGCAACCGGCACGCTGCCGAGGCGGCCGACAGCGTCGGCCGTGTGGGCATCGCTGCACCCCATGCGGTGGGGCGCCGTTTTCTGCTGGCGCTGATTCTGCCGTTGCTGCGGGCGCACCCGGGCCTGCAGCTGGATATTCGACTGGATGACGAACCCACCGATGTGGTCGGCGCGCAGATCGATGTGGGTGTGCGCATCGGCGGCATGCAGGACCGCAGTTACATCGCGCGCGCGGTCGCGCCCGTGGGTTTCATGGTGGTGGCCAGCCCCGGCTTGCTGGCGCAGCTCGCACCGGTCAAGCCGCAGCGCCCCACTGACCTGCTTGAGCTACCGCTCTCGGTGGTGATAGACCGGCGCACCGGCAAACCCTGGCCGTGGATGTTTCGTGGTGGTGAAAATCTGTTGGTGCCGCGTCCGGCCTTCAGTTGTGACGACGCCGAGGCAGAGCTGGCTGCGGTGCTAGCGGGACTGGCCATTGGTCAGGTTCCAACCTACCTGGCGTTGCCCTGCGTGCAGGCCGGTCAGCTCGTACCTTTGCTGGACGCCTACGCGCCCGCGCCAATCGAGCTGTATGTCTACCGTCCGCAACGGGGGCCGATCTCGGCGCGCGTGCGGCTGGTGTACGAGCATTTGCGCCAGGCTTTGGCCGATCCTCGCCAATTCCCCCAGTAAGCAACCGACAGAAGGTCGCGTCTGCGCTTGTCAGCGGGGTTGAGCGACCTATGCTTATTTTGCGTTCGGGTTTGCCAAACGCCAGATAACAGGCCGCTCAACCTCAATTTCTGACGGGGCCGCGGCCCTCAGCACAGGGGATTGTGTATGAAAGCTTACGCAGCAGAATTGTGCGGTACCTTCTGGTTGGTCCTGGGTGGATGCGGCAGCGCCGTTCTGGCGGCGTCCTTTCCCGAGGTTGGCATTGGCTTGTTGGGCGTGTCGCTGGCATTCGGCCTGACGGTACTGACCATGGCTTTTGCCATCGGGCATATTTCCGGTTGCCATTTGAACCCGGCGGTCTCCATTGGCCTGTGGGCCGGCGGGCGCTTTCCCGCGAGCGAGCTTGCGCCCTACATCTTTGCGCAGGTGCTTGGCGGTGTGCTGGCGGGCGCGGTGCTCTATGTCATCGCCAGCGGCCAGGCTGGCTTTGATGTCAGTGCCGGCTTCGCCGCCAACGGGTATGGTGCCCATTCGCCGGGTGGCTATTTGCTGCAGGCGGCGCTGGTGTGCGAAGTGGTGATGACCATGATGTTCCTGCTGGTGATCATGGGCGCGACCGATCAGCGCGCGCCGGCAGGCTTTGCGCCTATTGCCATAGGCCTTTGTCTGACCCTCATTCATCTGATCAGCATTCCCGTGACCAATACCTCGGTGAATCCGGCGCGCAGTACAGGGGTGGGCGTATTTGTGGGCGATTGGGCGGTGGCTCAGCTCTGGTTGTTCTGGCTGGCCCCGGTTGTGGGCGGCATCCTGGGCGCGTTGATGTATCGCTTTCTGGTCGGCGGTTCGTTGAAGCTGAATCTGCCGGATATGAAAACACCCGCATAAGCGGGTGTTGGCAGTCAGCGTTCAGCGCTAGGGGCGCGGTCGGCGACCCATGATAAAGGACACAATGAACAGCACCAGGAAAACCAGGAACAGAATCTTGGCGATCCCTGTAGCTGTACCGGCGATGCCACCGAAGCCCAGTACTGCAGCGATGATAGCGATGATCAGAAATGTAATAGCCCAACTAAGCATGGTGTTTCTCCTTGGTAGCAAGCCTTTTGCGCTCTATCGCCGGGCGCGCTGGCTCTTGCTTGGGTCTGTCGGGGCGGACACGCTGATCGCCCCGACAGGTTAGGTTGCTGCATTACTGCGCTTTTTTCAGATCGCGCATACGGTCGTGGCACGCGCGAACCTTGGGCATTTGCGCTGCTACCTCGGCGCGCAGGTCCGGCTCGTGACCGTCCATGGCGTCTTCGAAAGCGTGCAGAATGCGATCCTCGGCCTCTTCCAGTTGGGCGATGTAGGTCGCGCCTTCATCGCTGGACAGGGCAGCTCGGGTGTCGGCATACATCTGGCGCATCTTGCCGCCCATGGTGCCACCGGTAGCGGGAGACTCATTGTTGGCGGCGACCTTGCCTTCCAGCGCGGCGATGACTTCGGTCTTGGCCTGAGCCATATCGCTGAACAGTGCCTTGAGTTGGACGTCTTTCACTTCCTCGCGGGCGTGTTCATAAAAACGTTTGCCATCGCGCGTCACTTCAATCAGTTCGTTCAGTTCAGAGGTCTTGGTGCTCATGATCCATAGTCCTTCTGTTGAGTGCGTTCAGCTGTTTGTGCAACTGCCGTTTCAGCTTTGGCAGTAAAACTGCCGGCCCGTAGGCCGGCTCAAATATCAACCAGCGGTGCGCAGATTCTCAGCGGTTACATCTTTCACACCCTTGATGTTCTCGGCAGTGCGGATGGCCAGATCCTTCTCGGAAGCAGACATTACCGTACCGCTCAGGGCGACCACACCGTTCTTGGTGTCGACCGAAATATCCAGGCCGCTCAGGTTGCTGCTCAGCAGATAGCTGGATTTGATCTTGCTGGTAATCCAGGCATCGCTGATGGCAGCACCGGCATCATCGGCGGTGTTCTGCGCCTTCGCTGCAGCGGTGGCGTTGGCATTGACCTTGATTTCATTGTCAACGCGACGCACACCATCGGTGTCCTTGGCCAGCATGCCAGCCAGATCCTTGGCTGCTTCAGACTGCGCGGTACCGCTCAAACTTACGACACCGTTGTTGGTAGTGACGTTCACATCCAAACCTTCAGTGTTGCTGTTCCACAGCAGCTTGGATTTGATGGTGGCGGTGGTGGTGGCGTTGCTGAAACTCTGTGATAGCGTGGGTTTGCCGTCTTCCATGTCGCGGGTTTCAACGTCCGGATTGACGGTAAGCTTGTTGTCCACTTTTGTGACGCCGTCGATGCTCATGGCCACTTCTTCAGCCAGGTCACGATCTACATCGTTTTCAACTTCACCGGTGAGGGTGGCAACGCCGTTCTCAACGTCCACATCGATTTCGAAGGGGTTGAGGTGGCGATTCAAGGCAATCGCTGTCCACACTGAACCCTCTTGGCGGGCTTCAGCGAGATCGCCTTCGTCTGCATGGGCAGCCAGCGGCATCATGCCGATCAGGCTGGCGGTAGCGGTAGCAACTGCGATTGTTTTCAACTTGAACATGGGTGGTTCTCCTGTGAATCATTTTTTTGTCCGTATTCGGCGTAATCCTGCGCACCGATAGCAATACTGTTGCAGGGGCTGTGCCAGCTTTTTGTGTTTCAGTAATATGATTAAAATCAATATGTTATGTGTTTTTGGTGGTCGTTCTTCAGTTGCGCTTTGCACGACTTGTGCTTTTATGTCGTGCAATTTGCAAGAGCTTTTCGCCTCTGCAGGAAATGTACGGGCGGCAAGGATTGCTGCCTCGGGTTACACTGCAAAAAAGCGTTGGCGGCTTGTGCCGCGCTATCATCTTGTGGTTATCGATTACTTCTGGAGTCCTACCATGCGTCGATTATTTCTGCTGTTGCCTGCCCTGCTGCTGCTTGCCGCCTGCCAGGGAGCCGCAGTGCAGCCTGACTACGATGCCACGCGCGATTTTGCGCAATATCGCACTTGGGAGTTTGCTGAACCGGCGGTTGCCTACCGCCCGGAGAACGACCCGCGTATGAGCGGTGAATTGACCAGCGAGCGGGTGAAGGCCTCGGTGGCCAATCAGATGGAGCTGCGCGGATTACGGCCGCCGGTCGCAGGTCAGAACCCGGACCTCAAGGTGAAGACCTATCTGATTGTTGAAAACCGGCAGGACAATGTCACCACCAGCTTTGGTGGCTATTGGGGGTGGGGCGGTGGCTTCTGGGGTGGTCCTTCGATCCAGACCCAGAGCGTGGATTACAAGGAGCTGACGCTGCAGATCGACATGCTCGACAGCCGCGACGACAAACTGGTGTGGCGCGGCAGCGAGAGCGACACCCTGAGCGAGCGCCCGCAGACGCCGGCCAAGCGTGAAGAGCAGATCAATCGCCTGGTCGGCAAGATCCTCGGCAGCTTCCCGCCGAACTGAGCGCCTTCTACCGTTACATGCTGGCGAGCATCGGCTGCTCGCCGCGCAGCTTGACCACATCGGCCCTGGGCGGCGCGCCAAACATGCGGCGGTACTCGCGGCTGAAATGCGAGGGGCTTTCGTAACCCACGCGGTAGCTGGCGGTGGCTGCTTCCAGGCCTTCGCTGAGCATCAATCGGCGCGCCTCGTGCAGGCGCAGCTTCTTCTGAAACTGTACCGGCGACATGCGCGTCACCTGTTTGAAGGTGTGGAACAGGGTGGATTCGCTCATGTTCACGTCATCGGCCAGTTCCCGCACGCGCAGCGGCTCGGCAAAGCGATCCTTGAGTACGGCAATGACCTTGGAGATACGGTGCGCCTGGCTGTCGGTGGCGACAAAGTCGCGCATGCGCCAACCCATTTCACCGATCAGGGCGCGGTAGATAATCTCACGGCGCACCAGCGGTGCCAGGATGCGGCAGTCGGCTGGAGAGTCGAGCAGTGATACCAGGCGTGTCATGGCTTCCAGAATACCGACGTTGACCGGCGCTACGCTAAGGCCACAAGCCGCTGCGGGGCAATCGCGCTGCTGATCTAGCGGTGGCAGGGTATCCCCCAGCTCCAACACCATTTCTGCGACTTCCTGCGGGTCGATCGACAGCTTGACTGCCAGATATGGCTTCTCTATTGAAGCTTCGACCACACTTCCTACCACCGGCAGGTCTACTGCAGAGATCATGTAGGTTAGCGGGCCATAGGCAATTTCCTTGTCGCCCAGCTGCACGGTTTTACTGCCCTGGGCGATGACGCACAGAGCCGGATCATAAACCCCACAATTCAGATTGCTCGGCTGATCGGCTCGGAACATCTGCAGGCCGGGTATGCAGGTGTCGTGTATCCCGTCGGCCCTTGCGTGCTCCAACGCCAGCTCGGCCAGGCGGCGACACATGGGCGCTTCAGGTTGCGCAAGCTGGGCGTTGATGTCGATCATGGGGGGTAACACCTCATTCTGGAGTTTCGCGATAGTATACGCAGATTGCCTATCACGCTGATTACAGCATTAAGTCTTTTGCAGGATCAGGCAATAAGCTTGCAGGATTGCGCAAATCAAAGGCTGTAAGGGGGTCCTTTGCTTTCATTTAGTGCAATATACCCCTGTGACGGCGCCAAAGTCGCGCATTTCGGTAATTGCCTTTTTCTCCGACAAAAACAGAAATAGGCAATTCTTGGGCAGGACTGCGCTATCGGATGGCGGCCCGGCCCGCGTATCTTTCCCTCCATACCAAAGCCCTGCCTGAACCGGTTTGCCTCGTGCGAGCAGGGCTGTTTCGTATTGCCAAGCCAATTTGCACACAGGGAGCAAATACCAGATGACCACTTTCATCCCAAGGGATCTGAAATACTTCGGCGCGTTGGGCGTATTGCTTGCCGTACTCGCCGGCTGCGATGCCAATGGCGAAGAAACCGCTGCCGCGCCGCCGGCACCGGCAGTACAGGTAGCCACGGTCAGCGCCCGCGATGTGACGCTGTGGGATACCTTCACCGGCCGTATCGCGGCGCCTGAGACGGTCGCGCTGCGACCTCGTGTAAGTGGCTACATTGACCGGGTGGCCTTTACCGAGGGCGAACTGGTCAAGCAGGGCGACGTGCTCTTCGTGATTGATCAGCGTCCTTATCAGGCGCGCTTGCAGATGGCCGCAGCAGAGCTGGAACGGGCGCGCAGCCAACTGCAACTCAGCGACCGAGAAGCCAAGCGGGCGGAACAGTTATGGGAACGCCGTGCCATCTCCCGTGAGGAGCTGGAACAGCGCAGCGCCGCCCGCGCCATTGCTGGCGCCGGGGTCAGTTCGGCTCAGGCTTCACTCGACAACGCCAAGCTGGATCTGGCCTATACCGAAGTGAAGGCGCCGGTGAGCGGTCGCATGGGACGCGCGGAAATTACCCGCGGCAATCTGGCCACCGCCGACAGCACGCTGCTGGCCATGCTGGTATCGGTTGATCCCATGTATGTCTATTTCGAAAGCGACCAGCAGACCGCCGACAGCAACCCCTACGCCAATGCCGAGGCGGACCAGCTAGTCCCGGTGCGTATCGGCCTGGCCAATACTGAAGACTATCCGCACGCCGGCCAGCTGGACTTTATCGACAACCAGTTCAATGCGGCCACCGGCACCCTGCAGTACCGCGCCGTGGTGGCCAACCCGGAAGGTGTGCTGCGACCGGGCCAGTTCGCCCGCGTGCAGATGCCGGTGGCGGCAGCGGACAAGGCCATTCTGATCGATCAGAAAGCGGTATTGACCGACCAGGACCGTCGTTATGTGTACGTGCTGGACGAGCAGAACCAGGCGACTCGGCGCTTTGTGCAGACTGGCCGGCGTATGGACGGCTTGCTGGTGATCAGCGACGGTCTGGTCGACGGCGACCGTGTGGTGGTCAACGGCTTGCAGAAGATCGCCTTCCCGGGCATGCAGGTCGCGCCTGAGCCGGTAGCCATGGCCAGTTCCGAACGCGAAGCTGTGGTAGCGCAAACCGGTTTCTAGCCCTTCGCCGCCGTTGTCTGCCGGTATCAACTGGGCAGACACACCTTAAATCATTGTTGCCAGGGACGCGCTCAGCCGAGCGCGTCACAGGGAGAGTCTTGCCGTGAACATTTCACGTTTCTTCATTGATCGACCGATTTTCGCGTCGGTGTTGTCGATCATCATCTTTGCCGGCGGCCTGATCAGCATCCCCTTGCTGCCGGTCAGCGAATACCCCGAGGTCGTGCCGCCCAGCGTGCTGGTCAGCGCCAGTTATCCCGGCGCCAATCCCAAGACCATTTCGGAAACCGTCGCCACCCCGCTGGAAGAAGCCATCAACGGCGTGGAAGACATGATCTACATGAAGTCTGTCGCCGGCAGTGATGGCAGCTTGGCGCTGACCGTGACCTTTGCCCTGGGCACCGACCCGGATCAGGCCCAGGTGCAGGTACAGAACCGGGTGTCGCAGGCCCTGCCGCGCCTGCCAGAGGATGTGCGCCGGCTGGGGGTGACCACGCAAAAGCAGTCGCCCAACCTGATGATGGCGGTGCACCTGATCTCGCCGGATGACAGCCTGGATGCCACCTATATTCGCAACTACGCGGTGCTGCATATCCGCGATGAGCTGGCGCGGATTCCCGGCGTGGGTCAGGCCGGGCTGTTCGGTGCCGGTGACTACGCCATGCGCCTGTGGATAGATCCGCAGCGCGCGGCCTCGCTGGGCGTGACTGCCGGCGATATCACCGCCGCAGTACAGGAGCAGAACGTGCAGGTATCGGCTGGTCAGATTGGCGCGCCGCCGATGCCCGACGGCTCCGACCTGCTGATCTCGATCAATGCCAAGGGTCGGCTGGACAGCACCGAAGCCTTTGGCGACATAGTGCTGAAGACCGGCGCCGATGGGCAGATTACCCGGCTGCGCGATGTCGCGCGCATCGAGCTGGCAGCGCAGGAAGACTCGCTGCGTGCGCTGCTCAACGGCCGTCAGGCGGTAGCCCTGCCAATCTTCCAGGCGCCGGGCTCCAACGCGCTGGACGTATCGGCTGCGGTGCGCGCCAAGATGGCCGAACTGGATGACGCCTTTCCGCAGGGCCTGAAGTGGGAGATCGCTTACGACCCAACGGTCTTCGTCAGCACCTCTATCAGCTCGGTGATCACCACCCTGCTGGAAGCCGTGGCGCTGGTAGTGCTGGTGGTGATCCTGTTCCTGCAGACCTGGCGCGCCTCGCTGATTCCGCTGTTGGCGGTGCCGGTCTCCATCGTCGGCAGCTTCGCCGTGCTGCTGATGCTGGGATATTCCATCAATACCCTGACGCTGTTCGCCATGGTGTTGGCCATCGGTATTGTGGTGGACGACGCCATCGTGGTGGTGGAGAACGTCGAGCGCAACATAGAGCAGGGGTTGGCGCCGCTGGCGGCGGCCCATCAGGCCATGCGCGAGGTGAGCGGGCCGATCATCGCCATCAGTCTGGTGCTCTGCGCGGTCTTTGTGCCCATGGCCTTTCTGGACGGCATTACCGGTCAGTTCTATCGCCAGTTTGCCGTGACCATCGCCATTACCACAGTGATCTCGGCCATCAACTCGCTGACCCTGTCGCCCGCGTTGGCCGCCACCCTGCTGAAGCCGCACGGCGCGCCACCGGATCTGCCCGCGCGCATTCTGGATCGCAGCTTCGGCTGGCTGTTCCGCCCGTTCAACCGCTTTTTCCAGCGCAATGCGCTGCGTTACGAGCGTTTTGTGGGCCGCAGTTTCGGTCGCCGTGGCCTGGTGTTCGGCGTTTACCTGATTCTGTTGGCAAGCACGGTTTTCATGTTCAATCAGGTGCCCGGCGGTTTCATTCCGACCCAGGACAAGACCTACCTGATCGGCAGTATTCGCCTGCCGGAAGGCTCGACCCTGGACCGCACCGAAGCGGTGGCGCGGCGCGTAAGCGAAATAGCGCTGGGCACCGAGGGCGTGGCCGACGCCGCGGCATTTGTCGGCTTCAACGCGCTGCAGGGCACCAATACACCGAACATTGCCACGGTGTTTGTGCTGTTCGACGATTTCAAGATCCGTGACCGCACGGCGCTGGAGATCGCCGACGATCTGAACGCCAAGCTGGGCAGCATCAATGAAGGCTTTGCCATCACCTTCATGCCGCCACCGGTGTTCGGTCTGGGCGCCGGCTCTGGCTACTCGCTGTATATCCAGGATCGCAGCGGTGCCGGCTACGGCGCACTGCAGCAGTCCACCGATGCGCTGGCCATGGCGTTGAGCCAGACGCCGGGGCTGGGCTTCCCGATCACCTCTTACCAGGCCAACGTACCGCAGCTGGATGCCGAGGTGGATCGCCTGCAGGCCAAGGCGCAGGGCGTGCGGCTGGATGATCTGTTCGGCACCCTGCAACTGTACTTTGGCTCGCAGTACATCAATGACTTCAACCTGTTTGGCCGCACCTACCAGGTCAAGGCGCAGGCGGATGCCTCCTTCCGTGATGAAGCCAGCGATCTGGATCATCTCTACACGCGCAATGCGCGCGGCGACATGGTGCCGCTCAATACCATGGTCAGCCTGACGCAGAGCTTTGGTCCCGACCCGGTGATCCGCTACAACGGCTACCCGGCGTCGGACCTGATTGGCCAGTCCGACCCGGCCATGCTGTCCTCCGGTGAGACCCTGGCCACGGTGGCCAAGGTGGCCGGGCAGACGCTGCCGGCCGGGATGAGCGTGGAGTGGACCGATCTTAGCTTCCAGCAGATTACTCAAGGCAACGCCGCACTGGTGGTCTTCCCGCTCGCGCTGCTGCTGGTGTTTCTGGTGCTGGCGGCGTTGTATGAAAGCTGGGTGATGCCACTGGCGGTCATTCTTATCGTGCCCATGTGTCTGCTGGCCGCGCTCTTTGGTGTGTGGCTCAGTGGCGGCGACAACAACGTGTTTGTGCAGGTGGGCCTGGTGGTGCTGATGGGGCTGGCGTGCAAGAACGCCATCCTGATTGTGGAGTTTGCCCGTGAGTTGGAAATGGCTGGCATGGAAACCATCAAGGCGGCGCTGGAATCCAGCCGTCTGCGGTTGCGCCCGATCATCATGACCTCGGTGGCCTTTGTTGCCGGTGTAGTGCCGCTGGTACTGGCTACTGGCGCCGGCAGCGAAGTACGCAACGCCATGGGCATTACCGTATTCACCGGGATGCTGGGTGTAACCCTGTTCGGCCTGCTGCTGACGCCAGTGTTCTACGTTGCCCTGCGCAAATTATCGGGTAAATCGCTGGCATTGACGCCAGCCACTGCAGCGCATCACACAGCGCCTGCCATAGCCAGTCATGAACAGGAGAGTACCCATGAATAAGCGACTGCATAGACCCTTGCAGCGCGTGCTGCCCTTTGCCCTGAGTCTGCTGGTTACCGCCTGTGCGGTGGGGCCGGATTACCAGGCACCGGAGCCGGTGCAGGTGGACCGCTTCAGCCAGGCGACTGGCAATCAGACCGATCCAGCGGCGGAGCAGCGCTTCTGGGCTGGCTTCAACGATCCGATCCTGGCGGATCTGGTCGATCGCACGCTGGCTGGCAACCTTGATCTGCAGACGTTACTGGCGCGTTATCAGGGCGCCGAAGCGCTATTGCGCGGTGCTCGGCGTGATCGCTGGCCGAGTGTGCGCGCCCAGGGTGGCGCGGCCGAGCAGCACCTGGCAGAAGTGGAACGTACCACGCCGGATCAGCAGCGCGTCGAGCAGTATTCGGCCGGACTGGTGGCCAGTTGGGAGCTGGATTTCTATGGCCGCCTGACACGTGCGGTAGAAGCCAGCGAGGCCGAATTGCAAGCCTCGGCTGCGGATCTGCAGGCACTGCAGGTCGCCCTGAGCGGGCAACTAGCCAGCAGTTACTTTGCGCTGCGCGGGCAACAGCAGTTGCTGGCGGTGGCGCGGCAGAACGTGGCGCTGCAGCAGGAGTCGCTGGACATTGTCAGCGCGCGCCTGGAGGCCGGTCGCGGCACCGAGTTTGATCGCCTGCGCGCCGCCGCCGAGCTGGATTCGCTGCGCGCGCTGGTACCGCAGCGTGAAGCGGCAGTGCAGTTGAGCATGCATCGACTCGCGGTGCTCACCGGACAACCACCCGCGGCGTTGAACGCGTTGCTGAATAAGGCACGCCCGATGCCCACGGTGGTCGCCGAGATTCCGGTTGGCACGCCGGCGCAGGTCTTGCGCCGCCGGCCGGATATTCAGGCCGCCGAACGACGCCTGGCGGCCGCCACCGCGCAGGTGGGCGTGGCCACGGCCGATCTGTTCCCGCGCTTTACCCTGGGCGCACTGCTCGGTTCGGTCGCGGGTAGCGGTAGCGACCTGTTCACCGCTGGCGCCGAATCGCGCAGCATCAGCCTGGGTATCGACTGGACCTTTCTGGATGTGGAAGGCGTGCGCGCGCGCATAGCCGCAGCCGATGCGCGCGGGGCAGAACGTCTGGCGCAATATCAGCAGACGGTGCTCGATGCGCTGGAAGAAACCGAGAACGGCCTGGTCAATGTGCGTCAGTCGCAGCGCCGCAGTGACTGGCTGCAAACCGCCAGCGAGTCGGCGGAGCAGGCGGTAGAGCAGGCGCGGCTGCGCTACGAGCAAGGCTATATCGAGTACTTCGAGGTGCTGGATGCGGAGCAGGCATTGACCGCGGTGCGCAGTGATCTGGTACAGAGTCGTATCGACTCGGCGGTGGCCATGGTCTCGGTGTACCAGGCCATTGCCGGCGCGCCGGTCACGACTGCAGAGACATTGGCGCAGCGTTAAGGCTGCGCCAGCGACTCAGAAGTTGGCCGGGGTCGTGGCGCTGATCAGCAGGCAGGGCTCGTCGAAGGGATTGCGAAAGCGGTGCGGCTGGTTGCTGTCGAAGTAGTAGCTGTCGCCGGTGGCCAGAATGTAAATCTCGCCGGCGACCGTGACTTCCAGCTGCCCCTTGACCACGGTACCGGCCTCTTCGCCCTCGTGATTGAGCATGTCCGGGCCGGTATCCGAGCCCGGTGGGTAGGTCTCGTTGAGAAATGAAAAGGCGCGGTTGGGGTGACCCTTGCCGACCAGTTTCATGGTCACGTCGTTGGTGCCGATATCCAGCAGCTCGTCGGCGCGGTAGATCACCTTGCGCTGCGCATCTTCTTCCAGCTCCAGCGAGAAGAAATCCACCAGTGACATGGGAATGCCGGAGAGCACTTTCTTCAGGGAACTGACAGAGGGGCTGACGCTGTTCTTCTCGATCATCGAGATGGTGCTGTTGGTAACGCCGGCTCTCTTGGCCAGTTCTCGTTGTGATAAACCCTTGAGTTTACGGATGGTTTTCAGGCGGGCACCAACGTCCAAAGGCAGATTCCTCCAGGGAATAGTCAGACAGGTTACACAGGCAGGTATGCACAGTGAGCCGAATCATTGCACGGCTGTTCAGAATTTTCAACAGCGTGCGGAATGAACGCTCAGCCGCCCTTCACCCCTGGTAGCGGCGCGGCACGCGGTTAAGATTGCAGAACAGCTGGTAGGGTATGCTGTCGGCCCAGGCCGCGACTTCGCTGGCGTTCAGGCCCGCTCCCCAGAGCCGCACGGCGCTGCCCAGACCGCTGCCGGGCAGCTTGGTCAGATCGACCGTGAGCATGTCCATGGAGACGCGGCCGACCAACTGGCCGCGCTGGCCATCAATGAGCACCGGGGTACCGTCTTTCGCGTGGCGCGGGTAGCCATCGGCGTAACCCATGGCGACCACGCCGACGCGGGTCGGGCGTTGGGTGATGTAGCGCGAGCCGTAGCCGATGGGTTCGCCAGCCGGCAGCTCGCGTACGGCAATGATGCGTGACTCCAGCTGCATCACCGGTTGCAGCTGCGCGGCCTGCGCCTGCGGGAAATTGAAGGGGGTGGCGCCGTAGAGCATGATGCCCGGGCGCAGCCAGTCGCCATGGGCGGCCGGCCAGGCCAGCACGCCGGGCGAATTGCACAGGCTGGCGGGACCCTGCAGCTGCCGGGTTGTCTCGGCGAAGACCGCCAGTTGCTCTTCGGTGCGCCCGGTGTCGGGTTCATCGGCACGGGCAAAGTGAGTCATCTTGGTCAAGCTGGCAACCTTGCTGCTGCGCTCCAGGCGACGCCAGATGTCGGCATACTCGGCCGGGCTGAAGCCGACGCGGTGCATGCCGGTGTCGAGTTTCAGCCAGATATGCAGGGGGCTGCTCAGTTGCGCAGCTTCCAGCTGATCCAGCTGCGCCTGATGGTGCACCACCGCCCAGAGCCGATGCTCGACCAGTAGCGGCAGTTCATTAGCCTCGAACCAGCCTTCGAGCAGCAGTATGGGTTTGCTTACGCCAGCGGCGCGCAGCTCCAGCGCCTCTTCGATGCAGGCCACGGCAAAGCCGTCAGCCACCTCACTCAGCGCTTCGGCGCAGGACACGGCGCCGTGCCCATAGGCGTTGGCCTTGATCACCGCGAGGGCGCGCTGACCGGACAGGGATTTGGCCAGCAGGTAATTGTGGCGCAGGGCGTTGAGGTCGATCAGGGCGTGGGCTGGGCGCATGAATACTGTCTTGAAAAATGCGGGGCTGGATGCCCCGCTAAGGCTAAGGAAAGTGCTGAACACTTCCCAAGATTATCAGACGCGGTTCCGCGGCGGGAATGTGCGGCTGATGAGGGCCGGATTTGAGAGAGTCGGTCAGACGGCAGCGACGACCGACATTTCGACCAGGATCTCCGGCTCGCAGAGCTTGGCTTCCACGGTGGCGCGGGCTGGCGCGGTGCCCGCCGGTAGCCATTGGTCCCAGACGCTGTTCATGGCGGCAAAGTCGGCGTCGATGTCCTTCAGGTAGATGGTCACCGACAGAATGCGCGTCTTGTCTGTGCCGGCCTGGGCCAGCAGGGTTTCGATTTCCTGCAGGGTGCTGCGGGTCTGGGTCGCGGCGTCCTTGTCCAGATCATCATCGGCGGCCACCTGGCCGGACAAATAGACGGTGTTCTGATGAATGACGATCTGACTCATGCGCTCGTTAGTGAGCTGTCGCTGGATGGCCATGCGGGCTGTGTTCCTTGTCTTGTGCGTAACGGTTGAAATTGTAGTCGCTGGCGCCAATCGCGGTCGTCTTGCCGTCAATCAGATCGGCCAGCAGTTGGCTGGAGCCGCAGGACATGGTCCAGCCCAGGGTGCCGTGTCCGGTATTGAAGTACAGGTTGCGCAGTTTACTCGCGCCGATGATCGGTGTGCCATCTGGGGTCATCGGACGGAAGCCGGTCCAGAAGGTCGCTTCGCTGACCGCGCCGCCTTCCGGGAACAGATCGCTGATGACCATTTCCAGGGTAGCGCGGCGCTTGTCGCTGAGATTGTCGTCGAAGCCGGTGAGTTCGGCCATACCGCCCACGCGAATACGGTCGGCAAAGCGGGTCATGGCCACCTTGTAGGTTTCATCCATGATGGTGGAAACCGGCGCCATCGCGTCGTTGGTCACCGGCAGCGTCAGGGAGTAACCCTTGACCGGATAGATCGGCAGCTCCATGCCCAGCGGGCGCGCGAGCTTGGGCGAGAAGCTGCCCAGCGCCAGTACGTAGCGGTCGGCGCGCAGGGTTTCGCCGTTGGCCAGGCGCACGCCATTGATCTGGGTGCCGTCGCTGAGCAATTCATCTATTTCGCAATTGAAGCGGAACTGCACGCCCAGCTCGGCGGCCTTGGCCGCCAGCCGCGTAGTAAACAGGTGGCAGTCGCCGGTTTCATCGTTGGGCAGGCGCAGGCCGCCGACAATCTTGTGCGCGCTGGGCGCCAGGCCGGGTTCGATGCGCACGCAGCCCGCGCGGTCGAGCAGCTCAAAGGGGACGCCGCAGCGCTCGAGCACGGCGATGTCCTTGGCGGCGGCATCCATCTGTTTCTGGGTGCGGAACAGTTGCAGGGTGCCCAGTTCACGGTGTTCATAATCCACGCCGCTGTCTTCACGGAGCGCCATCAGACAGTCGCGGCTGTACTCGGCCAGGCGCATCATGCGTTCCTTGTTCACCGCATAGCGCGCCTCGGTGCAGTTGCGCAGCATCTGCAGCATCCAGCGGTATTGCTGCGGATCCCGGGTGGGCTTGATGGCCAGCGGCGCGTGCTTGGCCAGCATCCACTTGACTGCCTTCAGCGGTACGCCGGGTGCAGCCCAGGGCGCCGAGTAACCGGGCGAGATCATGCCGGCGTTGCCGAAACTGGTTTCCAGCGCCGGGCCGCTTTGCCGGTCGACCACGGTCACCTGATGGCCCGCCTTGGCCAGATACCAGGCGCTGGTGATGCCGATGACGCCGCTGCCGAGAATAAGCACCTGCATGTTGCCGCTCCGAATGAGTAGAATATGCCCTTGGGCGATATCACTATTCTATGGCAAGTGATCTGGTCTCATTTTTTGTTTATTTTGAATTTAGCGCGTAAAGATTCTTTGTAAAAACAGATATTCAGAGGTTTTTAATGAAAACCAAAAGAGCCTCCAGCCGCGAGCTGGACAAGATCGACCGCCATATCCTTGAGCTGCTGCAGAACGAAGGACGCATGTCCTATGTCGAACTCGGTGAGCGCGTGGGGCTGTCTACCACGCCCTGCATGGAGCGCGTGAAGCGGCTGGAGCGGGAAAAATTCATCCTCGGTTACGGCGCCCGCCTGAATCCGCAGAAGCTGCAGGCCAACCTGTTGGTGTTCGTGGAGATCAGCCTATATTCCAAATCGGCGGATATCTTTGACGACTTTCGCCGTGCCGCGATCAAGCTGCCACACGTGCTGGAATGCCATCTGGTGTCGGGCGACTTCGATTATCTGATCAAGGCGCGTATCTCCGAGATGGCTTCCTACCGCAAGCTGCTGGGTGACATCCTGCTGCGCCTGCCGGGGGTGCGTGAGTCGAAAAGCTATATCGTCATGGAAGAGCTGAAGGAAACCCTGGCGATCCCGATACCGGATGCGGATTAAACCCTCTCGGCATTGTTCTGCCCGCGCTTAGTGTTTATGCTGCTGTAAATTTTTATTGACACTAATGCGCCTATTTCAAACGGATATCCCATGTCAGCCAACCCCACGCACACCCACGAGCACGCTCCCTCCTATTACGCGGCCAGCGTCAATCGCCAGCTGACGCTGCCGGTGCTGCAGGGTGAGGAGCGGGCGGATGTGTGCATTATCGGCGGCGGCTTTACCGGCCTGAACACCGCCATCGAGCTGGCGCAGAAGGGGCTTTCGGTGGTGTTGCTGGAAGCCCACCAAATCGGCTGGGGCGCCAGCGGCCGCAATGGTGGGCAGATCATTCGCGGGGTGGGCCACGATGTGGACCAGTTCGAGAAGCAGATCGGTGCCGAGGGTGTGCGCAACCTCAAGCTGATGGGCATCGAAGCGGTGGAGATCGTCAAGCAGCGCATCGCCGAATTCAACATCGACTGCGATCTGACCATGGGCTACTGCGACCTGGCCAACAAGCCAGCGCACATGGAAGGCTTTCTGGCCGACAAGGCCGAGCTGGAATCTCTGGGTTACAGCCATGAGCTGAAAATGATCGAGCGCGATCAGGTGCATAGCGTGGTCAACTCCGACCGCTACATCGGCGGCATGAGCGACATGGGCTCAGGCCACCTGCATCCCTTGAATCTGGCCCTGGGCGAAGCGGCTGCGGCACAGAGTCTGGGCGTGCGACTGTTCGAGCATTCGTCCGTCACGCAGATCGATTACGGCCCCACGGTCACCGTGCATACCGCCACTGGCAAGGTACAGGCGGCGCAACTGGTGATTGGCTGCAACGCCTACCTTGGCCGTTTGCATCCCAAGCTCAGCGGCACCGTGATTCCCGCCGGCAGTTACATCATTGCTACCGAGCCGTTGGGTGAGGAGCGCGCACGCGGGCTGATCCCGCAGAACATGGCGCTCTGCGACCAACGGGTGGCGCTGGACTACTATCGCCTTTCGGCTGACCATCGCCTGCTGTTTGGTGGCGCCTGCCATTACTCCGGGCGTGATCCGGCCGACATTGCCGCCTACATGCAGCCCAAGATGCTCAAGGTGTTCCCGCAACTGGCCGGGGTGAAAATCGACTTCCAGTGGGGCGGCATGATCGGTATCGGCGCCAACCGCCTGCCGCAGATCGGCAAGCTGCCGGATCAGCCCAACGTCTTCTACGCCCAGGCCTACTCCGGCCACGGCGTCAACGCCACTCACCTTTCGGCCAAACTGCTCGCCGAAGCCATCAGCGGCCAGGCCAGCAGCGGTTTTGAGCTGTTCGGCAAAGTGCCGCACATGGCCTTCCCCGGCGGCCAACGCTTGCGCGCACCCTTGTTGGCGATGGGGATGCTGTGGGAGCAGACCAAGGAGCTTTTCTAAGCTCGCTTAGAAAGAGCGGCAAGCGACAAGCTCCAAGCTTCAAGCAGAAAACCCGCAGAGTGCTTGGGGTCTGGTTGCCTCTCAACTTCTGATTGTACTGATTAACTCGATTCCCACCTGGCGGCTTGTAGCTTGCGGCTTGAAGCTTGCTGCTATTAGATTACAACTAACATATTTACTTATATGTCATATGTAATCTAATATGAGCTCGGTCACCTCCCGAGTAGTGCAGCATGAAGTCGAACACCGCAGCGCCGAGCGACACAGATAGCCGTACCACCCGTTTGCTGCAGGCGCCGATACTGCCGCTGTTGCTGGTGATGGCCTGGCCCAATGTGCTGATCATGTGCGCGCAGGCCTCCACCGGCCTGATCGAGACCTGGTGGGTGGCCAAGCTGGGGACCGATGCCCTGGCCGGCATGGCGCTGGTGTTTCCCGGTGTAATGTTGATGCAGATGATGTCGGCCGGTGCCATGGGCGGCGGGATTTCCTCTGCGGTGGCGCGCGCGCTGGGCGGGGGGCGGCGTAGCGATGCCAACGCGCTGGTGTGGCACGCGTTATTGATCAACGGCGCCATCGGCCTACTCTTCTCCTTGCTCTTTCTGCTCTTCGGTTCAACGCTGTATCGCTGGATGGGTGGTGACGGCCCTGAACTGGCCGCCGCGTTGCAGTACTCCAATGTGGTGTTCGCCGGCAACATCGCGCTTTGGCTCATGAATGCGTTGGCCAGCGTGATTCGCGGTACCGGCAATATGCTGTTTCCGGCGCTGGTCACCTGCGCCGGTGTAGTGCTGCTGATTCCCCTGTCGCCGCTGCTGATTTTCGGCCTCGGACCCCTGCCGGGGCTGGGTATTGCCGGCGGTGGTGCGGCCATGGTGCTGTTCTTTGTTGGCGGTGCGCTGGCGATGCTGTGGTTCATCCTGTCCGGCCGCTGCGTGGTCAGGCTCACCCGTGCTCCGCTGGCCTGGCGGCACATGCGCGACATTCTGCACATTGGCCTGCTGTCCTCCATTACCACCGTGCTGACCAACATCATCATCGCCGGCGCCACCGCGCTGGTGGCACTGGGTGCCGGTATGCAGGCAGTGGCAGGGTTCGGCACTGGCGTGCGGCTGGAGTACCTGCTGGTGCCGCTGGCCTTTGGCATCGGCGCCCCGCTGGTGGTGCTGATGGGTACCAATCTGGGCGCCGGGCAGCGCGAGCGCGCCTTGCGCATCGGGCTGACCGGCGGCCTGGTAGCTTTCATTACCACTGAAGCCATAGGGTTGAGTGCGGCGCTTTGGCCTGAGCACTGGCTGCGCCTGTTCACCCAGGATCCCGTGGCATTGGCAGCGGGTGCCGATTATCTGCGTATTGTCGGGCCGTGCTACGGCTTCTTCGGGCTGGGGCTGGCGCTGTATTTCGCCTCCCAGGGTGCAGGCAGTCTGCGCTGGCCGTTGATTGCCGGATTCGTGCGGCTGGCCCTCGCGCTGGGCGGTGGCTGGCTGGCGCTGCACCTGAGTGACAGCATCAATGCCGTGTTCTACGCGCTGGCGTTGGCGATGCTGATGTATGGCCTGCTGATTGCCTTGGCCGTCTGGCGTCGCAGTTGGTTCAGCGCTGCGGCCAGGTCTGCTGCCCCGACCATTTCATCCCCGTCGCCGGCGCCGGTCGAGCGCTGACGGCAACTCTGCAACCGAAGAAAAGGTACTGACGAATGCGGCACACAGTCGATTTCTACTTTGATTTTCGTAGTCCCTACAGCTACATGGCCTACAGCCAACTCGCGCGCATGGAGGTCGAGGTCAATCTCAAGCCGATGGTCGTGCTCAAGGTGATGGAGCAGGTCGGCAACGTACCCACCACGCTGATCTGCAGCGTGAAGGCCCGCTATGCGCGGACAGATCTGGGTCGCTGGGCCAAGCGCTACGGCGTGCCGCTCAACCCAACGGACGTCAAGGCCGTTGACGGTGAGGCCTGCCTGCGAGCAGTGCTGGCAGCCGGCTCCGCGCAGGACGCCGCTACCATTACCGAGGCGCTCTATCGCGCCTGTTGGGGTGAAGCCAAGGCGCTGACCAACAAGGATGAGATTCTCGCGGTGATTGCCGCAGCCGGGGTGGAGGCCGAGGCCATAGGCGCGCGCATGGATAGCCCTAAGGTGGTTGCGGCGCTGGAGAGCAGCACCAATGAAGCGGCCGCACGGGGTGTGTTTGGCTCGCCCACGATGTTTGTCGGGGAGCAGATGTTCTTCGGCAATGATCGGCTCGACTTTCTGCGCGAAGAACTCGCGCGTGACGCGGAGTAATGGCCATGACTGATCAAAGTAAACCTCTTGCCCTGGTGACCGGCGTAGGTCCGGGCACCGGTGCTGCCGTGGCGCGGCGTTTTGCCGAGGGCGGCTACCGTGTGGCCATGCTGGCGCGCGACGCGGAGCGCCTGTCTGCGCTTGAGAAAGAGATACCCGATAGCATCGCGCTGCCTTGCGATGTTACCGATGTGGCGGCGCTGGAAGCGGCTATCGACAAGGTCGGGGCTCCCAGGGTCGTGGTGCATAACGCCGTGGGCGGCGCTTTTGGCAGCTTCATGGATATCGACCCTGAGGTGCTGCGGCGCAATTTCGAGATCAACACCATGGCTCTGCTCCACCTGGCGCGCCTGACCACGCCAGCCATGGTCGCAGCCGGTGAAGGTGCTTTGATCGTTACCGGCAATACATCGGCGCAGCGCGGCAAGGCGCACTTTGCCGGTTTTGCGCCGAGCAAGGCGGCGCAGCGGATATTGGCCGAATCCATGGCGCGGGATCTGGGCCCCAAGGGCGTGCACGTGGCGTATCTGATCATCGATGCGGTTATCGACGTACCCTGGCAACGCGAGCGCATGCCGGATGCGCCGGACGACTTTTTCATTCAGCCCAAGTCCATCGCCGACGAGGTATTTCATGTGGCACACCAGGCGCGTGATTCCTGGTCCTTCCTGGCGGAAATACGGCCGTTTCACGAACCCTGGTAGATAACTCAGGACTCGGCGGCTCAGCGTTGTTCCAGCTCGACCAGCCCGTGGGGTAGCTCGGCTACCTTGCAGGGCTGGGCGCTGAGGTCGATCAGGTCGCCGTTGTGCGGCACCAGCCCACCCAGGCCCAGGCTGCGGCCAAACTGCATATGCGCCCGCTGGTGATACAGCTCGCCGTGTACCGGCAGCAGGTGGCGGGCCTTGAGCCAGCCGTATAGCTGGCGCAGGTCTTCCTGGGGCGGATGGCCGGAGGCGTGGATCGGCGCCATCTCGTCATCGATGATCTGCATGCCCTGCTCTTTCAAGCCCTGCTTGATGCGCGCCAGGGCTTCCTCATTGCCGGGAATCAGGCGTGATGAAAACACCACCGTATCGCCGGGCTCCAGACTGAGGTGCGGATGATTGCCGCTGGCCAGACGGCCCAGCGCGGCCGCTGGCTCGCCCTGGCTGCCGGTGCAGATCCACAGCTGCTGTTCGCGCGGCAGATGGCCCAACTCCCAGGGGCCGATAAAGCCGGGCCGGCTGTTCAGGTAACCCTGCGCCCGCCCGAAGCTGTGCATGCTCACCAGGCTGCGGCCCAGCAGCGCGGCATAGCGGCCACAGTCAAAGGCGATCTCGGCCAGGCTGTGCAGCCTTGCCAGATTGCTGGCGAAGCAGGTAACGATCACCCGTTCGCGGCAACTGCGGATGGCATCCTGCAGGCCGTTCTGCACTGCGGCTTCGGAACGACTGCCACCGGCGACCGGGGCATTGGTGGAGTCGCCAATGATCACGTCCACGCCCTGCCGGCCAAGCGCCTGCAGTCGCGCCTGCGCGGTCAGGCCGCCGACCAGCGGCTGCGGGTCCAGTTTCCAGTCGCCACTGTGATACAAACGCTTGCCGGCGACATCCAGCACTATCGCGTGGGACTCGGGAATCGAATGGGTGACCGGAATCCACTCGGCCTGGAAGGCGCCGATGCCGATTGGCTCCAATGGTTGGATCTCGTGTATGCGCGGCCAGCTCAGGCCGGGATCGAGCTTGGCGCGGATCAGCCGCGCGGCAAAGGGGCTGGTGTAAATCGGGCAATCCATGGCGCGCCAGATATGCGGAATAGCGCCAATGTGATCTTCATGGCCATGGGTAATCAGTATCGCCGAGAGCTTGATGTCGTGCCGCTCCAGCGCCGACAGGCTGGGCACCGATACCGCATTGCGACCGCTGGGCGTAGCATTCAGCGCAAAGCCGCAGTCGATTGCGATCCATTCGCCGGCCGAACCATACAGATAGAAATTGGCGCCGAACATGCCCGCCCCGCCCAGCGCGACGAACCAGGGGCCTGGGCTGCGGTGGAGTTGTTCAAAGCGGGGGCGCATGCATGTCTCTCAGCTACAAGCGGCAAGCTACAAGCCACAAGCGGGTGGGTGTAAGGGGAGGTTAGCATAAGGGAAGGGCCTGACGCCGTTCGATGAGCGTCAACAACCCGGCTTGGCGCTTGCCGCTTGGCGCTTGAGGCTTGCAGCTGGCGTCAGCCGAAGAACCAGTAACACACCGCAATCGCCGTCAGCATGCCCGCCAGATCGGCCAGCAGAGCACAGCCCAGTGCGTGGCGTACGCGGCTGATGCCTACGGCGCCAAAGTACACCGCCAGCACGTAGAAGGTGGTTTCGGTGCTGGCCTGAAAGGTGGCGGCCAGTTGTGCCGGGAAGCTGTCGACGCCGAAGGTGTTCATGGTTTCGATCATCATCGCGCGCGAGCCGCTACCGGACAGCGGCTTGATAAAGGCGGTGGGCAGGGCATCGACAAAGCGGGTGTCCCAGCCGAAGGTTTCGGCCAGCCAGCGGATGCCGTCCAGCGCCGCGTCCAACACGCCGCTGGCACGCAGCACACCCACGGCCACCAGCATGGCGACCAGAAAGGGCAGCAGCGAGATGGTTACCTCAAAGCCCTGTTTGGCGCCCTCGATAAAGCTGTCGTAAACGTTCACCTTGCGCAGCGCCGCCACCAGCAAAAAGGCGATGATGATGCCGAACAGCGTCAGATTGCCGACCAGCGTGGAGGTGGCGGCCAGCGCCTCGGAGGAGAGCCCGGCCAGGGTGGTCAGCAGCAGTCCGAGGAAGGCCGCGCCGGCAGCCAGATAAGCCAGTACCACCGGATCCCACAGCTTGAGCCGCTGCATCAGCGCCACGCTGAGCAGGCCAACCAGGCTGGAGGCGGTGGTGGCCAGCAGTATGGGCAGAAACACTTCCGTGGGGTCGCTGGCACCTTGCTGTGCACGGTACATGAACACGGTCACCGGCAAGAGTGTAAGTGACGAAGTGTTGAGCACCATGAACAGAATCTGCGCGTTGCTGGCGGTGTCCTTGCTCGGGTTGAGTGTCTGCAGCGACTGCATGGCCTTGATGCCGATCGGCGTGGCGGCGTTGTCCAGCCCCAGCACGTTGGCGGCAAAGTTCATGGTGATATGCCCCAGCGCCGGGTGGCCGCTGGGTACCTCCGGCATCAAGCGGTGAAACAGGGGGTCAAGCAAGCGCGCCATCAGTCTGATCAGCCCGGCCTTCTCGGCAATGTTCAGAAAGCCCAGCCACAGGGTCATGGTGCCCACCAGCACCAGAATGATCTCGACGCTCAAGCGCGCCATGTCGAACAACGCGGTGACCAGCCGGCTGAACACCTCGGCGTCGCCCAGCCCTAGCCATTGCCAGAGCGCGGCGGCAAAGGCGCTGAGGAAGAAACCGAGCCAGATCCAGTTGAGCATGTAGTAGCGGTGTCCTGTGCTGCCAATCAATAACGCCGGGATTTGTCGCCTGCGGCTGGCGTAGGGCGAGCTTGCCTGCTTTGCTGACAGTTAGTCCAGTCTCCTAGCAAAGGAAAGCGTCATGCCCAGCCTCGATACCAGTATCAGCAATCTCAGGAACCTGAGTGAGAAAGTGCCGGCCGATGCGCCGATCCAGATGCTCAACCTGCTGCGCTTCAACGCGCACGCCGAATACCCCTCCGGTACCGACGCCCACCCCTGCTCGGGGCGCGAGGCCTACGCGCGTTATCTGCGCGCGGTCAGCGAGAGCATGGCGGCGGTAGGGGCGCATATCCGGCTACAGAGTCGGGTACTGCACACCTTGATTGCGCCGCAGGGCGAGCAGTGGGACCAGGTGCTGGTGTTCGAGTTTCCCACGCTGGCCGCGTTCTTCAACCTGCTGGAAGAGGAGCAGTACAGGGCGGCAGCCGTGCATCGGACGGCGGCGCTGATGGATTCTCGGCTGGTGTGTACCAGTGAGGCGCCGGTGCACTGAGCAGCGCGCGTGCCTGCCTGGGCGCAAGGGCGGCCAGCAGGGCGGCGGTTTCGCTGTCCGGCAGTCCGGCATAGTTGCTTTGCCGAAAGCGCATCTGGAATGCCGCGATCACGTTGCGCGTAGCCCCATCCAGCTCGCCGTGCTGCGGCACCTGGTAGCCGTACTCGGCCAGCGCTGCCTGAAACCAGCTGACGGCGGGTACGCGGCCGTCCAGCCAGTTGTGCATCACGCGCACCCGCTGTGCATCCGGGCCGCTGGCTACGCCGGCATCGACCAGTTGTTGCCAGGGGAACAGTGGGCCCGGGTCAACCTTGCGTTGCGGCGCTATATCGCTGTGGCCGATCACTGACTCCGGCCCCAGGCCCTGACGCTGCTGAATATCGCGCAGCAGGTGAATCAGTGCCTCTATCTGGCGCGGATCCCAGGCCTGCCAGCGGCGGCAGTCGGGCTGATCGACATAGCCGTCATTGACCATTTCGATGCCGATGGAGCTGGCATTGAGCCAGGTGCGGCCCTGCCAGCTGCTGTCACCGGCATGCCAGGCACGCTGGCTTTCATCCACCAGACGATAGATGACGGGGTCGTGGTCGCTGATCAGGTAGTGGCTGCTGACATCCTGCTCGGTGAGTACCTTGAAAGAACGTTCGAAACCCGAGGAGGTGTAATGCAGCACTATGTACTGCACGCGGCTGTCCTGGCTGCGGGCGCGGTAGCGGTCATCAATCAACAGCTGGTCGCTGCATCCGGCCAACAGCGCCAGTGCCGGCAACAACCCTTTCCAATAGCTCAAGCTAGACCCTCGGGTGGCAAAAAAGGTGCAGGTTAACACGGCAGCCGTCAGGCAACGGCGGTCCGGGCGTCCTGAACGATGCGGTTGCGGCCCTGATCCTTGGCGCGATACATGGCCTGGTCAGCACGATCAAACACGCTCTCGAGGGTGTCACCCTGGCAAAATTGGGTGTAGCCAATGGAAATGGTGACCTGCACCGGTTCATTCTTGAAGTGGAAGGGGCTGGCTTCGATGCCCGCGCGCAGCTCCTCCAGCGCGGTGGCGCCCTGCTCCAGCGAGGTGCCGGGCATGAGCACGACAAATTCTTCGCCGCCAAAGCGGCCGATGTAGTCGGTTTTACGTAGCCGGCGGGACAGCTGCGTCGCGATCAGGCGCAACACCTTGTCGCCGGCCAGATGCCCGAAGCGATCATTGATCGATTTGAAGTGATCCACATCCAGCACCACCAGCAGCAGCTGACCGCCATAACGCTGCCAGCGCTCGTATTCCTCTTCCATGCGTTTCTGCAACCCGGCCCGGTTAGCCAGTCCGGTGAGGCTGTCGACCATGGCTTGCTGGCGCTGTTCTTCCAGATGCTTGCGGAAGGTTTGTGCTTCCACTTCCATCACCTGAATGCGTTCGACCATGACTTGCAGGCGCTCGGATACCTGAGTATCCCGCTCCTCGCGCAGCTCCCGCGCCTGGTCCACCTTGCTGAGCAGATCACAGAGTTTGGCTTCCACGTTGGCCTTGAGCGTGTTCAGGTCTTCGGCCTCGCGTACATCCTCGTGCAGACCTTCTACCCCGCCGCGAATGGCGCCTTCCAGGCTGCGGCCCTGTTCCAGCGATTCGACGTAGGAGCTCTGGGCCTCCTCCAGATTGCCCTGAAATTGGCTCAGGCGCTGGTTCAGCTGGTGCAGATAGCGCTCGAACTCCACTTGCCTGTTCTGTTGCGCGTTGAGCACCAGACTGGACAGCGAGTCGAGCACGGCGGCCAGCTCGTACCAGTTCAAACCTTTGCCGATCTGCGCGCGCAGGCGCTGGCACTCGGTTTCCTGCTGATCAAGCAGTTGGATGTCGTTGAGCAGGTTGAGCAGGATGGACTCGATATGCGCCGCGACCTTGGAGTAGTTCTGCTCTTCGCCGCTCAGGTTGCCCAGCTTGACCGGGGCCGCCATCTGCTCGGTCTCTGCCGGCGGCTGAGCTTCGGGGGCCAGCTCAGGCGACGGTTCACTGGCCTCGGGCTGTGCGATTGCCGGCGCAGAATCCGGCATCTCCTGCGCCGCCTCGGTGTCGGAATCGCTGCTGCTGATGCTGATGCTGGTGGAGGCGTCGGCGGATTTGCCGAACAAACGCGACCATAGCCCGGATGCCGCCTCCTCGGGTGCGGCGCTCAGGGTGGCGGACTGCAGCTGGCCCAGGTCCTGCAACAGGCGTGGCAGGCTGAGCGGCAGGTTCTCCACGTCGTCGAGCTGTTTGCTCAAGGTACGCAGCGCCTTGAGCGTTTCCTTCGGGGGTTCCTGATCCTGCAATTGGCGGATCAGTTTCTTCAAATGTGAGCAAACGGCTTCAGCACGTTGCTGGCGCGCCTGATCTGCGGCCAGCACAGCACACTCCAGATCCGGCAGCAAGCCGCTGAGCAAATGGGGTGGGGCATCGCTGCGCAGAGCGCCGCGCAACTCCTTGAGCCGACGATCCAGCAACGGGTCGATGCCGTCCGCCGCAATGCTGACCCTCACCAGACCGCGCCTGAGCAGCTCTTCCTGTTCGCTGGGCCCTCGTGTGGCCGCGTAACCGGACGCGAAAGGTTGAGTATCAGACATGGGGGCTCCAGAAGGTTTTTCCAGAGATTATAGGTGAAGCAGGCGTTCTGGCTAGCCTTTACTCACAGGCTGGCACAAGCCTGGCGGCAGGCGGATGTGCATGGCCACTGGCAAATGGTCGGAAATGGCGTGGGGCAGTACATCTACCTGCTCGATGCTCAGACTGGGGCTGATCAGAATATGATCAAGCACCTTGGCCGGCTTCCAGCTGGGGTAGGTGCCGGGCAGGGTGGCGGTATGCAGCTTGCTGCCACGCAGGGGGGAATTTTCCAGCAGATCTTCGGCGTGGGTATTCATGTCGCCCATCAGTACCACGTGGCGGTGATCGGCCACGCGCTCGCGAATATAGGCCAGCTGGTTGGCGCGGCCCTTGGGGCTGAGCGCCAGGTGCATCATCACCACCAGCAGAGACTCTTCGCCCTCGCCAAACTGGGTCAGAATGGCGCCGCGACCCGGCAGTACGCCCGGCAGCTTGTGATCTTCCAGCAGGTCGGGGGCGTAGCGGCTGAGCAAACCGTTGGAATGCTGGGCAAAG
The DNA here is from genome assembly GCF_036961105.1 of Halopseudomonas sp. GTDB lineage: Bacteria > Pseudomonadota > Gammaproteobacteria > Pseudomonadales > Pseudomonadaceae > Halopseudomonas. Next base: position 13,636 of record NZ_JBALWW010000017.1, on the reverse strand, counting down.
CGGCCGAGATTGCGATTGAGCTGCTGATACCAGTAAGGGAAGCCGCCTTCGCGGGCCAGATGCTCCACTTGGTTGATAAAGCCTGAACGCAGGCTGCCGCCGTCCACTTCCTGCAGGGCTACCAGGTCGAAGTCGTTCAGCAACTGCGCGACCTTGCCGAGCTGCACATGGCGCCCGGCATGCGGCAGCAGATGTTGCCAGCTGCGGGTCAGATAGTGATGAAACTTCTGGGTATTGTTGCCCACCTGGATGTTGAAGCTCAGCAGCCGCAGCACATCCGGCAGGGCAGGTGCGTCGCCCTGACAGTGGTGGTTGGTGCGCAGCTCGGCCGACGACATGGAGCCGCGGGTATTGCGAAAACCTGCAATGTTGCCAGCCGATAGCATGCGGTACTCCTGTTACTGTGCCTGACGTTCCTGCTCGACCAGATATTCGGCGATTTTCAGCATGTTTTCGAAGCTGCCGGCCATCTTGCCTTCAATGCGGTACTTGCCGTTGACGATCAGGCAGGGAACGCCGCTGGCGCGATAGGCGCGGGCAAGCTGCTCGGCCTGATTCATCTTGCTCTTCACGCCGAAGGAGTCCCAGGCTTTGACAAAATCTTCTTCGCTGACGCCATAGGGCTCCAGGAACTCGATCATGGCGTCCTGATCCTTCAGCTTGTTGTTCTGCTTGTGGATGGCGTTGAAGATGGCGTCGTGCGCTTCGTCCAGCTTGCCCAGGCTCTCCAGGGTGTAGAACAGTTGGCCGTGGGTATTCCAGTCGCCGCCAAACATGGCGGGTACCGGGCGGAAGTTGACGTCTTCGGGCAGTGTCTTGGACCATTCATGGATGGTCGGCTGGAAGGCAAAGCAGTGCGGGCAGCCATACCAGAAGAGTTCGGCCACCTCGATCTTGTCGGGGTCCTGGGTGGGCGCCGGAGTCGGCAGTACCACGTAATGCACGCCGGCCTGATAAGGGGCATCCTGCGCCTGCACCATGCCAAAGCTGCCGAGCAGCCAGATCAGACCAAGGGTTAACAACGCACGCATGTAGTTCTCCAAAGCAGATAGTGATGCAGATCGTGAAGATGTTTGTGTCGAATTTACAGACCCGACAGTAGAGCAAAGATTCCCGGATTACCAGACGCAAGCTGTGGCCTGGTGTTGCTGGCGCAACCTGTTGGCACAGAATTGCGACATAAAAAAAGGATGACCGCAGTCATCCTTTCTTGTCCGGCTTTACCCAGCAGCGGTGCTTTAGCGCAGGCCCTGAATATAGCTGGCAACGGCGGCAATGTCCTTGTTGCTCAGACGGCTCGCCACGGTACGCATGATGGCCGCATCGCCATCGTTGGTACGGTCGCCTTCACGGAAGTCGGTCAACTGCTTGGCCGTGTAGGCAGCGTGCTGACCAGCCAGATGCGGGAAGCCTGCCGGTGGGTTGCCCTTGCCGGTAGGTGAGTGGCAGCCGGTGCAGGCGGGCAGGCCGGTAGCCATATCACCGCCGCGGTAGATGGCTTCGCCGCGTGCGGCCAGATCCGGATCGGCAACGCCCATGGCCAGGTTCTGTGACGAGAAGTAGGCAGCGATATCGGCCAGATCCTGCTCGTTGAAACCGTCCAGCATGCCGGTCATTTCGATGACAACACGACGGCCTTCCTTGATGTCGCCCAGCTGTTTCAGCAGGTACCGTTCGCCCTGGCCGGCCAACTTGGGAAAGTTCGGCGCTGGGCTGTTGCCGTCTGCACCATGACAGGCACCGCAGACGGCTACCTTGGCCTGACCGGCTTCGGCGTCACCCTCAACGGCATGCGCAGAGGCGGCGACACCCATGGTCAATACCAGACTAACGAGTAGTTTATTCATCGGCTAATCCAATTACGGCTAAAAGAAAATGATGGCTTTACCTGTTGTCCGGCCTTAATGACCGCGTTTTCATCACAGGATGCCTTATAGTCCGCCCATGCTAGCTGCCGCCTTCGCCGGGCGCAATGGGCGAACTGACGCAGGTAGGGAGCGTTTGGCGAGCAGCACTGAAAAATCACCTCGACAATCAACACCAAGGGAATTGTTCAGTGCTTCCCACAACCGCGGCATTATATACTAAGCAGGCCGCAAACGTGAATGTCATCAGCTTTCCAGCCCGTTGGGCGGAATCAACAGGTTTCCCATGTCGTCTACAACTCCCCTCGTATCCCTCTGTCAGCAGGCCACCTTCATCAAGAGCGCCAGTCTGGTGGAGCAATGCCCGGCCGATATCGGTCTGGAAGTCGCCTTTGCCGGTCGCTCCAACGCCGGCAAGTCGAGCGCGCTCAATACCCTGACCCACGCGCGCCTGGCGCGCACCTCGAAAACACCCGGCCGTACTCAGTTGATCAACTTCTTCCAGCTGGATGATCAGCGCCGCCTGGTGGATTTGCCCGGTTATGGTTATGCCAAGGTGCCGCTGGAACTGAAAGAACACTGGAAGCAGCATCTGGATGCCTACCTGACCCAGCGCAACAGCCTGGCTGGTGTCGTCCTGGTGATGGATATTCGCCATCCGCTGTCCGAGTTCGACTGCATGATGCTCGACTGGGCGCAGATGAGTAACATTCCTGCGCACGTGCTGCTCAGCAAATCAGACAAGCTGGCATTTGGTGCGGCAAAAAATGCCCTGCTGAAGATTCAGGCCACCATGCGCAAGACCTTTGGCGAGATGTCGACCGTGCAGCTGTTCTCCGCGCCCAAGCGTCAGGGCATCGAAGAGGCCTACGCCAGGCTGGAACAGTGGCTGTACCCGCCAGAGGAGGAGCTGCTGGAGGGCGACGAGCTGGACGAAGACGAGCCAGAGGAACTGAGCGACGACGAATGGGGTGATCAGGAATAGCGCCACGCCGGGGCACTCAACTGGCAGCTTGGCTGCAAAACCCCAAATCGCAGGCAAAAAAAACCCCGAGCTTCTATGGGGAGGGAGGCTCGAGGTTAACGACCGGGCATGTGCTAGGAAAGGGAGTGCCCGGTTTTCTGCCAACACTAAATCACATCTAAGGAGCATGAATGGCAATTAAGCCATTCATAGTCTCTGACGGGCTGGTTTCAGCTAAGTTCAAAAAACATTTAGAACGGTTGGTTATCAAAAAACCCAGGCTTAGGCCTGGGTTTTTAGCGGCAAGCGGCAAGCGGCAAGCGGCAAGCTACAAGCTACAAGCTACAAGCGAACCCAGTTGCATTGTCTGGCTGAGGCGCTGATTGTTAAACCCGTCCAGCCGGAACTCAAGCTAGGAACTTCCACTCGTTCAGCTTGAAGCTTGAAGCTTGCGGCTGCGCGCCAAAGGCGCGCTAGTGCGCCTCATCCCAGTTACAACCCACCCCCACTTCCACCAGCAGCGGCACATCCAGCTCTGCAGCCTGGCTCATGTATTCCTGCAGGCCCTGGTTGACGGCTTCGACCTGATCCTCGCGCACTTCCAGTACCAGTTCATCGTGAACCTGCATGATCACGCGGGCGTCCAGGCCGCTGTCGGCCAGCCATTGGTCGACCTTGATCATGGCGCGCTTGATGATGTCGGCGGCGGTGCCCTGCATGGGCGCGTTGATGGCGGTACGTTCGGCGCCGCGGCGCAGGGCGGGATTCTTGGCGTTGATGTCGGGCAGGTAGAGGCGCCGGCCGAACAGCGTTTCGACAAAGCCCTGTTCTGCCGCCTGGGTGCGGGTGCGCTCCATATAGTCGAGCACGCCGGGGTAGCGGGTGAAGTAGCGGTCGATATATTCCTGCGCCTGCTTGCGGCCCACATCAATCTGCTTGGCCAGGCCAAAGGCACTCATGCCATAGATGAGTCCGAAGTTGATCGCCTTGGCGCTGCGTCGCTGATCACTGCTGACCGCGTCCAGCTCCACGCCGAAGACTTCGGCTGCGGTAGCGCGGTGCACATCGAGCCCATGCTGGAAGGCGTGCAGCAGGCCCGGGTCTTGCGCCAGGTGGGCCATGATGCGCAGCTCGATCTGGGAGTAATCCGCGGCTACCAGCTTGTAACCCTTGGGCGCGATAAAGGCCTGGCGGATGCGTCGTCCCTCTGCGGTGCGAATGGGGATGTTCTGCAGGTTCGGGTCGGATGACGACAGCCGACCCGTCGCGGTAACCGCCTGGTGGTAACTGGTGTGAATGCGCCCGGTGCGCGGGTTGATCTGCTCCGGCAGGCGGTCGGTGTACGTGCTCTTGAGCTTGCTCAGGGTTCGGTACTGCATGATCACCTGCGGCAAGGGGAAGCCCTGGTCCGCCAGCTCGGCAAGCACGGCTTCGGCGGTCGAGGGTTGGCCCTTGGCGGTCTTGGAAATCACCGGCAAGCCCTGCTTCTCGTACAGAATGGTACCCAGCTGCTTGGGCGAGCCGAGGTTGAACTCCTCACCAGCCAGCTCGAAAGCTTCGCGTTGCAGCGCCACCATCTTGTCGCCCAGCTCCAGGCTTTGCAGGCCCAGCAGCTTGGCATCAACCAGCGCGCCGTAGCGCTCCACCCGGGCCAGAATCGGCACCAGCGGTATTTCGATTTCCTGTAGCACCTTGACCAGGCCGGGATGCGCCTGCAGCTTGCCCCAGAGTGTGTGGTGCAGGCGCAGGGTGATATCGGCATCTTCCGCAGCGTAGGGTCCGGCCTGCTCCAGGGCGATCTGATCAAAGGTCAGCTGCTTGGCGCCCTTGCCGGCGATGTCTTCAAAGCGAATGGTGCTGTGGCCCAGGTGGTTCAGGGCCAGGCTGTCCATATCGTGGCGCGAGGCGACCGAGTTCAGCACATAGGACTCGAGCATGGTATCGAAGGCGACGCCCTGCACATGGATGTCGTAATGGGCCAGCACGTTCATGTCGTACTTGGCGTGCTGGGCAACCTTGATCTTGCCGGGATCTTCCAGCAACGGGCGCAGCGCTTCCAGCACCTGGCGGCGGTCCAGCTGATCGGGTACGCCCATGTAACTGTGGGCCAGCGGAATATAGGCCGCCTGATTCGGCGCGACGGCCACCGAGACGCCCACCAGTTCGGCCAGCTGGGCATTGATGCTGGTGGTTTCGGTATCAAAGGCGAACAGCTCGGCGTTGCGCAATTGTTCCAGCCAGCGATCCAGGTCCGCCTGTTCGAGGATGATGTCATATTCCACTGCGGTATCCACGGCGGCAGCAGCGGGGGCGGAGGCGTCGTTCTGCGCGGCGGCCTTGGCCTCGCGGTTCAGGTCTTCTACCCAGCTGCGAAACTCCAGCTGCTGGTAGAGCGCCATCAGCGCTTCGCGGTCCGGCTCGTCGGGCATCAGCGCGTCGGCGCGAATATCCAGCTCCACATCCACCTTGATGGTTGCCAGCTGATAGGAGAGGAAGGCCATCTCGCGGTGTTCCAGCAGTTTTTCGGGCAGCTTCTTGGCGCCCCTGATGCTCAGCTCCGGAACCTTGTCGAGATTGGCGTAGATCACTTCCAAACCGCCGCCAAGGCCAGTAATCAGGCCGGCTGCGGTTTTTTCGCCAACGCCCGGCACGCCGGGAATGTTGTCGGACTTGTCGCCCATCAGCGCCAGAAAGTCGATGATGCATTCCGGGCCCACGCCAAACTTCTCGTGCACGCCGGGAATATCCAGCACGGTGCCGCTCATGGTGTTGACCAGGGTAATCTGCTCGTCCACCAGCTGCGCCATGTCCTTGTCGCCGGTGGAAATCACCACCGGGCAGCCCGCCGCCGCACTCTGGCGCGCCAGGGTGCCGATCACGTCATCGGCTTCCACGTTATCGACGCACAGCAGCGGCAGGCCCAGCGCCTTGACGCAGGCATGCAGGGGTTCGATCTGCACGCGCAGATCGTCGGGCATGGGCGGGCGATGGGATTTGTAATCCTCGAACAGCTCGTCGCGGAAGGTCTTGCCCTTGGCATCAAAGACCACGGCCAGCGGGCTGCGCGGATACTGTTTGCGCAGGCTGTTGAGCATGTTCAGCACCCCCTTGACCGCGCCGGTGGGCAGCCCCTTGGAGGTGGTCAGTGGTGGCAGGGCGTGGAAGGCCCGGTACAGGTAGGAAGAACCGTCTACCAGGATCAGCGGTGCTTTGTCAGTCATGCGTCAGGTCAACATTTCCGGAGGTAAAGGGTGGCAGACTGTCTCGCTCGGGACTGTTCTGCGGCGGAAAAGCCGAATTGGCTATTGCTTCAGGCAGATTTGCGCTAAATAGAACCGTCAGCCGGCGCAAGCCTGCAACAAACAACACCACCCGAACTTCTCTCGCGACGAACGCCTGAGCCCGACAGGCTGCTAGAATGCGAGTGTCATTCAACGATAGGACAAGACTACCATGATTCGACTATTTGGCCGTGGCCTGGCCGTGCTCCTGCTGGCCAGTAGTTTTTCGGTAATGGCGCAGGACGCCGTCACTGGCGAGCCCGATGTAACCATTCGTGAAGAGGGCGACCGCACGGTGGAAGAGTACCGCGTCAACGGCTTTCTCTACGCCATCAAGGTCATCCCCAAGAATGGCCCGCCCTACTACCTGGTGGCCGTGGATGACGAGGGCAACTACATGCGTTCCGACCAGCCCGATGGCATGCGCATTCCCTCCTGGAAAATCTTCGAATGGTGAGTTGAGCCATGTCGGTATTTACCGAAGTCAGCCGCGAGCAGCTGGAAATCTTTCTGCAGGGCTTTGAGCTAGGGCGGCTGGTGGATTATTCCGGTATTGCCGGGGGCAGTGAAAACAGCAACTTCTTCGTCAACTGCAGCTCCGGCGACTACGTGCTGACGCTGGTAGAGCGCGGCGATGTGCAAGCCCTGCCGTTCTTTGTCGAATTGCTGGAATGCCTGCACCAGGCCGGGCTTTCGGTGCCCTACGCCATAGCCGACCGGCGGGGTGAATGTCTGCACCAGCTCAATGGCCGTCCGGCACTGCTGCAACCCCGGCTTCCGGGCCGGCACGTGGAGCAGCCCGACCCGGCCCACTGCGAGGCGGTTGGCCGCTGGCTTGCCAAGCTGCACAAGGCCACGGTAGATACGCCCCTGGCGCGGCCCAGCGAGCGCGGGCTGGAATGGATGCTCAGTGAAACCCGCCAGCAACTGCCAGCTTGCAGCGGCAAGCAGGCGGCTTTGCTGGAGGAACTGCTTGCGGTGCTCGCGCGCTGGCAGCAGCACGACCCAGGCCTGCCGCGCGCCCTGCTGCACGCCGACCTGTTTCGCGATAACGTCATGTTTGACGGTCACCACCTGAGCGGTGTGATCGACTTCTATAACGCCGCCAGCGGCTGGACCCTCTACGACGTGGCCATCGCCACCAACGACTGGTGCCTCAACGCCGACGCCAGTCTCGACCCACGGCGCACCCGCGCCCTGCTCGCCGGCTATGCCAGCCTGCGCGTTTTCACCCCGGCAGAACATGCCTGCTGGCCGGACATGCTGCGCATTGCCGCGCTGCGCTTCTGGCTATCGCGGCAACTGGCGGCTGATCAGCACAGCGGCCAGCACGGGGTGCTGGTAAAAGATCCCGCGCATTTCATGCGGGTGATGGAGCAGCACCGCAATATCGACATCGGTCTGCCGCTGGCATTGTGAACAGGGTCCGCCGCTCGCGGTTGGCGCGCCTTGCCCCTGCGGCTATGCTGGAGCGCAGCAAGGAGCGCTGAGCCACGCCATGAGCGATGCCATGGGCCGGGACAGGCTGCTCGCTGTTGCTTCATTTCCCCTGGTTTGCGCTGAACATAGGCGGCGCATCAGCGGTTCATACAACGCGAGAGGTTTTTCATGAAGATATTGCAGATTCTTTACGTAGTGGCGGGTTTGAGCCTGTGCACCTGGGCGCAGGCAGATGCGGCGGCGGAGCGCGAAGCGGAAAAGCTGCTCGCGCATATGGACATGGAGGCCTCGATGGATGCCAGCATTGCCGGCATGCTCGATCTGCAGTTGCAGCAGAACCCGGCTCTGGCTCCCTACAAGAACGTGATGGTCAAGTTCTTCAAGAAATACATGAGCTACGACAGCATCAAGGGCGACATGGCCAGAATTTACGCCGACGCCTTTACCGCCGAGGAGCTCAAGGAGCTTAACGCCTTCTATTCCACCGATGTAGGCAAAAAAACCATCCAGGTAATGCCCGAGCTCATGGTGCAGGGCGGTCAGTTGGGCGCGCAGCGTGTGCAGGCCAACATCGGCGAGCTGCAGGAGATGATCGCGGCCGAGTCGCAGCGTATTCAGCAGTTGCAGCAGAACCAGCAGTAAGCCGCGAGGGCTGGCGTTGAGGCGCATTCCAGCTAAGCTTGCTGATGCGCTTGATTGCCAGCCCTTGTCGGGTCTTTCTGCCAGGGTGTGGTGGTTGTAGTACAAGCCCGAGCCGCGGCGATGTTGAGCAGTGCCGTCCTGTGATCTTCGATCACTGATTTGCGCGCGCAACAGACGAGGCCGAGCCCATGATTCCCGTCGATGGCAATTTCATCCTGGCAGTAGCTCCCCGTTTCTCCGGTTCACTGGCACAGGCGCAGATGCGCATAATCGGCGAAATTTCCGCCGCCTTTGCCCCCACGCTCAACAGTTATCAGATCAATACCCGCCTGCGCATCGCCCACTTCATGGGGCAGGTGACACACGAGTGCGCCGGCTTTCGCACCACCGAAGAGTTTGCCAGCGGCGCGGCCTATGAAGGCCGGCGCGACCTGGGCAATACCCAGCGCGGCGACGGCCGGCGCTACAAGGGGCGCGGCCTGATTCAACTCACCGGCCGCGCCAACTACCGCAGCATGGGTGCGCGCCTGCAACTGCCGCTGGAAGACGAGCCCGAACTGGCGGCCGATCCGCTCACCTCGTTGCGCATCGCCTGCGAGTACTGGGCCATGCGCGACATCAACCCGGTAGCAGACCGGGATGATCTGATTCGCGCCACGCGCTTGGTCAATGGCGGCCTGAACGGGCTGGAAGACAGGCGCAAGTATCTGCAGAAGGCGAAAACCGCCGTCGCCGCCATCGAAGCCATTGGCGTATCCCAACGCCAGGGCGGCAGCACCGCCGCCTTGCGGCGTGGCTCCTTTGGCGATGCCGTGGGCGAGCTGCAGGAGCTGCTTGCTGCCAAGGGCGTACCCCTGGCCATCGACCGGGACTTTGGGCCGGCCACCGAGCTGGCGGTGATGAGCTTTCAGAAGGCGCAGGGGTTGCTGGTGGATGGCATCGTCGGTCAACAAACCTGGGAGGCGCTGCGAACCTAGTGTCGGCTGGGGTTATTGGGGTAGTGCGAGGCCGGGCGTCACAGCTTGTTCGCATTGCTGGCCTATATTTCGCATTGAAATATGAAACACCTTCCAGCTCTGCACAGGATGCATTCATGAGTACCATTCACTTCGTTGGTGGCGAAAAGGGCGGGGTCGGCAAATCCGTTGTGTCGCGCCTGTTGTCACAGTTCTTTCTGGATAACGGACTGCTATACGCCGGTTTCGATGCCGACCAGTCCCACGCCACGCTCACGCACTACTACCCCGAATTCACCCGGCCCATAGTGCTGGACGACTTTGAAAGCATCGACCAGATCATCGAACTGGCCACCGATGATGAAGCCAAGCAACTGCTGGTAGACCTGCCTGCCCAGAGCCAGCGCTTTCTCGATCGCTGGCTGGAAGACAGCGGCGTACTGGAGATGTGTGACGAGCTGGGGCTGAAAACGGTGTTCTGGTACGTGGTAGACGGCGGGCGCGACTCGGTCATGCTGTTGCAGGCCTTTCAGCAGAAGTACGGCGCGGTAATGCCCTTTGTGGTGGTGCGCAACCACGGCTGCGGCAACGATTTCAGCGATATAGATGCGGTGCTCAGCAGCGGCGCCGCACCCCGCTTGCTGGCGGTGGTCGACATTCCCGAGTTGCACGTGGCCACCCTGCACCGCATCGACAAGCTGGCACTGAGCTTCTGGTCAGCGATCAACCTCAAGGGCAGTGATGGTGCGCATCTGAGCATGATGGAGCGCCAACGCACCAAGGTGTGGCTGCGCAAGGCCTGCCAATCCATCGGCGAAGCCTTTCAGCGCATCTAACGTACCGCCGCTGCAGAGCAGGTGCCCGCAGCGGCGGCGCCTGTTCAACCCTGGCGTTCCAGCGTGCTGGCGCTGTGCTGCGCTGCCGCGTTGCGCATCAGCAGGTAATGCAGCACCGCACCCAGCAGCGCACCCAGCAGCCAGGCATAGCCGTGCAGATCGCTGACCGCCGGGACCCATACCGAGGCAACCGAGAAGGTCGAGGCGACTGCGAAGGAGATCATCGCCTTGCGGTTCCAGCCAGCATTGAAATAGTAGGTAGAGCCGGGCTGGGCGCTGAACAGATCCTGCAGGTTGAGCTGCTGCTTACGCACCAGATAGTAGTCCGCCACTATGATGCCGTAGAGCGGTGCCAGAATCGCGCCCAGGGTATCCACGAAGGCGGCGATACCCATCTGGCTGATGAACGACACCCAGAGCGCGCCAATAAAGAAGGCAATGGCCGCAGTGATAAAGCCGCCGGTGCGCGCGCTGATGTGCGCCGGGGCCAGGTTGGCAATGTCGTAAGCCGGCGGAATGAAGTTGGCCACCAGGTTGATGCCCACGGTCGCGGCGAAAAAGGTCAGGGCCGCAATAATGGTCAGCGTCAGGTTGTCCACCCGCGCGACAATGTCGGTGGGGTTGGTCAGGGTCTCGCCAAACACCACCACGGTGCCGGCGGTAATCACCAGCGCAATGATGGAAAAAATCGCCAGGCTCACCGGCAGACCCAGAAAGTTGCCCTTGGTCATCTGCTTCTCGTCCTTCACAAAACGGGCGAAGTCACCATAGTTGATCACCACCGCCGCAAAGTAGGCGACCATGGTGCCCACCACCGCAAAGAAAGCCGCGACCGGGCCGGCCTCGTACTCGCCCGTACCGGCAAAGATGCTGCCCAACTCGCGCAGCAGACTGGGGCCGGCCTGATACCAGATGATCAGCATCAGCGCGATCATCACCAGGTACACCAAGGGGCCCGCCCAGTTCAGAAAGCGGGTAATCCAGTCGATGCCGCGAATAAACAGCAGCACCTGAAACACGCAGACAATCACGTAAGACAGCCAACCGATAGCAGTCATGCCCAGAAAGGTGGCCGCGTCTGCCGGCGATTCCAGCACCGCGTTCAGCAGCAGCGCCACGGCGGTCGAGGCAAAGTAGGTCTGCACCCCGTACCAGAAGATCGCCACAATGCCGCGCACCATCGCCGGGAAGTTGGCCCCGCGCACGCCCATGCTGGAGCGCGCCATCACCGGGAAGGGAATGCCGTACTTCACGCTTGGCTTGCCGGTCAGCTGCACCAGCCCCATCACGATAAAGCCCGCCAGCACAATGCCGCCCAGCACCGCCCAACCGCTCAGCCCGTAAGAGATAAACAGGGTCGCCGCCAGGGTATAGCCGAACAGGCTCTGGATATCGTTGGACCAGACGTTGAAAATCTCGAACCAGCCCCACTTGCGCTGCGCAGGCGGCAGTGGCGCCAGATCGCTGTTATGCAGCGAGGTGTCGATGTGATCGATCTTGAAGTCGTGATTGGCCATGAGCCCTTCCCTTGCGTCTTGTTGTGGTTACCAACCGGCCTGAATACTTCAGCCCCGCTGGTTGCGCTTGCACGTTCTATTCCGCCTTTCGCGCTGGCAGCCACATGCCCAAAACAGGCAATAACAGAGACCAACAGCCAGCTAGGCGGAAAAGGTCGCACATTGTGTACAAAAATTCATGGCCTTTGTATGCAAAATTTGTAGTGAGTTGACGGAAGGCGCTACCAAACTGATTAAGTGCGTGCGCTGCGGCGGGGCACCAAGCGAAAGATGCGCCATCGACAGGCGCAACGCGTGCGTACCCAGCGCCAAACAACATCCGCTTTACCGCACGCCGATATGGCGCTACTTTCTGTATATGGCAATGAGCCAGATCACAGGAGTCCAAGGATGGCGCGTAGTGTTATTGCACCAGGCAGCAAAGCCCCTTTCGCGGCGTTACGCTCGCTTTCTATCTCATCCCTTCAAGGCACTCAGCTTTTAACCGAAGCATGCGCGCGCTTGCGCTCGTTTGGCGGCGGCGTTGAGGGTGAAAGCATGAGGAGCGGCATGCCATCCAGTGTTATTGAATGCACGAAATGCGGAAGTCACGCGAATACGCGTGGTGGTTGGGCGCTTATGTTCAACCGGCTGAATTTTAAGGTTTTTTTACAGTGGGACGGCGGCGGGGAGCGTTGATATGCGGAAGGCGCTGATAATCAATCATAAAGCCGCCGGTCCAGTAAGCTGTTATGAGTATGAAGCTGAATAAGTATCGAGATAAGGCAAGTCTCCATAAATCCGTGCCAAGCAAGTATAAGGAACTTGTGCAATTGGTGCCGGAGGAAAGGGGGCCATATGCTTATTGTTCTGAAAGATGGTGTTGCCCATGTCAGGAGCGTCAAAAAGGCAGTGTCTCACATGGAAGAGGGATTTACCTTGGTGGTCGCGGCAGAGGATTTAACGGAAGAGGCCGCCAGTGAGTTAAACAGCGTGAATGGTATTCCGATTACCCTTCGAAATTTTTTTCACTGGACTGAAGAAAGCCACAAGCGTATTCAGCAATTTGGCGGTGCCAAGGAGAAGCCGCGTGAAAACTCATAACAAGTCGCGTCACACGGATGCCCTTTACGCCGCTTCGCTCTGTAAAGGCCACCGGTGCGCTTCGCGTTATGTTTCAGGAGATGAGCCGTGCTAGGGAAGTTGTTCGGAAGAAAAAAGGAAGAGCTTCTCAAGAAGGATGAGGTGCGCGTAGTGAATCACACCGGGTTTCGTGGAGGCCTCAACTCTTGAGAGAATGAGGCATGAAAAAATCCAACAGCTACTCCCCAGAAGTCCGTGAACGTGCCGTGCGCATGGTTCTGGAGAACGTGAACGACTACCCATCCGAATGGGCAGCGATCGAATCCATTGCGCCCAAGATCGGTTGTGTTCCGCAAACGCTGCACAGCTGGGTGCGCAAGTATCAAACTGACCTGGGGCGCAGGCCCGGGCAGACCACTGAGGAACGGGAGCGGATCAAGGCGCTGGAACGCGAGAATCGTGAGCTGCGTAAAGCGAACGAGATCCTCCGCCTGGCCAGTGCTTATTTTGCCCAGGCGGAGCTCGACCGCCGCAACAAACCCTGAACGGCTTCGTCGACGAATATCGTGACCGTTACGGAGTCGAGTCGATCTGCCGAGTGGTGCAGATTGCTCCGTCCGGTTACTACCGGCATGCAGCTCGAGCTCGCCAGCCAGCGCTACGCAGCATGCGGGCCAGACAAGACGAGCTGCTGAGTAGTGAGATCCAACGCGTCTGGGATGACAACATGCAGTGTTATGGCGTCGTGAAGGTGTGGAAGCAGCTACATCGAGAGCGTATCAACGTCGCGCGTTGCACGGTGCAAAGGTTGATGCGCCGGCTTGGGTTACAGGGTGTTCGCCGCGGCCAGATAATCCGTACTACGGTGCCTGATGGGAAGCTTGTATGCCCGCTCGACAAGGTCAATCGCCAATTCCATGCCAGTCGCCCAAACGAGCTGTGGGTCTCAGACTTTACCTACGTTTCAACGTGGCAGGGCTGGCTGTACGTGGCCTTCGTGATAGATGTCTTTGCACGCAGAATCGTTGGCTGGCGCGTCAGCAACAACATGAAGACTGAGTTCGTGCTGGATG
>NZ_JBALWW010000016.1:0-83258 GCF_036961105.1 Halopseudomonas sp. | reverse complement strand
GATGCCAATTGTCATAAATTTGTTCATGGTCTCCTCCTGTCTCCGTTCGGTTTCAGTAGATGTTTAGCATCTATCCCTTGGCGCATCGACGCCGTAGAAGGGAGAGGGAGGAGACCATCTCATCGAGTTCCATCTCGGCCAGCGGAGCTGATTTAATCTCCCAGGGTCGAGACGGAGCTTGCCCTCGGTGGAGTTGCATCTGGGCATCGCTGCAACCTGGCCTGTTGCCGAGGCGTGTCCCTGCGCCGAGGCGCAATTTCGTTCAATACAGGGGAAGCCGTACAGGCCAACATGCCGACCATGGGCGCTGAAGCGAGCGCGTGGTGGAGTGAGTGCATGTTGACCCTGGTTTGTTCGATGTTGGCGTTCTCCCTGGTTGGCTCCGTTGCCCCAGGGCCGGTTTGCGTGGTAGCCGTGGCGGCTGGTGCTCAGGCTGGCTTATGGCGGAGTTCAGCTTATGTGCTTGGCGCATCGCTGGGTTACACGCTTATGGTTCTGCTGGTAGGCCTGGGTCTGCTCGGCAGTCTGCAGCACCAGCCGCAGCTGGTGCGGGTTTTAAGCTGGCTGGGCGCGGGCTACCTGCTGTACCTTGCCTGGCGCCTTGCCACCGCGCAGGTCGCGTTGGCGGGCAGCGACGCAGCAGATCAGGTGCCCGGCTTCTGGGCCGGTGCCCTGGCCCAGTGGCTTAACCCCAAGGCGTGGTTATTTTCCACGTCCGGCATTGGCCTGTTTGTCAGCGGCAACCCCGCCAGTACCCAGACTTTGCTGCTGTTCTGTATGCTGTCGCTGTTGATGTGCCTGCTCGGTGTGGGTAGCTGGGCCTTGGCCGGTCATCTGTTGGGGCAACGGCTTCCGGGGGCGAGAGCCATGCGTTGTTTCAATCGCGGTATGGCGGCGCTGCTGGTGGTCAGCGTTGCGGTGATTCTGTGGTATTGATCAAGGGGTAGCATTAGCCATGTCTGAACATTTCCTGCAGCGCAGCCCCGCGCTGCCCTTTGTCGAGCTACGTCAGGCTGACCGCTCCAGCGCGTGCTATCAGCAACACACCCACGATGAATTCTCCTTCGGCGTGATCGATCAGGGCCACACCCTGTATCGCAATCGCGGCAAGGCGCAACGCATCGGGGCAGGCAGCATGGTCACGGTCAATCCGGGGGAGGTGCATTCATGCAACCCGGCGGCGGGGCTCTGGTCTTACCGCATGTTGTTTCTGAATGCGGCGTGGCTGGGCGAGTTTCAGCGCGAGTTGCTCGGCGGGAGCGCCGATTATCGGTGCTTTCCGGCCACTACCAATGCACGACCGAACGCCGTGAAGCAGTTTGATCAGCTGTGCGCCAAGCTGCTCGGCGGCGATACCGCGCTGGCGGCGGAAACCGGGCTGATCGAGCTGCTGCAGCCGCTGTTCGGCGCAGCCACAGCGGTTGTGCCGGGCAGGCACCCAGGCGTCCTGCTGGCGCGGGATCTGATCATGGATCAACTCGATAGCAATCTGCAGCTCGATACCCTGGCTGGCGTCGCGGGCCTCAATCGTTATCAGCTGATCCGCAGCTTCAAACGCGAATTTGGTCAGGCGCCGCATGCCTTCCAGCTGGATGCGCGGATCAAGCTGGCACGGGTGAGGTTGCGCCGAGGCGATTGCAGCCTCAATGCCTTGGCGCTGGATCTGGGCTTTGCCGATCAGGCGCATTTTCAGCGCCACTTCAAATTGCGTACCGCGCTGACGCCTGGGCAGTACCGCGCGTTCTACCGCGCGGCCTGACATCAGCGGCTACAACAGCTCGATATGGTCGCTGTGAATACTGATCTTTTCCTGCTTCAGCAAGCCGCCGATGGCCTTCTTGAAATTGCCCTTGCTAACGCCAAAGGCGCGGCTGATGGCTTCCGGCGTGCTCTTGTCACTTAGCGGCAGGGTGCCATCGTTGTCCAGCAGCTTCTGCAGGATCTGATCCTGCAGTTGATCGGCAGCGGCAGCGCCAACGGGTTGCAGGCTGAGGCTGATCTTGCCGTCGGCGCGCATCTCGCGAATGTAGCCCTGCTCGCGCTGACCGCCGCGCAGGAACTTGAAGGCTTCGTTCTTGTGCACCAGGCCCCAATGCAGCCCATTGATGATTGCCTTGTGGCCCAGGTCGGTGCGCTCGACTATCAACAGCTCGACCTGCTCGCCGGCCTTGTAGCGCGCCGGCGTCTTGTCGAGGTAGCGATCCAGGCGGCTGGTCGCGATCACCCGGCTGGTATGCTTGTCGAGATACAGGTGCACCACGGCGTAGTCACCCACTTCCAACGGTTTTTTCTGCTCGGAGAAGGGCAGCAGCACGTCCTTGGGCAGGCCCCAGTCGAGAAATACCCCGACGTTGTTCTTGGCGATCACTTTCAGGCTGACAAAGTCGCCTACCTGAGCCTTGGGCTGCTCGGTGGTGGCGATGATCTTGTCTTCGCTGTCGAAGTAGATGAATACATCCAGCCAGTCGCCCACTTCACTGGGCTCATCCTTGGGGATATAGCGCTTGGGCAGCAGAATGTCGCCATCGTTGCCACCATTGAGATAGAGGCCGAACCCGGTATGTTTGACGACCTGCAGTCGGTTGAAGCGCCCTATATCGGCCATGCGTATATTCCTGATCTGATGAGCGCGCATTGTAGCAGGCCCAGGCTTGCGCTCGCAGGGCCTATTGCTCTGGTTTGGGTGGCAGCAGCTCTGGCACGCTGCGGGTTTCGATCTGGTCGGAATCGAACAGGGTTTCCAGCTCGGCGCGGGCTTCGCGGGCGGTCTGCATTACCGCGGCGGCATCGTCATACACCCGATGCTGGGCAGCCAGCACCTGCTCATCGTGCTGCCGAAAGCGGGTAATGCGCGAATCGGCCTGAGCGTCGCTCAGGCCCAGGCCGGTGAGCACCTGTTTGCTCATTTCCAGGCTGGAATGGAAGGTCTCCCGCACGGCCAGCGCGCCGAGGTCGATCAGCTTGTGCACATGCTGACGGTTGCGCGCGCGGGCAATAATGGTCACCTGCGGGTAAAGCCGCCGTACCAGTTCGGCTGTTTTCAGGTTGGTGTCGGGATCATCGGTGGCGATGATGAAGAACTCCGCCTTGTCGACCTGGGCGGCGCGCAGGATCTCCGCGCGCAGTGGGTCGCCGTAGAAGATCGGCATATCGCTGCTCAGGCTGCGCGACAGCTCTATGCTGTCGACCGAGGTCTCCAGCCCGATGTAGGGAATGCCCTGCGCGCGCAATACACGGGCAATGATCTGCCCCATGCGGCCCATGCCCGAGATGACCACGCGGGGCGTGTCGGCATCAATTTGCTGATATTCCTCGGGCACGCTTACCGGAACAGGTTTGGCTTTGACCAATTGCGATAGCAGCAGAATGATCAGCGGCGTAATGGCCATCGACAAGGTAATCGCCAGCACCAGTGTGCTGTGCATCTGCTGATCGAACAACAGCTGATCGCGGGCCATCTGGAACACCACAAAGGCAAACTCGCCGCCTGCGGCAAGCACCACCCCCAGGCGCAGGGCGCTGAGGCGGTTCAGCCCGCCGGCCGCTCTGCCAACCAGATAGATGAGCGGCAGCTTGCAGCCGACAATCAGGACGGTCAGCAGCAGCACCGCAGCGGGACTGTCACGCAGCAGGCCGATGTCGGCGGTCATGCCCACGCTGATAAAGAACAGTCCCAGCAGCAACCCCTTGAAGGGCTCGATCTGTGACTCCAGCTCGTGGCGGTACTCCGAATCGGCCAGCAAGAGCCCGGCCAGAAAGGCGCCCAGCGCCATGGAAACACCCACACTCTGCATCAGCCAGGCGGTGCCTATCACTACCAGCAGGGCGGTGGCGGTAGAGACTTCCTGCAGTTTGGTCTTGGCAACGATGCGAAACACCGGGCGTAGCAGATAACGGCCGCCTATGACGATAATGGCGATACTGCCGGCGATCCGCACGAACTGCTCCAGATTGCTGCTGCCGTCGCCGCCGGTTGCAGCGCTGCCCAGCAGCGGAATCAGGGCAATCAGCGGAATGGCGGCGATATCCTGAAACAGCAGTATGGCAAACGCAAGACGCCCGTGCGGGCTGGTCAGTTCCTTGCGCTCGGCCAGAATCTGCAGACCAAAGGCGGTGGAAGAAAGCGCCAGCCCCAGTCCCAGCACCACGGCGGTATTGGCCGGCTGATCCAGCCCCAGGTAGGCGACGCCGCCAATCACGCTGCCGCACACCAGGACCTGGGCCAGGCCAACGCCAAATACCGATTTACGCATTACCCAGAGGCGCCGGGGCGAAAGTTCCAGGCCGATGATGAACAGCAGCAGAACAACGCCCAGTTCGGAGATGTGGCTGATATCTTGCGGGTGATCGATGAGGTTGAGCGCCGATGGACCGATGACCACGCCCGCCAGCAGGTAGCCGATAACGGCGCCCAGTCGCAGCTTTTTGGCCAGGGGCACCGCGGCGACCGCCGCCAGCAGAAACACCACGGCAACCTGCAGAACGCTACTTTCTTCGTGCATGGGCAATCCGGGTCAAGGTGTCATGCGCCAGGGGTCGGGCGCATGATGGGTAAAGGGAAAGGCGCTTGGCTGACGATATACCGCAGCCGGCAAGCCGGGTGGCGGCACTCAGCGGCGGACCTTTTTCAGCGTTTCGGCAATCATGAAGGCCAGCTCAAGTGACTGGTCGGCGTTCAGGCGTGGATCGCAATGGGTGTGGTAGCGGTCCGACAGGCCGTCTTCGGTCACCGGTGTGGCGCCGCCGATGCACTCGGTCACGTTCTGTCCGGTCATCTCGATATGAATGCCGCCGGCCCAGGTGCCCTCGGCGTGGTGCACGGCGAAGAACTGCTCCACCTCGGCCAGAATGCGGGCGAAGTCGCGCGTCTTGTATCCGCTGGAGGCCTTCATGGTGTTGCCGTGCATCGGGTCAGAGCTCCACAGCACTTTTTTGCCCTCACGTTCTACTGCGCGCACCAGTGCCGGCATGTGCCGCTCTACCTGGTCGGCGCCCATGCGCACTATCAGGTTGAGTCGGTCATCGCGGTTGTCTGGGTTGAGCCGATCAATCAATCGCAACAGGTCGTCCGGGTCGGTGGTGGGGCCGGCCTTGATGCCGATGGGATTGTTGATGCCACGCATGAATTCGACATGCGCACCGTCGAGCTGACGGGTGCGGTCGCCAATCCACAGCATGTGCGCCGAGCAGTCAAACCAGTCGCCAGTCAAGCTGTCGCGACGGGTGAACGCTTGCTCATAATTCAGCAACAGCGCCTCGTGAGCGGTAAAAAATGCCGTCTCGCGTAACTGCGGGCTGTGTGCGTTGTCGAAGCCGCAGGCGCGCATGAAGGCCAGGCTTTCATCGATGCGGTCGGCCAATTGCTGAAAACGATCGGCCATTGCAGAGTTGGCAATGAAGTCCAGATTCCATTGATGCACCTGGTCCAGACTGGCAAAGCCGCCCTGGGCAAAGGCGCGCAGCAGGTTCAGTGTGGCGGTGGACTGGTGGTAGGCGCTAAGCAGGCGCTGCGGATCCGGTGCGCGGCCATCAGCCTCGAAGGCTATATTGTTGATGATGTCGCCGCGGTAAGCGGGTAAAGTCACGCCGCCCTGGGTTTCGTCATCGGCCGATCGCGGCTTGGCAAACTGGCCAGCCATGCGGCCTACCTTGACCACCGGGCAGCCGGCGGCAAAGGTCATGACTACAGCCATCTGCAACAGGACCTTGAAGGTATCGCGAATCTTCGGCGCCGAGAATTCAGCAAAGCTCTCGGCGCAGTCGCCCCCCTGCAGCAGAAAGGCACGGCCATTGATGACCTCGGCAAACTGCCGACGCAGCTCGCGGGCCTCGCCGGCAAACACCAGCGGAGGATAGCTGGCCAGACTCTGTTCTACCGCCAGCAGGGCTTGCGGGTCGGGGTAGGTGGGTTGTTGCAGTATGGGTTTGCTGCGCCAGCTGTCGGGGGTCCAGATTGCTGTCATGGGTTCTTCTACTTGAATGCGGTCAATGGGCTCGTGATGCTGAATGGTAGCGCGGGCGATGGGGGTTAAACAGCCTATGGGCTGGATCAATCGTTTTTATCGCTTCCTGCTCAGCCAGCCCGCTGCGTTGGCAGAGAAGGAACTCGAACGCTGCCAGGATGATTTCGGTTCGCTCTGGGTGAGTGAGCAGGGTGAGCTGCGTTATCTCTATTTTGGTACCGAAACCGAGCAGAGCTGCGGCTTGGTGGATAATCCTGCCTGGCTGGAGTACGACTACACACGGGCCATGCTGTTGGCCGGCTATTGGCGTAGCCAGGCGCCGCAGGTGCTGCTGATGGGCCTGGGTGGCGGCACCTTGGCCAATGCTGTACTGGAGTACCTGCAGCCGCAAAAAATGATCGCCGTTGAGCTGCGTGCCAAGGTGGTGGAGCTGTCGCGCCGCTGGTTTGGCCTGAGTAGCGACCCGCGGCTGGAAGTGGTGGTCGCGAGCGCTGACAGTTATCTGGCCAACCGCGAAAACAGCTGCGACCTGCTGTTCCTCGATCTCTACCTGGAAGGAGGCATTGCCCGGCTGCAATTGCAGGCAGACTTTTTCGCTGCGTGCCGAGCGGCGTTGCGCCCGGGTGGTCTGCTGGTGGTCAATCAATGGCAATTGGGACAAAGCGGCCAGCCCTACGCGGCCAGCCGCTTGCGCCGGTTATTTGGCAGCCATTATCTGCAGGTGGAAGTGGAAGAGGGCAACATCATCCTGTTTATTCCGCAGGCCGGTGAATTGCCGCTCGAGCTGGATGCCATGCGCCAGTGGGCAGATAGGATGGAGCCGCAACTGGGTTATTCGCTGCGCCCCTATATCGAGTCACTGCGGCGCGCCGGCGAGGCGCCCGACTTGCTGGAGCCTTAAACCGCCTGCGCCATCTGCTGCCCAGTGAAGTGCAACAAATCGCCGCACCGGCGGCATTGATACCGGCGACCTTTCCTGACCAGCGCGTGACGCTGCGGCGTGAAGGGCATGTGGTCGGGGCAGGCGCAACGGTAGAGATAGCGTGTAGCGCGGCGCCTTGCTACCTCGTAGTTGTGGCAGCGGTTGGCCGGCAGGCGGAACAGGCCACTCATGACGCCGCGCCACTCCGGGCCATGCGGCCGAATACGGGGCCCGTAGACCAGGTGCGCGATCAGGTGCGCAGCTTCGTGTGGCACCGTCTGCAGCAGAAAGTCCTCGGTATTGTCGCGGTACATCTGACCGTTGAAGCGCAGCAGATTGCGGTTCAGATAGGCTACGCCCGCGCGTTGGCCGCGCAGATCCAGGGTGATATCCGGGCGGGGAAAGGGGCGAGAGAAGTGCTGCTCGGCGAGCTGATAGCAGTCTTCAAGGCGGGCAAGAATACGGTCCATGGCGCCAAGTATAACGTCGCCAGACGTTGGCCAGAAGCGGCTTCAGGTCAGAAAACGCTATTGTCCAGACCTGCGGCCATGTAGAGCCCGAGCTCTTCAGCTTGCTGCAGGAAGCTCTCCTGCCAGTCGCCCTTTAAGGTCAGGGGCGGCTGTACCCAGTTCCAGCGCAGACCGGTGACTATGGATTCCACCGCCCGACGGGTGCCGGTGCCATCCATGCCAGCGCGGATATAGAGCGCACAGGGCAATCCCTGCTTCTGCTCCAGCACGGGATAATAACTGCGATCAAAGAAATCCTTCAGTGCGCCGCTCATGTAGCCGAGGTTTTCGGTGGTGCCCAGGATGATGGCGTCGGCTTTCAGCACATCGTCCGGGCCCGCGTCGAGTGGTGACTTGTAAATGACCGCTACATTTTCAACCTCGCAATGCCGCGCGCCGCGCAGCACCGCTTGCACCAATGCGCGGGTGTTGTCAGACGGGGCGTGCGCGACTATGAGTAGGGTCTTGCTGCTCATCTGGCCTCCGTCAGCCCTGCCGGCTGTTCCACAGCCGGGCCACCGCGCGCTCGCTGCCGAGCCAGGCTACCAACAGTCCCAGCACGCCGATCAGCCCGAACACGCTGACCGGAATCAGAAAGGTGCGCTCTATGCCGGAGGGCAGAAATAGCGCCAGGCCCGTGGCGAGCATTAGAAACATCACACTCATGATCACCAGAATGGCGCGGCTCCTGGGCGTGTAGTGATAGGGTGCATCGCTGTTCTCCAGCGGCTTGAGCAGCGGCGAGCAGAGCTTGCGGGCGGTGTCTTTCAGACTGGACATGGCGTGGACCGACTGTGTCATTCGTTGTGTAAGGGAACGCAGATAATGCTGCCGCCAGTGTAGCCTCTTAATTGCCCTTGATAGAAGCACTCTAGAGCAGATGAAGCCTTGGTGGTGGCTGAATCGAGGCTGGTCAGCGGCGGCTGAGTGGGGTAGGGTGTTTACAGCTGGATATAAATTACAGATGCATAAACGCACGTTTTGACACCCATCCTGCCTGGAATCGACGACCACCTTTAGGGGAGATTGCGGCTCCATGATTAGGCTTCTGGTGCCCATTGGGGCACTGCTTACCGGTGTGGCTCTGCTGTTGCTGGGCACCGGACTGTTCAATACGCTTCTGGCCCTGCGTGGCAGCGCCGAGGGCTTTGCCGATCAGACCCTGGGTTTGCTGGGCTCTGCCTACTTTGCCGGTTTTATACTCGGGACCTTTATCTGCCCGCGGCTGATTCGCCGCATGGGGCATGTGCGTGCCTTTACCTTTCTCGCCGCGGCCGAAGCGGTGTGTGTGCTCATTCACGTGCTCTGGGTGCAGCCGGGTATGTGGCTGGTGTTGCGGGTGATCACCGGTGTGGCGTTGGTGGGCATCTATACCGTGATCGAAAGCTGGCTCAATACCACGGCGCCGCCTGAGCGTCGGGGCCAGATCTTTGCCTGCTATATGGCAGTGAATCTTGGCTCGCTGGCCCTGGCCCAGCAACTGTTGCGCTGGGATAGCCCCCTGGCCTTCACCCTTTTCGCCATTGCCGCCATTCTGATCATGCTCGCCGTCATGCCGGTGGCGGCGACCCGCCTGGCTCAGCCAGTGATAACAGATACTCCTGCGCTCTCGCTCAAACGTCTCTGGCAGGCGGCGCCGGTCGCCTGTGCCGGAGCGCTGTTGTCCGGTTTGGCGATGGGCGGCTTCTGGGGGTTGGGTGCGGTCTATGCCGGCCGCATGGGTATGGATACAGGCGAGATTGCTGGCTTCGTTTCTCTGGTGATTATTGCCGGTGCCCTGGCTCAGTGGCCGATGGGGCGCTTGTGCGACCGGATTGACAGACGCAAGGCGTTGGCACTGATCAGCGGCATGGCGGCGGTGGGCGGCTTACTGATGGCCGCGCTGGGGCCGTTCGGCCAATGGTTGCTGGTGGCGGCCGCCGTGTTTGGTGCGGGCTCCTTTGCGGTCTACCCGGCAGTGGTGGCGCATCTGATAGATCATTTACACCAGGAAGATATTTTATCCGGCAATGCGGCGCTGTTGATGCTGCACGGGGTGGGCGCCGCCATCGGTCCGGCGCTGGCCGGTTGGTTCATGGGCCTGACGTCCCCAGCGGCCCTACCGGTAACCTTTTTCCTGATGTTTGGCCTCTGCTCGCTTTACGCCCTGTGGCAGTCACGTCAGGGCAGCGACCAGATTGTCGACGAAGCGGCGCACTACGTGCCCATGGTGCGCACCTCCACGGCTGTGCTGGAAATGATGCTCGATGATGCAACCCACGGCGAGCAGTCGCCAGGCGCAAACCGATCGCAAGAATCGGCGCCGCCGTCCGAGCCGCAGGGTGATCAGGCAGACGCGAGCGACGAATTTCCGGATGAGCGCCATTAGCGTTTACCCGATACCAACTAGCAAATGATGACAGGCAAATTATGACAGGGAGTACAGGGCTATGATGTTGGCGACCGATCTGGATGGCACTTTTCTTGGGGGCGACCCCGATAACCGGCAGCGGCTGTATCAGCTGATCAACGCGCATCCGGGTATCACCCTGGTGTTTGTGACCGGGCGCGGACTGGAAGTGGTGGTGCCGCTGCTGTCCGACCCGGCCATACCACGACCGGACTACATCATCTGCGATGTGGGCTCCACGGTGCTGGATGGCGAAACCCTGCAACCGGTCTACCCGCTGCAGAGCGCGATCGAGGCCAATTGGCCTGGCGAGCAGGTTGTGGCGCAAAGGCTTTCGGTTTTCCCCGGTTTGGAGCGCCAGGACGTACCGCAGCAGCGGCGTTGTTCCTACTTCTGCGAGCCAGACGCGGTGACCGAGGAGGTGCGCGCGGCCATGGAGGGGCTGGACTGTGATCTGCTGTTTTCCGCTGGCATGTATCTCGATTGTCTGCCGCGCGGCGTCAACAAGGGCTCGACCCTGAAGCGGCTGGTCGAGCACCTTGGCGCCTCGATGGAAGAGGTGCTGGTCGCCGGTGATACGCTCAACGATCTGTCGATGTACGAGCAGGGCTTCATGGGAGTATGCGTTGGCGAGTCTGAGCCTGCACTGCTGGAAGCCACGGCCGACCGGGCCAAGGTATTGCATGCGCGCCTCAGCGGCTGTGGCGGTATATTGGAAGCAATTTCGCACTTCGGCTTCCTCGGCCCTCTGGGTGTGGACTCCGAACTGCGGGACCTGCAGATCAAGGGCAAGGCCGACCTAGTCATGGTCTACCATCGTCTGCCCTACGAAGAAGTCATTGAAGACGGCAAGCTGGTGCGCCGGCCGCCGTCATCGCCCAACGGCATCCTGCCCACGCTGCTGAGTTTCTTTGGTGGCAATCAACAGGGCTCCTGGGTGGCTTGGTCGATTCACGATCCGCGCCAGCGCGAGGCCTTCGAGGTGCACACCAAGGTGGATGCCGAGAATTATCCCAATCTGGTGGCGGCGCGGGTGGCACTGAGCAAGAACGATGTGGATGTGTTCTACAAGCGCTTCTCCAAGGAAGCCTTCTGGCCGACCTTGCACACCTTCTGGGAGCGCGCTGTGTTTCGCGAGGAGGACTGGGCGGTATTTCTCAAGGTCAACCGCCTGTTCGCCGAGCGTACCGCCGCCGAGGCTGCCGAGGGCGCGGTGGTCTGGCTGCATGACTACAACCTGTGGATGGTGCCGGCCTTCCTGCGGCCGCTGCGTCCCGACCTGAATATCGCGTTCTTTCACCACACCTACTTCCCCTCGGCGGACGTGTTCAATGTGTTGCCGTGGCGCCGCGAGATCATTGGCAGCCTGCTGCAATGCGACTACGTCGGCTTTCACATTCCACGGCAGGCGGAAAACTTTGTCGACGTGGTGCGCGGCGTGGCGCCGATTGAAGTGCTGGAAGAGAAAGGCTGCGCCCCGCGTTATCTAACCTACGGTTGCGCGGTCGGACTGGACCGCATGACCACCATGATCTCGGTACACGGCCGACCGATTGGCCTGGGCGCGCATCCGGTAGGGCTGGATGTGGGACGGGTCAAAAAGCTGATCGCAACCGAGGCCTGCCAACAGCAGATTGGCGAACTGCGCGAGCAGTTGCAGGGCATACGGGTGGTGTTGTCAGTCGAGCGGCTGGATTACACCAAGGGTACTCATGCCAAGCTGCTGGCCTTTGAAGCCTTGCTCGAAGCGCACCCGGAGCTGATCGGCAAGGTCACGCTGATCACCATCTGTGTGCCAGCTGCGCGCGAAATGACTATCTATGCCGAACTGCTGAGCCAGATCGAGCAGGCGGTTGGGCGTATCAATGGCCGCTTCTCCAGGGTCGGCTGGACCCCGGTGCAGTTTTTCTACCGCGCGGTTCCTTTCAATGAGTTGATTGCCTATTACCTGATGGCCGATGTGATGTGGATTACACCGCTGCGCGATGGCCTGAATCTGGTCGCCAAGGAGTACGTGGCTACTCAGGGGTTGTGCAACGGTACCGGGGTGCTGGTGCTCTCGGAGTTTGCCGGTGCGGCGGCCGAGCTGCATGGCGCCTTGTTGACCAACCCGCACGATCCGCATGACCTGCGCGACACTCTTTATATAGGTCTGACGCTGGGCAGGGCAGAGCGGGAGGCGCGCCTCAAGGAGCTGTTTGGCGTGGTGCAGCACAATGACATCAAGCGCTGGGGTGATGAGTTTCTGGCGGGGGTGCGGAACGCGCGCGCACTGGCGCTGGAACATCTGGCCGAGGAGGTGGCCTGAGAAAAGGCGGCTGACTAGAGTCGATAGTCAGCCGCCGCGGGTGCCATTGCAGAAAGGTATTACTCGACTATCTGGTTGACCTGATAAACCGCAGTGGTGCCGCTGACTTCATTACCGATCACCAGCAAGGCCTCACCGTTGGGCGAATCCTCCGCACTGATGAATACCAGACCCTCGGGGCCAAGATCACCCGCGTCGGCCAGTACTGCTTCAGGATCTTCACTGGTCCAGTCTTCACGGGTGTTGAGATAGTCCACGAATACCGGCGCAGTCGGATCGGTCACGTCGTAAGCCATCACACCGCCAATACGCTCCAGTCCGATGAAGGCGAAGGTTTTCTCACCCAGCTTGCCAAGCGTGACGCCTTCGGGCTCGGGGCCCTTGTTGTCACTGCGGTTATCGAAGGTGTCGCCTTCATCATGGGTGGCGTTGAAATAGTCCACGCAGGGAATGTCGCGGTTGCTGCCGAGCATGCAATCAGCGCTGGCGAAATACTGCTCGAACTGATCGGCGGAATCCCACACCAGGTTGCCGTCTTCATCGCGAATCGAGAAGGAGCGGGCGCCATAGGCGTAGAGGTTGTCGTACATCAGACGGTCGCCGGCCGGGTTGGCAATACCGGTAGTGTCGAACATCATCGGGGTGCCGTCCTCGTTCTTGCGGTAGCCGTCGGTCCAGGCCACAGTGAGACGGCCCAGTTGTTCATCTTCCCCGCAACCACCGCGGTCGGTCGTGGTGGCACCGCAGTAAGCAAATACCTCAGGATTGAGCAGCGCGCCCTCGGCCATGGCGTGCAGTTGGGGCGCAAGGTCATCGCCCACCCGGCGGTTGAAGCCACGGCTGTCGGTCAGGCTTTTCATGCGGAACTCTTCCACAAAGCCCTTGCTGGCGTCGCCGTCCCAGTAGGCCTGGTCGTCCTCACCCCAGGCGCGAGCATCGCCCTCGTTTGCGGTGATCAGGTAGGTCTTGCCGGCCGTCTCGTAGGCAGCGATGGCGTCAGGCTGATACATACCCATGAGACCGGGCCAGAGCTGGATATTGATGGCGTCGTCTTCGTCGCTGACGTCGATACCGTTGCCAGCCAGGCCGTGATCCTTGTAGCCCAGCGGTAGTATTTCGGTGACGGTGGCACTGGCGATATCCACTTTGGCCAAGGCGTTGTTTTCCTGCAGGGAAACCCAGGCGGTGGTGTTATCAGCCGAGATGGCGATGTACTCCGGCTCAAGATCCTGGGCTACGGAGGCGCCAGGACCAAAAATGCGTACACCAGCTTGCTGCAGGGCAGTCTTCTGCGCATTGAAGGCGGCGAAGCCGGCGGTCTTGACTTCCACCAGGTCTGCCTCGTTGATGCTGAGAATGCTGATGGAGCCTTCCGGGTCAACACTGTAATCGTTGCTGGGTTCGCCTTCGTTCGCGACCAGCAGGTAGCTGCCGTCCGGAGTGAAGGTCAACATGTCCGGTTGAGCGCCGACCTGTTCGGAGGCCAGCAGCTCCAGGGTAGTGGCGTCGAACAGTGCGACGTAGCCCGGATCGGTCTTGGTCGCTGCTTCTATAGCTACAGCCAGGTAGCCGCCTTTGTACGCGATGCTATTGACCACCGCGCCCGCAGCCACAGTTTCGACCGTCAAGGTCTGGACCAGCGTGGGGTTGGCAACGTCGGAGGCGTCCAGCACATCGACCGCGCCTTTTTGCGCATTAACGATGAAAATTTGCTGGTTGACTGGGTCATAGGCTGGAATTTCTGCCGCACTCGCGCCGAACACGCCGGAACTGTAGCGCCCCAGATAGGCCAGCGAGATGCTCTCTGGCGTAACCACTTCCGGCGTTTCCGGCAGGTTCTCATCATCGTCGTCGCTGCCGCTGTTACAACCGGCAACGGCGGCCATCATGGCAACGCTGCTGGCAGCAATGATCCATTTGTTCATTATCTTTGTCCCTTCCCCGAGTTAAACGAAAGTGACATTGATACGCAGATTGTGTGACAGGCACTTTACCCTTTGATTTCACTTTGGTGATGGTGCCAAGGGGTTTCGTTCTGCACCCAGGCGGCTGATACACTGCGCAGATGGATGAACTGCAACCCCATCACCTGCTGCCGCCCGGCTTTGAGAGCGAGCTTCTGGCCATGTTGCGCGCTGCGCCCGAAGGCCTGGGTGAGTACCAGCTCATCGGCCAGTTGGCCGAGCGCTACCCCGAGTCGCTGTTTGCCGAGCCTGGCGCGCTGCGCGACCCGCTGCGTCTGTTTCAACTGCACTTTCTGCTATTTCATCTGCTATACCGGTTGGCCGACGAGCTGGCCGAGCAAGGACAGGCTCTGAGCATCAATACCCTGAGTATCTGCTTGCAGCCGCGCGAGACCGCAACGCCTGGCCTGGTGACCGACGATCCGCTACGGCGTTATTACCTGGACTGGCGGCAATGGCGCGACACCCACGCCGAGGATGTGCAGCATCTGCTGGACGGTTTCTGGCGCCAACAGGGAAGACCACAGGTGGCGGCCGGCGAAGTGCAGCAAGCCTTGCAGGTGATGGATTTGCAGGAGCCGACCGACGCCCGTGCGGTGAAACAGCGCTACCGCGCGCTGGTGCGGGTGCATCATCCGGATCGCGGTGGCAGTACTGAACGGGTGCAAGCGATCAATCAGGCCATGCTAATTCTGGAACGCTATTACGGCCGCGCTTGAAGTTGCCAATCTCTCTAAGCAAATCGGTTTGGCCCCATTATTTTTTCGCTATAGTCAATGCAGAGTGCTGAATGCAGGCGCTCGTGGTGCGGCGAGCGCAGCTCGCGGCGCTGAATAATAATGAGGAGGTCAGGCCATGATCCACCATGTTTTGGGGTTATTCACCCATCCCGATGAGGAATGGAAAGAAATCAAGGGCGAGGAGGAAAGCATAGGTCACATGTATTTGACCCATGTATTGATTCTCGCAGCCATCCCGGTCGTTTCCGCTTACATAGGTACCACCCAGGTAGGATGGGCGATAGGTACCCAGGAAGCCGTCAAGCTTACCCAGGCCAGCGCACTCTCGATGACGGTGCTGTCCTATCTTGCCATGCTCGCCGGCGTCGCCGTGATGGGCGCATTCATTCACTGGATGGCGCGTACCTACGACTCCACCCCCAGCTTCAATGACTGCGTTGTCTTCGCCGCCTATACCGCCACGCCACTTTTCATTGCCGGTCTGGCTGCGCTTTATCCCAGTCTCTGGCTCGGCATGCTGGTGGGCACCGCTGCGGTGGCCTACACGGTATATCTGTTGTATCAGGGCATTCCCATCTTCATGGATATTCCCAGCGATGAGGGCTTCCTGTTTTCCAGCTCCATTCTCGCGGTAGGTCTGGTAGTGCTGGTCGCGATGATGGCTACGTCGGTGATTTTCTGGGGCTTTGGCGTCGGCCCGGTCTACCTGCGCTAGTTTTATCGTGACACATCTCAACCCCTGCCGAGCATCTCGCCAGGGGTTGATGTTTTTATGTACAGCGGTTTCCAGTAAAATACGCGTTTTACTTTATCCGGTGTACCTCCCCCATGAGCCGTCTCAGCGTTAACCAGAACAAGTTGCAGAAGCGTCTGCGCCGCCTTACCGCCGAAGCCGTGACCGACTACAACATGATTGAAGACGGCGACAAGGTGATGGTTTGTCTGTCGGGCGGCAAGGACAGTTACACCATGCTGGATGTGCTGCTGCATCTGCAGAAGGTAGCGCCCATCAAGTTCGAACTGGTGGCGGTCAACATGGATCAGAAGCAGCCCGGTTTCCCCGAGCATGTGCTGCCAGCCTATCTGGATGAACTGGGTGTGGCGTATCACATCCTGGAACGCGACACCTATTCCATCGTCAAGGAGAAGGTGCCGGAAGGCAAAACCACCTGCTCGCTCTGCTCGCGGCTGCGCCGTGGCAACCTCTATACCTTTGCCGACGAGATAGGCGCCACCAAGATGGCGCTGGGGCATCACCGCGACGACATCATCGAAACCTTTTTCCTCAATATGTTCTATGGCGGCAACCTCAAGGCCATGCCGCCCAAGTTGCGCTCCGATGACGGCCGCAATGTGGTGATCCGGCCGCTGGCGTACTGCAATGAGGCCGATATCGCGGCCTATGCCGAGCTGCAGGGCTTTCCGATCATCCCGTGCAATCTATGTGGCTCGCAGGAGAATCTGCAGCGCAAGGTGGTCAAGGAAATGCTGCAGGGCTGGGAGCGTGCGACACCGGGTCGCCTCGACAACGTATTTCGCGCGCTGCAGCATGTGCAGCCATCGCAACTGGCTGATACCAAACTGTTCGATTTTGCCAGCCTGAGTATTGATGAGTCCGTTGCACCGCGTTTTCTCAACGTGATGAACCTTTGACTCCGCGCTACCAAGGAGCCTGACCGTGCAGGATTATCGCTGGCTGGAAAGCTACTGCCTCAATCGCTTTGGTTCAAAAGCGGCGCTGGAAGCCCGGTTGCCAAGCCCGAAACCAGCGCAAGGGCTGCGCGAAATACGCGATGACCGTTACCTGTCGAGCATGGCACTGCGCGTTTTCCGTGCTGGCCTGAAGCACAGCCTGGTGGATGCCAAGTGGCCGGCCTTTGAAGAAGTGTTTTTCGGTTTTGAGCCGCACAAGGTGGTACTCATGAGCGCCGAGCATCTTGAGCGGTTGATGGCTGACAAGCGCATCATCCGTCATCTGGGCAAGCTGCGCAGCGTGCCCCGCAATGCGCAGATGCTACTGGACATCAGTGCCGAACATGGCAGCGTGGGCAACTTCATTGCCGAGTGGCCCGCAGAAGACATCGTGGGCCTCTGGCGCACGCTGGCCAAGCGCG
The DNA here is from genome assembly GCF_036961105.1 of Halopseudomonas sp. Classification (GTDB taxonomy): domain Bacteria; phylum Pseudomonadota; class Gammaproteobacteria; order Pseudomonadales; family Pseudomonadaceae; genus Halopseudomonas. Next base: position 66,349 of record NZ_JBALWW010000016.1, on the reverse strand, counting down.
GCAGTCAGCTTGGCGGCCAGTCTGTCCCGCGTTTTCTGCGCATGGTCGGCAAGGACACCTGGGTGGCGACTGACGACGTGGTAGCCGCCTTGAAGGCGCAGGGCATCATCGACAAGGCGCCGACCAGCCAGCGTGATCAGAATGCCGCTCAGGCAGCATTCAACCACTGGCGTGAGCAGAGTGGCAGGCCCCTGTGCCAGCTCTCTGCCATGTTGGCTTTTACGGTAAATCACTGAGACTTGGCGCGGCTAGTTAAAGTAAAATCTTGACATTCTGGGGCGTGTCGTACATTTTTTAACCACATTTGCCAAACCTTGAAGGTATCTGGATGCGGGCAGGCGCTTTACTGATGTTGATTCTTATGGCTCTGCTTGCCGGTTGCAGCAGTGCGCCCAGAACACCGCCCGAACGGCCTGTTGCGACCGATGTGCGTACTCCCTTGCCTCAGATTACCCGGTCCGACTCCTCGGAGATATTGGGTAATGACATCGTTTTTCAGGCCTTCAGTCTTATCGGTACGCCCTACCGTTACGGTGGTACCTCCCCCGATACCGGCTTTGATTGCAGCGGGCTGATCCAGTATGTGTACCGAGAAGCGGCTGGCGTCAGTCTGCCGCGCACCACCGCCGGCCTCACTTCCATGCGCACCGCCAAACCCAGTGAAAGCGCTCTGGTGCCGGGCGATCTGGTGCTCTTTGCCATGAACGGTGGCAGAGTCAATCATGCGGGCATCTACATCGGCGAAGGCCGCTTCCTGCATGCGCCGAGCACTGGCGGCAGCGTACGAGTGGATGAGCTGGGCGACAACTTCTGGCAGCGCAGCTTCAAAGGCGCGCGGCGCGTGCTCAGCAGTAACTGATCCGCACCAGGTGGTTGGCGCTATGCCATTGTCCGTATTCAGCGCCAGGCACACATTGGCCGCGTGATCGATTTTGTGAGCTGCCGCCACGCAGGCTGATTCACCAAGTCTGGCGGACGCAGTGAGGCCAGGCTGGAAAGACTAAACAAGGAAGGTCGCTCGCTTGAGCGGCATATAAAAAAAAAGGAATTTGATATGCAATACCGAGTACTTGGTGCCACTCTGCTGGGGCTGCTTTCGCTAGGCCAGGTGCAGGCTGCAGACCGAAGTCTGGCCCTCAGCTCCAGTGCCTCTTATTACGACCCCCAGGTTATCGCGGACAATATCCTCTCCGAATGCACCGAGCTTGGCGCCAGCTTCTCCAGGTCGACTGAAAAGTATCTGCGCGAACAGGGCTGGAGCGTCGTACCGCTCAATGCCGAGCCGGCAGCAGGAGACGGCAAGCAAATCAAGCTGCAGGTAATCAACGCCCTGAGTTCAGGGAACGCCTTTCTTGGTCACCGCAAATCGGTTTCGATCATGGCGCAGCTGTACGAGAACGGCCAGTTGATAGATACCTATCGGCAGACACGTAACTCCAGTGGCGGTTTCGGCGGGCCGTTCAAAGGCTCCTGTGAGGTGTTGTATCGCTGCACCAACACCTTGGGCAACGATGTGGCGAAGTGGATGGCCGATAAATAGGCTTGCGCCTCGGATGCTGGTCCGGGCTGTTCGCGAACGTCTCTGCAGGCATGAGAACAAAGCTGCGTGACTACCGGCTGTTGAGCTATTAATCTGAGCGCACGATGCTCATGGCACCGCTGAACAGCCAGCCAGGGATGTGCGTCCGCTGGCTGCCTGGATGATTCAACTGGAAAGGGGATGTTTCTATGCACGCGATTCTGATTGCCTGGCAACCGCGTATTTTGAGTGTGCTACGCATCGTTACGGCGTTATTGTTCATGCAGCACGGCATGCAGAAGATCTTTGGTTTTCCGGTCGCCGCGCGCGGCGAGTTCGATCTGTTCTCGATGTCGGGTGTGGCGGGCAGTCTGGAGTTGGTGGGCGGCTTTCTCGTGCTTATCGGTTTGTTCACGCGGCCGGTGGCTTTCCTGCTTTCGGGTCTGATGGCCTTTGCCTATTTCATCGCCCATGCGCCCCAGGCTCTCTGGCCGCTGGCCAATGGCGGCGAACTGGCAGCATTGTTTTCCTTCGTCTTCCTGTATCTGTTCTTCGCTGGCGGCGGCGCCTGGAGTGTGGATCAGCTGCGCGGCGCCAAGTGGTAATAGCGTTCCAATTGCGCCTGGGTGGTTGCGCTCAGGTGCATTTTTGATCGCTTGCCTCGGCGGCCAGGTCCTCGCGAGGCGCTAAGCTGTTTCAGGCTTGCGCATTAACACGACATCCGCACCGATTATTTCCAGATGGGCATCCCAGCGCTGCGCAAGCCAGTGAAAACTGCGCTCACTGAAATAGCTGATGTGCGTCGGGTCGCTCTTGTAGTGCCAGTTCACAAAAGCTTGCTGGTCCGTCACCCGCTTGGTCATTAAACCGAGCCACCCGCCAGGGCGCAGACAACCCCAGAGTTGATCCAGCACCAGTAATGGCCGGGCCAGATGCTCGACTACTTCGCTGGCAGTTATGAAGTCCCACTGCTGAGCGAGATGCTGCGGGTTGGGGTAATAGTAGAGGTCGTGCAAGGCCACTTCATGCCCCTGTTCGCGCAGCATGGCTGCCAGCGCGGGGCCTGGACCGCAACCGAAATCCAGGCCTTGGCTGGCGGGTTGCAGGCGTGCCAACAAGGGATCGGCAAGGCGCGAAAGAAAACCTCTGTAGCCCGCCTCATCCAGTTGGTTCTCGTGCCGGTCGTACTCGGCGCGCTCTTCGGCGGGGCTCAGATGCCAGGCGGCAGGAACGTGCACCAACAGGCAGTCAGAACACTGGTAGTAGGGACGTCTGGCATCACTGTGGAACCAGGCAGCACTGGCCTGGCAGAGTGGGCAGCGCGAATACGCGGGGGTCTCTATCATAGTGGTTGCACGCGTTTGATTAGTTCGTCCGAGTCGACCAGCTGCAGAAAATCATCGCCGAGACGTTCACTCTCGCTCATTGCCTTGCGCCAATACTTCTCGCGGCCATCGTTGTCGTACACAAAGCGGTTGAAGTCCTTGCGATCCGGCAGTTTGCGGTAGGGCAGAGTGTCCAGGTACTCACGTGATGGTGCGAGTAGCAGCACATCGCGCATTTGCAGAGGGTTGGCTTTGCGCCAAGGCAAGGTCTTGTCGAACCAGCCGGGCACCACGCGATCCAGAAAGTGCGGATAGAGCACCACGCCCGGCGCCTTGTAGGGGAGGTCGAGATGATAGTCGAGCAGGCCGCCATCGCGATAGACGCCGGTGGCGGTGCCGGGAATATCGCGCACAGCTTCCATCACCATCGGGATGGAGCCGGAGGCCAGCAGCGCGGCGCGCAGGTTGAGCGGGCTGAGGTCGACGTGACTGCTTTTGAAGTCATGCAGTTCCTCCAGAGCTGGGCGCTGGCGTGGGTCGTGCAGAATTACCCGTTCAAAAAACCGGCCCAGGTGACGGCGACCCAGCAGATTGGCGCCAATCACGCCGCTCAGGCCCAGTCCCAGCCGGGTGCGTGAATCATGTTGCAGCAGCCCCAGGCTTTTCACCACAACGATATTGAGATGGTAGTGGGGGTTGGCGAGAATACTCTCGAACTGACCGCCGAGCAGTTCATCCAGCATCTCACCGCAGGCGGCGCTGATGCGCTGAATGCTCACGCCCTTGGGGAAACGCATGCTGGTGTAGAGTTCGCCCAGCTGGCGCAGGGCATGCACCGGATCCGGCATGCAGGCGCTGGCAAAACGCCAGCTGCCGATGGAAGCGCCGATCAGGCTGCGCATCTGTAGTGAACGGGGCAGCCAGTCGCCGAACAGGGCCAGGTCAAGCCCCTGAATGCCGAGCGCTTTGGGCCCTCCGGCCGCGCCGGGGATCATATGCACATCGGCCGGGCTCAGGCCGTTCTGGCGGATATGCTGCAGGGCCCTGGGCCCGGCGCGTAACGTCAATGCCGGGGCGCGAACATGGATTGCGGTCATGTCGGGGCGGTTCCTTTTATAGCCGAAATGGGCAAACAGGGGATTTTAAGGTTGGATTCAGCTGCTGACTATACTCTGTGCCTACACCCTAAAACGACAGAGGTACTACAGATGAAAAAAGCCATCGTATTGACTTGCGCAACCTTCCTTGGTCTGGGCAGCACAGCTTTGCTGGCCGATGATGACGTGCGTATGGATGAAGCCAACACGCTGATTGAGCAGGGTAGCATCAAGAAGTTCGACGAGCTTAACGACAAGGCGCTGAGCGTGCAGCCCGGTACCATCACCGACACCGATCTGGACAAGCATTATGGTCGCTATATCTACCAGGTTGAAATCAAGGATGCACAGGGTCAGGAGTGGGATGTGGATCTGGATGCCAGCAATGGCGAAGTACTCGAACACAAGCAGGATGACTGATAGTCCTCTGCTGCGGCCCGGCATTCTGATGCTGGGCCTTTTTGTGTTCGGTAGCGCTGGCCAAGCTGACGAGATTGGTCAGGATGAAATATTGCAACTGGTGGAGCAGGGCAGCATAGCGCCCCTCCAACAGTTCATTGACGATGCGCTGTCGCGTTACCCCGGCCGTTTTCTGAGCGCCGAGCTGGAGCATGACGACGGACGCTATGTCTACGAGATTGAAGTGATCAGCCCGCAACGGCAAGTGATGGAACTCGAGTATGATGCCCTTACTGGCGAATTGCTTGAGGTCGAAGAGGATGATTGATGCGGATACTGCTGGTCGAGGATAACGTTGCACTGGCGGAGACACTCGCCTTGACCCTCAAGCGCGCCGGTTATGCAGTCGACTGGCGAACCGACGGCCGCGATGCGCTGATACTGGGTGAGCAGGAGCCCTATGACCTGGCCATAGTCGATCTTGGCCTGCCTGGCATGGACGGGCTGGAGGTGGTGAGGCAATGGCGCGAGAGCGGCCTGAACACCCCCGTACTGATGCTCACCGCGCGCAGCCGCTGGACCGAACGCGTGGCTGGCTTGCAAGCTGGCGCTGATGATTACCTGACCAAACCCTTTCATGACGAAGAGTTGTTGCTGCGCATGCAGGCCCTGCTGCGTCGTGCCCACGGCCGGGAGCCGAGTGCCGTGCTCAACGCCTGCGGTTTGCAACTGGATGAGAATACCCAGCGGATCAGTGGCGCGGGACTTTCTGCGGTTGCCTTGTCGGCGACCGAGTTCAAGCTGCTGCGCTACATGATGCTGCATCCGGGGCAGGTGCTGTCCAAGACGCGCTTGGCCGAGCATCTGTATGACTATGAGGATGAGCGTGACTCCAATGTGATCGAGGTGCAGATCAACCATCTGCGCAGCAAGCTGGGGCGCACCGCGATAGAGACTCGCCGCGGGCAGGGTTATGTGCTGGTGGGGCGGGCACCGTGATATCCATTGGCCGTCGCCTGGGTGTCGGCCTGCTGCTGATCATGTTGCTCAGTGTGATGCTGATCGGGCAGGGCAGTGTCTGGCTGTACGACCGGGCGCAACGTATCTACCTGACCAGCTTGCTGGAAGGCGAAGCCGACAGTCTGTTGGCGGCCATGGTGCCTGGCCGCGAGGGTTTATATCTGGATGCGAACAAGGTAGACCCGGACTATCAGCGGGTTTACTCGGGCCGTTATTTCATTGTCCAGGGCCGGGAGCGCTGGCGTTCGCGCTCGCTCTGGGACCAGCGTTTACCGGTCAGCCAGCCAGGCCACACGCAGACCACCGAGCTGGTGCCGGGCCCACAGGGTCAACAGTTGCTGCTCTGGTCGCAGAGCTACAGCAGTCATGGTGAGCAGTTGATCATCACGGTGGCACTGGATTACCAACCGCTGCTGGCAAGCTTCCAACGCGCGCGCTGGTGGTTGTGGGGGTTGGGAACCACGGTCATTCTGCTTGCGCTGCTGTCGCAGCAATGGCTGCTGCAGCGGGCGCTAAGGCCGCTGCGTCAAGCCCAGGCCGAGCTGGCGGAATGGCGCACAGGCCAGCGCGTGCAGTTGAGTGAGGCGGTGCCGCTGGAGTTGCAACCCCTGGTAAGCGAGATCAATCACCTGGGACGCCAGCTGGAGCGCGTGCTGACGCGTGCCCGCAGCAGTGCAGGCGATCTGAGTCATGCGCTGAAAACGCCGCTGGCAGTGCTTGAGAGTCGCCTTGGGCATATTGGCGAGGGGCTTGCAGTCGAGCAGTTGCAGCCGCTGCGCGATCAGCTGGAGATTATCCACGCGCAGCTTGAACGCAGCCTGCAGCGCGCACGGCTTGCTCCGGAGCAACAGCGCGCTGAACGCTTTCAGGCTCCGGCTGACATGCAGGCGCTGGTGGCGGCGGTGCAATCGCTGTACGGGCACATTCAGATCAGCGTGCGTGGCGATGGGCAAGCCCAATGGCCCTTTGATCGAGAAGACATGCAGGAGCTGCTGGGTAACCTGATCGACAATGCCTGCAAATGGGCCAGCAGTACCGTAGTGGTGAGCTGGACCCTGGCGCAAGGGCAGTTGCAATTGCAGGTAATGGATGATGGCCCCGGGATTGCCCCGCAGGCGCGCGAGCAGGTGCTCACGCGGGGCGCGCGGCTGGACCGGCAGATGCCCGGGCACGGCCTTGGCCTGGGCATAGTCACTGACCTGGTTGCGGCCTATGAAGGCCACTTGCAGTTGGCGGATTCTAACCTGGGCGGTTTGTTGGTAACTGTCAATCTGCCGCTGCGCAGCTGAGCGGATATGGCTCAGCCACCTGCCCAGTGGTGGGCGCACGGCGTCAACCGCCGCCCGGAGGCGTCAGCGCAGCCCCGGCCGCGTCAGAGGTAGGACGTGTCGATGTCGACCAGCAACAGATGCCGGCTGTCGTCGATAAACAGACCCGAGGTCAGACAGTACTGGTTGGTGGTGGCGTCGCGGTAACGGTTGGACAGTATCACTCGGCTGTCCTCGCCGGCTTCGGCCAGGATCTGATAGAAATAGGGCCGCCACGACCAGTTGTGATCAAGGTAGCGCGGATCGGTTTGCCAGGCGTTGCCTGTCCATTCATAGTTGGGCGAAATCTGCGTGCCGTGCGAGTCGCACAGAAAGCAGCGTAGTAGCCAGGGGTAAGCCTCTGGCGAAGGCAGGTGAGCCGGCTGCGCGCCCTTGCTCAGCCACACCCGTAGTTCGCCGAACAGCTCGCCCAGCGATTTGCGCAACTTGGCTAACTTGGCGCGCTCGGCAAGCTTCTCGTGCACATAGTGATCGCGCATCTCCGAAAACCTTTCCTGCACCGCTTCGGCGGGCAGGAAGTTCTCGTCCGGTCGGCCAAACAGGTAGCCCTGTACATAGCGCGCGCCGCACTCCAGGGCGAAATGCAGCTCCTGTTCGGTTTCCACTCCCTCGGCAATGATCCAGCAGCCGCTTTTTTCCGCCATCAACGCCAGTGCTCTGACAAAGTCGCCGCTATTGCCGTTGCCGCTGGCCGCCTTGCGGAACAGCTGGATGTCGAGTTTGAGAATATCCGGTTCCAAGGCCAACACGCGATCAAGCATGGAATAGCCGGCACCGAAGTCGTCGATGGCAATGCGAATACCGGCCTGGCGATAGCGCTGCACTACGTCGCGCAGCTGCTCGATGCTGCCTTGCAGCTCGGTTATCTCGAATACCACCTGATCAGCAGGCAGACCTATTTCCTCCAGCAGTTGCAGGCTGGGCAGGGGCTGGCCCGGCTGCAGCTGGCTCACCCACAGCGGCGAGATATTAAGACTGATGAAGCCATCCGGGGTATCGCGAAAGCGTTCCAGTGCCATGCGTCGAATACAACGGTCCAGCTCCAGCAGATCGGCGGGGTCTACCTCTGGATCGGTAAACAGCGGCCCGGCGCTGGTTACGTTGCCATCGTCGTCGCGTAGACGGGCTAGCGCTTCATAGCCGGCGATACGCCCCGTGGCGGTATCGATCAAAGGCTGGAAGTACGGCAGTGGCTGACCATTAAACACATTATTCTCCGAGTCGGATGAGGGCCGGTAGCGGTATGCAAGATTATAGCCAAGGCGCCTGAAGCTGCCGCTATCAGGGGGCAGACGCAGACAGCAGGACGAGAATCACTGCTGTGTTCGCTATCGGTGCAGGAATTGGTGTTTTTGGTATGAGGATTGCACTCATTGGGGGATTGGAGGCTTGATCTATGCCCCGATAAAGTGCTTCGCCACCAAGGCTGAGGCGCTGAGTAACCCATAACGTTATGAAAATAAAAAATAAAATTGGCGGGCGCAAATGTGCGGCCAGGTTTGGCCGTTTTCAGCTCAGGTGGTCTTTGGCACCTGGATGGAGCACAAGCTTAGATATTGCACATAAATAGTGCGCTCTGGATGTTCTTTAATGAGGCTGTCTGAATGGAAAACCTGAACAGCGCTGTGGAAACCCTGGTTCACGGCGCCAACACCCTGTTTATCTTGATGGGCGCGATCATGGTGCTGGCTATGCACGCCGGTTTTGCCTTCCTGGAAGTAGGCACGGTACGGCAGAAGAACCAGGTCAATGCCCTGTCCAAGATTATCAGCGACTTTGCTATTTCCTGCCTGGCATATTTTTTTATCGGCTACTGGATCGCCTACGGGGCCAACTTCTTCGTCGACGCCGCCACTCTGTCCGAGAATAACGGTTATGCGCTGGTCAAATTCTTCTTCCTGATGACCTTCGCTGCCGCCATTCCGGCGATCATCTCGGGCGGTATCGCCGAGCGCGCCAAGTTTGCCCCTCAGCTCTGTGCGTCCTTGCTGATAGTCGGGGGGGTATATCCTTTCTTCGAGGGGATTGTCTGGAACGGCAACTACGGCTTTCAGGCCTGGTTGGAAGCCAGCTTTGGCGCGCCCTTCCATGATTTTGCCGGCTCGGTGGTAGTTCATGCAGTGGGCGGCTGGCTGGCGCTGGGCGCGGTGCTGCTGCTGGGGGCACGGCGTGGACGTTATCGCGATGGCCACGTGGTAGCGATGCCGCCATCGAACATACCCTTCCTGGCGCTGGGCGCCTGGATCCTGTCGATCGGCTGGTTCGGTTTCAACGTGATGTCGGCGCAAACGCTGGAGGGCATCAGTGGCCTGGTAGCGGTCAACTCGCTGATGGCCATGGTCGGCGGCACCCTGGCGGCGCTGCTGGTGGGCCGAGCGGACCCCGGCTTTATTCACAACGGGCCGCTGGCCGGGTTGGTAGCGGTGTGCGCGGGCTCGGATTTGATGCATCCGTTGGGAGCACTGGCTACGGGAGTAGTCGCCGGCGGGCTGTTTGTCTGGACCTTTATACTCACGCAAAACCGCTTCAAGATTGACGACGTACTGGGCGTGTGGCCCTTGCATGGTCTGTGCGGGGTATGGGGTGGTATTGCGGCGGGTATCTTTGGCTTGCAGACCTTTGGCGGCCTGGGCGGGGTGAGCATGCTATCGCAACTGGTGGGTACTGCTGCGGGTGTGGTTGTTGCGCTGTTGGGTGGCCTGCTGGTGTACGGTGCGATCAAGGCAATGGTCGGCATACGCTTGAGCGAGGAAGACGAGTTTCAGGGTGCTGACCTCTCGATACACAAGATCGGGGCGATCTCCGAAGATTGAGCTGCGTTTGCAGAGCATAAAAAAACCGGGCATGCGCCCGGTTTTTTTATGCTGCAGACTTACTCTTCGAGGTTACCCATGGCGGTGATGTTGAAACCACCGTCGACATAAGTAATCTCGCCGGACATGCCCGAGGCCAGGTCGGAGCAGAGGAAGGCACCAACATTGCCCACTTCATCGATGGTGACGTTGCGGCGCAGCGGTGTTTGCGCGGCGTTGTGCGACAGCATCTTGCGGAAGCTTTTGATGCCGGAGGCGGCCAGGGTACGAATCGGCCCGGCAGAGATTGCGTTGACCCGGGTGCCTTCCGGGCCGAGGCTGGTGGCCAGATAACGCACGCCGGCTTCGAGGCTGGCCTTGGCCATACCCATGACGTTGTAGTTGGGCATGGTGCGCTCGGCGCCCAGGTAGGACAGCGTCAGCAGACTGCCGTTGCGGCCTTTCATCATTTCGCGACCGGCCTTGGCCAGGGCGACGAAGCTGTAGGCGCTGATATCGTGAGCGATGCGGAAGCCTTCCCGGGTGGTGACTTCGGCGAAGTTGCCGTCCAGTTGATCGCCGGGTGCGAAGCCGACCGAGTGCACGATGCAGTCCAGACCGTCCCACTTCTTGCCCAGCTCGGCGAATACCTGCTCGATCTCGGCATCGTTGGCAACATCACAGGGGAAGCAGAGCTCGGGGCCCGAGCCCCAGCCGGCGGCGAATTCTTCGACCCGCGCCTTCAGTTTTTCATTCTGATAGGTGAAGGCCAGCTCGGCACCTTCGCGGTGCATCGCGGCGGCAATGCCGGAGGCAATGGAGAGTTTGCTGGCAACGCCAACGATGAGTACGCGCTTTCCGCTGAGAAATCCCATAGTGCTTTCCTGTTTTGTTACGGGGCCGTCGTGGCCTTGTTAAGGGTATTGGGTATGGCAAAAGCCGCATCCAGCAACTGACGAGTATAGTCATGTTGCGGTGACGCAAAAATCTCGCCTGCCGGTCCCTGTTCGACTACCTGCCCCTGGCGAATGACCATCAGCTGATGGCTGAGGACCTTTACCACCGCCAGGTCGTGGCTGATAAATAAATAACTCAAATTGTACTTCTGTTGCAGTTCGCGCAGTAGCTCGACCACCTGGCCCTGCACGGTGCGGTCCAGCGCCGAGGTCGGCTCATCCAGCAGGATCAGCCTGGGCTTCAACACCAGCGCGCGCGCAATGGAAACGCGTTGGCGCTGTCCGCCGGAAAACTCGTGCGGGTAGCGATGCCGGGTGTCGGGGTTCAGGCCGACTTCCTGCAACGCCTGAATCACCATCTGTTCGCGCTCTTCGGCAGTGCCGATGCGATGGATTTCCAGCCCTTCGCTGATAATCTGGCCAACCGACATGCGCGGGCTCAGGCTGCCAAAGGGATCCTGAAACACCACTTGGAACTCGCGTCGCAAAGGCCGAACTTCACGCTGGCTGAGATTATCCAGCCGGTTGCCGTTACATTCGATCACGCCCTGACTGTCCAGCAGCCTCAACAGCGCCATGCCCAGGGTAGTCTTGCCCGAACCGCTTTCGCCGACGATGCCCAAAGTCTGTCCCTCGGGCAGGCTGAAGCTGATGTCGGTGACTGCCTTGACGTGATCCACGGTACGCTTGAGCACGCCTTTCTTGATCGGAAACCAGACCCTGACCTGCTCGGCGCGCAGTATCTCCCGTGCGCCGGCCTCGACTGGCACTGGCTCGCCGCTTGGGTCCGCCGCCAGCAATTGCCGGGTATAGTCGTGCTGCGGATCGCTGAACAGCGTGGCGCAATCATTCTCTTCGACGACGCGACCCTGATACATGACACATACCCGGTGGGCAATCTTGCGTACCAGGTTCAGATCGTGGCTGATCAGCAGCAGCGCCATGCCCAGTTTCTGCTGCAATTCCTTGAGCAGATCGAGAATTTTCAGCTGTACCGTCACATCCAGCGCGGTGGTAGGTTCATCGGCAATCAACAGCTCCGGCTCGTTGGCCAGGGCCATGGCGATCATCACCCGCTGCCGCTGCCCGCCGGACAGCTCGTGGGGGTAGGACGCCAGGCGCTTCTCCGGCTCGGGGATACCCACAAGATGCAGCAGCTCGAGGGTGCGCGCGCGCGCCTCTTTTTTCTTCAGCCCCTTGTGCAAGGCCAGCACCTCGTTGATCTGCCGCTCGACCGTGTGCAGCGGGTTCAGCGAACTCATGGGCTCCTGAAAGATCATCGAGATACGATTGCCGCGCACTTTGCGCAGGGTTTTTTCGTCAGCGTGCAGGAGATCCTGGCCGCCGTAGTGGATTTCACCGCTGGGATGATGTGCCGCAGGGTAGGGCAGCAGACGCAGTATCGAATGTGCGGTCACCGATTTGCCGGAGCCGCTCTCGCCAACCAGGGCGAGCGTCTGGCCAGGGTAAATGTCGAAACTGACATCATGCACGGCATTGACCTGGCTGGGACCCTGGTTGAAGGCCACGCTGAGGTTGCGGATGCTGATGAGGGGCGTATCTGTCATCTCATTTCCTTGGGTCGAAAGCGTCGCGCAGGGCCTCGCCGATAAACACCAGCAAGCTCAGCATGAGTGACAGCACAACAAAGGCGGTAAGGCCCAGCCAGGGCGCTTGCAGATTGGCCTTGCCCTGGGCGATCAACTCGCCCAGCGAGGGCGAGCCCGCCGGCAGGCCGAAACCGAGAAAGTCCAGCGAGGTGAGGGTAATCACCCCGCCGGTCAGAATGAACGGGAAAAAGGTCAGAGTCGCCACCATGGCGTTGGGCAGAATATGCCGGAACATGATGGTGGCGTTGCTGGCACCCAAGGCCCGGGCCGCGCGCACGTACTCGAGATTGCGGCCACGCAGGAATTCGGCGCGCACCACGTCCACCAGCGACATCCAGGAAAACATCAACATGATGCCGAGCAGCCACCAGAAGTTGGGCTGTACGAAGCTGGCCAGAATGATCAGCAGATAGAGCACCGGTAGCCCGGACCATACCTCGATGAAGCGCTGCCCCAACAGGTCGATACGGCCACCGTAAAAACCCTGAATGGCGCCGGCGATGACACCGATGATGGAGCTGAAGATAGTCAATGTGAGGGCAAAGAGCACCGAGATGCGAAAGCCGTAGATGACCCGGGACATCACATCGCGCGCTTGGTCATCGGTGCCCAGCCAGTTGTCTGCTGAGGGCGGCGCCGGGGCAGGCACGTCGAGATCGTAGTTGATGGTGCCGTAGTGGTAGGGGATGGGCGGCCAGAGCATCCAGCCCTCGCCATCCTCTTTGATCAATTGCTGGATATAGGGGCTGCGATAGTCGGCCTCGATAGGAAATTCACCGCCGAAGGCGGTCTCCGGGTAGCGTTCGAATACCGGAAAATACAGCTCGCCCTGAAAGCCCACTGCCAGGGGCTTGTCATTAGCGATCAGCTCGGCGCCCAGGCTGAGTACAAAAAGCACCATGAACAGATGCAGCGACCACCAGCCGCGCTTGTTGGCACGGAAGCGCGCGAAGCGGCGCTGGTTGAGCGGAGACAGCTTGATCAGTTGCATGCTCAACCCTCCCTGCTGTCGAAGTCGATGCGTGGGTCCACCAGGGTGTAGGTGATATCACCAATGAGCTTCACTACCAGACCCAGCAGGGTAAAGATGAAGAGAGTGCCGAACATGACGGGATAGTCGCGGTTGATGGCGGCCTCAAAACCCAGCAGGCCGAGGCCGTCCAGCGAAAAGATCACCTCGATCAGCAGCGAACCGGTGAAGAAGATGCTGATCAGCGCGGACGGGAAGCCAGCAATGATCAGCAGCATGGCGTTGCGAAACACGTGACCATAAAGCACCCGGCTCTCGGACAAGCCCTTGGCGCGCGCGGTCGTCACGTACTGCTTGCCGATCTCGTCCAGAAAGCAGTTCTTGGTCAGCATGGTCAGTGTGGCAAAGCTGCCCACTACCATGGCAAACACCGGTAGCGCCAGATGCCAGAAATAGTCGCCGATCTGCTCCCAGGTGCTCATCTCGTCGAAGTTGTTGGAGGTGAGCCCGCGCAGTGGGAACCAGTCCAGATAGCTGCCGCCAGCAAACAGCACTATCAGCAGTATGGCCAGCAAAAAGCCGGGTATGGCGTAGCCGACGATGATCAGCGAGCTGGTCCAGATATCAAAGGCGGAGCCGTGCCTAATGGCTTTGCGAATGCCCAGGGGGATGGAAATCAGATAGGTGATGAGCGTGGTCCATAGTCCCAGCGAAATGGAAACCGGCATCTTTTCCAGAATCAGGTCGGTGACCTTGGCATCGCGAAAGAAGCTGTCACCAAAATCGAACTGCAGATACCCCTTGATCATCATCCAGAAGCGTTCATGGGCCGGCTTGTCGAAGCCGTACATTTTTTCGATCTCGGCGATGATCTCCGGGTCCAGCCCCTGGGCGCCGCGGTAGTTGCCACCGCTCGCCACCTCGCCGCCACCGCCGGATACTCGACTGGTTGCGCTACCCTCGAAGCCTTCAAGGTTGGCGATCATCTGCTCGACCGGGCCGCCGGGTGCTGCCTGGATAATCAGAAAATTGATCAGCAATATGCCGAACAGCGTGGGGATGATCAGCAGCAGGCGGCGAACAATGTAAGCCAGCATGCTTATTGGTCCTCGCCAACAGGGATGGTAACTGCAGGCACCTGGGTTTCTTCAGGGGCGGCAGTCGCCGCCTTGTCGGCGTCGGCCCACCAGGTCCACAGGCCCAGACTGTACTTGGGGGTAACCTCTGGGTGCTCGAACTTGTCCCAGTAAGCCACACGGTAGACGCTGGTATACCAGTTGGGGACCACCAGGTGCTGGGCGCGCAGGGCGCGGTCCAAGGCGCGGGTATGGGTCACCAGCGCCTCCCGACTGTCTGCCTGCACCAGCCCTTCTACCAGCGCATCGATTGCCGGGTCCTTCAGCCCCATGAGGTTACGGCTGCCGGGGTTGTCGGCGCTGGATGAGTGCCAGTACTCGCGCTGCTCGTTACCCGGTGAGTTGGATTGGGCGAAGCTGCTGACGATCATGTCGAAGTCGCGTGAACGCAGGCGATTGATGTACTGGGAGACATCTACCCGGCGCAGTGTCATGTCGATGCCCAGGGAAGCCAGGTTGCGCTTGAAGGGCAGCAGTACTCGCTCGAAGTCGGCTTGCACCAGGAGAAATTCGAAGCTGAGCGGCTCGCCCTCGGCATTGACCAGTTGGTCGTTGACGATATTCCAGCCTGCCTCTTGTAGCAGGGCATAGGCCTGGCGTCTCAGCTCGCGCAGATTGCCGCTGCCGTCGGTTCTCGGAGGCACATAAGCGGGGCCGAAAGTCGCAGCGGGCAGTTGGTCGCGCAATGGCACCAGCAGCGCCAGTTCGGCGGCATCGGGTTCGCCCTGGGCGGCCAATTCGGAATTGTCGAAGTAGCTCTGGTTGCGCGTATAAGCGTGGTGAAACAGCTTGGCGTTGGCCCACTCGAAGTCGAACAGCAGGCTGATGGCCTGGCGCACGCGCACATCCGCGAAGTAGGGCTTGCGCATGTTGAAGACGAACCCCTGCATGCCGCGTGTGTTGCTGTTGGGCAGCTCTTCTTTGATGATGCGGCCCGCGCTGAGAGCAGGGCTCTCATAACCGATGGCCCAGTTCTTGGCAACCATCTCTTCGTTGAAATCGAACTGGCCGGCCTTGAAGGCTTCCAGGGTGACGCTGGTGTCGCGGTAGTAGTCCACCACTACCCGGTCGAAGTTATAAAAGCCGCGCTGCACCGGCAGATCCTTTGCCCAGTAGTCTGGGTCGCGCTTGAAGCTGACGCTGCGGCCGGGGCGTACCTGGCCGATGCGGTAGGGGCCGCTGCCGAGCGGAACGTCAAGGGAGCCGCGAGTAAAATCCCGATCCTGCCAGTAGTGCTGAGGCAGCACCGGCAACTGGCCAACCACCAGCGGCAGTTCGCGGTTGGTGCCGTCGCGAAAGTGAAAGGTTACGGTTCGCTCATCCTCGGCTGCCACCTCGGTGACGTCGCTGTAATAGGCGCGGTAGAAGGGGGCGCCATCTGTGATCAGCGTGTTGAAGGTAAAGACGACGTCGGCGGCGGTGATGGGTTCGCCATCATGAAAGCGCGCCTCGGGGCGCAGATAGAAGCGTACCCAGGTGCCATCTGGTGCCTTTTCCATGCGTTCGGCAATCAGGCCATATTCGGTGAAGGGTTCATCCAGGGCGTGAAAGGTGAGGGTGTCGTAGATCAGCGCCAGGTTTTCAGCAGTGGTGCCGCGGCTGATATAGGGATTGAGCGAGTCGAAGCTGCCGAAGCCGGCCAACCGCAGAGTGCCGCCCTTGGGGGCTTCGGGATTGACGTAATCGAAGTGCTGAAAGTCTGCCGGGTATTTGGGCGGCTCACCGTAGAGCGTGAGAGCGTGCTGCCCTGGTTGCGCAAGGGCAGTAACCGCGTAGCAGGTAAATAAAAGCAGACAAATGGATTTCAACGAGAAAGGCATTCGGAGACCTTATTGTTCTAGTGTGCAGCTGGCGCTTGCCACCAGCTGCGAAGACCCAGGGAGTACGGCGGTATATCTGGCGTCTGCAGCCAGCTGCGATAGGCGATGCGATGGTAGTTTATATACCAGTTCGGGATTGTATAGTGATTCCACAGCAGTACTCTGTCGATGGCGCGGGTGGCGGCTACCTGTTGGCTGCGACTGGTGGCGCCGCTCAATTTGTCGATCAGGTCGTCGATCACCGGATTGTTCACACCTGCGTAGTTGCGGCTACCCTTGACATTGCGCTGGCTGGAATGGAAATAGCCGAACTGCTCAAGTCCAGGGGACAGCCCCTGGGGCAGAGTGCCCAGAATCATGTCGTAATCGAATTGATCCAGTCGCGCCTTGTACTGCGCACGGTCTACAGTACGGATATGCATATCGATGCCCAGCCGAGCCAGATTCATGCGGTATGGCTGCAGGATTCGTTCCAGACTGGAATTAACCAGTAGCACCTCGAACACCAGCGGCTTGCCGGCATCGTTGACCAATCGTCCCTCGCGCAGTTGCCAGCCCGCCTGCGCAAACAGTTCTACCGCCTGGCGCAGGGTCTCACGCGGAATGCCCCGGCCATCGGTGACAGGTAGACTGAATGGCTGCAGGAAGAGTTCCGGCGGGAGTGCCTCACGGTGCGGCGACAGGTACAGAAATTCCTGGCCCGCCGGTATACCCTTGGCGCTGAACGGACTGTTGGGGTAATAGCTCAGCGAGCGCTGATACGCCCCGTAAAAGAGCACGCGATTGGACCATTCGAAATCGAACAGCATGCCCAATGCCTTGCGCAGCTGCAGGTTGTCGAAGGGGCGCCGGCGGGTGTTGAAGAACAGTGCCTGGGTCGAGCTGGGTATCTCGTGCTCGATGGCTCGCTTGAGCACCTCGCCGCTGGCGACCGCCGGGAAATTGTAGGCATTGGCCCAGTTGCTGGCCTTGTGGTCGATATAGAGGTCGAACTCTCCTGCCTTGAAGGCTTCGAAGGCGACACTGTTGTCACGGTAGAACTCGACTTCCATGCGATCAAAGTTGTACTTGCCTCGGTTGATCGGCAGATCAGCGCCCCAATAGTCCTTTACCCGTTCATACGTCAGGCTGCGGCCAGGGTCTACCTGTACCACCCGGTAGGGACCGCTGTTGAGTCCAGGTTGGAAGGTGGTTTCGCCAAATTCATGTGCCTGCCAGTAGCGCTCGGACAGTACCGGTAGCTCGCCAAGACGCAGAATCAGCAGGCTGTTGTTGGCCCGTGAGAACACGAAACGGATACGGTGTTCACTGAGGATATCTACCCGTTCTATGTCCTGCAGCATGGAGCGATAGTTGGGGTGGCCCTTGTCGCGCAACAGCCGATAGCTGAAGGCCACGTCCGAAGCGGTAATGGGGGTGCCGTCGTGAAAACGGGCTTGCGGCCGCAGATTGAAGACGACCCAGCTGCGGTTGTCGGCAAATTCCAGGGTTTCGGCGATCAATCCGTAAGCGGAATAGGGTTCATCACCCGAGGGGTCATAAATGCCGCTGCCGACCATCAGTGGTTCGTTCAGCTCGTTGATGCCGTACTGAGCAAAGTCGCCGGTATTGATGGGGCTGGTGCCCTTGAGGGTATAAGGATTGAGCGTATCGAAGGTGCCGCTGCCCATGACGCGCAAGGTGCCACCTTTGGGCGCATCCGGGTTGACGTAATCAAGGTGCTCGAAGCTGTCCGGATATTTTGGCTGACCATATAACGCGTAGCCGTGCTGCTTGTGCACGGCCGCGTTGGCGGGTAAGGCAATCAGCCAGCAAAGCAAGAGCGCGGCAAGGTGGGGAAGGCGAAACTGCGGCGTCATGAATACCTGCGTGGATAGAGCCAGCGGGCGGCAACGCGGCCGATCAGCCCGGCTTGGGCTCTGATCGTCCGCCTGTCGTCAATTGCTCAACGCTATCATTGTCGCCAGTGAGACGGAAGGGCCAGACCGCAATCAGGGGACGAACAGGGTCAGTTGTTGCCCAGGTTTGAGATAGCGTTCCAGTTTGTTCCAGCTGCGGATATTGTCCACCTGTACATTAAAGCGCGCGGCAATGGCCGAGAGTGAATCACCGGATCTGACTGTGTAGGTCACGCTGCGGTTGTCCTCGCCATTACCGGGCAGCATCAGGGTAGAGCCGACACTGAGGGCGTTGCCGCTGAGGTCGTTGTAGTGCTTGATGCGATTTACCGTGGTGCCGTGCGCGCGGGCAATGCTCCACAGGCTGTCACCCGGTTGAATGCGGTAGCTGAGTGCTGCGTTGGAGGCCAGTGCCTGAGCTGGCGTCGGCAGCTGCAGCGGCGTGCTGCCGAATTGGGGCAGCATCAGGGTCTGGCCTACCCGCAACAGGTTGCCGTTGATAGCATTGACGTCGCGAATAACGCCCACCGAAAGCTGGTAACGACGGGCTATCTGCGACAGGGTATCGCCACGGCGTACCTGGTAGCGCTGGTAGTTCAGGCGCTGGTCGTCCGGCAATTCGGCTAATGCCTGGGTAAACTGTTCGGCCTGATCGATGGGGATCAGCAGTTGATACTCACCCTGCGGCGCTGTGACCCGCTGATTGAACGCCGGGTTGAGGCTGAGCAGCTCCTCGGTCGGGATGTCGGCCATCTCCGCAACCTTGTGCAGGTCAATCTGCTGATCGACGGTGATTTCAGCAAAGTAGGGCTCGTTGGCCAATTCTGGCAGGTGCGTGCCATAGGTCGTGGGACTATCGATGATCTGTGCCAATGCCAGTAGCTTGGGCACGTAATTCATGGTTTCGCGAGGCAGCTGCAGGTTCCAGTAGTCAGTGGGCAGGCCCAGCGCCTGGTTGCGCTTGACCGCGCGGCCGACGCAACCTTCGCCGCAATTGTAGGCGGCCAGGGCCAACAGCCAATCGCCGTCAAAGTAGTCATGCAGTAAATTGAGATAGTCGAGTGCCGCCTGGGTGGAGGCTGTCACGTCCCGGCGGCCGTCGTACCACCAATCCTGGCGCAGGGAAAAATTGCGTCCGGTGGATGGAATGAACTGCCACAGACCGGCGGCCTTGGCGCTGGACAGGGCCTGCGGGTTATAGGCGCTTTCGATAAAGGGCAGCAGCGCCAGCTCCTGCGGCATTTGCCGTTCATCCAGCTGTTGCACCACATAATAAAGGTAGCGTTGCGCGCGAGGGGTGGTCAGTTCGAAGTAGCGGGGCTGGCTGGCGAAGGAGAGGCGTTGCTGGTCTATGCGCGGGTTGTCAATCAGAGCGGGATCGAGCAGGAATCCATCGCGGATGCGGCCCCAGAGAGTGGCCGGGGTTTGAGGTTCAACGCTGATAACCGCGGTAGAGGGGTGGACAGCTGGTTGGCTTGGCGGCATTTGCTGCCATTGTCGCTGCTGTGTCTGCCCCAGCGCGCGATAATCAGACTGCTCCGTTGTCTGGCAGCCCGTGAGTGCTAGCAGCCCCGCAAGGGCGCCCAGCACCAGAGGCTTGGGCAAGATGGCAACAACCGAATAACGCATATTAGCCCCCACAAAATGAGGGTGATTCTATGGAGTCACCCTGGTGGGGTCAAGACGCGCTGGGATCAAAAACTGTCCTTCCATGCGCGCACAGCAGCGAAGGTCTCTAGTCCGGGGCTTAGCGGCTTTCCGGCATGGGCGCTTGCGGCCTGTGTCACGGCCTCGCAATCGGCGCGTAAAAAGGGGTTGGTAAGCAGCTCGAGGGCCAGGTCGCTGGGCAGCGTCATACGCGCGGCCGCTCGCAGGTCGTCGACCACTTCAAGGCGTACCCGGATGTCCGCGTTTTCCGGCTCCACTGCCTGGGCAAAGCGCAGATTGGCCTGGGTATATTCATGGGCGCAGTACACCCGGGTTTGCGCAGGCAAGGCGGCAAGCTTGTTCAGCGAGCTATGCATCTGTTCAGCTGTGCCCTCGAATAGCCGGCCACAGCCGCCAGCGAACAGGGTGTCGCCGCTCAGCAGCCAGGGGTCGCCCTGGTTTTCGCAATAATAGGCAATATGCCCCAGCGTATGGCCGGGTACGGCAATCACTTCCAGGGTCTGGCCGAAGAGCTTGAGCGTATCGCCATCATCCAGCGCCCGGTCGCGCGCCGGGATGTTCTCGGCGGACGGCCCCCACACCTTGCAGCCGGTACCGGCCTTCAGCGCCGCAACGCCACCGACATGATCGGGATGGTGATGGGTAACCAGAATGTCGGTGAGACGGTATTCGGGGTGCTTGCCCAGCCAGTTGATGACGGGTTTGGCATCGCCGGGGTCAACCACGGCCAGCCGTTCGCCGTCTTCGGCCAGCAGTAGCCAGATGTAGTTGTCATTGAAAGCCGGTAGCGCAATAAATGTAGACATGTATAGCCTATTCCGTAATCTGTAGAGTCATCTTAGAGTCTGTTGCGGTTCGATCACAACCGCGCCACCGACAGTTTTTCCGGCACGGGCCGTATGGCGAGCAGTCAGCTGCGCCAGGACAATCACCGCTGCGCGGATCGTCAGCCCCCGACGGACTGCGGTATCAATCGCTAACGGAGAATCCATGGCACGTCTGCAGCCCTCTCGCTCCATCAGTCAGGCCGATCTGCTGCGCCTGCTGCGCGAGGCGCGCACCTGGCTGGATTCGGCGCCCGGGCAGATGCTGCTGGAGGCCGAACGGGCAGCCCAGCGCGAGGTGCTGCCACAATGCTTTGGTCAGCACCTGGTGCAGTATGGCCTGGCACCGTGGCTGCTGGATCCTGACGACAAGGTAATGCGCCATCACTGGCACCTGGATATGGAGACGCGCCCCGGCACTTTGGCCGTCGAAGAGGCGCGCTGGCCGTTTTCGCCGCAATCGCTGGATACTGTGGTGTTGCATCACGGCCTGGATTTCAGTCTGTCGCCGCAAACCCTGCTGCGTGAAGCCAGCCAGGCAGTGCGCGCCGGCGGTCACCTGCTGATCTTCGGCTTCAATCCGCTGAGTAGCTGGGGCGTGCCGCATTATCTGGGGCAGAGCTGGCTCGGGCAGGCTGGTTTTGTACGTCCCGGCCGCTTGGCAGACTGGCTTGAACTGCTGGGTTTTGCGGTGGAGAAACGGCTGGATGGATGCTATCGTCCGCCGCTCCTGTCACCGGCCTGGCTGCAGCGGCTTTCCTTTGTTGAGCGTCTGGGCGAGCAGCGCCTGCTGCCCGGTGGTGGATTTTACTGTCTGCTGGCCCGCCGGCAGATGTATGGCGCGTTGCCGCAACGGCAGCGCGGCATGGCTTTTCCGACGCTGACCCTGCCGCCGCTGGCGGCGGGCAGCCGGCATACGCACAAACGAGAAAGGTAATGACCCAAGCGATCGAAATATTTACTGACGGTGCCTGCAAGGGCAATCCCGGTCCTGGCGGCTGGGGTGCTTTGCTGCGCCTGGGCGAGCACGAAAAGAGCCTGTATGGCGGCGAGTTGAACACCACCAATAATCGCATGGAATTGCTGGCGGCCATCCGCGGCCTGGAAGCGCTGAAGCGTTCGGCCAAGGTGGTTCTGACCACCGATTCGCAGTATGTAATGAAGGGCGTCTGCGAATGGATGCCCAACTGGAAAAAGCGCGGCTGGAAGACTGCTGGCAAGCAGCCGGTAAAAAATGTCGACCTGTGGCAGCAGTTGGATGCTCTGGTGAATGAGCACGAAGTGGAGTGGCGCTGGGTGCGTGGCCACACCGGGCACCGCGAGAACGAAATTGCAGACGAACTGGCCAATCTGGGTGTGCAGCACATCCTCAGTGAACAAAGGGGCGGCGCATGCGTGAAGTAGTACTGGATACCGAAACCACGGGTATTGAACACAAGGAAGGCCACAGAATCATCGAGATCGGTTGTGTCGAGGTGGTTGACCGTCGGCTCACGGGGCGGCATTACCACGTGTATCTCAATCCGCAACGTGACATCGACGAAGGAGCGCAGGCGGTGCACGGTATTTCCAGTGAGTTTCTCGCCGACAAGCCGCTATTTGCCGATGTCGCCGATGATTTCATGAATTTCATCAGTGGTGCGCGGCTGGTCATCCATAACGCGGCCTTTGACGTCGGTTTCATCGATAGCGAGCTGGAGCGCCTGGGCAAGGGCCATGGTCTGGTAGCCGAGCATTGCAGCGTGCTGGATACGCTGTTGATGGCGCGCGAGAAACATCCGGGACAGCGCAACAGTCTGGATGCCCTGTGCAAGCGCTACGGGGTGGACAACTCGCAGCGTGACCTGCACGGCGCCTTGCTCGATGCCGAGATTCTCGCCGACGTCTACCTGCTGATGACCGGCGGGCAGACTGCGCTCTCGCTGGCGGCCAACGGCCAGAGCAACGAGGATGGCAGTGATTCGGCCAGCAGTATTCGTCGCCTGAACCCTGAGCTGCGAGCAGGTCTGAAAGTGCTGCGAGCCAGCGCCGGAGAGTTGCAGCAGCATGAGGAGCGTCTGGCTGCGATCGAGAAAACTGCCGGTTTTGCGTTGTGGAATGGTCCCGCCCCTGGGCCGTAGTCAGGCTCCGCAGGGGTGATCCAGATGGGTAAAGCGAGGCCGGCACAATGGTTGATGCCGGCCTCGCTTTTTCAATACTGCAGCAGCGTCAGATCCATAGCGATACGGCCAGCAGGCCCACACCGCCAAGGACCAGCGTGTAGGGCAGCGCCATGACCACCATGCGTCCATAAGACAACCGCACTAGCGGAGCAACGGCCGAGGTCAGCAAAAACAGGAAAGCGGCTTGGCCGTTGGGCGTGGCCACGCTGGGCAGGTTGGTGCCGGTGTTGATGGCAATCGCCAGACGATCAAACTGTTCGCGGCTGATGGCGCCACTGTCGAGGCTTTCTTTTACCTCGGAGATATAGACGGTAGCCACGAACACGTTATCGCTGATCATCGACAGAATGCCGTTGGCCAGAAAGAACATGCTTGGCTGGCTTTCTGGCGGCAAGGCCAGTACTGCGTGAATGATAGGGCTGAACAGGTGTTGCTCGTGGATCACTGCCACTATGGCAAAAAACACTACGAGCAAGGAGGTGAAGGGTAGAGCCTCCTGAAAGGATTTGCCGATCTGGTGCTCATCGATGATGCCGTTGAACGAGGTGATCAGGATGATCACCATCAGCCCGATAAAACCGACCTCTGCCAGGTGAAACGCTAGTCCCAGTACCAGCAGCAGGGCTGCCAGCGCCTGCACCATCAGCGCGGCCCGTTGGGGTGCCTTGCGCTTGGCCTGCTCGGCTGCGGCAAACTCTTCCAGCACATGGCGCACCGGGCGTGGCAGGCGTGCGCCATAGCCGAACCAGCCGGTCTTCTCCAGCACCAGGCAGGTAAGCAGGCCAGCGGCCAGCACCGGCATGCTGACGGGCGCCATTAGCAGGAAAAACTCGATGAAATCCCAACCAGCCACACTGGCAATCAGCAGGTTCTGTGGCTCGCCAACCAGCGTGCAGACACCGCCCAATGCGGTGCCTACCGCGCCATGCATCAGCAGGCTGCGTAAAAAGGCGCGGAATTCTTCCAGATGTTCGCGGTGCAATGGGTCTTCGGCCGGGTGGCCATCCTGGTTGTCTGTGCCAGCACCGGCGGACGCCACCTTGTGGTACACCCCGTAAAAGCCCACCGCAACGCTGATGATCACGGCGGTGACCGTCAGGGCATCAAGGAAGGCCGAGAGCACCGCCGCGACCAGGCTGAACAACAGGCCCAGCAGAGACTTGGAGCGGACGCCCAGGATCAGCTTGGTGAAGGTGAGCAGCAATAGATCCTTCATGAAGTAGATGCCCGCCACCATGAACATCAGCAACAGAATGACGGGGAAGTTGCCCAGTACTTCCCGGTACAGTGCCTCGGTAGAGGTCATGCCGATCAGCAATGCTTCAATTGCCAGAAGCCCGCCGGGCAGCAGGGGATAACACTTCAACGCCATGGCCAGGGTAAAGATGAATTCCAGTACCAGTACCCAGCCGGTGACATAGGGGCCGCAGACCCACAGCAGCAACGGATTGAGCAGCAGGAAGGCGACAATGGTACGTTTGTACCAGTTGGGCGCCTGGCCAAGAAAGTTATGCCCCAGGGCCGGTAACATGGCGTTAGACATGGTGAGTTCCTGTCATATTGTTGGAAAAAGTAGCCAGCGACCGGAGTCGCATGCACTGGCCTGGCCGTATGGCAGCGGCAGGCAAGATACTGCAGGCATCGCGATAGTACCGGAATGGGGCCGCGAATAAACTCATCCGACGTACAAGCCATGCGCTTTTTCAGTAGCTTGGGTCATATTCTTCAGTGATTGGTTATGGTGTTCTGCTTTTAGCTTGATATAGTCATGCAAGAAAAAAGCGCGGGCTGTTTGGCATTGTCCGACGCTTCGGTGATTTTGCTGACATAAAAAGAAGGTCGAGTATGCCTGAATTCAAGACATTGCTGGTCGAGCAGACCGGTAAAGTGGCTCACATTCGTATCAATCGCCCAGAGAAGATCAATGCGATGAATCGCGAGTTCTGGGCCGAGATGATCGAGGTTTTCGGCTGGGTCGATGAAACCGACAGCATCCGTTGCGCCATCATATCCGGTGAAGGCAAGCACTTCTCCGCCGGCATCGACCTGACCATGCTGGGACAGGCCGCGTCACAGATGAACATGGATATTGCCCGCAAGGCCGAAGCCATTCGCCGCCACGTGTTACATCTGCAGCATTCGTTCAATGTCATTGATCATTGCCGCAAACCGGTGATTGCTGCCATTCAGGGTTACTGCATTGGTGGCGCAATCGATCTGATCACCGCCTGTGACATGCGTTACTGCACCGAGGACGCGCATTTCTCGATCAAGGAAATCGACATGGGCATGGCCGCCGATGTGGGCACCCTGCAGCGATTGCCGCGGCTGATCGGCGATGGCATGATGCGAGAGATGGCCTACACCGGCCGCGCCGTATATGGCGCAGAAGCTGCGCGCATCGGGTTGGTGAACCGAACCTATGCAGACCACGCTGCCTTGCTGGCCGGGGTCATGGAAGTGGCGCAGAGCATTGCCGCTAAATCGCCCGTGGCGATCAGGGGCACCAAGGAAATGATTCGTTTCAGCCGCGACCACAGCGTTGAAGATGGTCTCAATTACATCGCGACCTGGAATGCAGCCATGCTGCAGTCGGAAGACATGAAAATTGCGATGGCTGCGCACATGAGCAAGCAAACTCCCGAGTTTGCTGACTGAGCGGCCGCGGACGTACGCAGGGATGGTGGGAGAGCGAATGCTATGTTAACCGGTACCACGTCACTAGATCTGATCAGGGATGAACTGTTCGCCAGCATGGGTGAAGTCGAGGAGCAGCTGCAGCGCTTCCTGGATGACCGGCAGAACGGCAACCTGTTGCAGCAGTCAATAGAAGGTTTGCAGCAACTGCGCGGTACGCTCGCCTTGATCGAGCTGAAGGGCGCCGCCGAGCTGCTGGACGAAATGGTCGCCTTGGCAACCGACATTCCCACGCATGATGGTGATGAGCGCAATGAACAGCTTTCTGCACTGTGCGATGCGCTGTTTCTACTAGAGCGTTATCTCGACCAGGCACGCCAGACCGGCCGGGAACGTCCCGAATTGCTGCTACCCACCATCAATCAGCTGCGCGCGCATCGCCCCGGTGTGCCCGTGTTGCCGCAAAGCCACTTCTACCCCCTGCCGGTTGCGGGTCTGCCCACCAACTTTCGCTCCGGCACTGACGAGCGGCTGGAGGCAAAGGTATTCAATCGTCTGCGGCAGATGTATCAGTTGGGCTTGTTGGGCCTGATCCGTGATGACGGTCTGGCGTCTGCGACCCCACTGATGCAACGCGCCCTGCAACGCTTCGAACGCAGCCTTGGCGCCCAGACAGCAACCCTGTGTTGGGTCGCCAGTGCGGCGCTGGAAGCCATCGAGCAGACGCCCTTGGAGTTGACCGCTCCACGCAAGCGTCTGTTCTCAATGCTTGATCGCGAGGTAAGGCGAGCTGCGCGGGGCGGAGCCGACAGCATCAATGCCCAGCTGCTGCATGAACTGCTGTATCTGGTTGCCCTGGCTGACGGCAACTGTGCGCGCAGCCAGGAGGTCGCGCAGGCTTACCAGTTACCTGATCCCGGTTTCACCGAACTGGAAATACAGAACGCCTTCGGACGTCTGCGCGGTCCGGGCGTGGATGTCATGCACTCGGTAGCCGAGGCGTTGCGCGAAGAAATAACTGCCATCAAGGATTTGCTGGATCTGCTCGCGCGTAACGCGGGGGATGCCGACCAGTCGCTGGAAACCCTGTCTATCGGGCTAGAGCGGCTCTGGAAGACGCTGGGGATGCTTGATCTGCAGGCCGAGTCCAAGGCCATTCAGGCGGTCTGCGGACAGATTGCTGGCTGGAGCAGCGAAAGTCCGCAATCGCTGGAAACATTGGAGCACGTCGCCGATGCGGTGCTGCGCGCCGAAACCGCGGTCAATCATCTGGATGCGCGCGGTGATGACAACGAACAGGCCGCCGTGGGGCCAGACGGTTTCAGCGAGCCCCTGGAGTTGAAAGAGGCGCGTATTGTGCTGATCGAGGAATCACAGGCCGGACTGGCCCTGGCCAAGCGCGCGATTACCGCCTATATGGAGTCGGGCAATGATGCGATGCACTTGCTGAACGTGCCGCCCTCGCTGGAAACCGTCCGCGGTGGTCTGGTATTCCTGGGCATGAGTCGCGCCGCCAATGTAATCCACATGGCCGCAAGCTTTATCCGTGAAACCATGCTCGAGCGCAAGCAGGTGCCCAAGGATCAGCAGCTGGAGGTGCTGGCCGATGCCCTCACCAGTATCGAGTTCTATCTGGAATCGGCCGAGCGCGCGGCAGTGTCCACCGGCGATGTGCTGACACTGGCCGAGGAAAGCCTGGCCGAATTGGGTTATGCCGTTTCGGGGACACAGTCTTAATGCGTTTTGTTCGCCAATTCGAGCCCGCAGTCAGTTTTGCGCGCGGCGCCGCCACAGAAGCGCTGGTAGTCGTCATTCATCAGAACCAGTTCGCCATGTATGACGGCAGCTTGCTGCACGACGCTGACCAGGCCATCTATTTTGGTGACAGCGCGCACCGCCTGGCGCTGGGTCTGGTGGACGGACGTCAGTGCGAGTTGCTTTGCCTGAGCGAGAGCATGAGCATGCCCGGGCTCAGTTGGCACGGGCTGCGCAGTCTGATTGGACAGATTGATGACCAGCTGTTTCGGCTACTGGGATTT
The DNA here is from genome assembly GCF_036961105.1 of Halopseudomonas sp. Taxonomy (GTDB): domain Bacteria; phylum Pseudomonadota; class Gammaproteobacteria; order Pseudomonadales; family Pseudomonadaceae; genus Halopseudomonas. The sequence continues at coordinate 39,149 of NZ_JBALWW010000016.1, read as the reverse complement.
TCACAGCAACTCAATGCCTGGTATCAAACGCATCAGTTTTGCGGTAGCTGCGGGCAGCAAATGCAGTTGCGTAGTGACGAGCGTGCCATGGAGTGCCTGGCGTGCGAGCGTCGTGAATACCCCAAGATTGCGCCTTGCATCATAGTACTGGTGACCCGGGGCGAGGAGGTATTGCTGGCGCGCTCGCCGCATTTTCCGCCTGGTTTTTTCAGCACCCTGGCCGGCTTTATCGAGCCTGGTGAATCGGTCGAGCATTGCTTGCATCGTGAAGTGAAGGAAGAGGTCAACCTGGAGGTGGACAATCTGCAGTATCTGGGCAGCCAGAACTGGCCTTTCCCCAATTCGCTGATGCTCGGCTTTCATGCGGAGTATGCCGGTGGCGAAATAGTGCCGCAGCCGGGAGAGATTGAGGAGGCGCATTGGTGGCCAGTCGACAGTCTGCCCAGCATTCCGCCACGTGGCACCATCTCGCGCTGGCTGATTGACTCTTATCTGGCGCGCCTGGAGGGCAGAGAAGCGCCCCCGGTGCCCGTCTGAAATGAACCAGGGAGCAGGTATGCAGTATCTTGTCTTGGCGGTGCTTGTAGGCTGTGTGGCGCTATTGCTGGCTGTGCTGGCGCTGCGTTTTGGTTGGCGCCTGCGTTGGCTGCTGGGCTGGCTCAAGGGTAATGTGCTGCTGGCGCTGTTGGCTGCGGCCGTGATGCTTGGCCTGGCGGCCTGGGATCTGCAGAACTTTACCGAAATCGAACCCAGGGCCGCTACTGTGGGCACGCTCAGCTTCAACAAGGTGGGCAATCAGCAGTACGAAGCCGTGCTCACCGGGCCGCAGGGCAATGAGACGGTGCGTATTGCCGGCGATCTTTGGGAGCTGGAGGTCGAAGTATTGCGCTGGCATGGACTGCCAGGGGCGCTAGGGTTGGTCGATGGCTATCGTCTGCACCGTTTACTTGGGCGTTACCTGGCGCTTGAGCAGCAACACGATAGCAGCGCCAATGGTCGCGAGTTGCTTCCCAATTTGCATAGCACGCCGCCATGGCGTGATCTCTGGGCATGGATAGATAATATTGAAGCGCATCGACTGCTTGAGGCAGATGCCTTCGAGGTGCGTTTTATACCATTGACGGACGGTGCGCAGTTTTCGCTGGAATTGGGGCCTACAGGCCTTACGCCAGTGCCGCTTAATCCTGCCGCAACGGCGGCAATGAAACGCTTCAACTGACAGCCGCCGGTGCGTCCGGCGGCCATCCGGTTTTGCTTCTTCGTCGGCTTACGCCAGCATGCCGCCATCGACATTGATAGCCGTGCCAGTGGTGTAGCTGGACGCATCACTTACCAGATACAGAACGGTACCCGCCATCTCTGACGGATCGGCAGCGCGACGCAGTGGGATGCGCTGCAGAGCATTCTTGAGAATGGCATCGTTAGTGGTCAGCGCCGAGGCAAACTTGGTATCGGTCAGGCCGGGCAGCAGGGCGTTGCAACGGATGCCAAACTGCGCGCACTCCTTCGCAAAGACCTTGGTCTGATTGATGACGGCAGCCTTGGTGATGGAGTAGATGCCCTGCATGTCGCCAGGGACCATGCCGTTGACCGAGGCGACGTTGAGAATGGCGCCGCCGCCGTTCTCGCGCATGAGTTTGCCGGCTTCGACCGACATGAAGAAGTAACCGCGAATGTTCACGTCGACGGTCTTCTGGAAGGCTGACAGGTCGGTATCCAGCACGTTGCCGAAGTAGGGGTTGGTGGCGGCATTGTTGACCAGAATGTCCAGCTTGCCGAACTGCTCGCGAATGGCCGCGACCGTGGCGACGATCTGCTCCATCTCACCGATATGACAGGCCATGGCGCTGGCCTTGCCGCCGGCGGCTGTGATGGCATCGGCAACCTTTTGACAGTCGTCAATCTTGCGGCTGGACACGATCACGTGGGCGCCTTGCTGTGCGAGCAGTTTGGCGATGGCTTCGCCGATACCGCGACTGGCGCCAGTAACCAGCGCGACCTTGCCGTCGAGATCAAAGAGTTGGGTTTTTTGCATGGCTGTGTTCCTTGTTGGGTGTCGGCAGAAGCCGGCAAAACAGATACAGGCCGCCCATTGGCGTGCGGGCAGGCTGATGCAGTCGGTTAATCTAATCCACCGGAGGCCTGGCGAACAAGGCCATCGAAGGTTAATCAGACTGGGTGTTGCAGGCCAATGGGTGTGGTCTATGGCGAGGCGGCAACAGGTATAAAAAAACCGGAGCCAGGCTCCGGTTTCATTGCCCAGACGGGATCAGGCCGGGAAGAGTTCGCCCAGTTTCAGCGCCAGCATCATGTCGCCTTCGGCGCGCAGCTTGCCCGACATGAATGCCTGCATGCCATCGGTCTCGCCGGTCATGACACCTTCCAGGGTATCCTTGTCCATGATCAGGGTAACGTTGGGATCTTCAGCGTTGCCCTGAGCTACGGCGCAAGTGCCGTCCTTGACCGTTACGTTGAAGTTCTCGTCGTCTTCGATGTTGAACTGGAAAACCAGATCCAGGCCGGCGGCAGCGGCTGAGTTGAACTTGGTTTCCATCTTGCTGGTGATTTCTGCAACGCTAGTCATCTGTCGTTCCTTTGCTGGATTGGGTGGACGGTACTTAATGAGTTAAGTGTGCCGGCCGGGTTATCTGAAGCTGACCCATTCGGACCGCTGGTGGACATCCAGATGGGCCTGGCTATTGAAGGCGGCCAGGCTCAGTTTGTCCTTACGGTATTGTAGACGGCTTACAGAGGTGTTCACGATTTGCCAGTTCAGCTCGAAAGCGCTGGTGGCCGGCATCTGCGTGATGAGCTGCAGGGCAGCAGTAATCACGCCGCCCGAGGTGAATATGGCAATGTTCTGACCGCTGGCGGTGTGCTTCGCCATGACCCGCTGCAGCCCCGCCTCGACCTGAGCGACGAAGCCGGACCAGGGTGGGCATTCGGCGTTGTCGGTGACATCGGTGATCCACAGGTTGATGGCACTGCTGAACACCTGCTGGAACTCCTTGCGATGCTGACCGGCATTGCTGACGTAGAACTCGGCTTCGGGAATGCGCTCGATGACCTTGGGCAGGTAGGTGGTGAGCACTTGATCGGAATGGTACTCGTTGAATGCGCTATCGATATCCATGGGGCAGTCGTTCTGCTGCATGGCGGCGAGCGCGTGGCGACCGGTGTCAATCTGGCGCTGCATCTCCCCGGCGTAGCAGTGATCCAAGCGCAGACCCTGCTGCTGATAGAACTCGCCACACAGCCGCGACTGCTGTATGCCCAGGGGTGAAAGTACATCGTAGTTGGCGGCGCCGAGCGAGGCCTGGCCATGCCGGATTAAATAGATACTGCCCACGGTGTTCTACCTGTTTTCGAATCTGCCCTGAGGTTAGGTGGAGAGCGGCAAGGCTGTCAACAAGAAATCATACGAGCGTTTGAATCTGCTCCGGCTCGGCATGTTCGCCCTGGGCTCGCATCCTGTATGCTAGAGCGCAGATCGCTAACTGCAAGATGACTGTGGAGATGCCTGTGGAATGGTTTGATCAGTATTTTTTCTTTCTGGCCAAGGCTGTGACGGTGCTGGTGGTGGTATTGCTGATTGTGCTGGCCATCGCTGCCAGCAAAGGCCGGCCGCGGCGCAGTGAAGGCACTCTGAGCGTGGTTCGCGTGAATGACCGCTTCAGCCGCATGGCCGAGCGCCTGGGGCAGGCGGTACTGAGCAAGAGCGCGCGCAAGGCGCAGGACAAGCAGCGCAAGCAGGACGCCAAGGCAAAAGCCAAAGCGGCGGACAATGACGCCAAGGGTCGCGTCTTTGTGCTTAACTTTCATGGCGACATCAAGGCCAGCGCGCTGGAAAACCTGCGCCACGAAGTGACTGCTGTGCTGGATATCGCAAGGTCTCAGGATGAGATCCTGGTGCGTCTGGAAAGTGGCGGCGGCATGGTGCACGCCTACGGATTGGCGGCGTCGCAACTGGTGCGCATACGTGATGCAGGCATCCCCCTGACCATTACGGTGGACAAGGTGGCGGCCAGCGGCGGCTACATGATGGCGTGCATTGCCGATCGTATTCTGGTTGCCCCCTTTGCCATGCTTGGCTCCATCGGCGTGGTCGCGCAGCTGCCCAATTTCCATCGTCTGCTGAAAAAGCACCAGGTGGATTTCGAGATGCTTACGGCTGGCGAATACAAACGCACCCTGACACTGTTCGGAGAAAACACCGACAAGGATCGCGAGAAGTTTCAGGAAGACCTGGAAAATATTCACCAGTTGTTCAAGCGCTTCGTCGCCCAGTACCGACCCGCGCTGGACGTCGAGTCGGTCGCCACCGGCGAGGTCTGGTTCGGCACCGAGGCGCTGGATAAACAACTGGCCGATGAGGTGAAAACCAGTGATCAGTATCTGAGCGAGCGGGTGCGCGAGGCAGACGTGTTCGAGCTCAATTACCAACAGCGCAAGCGCTTGCAGGACCGGTTATCCGGCGGCATGGCCCAGGCAGTGGATCGATTGCTATTGACCTGGGTTTCGCGCTTTCACAATCAACGATTCTGGTAGGAGCGGATTATGTCCGAATTCAAGGCTTTGGTAGTGAACGAAGATGCCGGCAAATACGTTGCTTCGGTAACGAGCCGGCATATCGATGATTTGCCGGCGGGCGATGTGCTGGTCCGTGTGCATTATTCCTCGCTGAACTACAAGGATGCATTGTCGGCCTCCGGTAACAAGGGCGTCACTCGCAGCTTTCCGCACACGCCCGGGATTGATGCCGCCGGTGTGGTGGAAGCCAGTTCGGTGGCTGAGCTGAGCATCGGCGATGAGGTCATCATCACCGGTTACGATCTGGGCATGAATACGGCTGGCGGTTTTGGGCAGTACATACGTGTGCCGGCTGCCTGGGTACTCAAGCGCCCTGAGGGTTTGTCGCTGCGTGAAAGCATGATACTGGGCACCGCGGGCCTCACGGCAGCCCTGTGTGTCGACAAGCTGGAACAGGCAGGGGTCAGCCCGGATCAGGGGCCGGTACTGGTGACCGGCGCTACTGGCGGCGTGGGTAGTATTGCAGTTGCTCTGTTGTCGACGCTGGGTTATGAGGTGGCTGCAGCGACCGGCAAGGCGTTGCAGGCGGACTTCCTGACCGGCCTGGGCGCCAGCCAGATCGTGGACCGCACCGCGTTGGAAGCAGGTAAAGACAAACCCATGCTGAAAGAGCAGTGGGCTGGCGCGGTTGATACCGTGGGCGGCGAGATTCTGTTCAACGTGGTCAAGGCCTTGTGTTACGGCGGCAGCGTGGCCTGCTGCGGCTTGACTGCCGGCGGGCAGTTCCAGGGCAGCGTATTTCCCTTCATCCTGCGCAACGTCAACCTGATGGGTATCGATTCGGTCGAACAACCTCTGGTAGTCAAGGCCTCCATGTGGGACCGCCTCTCGGTACAGTGGAAGCTGGACCTCGAAGCGCTGGTGCACGAGATCACGCTGGATGATCTGCCGGCCGAGATCGAGCGCATTCTGGGGGGCAAGATGGTGGGCAGAACCCTGGTCAAGCTCATTTGATTAGTTGCGACATTAAAAAACCCGCCGAGGCGGGTTTTTTAATGTGCGTCATTCAAGCCTGGCGCCGCCTGAACAGCGGCAGCGGCTGGTCCGTGGCGCTCTGGTAGGTATTGGAAAAGTCGTTGAAACTTTCCAGCGCCTCGACCGGGTCGCGATCTGCACGCAGCGCAAAGGCATCAAAGCCGCAGCGGCGCATGAAGAACAACTGATCGCGCAGCACGTCGCCAATGGCGCGTACCTCGCCCTGGTAACCGTAGCGGTCACGCAGCAGGCGTGCGTTGGAGTAGTTGCGGCCATCGCTGAAGACCGGGAAGTTCAACGCCACGACCTGAAAATGCTCCAGGTCGTCGGCAATGGCTTCCACTTCTTCGTCGCTGTCGAGCCAGACACCCAGGCCGCCATCGCGCGCCTTGAGGGCGTGAGCGTGATCCAGCCACAGACCCACAGGCACGATCAGGTCATCGCTGTTGGACAGGCCATCAAGCGTGGCGTCCTTGGGCAGCAGGTGCCAGGTTTCGTCGATGATCTGGCCGTTCTTAATTAGCCGCTGCATAAACGCGCTCCTTGAAAGGTGCCATGCCGATACGCTGGAAGGTATCGAGGAACAGTTCTTCTGGGGTACGGTTCTGGATGTAGACGTCAATCACCTTGCTGACCACGGTCGGCATTTCGTCGGCGGCGAAGGATGGCCCGAGAATCTGGCCAATAGAGGCGTCGCGACCGCTATTACCGCCCAGCGATACCTGATAGAACTCCTGCCCCTTCTTGTCGACACCCAGCACGCCGATGTGACCAACGTGGTGGTGACCGCAAGCGTTCATGCAACCGGAGATGTTCAGGTCCAGATCGCCGATGTCGTGCAGGTAGTCCAGATCATCGAAGGTGCGCTGAATGGCTTCGGCAATGGGAATCGATTTGGCGTTGGCCAGGGCGCAGAAGTCGCCACCGGGGCAGCAGATGATGTCGGTCAGCAGGCCGACGTTCGGTGTGGCGAACCCCAGCTCCTTGCACTCCTGCCACAGAGCGTAGAGGTCACTTTGACGCACATCGGCCAGTACCAGGTTCTGCTGGTGAGTCACGCGCAGCTCGCCAAAGCTGTAGCGCTCGGCCAGGTCGGCGGCGGCTTCCATCTGCTTGTCTGTTGCATCGCCTGGGGCGACTGCGGTGGGCTTGAGTGACAGGGTCACGGCTGCATAGCCGGGTACCTTGTGCGCCTGCAGGTTGCGCATGGCCCAGTTGTTGAAGCCCTTCTCGCTGTCGCGCTTGGCCAAATAATCCGCGTCATCGCCGGCAAAGCTTTCGTAGTCGGGCGCGGTAAAGTGGGCGGCAACGCGCTGCACTTCCTGCTCGGTCAGTGTGGTGTCGCTGTCTTTGGTGTGCGCCCACTCGGCGTTGACCTTTTCGGCGAAGACTTCAGGCGTAAGCGCCTTGACCAGTATCTTGATACGCGCCTTGTACTTGTTGTCGCGACGGCCATAGCGGTTGTATACACGCAGGATGGCGTCGAGATAGGTCAACAGATGCTGCCAGGGCAGGAAGTCGCAGATCTGCGAGCCGACAATGGGGGTGCGCCCCAGGCCGCCCCCAACCAGTACGCGGAAACCGATTTCACCGGCTTCGTTCCTGATCACGTTCAGGCCGATATCGTGCACGCCAATGGCGGCGCGGTCCTGCTCGGCGCCATTGACGGCAATCTTGAACTTGCGCGGCAGGAAGGCAAACTCGGGGTGGAACGTCGACCACTGACGAATGATCTCGCACCAGGGGCGCGGGTCCACCAGCTCGTCGGCAGCGACGCCGGCAAACTGATCGGTGGTGGTGTTGCGAATGCAGTTGCCGCTGGTCTGAATGGCATGCATCTGCACTTCGGCCAGGTGAGCGAGAATCTCGGGCACGTTCTCCAGTTCCGGCCAGTTGAACTGCACATTCTGGCGGGTACTGAAATGGGCATAGCCCTTGTCGTACTGGCGGGCAATAAAGGCCAGCTTGCGCATCTGCTTGGCCGAGACCAGTCCATAAGGAATGGCAACGCGCAGCATGGGTGCATAGCGCTGCACATACAGGCCGTTCTGCAGGCGCAGCGGCAGGAATTCGCTTTCACTCAACTCGCCAGCAAGATAGCGGCGGGTTTGATCGCGGAACTGCTTTACGCGGTCCTCAACGATCTGCTGATCATAGTCGTCGTAGATATACATACAGAAACCTGTGCTTGGAGCGCTGCTGGCTCCTTAACTAGTTATGTCCCTTCAGGCTCGGGCGGGCAGACAATAGCAGTTTTCGGATATGCACAAAAGGAATGTTTATCTATATCTTTAGATTGTTTTTGCACATATTCGCCGCCTCTTGTGCCCCTCGCGGTAATGGTCTTAACTGAGGGTAGCCCGCAGCAACGGGCTATATAAAACAATAACAGAGGATGGCCATCCCATGAACGACCATGACCTGCAGGACGATCCACATCAAGACAGCGGGCTGGATGCATTTGCCGCGGTGATGCTCATTTTGTTGACCGTGGCCACTGCGGTCTTCTGGGTTAGCGGTCAGTAGCCCGGCAGCTAGTCCGGGGGTGGTCAGCTGACGCCCGATAGCCGCAACACCAGCTTGACTACCCCGAATATTACCAGCACGAAGACTGCGGTAAAGCCGACTCCCAACAGAATGAAATGGCTCGGCTTGCCGTGCGTAAAGTCGCGTTCGCGCGCCTTGCTGCTTTGCACCCCCAGCGCCGCCGCCAGTACGCTCACCAGGGTGTCACGAAAGCGCATTGGGGGCGCGGCGGGCTGCTTCTGCTCCTTGCTCATGCGAATCCTCCCGTTAGCGTCAATGGTATTGCAGGGTCTGCGACCAGCTTAGTTGCTAAGCCTGATCCGGTCCATGCGCCTTGGTCAAAGGCGGATACTTAGCCAGCCTCGGCGACGCCACATGACAGCAAAGATAACCGAGGTCATGCAGCGGTACAGGGTTTGCAATAGCCATACGGTCAGCAATCCGCCGCCCAGGACCGGGCCAGCGAGATAGGCACAAGGCAGGAAGACCAGCCACTGACTGCCCAGATTCACGTGCATCACGGTGCGGCTGGCACCGGCGCCCAGCAGGGCCTGCGTCAGCACCAGAGCGGTGGCATCCAGGCTCATGCCCACGCCGGTTATACGCAGTGGCCATTCACCCAGCGCGAGCAACTGGGGGTCCTGAGTAAACAGGCCGAGCACCAGGTGGGGTGCCAGCCAGAAGGGTGCGCCCATCACAAACAGCGTTACTACGGCAACACGGGTTACATCCCAGCCCCAGCGGTAGGCTTCGTCCGGCTGGCGCGCGCCCAGGCTATGGCTGACCAGCGTGGTGGCGGCCATACCCAGGCCAACGCCGGGCAGAATCAGGAAGAGTGCGAGGTTGATCAGCACATGAGCTATGGCCAGCTCCGGTGTGCCTATCTGGGCGATGATCCAGAACAGCATGGTGATACCGGACGCAAAAAAGAACTGTTGTAGCGAATTCGGCATGGATAGCTGCAACATGGCGCGAACGCCTCGCCAGCCTGGCCGCACGCGCAGAAAGCCATGCTCGTGGCCGGCGCGCCAGGTCACTACAAAATACATCAGTGAGCCAAACAGCATGGCAATGGCGGTGCCCAGGCCGGAGCCTTCGGCGCCGAGCTCTGGCAGGCCCAGGCGGCCAAAAATCAGCCCGTAGCTGACCAGGATGTTGGTCAGATGGGTGATGATCAGAATCTGCAGATACATGCCGGAACGGTGAATACCGTTCCAGTAGCCACGAAAGGCGAAGTTGAAGCCCACTGCAGCTATCGCCAGGATGCGCCACTGGAAATAGCTGGCGCCAATGCCCACTACCGCGGGATCGTCGGCCAGCAGGCGGATGATCGGCTCGGCCAAGGCCCAGCACACCAGCGTGAGGGGCAGGGCGAGCAGCAGCGCTATCAGGAGACCTTCGTTCAGCGGCGCAGCGATCTGGCTGGTACTGCCTTCACCGTTGCGCCGCGCTACCATGGCCTGCACACCAGCGCCCAGCCCCATCACCAGCGCAACGGCCATGAAGTTGGCGTAGCTGCCCAGGCCTACGCCGGCCAGTGCCTGGCTGCCGAGGTGGCCGACCATGGCGGCATCCACCAGATTCAACAGACTCTGGCTGAGCATGCCGCCCATGATCGGCAATCCCAGCACGGCAATGCGCTTCAGGCGACGGCTGTCGGGAAGCAGCGTCACCCGACTCAGTTGTCGTAGCTGAGGTTGGGCGCGAGCCAGCGCTCGACGCTCTCCTGCGAATCGCCCTTGCGGGCGGCGTAGGACTCAACCTGATCGCGGGTGATCTTGCCGACAGCAAAATACTGGCTTTGCGGATGGGCGAAATACCAGCCGCTGACCGCCGCCGCCGGGAACATGGCGAAGTGCTCGGTCAGGGTGACGCCCGAGGTGCCTTGCGGGTCCAGCAGGCTGAACAGGGTGGCCTTCTCGGTGTGGTCCGGGCAGGCCGGGTAGCCTGGAGCCGGGCGGATGCCGCGATACTTTTCGCGGATCAGGTCGTTGTTCTCCAGTGCTTCGTCCGGTGCGTAGCCCCAGTGCTCGCGGCGCACCTGCTCGTGCAGCCACTCGGCGCAGGCCTCGGCCAGGCGGTCAGCCAGGGCCTTGACCATGATGGAGTTATAGTCGTCACCCTTGTCCTGGTAAGCCTTGGCCACTTCTTCAGCGCCGATGCCGGCGGTGGTGATAAAGCCGCCAACGTAGTCGGTCTTGCCGCTGCTCTTCGGTGCGACAAAGTCGGCCAGTGAAAGATTTGGCTTGCCGTCGGGCTTGATCGTCTGTTGACGCAGGTGATGAAGCCTGGCGATGGGTTGTCCGGCGTCGTCGTACAGCTCGATATCGTCATGATCGACCTGATTGGCCGGCCAGAAGCCGAATATGGCGCGCGCGGTAACCAGTTTTTCGCTGATCATCTTCTGCAGCATCGCCTGCGCATCAGCGAACAGTGAGCGCGCGGCTTCACCCACCACCTCGTCATCCAGGATGCGTGGATACTTGCCGGCCAGGTCCCAGGAAATGAAGAACGGGGTCCAGTCGATATACTCGGCCAGCACGCTGAGGTCGATATTGTCGAGCACCTGCACGCCCTGGGTCCGTGGTGCGGGCGGCTGATAATCCTGCCAGTCCAGCTGCGGGCCCTTTTCGATGGCCTGTGGGTAGCTGAGGTATTCGGTGCGCGCGCTACGATTGGCGGTGCGCTCGCGCACCACGGCGTAGTCTTCACGGATCTGTCGTACGTAGTCGGGCTTGAGCTCCTTGGACAGCAGGGTGGTAGCCACGCCCACCGCGCGCGAGGCGTCGGTCACGTAGATGACCGCATCATTCTGGTATTTGGGATCAATCTTGACCGCGGTGTGCGCCTTAGAGGTAGTCGCACCGCCAATCATCAACGGCAGATGGAAGTCGCGGCGCTGCATCTCGCGCGCCACGTGCACCATTTCATCCAGCGAGGGGGTGATCAGGCCAGACAGGCCGATGATGTCGCACTTCTCATCAATCGCAGTCTGCAGAATCTTGTCCGCCGGCACCATCACGCCCAGATCGACCACATCGTAGCCGTTACAGCCGAGCACGACGCCGACGATGTTCTTGCCGATGTCGTGCACGTCGCCCTTGACCGTGGCCATCAGGATCTTGCCCTTGGCCTCGGGCGTGTCGCCTTTCTCTGCCTCGATGAAGGGGATCAGGTGCGCTACTGCCTGCTTCATTACGCGGGCGGATTTCACCACCTGCGGCAGGAACATCTTGCCCGAGCCGAACAGATCGCCAACCACGTTCATGCCGGCCATCAGCGGGCCTTCGATTACCTCGATGGGTCGGTTGGCCTGTTGCCGCGCTTCTTCGGTGTCTTCCACGATCCAGGCGGTAATGCCCTTGACCAGCGAATGCGACAGCCTGGCGTTGACTTCCCAGGTGCGCCACTCTTCGGTTTCGGCTTCCTTGACGCTGCCGTCGCCTTTGTACTTGTCGGCGATATCCAGCAGCGCTTCGGTGCCGCCTTCGCTGCGGTTGAGTACCACATCTTCCACGCAGTTGCGCAGCTCGGCGGGAATCTCGTCGTAGATTTCCAACTGGCCGGCGTTGACGATGCCCATGGTCAGGCCGTTCTTGATCGCGTGGTAGAGGAATACCGAGTGGATGGCCTCACGCACCGGGTTGTTACCACGGAACGAGAAGGACACGTTCGACACGCCACCAGAGGTCAGCGCATAGGGCAGGTTATCGCGGATGTAGGCACAGGCGTCGATAAAATCGACCGCGTAGTTGTTGTGCTCTTCGATGCCGGTGGCGATGGCAAAGATATTGGGGTCGAAGATGATGTCTTCCGGCGGGAAGCCGACTTCATTGACCAGGATGTCGTAGGAGCGCTGGCAGATTTCCTGCTTGCGCGCGGCGGTATCGGCCTGGCCCTTTTCGTCGAACGCCATGACCACCACGGCGGCGCCATAGCGCTTGCACAGACGAGCATGCTGCTTGAATTGCTCGACGCCTTCCTTCATGGAGATCGAGTTGACGATGCCCTTGCCCTGAATGCACTTCAGGCCAGCCTCGATCACCTCCCACTTGGAGGAGTCGATCATGATCGGCACACGGGAGATGTCCGGTTCACCGGCAATCAGGTTGAGGAAGGTGACCATCGCCGCCTTGGAGTCGAGCATGCCCTCGTCCATGTTGATGTCGATGATCTGCGCGCCGGCTTCAACCTGCTGCAGCGCGACTTCCAGTGCCTCGGTGTAGTTGTCCTCGCGGATCAGCCGGGCAAAGCGGGCCGAGCCGGTGATGTTGGTGCGCTCACCGACGTTGACGAACAGCGAGCTGCGGTCGATGGTGAAAGGCTCCAGCCCCGACAGGCGGCAGGCCTTGGGTATATCGGGGATGGCGCGCGGCGGGTATTTGGCCACCGCCTCGGCAATCGCCTTGATATGTGCAGGGGTGGTGCCGCAACAACCGCCGACGATATTCAGAAAGCCGGCTGCGGCGAACTCTTCAACCACCACGGCCATTTCTTCGGGCGTTTCGTCGTACTCGCCAAACTCGTTGGGCAGGCCGGCGTTGGGGTGCGCCGAGGTATGAGTCTCGGCCTTGTTTGACAGCTCCTCCAGATAGGGGCGCAGGTCCTTGGCACCCAGGGCGCAGTTCAACCCCACGGAAATCGGTTTGGCGTGGCGTACCGAGTTCCAGAAGGCCTCGGTGGTCTGACCCGAGAGGGTGCGTCCGGAGGCGTCGGTAATGGTGCCGGAAATCATGATCGGCAACTCGACGCCCATGTCCTCGAACACCTGCTGCACGGCAAAGATCGCCGCCTTGGCATTGAGTGTATCGAAGATGGTTTCGATCAGAATCAGGTCAGAGCCGCCCTCGATCAGCCCGCGCGTGGACTCGACGTAGTTCTCCACCAGCTCGTCAAAGGTGACATTGCGAAAACCGGGGTTGTTCACATCCGGCGAGATGGAGCAGGTACGGCTGGTCGGCCCCAGTACGCCGGCTACAAAGCGCGGTCGGTCAGGCGTTTCCAGGGTTTTTGCGTCACAGACCTTGCGCGCCAGACGGGCGCCTTCCAGGTTCAGCTCGTAGGATAGCTCCTGCATGCCGTAATCGGCTTGCGATACCCGGGTCGAGTTGAAGGTATTGGTCTCGATGATGTCGGCGCCGGCATCCAGGTAGGCCTTTTCCATCGCGCCAATGGCGTCGGGGCAAGTCAGTACCAGCAGGTCGTTATTGCCCTTGAGGTCGCTTGGCCAGTCGGCAAAGCGCTCACCGCGAAAGTCCTCTTCCTCGAGCTTGTAGGCCTGAATCATGGTGCCCATGCCGCCGTCGAGGATCAGAATGCGTTGTTGCAGAGCCTCAGTGAGTGCGGTCAAGCGAGCGATGCGGTCAGACATGGGTACTCCAGAGTTACACGCCGAAAAGCCGGCAATGATAGCACGCACAGTGGCAACTCTGAATTGCCCAGGGGCCGGGCTGTTACAGGTTGCAGTCGGGCTGAATAATAACCAAGTAAAAAGGTGGGACTTTATTCGTGGCCGGGCATCCCTTACACTAGGCATCCAAGTCATTAGGCAAGAGGCATTTCATGGCAGGCATTATTCTCACCCAATCCGCACAGGACTATCTGGCCGATCTGCTTTCCAAGCAGGACACGGACGGGGTAGGTATTCGGGTGTTCATTACCCAGCCAGGGACGCCCTACGCAGAAACCTGTATCGCCTACTGCAAGCCGGGCGAAGAGAAGCCGGAAGATCGCCTGATCGCGTTGGAGGCCTTCAATGTCTGGGTTGACTCGGTCAGCGAGCCTTTCCTGGAAGAGGCCATGGTGGACTACGCCACCGACCGTATGGGTGGCCAACTGACCATCAAGGCGCCCAACGCCAAGGTCCCCATGGTCAATGAAGACAGCCCCTTGAATGAGCGTATCAACTACCTGCTGCAGACCGAGATCAACCCGGGTCTGGCCAGTCACGGCGGTGACGTGAAGCTGATCGATGTAGTGGAAGGTGGTATTGCCATCCTCCAATTCGGCGGTGGTTGTCAGGGCTGCGGTATGGTGGACGTCACGCTCAAGGAAGGTATCGAGAAGACTCTGGTTGCCCGCATTCCGGAGCTCACCGGTGTACGCGACTCAACCGACCACACGGTAACGGAAAACGCCTACTATTAATGGCCGTTTAATCGCTGCTAACGCTGCGGCTCTTGTCCTCTGATGGAGAACTGTGGCTATACTGGGAAAAAACAGATGGCATCTTGCTATCTGGCGCTGAACGTTGCGAGGCACAGGTTATGGCAGGGGTTCTGGATACGGTCAATTCGCGTACCCGGCTGGTTGGCGAAAACCGGCTGGAAATCTTGTTGTTTCAGCTGTCCGGTCCGCAGCTTTTTGCGCTGAATGTTTTCAAAATCCGTGAAGTGCTCACTCTGCCGGCGTTGACGCAGATGCCGCAGCGTCATCCGCACGTGGCAGGGGTGATTCATCTGCGGGGTCAGACCATCCCGGTTATCGATCTTTCCGGCGCTATCGGCCTGCAGCCGATCGAAGCGCGGCGCGACAGCACCATCATCGTGACTGAATACAATCGCTCGGTGCAGGCCTTTCTGGTCGGCAGCGTCGATCGCATCATGAATCTCAACTGGGACACCGTGCAGCCACCACCCAAGGGGGCAGGTAGAGCGCATTACCTCACCGCCATCACCCGCCTGGAAAACATGCGCCTGGTTGAAATCATTGATGTGGAGAAGGTGCTGGCGGAGATCGTGCCGTTCAATACGCGCGTGAGTGAAGAGCTACTGGAAGATCCGTTGCTGAGCAAGGCACATGGCCGCGAAGTGCTGCTGGTGGATGATTCTCCGACGGGTATCAATCAGCTGCGCGACACGCTTTCTCAACTGCAACTGACCATGCATGTTGCTACCGACGGACTCAAGGCGCTGCGCATGCTGCAAGCCTGGGCCGACAGCGGCGAGGACATGAATCAGCGGCTATTGATGGTGATTACCGATGCCGAAATGCCGGAGATGGACGGCTACCGCCTCACGGCAGAGATCCGCAAGGATCCCCGCCTGAAAGACCTCTTTGTGGTGCTGCATACCTCATTGTCGGGCAACTTCAACAAGGCGATGGTGGAAAAGGTGGGTTGCGACGGCTTCCTCTCCAAATTCCAGCCCGACCAACTGGTGGAAACCGTGCGCGCCCGTTTGCAGTTGCTGGAGGCCTGAGCACTCAGAACTCCAGATAGCGCTCGTGCTGCTCCATAACGCTCTGCTTGATACCCAGCTTCTCACCGTAGATCACCGCATAGCTGAGTACGCTTTGCACGTACTTGCGCGTCTCGTCGAACGGAATAGCCTCTACCCACACATCAGCCGGCAGGCTACCCATGCCGTTGGTCCATTGCCGCACACGGCCGGGACCGGCGTTGTAGGCAGCCGAGGCCAGCACCCGGTTGCCTTTGAATTGCCCGTTGAGGCGCGACAGATAAGCCGTACCTATGGCTATGTTGCGCTCGGGTATCAGCGCATCGTTGGCGCTTCCGTAAGGGATGTCGTACTGGCGCGCTGTTTCGCGGGCAGTGGCGGGCATCAATTGCATCAGGCCCATGGCGCCGGCGTGCGAACGGGCATCTGCCATGAAGGCGCTTTCCTGGCGGGTGATGGCGTAAACCCAGGTCGAGTTGATCTGCCGCGCCCGCGCCTGCTGCATGATCGGTTCCTGATAGGCCATCGGGAAGCGGATATCCAGGTCGTCCCAGTATTCGGCGATGCTGATGCCGCGAATGGCCGGGAAGTACCAGGCCATTTCCCTTGCCAGCTTGGCTTGCGCCATCAGTTGCTCGCGACTGAAGTTGTCGCCGGCGTGATACCACTCGCGGCGGGCGTTGACCACTTCATCGCGGGCCAGAAATTCATAGGCGCGCTGGGTGCTGGGTAGAGCCTTCAGTTCTGCCAGTTGCTGGTCGGACACCGGCGCGCTGACGTGATTCAAGGCGTAGGGCTGGCCGCTGCGCTCGGCAGCGAGAAAACCGTAAAAATCGCGTTCCTGGGCCAGCGCCTTGTACTCATTGATGAGTTCGCCGGATTCGCTGGACGCCAACTGCGCGCTGCGCAGCTTCCAGTAGCGCCACCGACTCTGACTGGCCATTGATGCGGGCATCTGCTGGGTCAGGGAGCGGGCAATCTCCCAGTTGCGGGTACGCAGGGCCAGGCGAATGCGCCATTCGCTGATTTCATCGTCCTTCATCAATGGATCATTGGTGGCCATGAAGGTTAGGGCGGCCGGGTCTATCTTGCGCGCCCGTCGAACGCCGATGTCGCGGGTAATGGCCAGGCGATCTTCTTCGGTGTAGGGCAGATCCTTGTAGAGCGGCCAGATTTCCAGCGCAGCCTGGCTGTCGTCACGACCCAGGCGGCGCAGGGCAACGGTAGCGATGTCGGTCACCTTGTTTGCCGGCTGGCTGGCGCTGACGCGGTAGTTTGCGGTCTGGCGCAGGAGGGTGGGCTTGGTTGCCGTATCGACAAAACGCTCTGCCAGCGCTTGCTGGCTGGGCATCTGTTTGGTCAGATAGCGGGCCAGCCCATCTTGACGATAGAGCAGGGCAAGACGGAGGCGTTGCCAGACAATGTCTTCGGTCAGGCCACCGGCCTGTTGCCAGCGCTCAAACAGCGGGTCGCAGGCATTGGGCTGGGAACGGCCCACGGTCCATAGCGCCTGGGCCTGTTGCATGCCGTGCGCTCGATCTCCGCTATTCCATTGATGCATCGCCAGTTGGCAATCGAAAGCGGCGCTCTTGTCGGCGGCCGCATAATTCTGGGTGAATTCGTTCCACTTGCCCTGTCTGGCCAGACGGCTCAACCAGCGTGCTTTCAAGCGGTTGGCAAAAGGCAGATCGCCGTAGGTGCGCAGAAACACTCTGAGTTGCTCATCGCTGGCACTATCAAAGTTGCGATTCAGGTCAGCCAGCACCAGGTAACCGTAAAGCGGATAGTCGCGCAAACCCGCTTCAAGCTGGCGGTAGCGAGCCATGTCGCCTTTTTCGATCGCTCCCATGGCCTGATCGTAGAGCAGTCGCTGAGTTTCCAGCTTGCCGGCTTGGGCAAAGAAGCTGGATAGCGACAAACTGATAGCCAGAAAACAGAGCAATGCAGCGGAGCGAAAACGGGTGTTGCTGTGCATAGTGATCCTGCCGGGAAGGCGACAAATGGCCGGGTGAGTGTCAGGTGCTCGCAAACGGAAGTTGCGGACGACAAACCTGTACCCACAGCTTAGCTTTTTGCCCTGCGTGGAAAAAGGGGCAGGCTGTGAATTAGTGGGCATTTGTTACAGAGCGGCCTTGCTACAGGTAGAATGCGCGTCTGATTCAATCACAGGTGTTCTATGGCTCTTCTTTCCTTTACCGATGTCTCGCTGGCCTATGGCCTCAATCCGTTGCTCGACAAGGTCAGCTTTCAGCTTGATCGGGGTGAACGGGTATGCCTGATCGGTCGCAATGGCACGGGCAAATCGAGCCTGTTTCGTCTGATCGATGGCGATCAGCCAGCTGATGAGGGCGAAATCTGGTACGCCCCTGGCCTGAAGATCGGTCAGTTGCCCCAGGAGCTGCCCAAGGCTGACGACAAGACCGTTTACGATGTGGTGGCCGCTGGTCTGGCCGGCGTGGGCGAGCTGCTCGCCGAGTACCATCATCTGATTACCGGCGACATGGGCGATGCCGAGCTTGCGCGTCTGGAAAAGGTGCAGGAGCGCCTCGAGGCAAAGGATGGCTGGCGCCTGGATCAATTGGTGGAAACCACCCTCACACGCCTTGGGCTGCCGGCCGACAAGAGCATGTCCGAGCTGTCCGGCGGTTGGCGCCGTCGCGTGTTGTTGGCGCAGGCATTGGTCGCCGAGCCTGACGTCTTGCTGCTGGATGAGCCCACCAACCATCTGGATATTCATACTATCGCCTGGCTGGAACAGGTGCTGCTGGATTTCCGCGGCGCCGTGCTCTTCATCACCCACGACCGTCAGTTCCTGCAGGCTCTTGCCACGCGCATTCTGGAGCTGGACCGGGGCCAGTTGATTGACTGGGCCGGTGATTACCGCAGCTTTCTGGACCACAAGGAACAGCAGCTCGCCGCCGAAGCAACGGCCAACGCACTGTTCGACAAAAAGCTGGCCCAGGAAGAGGTGTGGATTCGTCAGGGCATCAAGGCGCGGCGTACCCGCAACGAAGGCCGCGTTCGGGCTCTCAAGGCCATGCGCGATGAGCGTGCTCAGCGCATCGAACGCCAGGGCAAGGCCAGCTTTCAGCTGGAAACCGCCGATGCCTCGGGCAAGCGGGTCATCGAGGTCGAGCATATCAACTTTGCCTGGCCGGGCCGCACGCCCCTGGTACGGGACCTGTCGCTCAATGTCATTCGTGGCGATCGCATTGGCCTGATCGGCAACAACGGCTGCGGCAAGAGCACGCTGCTCAAATTGCTACTGGGCAAACTGCAACCCGACAGCGGCAAGATTCACAGCGGCACCAAGCTTGAAGTGGCCTATTTCGATCAGCTGCGTGACCAGCTGGAACCGGAAAAAACGGTTATCGATAATATTTCCGAGGGCCGCGATTTCATCGAGATCAACGGCGACCGCCGCCACGTGATCAGCTATCTGGGTGATTTTTTGTTTTCCCCCGAGCGTGCTCGCACGCCGGTCAAGGCGCTGTCGGGGGGTGAGCGCGCGCGTCTGCTGCTGGCGCGCTTGTTCAGCAAGCCGGCCAACATGCTGGTGCTGGATGAGCCAACTAACGATCTGGACGTGGAAACACTCGAATTGCTGGAGGAGGTACTGGCCGGCTTCGATGGTACTGTGCTGATTGTCAGTCACGACCGCGCCTTCCTGGACAACGTGGTAACCAGCAGCCTGGTATTTGAAGGTCAGGGCAAGGTGCGTGAGTATGTTGGGGGCTATGCCGACTGGCTGCGCCAGGGTGGGCGTATCGAATCCTTGGCGGAATGGGGCGAAGACAGCAAGACCCAGGCCGAGCCTGAGCCGCCCGCTGCGCCAGCAGCTCCAGCCGCCGCTGCGCCAGCACCCAAGGTCAAACTCAGCTACAAGCTGCAACGCGAGCTGGATGCCTTGCCCGCTATGCTGGAAAAGCTGGAAAGCGAACTGGAAGCGCTGCAACAGCAAATTGCCGATCCGGGCTTCTATCAGCAGTCACACGATGCAACCGCAAGGGTGCTGGCACAGGCAGAGCAGAAACAGCAGGAGCTGGATGCAGCGCTGGAGCGTTGGGCGGAATTGGAGGAGCAGGCTGGCGGCTGAGCCGCCTGCCCGCTACTCGGCGGCAAGCTTTAAGCTACAAGCTACAAGCAGCGCGCGCTGGTTTGGGATTTGAACTTGTGGCTTGAAGCTTAAAGCTTGCCGCTGGAAAGAAAAGTCTCAGCTTTTCTTTCCCAAGCGCACGGCGATAACGTCGCAGGGTGCGCCGTGCAGGACGTCGTTGGCGGTTGAGCCCAGCAGCAGGGCGAGGCCGTGGCGGCCGTGACTGCCAACCACGATCAGGTCGCAGCTCTGTTCTTCAGTTACCCGATGAATTTCCTGGCGCGGATGGCCGAAGGCAATCTGCAGGCAGTCTTCTGGCAAATTGTAATCTGCCGCAAACAACTGCATACGCTCCTTGGCCTGCTCGAATTGCTGCTGTTGCAACATGGACAGGTCCATAGGTACGTCGCCGCCGTAGGCCATGGCCAGCGGCTCGACCACATGCAAAAGTGACAGCTTGGCATCCAATGCCTTGGCCAGCTTCATGGCGTGGTCGGCAACGGCGCGGCATTCTTCGATCAAATCCACCGCGACCAGCACGTGTGAGTACAGCATCGGCATTTCTCCTTTTTTTGCGGATACTAGCAGTGTTGCTGCGCTGCGTGCAGCCTGTTTTGCTGCGGGTTGCAAATCAGCATAACGCTGTTGCCGGACAGGGTATAGCACGCGATGCAGCGCAAGCGCCCGCAATGTGACTGCGGCTATCGAGGTAGCTTGCTGGCAGCCATTGAGCTGCTAGAGTAGGTGCTCCTGAGGATGAGCTATGCTTTTGTTTCAGACTCTCATCGACTCTCAATTTATGCTCATAAGTCTTTGTTTATTAATAAATAAATTAATATTTTTCCACCGCACCGACAAATTGCACCAAGTGCGCCTGGCTGCGGTCTGATTGACAAGAGCGCGCTTTTGGAAGAAGGTGTGCGCACCCGAATCAAACGGTTGTATGAATTTTTTAGTTCATCGTTTCCCCGAGTATCGGGATCGTTCATGACATCAGCGTTGCGCCGGCTTTGGCTGGGCGCGCCGCTGGTGTTTCTCATGTGCTTTCATAGCGTGGAGATCAGTTGATGATTTACGAAGGTAAAGCCATCACGGTTCAAGGCCTTGAAGACGGCATCGTCGAGCTCAGATTTGATCTGCAGGGCGAGTCGGTCAACAAGTTCAACAGCGCCACTCTGTCCGAGCTGCAGGCGGCGGTAGAGGCCATCCAGAACAATGCCGATGTCACCGGCGTTGTTGTCACCAGCGGCAAGGACGTTTTCATCGTCGGCGCCGACATCACCGAATTCGTTGGTACGTTCAAGCTGCCGGAAGAAGATCTGGTTGCCGGAAACCTGGAAGCCAACAAGATCTTCAACGCATTTGAAGACCTGAACGTTCCCACCGTTGCTGCCATCAATGGCATCGCGCTGGGTGGTGGTCTGGAAATGTGTCTGGCTGCCGATTTCCGTGTCATGGCCGCCAGCGCCAAGATCGGTCTGCCGGAAGTCAAACTGGGTATCTACCCGGGCTTCGGCGGCACCGTTCGCCTGCCGCGCCTGATCGGCGTGGACAACGCCATCGAGTGGATCTGCGGCGGTACCGAGCAGCGTGCCGACAAGGCTCTGAAAGCCGGTGCAGTTGATGCGGTTGTTGCCGATGCCCAGCTCAAGGCGGCTGCCATTGACGTGCTCAAGCGTGCCATCGCCGGCGAGCTGGACTACAAGGCCAAGCGTCAGCCCAAACTGGAAAAGGTCAAGCTGAACACCATCGAGCAGATGATGGCGTTTGAAACCTCCAAGGGTTTCGTCGCCGGTCAGGCTGGCCCGAACTACCCGGCACCGGTTGAAGCGATCAAGACCATCCAGAAGGCCGCCAACCACGGCCGTGAAAAGGCGCTGGAAATTGAAGCTGCCGGTTTTGCCAAGCTGGCCAAGACCTCTGTTGCTGCCAGCCTCGTTGGTCTGTTCCTGAACGATCAGGTGCTCAAGCACAAAGCCAAGAAGTACGACAAGCAGGCTGGTGATGTGAAGCTGGCTGCCGTACTGGGCGCAGGCATCATGGGTGGCGGTATCGCCTACCAGTCTGCCGTCAAGGGCACTCCGATCCTGATGAAGGATATCCGCGAGGAAGGCATCCAGCTGGGTCTGGACGAAGCCTCCAAGCTGCTGGGCAAGCGTGTTGCCAAAGGCCGCATGAAGCCTGAGCAAATGGCCAAGGCGCTGAACGCCATCCGTCCGACCATGTCCTATGGCGACTTCAAGGAAGTTGACATCGTGGTTGAAGCGGTCGTAGAGAATCCCAAGGTCAAGCACGCGGTGCTGGCTGAGGTGGAAGGTCAGGTTCGCGACGATGCGATCATTACCTCCAACACCTCTACCATCTCTATCACCTATCTCGCCCAGGCGCTCAAGCGTCCCGAGAACTTCTGCGGCATGCATTTCTTCAACCCGGTACACATGATGCCGCTGGTTGAGGTCATCCGTGGCGAGAAGTCCAGCGAGAAAGCGGTTGCCACTACCGTCGCCTACGCCAAGAAAATGGGCAAGACTCCGGTTGTGGTCAACGACTGCCCGGGTTTTCTGGTTAACCGTATTCTGTTCCCCTATTTTGGTGGCTTTGCCCGCCTGATCAACATGGGTGCAGACTTCCAGCGCGTCGACAAGATCATGGAGAAGTTTGGCTGGCCGATGGGTCCTGCTTACCTGATGGACGTGGTTGGCATGGACACCGGTCACCACGGCCGTGATGTCATGGCTGAAGGTTACCCCGACCGTATGGCTGACAAGACCAAGACTGCTGTCGACGTCATGTATGAAGCGAATCGTCTGGGCCAGAAGACCGGCAAGGGCTTCTACGCTTACGAGATGGACAAGAAGGGCAAGCCGAAGAAGGTTGTCGACCCTGAAGCCTACGAGCTGCTCAAGCCGGTAGTGCTGGAACAGCGCGAGTTCACCGATCAGGAAATCCTCGAGATCATGATGGTGCCGCTGTGTCTGGAGACCGTACGTTGCCTGGAAGACGGCATTGTCGAGTCCGCAGCTGACGCCGACATGGGCCTGATCTACGGTATTGGTTTCCCGCCCTTCCGCGGTGGCGCGCTGCGCTACATCGATACCATTGGTGTGGCTGAGTTTGTGGCCATGGCAGACAAATACGCCGAGTTCGGCGCCATGTATGCACCGACTGAAAAGTTGCGTGAGATGGCGAAGACCGGCCAGAAATTCTTCGGTTAACAGCGAGAGTAAATCTATGAGCCTGAATCCGAGAGACGTTGTTATTGTCGACTTCGGCCGCAGCCCGATGGGCCGCTCCAAGGGCGGCATGTACCGCAACGTACGTGCTGAAACCCTGTCAGCCAACCTGATCACCGGTGTGCTGGCACGTAACCCGAAGATCGATCCGGCGGAAGTGGAAGATGTAATCTGGGGCTGTGTAAACCAGACCCTGGAGCAGGGCTGGAACATCGCCCGCATGGCATCGCTGATGACCCCTATCCCGCACACCAGCGCAGCGCAGACGGTCAGCCGTCTGTGTGGTTCGTCCATGAGCGCGTTGCACACTGCCGCCCAGGCCATCATGACCGGCAACGGTGATGTGTTTGTGGTCGGTGGTGTGGAGCACATGGGGCACGTCAGCATGATGCACGGGGTTGATCCGAACCCGGCCATGTCGCTGTATGCCGCCAAGGCGTCCGGCATGATGGGCCTGACTGCTGAAATGCTGGGCAAGATGCACGGCATCACCCGCGAGCAGCAGGATGCCTTCGGTGAGCGTTCTCACCGTCTGGCGCACAAGGCGACCGTTGAAGGCAACTTCAAGGACGAGATCATCCCGATGGAAGGTCACGACGAGAACGGCTTCCTGAAACTGTTCACCACTGACGAAACCATTCGCCCGGAAACCACCCTGGAAAGCCTGGCCGCTCTGCGTCCGGCGTTCAATCCCAAGGGCGGCACCGTGACTGCGGGTACTTCTTCGCAGATCACTGACGGCGCTTCGTGCATGATCGTGATGTCTGCCGAGCGCGCCCAGGCCCTGGGTCTGGAGCCACTGGCGGTCATTCGCTCCATGGCAGTGGCTGGTGTTGATCCGGCGATCATGGGTTACGGTCCGGTACCTTCTACCAAGAAGGCGCTCAAGCGCGCTGGACTGAGCATGGACGATGTTGACTTCGTTGAGCTGAACGAAGCCTTCGCCGCACAGGCGCTGCCGGTGCTGAAGGACCTGAAACTGCTCGACAAGATGGAAGAGAAAGTGAACCTGCACGGCGGCGCTATCGCTTTGGGTCACCCCTTTGGTTGCTCCGGTGCGCGTATCTCAGGCACCCTGCTGAACGTGATGAAGCAGAACAGCGGCACCATCGGTATCTCGACCATGTGCGTAGGTCTGGGCCAGGGCATTACTACTGTCTTTGAACGCGTTTAAGACAGTCGGGGTCTGATCAGAGCCGAGGCCTTGTGCCTCGGCTTTTTTATGGCTGGCAGAGCGCCGAATCGCGCTCTGTTCTGAGTAAAGGAGGCGCGCCTATGCGTAGCGGACGGTATCGGCACTATAAAGGAAAGGACTACGAAGTGATTGGCCTGGCCACTCACTCGGAGACCGAAGAGAGGCTGGTGGTTTACCGGACCTTGTACGGCAATTTTGATCTTTGGGTGCGACCGCAGGCGATGTTTGAAGAGATGGTCGAGGTTGACGGCAAAGCATATCCACGCTTTACCTTTATCTGCGAAGACGTGTAGGCTCTGGTCCCTCCGCCCGCCAGCCATATCCATGATGCTGGTGCAGCAGAATCTGTGGGCCATTCAACTAGCTTGAGTCAGGAAAACGATTACCTATGGGAAAAGCACTGGTCATTGTGGAGTCGCCGGCCAAGGCCAAGACAATCAACAAGTACCTTGGCAACGATTTCATCGTGAAGTCGAGTATTGGCCACATTCGTGATTTGCCCACCAGTGGCAGCGCCAAGACCGAGAGCAAACCCAAGGGCGGTCGCAAGGCCGCGCCCGCCAGCGAGCAGGAGAAGCAGGCCAAGGCGCGCGCGCAACTGGTCAAGCGTATGGGCGTCGATCCTGAGAACGGTTGGCAGGCGCACTACGAGATTCTACCCGGCAAGGAAAAGGTGGTAGACGAACTGCGCCGCCTGGCCAAGGACGCCGATACCGTTTACCTCGCGACGGATTTGGACCGTGAAGGGGAGGCGATTGCCTGGCACCTGCGCGAAAGCATTGGCGGCGATGAAGGTCGCTACAAGCGCGTGGTGTTCAACGAAATTACCAAGAAGGCCATTCAGGACGCCTTCTCGAAGCCCGGCGAGCTGGATCTGAACCGGGTCAATGCTCAACAGGCCCGTCGCTTCCTTGACCGTGTAGTCGGCTACATGGTCTCGCCCCTGTTGTGGCAGAAGATTGCCCGCGGTCTGTCGGCCGGACGAGTACAGTCGGTGGCGGTCAAGCTGATTGTGGATCGCGAGCGGGAAATTCGCGCCTTCATTCCAGAAGAGTTCTGGGAAATTCATGCGCAGTTGCATACGCCCAAGGCGGAAGCTGTGCGCTTTGAAGTGGTCAAGCAGTCCGGAGAGGCCTTCAGGCCGACAAACAAGGCGCAGGCGGACGCTGCCCTGGCTCTGTTGAACAAAGCCGATTACCGCGTCCTCAAGCGTGAAGACAAACCGACCAGCTCCCGGCCCAATGCACCCTTTATTACCTCCACCCTGCAACAGGCGGCCAGTACGCGCCTGAGCTTCAGTGTGAAGAAGACCATGATGATGGCCCAGCGGTTGTATGAAGCGGGTTACATCACCTACATGCGTACCGACTCGACCAATCTCTCGGCCGATGCGGTCAGCATGGCGCGCGGCTATATCGAAAAAACCTTCGGCAAGGATTACCTGCCGGAGAAGCCCAACTCCTACAGCAGCAAGGAAGGCGCGCAGGAAGCTCACGAAGCCATTCGTCCTTCGGACGTAAAGCTCAAGCAGACCGACCTCAAGGGTATGGAGCGTGATGCCGAGCGCCTGTATGAACTGATCTGGCGCCAGTTCGTGGCCTGTCAGATGACGCCGGCCAAATATCTGTCTACCAGTATTCAGGTAGGCGCTGGCGATTTTGAGCTGCGCGCCAAGGGCCGGATCCTGAAGTTCGACGGCTACACCAAGGTATTGCCGCAGCAGGGCAAGGGCGGTGAGGATGAAGTACTGCCGGAAATCAATGTGGATGACATGCTTGCCTTGCAGGCGCTGGAGCCCAAGCAGCATTTCACCAAGCCGCCAGCGCGCTATGCCGAAGCTAGTTTGGTGAAGGAATTGGAAAAGCGCGGTATTGGTCGTCCTTCTACCTATGCCTCGATCATTTCGACCATTCAGGATCGGGGTTATGTGACCCTGAACAATCGCCGTTTCTACGCCGAGAAGATGGGCGATATCGTTACTGAGCGACTGGGTGAAAGCTTTCCCAATTTGATGGACTACGGGTTTACCGCGCGCATGGAAGAGTCCCTCGATGACGTTGCCCAGGGCGAAGTCATCTGGAAGCAGGTGTTGGACGATTTCTATGCCGATTTCAGTACCAAGCTGAAGGCAGCGTCCTCCTCGGACGATGACCGCAGTATGCGCGCCAATCAGCCGACGCCCACTGATATCGCGTGCCAGGTCTGTGGTCGGCCGATGATGATTCGTACCGCATCCACTGGCGTGTTCCTCGGTTGTTCAGGTTACGCCCTGCCACCCAAAGAGCGTTGCAAGGAAACCATCAATCTGGTGCCGGGCAACGAAGTGGCCGCCGATGATGACGAAGGTGAGTCGCGGGTATTGCGCGCCAAGCGCCGGTGCCCGATCTGCAGCACCGCGATGGATAGCTACCTGGTAGACGAGAAGCGCAAGCTGCACGTCTGCGGCAACAGTCCCGATTGCAGCGGCTTTGAAGTCGAGACCGGGCAGTTCAAGATCAAGGGCTATGACGGCCCGGTTCTCGAATGCGACAAGTGCGGCAGCGAAATGCAGCTGAAAACCGGCCGTTTCGGCAAGTACTTTGGTTGCACCAACAGCGACTGCAAGAATACCCGTAAGCTGCTCAAGAGCGGGGAGGCGGCACCGCCAAAAATGGACCCGGTGCCCATGCCCGAGCTGAAGTGCGAGAAGGTGGACGACGTCTATATTTTGCGTGATGGCGCCTCGGGTCTGTTCCTGGCGGCCAGCCAGTTCCCCAAGAATCGGGAGACGCGTGCGCCTCTGGTCAAGGAACTGTTGCCGCACAAGAGTGAAATCGACCCCAAGTATCACTTCCTGATGGATGCTCCGGCAGCCGACCCGGACGGTAATCCGACCGTAGTGCGCTATAGTCGAAAAACCAAAGAGCAGTACGTGCAGAGCGAGATCGACGGCAAGCCCAGTGGATGGCGCGCCTTTCACGACGGCAAGAAGTGGTCGGTGGATGATGGCCGCAAGAAAGCCAAGGGTTGAGATAGAACGCCATGGCCAATGAAGTCTATACCCGGACCAATCAAGCCTTGTTCTTTGCCCGCAAGGCATTGGACGCCTGGTCGGAAGCACAGGCATCCGATGCCCTGGATGCCCTGAGTCAGGTTCAGTATCACCGTGAGCATGCTCTGTTTCATTTGTATCGTGGCGTCCTCGCGGTAGTGCATGAGGTGGCTGACCGTTATCGCTGGCCGCTGGTGGACCTTCGGCAGGTGGAGGCAGCGCTGTCGCCCGCTGTGGTAGCGCGTTTTCCGGGGCCGGAACTTGCTGAGCTGACTGAGTTGGCTGAAAACGCCGATACTTGGCTGGCCAAGCTGCTGGCCGCCTGGCAGCAGTTGCAGGCGCCACCGCTGCCAGAGACGGCCGCGCCGACCTTGATCGCCAGCAGCGCGGTCAGGCGTGGCGAGTGGACGCTGGAAGATGGTCAGGAAGGCTGTTCTGCTCTCTCGGAGCGGGTGCGTAGCTATCGCCAAGGCATGATGGAGTGGTAGCGCGGTGCGGTGCTGCGGCCACAGGTGCGCTGTGATACACTGCGCGCCTGCATTACAGGAGACCAGATCAGATGCCTTCACCCTTTCTTGAGATCGTAGAGCTAGCCAACGGCAAGGTGGCCCTGCGTCGCTCCGATGAAGAGGGAGAGCCCTTGCTGGTAATCGAGTTCTCGGTTGATGCCAAGGACTACCTGCAAGGCAACTACATTGAGGTGGCCAAGGCCATGATCAGCGCTGGCATGCAGATGGCTGGTCAGATGATGGACGAGGACGACGACGAACATATCCCGGAAGATCGGGTGCTGCACTGAGGTTTGCCTGACGTCCAGTCAGCTCTGGACACATCTGCCGCACTCCCTGTGACGTTTTGCCTAAAAGCAATAAAGCAAACGCAGAGAAACAGATAAAGGCCGCAGGTCCATGACCTTGCGGCTTTTTTATTGTGGCTCAGACTGCCTGCAGGCGTACGTTCAGGCTGCGGCAGCGTCCGATCTGCGCAGCGCGCTCCAGTCGCGGCGCAGTGCTGGCGTCGGGGGCCAGCCAGCTCACCACGGTGTGACTGCCACCCAGCTTGAGCAGGTCGCAGCAGAGTTTGGTGGCGTCCATGCCCGGCTTGGAGCGCACTATCATGATGCGTGAAGGGTCAAGGTCGGCGTTACGCAGCCACTGATTGCTCAGGCTCGCTGGCGGATCGATCAGTGTCAGCCAGCGTGGAGCTGCGCTGTTGCTGAGATCGCGCAGTACCGGCGCAAGCCATTGCAGGCACTGTCGGGTGGCGCCCTGCAGACTTATTTCACTGAAGCCGTATTCCTGCTCTTCTGGAGCGGCAGGGGCTTTTTGTGGCTGCGGGCGGAAAAAATGGCTGTGTTCCACGCGGGTCGCCATCAAGGCGTTATGAAACAGGTCAGCCTGGGTCAGTGTGTGTTGGTCAGGGCGGGCGTACTGCATTCTCAGCTCCTCAGCGACGGATCACACCGACGCTCAAACCTTCGATGGTAAGTTCCTGTTCGGCCAGATTGATTTCAATCGGCTTGAATTCGGGGTTCTCGGCAATCAGCGAAACCTTGCGGCCCTGCTTTTGAAAGCGCTTCACGGTAACTTCATCGCCGATGCGCGCAACCACCACCTGGCCGTTTCGCGCCTCACTGGTACGGTGTACCGCCAGCAGGTCGCCATCCATGATGCCGATATCCTTCATGCTTTCGCCTTTTACGCGCAGCAGATAGTCGGCGCGGGGGTGAAAGAAACCGGGGTCGATATGGCAATGATCTTCAATATTCTCCAGTGCCAATAGCGGTGCGCCAGCGGCAACGCGGCCGATAACGGGCAGGCGATCATCATTGGCTTCCGGTTCATCGGGCAGACGGATGCCGCGCGAAGCACCAGGTATCATCTCGATGGCACCTTTTTTGGCCAGCGCACGCAGGTGATCTTCGGCGGCATTGGGCGACTTGAAGCCCAGGGTTTTGGCGATGTCTACCCGGGTAGGTGGGTAGCCATTGCCATCCATGTATTCCTTGATGAAGGCCAGTACCTGCTGTTGTCGTGCGGTAAGCTTCTGCATGGAGATGAGCCTGTTTGTTTATCCAGTAGCTGTGATTATATACAGTTGTTGAGGGTGGGCAACCCCCTTGATGAGGAAAACTCGTAGTGGGGTTGGCGAGAGCGACATTTAGTGCGACAGTGCGTTTAGTTCGCACAAGCTTGACAGGGTATTTGTTTTAAACGTATGTTTGAAACAATTGTTTGCACCCTGGGGGCCGCATGGCGCAGTCTGATACCGTTAAACGCATACTGGATGCAGCAGAGCAGCTGTTCGCCGAGAAAGGCTTTGCCGAAACCTCGTTGCGTCTGATTACCAGCAAGGCTGGCGTCAATCTGGCTGCGGTCAATTATCACTTCGGCTCGAAGAAATCGCTGATTCAAGCGGTCTTCGTGCGCTTTCTGGATCCCTTTGTCAGCAGCCTTGAGCGCGAGCTGGATTTGCATGAGCAGCGCGGCGATCTGCGCCAGTTGAGTCTGGAGTCGCTGCTGGAAATGCTGGTTGACCAGGCCCTGACCGTCAAGCCGCGTAGCGGCAACGATCTCTCTACCTTCATGCGTTTGCTCGGCCTGGCGTTCAGCCAGAGTCAGGGGCATCTGCGCAAATATCTTGCCGAGGTGTACGGCAAGGTTTTCCAGCGCTATATGGCATTGGTGGTGAGCGCGGTACCCAGCATTCCTCCGCAGGAGGTTTTCTGGCGCGTGCATTTCATGCTGGGTAGTGCTGCATTTACCATGTCGAGCATGAAGGCCCTGCGTGCCATCGCCGAGGCCGAGTTTGCCGAACATCGCGCAGTGGACGAGGTGCTGCGTCTGATGGTGCCATTCCTGGCAGCGGGCATGCGCGCCGACAGTCTGCCTGCCAAGACCTTCGAGATGAAAAGCGCCGCCGTTTAGTGCCTTGCCCTTACCTCATGCTGCCTGATCCGTTATCGTGTGCGCTGATAACGGAGATGAGCATGCAGCTGGATCACATTCACATATCTATTGCCGCGCAGCAGCTCACCGGCTATGGCGCCGGGCGAGTGTTATGCCGCTATCCTGTCTCTACTGCACTGAGTGGCGCGGGTGAGCGCTCGGGCTCGGGTTGCACGCCGCGAGGCGAACACAGGGTTCGCGCGCGCATTGGCGAGGGTCAGCCACTGGGTGCCGTGTACATTGGTCGCCGGCCGACCGGTGAGATATGGTCGCCGGCGTTGGCAGCAGCGCATCCGCAGCGTGACTGGATACTCACCCGCATACTCTGGTTATGCGGCAACACGCCGGGTTTCAATCGCGGCGGTGAGGTGGATTCGCAGCGCCGCTACATCTATCTGCACGGCACTGGCGATGATCAGCCGATGGGGCAACCCTTGTCGCACGGCTGTGTTCGCCTGCGTAACGCCGACATCCTGGAGTTGTTCGACCTCACCCCTGCAGGCTGTACCGTTCAGATAGACGCAGACTGAGCGTTCTGTTCCGAGTTTTTACCGGGAGATATTCGTTTGAAACACGCTTCTTTGATGCTGGATTTGCCGGGTCTGTGGCTGGAGTCGGCCGATCGCGCTTTGCTGCGTCAGCCGCAGGTTGGTGGCCTGATTCTGTTTGCGCGCAATACTGAATCGCCTCGGCAGGTACGTGAACTGGTACGCTCCATTCGTGCGGTGCGGCCCGATATGCTGATTGCCATCGACCAGGAAGGCGGGCGGGTGCAGCGTCTGCGCCGTGGCGTGCAGCGCCTGCCGGCATTGGCTGACATTGCCCGCAAGGGCGGCGAGCAAGCGGCTGCGGCCGCGCGCGCGGCCGGTTGGCTGATGGCCACTGAAATGCTGGCTTGCGGGGTGGATATCAGTTTCGCTCCGGTGCTGGATCTTGATTACGGGCGCAGCCAAGTGATCGGTAACCGCTCCCTGGGCAGTCATCCGGAACAGGTCAGCTTTTTAGCCAGCGCCTATATCGACGGCCTGACCCAGGCAGGAATGGCTGCCACCGGCAAGCATTTCCCCGGCCATGGCTGGGCTGAAGCCGATTCACATTTTGCGCTGCCGGTCGATGAGCGCAGCGAGGCGCAGATTCGGGATGCCGATTTCAAACCTTTTGCGCTGCTGGCCGACCGCCTGGGCGGGATGATGCCAGCGCACGTGGTGTATTCGCAGGTCGACAGCTCGCCCGCCGGCTTCTCCCGCTATTGGCTGCAGACAGTGCTGCGTGAGGAGCTTGGGTTCACCGGGGTGATTTTTAGCGACGACCTGACCATGGCCGGTGCTCATGCTGTGGGTGGCATACCCCAGCGCATCGACGCTGCCGTCACGGCGGGTTGCGACATGTTGCTGATCTGCAATGATCGCGGCGCCGCCGAGCAGGGACTGGCGCATGCCCAGGCGCTGAAATTGCTACCGCCCGCAGGCCTTGCGCGTATGCGTGCTGAGCGCACGGTGCCTGCCGACTACAAGGCGAGCCCGGAATGGGGCGAGCATTATTCCTTACTCAGAGAGCTGGATCTGGTTTGATGGAAACGATTGATGAGCTGACGGCGCAACTGAATCTTGAACAGTTGCCGCTGATTGGAGAAACCTGGATCTACCAGGTCTTTGCCGTGGTGCTGGCTGCCCTGGTGGCGGCCTACGTGGTCAAGCGGATACTGGATCACGTCGAAGTCCGGGCGCAAAGGACCCACAACATGTGGGATGACGCGCTGGTCTATGCGGCGCGGCGTCCGGCCTGGGTGGCTATCTGGTCGATGGGGCTGTTGTGGGCGTCGAGAATCACCGCGCACCAGATGGACGAAGGCTTGGCGCAGGTGCTGGATCAGATCCAACGTATTCTACTCATAGCCTTGCTGTGCTGGTTCATTCTGCGCTTGATGAAACAGATCGAAGAGCGGTTGGTGGATCCGCGCTATCGCGAAAAGCCGGTGGACCAGACCACCGTCAGCGCCATCGGCAAGTTGCTGCGTGCTTCGGTAATCATTACCGCTGCTCTGGTGGTATTGCAGTCACTGGGCTACAGCGTTTCGGGTGTGCTGGCCTTTGGTGGTATCGGTGGCATTGCCGTCGGTTTCGCCGCCAAGGATCTGCTGGCCAACTTTTTTGGCGGGCTGATGATCTATCTTGATCGTCCCTTTGCTGTGGGAGACTGGGTACGTTCGCCGGATCGGGACATCGAGGGGACAGTGGAGCACATCGGCTGGCGGCTGACGCGTATTCGTACCTTCGACAAGCGTCCTCTCTACGTACCCAACGCCATCTTCAACAACATAGTGGTACAGAACCCTTCGCGCATGACTCACAGGCGTATCTACGAGCACATTGGCATTCGTTATGCGGATATCGGCCACATGGAGCCGATTGTGCACAAGGTGCGTGAGATGCTGAAGGGGCATGAGGATATCGATCAGGATCAGACGCAGATGGTCTTCTTCGACCGTTGCGCGCCGTCCTCGGTAGATTTCTTCATTTACTGCTTTACCACCCCGGTCTGGGCCGAATATCACCGAGTGAAAGAGGATGTGCTGCTGAAGATCCTGACGATTATAGAAGATCACGAAGCGCAGGTAGCCTTTCCCACATCCACGCTGCATCTGCCGGATCCGCTTTCCCTGCGCACCGCGGCTGCGACAGATGACCAGCAGTCGAAGCCGCGAGCTCAGGTTCAGGCGCCTGATCGGAGTCCGGTATGAGTTGGGGAATCATTGGCGGCACCGGGCTGACCGAGCTGGCAGGTCTGGAATTGCTAGGGCAGGACTGGCCGGACACGCCTTTCGGCAAGCCATCTGCGCCCCTGGTGCACGGCCGCATGGGTGAGCAGGAGGTGATCTTTCTGGCGCGCCACGGCAAGCCGCATTGCATACCACCGCACCGGATCAACTACCGGGCCAATCTCTGGGCGCTGAAAGCGGCAGGTGCGCAGCGAATTGTGGCAGTCAATGCCGTGGGCGGGATTCATCCGGCACTGGGCACGGGCGTCTTTTGCGTGCCGGATCAAATTATTGATTACACCTGGGGTAGGGCCTCGAGTTTCTTTGAGGATGATCTGGAGCACGTGGTGCACGTCGATTTCTCCTGGCCCTACGACGCCGAGCTGTCGCAGCGGCTGGTAGGCATACTGCAACAGCACAAACTGCCGCATCATCCGGGCGGTGTCTATGCCGCTACCCAGGGGCCGCGCCTTGAAACGGCGGCCGAGATCGCCCGTATGGAGCGCGATGGCGCTGATCTCGTGGGGATGACCGGCATGCCGGAAGCGGCACTGGCACGAGAACTGGAACTGCCCTATGCCTGTCTGGCGTTGGTGGTGAATCCGGCTGCTGGCAAGTCGGACGAGTTGATCACCATGGCCGCCATAGAGGCGGTGATAACTCAAGGCATGAGTCAGGTCAAAGAGGTACTGGTGGCGCTCATCGACCGCTGATCAGGGCAGGGTAGGGCAAACGGCGCAACGCGCCGCTCGCCCCGGGCTATCGCCAGCCGCTTAGCGACTGACGCGGACCAGCATTCCCAGGCTCTGATGATCCAGGTAGTGGGTTTCATTAAGACGCAGCGCGCGGCGTTGATGCAGATTTTCGGATATGACCGAAGCGCCGCTCATCTGTACGTCATTGGCGTTGCGATTGCGCCAGAACGAGACGGCAACTTCCATCAGCTTGTCCTGGCTCAGATTCACCAGTCCCTGGACAGGGTAGATGCCGTTGTCAGCTTGCCCCTTGCTCAGGGCCAGATCCAGGTTGTTGTCCAGCGGCTGTGACCAGGCCTGGTGCAGATAAATCTGGTAACCCTTCTGTTCCAGCTTGCGGACATCCTGATCGAGCTGATAACGGGTCGGATCTATGGCGCGCACATCGCTGCGGGTCGTGTCATCCAGCTTGACGGCGTTCTCGGCCCAATCCAGATCGGGCGGGGTGCCGGCTACCAGCGGGGCTGAAGGCTGACCAAAGAAGACCACCTCGACCAGGTATTCATCGGCTGATTGCGCCAATGCCAGGGTGCTCGCCAGGGAGGCCAACAATACCAGGCCGATCTTCTTGCACAAGTGTTTCATGGGCGTTTTCCTTTGCCTTTCGGGGTTGTTTCCTGTGGCGCTTGCGCCAGTCGGTCGAGTAAAGCCTCTACGGTATTGAGGCGCAGTTCAGCGCCGCCCATGGGGGCATTGAAGCGGAATACGGTGGCACCTTCAAGCCGGTAGCGCTGCGGATTATCCTGAATCATGCGCACCAGTACCATGGGGTCGATCTCGGTTTGCGCGCCAAATTCGATACGCCCATGCTCGGCGCCCACATCTACCTTGGTAATGCCGAGTGGCTCGCAGCGCAATTTGAGGGCGGTGACGCGGAACAGCGTCTTCACCTGCTCGGGCAGCAGGCCAAAGCGGTCGATCATTTCCACCTGCAGGTCTTTCAGTGTTTCGTCATCGGTGGCGTTGGCAATGCGCTTGTAGAGAATCAGTCGCGCGTGTACATCCGGCAGATAATCGTCGGGGATCAGCGCGGCCAGACGCAGGTTGATGTCCGGGCCGCCGCCCAGTGGCTGGTCCAGCTCCGGTTGCTTGCCCTGCTTGATGGCCTTGACGGCGCGCTCGAGCATTTCCATGTACAAGGTGAAGCCGACCGCCTGGATCTGGCCACTCTGTCCGTCGCCCAGCAATTCGCCAGCGCCGCGGATTTCCAGGTCGTGGGTGGCCAGGGTGAAGCCGGCCCCCAGATCCTGCGCGAGGGCAATGGCCTCCAGGCGCTTCTCGGCGTCGCGAGTGACCTTCTTGCCGTCCGGCGTCAGCAGATAGGCGTAGGCCTGGTGATGGCTGCGGCCCACCCGCCCGCGCAGCTGGTGCAGTTGGGCCAGGCCGAACTTGTCGGCGCGCTCGATGATGATGGTGTTGGCGCTGGGTACATCGATACCGGTCTCAATAATGGTGGTGGTCACGAGAATATTGAAGCGGCGGTGATAGAAGTCGCGCATCACCTGCTCCAGAGCGCGCTCGGGCATCTGCCCGTGGCTGACCGCAATGCGCGCCTCGGGAATCAGCTCGGCCAGGTCGGCAGCGCATTTTTCAATGGTCTGCACTTCATTGTGCAGGTAGTACACCTGCCCGCCGCGCAACAGCTCGCGCAATATGGCTTCCTTGAGCACCGGTTTCTGCTGGGTCATGACGAAGGTCTTGACCGACAATCGCCGTGCCGGTGGCGTAGCGATGATCGACAGGTCGCGCATGCCCGAAAACGACATGTTGAGTGTGCGCGGAATCGGCGTGGCGGTCAGCGTCAGCACGTCTACTTCGCTGCGCAGGGTCTTCAGCTGTTCCTTCTGGCGGACGCCGAAACGGTGTTCTTCGTCAATGATAACCAGCCCGAGATCCTTGAACTTGACATCTTCCTGCAACAGCTTGTGGGTGCCGATCATGATGTCGACCTTGCCCTCAGCCAGCTCCTGGACCGCTGCCTTGACCTCCTTGGCAGACTTGAAGCGGGACATTACCTCAACCTTCACCGGCCAGTTGGCAAAGCGGTCCTTGAAGCTGTTGTAGTGCTGCTGGGCGAGCAGGGTGGTGGGCACCAGTACGGCCACCTGTTTGCCGCTGTGCACAGCGAGGAAGGCGGCGCGCATGGCGACTTCGGTCTTGCCAAAGCCCACGTCGCCACAGACCAGGCGATCCATCGGCTGCGGGTTGGTCATATCCTGCAGCACGGCGGTGATGGCGGCTTCCTGATCGGCGGTTTCCTCGAAGGGGAAGTCGTCGGCAAAGCTCTGGTAGTCGCGCTCCGGTGCGCTGAAACTGAAACCCTGCCGTGCCGCACGCCGCGCGTATACGTCCAGCAGCTCGGCGGCCACATCGCGCACTTTCTCGGCCGCCTTGCGCTTGGCTTTCTGCCAGGTTTCGGAGCCCAGACGATGCAGCGGGGCGTTTTCGTCCTCGGAGCCGGAGTAGCGTGCGATCAGATGCAGGTTGGCCACCGGGACGTAAAGCTTGGCGTCGTCCGCGTACTCCAGCATCAGGAATTCGGTCTGCTGGTCTTCAACGGTGAGGTTGGTCAGGCCCAAGTAGCGGCCCACACCGTGGTCAATATGCACCACGGGTGCGCCTTCTCGCAGCTCGGTCAGGTTGCGGATAATGGCGTCGCCCATATCCGTGGCCTTGCCGCGGCGGCGCCGCTGCATTACACGCTGGCCAAACAGCTGGCTTTCGGCGATCACGGCCACCGCTGGTGAACGCGTCAGCAGCCCCTGATCAAGCGGCGCTATGGTCAGTGCCAGCGAATGATCGCTGGTAATGAAATCCAGCCAGCTGTCGACCTGCTGCGGGCGTTGCTCGATGCGCGCCAACAGCTCAATCAAGGCCTCACGGCGGCCGGCCGTTTCGGCGACGAACAGGGTGCGGCCATTGTGCGCCTGCAAGAAGCGCTGCAGGGCTTGCAGCGGGTTGTCGAGCTTGTTGTCGATAGGTAGCTCGGGCGGCGGCAGGCCGCCTAGATCTTCCCCGCGCTCGCCATCTCCCAGCTCGCTCTGGTGGCAAATGGTGCGCGCAAAGGCCTTGATGCGGGCAAAGCACTCTTCTACCGGCAGGAAAAGCTCAGCGGGCGGCAGCAGTGGGCGCGTCGGGTCCACACCCTGCTCGCTGTGGCGGTTGCGAACATCGGTCCAGAAGTGCTCGGCGCTGCCCTCGATGCCCGGCATGGTGAACAGCTGGGTGTTGGCTGGAAGATAGTCGAACAGGCTGCCGAGCTCCTCGAAGAATAGCGGCAGGTAATACTCGATGCCGGGCGGTACCAGGCCTTCGCTAAGGTCCTGATACAGCGGGCAGCGGCGATGATCGATCTCGAAGCGCTCACGAAAACGGGCGCGAAAGCCGGTCAGCGCCGATTTGTCGAGCGGGAACTCCTTGGCCGGCAACAGGTGGATGCGCTCCACCTTGTCGATCGAGCGCTGGCTTTCCGGGTCAAAGGTGCGCAGAGTTTCGATTTCATCGTCGAACAAGTCGATGCGATAGGGCAGTTTGCTGCCCATGGGATAGAGATCGAGCAGCGCGCCGCGCACGGCGTAGTCGCCGTGTTCATACACGGTATCCACGCAGCGGTAGCCTGCGGCATCCAGGTTGAGCCGCATCTGGTCGATATCCAGACGCTGGCCCAGCTCGAGCATCAGCACCGAGCCGCCGAGAAAGCTGCGCGGCGGCAAGCGGTGCAGCAGGGTGGTCATGGGCACCACCAGGATGCCCTGGGTTACCTGGGGCAGTTGGAACAGGGTGCGCAGACGTTGCGAGATGATGTCTTGGTGCGGCGAGAAACGGTCGTAGGGCAGGGTTTCCCAGTCCGGAAAGCTGAGTACGGGCAGCTCGGGTGAGAAGAAGCGCAGTTCCTGTTCCAGGCTGTCGCCCGTGGACGTATCGGTGCTGATCACCAGGCTGAGGCCCTGATGCCGCGAAGCGGCTTCGGCTATCGCCAGGGCGCGCGAGGCGCCATGCAAGCCAGTCCAGTGCAGTTTGGTACCTGGGCCTTTGGCGAGCGGGGGAGAAAGCAGGGAAGTATCAGCAGGCATGCAATTGGCTCATGTGGTCATATTTCATGGCGCTGACTCAATCGGTCGAAACTATTTAATCGGTTTCAATCGGTTGAAACAACGCCTTGCAAAGAGGGTCAAGTGTAACGTCCTCAGTCGCACTGTGCTCATTCTCTGCCTTGTTTTTGGGTGAGTGATTGCCTCGCGAGGCCGCTGACAGCATAATATGCGCCCTTTAGTTATCAAGACTTGGAAGGTAAAGCCGTGACTCAAGCCCAATTCGAGCAGTGTCTGGAAAGCTGGACGGATCGTGAAGCGACCGCCGAAGCCATGATTCCTCTGATCGGTCGTCTGTACCGGGAGCACAATGTGGTGACGTCCATTTATGGTCGTGGCCTGGTCAATCGCTCGGTTATCAGCCTGCTGAAGTCGCACCGTTTCGCCCGTCAGATCGATGACACCGAGCTGTCGGTGCATGACACCTTCCCGGTGATCCAGGCCCTGCTGGAACTGGATCTGGGGCCCGCTTCCATCGACCTGGCTCGCCTGGTCAACAAGTTCCGCCAGAGCGGTAACGATGACTTGAATGCCTTCCTGCGTGAAGAGCTGAGCTCTGTCATTGGTCACGCCGGCGAGCGCCGTCAGGGTCGCGACGTGGTGCTCTACGGCTTTGGTCGTATCGGTCGTCTGCTGGCTCGCATCATGATCGAAAAGTCCGGCGCCGGCGATGGCCTGCGTCTGCGCGCCATTGTCGTGCGCAAGGGGGCTACCAATGATCTGGCCAAGCGCGCCAGCCTGCTGCGCCGCGATTCGGTGCACGGCTCCTTCCAGGGCACCATCACTATTGATGAAGAAAACAACACCCTGACCGCCAATGGCAACCTGATTCAGGTGATCTACGCCAGCGACCCCACCAGCATCGACTACACCAGCTACGGCATTGAAGACGCAATCATTGTCGACAACACCGGTGTGTGGCGCGATGAGGCGGGCCTGTCCCAGCACCTGCAGTGCAAGGGTGCCAGCCAGGTTGTGCTGACTGCGCCGGGCAAGGGCGACCTGAAAAACATCGTGCATGGCATCAACCACGCAGCGATCACGCCTGAAGACAAGATCATTTCTGCCGCCTCCTGTACCACCAACGCCATTGTGCCGGTACTCAAGGCGATCAACGACAAGTACGGCATCGTCAACGGCCACGTTGAGACCGTGCACTCCTACACCAACGACCAGAACCTGATCGACAATTTCCACAAGGGTAATCGTCGGGGTCGCAGTGCGGCGCTGAACATGGTTATCACCGAGACCGGTGCGGCCAAGGCCGTTGCGAAGGCGCTGCCGGAGCTGGCGGGCAAGCTGAGCGGCAACGCCATTCGGGTGCCGACGCCGAATGTCTCCATGGCTATTCTCAACCTGAACCTGGAAAAATCGACCGATCGCGATGAGGTGAACGAGTACTTGCGTCACATGGCGTTGCACTCCGACCTGCACAAGCAGATTGACTTCACCAATTCGGTAGAGGTGGTTTCGTCCGACTTTGTGGGCTCACGCCACGCCGGCGTGGTCGATGCGGAAGCTACCATCTGCAACGACAATCGCGTGATTCTGTACGTCTGGTATGACAACGAGTTTGGTTACAGCTGTCAGGTCGTGCGTATTCTGGAAGACATGGCTCACGTCAATCCTCCAGCCTTTCCGGTCTGATTGCCGGTCTGACTGATAAGTGCTGCAAAAAAAGGCGCCTCGGCGCCTTTCAGACTGCTGACAAAGCCCTGGCTCTTTAGCCGGGGCTTTGTTTTTATATGGGCACTCCAGAATGTCAGGGTATTG
>NZ_JBALWW010000015.1:0-86986 GCF_036961105.1 Halopseudomonas sp. | reverse complement strand
GATACCAAAGCCGATAGCGGTACCCAGTGCGCCCAGGCCAATCAGCAGTGCTACGGCAATCGCGGTCATTCCAACTACAGTTTCCATTTAAAGCTCCCAGTTTCAGTTAATTTCAAGTTGTGGGTTTTCGGTTAAAGCTAAATCGTTTGCGCCAACTCAGTGGCTGTCTTCGTGCGCCATACTCAGATACACGATGGTCAGCATCATGAAGATGAACGCCTGCAACGTGATAATCAGAATGTGGAAGATAGCCCATGGCACGGATAGTGCCCACTGCGCCCAGAAGGGCAGCAGGGCGATCAGGATGAAGATCAGTTCACCGGCGTACAGGTTACCGAACAGACGCAGGGCGAGAGAAACCGGCTTGGCCAGCAGGCTGACGCCTTCTAGCAACAGGTTGACCGGAATCAGCAGCACCTTGAGCACGATGTTGCTGGAAGAGAACGGGTGCAACGTCAGCTCGCCGAGAAAACCGCCAACGCCTTTCACCTTGATGCTGTAGAAAATGATCAGTGCGAATACCGACAATGACATGCCCAGAGTGGCATTCACGTCTGTGGTCGGCACGACCTTCATGTATTCAACGCCCGCCATATGGAACAGCTGGGGAATAAAGTCGACCGGCACCAGGTCCATCAGGTTCATCAGGAAGACCCAGCAGAAAATCGTCAGCGCCAAGGGCGCTATGACCTTGTTGCGACCGTGGAAGGTTTCCTTGACGCTCTGATCAACGAATTCGACCATCATTTCCACGAAGTTCTGCAGCCCGCCGGGGGTGTCGGAGGTTGCCTTGCGTGCAGCCATGCGGAACAAGAACAGGAACAGACCACCCAGGAAGATGGACCAGCCCATGGTATCCACGTGAATCGCCATGAAGCCCATGTCGGACGCTTCCTGCGCGCCATGTGCCATGGTCCAGGTGCTGCTCTCCAGAACGCTGCCGTCGGCCCGTTCATAGCCCGCCGGGAGCTTGCCATAGGTTAGATTCTGAAGGTGGTGCTTGATGTACTCTGATGCGGTGCCTGCCATATCGTTCTCTCAGGTCCTTTAGCTTTGCTGCGTTTTACCACCGAAAACTACCGGTGTTAGCCAGTTGGTAACCAGCATGATCGCAAATGTTAGAAACAGTGCCGATACGTCTAGCGGCTTAATACTTTTGAACACCATCGCAAAGAGGATGGCGCAAAGGATGAGCTTGCCTGTCTCACCCTTATAAAATGATCCCATTATCTGCCTGGCAGCACGCGCACCGCTGTAGCGAAAAGCCTTGAGCGCGAAGTACACATTGGGGAGGAAAAAGATGACACCTCCCAACAGGGCGGAATAAGCCGCCACAGGGCTTTTAATCCAGAAAAGCAGCCCCAATAAAAGAATTACGCCAGCCTGGAACGCAAACCACTTGCCTAGCGGGGGACGACGAATGGCATTGGTCTTCATTGTCGTCATAACTACTCTGTTCATCCCGCCGGACGCTGCGTGTCTAAATCGTATTACCGGGCTACCCGTAAAGCGCCGGTGATTATATGTGTTCACCTGTTGTGAATCAACAAAACGCTAACCTGCCTCACCCCCGCGAAGGCGCATGATGCCTGAAGTTCGCAGGAGTTAATGTCCACTTGGTTGCGATTGGTTCCGGGGCACTACATCTTGTGGTTAAACTGGGTCCGCCGCCATTGTATGGTCATGTTTTGTAATAATTATTGACCCAGGGCAAGCCTGGGGGCGTCCTCAAGAGCTCAGACGAGCTTAGCGGATATGTCCGAGAATGCCATCGAGCTCGTCCAGCGAACTGTAACTGATCACCAGCTTGCCCTTGCCCTTGGCGCCGTGTTGCAGCTTCACCTCGGCACCCAGACGCTCGCCAAGATCCTGTTGCAGACGCTCGACGTCGGGATTCATTCGTTGCTCTCCCGGGTCGCGACGCGGATTCAGCCACTGGCGTACCAAGGCTTCGGTCTGACGAACGGTCAGCCCTTTTGCCACTACCTGGCGCGCGGCGGCAGTCTGTTGCTCGGCAGGCAAGCCAAGCAACGCGCGGGCGTGACCCATTTCCAGATCGCCACGCTCGAGCATGAGTTTGACGTCTTCCGGCAGACTGGTCAGGCGCAGCAGGTTGGTAATACTCACCCGGCTCTTGCCGACCGCATCCGCGACTTGCTGCTGGGTCAGTTCGAACTCCTGCTGCAGTCGCTGCAGGGCGATGGCTTCTTCGATCGGGTTGAGGTCTTCGCGCTGAATGTTTTCGATCAGCGCCATGGCAATGGCCGCCTCGTCGGGCACATCGCGGATCACCGTGGGAATGGTGTCCAGACCGGCCAGCTGAGTGGCGCGCCAACGGCGCTCACCAGCGATGATCTCATAACGCTCGTCGCCAATCGCACGTACCACGATGGGCTGCATGACGCCCTGGGCGCGGATGGAGTCGGCCAGTTCTTCCAGCGCCTGTGGATCCATGTCACGGCGGGGCTGGTATTTGCCGCGCTGAATCAGGTCGACCGGCAGTTCCTTGAGTTGCTGATCATGCAGGTTACCCGTACCGTCGCTTGCGTTGCCCTGACCGAGCAGCGCATCCAGTCCCCGTCCCAAGCCGCGTTTCTTGCCCGCCATGCCGGTATTGTCCTTGTTGGTTATTCGTTCAAATCTGTCACGGCGGCCGCTTTGGCTGCCTGTCGAGTGCGGCGCACCAGTTCACCGGCCAGCGCCAGATAGGCTACTGCGCCGCGCGACTGCTTATCGTAGGCCAGCGCCGGCATGCCAAAACTGGGGGCTTCGGCCAGACGCACATTGCGCGGAATCACGGTCTGATAGAGCTTGTCGCCGAAATGCGCATTCAGCTGCGCCGAGACGTCGAGCGTCAAGCTGTTGCGTGGGTCATACATGGTGCGCAATAACCCCTCGATCTGCAGCGAGGGGTTGAGCACCGAACTGATGCGGCCGATGGTGTTGACCAGCGCCGAAAGGCCTTCGAGCGCGTAGTACTCGCACTGCATCGGGATAATCACGCCGTCGGCTGCAACCAGGCCATTGACCGTCAGCATGTTCAGCGAAGGTGGGCAATCGATGAGGATGAAGTCGTACTGGGTACGCGCCTTGA
Source organism: Halopseudomonas sp. (assembly GCF_036961105.1). Taxonomy (GTDB): domain Bacteria; phylum Pseudomonadota; class Gammaproteobacteria; order Pseudomonadales; family Pseudomonadaceae; genus Halopseudomonas. Next base: position 83,892 of record NZ_JBALWW010000015.1, on the reverse strand, counting down.
CCAGCGCGTAGCGCAGCCGGCTTTCCTTCATCTTGATGTTCATCAGTTCAACTTCGGCGGCGGTCAGGTCGCCGTTGGCCGGCAACAGATCATAAGCGCCGTGCTCCGAACGCTGCATCGCCTGATCGAACTCGCAACGCCCGGTCAGCAGTTCATAAACGGAGTTATCCAGATCGGCCTTGTTGATGCCACTGCCCATGGTGGCATTGCCCTGCGGGTCGAGGTCGATCAGCAGTACCTTGCGCTTGGTCGCGGCCAAGGAGGCGGCAAGATTGATGGTGGTGGTGGTTTTACCCACACCGCCTTTCTGGTTGGCCACTGCCAAAACCCTGCCCACATTGACCTCCTTTACGATTAACTCTGATCCGTGCGTCGCAGTATCAGCAGATGCCGGCTGCCGACGCAACCGGGGACCGACAATTCTGCACTACGCTCCAGCGTGAAGTCGACCGGCATTGCCGCCAGTTCGTCCTCAGGATACACGCCTTTCATCGCCAACCAGCGAGTTTCTGCGTTACCCAGCTGGCGGGTCTTGTCGACGAAGTCGCCGAGTGCGCTGAAGGCACGCGAGGTAATGCCGGCAAAGGGTTTCTCGACTTCCAGCGCTTCTACCCGACAATTGAATACCTGCAGGTTATCCAGCCCCAGCTCCAGTTTGACCTGGGTAAGAAAGCGGGTTTTCTTGCCATTGCTGTCGAGCAGGCTGAAATGCTGATCGGGGCACATGATGGCCAGAATCACACCCGGCATGCCGCCGCCGCTGCCTACGTCCAGCCAGGTATCACCCTGCACAAATGGCAGAATGCTCAGGCTGTCGAGCAGATGGCGGCTGACCATTTCATCCGGGTCACGCACCGCAGTGAGGTTGTAGGCCTTGTTCCACTTGTTCAACAGCCCGAGGTACGCGAGCAGTTTGTCGCTTTGCTGCGGTTGCAGATCAATCCCCAACTGACTGGCACCGCTGGCCAGTTGTGCTGCGTGGTCCGCCATCGATGTTATGCCTCCTGGGCCAGTTTGCTGCCACCCAGGGCATTGCGTTTTTTCAGATGAATCAGCAGCAGGCTGACGGCAGCCGGGGTAACACCCGGAATACGCGAAGCCTGCCCCAAGGTCTGCGGACGCACGTCGGCCAGCTTGTGACGGATCTCGTTGGACAAGCCGTTGAGCGCACTGTAGTCCAGATCCAGCGGCAATGCGGTCTGTTCGTGTTGGCGCAGACGGTCGATCTCTTCCTGCTGACGCTCGATGTAACCGGCGTACTTGGTGTGAATCTCGACCTGCTCGGCGGCATCGGCCGGGATATCCACGGTGCCGGTCAGTTCGGTCAGCGCCTGGTAGTCCACTTCCGGCCGGCGCAGCAGATCCAGCAGGTTGTATTCGTGGGTCAGCGGCGTGTTGTAACGCTCGCTGTAAGCCTTGCCGATATCGCTGCCCGGCTGCACCCAGATACTGCGTAGCCGCTGGGTCTCCTGCTCGATGGCGTCGCGCTTGGTGTTGAACCTCGCCCAACGGGCGTCATCGACCAGACCCAGTTCGCGGCCCTTGGGTGTCAGGCGCAAATCGGCATTATCCTCGCGCAGCACCAGGCGGTATTCGGCGCGTGAGGTAAACATGCGGTAAGGCTCACGGGTACCCATGGTGATCAGGTCGTCAACCAGCACGCCGATGTAGGCTTCATCGCGGCGTGGGCACCAGGTTTCCTGGCCCTGGGCACGGCGCGCAGCATTGAGACCCGCCAACAGACCCTGCGCAGCGGCTTCTTCGTAACCGGTGGTGCCGTTGATCTGGCCGGCAAAGAACAGGCCGCCAATCACCTTGGTTTCCAGCGAGTACTTCAGGTCCTGAGGATTGAAGTAATCGTATTCGATGGCGTAACCGGGGCGCAGGATGTGCGCGTTTTCCATGCCGACAATCGACTGCACGATCTGCAGCTGCACGTCGAACGGCAGCGAGGTCGAAATGCCGTTGGGATACAGCTCGTGGGTCGTTAACCCTTCCGGCTCGATGAACACCTGATGCTGGTTCTTGTCGGCAAAGCGGTGAATCTTGTCTTCGATCGAGGGGCAATACCGCGGTCCCACGCCTTCGATCACGCCGGTGTACATCGGCGAGCGATCCAGGTTGTTGCGGATGATCTCGTGGGTTCGTTCGTTGGTGTAGGTGATCCAGCAGTTCACCTGCGCCGGATGCTGCTGCGCGTTGCCCATGAACGACATCACCGGAATCGGGGTATCACCGGGCTGCGCAGTCATCTTGCTGAAATCCACGCTGCGACCGTCGATACGCGGCGGGGTACCGGTTTTCAGCCGATCAACCCGCAATGGCAGCTCGCGCAGACGCTGGGCCAGCGAAATGGCCGGCGGATCGCCCGCGCGGCCACCGGAATAGTTGTCCAGGCCAATGTGGATCAGACCGCCGAGGAAGGTGCCGGTGGTCAGTACCACGTTGTCGGCAAGAAAACGCAGGCCCATTTGGGTGACCACGCCCTTGGCTTCGCCCTGTTCAACAATCAGATCGTCACAGGCCTGCTGGAATATCCACAGATTTGGCTGGTTCTCCAGAATCTCGCGAATAGCCGCTTTGTACAGCACGCGATCAGTCTGCGCACGGGTAGCGCGCACTGCCGGACCCTTGCGGCTGTTGAGCACGCGAAACTGGATACCGGCCTTGTCGGTCGCTATCGCCATGGCACCACCCAAGGCGTCGATTTCCTTCACCAGATGGCTCTTGCCAATACCGCCAATGGCGGGGTTGCAACTCATCTGGCCCAGCGTTTCGACGTTGTGGCTCAGCAGCAGGGTTTTAACGCCCATGCGCGCAGCGGCCAGGGCAGCTTCGGTACCGGCATGCCCACCGCCTACCACGATGACGTCAAAGCGATTTGGGAAATCCACGTATCACCTCGTTGGTAAGGTCGTTGCTCAGGTTTGGCCTGGCGTCGGAAAAAGGGGGCTGATTATAGGCTCAGAGAGAAAAAATTGCAGCTGCTACTGAGCATTTTTTGTACAGGGCTTTTGCAGGTGGGCGAACAGGAATACAGAAATAGAATAAAAGAAAAAGAATTATATAAAGCTTAATGTAGTTACTACTAATGAGTAGCCGTTTTTCTGTGGGTAAGCCAAAAAAGCACTTATTTATCATTTGCTTGCGTGAAGTATAAGCCTGTTAGGAAGCGGTACTGCGCTAGTGGGTAGCAGGGTCCTGTTCCTGTGTATAAGTAGGTCACTTATCCACAGCGGGGTTTCACTGCAGGTTACCCACAGGGTTATGGCCCTGGCTCAGGGGCGGTTTTCCACAGGGCTCATCGCTGATTTTAAGGTGAAATAAATTGGCAGGAAGCGCTTTCAAGGGGGCGTGAACCGTGCAGAACAGCGTGGGGTTACGCGGGGAGGAGCTCCAAACTGGCGCACACCCCTGGATGATTTGTGCAATATGCACAAAGATAACGTCAGCCACTCGTTACTCAGGGCAGGAAAGCAGCCCGCTGGCACAGGCATTGCAAAAATACGTTTCGAACCACCGAACCGGCGGCCGTACGCGCAACAACGCAGGGCTGCAAACGCATGCGATGACAGGAGAGCGCCACAATGACAGACACCACCAGCACTGCGCAGGAACAGGATTACCCGCTTAGCGCAGTACCCGAGTCAGCCAGAAAAAGCCTTTGGTCCATGGGCCTGGTTCTACTCGGCTTTACCTTTTTTACCGCCACCATGTGGGCCGGCGGCACCGTGGGTACGGCCTTCGATTTCGGCACCCTGTTGTGGGTGCTGCTGATCGGTAATCTGCTGCTGGGCGTCTACGCTGCGGTGCTCGGTTACATCGCGGCGCGCTCGGGCTTGAATACGGCGCTGATGAGCCGCTACGCCTTTGGTGAGATTGGCAGCAAGTTGTCCGACTTCATTCTCGGTTTTACCCAGATTGGCTGGTACGCCTGGGGAACGGCGACCATGGCGCTATTGCTGGTAAAGATGACCGGCCTGCCGGAAGGCGCCACCCTGCCGTTGATGGTGCTCTTTGGCTTCGGCTTTTGTGTCACTGCCTTTGTGGGTTATCGCGGCCTGGAGTTGCTGTCGCGTGTTGCCGTGCCAGCGATGATGGTGCTGATTGCCGTCAGCATGTTCATTGCTGCATCCGATGCCGGTGGCCTGACTGGCCTGACCAGCATCGCGCCAACCAGTGATCTGAGCATGGCAGCGGCCATCACCCTGGTGTTTGGTACCTTTGTCAGTGGCGGCACCCAGGCCACCAACTGGACGCGCTTTGCACGCTCCGGCAAGACGGCGGTTTGGGCTACTCTGGCGGCCTTCTTTCTAGGCAATGGTCTGATGACGCTGGTGGGAGCACTGGGCGCCTTGGTGTATCAGCAGGCTGATATCGTCGACATCATGGTGGCGCAGGGCCTGGCGACGCTGGGGATTCTGATGCTGTTTCTCAACCTGTGGACCACTCAGGACAACACCGTCTACAACTTTGCCGTAGCCGGCTGCAATCTGTTGCGCACCCGCCGCCGCAAGACGGTCACCGTGGTGGGTGCCGCCATCGGCACCTTGCTGGCGGTGCTGGGCATGTACGAATGGTTAATTCCCTTCCTGATTCTGCTGGGTACCTTTATTCCACCGGTGGGTGGCGTGATCATGGCCAATTACTTTGTGCGTTACCGCGGCATCTATCCGGATCTTGCCAGTGCACAGCTACCGGCATTCAATCTGATCGGTCTCAGTGCTTATGCCATTGGCTCCTTTGTAGCCTACACCTCAGCCTGGATCGCGCCTGTGGTCGGCGTGCTGGTAGCCGCCTTCAGTTACGCGCTACTGGAAACCGTGGTGGCTGGCGTCAAGGCGCGGCGCTCCAGTGCCGTGAGTAGCCTCTGAACCATGCCCCTGCGCTGCGAGGACATCCCGCAACTGCCCGGCCTGGCTGCGATGCAGTTGCGCGCCGGCCTGGCAGGAGCACAGCGCCAAGTGCGCTGGCCCTATGTGGCAGAAAATCGCTCTTTCGGCCCCTGGGTCAAGGGCGGTGAGCTGGTGTTCATCACCGGCATCAGCCGGCATCACAGCCAGAACAGTCTGACTGAACGCTTGTATGAAGCCGTCGCCAGTGAGGTCTCTGGTCTGGTGATCCTAACCGGCGACGCCTATATAGGGCAGGTGCCCAATGCCCTGCTGCGCCTGGCCGATCAACTGCAGATGCCGCTGCTGGAGCAGCCTTACTCCTTACCTATGGTGCAGGTCACTGAAACCATCGGCCGGGCCATAGTGCGGTGCGAGCAGGCACAGGCGCGGCAGCATGAGCTATGCGCCGGTAGCCTTTCAGAACGCTTGCAACAGCGTCTAGGCTCGCCCTCTGAGGTGGCCGATTTTCTGCAACCCTTTATCAGGTGTCCGGTTACCGAGGTGTTGCCGCTACTTGATAGCCTGGGCGCCTGGTTGGCGCATCAGGGCAATCTCAGTGCCGCAGCCAAGGCCCAGGGTTGCCACCGCAATTCATTGCGCTATCGACTCGATAAACTCTTTCGCCTGACCGGTCTGGACCCGCACAAGGCCACGGACCAACACACCCTGATTTTGCTGAACACGCTACTGGCCGAAGTGCCAGGCGCGTCAGCCTCCCTGGAGATAACTGAATGATTCAACCACCTGAAGCCATCATCAATGCCCGCCTTACCGGCAAGACGGGGCTACACACCCTGCGCCTGAGTGAGGGTCGTTTCAGCGCCATCGAACTGCAGCACGATAGCCTCAGCGCCACTGCACAGCAGCTGGACGCGGCCGGCAACCTGGTGCTGCCGCCCTTTGTCGAACCGCACATTCATCTGGATGCCGCGATGACCGCTGGCGAGCCGCGCTGGAATCGCAGTGGCACGCTGTTCGAAGGCATCGAGTGCTGGGCTGAGCGCAAGGCCACGCTGAGTCGTGAGGACGTGATCCAGCGCGCCGAGCAAACCCTCAAGCTGTTTGCCGCGCACGGTATTCAGTACGTGCGTACTCACGTGGACGTGACCGACCCCTCACTCACCGCGCTGCAGGCGATGGTCGAGGTGCGTGAGCGAGTGCGTGAGCACGTCGATCTGCAGATTGTGGCCTTTCCGCAGGAGGGCATTCTCTCCTATCCCGGTGGGCAGGAGCTGATGCGTCGCGCGGTGGAGCTGGGTGCTGACGTGATCGGCGGCATTCCGCATTTTGAGTTTACCCGCGATTACGGCGTGGAATCGGTCAAGCTGCTGATGGCGCTGGCCGAGGCCAACGATTGCCTGGTGGACGTGCATTGCGACGAAATTGACGACCCCAACTCGCGCTTTCTCGAAGTGCTGGCCGCCGAGGCTTTGAGTCGCGATTACGGCAGCCGGGTGACCGCCAGCCACACCTGCGCCATGCATTCCTATAACAATGCCTATTGCAGCAAGTTGTTCCGCCTGCTGCAGAAAGCCGATCTGCGTTTTGTTGCCCTGCCCACCGAGAACCTGCATTTGCAAGGGCGGTTTGATGGTTATCCCAAGTCCCGCGGCATTACCCGGGTTCCCGAATTGCTGGATGCCGGTCTCAAGGTCTGCTTCGGTCAGGACTCCATCCGCGATCCCTGGTACCCGATGGGCAACGGCAACCTGCTGCGCACCCTGGATGTAGGCCTGCACGCCTGCCATATGCTGGGCATCGAGCGCATAGAAACCGCGCTGGAGATCATCACCGATAATGGCGCTGCCGCACTGAACATTGCCGAGTACGGTATCGCTCCGGGCCTGCCGGCGCGCTGCATGATCCTCAACGGCAGTACGCCCTACGAGGTGTTGCTGAACCAGACGCCGGTCTTGGCTTCCATCCGTGATGGACGCTGCCTGTTGCAGCGCGAGGCGCCGGTGCACGACGTGCTTGGCTGGTGCTGAGTCGTCGCCCAGGCAAGCCTGTTGTGAGTGCGGCTCGGCGCAAAGGCCTGCCGGCGTTCTGTGCTATGTTGCAGAGCTGAAGGCTTCCGCGCACGCAGGGTGCGCGACCTCTCGCAAGGGCTTTTTTCCGTAATGCAGCAAGCCGATGGTCTGCCAATGCCGCAACGCCTCGGCGCGATCTTCGCCATCGCGCTGGGTGTGACCATGGCGGTGCTCGACGGCATGATCGCCAATGTCGCCCTGCCCACCATCGCCGATGATCTGGGCACCAGCGCGGCCAACTCCATCTGGATCGTCAACGCCTACCAACTGGTGATCACCATGACGCTGCTGTCGCTGGCGTCCCTCGGTGATCTTTGGAGTTACCGTAAGGTTTACCTGATCGGGCTGAGCGTCTTTGCCAGCATGTCGGTGCTCTGCGCCCTGAGTGATTCCCTGTTGACCCTGACCATCGCCAGAATGCTGCAGGGCCTGGGCGCGGCGGCGGTGATGAGCGTCAATGGCGCTTTGACGCGGCTGATATACCCGTCGCATCTGTTGGGCCGTGGCGTGGCCATCAACACGCTGATCGTTGCGGTAGCAGCGGCGGCCGGCCCCACGGTGGCGGCTGGTGTACTGGCGGTGGCCGACTGGCCCTGGTTGTTTGCCATCAACCTGCCCTTTGGTTTGCTCGCGCTGGTGATCGGGTACCGGTTTCTGCCGGCCAACGAAGGCTCGCGTGAGCAACGCTTCGACAAGTGGAGTGCGTTACTCAACGCGGTGACCTTTGGGTTGTTCTTTGTTTCCCTGACCGGGTTTGCCCAGGGCCATGCCGGCTGGACCATAGGGTTTCCGCTGGTTGGCGCGCTGCTGGTGGGGTGGTTCTTCGTCAAACGCCAGCTGGATCAGCCGTTGCCGCTATTGCCGGTTGATCTGCTGCGCATACCGATTTTCTCGTTGTCGATCTGCACCTCCGTCTGCTCCTTTGTCGCGCAGATGATGGCCATGGTCTCGATCCCCTTCTATTTTCAGAAAACCCTGGGCTTGAGTGCGATCGAAACCGGTTTGTTGATGACGCCCTGGCCCTTGGCAACCATGGTCATGGCGCCCATTGCCGGACGATTGCTGGATCGGCTGCATGCCGGTTTGTTGGGAGGCGTGGGCCTGGCGGTATTTGCCACCGGGCTGTTTCTGCTGGCCGCCTTGCCGCAACAGGCCAGCCATCTGGAGATCATGCTGCGGATGCTGCTTTGCGGTGCCGGCTTCGGGCTGTTTCAGTCACCCAACAACCACACCATTCTTACCGCCGCGCCCTTGCAGCGCAGCGGCGGCGCCAGCGGCATGCTGAGTACCGCGCGTTTGGTCGGGCAAACCACCGGTGCGGCGCTGGTCGCGCTGGCATTCAATTTGTTCAGCGACAACGGCACCCATGCTTCGCTTATCGCGGCCGGTAGCTTCGCTGCGGTGGCCGCTATCGTCAGTACGTTGCGCCTCAGCCAACCGCGCGTGCATTGATTGTTCTCAGTTTCACTTGCCGATACAGAAGCTGGAAAAAATCCGCCCCAACAGGTCATCAGCGCTGAAAGCACCGGTAATGCTGCCAAGTGACTGTTGCGCCATGCGCAGGTCTTCGGCCAGCAGCTCACCGGCACCCATCAGAGTCAATTGCTGATAACCGTGCTCCAGCTGGTGGGCGGCTTCTTCCAGGGCATCCAGGTGCCGGCGACGCGCGCTGAACAGGCTTTCGCCGGTCTGCTCAAATCCCATGCAGGTCTTCAGGTGTTCACGCAGCAGCTCGACGCCTTCACCCTGACGTGCTGACAGGCGCAGACTGACCGAACCGTCGGCAGCGGTGGTGACGCCAATGGCTTCGCCAGTGATATCTACCTTGTTGTAGATCAGCGTGACCTTGGCCGGGTCAGGCTTTATCGCCAGAAATTCCGGCCAGAGCTGGTCCGGGTCTTTGGCTTCCGGCTGGCTGGCGTCGACCATCAGCAGAATGCGATCGGCCTCGGCAATGGCGGCCATCGCCCGCTCTACGCCAATACGTTCGACCTGATCTTCAGTGTCGCGCAGGCCGGCGGTGTCAATGATGTGTAGCGGCATGCCATCCAGGTGAATGTGCTCGCGCAGGATGTCTCGGGTAGTACCAGCAATATCGGTAACGATAGCACTGTCGCGGCCGGCCAGGGCATTGAGCAGGCTGGACTTGCCGGCGTTGGGGCGGCCGGCAATCACTACTGTCATACCGTCGCGCAGCAGCGCGCCCTGTCCGGCCTGGCGTTGCACCGCCCGCAGTTCAGCCTGCACGGCTTCCAGTTGCGAAAGCACGTGTCCGTCGGCGAGAAAATCGATCTCCTCTTCGGGGAAATCGATGGCTGCTTCGACGTAGATTCGCAGGGCAATCAGCGACTCGGTCAGGGCGTTGACGCGCTCGGAGAACGCGCCTTGCAGGGAGTTGAAAGCGTTGCGTGCGGCCTGCTCGGAGCTGGCTTCAATAAGATCGGCGATGGCTTCGGCTTGCGCCAGATCCAGCTTGTCATTGAGAAAGGCGCGCTCACTGAATTCACCCGGTCGTGCCTGACGTGCACCGGCGGCCAGACAGGCCTTGAGTAACAGATCCATCACCACCGGGCCGCCATGGCCCTGCAACTCCAGCACGTCTTCGCCAGTAAAGGAATGCGGGCCGGGAAAGAACAGGGTCAGGCCCTGATCCAGCGCCTGCTCTCCCGACCAGAAGGGGCCGTAATGCGCGTATCTGGGCTGCGGCGTGCGGCGGGCTATCTGCTGGGCGATACTCAGCGCGGCCGGACCGGAAACCCGAATGATGCCAACGCCACCCTGCCCGGGCGCAGTGGCCAGCGCGGCTATGGTGTCGGCGTGGTAGGCCTGGTTCATGTTGGCTCCTGATGATTATCCGAGGTGGCAGGCAGAAAGCAAAACGCCCCGATAACGGGGCGTTTTGCTAGGTCTGTTGCCGTCTGAGCGCGATCAGCTCTTGGCAGCCGCGCCCTTCTCGATCTGACGAGTAATGTACCACTGTTGCGCGATCGACAGACAGTTGTTGACCACCCAGTACAGCACCAGACCAGCCGGGAACCAGAGGAAGAAGAAGGTGAAGACGATCGGCAGCATCTTCATTACCTTGGCCTGCATCGGGTCCGGTGGTGTGGGGTTCAACTGCTGCTGGAAGAACATGGTCGCGCCCATGATGATCGGCAGAATGAAGTAGGGATCCTTCAGCGACAGGTCGGTGATCCAGCCCAGCCATTCGGCCTGGCGAATCTCGACGCTTTCCATCAGTACCCAGTACAGGGAGATGAACACCGGCATCTGCACCAGAATCGGCAAACAGCCGCCCAGCGGGTTGATCTTCTCTTTCTTATACAGCTCCATCATGCCCTGCGACATCTTCTGACGGTCATCGCCGTGCTGTTCGCGCAGTGCCTGCAGCTTGGGCGCTACCCGGCGCATGTTGGCCATGGAGCGGTAGCTGGTAGCTGACAGTGGGAAGAAGATCAGCTTGATCAGGCAGGTCAGCAGGATGATGCTCCAGCCCCAGTTGCCGACAAAGCTGTGGATAAAGCTCAGTACCACGAAGAGTGGCTGCGCTATCCACCACAGGAAACCGTAGTCGATGGTCAGATCCAGCCCGGGCGAAATCGCTTTGAGGTCGTCCTGGATTTTCGGCCCGGCGTAGAAGCGGGTAGTGATGGTGGCCTGCTCACCGGCCGGTACGCTGACCGACGGACTGGTGAAGCGCACAATGTAGTTGCCCTGGCTGTCCTTCAGAGTACTGAAGGTGTGCTGGGTATCGGCGTCCGGTATCCAGGCAGCAACAAAATAGTGCTGCAGCCAGGCGATCCAGCCACCGTTGACCTTCTCGTTCAGCTTCTCATCATCCAGCTCGCCCATCTTCATCTTGGTATAGGAGCTGTCGGCACTCCAGTAGGCCGCACCCAGGAAGGTCGCCATACCAGTGGCGGTGGAGCTTGACGGGTCACCGCTGTCGTCGCGCTTTAGCTGACCAAAAGAGCTACCGGACCAGGCTTCGCCGCTCTGGTTATCGATCAGATAATCCACTTCCACCAGATAGGAATCGCGGGTGAAGGTGTAACGCTTGATGAAGTTGACGCCATTGTTGCTGGTTTTCAGATCAACGGTGAGGCTGTCCTGTCCTTCGCTCAGCTGGTAGCTGCTCTGCTCGCTGTTGTAGCGTGCGCGGCCCTGGCTGCTGTCAGGTCCCTGACTACCGGTCAATCCGCTTTGCGCCACGTAGAGGCGGTTACCTGATAATTCCATCAGTTGGAATGGCAGGTCGGGACGATCCTTGCGCGCCGGATACTTGGGCAACGACAGGGACACGATATCGCCACCAATCGGGTTGATAGTGACGTTGAGCGTGCCGGTAGCAATCTGGATCAGATTGTCGTTCTGCTTGGCCGGTACGTCAGCGGCGCTGATGCTGGGCTCGCCGTTGGCGTCGATCGGTTGGGGTACATCACTGTTCTCCCCATTGGCTAGCGGAGCGGTCTCGGTCGGCAGATCGGAGTTATTGATCGGAGCGACACTGGTTTCAGCGACAGGCGGCAGATCCTGTTGCATGAAATCCTTGTTCCACTGCAAAACCATGAGATAGGTAATCACGAGCAAGGCAGCTATGAGGATATTTCGTTGCATGTTCATGGTTTGTTGGCCATCTGGGAAGGTCGGTTATCAGAATTGGGTGGTACGGGATCATACCCGCCTGGGTGCCACGGGTGACAGCGCCCCAGGCGCCGGGCACTCAATGCCGCACCCTTGAGCAAGCCATGTTGTTCGATGGCTTCCTGGGCGTAGCAGGAACAGGAGGGATAGAAACGACAATGACTGGCCATCATGGGACTGATAGCGTAGCGGTAAACCTTGATCAGTCCGAGCGCGAGATTACGCATTGGATGATGGGGGTCCAGAAGTGCGTGAGCGATTTTTCGCAGCGGTCTTGATAAGCCTGCGCCACATGCCCTGATAGAGGGCATGCAGCGCAGTATTGTCCAGGTCGCCTACGCCCTTGCGGGCCAGCACGACAATGTCCAGATTGCCCAGCTCAGCGCGATGCTGGCGGAACGATTCACGGGCGATACGCTTGACCTTGTTGCGATCAACAGCTCGCCGGACATTTTTCTTGGCAATAACCAGACCGAGTCTTGCGTGTGCCAGGTCATTCTCTCTGGCAAGCAACAACAGACTGGGTCCTGAGGCTTTGCAGGTGGCTCCATCGAATACGTTCTTGAACTGTGCAGGCGTTAATAACCTGAATTCAGGAGCAAATCCGAGACCCACCTGGCAGCCGGTTCTTAAGCTGACAGGCGCTGACGGCCTTTGGCACGACGACGGGCCAAAACCGCACGACCATTTTTGGTGGCCATACGAGCACGGAAACCATGGTTACGCTTGCGCTTCAATACGCTGGGTTGGAACGTTCTTTTCATCTTCAAATACCTGAGTAATTCACATCAGAGCAGAGTGCCCTTTCAAGGGATCGGCAATTCTAGAGAATAAGACCGGCCAGGTCAATTTGATTTGTAGCCGGATAGATAAGAAAAAATAAAATAAAATCAGATCTTTAAATAGATAAATACTGATGTTGTATATGGTACGCCACTTTTCCGTGGATAACCGCGAAAAGGCCATTTATATCAGCGGCTTGCACCAGGTATAACGCTGTGGGAAAGCCCTTGACGACAGGGGGCTGTTGCTGTGTGTCTGTTGTGGATAACAAGCCGAGATATCCACAGGTGGTTTTATCCACCGGCGCGGCGTGTGGTTGTCAACAGACCTGAGGACCGATTTTCCACAGAGCTCCGGAGGCGCGGTTTATCGGCCTCACCGAGATTGTTCGACGGATTTTGCATACTAACTGGAAGGCCCCGCCGATGGCGGACGACCGCTATCCGGTGTGGATAAGTCCGGGTCTAAGCGATAGAATAGGCGGCTATGTTGTACCGTCAGCGCGCTAGCCTGGCGGTATCCATCCGTCTTCAATAAGAACCGCCAGATGTTGGCGGCCCGGGGGATTTAGTGTCTGTTGCACTTTGGCAGCAATGCATCGATTTTCTGCAAGATGAGCTTCCATCTCAACAGTTCAATACGTGGATTCGCCCTTTGCAGGTGGATGGCGATCAAAGCGAAATACGCCTTTATGCGCCCAATCGCTTTGTGCTCGACTGGGTTAACGACAAGTACCTGAACCGTATCCAGGAGCTGCTCGACGATCTGTCGCATGGACAGGCGCCCTTGGTGTCGTTATTGATCGGCAGTCGTCGCGCCACTTCGGCGGCGGCTGCGCCGCGCCCAGCCTCCACAGCACCCAGCGCTGCATCTGGGTCTGCGAGGCCCGAGCCCGCTCAGCGCTCCAACACCCCAGCTGCGCCGCGAGCCCAGGTGAGCGCCCAGGGCTTTCAGCCGGACCAGGGCAAGGCGGCCATGGAATCGGACGAAGAGAACCGCACCTCACCCGAGCGCAGTGAGCAGGCCAACAGTGCGCTGGTCAAGCACACCAGTTACCTGAACCGCAGCTTTACCTTCGAGAATTTTGTTGAAGGTAAATCCAACCAGTTGGCGCGCGCTGCGGCCTGGCAGGTAGCCGATAACCTCAAGCATGGTTACAACCCCCTCTTCCTTTATGGTGGCGTGGGTTTGGGTAAAACTCACTTGATGCACGCGGTGGGCAACCATCTATTAAAGAAGAACCCCGCTGCCAAGATTGTCTATCTGCACTCCGAGCGCTTTGTGGCTGATATGGTCAAAGCATTGCAGATGAATGCGATCAATGATTTCAAGCGCTATTACCGGTCGGTCGACGCGCTATTGATTGACGACATTCAGTTCTTTGCCAAGAAGGAACGTTCCCAGGAAGAGTTCTTTCACACCTTCAACGCGCTGCTTGAAGGCGGACAGCAGGTTATTTTGACCAGTGACCGCTATCCGCGTGAGATCGATGGCCTGGAAGAGCGACTCAAGTCCCGCTTCGGTTGGGGGCTTACCGTAGCCGTTGAGCCGCCAGAGCTGGAAACCCGTGTCGCCATCCTGATGAAGAAGGCCGAGCAGTCGCGGGTCGACCTGCCCCACGACGCTGCCTTCTTTATAGCGCAACGCATCCGCTCCAACGTGCGCGAACTCGAAGGTGCGCTGAAGCGGGTGATTGCCAGTTCCCACTTCATGGGACGCGATATCACCATCGAGCTGATTCGCGATTCACTCAAGGACCTGCTCGCCTTGCAGGACAAGCTGGTGAGTATCGATAATATCCAGCGCACCGTGGCCGAGTACTACAAGATCAAGGTTTCGGATGTGTTGTCCAAGCGCCGTTCACGTTCCGTTGCGCGGCCCAGGCAGGTCGCCATGGCGCTGTCCAAGGAGCTGACCAACCACAGCCTGCCGGAAATTGGCGACGCCTTTGGCGGGCGTGATCACACAACTGTGTTGCACGCCACACGGAAGATTGCGGAACTGCGTGAAACTGATGCGGATATCCGCGAAGATTACAAGAATCTGTTAAGGACTCTGACTACCTGATAGTCACATAGCCATCTGCCAACCTGCACGAGGTCGAGGAAGACAATGCAATTCACCATTCAGCGCGAAGCCCTGTTGAAGCCCCTGCAATTGGTAGCGGGGGTTGTTGAACGTCGCCAGACATTACCGGTGCTGTCCAATGTGTTGCTGGTAGTGAACGGCAATACCCTGGCAATGACCGGCACCGATCTGGAAGTCGAACTGGTTGGTCGCATCAATCTGGAAGAAGCTGCCGAGGCGGGCGAAGTAACGGTGCCGGCACGCAAGCTTATGGATATCTGCAAGTCGCTGCCCGACGACGCTACTTTGACCTTCAAGGTCGAAGAGAACAAGGCGATTATCAAGGCGGGTCGCAGCCGTTTTACCCTGGCCACCCTGCCAGCCAATGACTTCCCCAATGTCGAAGACGGCCCTGGTGCCATGAGCTTCTCGATCAGCCAGGCCAAACTGCGCCGACTGATTGAGCGCACCAGCTTCGCCATGGCGCAGCAGGACGTGCGTTATTACCTCAATGGCCTGCTGTTGGAAATCAACAAGGGTCAGCTGCGCGCCGTGGCCACCGATGGTCACCGCATGGCCATGTGTACCGTGGATGCCGAGATCGATTACCAGGAACGCTATCAGCTGATCGTCCCACGCAAGGGCATTCTGGAGCTCTCGCGCCTGCTGGGCGAGGCTGATAACAGCGTGAATATCGTTTTGGGTACTCACCACATCCGCGCCACCACTGGCGACTTTACTTTCACGTCCAAACTGGTCGATGGCAAGTTTCCGGATTACGAGCGTGTGCTGCCCCGTGGCGGTGACAAGATTGTACTGGCGGATCGTCAGACATTGCGCGATGCCTTCAGCCGCACCTCCATTCTGTCCAATGAAAAGTACCGCGGTATTCGTTTGATGCTGCAGGCTGGCCAGTTGAAAATTCAGGCCAACAACCCTGAGCAGGAGGAAGCCGAAGAGGAAGTCATGGTCGATTACGACGGCGCCCCACTGGAGATCGGTTTCAACGTTAGCTACCTGCTGGATGTGATGAATGTCCTTGGTCATGAACAGGCCAAGTTGATTTTATCTGATGCCAACAGTAGCGCGCTGGTGCAGGAAGCCGAATCCGAAGACAGCCTCTACGTTGTCATGCCCATGCGCCTCTGACGCGCAATGCCGCTCAAACGTCTTTCCGTCACCGCGGTGCGTAATCTGCACCCGGTGACGCTCTTCCCTTCCCCGCGCATAAATCTTCTTTCCGGCGAAAACGGCAGCGGTAAAACCAGCCTGCTGGAGGCCGTGCACATACTCGGCCTCGCCCGCTCCTTTCGTAGCACTCGCCTGCAACCTGTTATTCAGTACGAACAGAATGCCTGCACTGTCTTCGCCGAGATTGAACGGCCCGAGGTGCCTTTGTGTTCCATGGGTATTACTCGTAATAAGCAGGCCGAGTATGAGATACGCATCAACGGCCAGAACGTGAAGAGCACGGCGCAGTTGGCCGAAACCCTGCCGCTACAGCTGATCAACCCCGATAGCTTTCGCTTGCTGGAGGGCGCGCCCAAGCAGCGTCGTCAGTACCTGGATTGGGGAGTGTTCCACGTGGAACATCGTTTCCTCGCTACCTGGCAGCGCCTGCAAAAGAGCCTGAAACAACGGAATTCATTGCTGCGACGTGGTAGAATCGAACGTTCGCTGTTGTCTCCCTGGGAGGCTGAGCTGGTGGCTGCTGGCGAGCAGATAGACCTGTTTCGCAGGGACTATATCAGCCAGTTGAAGCCGGTATTTGAAGCCGTGCTGAGTGAGCTTTTGCAGCTGGACGGTTTGTCGCTTAGCTATTACCGGGGATGGGACAAGGATCGCTCGCTGGCCGAGGTACTCGACAGCCAGTTCGAACGCGACCTTTCCATAGGCCATACGCAGTCGGGCCCTCAGCGTGGCGATCTGCGGCTGCGGATCCAGGGCCTGAACGCGGCGGAGGTGCTATCCAGGGGGCAGCAAAAGCTGGTGGTATGTGCGCTGAAATTGGCACAAGGGCGATTGCTAAAGGAGTTTGGCCGACAACAGGATTGTGTCTTTCTAGTTGACGACCTTCCCTCCGAGCTAGACCAACGACATCGCCAGGCACTTTGCAGCCTGCTTGAATCGCTGGACTGCCAGGTCTTTATCACCTGCGTTGAGGCCGAGCCGCTGTTGAATTGCTGGAAAAAAGAGACACCTTTATCCATGTTCCACGTGGAACATGGACACATTGTGCAGACCGAATGAAGTCTGGAGTGACTTAAGATGACCGACAATAACGCCTACGATTCATCAAGCATTAAGGTTCTCAAAGGCCTTGATGCCGTCCGCAAACGACCGGGGATGTACATCGGTGATACGGACGATGGCACCGGCCTCCACCACATGGTCTTTGAAGTCGTCGATAACTCTATCGATGAAGCCCTAGCCGGGCACTGTACCGACATCGACATCGTGATTCATACCGACGAATCCATCACCGTGCGAGACAACGGCCGGGGTATTCCGGTCGATGCCCACGAGGAAGGCGTATCCGCTGCCGAAGTCATCATGACCGTGTTGCACGCTGGCGGTAAGTTTGACGACAACAGCTATAAGGTCTCCGGTGGTTTGCATGGTGTAGGCGTTTCGGTGGTCAACGCCCTCTCAGAGGAGCTGATACTGACGGTCCGTCGTCATCAAAAGGTCTGGGAACAGACCTACATCCACGGCGTGCCACAGGCGCCTCTGGCGGCCGTAGGCGACACCGACAGCACTGGCACCCAGATTCATTTCAAGCCCTCTGCAGAGACCTTCAGCAACATAGGTTTCAGCTGGGATATCCTGGCCAAGCGTCTGCGCGAACTGTCCTTCCTCAACTCCGGTGTGGGTATCAACCTGACTGACGAGCGCACCGGCAAGAAGGAGCTGTTCAAATACGAAGGTGGCCTGCGGGCATTTGTTGACTATCTCAATCTCAACAAGAGCACCATCAACTCCGTGTTCCATTTCAATCTGCAACGCGACGACGGCATTGCCGTGGAAGTGGCGATGCAGTGGAACGACAGCTTCAATGAAAGCATCCTCTGCTTCACCAACAATATTCCGCAGCGTGACGGAGGCACCCACCTGGCCGGTTTCCGCAGCGCCCTCACCCGCACGCTGAACAGCTATATCGAGCAGGAAGGCTTGCTGAAGAAGCTCAAGGTTAATACCTCAGGTGATGATGCCCGTGAAGGTCTGACCGCGATCATTTCAGTCAAGGTACCGGATCCCAAGTTCTCCTCGCAGACCAAGGACAAGCTGGTCTCCTCCGAAGTGAAGACGGCGGTTGAGCAGGAAATGAACAAGTCCTTCGCCGATTACCTGCTGGAGAAACCCGGCGAAGCCAAAGCCGTGGTAGGCAAGATGATCGACGCCGCCCGCGCACGCGAAGCCGCTCGCAAGGCGCGGGAGATGACCCGTCGCAAGGGCGCGCTGGATATCGCCGGCCTGCCAGGAAAACTGGCCGACTGCCAGGAAAAGGACCCGGCGCTCTCCGAACTCTACATAGTGGAAGGGGACTCGGCCGGCGGATCCGCCAAACAGGGCCGAAACCGAAAAACCCAGGCCATCCTGCCGCTCAAGGGCAAGATCCTCAACGTCGAGAAGGCGCGCTTCGACAAGATGCTCTCCTCTGCCGAAGTCGGAACCCTGATTACCGCACTCGGTTGTGGCATCGGCCGTGAAGAATTCAATATCGAAAAGCTGCGCTACCACAACATCATCATCATGACCGATGCTGACGTCGACGGTTCGCACATCCGTACCCTGCTACTGACCTTTTTCTTCCGCCAGATGCCGGAGTTGATCGAGAACGGCTACATCTATATCGCGCAGCCACCGCTCTACAAGATCAAAAAGGGCAAGCAGGAGCAGTATCTGAAGGACGACGAAGCGCTGGAAGAATACCTGACCCAATCGGCGTTGGAAGACTCCTACCTTTTCGTTAACGAAGATGCACCAGGAATTACCGGCGAGGCGTTAGAGCGCATCGTGCAGGAATTCCGCTCGGTGATGAAAACCCTCAAGCGTCTTGCCCGCCTCTATCCGCAGGAGCTGATGGAGCACTTTATCTATCTGCCGCGTTTGACCGTGGAGAACCTCGCAGACAAGGCGCTGATGGACGAGTGGATCAAGG
Organism: Halopseudomonas sp.; assembly: GCF_036961105.1. GTDB lineage: Bacteria > Pseudomonadota > Gammaproteobacteria > Pseudomonadales > Pseudomonadaceae > Halopseudomonas. Next base: position 65,311 of record NZ_JBALWW010000015.1, on the reverse strand, counting down.
GCTTTGCCGCGCGTGTTGCCACCGGTGACAAGTCCGGTCAGCAATACAACGTGAGTCTGCGCGAAGACCGTGAGCGCCACCTGTGGTTGCCCGAAGTCGAGTCCATCACCCACGGCCTGTCGAGCTACGTCACCTTCAACCGTGATCTGTTTGCCAGTAACGATTACCGCACCATGGCGGAGCTGGGTGAAAAGCTGCAGAGCCTGCTGGAATCTGGCGCGTACATGCAGCGCGGCGAGAAGAAGAAGCCGATCAGCACCTTCAAGGAAGCCCTTGAGTGGATGATGAACGAGACTGCGCGCCGTCACAGCATTCAGCGCTACAAAGGGCTGGGTGAAATGAACCCGGACCAGCTATGGGAAACCACCATGGATCCGGAAAGCCGGCGCATGCTGCGGGTGAATATCGAAGACGCCATTGCGGCGGATCAGATCTTCAATACGCTGATGGGTGATCACGTTGAACCGCGCCGTGAGTTCATCGAAAGCAACGCATTGGCGGTATCGAATCTGGACGTTTGATCCGTCGGTAGTTCGCTGTATGGAAAACCCCTTAAACCTTGCGGTTTAAGGGGTTTTTATTCGCCTGCGCTCAGCGAAAGTCGTCAGTCAGATCGGAGTCGGAAAAGCCGCTAGCGGGCTTTTTGAATTCCAGTTCGGCTTCCGTGGGTTTGTCCGGTTCGGCCATCTGCAGCGGTGACTCGCTGCGGGTATCGTTGAATTTGGCTTTGAGCTTGAGGTCGGTGGGCGAGTCGGCGTAGCGCAGGGCCATCTCCAGACTCACTGTGCCGGCGGTAACCAGCTCGTGAAGGTGTTGATCAAAACTCTGCAGCCCCGGCTCCTGACCGCGGTTCATCGAATCCTTGATCTCGCTCAGTTCGTCCCGGGCAATCAGATTGCGAATGTATGGGGTGCGCAGCAGCACCTCGACAGCGGCAACGCGCTTCTTCTCGGTACCGGGCACCAGGCGCTGAGCCACAATGCCGGCCAGGTTCATCGAAATGTCGCCCAGCGTCTGCTTGCGCTCCCCATCCGGGAAGAGGTTGACGATCCGATCCACCGCCTGAACACTGTTGGTGGCGTGCAGCGTAGCGACCACCAGATGGCCGGTTTCGCTGTAATGCAGGGCGTGCTGCATGGTCTGACGATCGCGAATCTCACCGATCATGATGACGTCAGGAGACTCGCGTAGTACGTTGCGCAGCGCGTGGGCAAAGCTCTGGGTATCCAGACCCACTTCGCGCTGATCGATGATCGCCTTCTTGTGCTTGTGCAGGAATTCGATCGGGTCTTCGATGCAGACGATATGGCCAGCGCGGTGGGTGTTGCGGTAATCCAGCATGGCCGCCAGGGTAGTAGATTTGCCGGAACCTGTAGCCCCGACTACCAGCACTAGACCGCGATCTTTCAGCGCCAGCTTTTCCAGCTGCTTGGGCAGGCCCAGGTCGGCAAAAGCCGGAATCTTGTGGCTGATATGGCGGATGACCATACCCACTTCGCCGCGCTGGTAGTAGACGTTGACCCGGAAGCGGCCGACCTGCGGCAGGCCCACCGCCAGATTCATCTCCTGCTCGAGCTCGAACTCGGCGATCTGCTTCTCGCTCATCAGTTGCCAGGCCAGGTCTTTGACCGCGCCATTGGCCAAAGGCGTGTTGCCGAAGGCAAAAAACTCACCTTCGCGCTTGAGCGTTACCGGTGCGCCGACACTGAAGAACAGGTCGGATCCTTCCTTTTCTACCAGGGCTTTGAGGTAGCGATGAATATCCATATCAAGTACCGGTCTGACGTTATTTGGGAAAGGCCCAGTATGGACCATTCGGGCTTTAGCTGTCGCGAGCGTCTTGAAGCGCCTGGTTGATCCAGGCTTCGGCCTGCTTGTTGGCGGCCACGATGGAGCGCGGGTCACTGCCGGCAGGATAGATGGCCGGCCCGATCATCACCTTGATGGTGCCCGGCTTCTTGCCCCAGCCCTGTTTCGGCCAGTGCTCACCGGCATTGTGCGCCACCGGGATGATGGGCGCGCTGTTGGCGCAGGCGAGCGCGGCGCCACCGCGGGAGAACTTGACCTGCTCCCCGGGCAGCTTGCGGGTGCCTTCGGGGAACACCAGGATCCAGATGCCTTCGGCGAGGCGCTGGCCACCCATGCGCGTCAGTTGTTGCAGGGAATCGCGGGCGTTTTTGCGGTCGATGGCGATGGGCTTGGCCAAGGCGAAGGCCCAGCCGAAGAAGGGCACGTAGAGGAGCTCGCGCTTGATCAACTGGGTCTGCGGGCGAAACAGCTGCGGCAGAAAGAAGGTCTCCCAGGTGCTCTGGTGATTGGCCAGTATCACGCCAGGCTGGTCCGGAATGTTCTCCCGCCCGATGACTTCGTAATCGACGCCTACAATGGTTTTGGTTAGCCAGACAGCAGCCTGGGTCCACCATTCAATGATCACCTTGATGCGCCAGCGTGTGCTGAGAAAAGGCGCGATAAACACGATAAGTACACACCAGATGCCCGCGCTGGCAGAGAGCAGGAGGTAGAACAGAACGACGCGAAGGCGCATCAGCAGTGACATGGCTCAGGTTTCCAGAAGGTGATCGACAACGGCGGCTAGATTATCAAATATCAGGGTGCCTTCGGGCAGCGGTTTATGCTGGGCGCTCTGGCCTTTTCCCGTGCGTACCAGATAGGGTACGCAGCCCAAGGCGATACCGGCTTGCAGGTCCCGCAGGCTGTCGCCCACCGTGGGCACTCCCGCAAGCTCTACGTCCAGCGTCTGGGCAATCTGGCGATACAATCCGGGCGCCGGCTTGCGGCAGTCGCAGCCATCGTCTGGCGTATGCGGACAGTAACGGATCAGGTCGACCTTGCCGCCCTGCTCTGTCACTAGCGCACACAGCCGATCATGCATGCTCTGCAAGGTCGCTTCGCTGTAATAGCCACGGCCAACCCCGGACTGGTTGGTAGCCACCGCCACCGTCCAGCCCGCCTTGCTCAGGCGCGCCATCGCCTCGATGGACCCGGCAATCGGAATCCATTCATCCAGCGTCTTGATGTAGGCATCGGAGTCTTCGTTGATGACACCGTCGCGGTCGAGAATGATCAACTTCATAGCGACAAGCTCCAAGGTTCAAGCGCCAAGCGAGAGCGGACAGCTTGCCGCTTGAAGCTTGGCGCTTGCGGCTGCTTCAACCCAATAGCGAAATGTCAGCGACACCCAGGAACAGGCCACGCAAACGCGCCAGCAGCGCATAGCGGTTGGCTTTCACTGCCGGATCTTCGGCGTTGACCAGCACCTGATCGAAGAAGGCATCCACCGGCTCGCGCAGCGCGGCCAACTGCTCCAGGGTCTGCTGATACTGACGATCGCTTGCCAGTGGCGCTACCGCCTGCTCAGCCGCCGTTACGGCGCTGGCCAGGGCTTGCTCGGCAGCTTCCTGCAAAAGGCTGCTGTTGATGGCGCTGGCAACCTCGCCCTCAGCCTTGGACAGAATGTTGGAGACGCGCTTGTTGGCGGCCGCCAGGGTCTCGGCCTCCGGCAGCCGGCGGAAGGCTTGTACGGCCTGCACGCGCTGATCGAAGTCGAGCGGCGAGACCGGGCTGACGGCGCGCACCGACTGGTACACGGCGGTGTCGATACCTTCGTCCTCATAGCGTGCGCGCAGGCGGTCGAACACAAAGTCCTGCACCTGGCCAATCAGACCTTCGGCCTTCACCCGCTCGCCGTACTGCTGCACGGCCACCTGCAGGGCTTCATTCAGGTTCAGTTCCAGCTGCTTGTCGATCAGAATGCGCAGCACGCCCAGCGCTGCTCGGCGCAGGGCGTAGGGATCCTTGGAGCCGGTAGGCAGCATGCCGATGCCGAAGATACCGACCAGGGTATCGATCTTGTCGGCCAGGGCTACGGCAGCGCCGGTCAGGGTAGTCGGCAGCTCGGCGCCGGCGCCGCGCGGCATGTACTGTTCGTTCAATGCCAGTGCAACATCTTCAGGCTCGCCGTCGTGCTTGGCATAGTAGTAACCGGCAATGCCCTGCAGTTCTGGAAACTCCCCGACCATTTCCGTCGACAGGTCGCACTTGCTCAGCAGGCCGGCGCGTTGCGCCTTGCTGCTGTCGCCACCGATCTGCTCGGCAATAAAGCCGGCCAGGTTGGAAACCCGCACGGCCTTGTCGTACACGCTGCCCAGTTCGGCCTGAAAGACCACATTGGCCAGACGCGCGTTGTGGCTTTCCAGCGGCTGTTTCTTGTCCTGCTTGAAGAAGAATTCGGCATCGGTCAGGCGCGGGCGCACGACTTTCTCGTTGCCCTCGATGATCTGCTGCGGATCCTTGCTCTCCAGGTTGGCGACCGTAATGAAGCGTGGCAACAGCTTGCCCTGGGCATCCAGCAGGCAGAAGTACTTCTGGTTGTCCTGCATGGTCGAGATCAGCGCTTCCTGAGGCACTTCGAGGAAGCGCTCCTCGAAGCTGCACACCAGCGGCACCGGCCATTCGACCAGTGCGGTAACCTCATCCAGCAGGTCGTCCGGCACAATCGCGGTGCCCTGCTGTTCGGCAGCCAGCGCGGCGACGCGCTGGCTGATCAGCTCGCGGCGCTCGGCAAAATCGGCAATCACGTAGGCCTTGCGCAGGGCTTCTGCGTAGGCGGCGGGTGAGCTGATGCTGACATTGTCCGGATGGTGGAAGCGGTGACCGCGCGACTGGTTGCCGGCGGTCTGCGCCAGAATCTCACAGGGGACCACCTGCTCGCCCAGCAGCATCACCAGCCACTGGGTCGGGCGCACGAATTCGGTCTTGCGATCAGCCCAGCGCATGCGCTTGGGAATCGGCAACGCGGCCAGGGCGCTGTCGACGATACCAGGCAGCAGCTCAGCCGCTGGCTGGCCGGGAATGCTCTGCACAAAGCGCAGCTTGGGGCCGCTCTGATCCAGCTCGGCAACGCTCACGCCGCACTTGCGGGCAAAGCCCTCGGCGGCCTTGGTCGGGTTGCCATCGGCATCAAAGGCAGCCTGCACCGGCGGGCCATCCATCTGATTGCTACGGTCGGGCTGCTGGGTGGCGAGCTGGTCAACCTGAATGGCCAGGCGGCGCGGCGCTGCGAAATAGCGGGTGGCGCTGTAAGCCAGGCCTGCCTCGTTCAGGCCCCTCTCAACGCCGGCAAGAAACGCCTCGGCGAGCTTTTTCAGGGCCTTGGGTGGCAGCTCTTCGGTACCCAGTTCAACCAGAAAATCCTGAGCCTGCATCATTCGGCCTCCTTCAGCTTGGCCAGTACTTCATCACGCAATTCGGGTGTGGCCATCGGGAAGCCGAGGCGAGCGCGGGCCAGTAGATAGCTCTGGGCAATCGCGCGGGACAATGTGCGGACACGGAGAATATAACGCTGACGCTCGGTCACCGAGATGGCGCGGCGAGCATCCAGCAGGTTGAAGGTGTGGGAGGCCTTGATCACCATTTCATAGGCTGGCAACGGCAGCTCCAGCTCGATCAAGCGGTTGGCTTCGCTTTCGTAAAAGTCGAACAGCTCGAACTGCTTGTCGACATTGGCGTGTTCGAAGTTGTAGGTCGACTGCTCTACCTCGTTCTGGTGGAACACGTCGCCGTAGCTGACCTTGCCGAAGGGGCCGTCGGAGTAGACCAGGTCATAGACCGAGTCGACGCCCTGCAGGTACATCGCCAGACGCTCCAGACCATAGGTGATCTCGCCGGTGACCGGATAGCATTCCACGCCACCAACCTGCTGGAAGTAGGTGAACTGGGTGACTTCCATCCCGTTCAACCAGACCTCCCAGCCCAGACCCCAGGCGCCGAGGGTTGGCGATTCCCAGTTGTCTTCAACAAATCGGATATCGTGCACCAGCGGGTCGACGCCGATGTGGCGCAGCGAATCGAGGTACAGCTCCTGGATGTTGTCGGGGTTCGGCTTGAGCACCACCTGGAACTGGTAGTAGTGCTGCAGGCGGTTGGGGTTCTCGCCATAGCGGCCGTCAGCCGGGCGGCGGCTGGGCTGTACGTAGGCGGCGTTCCACGTCTCCGGGCCGATGGCGCGCAGGAAGGTCGCGGTATGGAAGGTGCCGGCGCCCATTTCCATGTCGTAGGGCTGCAGTACCACACAACCCCGCTCTGCCCAGTAGCTCTGCAGGGCAAGGATCAGTCCTTGGAAGGTGTGGACGGCTGGATTGGTCTGAGTCACGTTTTTCACCGGGGTAGGCTGCGAAATAAAGAAAGGCCGAAGTATACATTCAGATAGGGGCCGACATACAGGAAAGCGGCGGATTTGCTGGGTTGGGCGCTCTGCCTAACGGGTCACATTTTGGGCAAGGTGCGTTGGCCGGTTCACCTTGCATGCAATAGCATGCGCTTAGAAGGTTGGTTACCTAGCACCTACAAAGCCAAAGGATATGGCCATGAGCGGAAAACCCGCCGCCCGCTTGGGCGACCCCACGCAATGCCCCAAAACCGGACATGGCGGCAATGCCATCGCAACCGGCTCATCCGACGTATTGATAAACGGTAAACCAGCTGCCCGCCAGGGCGATACCACAGCCTGTGGTAGCAGTCTGGTCGCGCAGGTGATCCCCAATGTGCTCATCAATGGTCGCCCCGCCGTAGTGATGGGCAGTGCGGGCAGCCATGGCGATGTGGTGATTGGGGGTTCGGGCGATGTCATCATCGGCGGCACAGCGGTCAGCTTCGCTGCGGAATCAAGCGGCGCTGGCGCTCCAGCCAGTTTCGCCCCGCCAGGCACCCCTGCTGAGCAGAACCTGCGTAGCGACCAGGCAAGCATGCCGCTTGAGCGTGAAGAGGAGGAGGAAGAGGAAGAAACCGAGCTTCCGGTGAAGCAGCAGATTACCTTGCGGCTGGGAATGTTCTTCGACGGTACCGGCAACAACATGGCCAATGCGGCCTTCACCGAGCAATGCCGTCGGCAGGATCTGGCGCAGCTGGGTGAAGAGCAACTGCGGGACATCCAGCGCTTTTGTGAAAGCATGGAGTATGTCGATAGCGATGGTGATGGCATCTACGATGTGCTGCCGGCCGGAAGTTATGGGAATGAGGCCAGTAACGTAGCGGTGTTGCGGGATTTGTATATGGACCAGCGAGAGCACGCTTTACCTCCAGGAAGTCGAGAGGGAAGCTTGGCAATATATATGGATGGTTCGGGTACGATCAGCGGTTCCGGTGACTCCACTTGGGGACTTGCAACCGGTAGCGGCAAAACAGGGGTGTTGGCCGCTGTTGAGCGCGTCCCTGAACTAGTAGAGCTGGGCCTGCGTCTCTTTATCCAGCAAAACCGAAACTTGGAAATTACTCGGATAGAGTTTGATGTTTTCGGGTTCAGTAGAGGGGCAGCTGCTGCGCGACATTTCGTTAATGAAGTTCTGAAGCAGGACGGTGGCGTATTGGCGTCGCTGTTTAATCCGGAGCTGGCGATACTAAAGCAAGGTTTTAAATGGCAACAGCATGCTTGTGTCAATTTCGTTGGGTTATTTGATACGGTGGCGGCGATAGCCAACCCAGATCGGGGTGACTGGGATGCTGGGGACAGCAGCAACCCGGGCGTCAACCTGTTCTTGCCGCCCGGGTGTGCAAAACAGGTGGTACAGCTGACGGCTATCAATGAGCGCCGGTACAACTTCAGTTTGAACCGGGTACACGAATCCCATCTTGAAATCCCGCTGCCGGGCGTGCATTCCAATATCGGCGGTGGCTACCCATTGCGCTATCGTGAGCGCGTACTGCTAACCCGGCCCGCCTGGGTGCCTGCTTTATCTGCACGAACCTCTGCCGTTTGGCAGCAGCTTGAGCGTCATCGGGACGAGCTAGTGCGTTCAGGGTTGCCGGGCAATGGTCGTTTTATTATTGATCAGAGCTCCCCGGATAGCTCCGGACGTCTGTGTCAGCTAGCGCTTGGTTTGGAGCGAGTGGTCAAAGGTGAGCTCTCACGAGTGGCGCTGAGGGTGATGATTGCCCAGGCTGAGCAACATGGTTTGCCATTGCAGGAAAGCAGGTTGCGAGATGAGCGTTTATTTATCCCGCATGAACTAAGGCCTATTTCGGACAGGATTATTGCGGCGGCGTCGCAGGGGCGGGAAACCAGCCTAAGCGACGATGAATGGCGTTTTCTTACTGCGCACTATATACATCAATCGGCGCATTGGAACACCTCGCCGGGCATCGTTCCTCACAAGCCAAGAGAGGGCGGGCGCGCCATCTATCCTGATTTTCCTCAATCGGGGTATCCCGAATGATAAAACATATAATCTTATTGGTTGCTCTGGTGTTGCTCAGCGGCTGCAACCGAGACCCTCTGAACCCACCGCCGCCTAAATTTCCGTTTTCCACCGCCACATGGCATATCGGTCTTGCTGCACCGAATTATATGGAGGCCTGGATTGAGTCAGTGGATGTGGTAGACCGGCGTGGTTTGGCCTATGTGCGCGTGAATGGAGGCGTGCCGTCAGTGACTAGTCCGCCCAACAATGAGGGGAACCCTCGCGGTTGGCCGGAAGAGCCAGGCTCGGGCAAAACCAAGCCGATGACCAATATCGATCTGCCCGAAATTATTTTTGTGCGCTGGCAATCGCTGGTAGAGCCGCGAACCTACGATGTGCGCATCGATATTCCCCCATGGGTACGGGATGAAATGCTCACGCCGCACCGTGCTTGGTGTCATTGGGACGGGGCTTATATCACCGATTACCGAAATGTCATCAGCGTTTGGGTGGCGCCTGGCGGCGTTGCGCGCGCCTGGCTCATGGGGCCTTGCCTTGATGCTATGGATATCGGTCGCTTTGTCGGAGAGATTCATGAAGAAGGGCCCAACGGTGGACGAACTGGTGGACAGTACGATCCACCCTCGCCCAATGCGCAAGCCTGGCTTGAAGAACATGAAATTCCCTACGACAGCTGGTAGCAATCATCGCTAATTGCCCTTCACCCCTGCGCGTTCAATCACATAGCCCAGGCTGGCAAAATCGATATTGGCACCGGAGTTGATGGCTACCAGCACCTGGTCGCGGCAGCCTTCGCGTTTTACGTACTGCTTCAGGCCGGCTACGGCAAGGGCGCCGGAGGGTTCGGTGATGGAGCGGGTGTCGTCGTAGATGTCGCGCACGGCGGCGCAGATGGCATCGTTGCTGACGGTGATCACTTCATCGACGTAGTGCCGGCAAAACTCGAAGTTGTGCAGGCCAACCTGAGCCACCGCAACGCCGTCGGCGAAGCGCCCGACCTTCGACAGTGTGACGCGTTCACCAGCAGCCAGGGCAGCCTGCAGGCAGGCGGAGTGTTCAGACTCGACGCCAATCACGCGGATGTCCGGGCGCAGGTATTTCACATAGGCGGAGATGCCGGCAATCAGACTGCCGCCGCCCACCGGTACGAAGATGGCATCCAATTGACCGCTCTGCTGCCGCAGAATCTCGACAGCGACGGTGCCCTGCCCGGCAATCACGTCGGGGTCGTCAAAGGGCGGTACAAAGGTATAGCCGTGCTCATCGGCCAGTTGCAGCGCATGAACCAGCGCCTCGGGAAAGGCCTCGCCGTGCAGCAACGCCGTGGCACCTTTGGAGCGAACGCCCTCGACCTTCAACGCGGGCGTGGTAGTAGGCATGACGATCAGCGCCTGAATGCCCAGCTGCTGCGCTGCCAGGGCGACGCCCTGCGCGTGATTGCCAGCGGACGCGGTGATCACGCCCCTGGCGCGCGCGGTCTCGCTGAGGCGAGCGATCTTGGTATAGGCCCCGCGAATCTTGAAGGAGAATACCGGCTGCAGGTCTTCACGCTTGAGTAGAACCTGATTACTCAAGCGGGCCGACAGGGCTGGGGCCCACTGTAGCGGCGTTTCGATTGCCAGATCGTATACCGGGGCCGAGAGAATGCGGGTGACCTGCTGTTTCAGCTGCGCCTGCCGCAGGGTTTCTGCGCCAGCTTCATCAAGCCGCGGCTGCGCAGTGCTGGCTGGCGCCAGGGCGGTACTGATTGGGTCGGATAATGCCAGTGCTGCGGTGTTCATTGTGTCTCCTGGTAAGCGCTTGGCCTCGGAGACGGATACAAAAAACCCGCCTCAGAGGCGGGTTGGGTGCGCACGCAAGCTAGCCCGCCGTTATCGGAATGGCGGTCATAATCATGCTGGCGTGGAAAGAGTGTGTGCGAGTCATGGCATTGAATCTAGCGCTTGGGCAGCCGCCGGTCAAGCGCGTCGAGGCAAAGAGCGGCCACTCGCCTGCTCCCTTTACTCCCGGGGCGCTTGCGGGTCCAGCAGGTCGCCGGCGCCGCGATGGGTCTTGTCCTGGGCAATCTGCGAATCCAGATCGGTTTGCGCGCGCATATCCACCACGGTATCGCTGCGCTGCAAGAGTTCGGGTTTGCTCGGCGCTGGCTGTGGCGCCGCGCTCTTGCGATCACTGAGCTGAACCCGGTAGATAGGTTCGGGCATATCCATTTCTGCGGCCTCAAGCGTCAATTTGACCTGGCGTATGGCCTCGCTTTTGACGCTGATGAAGTCGTGGCTGCGCTGGTCTACCCAGGCGTGGTAGCGCACCTGCACGTTGGAGTCGCCGAGGGAGACGATATAGGCGCGGGGCGGTGGCGTATCCATCACGCCGTCCAACTCCAGCAATTGATCGATACCCAGGCGTTGCGCCCGTACCAGATCTTCATTTACGCCGATGCCCACATCGAAGGAGAAGCGGCGGCTGGGGTTGCGGGTGAAATTGAGCATCACACTGCTGAACACCAGGGCATTGGGTATGCGCAGGTGGTTACCGTCCAGGGTCATGAGTATGGTGGCGCGGGAGGTGAGCGCAACCACTACCCCTTCGTTGCCATCGATGACCACGTGATCCTTGGGCGCAAACGGCTGTCGCAAGCTCATCAGAATGCCGGCCAGGTAGTTTTCCATCGTGCTTTTGAAGGCGAAGCCCAGAGCCACCCCCAGTACGCCTGCGGTACCCAGCACGGCGCCAACCAGCGCGGTGGCGTTCATGATCTCCAGGGCAATCAGAATACCTATCAGGGTAACGCTCCAGCGCACCGTGGTACGGGTCAGATCGCGCATGAAAGGGTTGCGCGAGGCCACCCGCGCGAGCAGAGCACGGCGTGACAACCAGCCGCCAATGGCCCAGCACAGGGCCACTGTCAGCAGCGCCAGAAGCAGCAGTGGCAAGGCCGCGAGCAGGCTGTAGGCTTCTTCCAGCAGGCGTTGAATGACCGGGTCCAGATTGAAGTGCAGTTGCTCTGCGTCCACTTTTTTCTCCTTGTGGTTCAGGGTGCGCCAGGGCCGGTGGCACGGCCGCCTCAGTCTTCGGGCGGGGTGAAAATCGCTTCGATGGGCAGGGCAAACACCCGCGCCAACTTGAATGCCAGAGGCAGGCTGGGATCATATTTTCCCTGCTCGATGGCATTGATGGTCTGCCGAGACACCCCGATGCGGCTGGCCAGTTCGGCCTGCGACCAGCCCTGGATGCTGCGCAGCTCGCGCAGGCGGCTTTTCAACGGTAGCGCCTTACGCCGAGGACGCAGCCCAGCGCCCAGAGGCTACCCATCAACGGCCAGACGTAGAACATGGACAGCCGCGGATAGCCTTGAGTTTCCAGAAACCCGTAGCTGAAGGTAATCAGCGCGCTGGCAACGAAGGCCAGGCCAAGCGCCTCAAGCTGTATGCGTTGGGCCAGTTCATCGAGACGGCGCAGTTGCCGGACTACGGCAAGCGCCATCAGGCAAAGGAATACCACCGGTATCAGCGCAATGGCGATACTGCTGGCCCGGTTATAAGAAGGATCCAGTAACACACTGCTCGCAATCACGCTGAGCACATAGCCCAGTGTGGCGAGGCCCAATTCATAACACCCACGGTGCTTACCCATGACTTCCTCCAGAATTGAATGTAAAGCAAGCTTTACATTGTAGAGGCGCGGTGTCAAGTTGTCTTTACATTCTGCGGGCGCGCTCAGTCGTCGCGCGTAAGCACTTCCAGCAAGTCAATCTCGAAGCGCAGATTGGAATGGGCCTTGATCGGCCCCATGCTCCGTTCGCCATAGGCCAGATGAGCGGGCACGTAGAGTTCGCGCTTGCCGCCGACGCGCATACCCATCAGACCCTTATCCCAGCCCTTGATCACCCGGCCGGTGCCGATCACACACTGAAAGGGTTTGCCGCGCTGGTGCGAAGAGTCGAATACGCTGCCGTCATCCAGGCTGCCAGTGTAGTGCACGGTAATGAGCGCGCCCTTGACGCACTCCTTGCCGTCACCGGTTTGAATATCGGTTATTTCCAGTTCCTGATTCATGCTTAGCATCCGCCATGGTGGGAAGAAAAGGGGTTGGGAAATTCATCCTGCGCAGAGTATAAACATCGCAGCACAACTGCAGCATTGCCCAAGGAGCCCGACCCGTGATCGTCAATGAAGCCGCCCCGCTCGCCCGTTGCCAATGGGGCTCGGGTGACCCCCTCTACCAGCAATACCATGACGAAGAATGGGGTGTGCCCTGCCGCGATGCGAATGCGCTGTTCGAAATGCTCATGCTCGAAGGTTTTCAAGCAGGTCTGTCTTGGATCACGGTATTACGCAAGCGCGAGCACTATCGCCATCTGTACCGGAATTTCGACCCGCAGTTCATGGCCAACCAGAGCGATGAGCAATTGCAGGAGCTGTTGCAGGATGCAGGTATCATTCGCAACCGCCTCAAGGTCTACGGCGCCCGGCGCAATGCCCAGGCCTGGCTGGCCTTGAGCGAGCAACAGGATCCGGTTGCCTGGTTGTGGCAGTTTGTCGAAGGCCGACCGCAGGTCAATGATTTTGCCGGTCTCGGCGACATTCCGGCACAGACACCCGCCGCGCAGCGCATGAGCAAGGCGCTGAAAAAGGCCGGTTTCACCTTCGTAGGCCCCACCATCTGCTACGCCTTCATGCAGGCCACCGGCATGGTAATGGACCACACGCGCGACTGTCATCGCTTTGCCGCCTTGGCCGCTGCAGCCTAGTGCGGCTCGCCCAATGCGCCATCGCCCCTTACAATGGGTTTTTGTTCTGATGCCGGGGTATCTGTAGTGGAGCGGTTGAAAGGCGCGTTCATCATTGGTTTTCTCAAGCTGTTTGCCCTGCTGCCGTTTTCTGCGGCGCAGGGTCTGGGCGCCATGGTTGGCTGGCTGATGTGGAAAGTGCCCAACCGCTCGCGGGATGTCACCTACATCAATTTGCGCCACTGCATGCCGGAATTGAGTGCGGCGGAGCTGGATGATCTGGTGCGGCGCACGCTGCTGGATACCGGTCGCAGCATGGCCGAAAGTGCCTGTGCCTGGATGTGGTCACCGGCCAAGACCGTGGGCCTGATCAAGGAGGTTGAAGGCGAGCATCTGCTGGTGGAAGCGCTTGCTGCCGGCAAGGGCGTCGTGGGTATCACCAGCCACCTGGGCAACTGGGAAGTGCTCAACCACTGGTATTGCTCACGGGCCAAGCCGATCATTTTCTATCGTCCGCCCAAGCAGAAGGCGGTGGATGAACTCTTGCAACGCCAGCGTACTCAACTGGGCAACAAGGTGGCGGCCTCCACCCGCGAGGGCATCATCAGCGTCATGCGCGAGGTGCGCCGCGGCGGCGCCGTGGGTATTCCGGCCGACCCCGAGCCGGCGCTCAAGAGCGGTCTGTTCGTGCCTTTTTTTGCTACCCAGGCTCTGACCAGCAAGTTTGTACCCAATCTGCTGCGCGGTAATGATGCCAAGGCATTGTTCTTTCATTGTTTGCGGCTACCCGACAACAGCGGCTTCAAGGTCATCCTGGAGGAGGCTCCAGAGGCGCTCTACAGCGAGGACGAACATACCGCCGTTGCCTGCATGAGCGCGGTGATCGAGGGCTATGTAAGCCGCTGGCCAAGCCAGTACATGTGGAGCATGAAGCGTTTCAAAAAGCGCCCCGAGGGCGAAAAAAGATGGTACTGAGGCGCTAGCCTTGCAGTGATGCAACAGGCAGTATGCTAAAAGAGTGCGACGGGCCCACCTTTAGAAGGTCCGCGCCTGAATCCCGGGGGACATGGAGTGAGTAACCAGCGACAACACCCGCGCACACCCATGCGCGCGCAGATCAAGATCTGGCACAGCAGCTTTGGCGAACTGACCGCTCACACCAAGGACCTGTCTGATGGTGGGGTCTTTGTCGAGCATCCGGATATGGCCAGACTGCAACCAGGCGATGAGGTAACTGGCCAGGTCCAGGGCATGCCCTTCGAGGCGCCGGTGTTACGCATGGTGGTACAACGCATAGTGGGGAGTGAAGGCGCTGGAATGCAGTTTCTCGACGAAAACTGAACCGGCGCCTTTCTCCGGCTTGCTCAGCGGCGCCAGAACATGGGCGTCAGCAGTACCAGCAGGGTAAATACCTCAAGGCGGCCCAGCAGCATGGCGAAGGTCAGTATCCATTTGACCGAGGCCTCCAGGTTGCCGTAGTGCACCGCCACCTCGCCCAGGCCCGGGCCCAGATTGTTGATGCAGGCGGTAAGCGCTGAGAATGCGGTGACAAAGTCCAGGCCGGTGCCCAGCAGTAGCAGAAACAGCATCGCAAAGGTAAAGACGTAAACCGCGCAGAACCCCCACACCGCTTCGACTACCCGGTCCGGCACCGGTTTGTGGCCCAGTTTGACCGGAAACACCCCGTGCGGATGCAGCAAACGCTTGGTCTCGCGGGTCCCCTGCTTATACAGCAAGAGCACCCGGATCACCTTCATACCGCCGCCGGTTGAGCCGGCGCAGGCGCCAATGAAGCTGGCGTACAGCAGCAGGTAGGGCAGCAGCGTCGGCCAGGTGGAAAAGTCGGTAATGCCGAAGCCGGTGGTGGTGGCGACAGAGACGGTCTGGAAGGCGGCGTAGCGAATCGAGGTCCAGACATCATGATGCTGGAAGTGAATCAGTACCGCGCTGCAGATCAGAAAGAGCACGCAAAGAATCAGTACGTAGGCGCGGCATTCCGGGTCCTGCCAGTAGTTCTTCAACGAGCGAAAGCGCCAGGCCAGAAAATGCAGGGCGAAATTGATGCCGGAAATCAGCATGAACACAATGCAGATGGCTTCAATCAGCGGGCTGTTGTAGTAGCCGATACTGGCATCGTGGGTCGAGAAGCCGCCGATGGCGACGGTGGAAAAACTGTGGCCGATGGCATTGAACAGGTCCATGCCGGCGGCCCAGTAGGCGAGCGCGCACGCCAGGGTCAGGCCGGCGTAAATGTACCAGAGCACCTTGGCTGTTTCGGCAATACGTGGGGTCAGCTTGTTTTCCTTCAGCGGTCCGGGCATTTCTGCGCGGTACAGCTGCATGCCACCCACGCCCAGCATCGGCAGAATCGCCACCGCCAATACGATGATCCCCATGCCGCCGAACCACTGCAACTGCTGGCGGTAGTAGAGCAAGGCGCGTGGCAGGGTATCCAGTCCGGTAATCACGGTGGCGCCTGTAGTGGTCAGCCCCGAGAAGGATTCAAACACGGCATCGGCTACACTCAGGTCGGGCATGTCCAGCATCCACAGCGGCACCGCGCCGAACAATCCCAGTACCAGCCAGAACAGTACCGTGATCAGATATCCGTCACGGGTGCGCAGTTCGTTACGTTGGCCGCGGACCGGTAGCCAGATGAGCGCGCCGGCCACCATGGTGATAGCGAAGCCGCTGAGAAAGGCATTCATGGCCGGCTCGTGGTAGAACAGACCAACGCCCGCCGCCGGCAGCATGCTGGTAGAAAACAGCATCAGAAGAATGCCGATGATGCGTTGTATCTGGGGATACTGCATGCAGCTATTTGCCTCAGAAGAAAGTCAGACCGACCTGGAACAGGCGCTCGACGTCGCGAATGTGTTTTTTGTCGATCACGAAGAGGATGACATGGTCATCCGATTCGATCACCGTGGAGTCGTGGGCGATCAATACTTCTTCGTCGCGCACTATCGCGCCTATGGTGGTACCTGGCGGCAGGTCGATCTGCCCTATCGCCTTGCCCACCACCTTGGATGAGCGCGCGTCGCCGTGGGCTACCGCCTCGATGGCTTCGGCCGCGCCGCGGCGTAGTGAGTAGACATTGACGATGTCGCCCCGGCGCACGTGGGTCAGCAGCGTGCCTATGGTGGTCTGCGAGGGGGAGATGGCAATATCGATCTCGCCGCCCTGCACCAGATCGACGTAGGCCGGGTTGTTGATCAGCGTCAGCACCTTGCGCGCGCCCAGACGCTTGGCCAGCATCGACGACATGATGTTGGCTTCGTCGTCGTTGGTCACGGCGCAGAAAATGTCGACTTCCTCGATATTCTCTTCGATCAGCAGCTCGCGGTCCGACGCGCTGCCATGCAGTACCACGGCGCGGTCGAGGTTCTGCGACAGGTAGTCGGCGCGCACCTTGCTGGCCTCGATGATCTTCACCTGATACCGGCTTTCGATGGCTTCGGCCAGGCGCTCACCGATGTTGCCGCCGCCGGCAATAATCACCCGCTTGTGGGTTTTTTCCACGCGGCGCAACTCGCTCATGACCGCGCGAATGTCGCGGGTCGCGGCGATGAAGAACACCTCGTCATCGGCCTCGATGATGGTGTCGCCCTTGGGAATAATCGGCCGGTCCTTGCGGAAGATCGCCGCCACCCGGGTATCCACGCCCGGCATGTGCTGGCGCAGAAAGCGCAGTTCCTGACCGACCAATGGGCCGCCATAGTAGGCGCGCACCGCGACCAGCTGCACCTTGCCCTCGGCAAAGTCGAGCACCTGCAGCGCGCCGGGGTGTTCGATCAGGCGCTTGATATAGTTGGTGACCACCTGCTCGGGGCTGATGAGCACATCAATTGGAACGGCTTCATTGTGGAACAGGCCGCCGCGCGTGAGATAGGCCGATTCGCGCACCCGGGCGATCTTGGTCGGTGTGCGGAACAGCGTGTAGGCCACCTGGCAGGCGATCATGTTGGTCTCATCGCTGCTGGTCACCGCGATCAGCATGTCGGCGTCGTCGGCACCGGCCTGGCGCAGCACGGTCGGAAAGGAACCCTTGCCTTGCACCGTTCGAATATCCAGGCGGTCGCCGAGTTCGCGCAGGCGCACGGTATCGGTATCGATCACGGTAATGTCGTTGGCTTCACTGGCCAGCTGCGCGGCCAGACTGCCGCCTACCTGGCCGGCGCCGAGAATGATGATCTTCATTGTGCAGACTCCTGTTCGCGCGAAACCGGCGTGGCGGACAGTTTGACCAGCTTGGCCAGATAAAATCCGTCGTGCCCGCCGTCCTGCGGCAGTAACTGCCGACCACAGGGCTGCGCGATACCGTACTCGGCGGCAAAGTCCAGCGCGCGCGCGCCGGACTGGCGTGCGAGAAAAGCCTCTATCACCTTGGTGTTCTCCTCGGGTAACACAGAGCAGGTGGCATAAACCAGAATCCCGCCCACAGCCAATGTCTGCCACAGTTGGTCTAGCATTTCGCCCTGCAGCGCGGCCAACGCGGCAATATCGGCCGCCTTGCGGGTCAGCTTGATATCCGGATGGCGCCGAATGACGCCGGTGGCGGAACAGGGCGCGTCCAGCAGGATACGCTGGAATGGTTTCCCATCCCACCAGAGGGCCAGTTCACGCGCATCCGCTGCCTTCAGCGTAGCCTGTAATTGCAGACGCTCGAGATTCTCGGCTACGCGTTTGAGGCGTTGCGGCTCCAGATCCAGAGCTATCAGCTCGGCCAGACCCGGCTGTTGTTCGAGTATCTGGCAGGTCTTGCCACCGGGTGCACAGCAGGCATCCAGCACCCGCTGACCGGGCTGCAGCTCAAGCAGCGGCGCGGCCAACTGGGCTGCCTCATCCTGCACGCTGACCAGCCCGGCAGCGAAGCCCGGCAGCTGTTGTACATCGCACGCCTGGTCGAGCTGAATACCCACCGAGCTGTACTGACAGGCACTCGCGGCTATGCCGGCGGCCTGCAACTGCTGCAGATAGTCGGCGCGGCTGAGCTGGCGCGGATTGACGCGCAGCGTCATCGGCGGGTGCAGGTTGTTGGCCTGAGTAATATTTTCGAGTTGATCGGGCCAGGCGCGTTGCAGGCGCTTGAACAGCCAGCCGGGATGCGAAACCCGCTGCGATGGAGACTGATCGACGCTGGTCAGCAGCGCATCACCCTCGCGTTGAACACGGCGCAGCACGGCATTGAGCATGCCTTTGGCCCAGGCCTTGTTCATTTCGCTGGCCACCTCCACGGTAGCCGCGATGGCGGCGTGGGTCGGTATGCGCAGATACAGCAATTGATATAGCCCCACCAGCAACAGCGCCTGCAAATCGAGATCGGCCGCTTTCATCGGCTTGTTGAGCAGGTCGCGGGTGAGTGCACCCAGGCGGGTGTGCCAGCGGGCCGTGCCAAAGGCGAGCTCCTGCACCAGGGCATGATCGCGCGGAGCGACTTCCTGCAGCTGTCTGGGCAGGCTGCTGCCCAGTGAAGCCTTGCCGGCCATGACCGCGGCCAGGGCGCGCGCGGCCGCCAGGCGTGGGCTCACAGGCCGTTACCCAGCAACAGGCCGGGCGCAAACTGCTCCCGGCGGGCATTGTACAGATCGCTAAAGGCCAGGGGCTTGCCGCCGGGCAGCTGCAGCCGGGTGAGCAACAGCGCGCCCTGACCGCAGGCCACCAGCAGCCCTTCTTTGGTGCAGTTCAGCACCTGTCCTGGATTACCGCTGCCGCTGGCCGGTTGCGCCGCCCAGACCTTCAGCGGCTGACCATCGAGGCTGGCGTGCGCCAGTGGCCAGGGATTGAATGCACGTATCAGACAGTCCAGCTCGCTGGCCGGTCGCTGCCAGTCGATGGCGGCAGCCTGCTTGTTCAGCTTGTGCGCGTAAGTCGCCAGCGCATCGTCCTGCAGCTCGCCCTGCAGGGTGCCGGCAGCCAGCCCGGCAATTGCCTGCAATACCGCCGGCGGCCCCAGGTCGGCCAGGCGGTCGTGCAGGCTGCCGCCCGTGTCTGTGTTGCTGATGGGGGTGGCAACCTTGAGCAGCATGGGGCCGGTATCCAGCCCTGCTTCCATCTGCATCACGGTTACCCCGGACTCGCTGTCTCCGGCCTCGATGGCGCGCTGGATGGGCGCTGCGCCACGCCAGCGTGGCAGCAAAGAGGCGTGACTATTGATACAGCCCAGGCGCGGTATGTCGAGCACCGCCTGCGGCAATATCAACCCGTAGGCGACCACCACCATCAGATCCGGCTGCAGCGCCGCCAATGCTGCCTGGGCTTCTGCGCTGCGCAGTTTCTCCGGCTGGTAGACCGGTAACTGGTGCTGCAACGCCAGTTTTTTTACCGCGCTCATGGCCAGCTTCTGACCGCGCCCGGCTGGGCGATCCGGCTGGGTGTAAACGCCCACGAGATTGTGTCCGGCATCAATCAGCGCCTGCAGATGAGCGGCGGCGAATTCGGGAGTGCCAGCGAAGAGAATGCGCAGATCGGTCGACTTCATGAGCTTCCGTAAAGAAAAGGCTTGCCGAAGCAAGCCTTGATGATCAGGTCCGGTTCAGGCGCTGGCCTGACTGCGGTGAATTTTTTCCAGCTTCTTGCGAATCCGGTCGCGTTTGAGGTTGGACAGGTAATCGACAAACAGCTTGCCGTTGAGATGATCGCATTCGTGCTGAATGCACACTGCCAACAAACCCTCGTAGATTTCATCGAAGGGCTTGCCATCCCGGTCCAGCGCCTTGACGCGCACGCGCTCGGGGCGGGTCACGTTCTCATAGAAGCCCGGCACCGACAAACAACCTTCCTGCATTTCTTCCAGGTCTTCGGTCAGCGGTTCCAGTTCCGGATTGATGAACACCCGCGGCTCGCTGCGATCTTCGGACAGATCAATCACCACCACGCGTTCATGCACGTTCACCTGCGTGGCGGCCAGACCTATGCCGGGCGCCTCGTACATGGTTTCGAACATGTCGTCGACCAGTTGCTGGATGCGGGCATCCACGCTGGCCACCGGTTTGGCGATGGTACGCAGCCGCGGGTCGGGAAATTCAAGGATGTTCAGTATGGCCATATCGGTTTGTGATGCTTTATGTGGAACAAATCTAATTTGTGCTGCTAAGATGATGAGCAGCTTGGAATAAAGCGGGTCTAGCGTGTGGGAGCACGTGCCAGGCCTAAGTGCTGGCCTCTATAATAAAGGGATTCGTGTCATGAGGAAAACATTACTCGGCCTCCTGTTGCTCGCAGCGAGCGTTTGGGTACAGGCTCAGGAGCCTGTTTTTAAGGAAAATCACCCAGATACATACACGGTGGTTAGGGGAGACACACTATGGGACATCTCGGGACGGTTCCTCAGTTTGCCATGGAAGTGGCCGGAAATCTGGCACGCCAATCCGCAAATCGATAACCCGCATCTGATCTATCCCGGCGACATCATTTCACTGGTTTACATCGACGGTCAGCCCAGACTGATGGTCAACCGTGGCAATGGCGGCAAGATCAAACTGTCACCGCAGGCGCGAGTGCGCCCGATCGCCGAGGCGATCCCGACCATTCCGCTGGATGCCATCAACTCCTTCCTGCGTGCCGGCCGAGTGATCAATGATCCCTCCGAGATCGAGAATGCCCCCTATGTAGTGGGCGGTGCGGCAGAAAGCGTGGTATCAGGTGCCGGTAGCAAGGTCTACGCCCGTGGCGATTTCTCCGCCAACGTGCCGGCCTATGAAATTTACCGTCGCGGCAAGGCTTACACCAATCCGGAAACCGGCGAACTGCTGGGGATCCATCTGCAGGAAGTGGGCAATGGCAACGTCGCGGCCATCAATGATGATATCGCCACGCTGAACATTACCCGCAGCCGTCAGGAGATTCTGGTCGATGACCGTCTGCTGGAGTCGGAAGAGCGCTCGGTCGCTTCTACCTTCTTCCCCAGCGAGCCGAGCCAGCAGATCAACGGCCTGATCATGGACGTGCCTAACGGCGTAACCCAGATTGGTCAGTATGATGTCGTGCTGCTCGACAAGGGCGCCCGCGAAGGTCTGATCGAAGGTAACGTGCTGGCCATCTACAAGACTGGCGAAGTGGTACGTGACCGGGTACAGAACGAGCGCATCCAGTTGCCAGCCGAACGCGCCGGTCTGCTGATGGTGTTCCGTGTGTACGACAAGATGAGCTATGGCATCGTGCTTAACGCGACCCGCCAGATGGCGATTCTCGACCAGGTACGCAACCCCTGAGTTGAACGCTGTTCAAGGCCGCCGCAAGGCGGCCTTGTTGTTTCTGTAGATCAAGGATGATGTATGTTTCCCGACCTGTCCGATTCACGGCAGGCCTGGTTGGCGCTGACGCTGCTCGACGGCGTAGGCCCCCGTTTTATCCAGCGTCTGTTGCAGGAATTTACCGCACCGCAACACTTCCTCAATGCCGATCCCGCCCATCTGCGCGCGCTGGGAGTGGCTCCGCGCATACTCGACAGTCTTGCCGCATTGCATCGGCGTGATTCCGCGCTGCTGTCGCAGTTCGAGTTGCTGCTGGACTGGCAGGCGCAGCCCGGCCAGCAGATTGTCTACCTCGACGAAAACGACTACCCCGCCCAGCTGCGGCAGATTGCCGACCCGCCGGCGCTGTTGTTCCTGCGCGGCGATCCGGCTGTGCTGTACGACCCGCAGATCGCCATGGTCGGCACCCGGCATCCCAGCCCGCTGGGCGCCGAAACCGCACACGCCTTCGCCCGCGAGTTCAGCCGCTGTGGTATGAATGTCACCAGCGGTATGGCCCTGGGGATTGATGGCGCCTGCCACCGGGGCGCGCTTGCCGCGGGCGGCCAGACCATAGCGGTGTGGGGTACCGGGCTGGATCGCTGTTACCCGGCGCGGCATCGCAAGCTGGCCGAGCAGATTGTTGAGCAGGGCGGCGCGCTGGTGTCGGAAATGCGGCCCGATATGGGGCCTCAGCCGGGGCAGTTTCCGCGCCGCAACCGCATTATCAGCGGCCTCTCGCTGGGCACTCTGGTTGTGGAGGCCAGCCTCAACAGCGGCTCGCTGATTACCGCGCGCCTGGCGTTGGAGCAGAATCGCGAGGTGTTTGCCATGCCGGGCTCCATTCACAACGTGCAGGCTCGCGGCTGCCACCGGTTGCTGCGCGAAGGTGCCTGCCTGGTGGAAAGCGTGCAGGACGTACTGGACGTGCTCAAGTTGCCGTTGCAGGCGGTCTTGCAGCAGGACGCGAGGACTGACCCCGGGCCGGATTCACCGCTGTGGCGCTGGCTTGGCTTTGATCCGGTGAGTCCGGACTGGCTGGCGCAGCGCAGTGGCTTGGCGATACCGGAGGTGATGCAGGCGCTGCTGGATCTTGAACTTGAGGGCCTGGTGTTGAACAGTACGCAGGGATTTTGCCGCGCGCGGCCTTGAGCCGCAGCTCGGGCTCCGCTACTGTCGCAGGCATCGACCTTCCGAGGAGCTTTCATGCTGGCACACTGGCGCACTACCCGTCTCAACTCGCTACTGCAGGCCGGCGGCGTGATTGCCTACCCCACCGAGGCTGTCTGGGGGCTGGGTTGCAACCCCTGGGTGGGCTCTGCGGTAGAGCGGCTGTTGCTGATCAAGCAGCGTCCAGTTGCCAAGGGCCTGATTCTGGTGGCTGGGGATATAGAGCAATTCGATTTTCTGCTCTGGGACCTGCCGGATGCGCAACTGGCCAAATTGCGTTTGTCCTGGCCGGGCGCCAATACCTGGCTGGTCCCGCATCATGGCCGCCTGCCAGCCTGGATCACCGGTCAGCATGACACTGTGGCGCTGCGGGTCAGCACTCATCCGGTGATCCGCCAACTCTGTGCGCTGGCCGGTCCGCTGGTATCCACCTCGGCCAATCCGGCCGGCCATGAGCCGGCGCGCAGTCGGTTGCGTGTGGCGCAGTATTTTCACGGCGAGCTGGACGCTGTGGTGCCCGGCGCCTTGGGTGGTCAGCGCAATCCCAGTATCATTCGTGACCTGCGTACGGAAAAAGTCATACGCGCGTCCTGAAGCGCCGCCAGCCTGCCAGCCAGAAAGAGAGAATTTGTGTGAAACACGATCTTCCCACCGCCGCCGATGTGGCCGCAGTCAAAGACTATCTGATGGACCTGCAGGATCGTATCTGCGCCGCGCTGGAAGCAGCGGATGGCCAGGCACGCTTTGCCGAGGACAGCTGGCAGCGGCCGGGTGGCGGTGGCGGGCGTTCGCGCATCATCGAGAACGGCGGGCTGCTGGAAAAGGGCGGCGTGGGTTTTTCGCACGTATTTGGCGAGGGCATGCCGCCCTCTGCCACTGCGCATCGACCTGAACTGGCCGGCCGGCATTTTCAGGCCATGGGGGTGTCGCTGGTGATGCACCCGGAGAATCCCTTTGTGCCGACCTCGCACGCCAACGTGCGCTTCTTCATTGCCGAGAAAGACGATGCTGATCCGGTCTGGTGGTTTGGCGGCGGTTTTGATCTGACCCCCTATTACGCCAATGAGGCAGATTGTGTGCATTGGCACCGGGTCGCGCGCGATGCCTGTGCGCCCTTTGGCGAGGATGTCTACCCGCGCTACAAAAAGTGGTGTGACGAGTATTTCCATATCAAGCACCGCAACGAGGCGCGGGGTATTGGCGGTCTGTTCTTCGATGACCTTAACGATTGGGGTTTCGAGCGCAGTTTCGCCTTTCAGCGCGCCATTGGTGACGCCTATCTCGAGGCGTATCTGCCGATCATCGAGCGGCGCCGTGGGCAGGCTTACAATGCCCAACAGAAGGCGTTTCAGGAGTACCGGCGCGGGCGCTACGTGGAGTTCAATCTGGTCTATGACCGCGGCACGCTGTTCGGTCTGCAGACGGGCGGCCGCACCGAGTCCATCCTCATGTCGCTGCCGCCGACGGTGCGCTGGGGTTACAACTGGCAAGCTGAACCGGGCACGCCTGAAGCCGAGCTGGCCGAACGCTTCCTCGTCCCGCGGGATTGGCTGGCAGGAGAAAGCTGATGGATCACTACGCAGTGGTCGGCAATCCGATCGAACACAGCAAATCGCCGTTGATTCACGCCATGTTTGCCGAGCAGACCGGTCAGCAGCTGGAATACGGCAAGCTGCTGGCGCCGTTGGATGGCTTTGCCGCGACCGTGCAGGACTTCCTGCGGCGCGGTCGCGGCGTCAACGTGACCCTGCCCTTCAAGGAACAGGCCTGGGCCTTGGTCGATGCGCACTCCGCTGCAGCCGAACGCGCCGGGGCGGTCAACACCATAATGCGTCGCGACGACGGCAGCCTGCTGGGCGACAACACCGACGGCAAGGGCCTGGTGCGCGATATTGAAGTAAACGCCGGACTTTCCCTGGCCGGTCTGAATGTGCTGCTGGTAGGGGCTGGCGGCGCAGCACGGGGCGTCATTCAGCCGTTGCTGGCGGCGGGCCCGGCGCATCTGTGCGTGATCAACCGCACGGTGAGCAAGGCCGAAGAGCTGGCAGCGCTGTTTGTCGATCAGGGGCCGATTGCCGCCGCCGGACTGCAATGGCTGGTAGAACCTGTGGATCTGATCATCAACGCCACCTCCGCCAGTCTGGCCGGTGACCTGCCGGCGATACCCGAGAGTCTGATCCGCCCGGGCCACACCTGGTGCTACGACATGATGTATGCCAGCGGCGAGACCGTCTTCAACCAATGGGCGTGTGAACAGGGCGCGGCCCGCTGCATCGACGGCTTGGGCATGCTGGTTGAGCAGGCGGCCGAAGCCTTTGCGCTGTGGCGCGGCGTACGGCCCGAAACCGCCCCGGTGCTGGCATGGCTACGCCAGGCTTGATTCAGACGCGCCAGGGCAGTGCTGGCGCCGGCAGGGGCTGGCCGGAATAGCCGGGCACCGTACCGAAGCGCGCATCGCCGGCCTGCCAGTCGCGCCAGGCCTGGGCAATATGCGCTTTGCTGTAGCCGACGAAATTCCAGAACATCAGAATCTCCGCATCCAGCGGTTCGCCGCCCAGCAGTATGGCGCGGCAACCGGGTGCCAGCTGTAGTTTCAGCTGGTCGTGACCACAGCCGAGATAGCCCAGCTCGTTCTCACTGAAGACTTCGGTGCCGATGCTCAGTTCGCCCTCCAGCAGCAGAATGCCGTGCTCGAACTGCGGGTTCAGATTCAGTTGCAGGGTGCCGCCTTGCTGCGTCGCCAGATCAACTGCCATCAGCGGTGAATGCACCTGCACCGGTGAGGTGTGCCCGGCGTACTCACCTACCAGCAGGCTGTGCTCTACCCCTTCGACTGTCCAGCGCGGCAGCTCCGGGTAGTGGGCAAAGGCCGGTGCGCAATCGGCCAGGGTTTGCGGCAACGCTATCCACAGCTGGGCGGCATGCAGTTGCTGGCTATCCGGCATGGAGTCTTCGGTATGCGCAATCCCACGCCCGGCAGTCATCAGGTTGACCTCGCCGGGGCGAATAACCTGCTGATTGCCCAGGCTGTCGCGGTGCATTACCTCCCCCGCAATCATCCAGGTAAAGGTCTGCAGGCAAGTGTGCGGGTGGGCTCCTACGTGCATGCCCTCGCCAGCAGCAAAGCGCGCCGGCCCGGCGTGGTCAAGAAAGCACCAGGCGCCTATGAGGCGGCGCTGGCGCGTAGGCAATACCCGATTGACCGGCAGCGTGCCGCCGATCTCGGCACTGCGCGCGGCCACGCGCTGGATGCTGGGGACGGTGTCGCTGCAGTCTGTGGATGACGAAAGCTGACTGCTCGTTTCCTGGTTGCTCATGGCGCGCATCCCTGATGGCTGAGGACAGTGACGGATAGCCAAGTATTACCCTGTGCCCTGCTCATCCGCAAAGCAATAATGTACCTGTGCCCTGCCCCCTGGCTGTCATCCCGGGCGGGCACCGCAGTCGGCTGTTCAAGCCGCGCCCTCGCGAGGCGGGTCAATGCGATACACCATGCTGTACAGCAGCGGCAGTATCACCAGTGTCAGCAGGGTAGCGAAGCCCAGGCCGAACATGATCACCACCGCCATGCTCTGGAAGAAGGCATCGGTTAGTAGTGGCGCCATACCGAGTATGGTGGTCAGCGCGGCCATGGCGACCGGACGTACGCGGCTGATGGCAGCGGTGACCAGCGCGCTGTAGGCATCCTTGCCACTGTCGCTCTGCAGCCCTATCTCGTCCACCAGGACGATGCCGTTCTTCACCAGCATGCCGCTCAGACTCAGAAAACCCAGCAGCGCCATGAAGCCGAAGGGAATGCCGGTGAGCAGAAAGCCACAGGTTACGCCAATGACCGCCAGCGGCACTGTGGCCCAGATAATGGCCGCGCGCTTGATCGAATCGAACAACAGCACCGTGATCAGGAACATCGCCAGATAGCCCAGCGGCAGGCTGCCAAATACCGCCTTCTGCGCGTCTCTGGAGCTTTCAAATTCGCCGCCCCACTCCAGGTGATAGCCGCGAGGCAGTTCAATCGCCTCGATCTTCGGGCGCAGGCGGCTGAACAGCTCGGTGGCGGTCTGCTCGCTGGTGATGCTGGGGTCGGCCTGTACCGTGAGCGTACGCTTGCGGTCCTCGCGCATGATCAGCGGATCTTCCCACTCGGTAATGAAGCCGCTGACCACCTGCTCCACTGGAATATAGGTGCTGCGGGCACTGCTCCAGACCAGCAGATCGTTTAGCGTACCTGCGTCCAGGCGCTCGTCGTCCGGCGTGCGCGCTACTATTGGCAGCATGCGCGTGCCGTCGCGGTACAGGCCCACGTTCAGGCCACTGAAGTTCATTTTCAGTAAGGTATCCAGGTCGCGTTTGTCGACCCCCAGCTCGCGCGCCTGGGCCTCGACGAACTGCGGCCGGACCAGCTTGGTGCGTTCGCGCCAGTCGTGCATTACAGCGTCGCTCACCGGGTCGGCGCGCATGATGGCGATGGCCTCTGCACCCAGGCGGCGCAGTACCGCTGGGTCTGGCCCGGTAAAGCGCGCTTCGATCTTGCTGTCGCTGCCCGGCCCCAGCATCAGTTGCTTGAGCTTGACCCGGGCGGTGGGGTGCTGGCGTTTGAAGTAGGTATCCAGTTCGGCGATCAACGGCTCTATTTGTTCGCGCTCTTCGGTACGCACCAGCAGTTGCGCGTAGTTGGCGTGCAAGCGCTGGGGGAAATAGGTGAGGATGAAGCGCAGCGCGCCCTGGCCGATGGTGGAGGTCACCGCGGTAACCCCGGGCTGCTCGAGCACGTATTGATCTGCCTCGGCCGTCACCCGTTCGGTATAGCGCACATCGCTGCCCTTGGGCAGCCAGATGTCGACAAAGAACATGGGCGTATTGGACGGCGGAAAGAAGCTCTGGCGTACCAGGCTGAAGCCATATACCGAGGCGCCCAGCAGGGCTACCAGCACCACCAGCGTCAGTCCCCGGTGGCGCAGCGCGCTGCCCAGCAGCCGGCGATACAGGGTGAAGATCAGCCCCTTGTAGGGATCTTGTTCGCTGGCCGTATCGTCGCCCTGGGGCAGGTCGCGAAAAAACAGGCTGGCAAAAAACGGCGTCAGGGTGATGGCGGTGATCCAGCTCAGCAGCAGCGAAATCAGCAACACCTGAAACAGCGAAAGGCAATACTCGCCGGTGGCATCGTCGGACAGGCCTATGGGCGCAAAGGCAATGATGGCGATGGCGGTGGCGCCCAGCAGCGGCAGTTTGGTCTGTTGCACTATGTCGCGGGCCGATTGCAGGGTGCTCTGGCCACGCTGCCGGCCCACCAGGATACCTTCGACGATGACAATGGCGTTGTCGACCAGCATCCCCAGGGCAATGACCAGGGCGCCGAGTGAAATACGCTGCAGTTCGATCCCCAGCAGCTGCATGAAGATGAAGGTACCCAGCACGGTCAGCGCCAGGACCAGGCCGATGAGCAAACCGCTGCGCAAGCCCATGAAAATCAGCAGCACACCAATCACGATAGCCACTGAGATAACGAAATTGAGCACAAAGCCGCTGACCGAGGCTTCTACCTCATGGGCCTGATTGTAGAAGGTATCGACCCGCATGCCGGCCGGGCGATCATTGTCCAGTTCCGCCAGCCGTGCGGTCACGGCGTTGCCCACGTCCACGACGTTGACGTGGTTGGCAAAGGACACCCCCAGACCCAGAGCGGGATGCCCCTGGGATCGGTACAGATTGCTTGGCTCTTCGGCAAAGCCGCGGCTGACGGTGGCAATATCGCCCAGATAAACCCGGCGTGAGCTGCCGGGCTCGCTGATGATCAGGCGCTCCAGTTCGCGCACATCCTGAAACTCGCCGGTGGGATGCAGGCGTATGGACTCGCTGCCGACCAGCATCTTGCCGGCATCGGAGACCACGTTCTGACGGCTGAGCAGGTCATACAGGCGTTGCGGGGCAATGCTCAGTGCGGTCATTTGCGCACGCGATATCTCCACATGCACCTGTTCCTGGGGTACGCCGGCCAAGGTCACCTTGCCTACGCCTTGCACCAGTACCAGCTCGCGGCGCAGGTAATCGGCGAAGTCACGCAGCTCGCGGTAGCGGTAGCCTTCGCCGCTGACCATCAGGAAGATGCCATAGACGTCGCCAAAATCGTCCCTGACCTGGGGCTCTTCCACACCCGGCGGCAAGTTGGGGCGCAGGTCGTTGATGCGCCGCCGCAGCTCGTCCCAGATCTGTGGCAGCTGATCGGGGCCGTACTGGCTCTGCACCTCGACAGTAATCTGCGATAGCCCGGCGCTGCTGATGGAGGTGATCTTGTCGATATAGGCCAGTTGCTGAATGGCATTTTCCAGCGGGTAGGTCAGCTCTTCTTCCACCTGCTCGGGCGAGGCGCCCGGATAAGGGGTGACGACCATGGCCATCTTCAGGGTAAAGGCCGGGTCTTCAAGGCGTCCCAGTTCGACAAAGGCGATGGCGCCGCCAATACCCATGATCAGGGCCACCAGCCAGCTGGTGACCTTGTGCTTGATAAAGTAGCCGGCAATATCCATTACAGGCCCCGCTCACGCACCCAGGGCCGCACGCGCTGACCGGCCTGCAGCTCGGCGCCACCGGCGGCGACGATCTGCTCGCCGGGCTTGAGGCCCGCGGTAACTTCGATGCCATCGTGCGTCAGGCGGCCTACTTCTACCTCGCGCGCCACCACCTGGAGCTCACCTTCGATCTCTTCGGTTACCCACACCTGCTGTTGGTCGCGCGCCTCGGAATCGGGGCTGAATACCGCCTCGACCGGCACCACCAGCGGCAGCTCGCCCTGTCGGCTGAGCAGCGCAAAGTCGATCACCACTGTGGCGCTCATGCCGGGCAGCAGCACCGCGCCCTCGGGCATCGGCATGCTCAGGGTGACGTCATAGGTGAGGGTTTTCGGGTCTGGCTGACTGGCGTGCTCCTTGTAAATGGCCTCGACCAGCTCGCTGTCGTTGTGGTCCAGTCTCACGCGGGGGTGAATGTCGGCGGGAACCAGGTCACGGCGTAGCCGCGACAGCAGGCTCTCCGGCACCTGAAAAACCACGTCCATCCGGTCACGGGCATAAAGCGTGGCGATCGGCTGATTGGGTTGCACTACCTGGTATTGCTCCACGTGGGTGCGCGCAATGATGCCGTCGAACGGGGCGTGTAGCTGGGTATAGGCCAGCTCCTGCCGGGCCAGATTCAGCGCCGCTTCGGCCGAATTGAACTGAGCCTTGCGCTGATCATATTCAGCGCGTGACACCATCTGTTTCTCCAGCAACTGTTGCATGCGCGCGAACTGGCTCTGGGTGAGGTCATAGTTGGCCTGGCGATCGCTGAGCTTGAGCTTGTAGTCGGTGTCGTCCAGTTGGGCAATCAACTCGCCCTTCTTCACTTCCTGGCCTTCCAGCACTGTCAGCGCTTGCAGCTCACCGCCCAGACGAAACGACAGCTCGGCCTGTTCCGGCGCCTTCAGCCGGGCGGGAAACTCGCGCACGCGCTGACTGCTGGGGTCGGCTACGGTAAACAGCTTGACGGGCCGGGCCTGGATCGCGGCGGTCTCGGGTTCATCCGAGCAGCCACCGAGCAAAGTCATGGCGAGGGCAGCGAGAAGGGTAAGAGAAGCAAGCTGAGCGGCACGAACCATATGAGACCTGTGTGTTGTTGGGCTGGGGCGGCAGCCAAGAGTATAGGGAAAATGATGACAAATGGCAGGATCGCGTTCGCGAACTGACTGCGTAATGCCGCTGTCCCCGCGTTGCCGCAACGCTTGCCAGCATTGTGTTAACAATATACATTTATATATATTATCTATTTGTGATTCATTGTTCATTGGCCCTTGGAGATCTCCCATGATTTTTCGCCAATTGTTTGATGCTGCGTCTTCTACCTATACCTACCTGTTGGCAGATGCGAACAGTATGGAGGCCCTGCTGATCGACCCGGTTTTCGAGCAGACTCAGCGGGATCTGTCGCTCATCCGCGAACTTGGCCTGCAGCTCAAGCTGGTGGTGGATACGCATGCCCACGCCGACCACATTACCGCAGCCTGGTTGCTCAAGCAGAAAACCGGTTGCCGGATTGCCAGCGCCGCGGTGCTCAATGCCGAGCATCTTGACCTGCCATTGCATCACGGTGACCTCTTCGGCGTGGCGGGAGTCAGCCTGGAGGCGCGGGCCACGCCGGGACACACTGCGGGTTGCATGAGTTATGTGTTGGCTGACCATTCCAGGGTATTCACCGGTGACGCCTTGCTTATCCGCGGTTGTGGGCGCAGTGACTTTCAGCAAGGCAGTCCGTCGACACTCTTTCATTCCATCACCGAGCAGTTGTTCAGCCTGCCGGATGAATGTGAGGTTTATCCGGCGCACGACTACCACGGTCGTACCCGTAGCAGTATCGGCGAAGAACGACGCTACAACGCACGGGTGGGCGGAAGCGCCAATGAGACCGACTTTGTCGGTTACATGCAGGCCATGAATCTGCCCCACCCGAAGAAGATGGACGAAGCCGTGCCAGCGAATCTTCGCAGCGGCTGCCCTGCCGATGGACGTCTGCCGCCGGAACCGGACTGGGCGGAGGATCTGCTGATCACTTACGCCGGCGTCCCCGAGATTGGCGCCGATTGGCTGTTGCAACATGCGAACGAGGTCACGCTGCTGGACGTGCGCCATGAGGGCGAAGTGATCCCCGGCGAATTGCCGGCGCCGCTCGGTGCAGCCTGTCGCATTCCGCTGGATCAACTGCGCCAACGCCTGGATGAAATCCCTGCGGGCGCGCCGGTGATAACTCTGTGTCGCTCCGGGCGACGCTCGGCGCTGGCCGCTACCATCCTTCGCGAACAGGGTGTTGAGCGCGTGGCCAGTCTGCGCGGCGGGCTGTTGCCGCTGGCCCATGGCTGACCGTAGCAGTGCATGTCCGCCTGGTGCGCACTAGAATGGTGCTTGGCGGCAGCGCGCTTGCTGGTTGGATGATAAGCCAGGCTGCCAGCGGCCGGCTCTTCGACAGGGCTCAGCGCGCACCGCCTCGCCGGTATCAGGGCAGGATGGACTTTTTTGTCATTTCCTGAACAAATGGCCAGCTTTTTGCTGCAAGCTTGCATCCGCCGCGCTCATCGCAAGCGTGGCGGTCGCCGATAACTAGATCCCAGGAGAAGTACCCATGAGTTTGAAACGCACTCTCGCTCTGGCCGCCGCACTGGTGCTGCCGCTGCAGGTAACGGCAGCGGAAGACCCCTTGAAGGTCGGTTTTGTCTATGTTGGTCCCATTGGGGACCATGGCTGGAGCTATCAGCACGATCAGGGCCGCAAGGAGCTGGAAGCCCACTTCGGTGACAAGGTGCAGACCACCTACGTCGAGAACGTGAATGAGGGTGCTGACGCCGAACGTACCATCCGCCGTCTGGCCCAGGCCGGCAACGACGTTATCTTCACCACCTCATTCGGCTTCATGAACGCCACCGCGCGCGTAGCTGCCGATTATCCCGACAAGACCTTCATGCACGCTACCGGTTACAAGCGGGCTGATAATCTGGGCACCTATCTGTCGGTGACCTATGAAGGCCGTTACGTTACCGGTACCGCCGCCGGCATGGTAACCAAGAGCAACACCATTGGCTATATCGCCTCCTTCCCCATTCCCGAAGTGATCCGCGACATCAACGCCACCTTCCTGGGTGCCCGCGCCGTCAACCCGGATGTGGAAATGAAAGTCGTGTGGGTCAACACCTGGTTTGATCCGGCCAAGGAAGCCGATGCCGCCAACACCCTTATGGATCAGGGCGTGGACGTGATCGTTCAGCACACCGACAGCCCGGCGCCGCTGCTGGCAGCGCAGAAGCGCGGGGTGTGGGGCGTAGGTCAGGCCTCCGACATGAGCCACTTTGCGCCGGATGCGCACCTGCTGTCGGTGGTCAACGACTGGGGCCCTTATTACATCAAGAGTGTGCAGGCCGTTATGGATGGTGACTGGGAGTCAGCCGACTACTGGGGCGGCATCAGCGATGACGTGATCAAGATCGCTGCCATCAGCGACAAGCTGAGCGCCGAGCAGCGCAGCAAGATCGACAGCGTGATTGCCTCGATCCGCAGCGGCGAATTCCATCCCTTTACCGGCCCGATCAAGGATCAGAGCGGCAAGGTTCGCGTGGCCGAGGGTGTGGAAATGACCCACGAAGAGCTGGCTGGCATGAACTGGTATGTGGAAGGCATGACGGCCACTATTCCGCAATAATTCAGCGGCAAGCCGCAAGCCAGAAGCGGAAAAACAAAACCCCGGGCATCTTGATGTCCGGGGTTTTGCTTTATGGCAGGCGAGGGTTATGGCTGCTCGGCAACGTCTACCGTGAGCACGTAATTGCCGGTGCTGGCGCCGTCGTAGTCCTTGCTGGTCAGTTGGTAGCTGCCGGTATCCAGATAACGGCCGATGCGCGCATTGGTGCCGCCAGCGCTATCGTCATCTTCCAGCTCCAGCCCGCCCCCTTCGATGCGCAACAGGGCGTCGAAGTCGGCGGAGATCAGGTCGATCTGATAGAAGCCGGGCTCGTTGATGATCAGCGTGGTCTGGCTACCCTGCTCCGAGCTCAGGCGGCCGGCAATAACCTCTCCCGGGCGGATACGGTTACCGTCGCCGCTCACCGGTTGCAGTGAGCTGTTGAGGGTGAAGAGGCCGGCGCTACCGTCTGCGGTGGAGGCGGACAGTCGGTAGCTGCCGGGCTGCACCAGGGTCGTTATCTGCGCATTCAGATCGCCGCCGCTGTCATCGTCCTGGGTGTCCACACCCGGGCCCTGCAGGCTCAGATAGCTGTCGACCTCGGTTGAACTCATGCGCACGCGCAGCAAGGCGCGCTCGCTGATGGTCAGTTGGTACTCCTTGGCCACGCTGTCAGCCAGGCCGGTGATGCTTTCCCCGATACGCAGTTCGCCTTCGTTGGCCAGTTCGACGCCCTCGGGCATGGCACGGCGACTCAGCAGCAGGTCATAGGTACCTTCGGCCGGTTGATCGAGCGCGGTGGCGCTGACCTGGTAAGTACCAGGCTGCAACTGGGCTACCAGTTGGGAGTCGGTGCTTTGGCCAAAATCATCGTTTTCCAGCTCCAGCCCGCCGCCAGTCAGCTTGAGCACGGTATCGAGCTCCTCGGAGCTCAGGGTGATTGCGTACAGGCCCGTTTCGCTGACGTCCAGCTGGTAGCTATTGGCGCTCTGGCTGCGGCTCAGCACACCATAGATCGCCTGATCCAGCGCCAGCGCACCGCTGTTTTGCGGCGTGATCTTCTCCAGCTCAAGGGCAAAGGGGCCGTAGCCGTTTTCGGCACTGCCGCTGACCGCCAGTCGGTAGGTCCCGCTGGCTTGCGGTGCCAGGTGCAGAGCGCTCTGGCGCGGACCGCCGACCAGCAGATCGCGCTCATCCAGCAGGGTCAGGGTTGCATCCTGCAGCGCACCGCTTTGGCGCACGCGGATCAGATCGCCCTGCTTGAGCTGCAGGTTGAACAGCTGGTAGTGCGAGCCGTCATTCACGTTGATCGGGCTGGCGCTGGTGATTTCGCCCTGCAGGCGGGCTGTTTCGCCGACGCTGAGGTCGGTGGCGGTTTGCAGGCCGGTGCAGCCGGCCAGGGCCAGAGTGAGCCCCAGCGCCAGGGCGGAACGGGAAAAGGGGGAAGCAATGGCAATAGAAGACTGCATGCAAAATCCTTATGGAAGTTGAAACATCCTGAGCCGTGGCCGGCTGGTTTTGGGTCGCTTGTGAGGCTGGCGGGATTATGCCCCAGCGCCAGTCAACCGCTCCAGTATTGACTATGAAGATGTGCACTACTGCGCGATTTTGCATCGCAGCAGCGGCAATGAAAAACGCGCCGGGCCATTACTGGCCGGGCGCGTCGTAATTGCTGCGGGTTTACCTCGCTGGATTATTGCTCCGCTACGGCTGGCTCGGGGAAGGCGGTTTCCAGTCCGACCTGCATTTCCGGCTCCTCGGTAATACGCAGATAGCTGTCATTCTGCGAGGTATAGGCGTCCCAGGTCACCGCTTCGATCGAAGGATTGCCGGTCCGGGCAAAATTGGCCCACATGTCGCGCATGCTATCGGTTACCTGCACATCGTTCTCGCCCCAGCCGGGATGATTGGCGATAAAACCGGCCGGGGTCAGCGGCGCGTCGATGCCGGTCAGGCCCAGCAGATAATGCGACAGGAAGCTGCCGGGATAGTCGAAGACATACACCAGCTCTGAGCCGTGATAGGCCAGCGAGCCCTTTTCGGTCCAGTTGTCAGGCAGATGATCGAACACATAGGCGTAAACCGGCGCATCGTTGTAGTCCGCCATCCAGGGCATATACCACTTGAAGCCGTCGATCAGACCGGGGGTGTCGCCCTGGTTGGCGCCGGCCATGACGGGCACGTCGTTGTGGGCGCCGGCTTCGAAGCTGCCGCGGATGCCGTCCGTCATGTAGTAGCCGTCCACGTTGGGCGAGAATACCCGCTCAGTGGCATTGGCGGCCGTGACCAGATCCACCCAGGGAATGGCCCGCAACGCCGCCGCCGCGCCGTCTCCGGACTGGATGCCCAATTCTTCGGCCACGGCCAGGCCGTCCAGCTCTTCGTCTGCCAGCGGGTTCTCCACGGGCATTAGCTGATCTGCGGGGCCGGCCATGCCACTCTGTACTATCGCCTTGTGGAACAACCCTTTGGCCAGGGGTGAGTTGATCAGCGAAAGCACCTTACCGCCGCCGCCGGACTCGCCAAAGATGGTGACATTGTCCGGATCGCCGCCAAAGGCACCGATGTTGCTTTGCACCCACTTCAGCGCGGCAATCAGGTCGAGCTGGCCGTAGTTGCCGGAACTGGCGTTGGCAGATTCAGCCGTCAGCGCCGGATGCGCCATATAGCCGAACGGCCCGAGCCGGTGATTGACCGTCACCACGATCACACCTTCCTTCGGCAACGAAGTGTTATTGAAGGCCTTGGTGTTGCCGGTCAGGATGGCGAAGCCGCCACCGTGGAACCAGACCATGACCGGTAGCGCTTCGCCTTCGTAGCCGTCGGGTACGGTCACATTCAGATAAAGGCTGTCTTCGCTCATGCCGCCTTCTCCAAAGGACTGGTACGCCGGGTTTTGCGCCGACTGGTTGGCCCAGGCGGTAGCGTAGCGCATACCTTCCCAGGCTTCCGGCTCGACCGGTGGTTTCCAGCGCAGTTCGCCCAGCGGCGGCTTGGCATACGGAATGCCGTACCAGGCCCAGGTGCCATCGGCATGCTGGAAACCGGACAGTTGGCCATACTCGGTTTCTATTACCTTGCTTGGCCCGGTGGAGCGGGTCAGATGTTCACGCGCGGCAGTGGCACTGACGGCACTGCGCGGGCGTGGATCGGTATCGGTAAACAGCGGTGGTTCTGCTGCATTCAGCTCGGTCAGCAGTGCGGCGAGCGTGGCGGGAAAGGTGGCCGAGGATTGCTCCAGGTCCAGAATGTCGGCATAGGTCGAGACAATGGCGGCAACCTCTTCGGTGATCATGATGCCGTTATTCAGATCGCCATCTTCGTCCAGCGTTTGCAGCAGTATGGCCAGATTGTTGACCTTGTTGTCAGAGGCGTTTTCCGCCCCTTCGACCAGATCGATCGGCGTTACCCTGTCGGCGCCGGGGGCAGAGCCGAGTTCGAGGTCACCGATGCTGAAAGTGATGTTCTCGCCCGGTTGGTAGCGGAACTCGCCGGCCGCGTCGGTAATACCTTCCTCGCTGGCTGAGGTGTAGCCCAGGCCGCCAACTGGACTATCCAGAAAAACGCCGGTGGAGGCACTGGCGCCGGTGTCGTCATCGTCGTCGCTATCGCTGTTGCACGCTGTGAGAGATAGCGCCAGCGCGAGCGCGGTGAGCGGAAACAGCGCCTTGGGTATCGAGGGCAAGCCCGGCAGTTTGGAGTCAGTCATGATGGTCTCTCTTTATTATCTTTGTTGAGAAAGATGCAGAGCGAGTCTGCAAGGACCAAGACTAGTGACTGGTGCAAGCGGGTCAAATCGATAAAAAAGTCTCAGAAATGAGACCTTTCAAGCAAAAGCCTAAGCTACAGATCAGCGTTGGCTCGGAAGCCCTTGATTAGCAAATCGAGTGTGGCTGTCAGCAGGGTGTGCCGCGTTGCAAGAGTGAGACAAAAGCGGCGTACCCATGGCCCAAGGCAGGATCAACCATTCATTTTGGTGATCTGATGGCATTTTGCACAGGACTGCTGCTCGGCCCTGCAAGCAAGGCCTGAGCGTGGAGTTCTTAATACGTATTGTCGTCTGCGCAGGTGCCGAGGCTGGGTGGGTTTACCCTGCCACCGGTTGCTGCTGGGTAATGCAGTGAATATTGCCACCGCCCAACAGAATCTCGCGACCCGGGACCGTGACTACCCGGCGCTCGGGGAACAGCTGCTGCAGTATCTCCAGCGCGGCAGCATCCTGCGGGTCGTCAAAGGTAGGCGCTACCACGCCATCGTTGACGATCAGGAAGTTGACGTAGGAGCCGGCCAGTTGAATGGCGGGGTCGCGCGGCTGGCTGCCGGGCATGGTCAGCACCCCGGCGCATTCGTCACGGGTGGCAAACAGCGGCCCTGGGATAGGAATGCGGTGGACCACCAGCTCGCGCCCCTGGGCATCGCGGGCGCTTTCCAGCACCTGCGCCGCCGCCTGGCAGCGCGCAAAATTGGGGCTGGCCTCATCATCGGTCCAGGCCAGCAGCACTTCTCCCGGGCGGACGAAACAGCAGAAGTTGTCGACGTGACCGTCGGTTTCATCGTTGTACAGACCGTGCGGCAACCAGATCACCTTGCTGATGCCCAGGTGATCGGCCAGCATCAGCTCGATCTCCTCGCGCTGCAGATGCGGGTTGCGATTGGCGTTGAGCAGACACTCTTCGGTGGTCAGCAGCGTGCCTTCGCCATCCACGTGAAAGGAGCCGCCCTCCAGCACAAAGCCCTCGGTGCGGTAGCGCGGGCAGTGCTCCATGGCGAGAATCTTGTCCGCGACCTGATCGTCCAGCGCCCAATCGGCGTAGAGTCCGCCGTTATGGCCGCCCCAGGCGTTGAAGGTCCAGTCGACCCCACGCAGCCCGCCCTGGCCATTGACCACAAAACTGGGGCCGGTATCGCGCACCCAGGCGTCGTTGCTGCTCATCTCCACCACACGGATGCCCGGATGATCGAGCATGGCCGCCGCGTTGGCATACTGTGCCGCGCTGGCGCAGACGGTCACCGGCTCGAAGCCGGCAATCGCCTTGGCCACCTCGGCAAAGGCCTGCTGCGCCGGGGCGGCTTGGTCACGCCAATTGTCCGGCCGCTCGGGCCAGACCATCCAGGTCTGGCGGTGTGGCGCCCATTCGGCGGGCATGAAGTAGCCATCCTGGCGCGGCGTGCTGTGCAGGGTATACATGGGTCTCAGGACTCCTGTGAACCGTCCAGTGTTTTGATCGGGCCGTACAGATTGGGCCGACGATCACGGAACACACCCCAGGCGCTGCGAATGTGCTCCAGCGCATCCAGATCGAATTCCTGCACCAGCACGCCGGTTTCAGTCTCGTTCAGTTCCTGCACCTTCTCGCCAAACTGGTTGGCGATGAACGAAGAGCCGTAAAAGGTGATGTCGTAATCGCCCTGCTCTTCCCTGCCGATGCGGTTGCTGGCAATCAGCGGCATCAGGTTGGCGCCGGCATGGCCCTGCTGCACGCGCTGCCAGTGGTCGCGCGAGCTGATGGTCGAATCGTGCGGCTCGCTGCCGATGGCGGTGGGATAGAACAGGATCTCGGCGCCCATCAAGGCCATGCTGCGTGCGCATTCGGGGAACCACTGGTCCCAGCAGATGCCCACACCAATCTTGGCGTAGCGGGTTTGCCAGACCTTGAAACCGGTATCGCCGGGGTTGAAGTAGTACTTCTCGTGATAGCCGGGGCCGTCGGGAATGTGGCTCTTGCGGTACACACCCAGATTGCGGCCATCGGCATCGATAATGGCGATGCTGTTGTAGCGCGCGCGCCCGGCCAGCTCGAAGAAGCTGATCGGCAACACCACGTTCAGCTCCTTGGCCAGAGCCTGAAAGTGCAGGATCGCTGGATTCTCGTCGACGCGGGTGGCCAGCTGCAAATAGTCGGCGTTCGGCTTCTGACAGAAGTAGGGCGTCTCGAACAGCTCCTGAATCAGAATGATCTGCGCGCCCTGCGCGGCAGCCTCGCGCACCAGTTTTTCGGCCTGCGCAATATTGGCTTCACGGTCCCAGGAAGAGCTCATCTGGGTTGCAGCTACGGTGACGGTACGGGTCATGACGCACTCCTGGCAAGTATGTGGCTTTGGACTTTATATTCGATAAATATCGGCAAATCAATAATCAATGGCTTACCGTCAGCATATAAAGCAGATTTTGTTCGAAATTAATCGGCTTGCGCCGGTTGGCTAGCCTAGGTCGGTAAAACCACCAGCTTAGCCTACCTGCAGGGTGTATTCAGCCAGCGGCGGCCAGCGGATCTTGCCGATAAAAATCGGCCAGGTGTCGGTAGACCTTCGGCCAGGTGTGTTGCAGCACCGCCGGACGTTCAAAGAAGGTTTCCGACAGTACCGCAAAGAACTCCGCCGGTGCCTCCAGCGCATAGGCATCAATCGGTAGCGGTTGCCCGGCAGTGGCGCGCTGGCCCAGGTCGTCCCAGGCGGCGGTCATGTCCGCTTTCCACGCCGCCGGGCTCATGCCGTGATGCAGCGGCGGCGCACCGTTGGCGCCGTCGTGCAGCATGTCGAGGGTGTGCGCCAATTCGTGGATGACCACGTTGTAGCCATCGCGCTGGCCGGAGAGCCGCACGTCCGCCAGCGACAGCACCACCGGGCCACGCAACCAGGCTTCGCCGCTGAGTTCACGACTGCCTTCGTGCACCACGCCGGCCTCGTCCTGCCAGCTGTGTTCGGCGTGAAAGGGGCCGTCGTAGAGAATCAGCGTGCGCCAGCATTCGTACCAATCCAGGCCCAGCTCCAGTACGGGCACCACTGCCATGCCCGCAATGCGCAGGCAGAGCTCATCGCTGGCTTCGGCATCGCCCGCGGCGTGCAAATTCTTGCGCAGCAGCAGTCGCAGCGCCATGTCCTGCAGCTTGTTGCGGCGAGCCTCGCTCAACTGCTGATACACCGGCCAGTCTCCCAGCGCCTGCTGCCATTGCGCAGGACTGATATCCAGTTCCGCCAGTTGACGATCCTCACGCCACTCGGCGAAACGCTTGAACAGACTCATGTTGGCTCCTGATCAATGGCCACCAGTACAGGCGGCAGGTACAGGCCCAGGTAGGCAGTCAGCATGCGCGTGGCTTCGCGGCACAGAGCCGGGGTCAGTTCGCCATGCTGTTGATAGTCCACCGCCAGTAGCTTGTCGGCGGCTTGCATGGCGAGGGTGAACACATCCACATCGGTGGGCATGGGTGGCAGATGGAAGCTGCGCGCGAGGCAGGCCCGAAAGTGCAGGCCCAGTTGGCGATCATGCAGTTGATCCGCCAGGCGCACGGCGCTGAGTTCGTGCGCTCCCAGCAGCAACTCGCGGGCGGCCGCGTTGTGCCGGTAATAATCCTGAAAGCGCTGCTCCAGCTCGCCGGCCAGCGCCATCCAGTTGGCGGGGGTGGTTGCTATCGGCTGTTGCAGGACCGCCTCCAGCTCGGCGAACACCTGCTGCGCCAGCGCCCCCAACACATCGCCCACCTGCGGGAAGAAGTGATAGACCGACGAAGGCGGAATGCCCGCCTGTTCGGCAATCGCGTAGATGGACAGATCCGCCAGCCCTTGCCGATCAAG
Organism: Halopseudomonas sp.; assembly: GCF_036961105.1. GTDB lineage: Bacteria > Pseudomonadota > Gammaproteobacteria > Pseudomonadales > Pseudomonadaceae > Halopseudomonas. The sequence continues at coordinate 25,193 of NZ_JBALWW010000015.1, read as the reverse complement.
CAGCTCGCGCGTCGCCTGCACAATGCGGTCGATGCGCTCCTGGCTGCTGGCGCGGTGTTTTGGGGCAGGTCGGCTCATGGCAAATCTCGTTCAGCGGCTGTCCTGCAGACGATACCACAGCAGTGCCAGCGCCCGGATGGCGGTCTGCAGCGGCGCGCCTGGCGGCACCGGCCAGTGTCGGCTACGCGCCAGCAGGTCAAAACCGGCAGCCTCGCCCAGCGCCGTCTGCGCCATCAGTTTGCCGGCCATGCCCGCCAGGGCTACACCCTGACCCGAGTAACCCTGGGCGTAGAGGGTGTGTTTGCCTACCCGGCCAAAGACCGGCGCCTTGCTCAGGGTCATGGCCACTTGGCCGCCCCAGAGATACTCGAAGTCCTCCTGCGCCAACGCCGGGAAGACCTGGCTCATGCGCTGGCGCATGGTCGCGCGCAGCGCATTGGGCTGGGCATCGCGGGCACTGGCGCGGCCGCCAAACAGCAGGCGGTTGTCGCTGCTGAGGCGGTAGTAGTCAATCAGGGTGTTCATGTCGCAGATCGCCGCGCGCGAGGGAATCAACTGCGTGGCCAGCTCGCCCAGCGGCCGGGTTGCGCCTATATAGCTGCCAATCGGCATGAAGCCCTTGCGATACCAGGGCAGCAGCTTGCCCAGATAGGCGTTGCCGGCCAGCAGCAGATGCTGCGCATGCACGCTGCCTTGCGCCGTGCTTATCCGTACGCCGTTAGCCTCGTCGCGGTAGTCGAGCACCGCCGTGTGTTCGAGTATCTGCGCGCCTGCCGCTTCGGCGGCGTGCGCCAGACCCTGGGCGTATTTCAGCGGATGCAGATCGCCACCGCCCCAGTCCATCACCCCGGCCTGGTAATCCGCTCGCAGCAGCTGCTGCAACGAATCGCGCGGATGGTATTCCAGTTGGTCGTAACCCAGCCCCTGCAATTGCTGCTGCCATTGCTGCAGCTCAGGCACGTGGCGTGACTTATTGGCCACCAGCAGGATACCGGCCTTGAGATCGCAGTCGATGGCGTGTTGCATGACGCGGCTACGCAGTAGCTCGACCCCATCCAGGGTGAGCTGCCAGACCTTGCGCGCATCTTCAGCGCCCAGCTCGGCCACTGTACGGCTGTGGTCGCACGCCAGCCCCGGATTGATCTGCCCGCCGTTGCGCCCCGAACAGCCCCAACCTACCTGCTCGGCTTCCAGCACCAGCACACGCAGCCCGGCTTCGGCCAGCTCCAGTGCGGCAGACAAACCGGTAAAACCGGCGCCCACCACGCAAACATCGGCGCGCAGCTCGCCCTGCAGGCTGGCGCGAGCCGGGGTGCTGGCAGCGCTGGCGCGGTACCAGGAATCGTTCATCGACATGTATTGCTCCTGCGCATAAACAAATCCCGCCGGGCGGCGGGATTGTCGTGGTCTGCAGCACCGCTGTTACACGGTGTGCAGATACCACATGTACTCCAGGTCGGAGATGGTCTTCTCGAACTCTTCCATTTCACTTTCCTTGCAGAGTACGAAGACGTCGAGGTACTCCTCGCCAATGTACTCCTTCATCACTTCCGAGGTTTCCAGCGCGCGCAGGGCATCGCGCAGGTTGGTCGGCAGCGAGGCTTCGTGCTGGTCGTAGGCATTACCCTCGGTCATTGGCGGCGGTTCTATCTTGTTGCTGATGCCGTAATGAATAGCCGATAGCAGCGCCGCCATCAGCAGATAGGGGTTGGCGTCTGCGCCCGCCAGGCGGTGCTCGATACGCATGGCTTCCGGCTCGCCGCCCGGTACCCGCACGGCGACGGTGCGGTTGTCGATACCCCAGGTCGGTGCGCAGGGTACGAAGAAGCTGGGGCTGAAGCGGCGATAGGAGTTCACGTTCGGGCACAGGAAAGCCATGTACTCGGGCAGGGTCTGCAACAGACCGCCCACGGCCCAGCGCAGCTCGTCGCTCAGGCTGCCATCGGCGTTGGGCGCAAAAATGTTATGGCCCTGCTCGTTGGTCAGGCTCACATGCACGTGCATGCCGTTGCCAGCCTGATCGTAATAAGGCTTGGCCATGAAAGTGGTATCCATTTCATGGTCGTAGGCAACGTTCTTGATAACGCGTTTGAGCAGTACGTTGTAATCACAGGCGACCACGGGGTCGTCGACGTGATGCAGGTTGACCTCGAATTGTCCGGGGGCGGATTCGGCCACGATGGCGTCAGCGGGGATGCCCTGCTCGTGGGCAGCTTCGATGACGTCCTCAAGAAACTCGGCATACTCATCCAGGTCATCCATCGAATAGACCTGAACCGAATTCGGACGCTTGCCGGACATGGGTGAGCGCGGTGGCTGCGGCCGGCCGGTGATGTTCTCCTGGTCGATCAGGTAGAACTCCAGCTCGAAGGCAGAGACCGGGGTCAGCTTGAGTTCCTTGAAGCGTTGGACGATGCGTTGCAGAACATAGCGGGGATCAGCGAAGAAGGGAGTCTTGCGGTCAAACTCGTACATGGTCATCAACAACTGACCGGTTGGCCGCTTCTGCCAGGGCTCTATATTAAGGGTACCCGGAATCGGCAGACAGATCCGGTCGGCATCGCCGATTTCCAGACCCAGGCCGGTTTCTTCTACTGTAGTGCCTTGAATGTTCAACGCGAAGACCGAGGCTGGCAGTGCAATGCCTTTTTCAAAGGCTTTTGGCAGGGCGGACCGATCGATTCGCTTGCCGCGCACTATGCCGTTCATATCGGCAATCAGCAGGTCAATAAAGTGTATTTCCGGATGCTCGGCCAGAAAGGCCTCCGCTTCCTGGACGCTGACGGGCTCATTGGCTGTCGCAGCATCCGCTCCGGCTTGGGCTTGCATGGGATGTCACCTGTCGTTTGTAAAATATATCAATCACGAAAGTCGCAAAGACAGAGTTAATCTGAAAGGCCGCATGGAGTCAATAGAGCGGCTGCCGCACAAAACAGGTGCGTACTGCACCATTTAAGGCCGCCAGAGGCATTTTTACCGTCCATCTCGGCGCGATTCGATCAACCATTCTGGCGTTTTGTGTTAATTATTTTTTATTGCTATTGTATGAAAAATTGAACAACAATGATCTCGCGTAAGTTATTCACCACAGACCTTGGACCCCTCCGGCTATGTCCGTCGAACGCAAACCAGTAATCGGCATTTCCTGTTGCACCGACCAGATCGGCTTGCATCCTTTCAATATTGTTGGCGAAAAATACATCATGGGCGTGGTCGACGGCGCTCAGGGTCTGCCGCTGCTGATTCCGGCCCTGGGCGAGCGTCTGGATACCGCGCAGTTGCTCGATTTGCTGGATGGCATCATGTTTACCGGCTCGCCTTCCAATGTAGAGCCGCATCACTATCAGGGCCCAGCCAGCGCTGAAGGCACCAGGCACGACGCCAAGCGCGATGCCACCACCCTGCCGTTGATCCGCGCGGCTATCGATCAGGGTGTGCCGGTACTCGGCATCTGCCGCGGCTTCCAGGAAATGAACGTGGCCTTTGGTGGCAGCCTGCACCAGCGACTGCATGAAGTGGGCGGCTATATTGAACACCGCGAGCAGAAAGACCAGCTGGTGGCCATCCAGTACGGTTTATCCCATGAGGTTCAGGTTGAACCGGGAGGATTGCTCTACGATATAGCAGGCTGCAGCTCGGCCCAGGTCAATTCCCTGCATACCCAGGGTGTTGACCGTTTGGCGCCGGGGCTGCAGCCTGAAGCCAGAGCATCCGATGGGCTGATCGAGGCATTCTCGGTCCGCCAGGCACCCAATTTCGCCCTCGGCGTACAGTGGCATCCCGAATGGCAGGTAAAGGACAACACCTTCTATCTGTCGATTTTCCAGGCGTTTGGTGACGCCTGCCGGGCCCGTGCGTCGCGGCACTCCTGAGGCAGTTATGAACAAGATTGAAGCGTGGTTGAAAGAACACAAGATTACCGAGGTGGAATGCATGGTCAGCGACCTGACCGGCATTGCCCGCGGCAAGATTGCACCGACGATGAAATTCATCTCGGAGAAGGGCATGCGCCTGCCCGAAAGCATTCTGCTGCAGTCGGTCACCGGCGACTATGTAGAAGACGACATCTATTACGACCTGCTGGACCCGGCCGATATCGACATGATCTGCAAGCCGGATGAAAACGCCATCTATCTGGTGCCCTGGGCGCTGGAGCCGACCGCGCAGATCATCCACGAGTGCTTCGACAAGCAGGGCAACCCGATCGAAATGTCGCCGCGCAACGTGCTCAAGACGGTGCTCAAGCTGTATGAAGAGAAAGGCTGGCAGCCCATTGTGGCGCCGGAGATGGAGTTCTACCTGACCAAGCGCAACGAAGACCCGGACCTGCCATTACAGGCACCGGTAGGTCGTTCGGGCCGACAGGAAACCGGCCGCCAGTCGTTCTCGATTGACGCCGCCAACGAATTCGACCCGCTTTTCGAAGACATGTACGACTGGTGCGAGGCGCAGGGCCTGGACCTGGATACGCTGATCCACGAAGAGGGCACCGCGCAGATGGAGATCAACTTCCGTCACGGCGACCCACTGCATCTGGCCGACCAGATTCTGGTGTTCAAGCGCACCATGCGCGAGGCGGCGCTCAAGCACGACATTACCGCAACCTTTATGGCCAAGCCGATCACCAACGAGCCGGGCAGTGCCATGCACCTGCACCAGAGCATCGTCGATCGCAAGACCGGCAAGAACATCTTCTCCAACGAAGACGGCAGCATGAGTGAGCTGTTCCTGCATCACATCGGCGGCCTGCAGCGCTACATCCCCGAGGTGTTGCCGCTGTTTGCCCCCAATGTGAACTCCTTCCGCCGCTTCCTGCCCGATACCTCGGCGCCGGTGAACGTGGAATGGGGTGAAGAGAACCGTACCGCCGGCCTGCGCGTGCCGGACTCCACCCCGCAGAACCGCCGGGTGGAAAATCGCCTGCCGGGCGCTGACGCCAACCCCTACATCGCCATTGCTGCGAGTCTGCTGTGCGGCTACCTGGGTATGGTCGGCAAGATGTCGCCCTCGGCCCCGGTCAAGGGCCGCGCCTACGAGCGTCGCAACCTGCGCCTGCCCTTTACCCTGGAGGCGGCGCTCGAGCGCATGGAGCAGTGCAAGGACGTGGAAGAAGTGCTGGGCAGCAAGTTCTGTCGCGGTTATGTGGCCGTCAAGCGCGCCGAGCACGAGAACTACAAACGGGTGATCAGTTCCTGGGAGCGCGAGTTCCTGCTGCTGAGCGTTTAGCGCGCTGCCTACCCCCAACCCATGGTATCGCCTTCCGGTTGGCCACTGCCGGCCGGGAGCACGGAGATCAGGAGTCCCGAATGACCAGTCAGAGCAAACTCAATACCGCCGAACTGCAAGCCATGGATGCCGCGCATTATCTGCATCCGTTCACCGATCACAAGGAGCTGGGCGCCCGCGGTACGCGCATTATCGAACGCGCCGAAGGAGTCTATCTGTGGGACAGTGAAGGCAACAAGGTGCTCGACGGCATGGCTGGCCTGTGGTGCGTGAACGTCGGTTACGGACGCAAGGAGCTGGCCGAGGCGGCTTATAAGCAGATGCTGCAGCTTCCCTACTACAACAGCTTCTTCCAGTGTGCCAACCCGCCGGCGGTACAACTGGCCAAGGCGATTGCCGACATCGCGCCAGCGCACATGAATCACGTGTTCTTCACCGGCTCCGGCTCGGAATCCAATGACACCGTGCTGCGCATGGTGCGCCGTTATTGGGACATCAAGGGCAAGAGCGGCAAGAAGACCATCATCAGCCGCATCAACGGCTATCACGGCTCCACCGTGGCCGGCGCCAGTCTGGGCGGCATGTCGGTGATGCACGAGCAGGGCGATCTGCCGATCCCGGGCATTGTGCATATACCGCAGCCTTACTGGTACGGCGAGGGCGGCGACATGAGCCCAGACGAGTTTGGAGTCTGGGCTGCGCAGCAGCTGGAAGCCAAGATCCAGGAGCTGGGCGAGGACAAGGTCGCCGCCTTTATTGCCGAGCCGATTCAGGGCGCCGGCGGCGTGATCATTCCACCGGATACCTACTGGCCGGAGATCAAGCGCATTCTGGCCAAGCACGACATTCTGCTGGTGATTGATGAAGTCATCTGTGGCTTTGGCCGCACCGGCGAATGGTTCGGCAGCCAGCACTACGATCTCACGCCCGACTTCATGCCGATTGCCAAGGGCATGACCTCAGGCTACCTGCCCATGGGCGGTGTGGTGGTCAGCGACCGGGTGGCTGACACCCTGATCGAGCACGGTGGCGAGTTCTTCCACGGTTATACCTACTCGGGTCACCCGGCGGCCGCGGCGGTCGGGCTGGAGAACCTGCGCATCATGCGCGATGAAAAGCTCATCGAGTACGTCAAGCAGGAAGCGGCACCCTATTTGCAGGAGAAGATTGCCGAGCTGGCGGAGCATCGCCTGGTCGGCGAAGTACGCGGTGTCGGATTGCTTGGCGCCATCGAGCTGGTGAAAAACAAGGCGACCCGTGAGCGCTTCCCGGACAAGGGAGCTGCGGGCACCCTGTGTCGCGATCTCTGCGTCAGCAATGGCCTGGTGATGCGCGCGGTAGGCGATACCATGATCATGTCGCCGCCGCTGGTGATCAGCAAGGCCGAGATCGATGAAATGGTCGGCAAGATCCGCAGGGTACTGGATCAGGCCGCGGAGCAGCTGGGCGTGTAACCGCCGGCTGCCATCACGGACTATGCTTGCCAGAGACGCTTGCCTGCCGGGGCACGCAACACCTCGACACCGCGTTTAAAAGAATGCATATACAAGATGCGTTTCCAAACAAGGAATGGAGCTGAGAAGATGATGAAACATCTGGGCAAGACACTGCTTGCGACCGCTACCGCTGTATCCATAAGCGCGGCTGCTCAGGCAGAAGGCGTGGTGAACGTATACAACTGGTCCGACTACATCGCCGAGGACACTCTGGACAACTTCCAGAAGGAAACCGGCATCCGCGTGGTCTATGACGTATTCGACAGCAATGAGGTGCTGGAAGCCAAATTGCTTTCCGGCAGCTCCGGATTCGACATAGTGGTGCCGTCGAACCAGTTCCTCGGCAAGCAGATCAAGGCCGGTGCCTTCGTGCCGCTGGATCGCAGCAAGCTGCCCAACTGGGACAACCTCGACCCTACCCTGCTCAAGGCATTGCAGACCAATGATCCGGGCAACCAGTACGCCTTCCCCTATCTCTGGGGCACCACCGGTATTGGCTACAACGAAGCCAAGGTAAAAGCCGTGTTGGGTGAGGATGCGCCGGTCAATTCCTGGGACCTGGTATTCAAACCGGAAAACATGGAGAAGCTCGCCTCCTGTGGCGTGGCCTTCCTCGATGCGCCGGCCGAAATCATCCCCTCTGCGCTGTTCTATCAGGGCCTGAACCCCAACAGCACCAACGCCGCCGATTACGAGAAGGCGCAGGAGCTGATGATGGCGGTACGTCCGCACATCGCCTACTTCCACTCCTCCAAGTTCATTACCGATCTGGCCAACGGTGACATCTGCGTCGCGGTGGGCTGGTCAGGCGATATTCTGCAGGCTGCTGCGCGGGCCGAGGAGGCCGGCAATGGCCAGGAAGTGAAGTACGTGATTCCCAAGGAAGGCGCCGCCATGTGGTTCGACATGATGGCCATGCCCAAGGACGCGAAAAATGTCGATAACGCCTACACCTTTTTGAATTATATTCTGCGCCCCGAAGTCATCGCGGAAATCTCCAACTATGTGGCCTACGCCAACGGCAACAAGGCCTCCAAGCCCATGGTGGATGACAGCGTGCTGAACGATCCGGGCGTATACCCGAGCGACGAGACACTGGACAAGCTGTTTACCCTGGCCGAACTGCCGCCCAATATCGAGCGCGTCCGCACCCGTGCCTGGACTCGTATCAAGTCGGGCCGCTGAGCAGCCGTTCCACTAGACCGGTCGGGGCCGCGGGCTCCGACCAAACCCAAGAAATCAGACCAGGCCAGAGGCTGGAGTCTGAATTAGGAGAGATCATGAAGCGTCCCATGCAAAAAACACTGCTGGCCATGACTACCGCTGCGCTGCTGGGTGGTGTTGGTGCAGCTCAGGCCGATGGCAAGCTGAACATCTACAACTGGTCTGATTACATCGCCGAAGACACCATTGCCAATTTCGAGAAGGAAACCGGTATTCAGGTGACCTACGACGTCTACGACTCCAACGACGTGCTCGACGCAAAGCTGCTGACCGGTCGCTCGGGCTTCGACATCGTGGTGCCTTCCAACAACTTCCTGACCAAGCAGATCAAGGCCGGCGTTTATATGGAGCTTGATCACAGCAAGTTGCCCAATATGAGCAACCTGAACCCTGAACTGATGAAGCAGATGGAAAGCATCGATCCGGGTAGCAAGCACTCCATCCCTTACCTCTGGGGTACCAATGGCATTGGTTACAACGTCGAGAAGGTGCAGGCAGTATTGGGTGACGACATGCCCCGCGATACCTGGGCAATGATCTTCGATCCCAAGTACACCAGCAAGCTGGCCAGCTGCGGCGTGACCATGCTCGACTCGGCCGACGAAATGTTGCCCAATGCCCTCGCCTATCTCGGCCTGGACCCCAACAGCAACGACGCCGACGACATCAAGAAGGCCGAAGAGCTGCTGCTGGGCGTACGCAAGGACATTACCTACTTCCATTCCTCGCGCTACATCTCTGACCTGGCCAACGGCGACATCTGCGTTGCGGCTGGCTTCTCCGGCGATATCTTCCAGGCCGCTGCACGTGCCGAAGAGGCCGAGAACGGCATCGAGATCAAGTACGTGATTCCGCAGGAAGGCGCGACCCTGTGGTTCGACATGCTGGCGATCCCCAAGGATTCGTCCAACCCCGACAACGCCCACGCTTTCATCAACTACATTCTGCGTCCTGACGTGATTGCGCCGATCACCGATTACGTGGCCTACGCCAACCCGAACAAGGCATCCAATGAACTGGTGGATGAAGAGGTCTTCAATGACCCGGCCATCTACCCGTCCGACGCTGTCATGAGCCGGTTGTATGTCAACGTACCACGTTCGATGGCGGCGCAACGTCTGATGACGCGCGCCTGGAGCCGCATCAAGTCCGGCCGCTAAGGGCCAACGAAAACAAGGGCTGCCCATGGGCAGCCCTTGTTGGATATACCCCAGATCAAAAGCTCGATGCGGCGCAACAGCGGCATCGGTAACAACAAGTGCATTCTGCGCTGCAACGCGCGCAGAAGCAGGTGGGAAGATACGCGGAGAAATCTATGGTTGGTGCAGCAGGGGCCATGAAACAGGCCATGGCCAAGGCCGAACCCGATGAGTACGTAAAGATCGAGCGCATCAGCAAGCGCTTTGACGAGGCGCTGGCGGTCGATGACGTCAGCCTGACCATCAACCGTGGCGAGATCTTTGCGCTGCTGGGTGGGTCCGGCTCGGGCAAGTCGACTCTGCTGCGTATCCTGGCCGGCTTCGAGCGACCGACCGAAGGCCGTGTGCTGCTGGATGGTCAGGACATCACCGACCTGCCGCCCTATGAGCGCCCCATCAACATGATGTTTCAGTCCTACGCGCTGTTTCCGCACATGACGGTGGAGCAGAACATCGCCTTTGGCCTCAAGCAGGACAGGATGAGCAAGACCGAAATCGCCGACCGCGTGCAGGAGATGCTCAAGCTGGTACACATGAGTGAGTACGCCCGGCGCAAACCGGATCAGTTGTCCGGCGGCCAGCGTCAGCGCGTGGCGCTGGCCCGTTCACTGGCCAAGCGGCCCAAGGTGCTGCTGCTGGACGAGCCCATGGGCGCACTGGACAAGAAGCTGCGCTCGCAGATGCAGCTCGAGCTGGTGGAGATCATCGAGCGCGTGGGCGTAACCTGCATCATGGTGACCCATGATCAGGAGGAGGCCATGACCATGGCCCAGCGCATTGCCATCATGCATCAGGGCTGGATTGCCCAGGTCGGCACGCCGATGGATATCTACGAAAGCCCGCTGAGCCGTCATGTGGCCGAGTTCATTGGCAGCGTGAACATCTTCGAGGGTGAAATTACCGCCGATATGGAAGATCACGCCATCATCCAGTGCGAGCATCTGGATCATCCGATCTACGTTGGCCACGGCATCTCGACCCGCGCCCAGGACAAGAACATCATCTACGCCCTGCGCCCGGAAAAGGTCTGGGTCTCGACCGAAAAGCCGGAGGAGCAGTACAACTGGTCACACGGTGAGGTGCACGATATCGCCTATCTGGGCGGCCATTCGGTGTACTACATCAAGCTCGACAGCGGCAAGATCGTCCAGGCCTTCATGGCCAACTCCGAGCGCCGGCTGCCGCGCCCAACCTGGGAAGACGAGGTCTACATCAGCTGGGAAGACGACAGCGGGGTGATTCTGCACTCATGAAAACGCCATCGCTCTCACGACTCTTGCCGAGCGGGCGCCTGTGGGTCATCAGTGTGCCCTATCTGTGGCTGCTGCTGTTCTTCCTGCTGCCCTTTGCCATAGTGCTGAAGATCAGCTTCTCACAGGCGGCGATTGCCATCCCGCCCTACGATCCGATCTTCCAGTATGTCGAGCAGACGCTCAACGTGGTGCTCAACTTCGGCAACTACATCTTTCTCTCGCAGGATGGGCTCTATCTGGCGGCCTACCTGGGTTCGCTGAAAATCGCGTTTTTCTCCACCCTTATCTGTCTGTTGCTGGGCTATCCCATGGCCTATGCCATTGCCCGCGCACCCAAGGACAAGCAACTGGTCTACCTGTTACTAGTGATGATGCCGACCTGGACCGCCATCCTGATCCGCGTGTACGCCTGGATGGGCATTCTCAGTACCAACGGCCTGCTCAATACCGCGCTGCTGTACATCGGGGTAATCAACGAGCCGCTGCAGATCCTCAACACCAACATCGCAGTCTATATTGGCGTGGTCTACGCCTACCTGCCGTTCATGGTGCTGCCGTTGTACGCCAATCTGGTCAAGCACGATCACACCCTGCTGGAAGCGGCCATGGATCTGGGTGCCGGCAAGGTCAAATCCTTCTGGACCATTACCGTGCCGCTGTCCAAGACCGGTATTATCGCCGGCTCCATGCTGGTGTTCATTCCGGTAGTCGGTGAGTTCGTCATTCCCGAGCTGCTGGGTGGCCCGGAAACGCTGATGATCGGCAAGGTGTTGTGGCAGGAGTTCTTCAATAACCGTGACTGGCCGGTGGCCTCGGCGCTGGCGATCGTGATGCTGCTGATCCTGATCGTGCCGCTGATCCTGTTCCACTACAACCAGGCCAAGGAAATGGAGAAAAAGGCATGAGCAAACGTCCCGGATTCTCCACCGTCATGCTCTGGGTCGGGCTGGCGTTCATCTACATCCCGATGATCATTCTGGTGATCTACTCGTTCAACGCTTCGCGCCTGGTCACCGTCTGGGGTGGCTGGTCGGTGCACTGGTATGTAGGGCTGCTGGACAACACCCAACTGATGAACGCGGTCAAACGCAGCCTGCAGATTGCCTTTTGCACCGCCTGTGCGGCGGTCTGCCTGGGAACCCTCGCGGCCTTCGTGATGACGCGTATCAAGCGCTTCCGAGGCCGCACCATGTTCTCCGGGCTGGTTACCGCCCCGCTGGTCATGCCCGAGGTGATCACCGGTCTGTCGTTGTTGCTGCTGTTTGTAGCCATGGCGCAGATGATCGGCTGGCCGGCCGAGCGCGGCATGGTCACCATCTGGATCGCGCATGTCACCTTCTGCACCTCCTATGTGGCGGTGGTGGTCAGCGGACGTTTGAGCGAGCTGGATCAGTCCATCGAAGAAGCGGCCATGGATCTGGGCGCGCGTCCATGGAAGACCTTTTTGCTGATTACGGTGCCGATGATTGCGCCCTCGATCGCGGCCGGCTGGCTGTTGTCCTTCACCCTGTCGCTGGATGATCTGGTTCTGGCCAGCTTCGTATCCGGCCCTGGGTCCACAACCCTGCCGATGGAAGTCTTCTCCTCGGTGCGCCTGGGCGTGAAGCCTGAGATCAACGCCATTGCCAGCGTGATTCTCCTGGCGGTTTCGCTATTCACTCTGCTGGGCTGGTTCATTGCCCGCAGCGCCGAAAAGCGACGCGCGCAAACGCCGGAAGAAGAAGCCAGCCCCAGCTGGCAGGATGTGATCGAAAGCCGTCGCAACTAAGCGATGAGCCAGCAACCGGGAGGGCGGCATGCCCTGCCGGTTGATGCATCCCCAATGCCGCCTGACGGCGAATCTGGTTCGGTCTCTTTCCTTCTCACTGGTTACACAAAATACTTGGTTTCTGCGCCGGCAGCCTATAGTCTAGCATTATGAATGAATATTCATTCATAGTGGATGGGCGGTGGTTGAGGGCGGTTCTTCCGTGCTCGCAGCCGCTCTGTACAAACTGGCGATAGGGGTTAGAATGCGCGAATGAATACTCATTCAAGCCCTACCAAAACGCCCCGCCCGCGCATCAAGGACAAACGTCAGGCGATTCTCGACGCCGCCCTGAAAGTCTTTGCCGCCGGTGGTGTGAACGGTGTGCCCATGCCCGCTCTGGCTCAACAGGCCCAGGTGGGGACCGGCACCATCTATCGCTATTTCAGCAGCAAGGAGGCTCTGGTCAACGAGCTGTTTCGTGAGCAGAAGCGGGCAAGCAGTGCGCGGCTGTACAGCGATCTGGATCAGACGCTGCCGCCGCGCGAGCTGTTTGCCATCGTCTGGCAGCGCATGGCGGACTTCAGCCGCAGCGATCCCGACGCGTACATGTTCATGGAGCTGCAGGATCACCGGCCCTATCTCGACGAGGCCAGCCGAGCACTGGAAAAGAAGGTGCTCAAGCCTATCGTCGAGCGTTATCGGCAACTGCAACACGAGGGGCTGTTTCGCAGCGACATACGCCCCGAAGTGCTGATGAGCCTGGTATGGGGCGCCTTTGTGAATCTGATTCGGGCAGAGCGCGACGGGCATTTGAAGCTGCAGCAGAACGATATCGATGCCGCTTTCAATGCCTGCTGGAGCCTGTGCACCGGCTGACCCTCCTTGCTGCTCAACCCATTAGTAAAGGTATGCACATGAGCAAGGCAGCAAAATCCATCAGCGCGCTGGGCCTGGCCGCAGCGCTCACCGGAGGTGTTATGGCGGGGGAAGCAGAAGAGCAATTCATGCAGATGATCGACAGTGGCGAAGCCTACTCGGCAGAAGCACTGATGCCACTGTTCAAGCAACTGGAGCCGGTAAGCCTCGACTTCATGCTGGGCACCTGGCACGGCGGCAAGTTCGACGGTGGCGCCGAGCCTGATCCGCTCAACTGGTACGGCAAGCGCTTCAACGCCATCAATGATGTCGAGCCGATCCTCTACCCCGGCCCAGACGGCACCCTGCAGAACTACGACAAACTCGGCCGTGCACAGATTCGTGAAATGGTCTTCGACGGCCAGGTCTCGGCGGCGCTGATCTACGACCAGCAACCGATCATCGATTACTTCCGCAAGGTCAATGACGATGTGGTCATCGGCCTGGGTGACATCAAGGGCAAGCCCCTGGATTTCTTCTTCCATCTGACACGCGACAAATAGCCCTGAGTCAGCGCTTGGGCGCTGCGCCCAGGGACAAATCGGGTTAGGATGTGGCATCGCCAACGCCGGTTTATGCCGGCGTTTTTCTGTCACCCGTCTGGAGAAAGTCCCTGTGTCCAAACTGGTCCCTGCCATCGATCCCGAAGGCCTGCTCGAATATTCCGTGGTCTTCACCGACCGCTCGCTAAACCACATGTCGCAGACCTTTCAACAGGTCATGCGCGACATCTCCAGCACCCTGAAAGATGTGTACAACGCCAACGCGGTGGCCGTAGTCCCGGGCGGCGGTACCTTCGGCATGGAAGCGGTCGCGCGGCAGTTCGCTCAGGACAAGAAGTGTCTGGTCATCCGCAATGGCTGGTTCAGCTACCGCTGGAGCCAGATTCTCGAAATGGGCCGCATTCCGGCCAGCGAAACCGTACTCAAGGCAAGCAAATCCGACGCCAGCAGCCAGCCTGAGTTTGCCCCGGCGGCCATTGAGGACGTGGTAGCGGAAATTCGCGCCAGCAAGCCCGATGTGGTCTTTGCTCCGCATGTGGAAACCGCCGCTGGTATCATCCTGCCCGACGATTACCTGCGCGCCGTGGCCGACGCCGTGCACGACGTCGGCGGTCTCTTTGTGCTCGACTGCATCGCCTCCGGTACCGTCTGGGTGGACATGCAAGCCTGTGGCATCGACGTACTCATCAGCGCCCCGCAGAAAGGCTGGAGCGCCTCACCCTGCAGCGCACTGGTTATGTTCAGCGAACGCGCCGAAGCAGCCCTGGAAACCACCACCAGCAGCAGCTTCGCCGCTGACCTGAAAAAATGGCGGCAGATCATGCAGGCCTACGAGAACGGTGGCCACGCCTATCACGCAACCATGCCGACCGATGCGCTCAAGGCGTTCCGTGACACCATGCTGGAAACCCGCGAGTACGGCTTCGACAAGGTCAAGCAGGAGCAGCTGGAACTGGGCCGCACCGTGCGTGAGCTGATGCGCGAGAAGGGCTTCAAGAGCGTAGCTGCAGAGGGTTTTGGTGCACCCGGCGTGGTGGTCAGCTACACCACCGACGATGGCCTGCAAAGCGGCAAGGCCTTTGGCGCGCTTGGTCTGCAGACCGCCGCCGGCGTACCCCTGATGTGCGACGAGCCCGAGGGCTTCAAGACTTTCCGCATCGGTCTCTTTGGTCTCGACAAGTTGCACAACATCGACCGCACGGTTCTCACCCTCAAGCACGCCCTCGACGCGCTCTAGCGCGCCCAAAGCTGAAAGCGTCAAGCCTCAAGCAAACCCGGCCTCGGTGCCGGGTTCTGTTTTTGGGGTTGGAGTTCGGGCTAAGGCGGGAAGCTGGACGCCTACGAACAGCGCGGCCAGCTTGTCGCTTGCGGCCTGAGGCTTGCCGCTGGCTAAGCCCAGCCGGCGGCTGCGCTTAGCCCTTGGGCTGCTGCGCCATGATTTCTTCCATCTTCAACCCGGTCAGGCCGTGAATGGTGCGCCAGAGGTAGAAGAGGATGGCCATCATCATGATCATCGAGGGAATGGCGATCATCGGGTAACTGACCAGGGTCATCTGGCCCAGCTCCTCGTTGAAGGCTTCAGTGCCGGCGGGGCTGACCACTATCCATTTGGCGACGATGAAATTCATCACCGAGGAAAAAAAGAAGGTGCCGGCCAGAAGATAGGTGGCGCGTGAAAGGCGCTGGTTGAACACCTCCACCTGGCCGCGCTCCTGCAGGCGTTCCTGCACACGGGCCACGTTGATAACCTTCTCGTTGTACAGCAGGGTGCGAATCAACGGGTAGCGGGTGCGGGTAGATACCAGCACCGCAATGCCGATCACGCCGGGCACCGCCGCTTCCTTGATCGCCAGCCACTGTGGGTCGAGCTTGAGCAGGCCGATGCCGCCGGTCAGCAGCACACTGACCACACCCAGCAAGGCGATAAAGTTGAATTTGCGGTACTGCAGCAGCTCGAACAGACCCCAGCACACCGGAAAGGCCAGCGCGACAATCAAGGCAGTGCTGGCGCCCAGATTGGCTTCGCCGCTGAACTTCATCAGGATGATGGATGGCAACACAATGCTGACCAGCAGGTCGACCATCGGACGGGGTTTGTGCTGCGGTGTTGCGGGGTTCGCTTCAGTCATGGGGAAAGCGGCAATCTCGGCGGCGAATGAAGAGCCATCATACACCTGCGATCCGGTCGCTCACAGGGAGTGAAGACCGGATCGGCGCGGTAATCAGGCCACAATGGTATAAACCAGATAGCTGGTATAGCCCACATAGGTGAGCAGCAGCAGCACCCCTTCCGGCCTGCTTACCTTGCCCTCGCGTCCTTTGCGGCCGATGCCCATGGCGAGAAGGGCCAGGGTCAGGGCGAACATCACCACCCAGTCGCGCTGCAGCACCACCGGGTCTACCGCCAGCGGGGCGATACCGGCAGCAATACCGACAACCGCCAGGGTGTTGAACAGCCCGGAGCCAATCACGTTGCCCAGCGCCAGGTCGTGCTCATTACGCCGGATGGCCGCCAGCGAAGAGGCGAGTTCCGGCAGCGAGGTCCCCACCGCGACCACGGTCAGGCCGATGATCAGGTCGCTCACGCCCATACTCTCGGCGATGTAAACAGCGCCCCAGACCAGCACCCGCGAGCTGACGATCAACAGTACCAGGCCCAGCACCAGCCAGAAGATCGCCTTGTTCAATGGCATGGCGTGGTTGGCCACCTCACCTTCGTAATCGGCGGCCAGGCTGTCGCCGCGCCCACGCATGCCCTGCACGATGGACCAGCCCATGAGCACGAAGAACACCCCCAGCAATACCCAGGCATCCATGCGCGAAAGCTGGCCATCAATCAACTGATAGCCAGCCAGCAGGGTGATGCCCAGCAGGATCGGCAGCTCCTTGCGAATCACCTGGGAGTGCACCTTGATCGGACTGATCACCGCCACCAGGCCGATGATCAGCGCAATATTGGTGATGTTGGAGCCAAAGGCGTTGCCCAGCGCCAGTCCCGGGTTTCCCTGCCCGGCAGCGAGTGCCGAGACCACCATTTCCGGGGCCGAAGTGCCAAAGCCGATGATCAGCATGCCGATCAGCAGCGGGGGCATGCCGGCATGCGTGGCAGTAGCCGAGGCGCCATCCACAAAGCGATCTGCGCTCCAGACCAGAAGCGCCAAACCTGCTATGACCGCTGCTATCGCTAATAACATTACCCATCACCTGCCGTAGAAAAAGTAGCGGCTATTATCAAGTAAAGCCTGCCGGGGTGACAGCGCTGCGGGTGCACAGTTTTTACAAAAGGCTTCAGCGCTGAATCTGGCTGCCGATAATCTGTACAATCGCCGCCGCTTGCTGGAGGCCCGTTCAGTGGTGGCTGGCACCAACACCATTTATCCCTGTTCAGTGATCGGCAATCACCTCTCCAAGGAGTGACCATGTCTCTCAATAGTTCCCTGCGTCAGCAGACGCTGCTGCTGATGGGCGGCAGTCTCGCCCTTATGCTGCTGGTGGCGTTGATCACCGTCAGCTCGTTGGCCGGTGATGTACGCAGCTACCGCCAGCTGCTGGAACATCCGGTCAACGCGGCCAATCTGATCAACCGCGCCAATCTCGAGTTCAAGAGTCAGGTGCAGGAGTGGAAGAACGTGCTGCTGCGCGGCGCCGACCCGGAAGACCAGCGTAAATACTGGGCGCAGTTCGAGGCAGCCGAACAGGCGGTTCAGACTACCTTGCAGGAGATCGACCAGCTGCAAGTCGATGCTGGCACCAAAGCCGAGATTGCCCAGCTGCGCGCAGCGCATCAACGCCTGGCGGGCAGTTACCGCACCAGCCTGGATGCCTATATCGCTGCGGGTATGGAGCCGACCGCCGGCGATCGCAGCGCACGCGGCATCGACCGCGAGGTGAGCGAGCAGATGCAGGCGCTGTCGGACAAGATCAATAACGCGGCATTGGCCAGCAGCGGCGAGATCAATCGAATCGCCAGCCTCACCCTCTTATATGGTCTGATCGGCTTGTGCCTGGCCGCGCTGATCATTGGAGGCTTCAGCCTGCTGCTGGTCAATCGCCGTCTGGTCAGTCCCATTACCCGACTGATAGATCAGATCGATCAACTCAGCCAGGGCCGCATGGGCGCGCCCATCACTACCCAACGCCAGGATGAACTGGGCACCCTGGCGCGCGCGGCGAATCAATTGCGCAGTTTTCTAAGCGACACCTTCAGCCAGCTGCAGCGCAGCACCGCCGAACTGGATCGTGCCAGCGGTGAGCTGAACACCATCGCCACGCGTATGGCGCAGGGCAGCCGTGACCAGTTTTCACGCACCGATCAGGTGGCCACGGCGATGCAGGAAATGTCCGCCTCTGCGGCCGAGGCAGCGCGCGCTGCAGATGCCGCCGATACCAACGCCCAGCAAGGTGGCCAGGTGATGCAGCAAACCATTGCCGGCATGCAGGACATGCTGCGGCAGATCACCCTCACCACCGAGGTTATCCGCCGCCTGGAAGGCGACAGCAGCCGTGTTGGCAAGGTACTGGAGGTGATTCAGGGCATCGCCGAACAGACCAATCTGCTGGCGCTCAACGCGGCGATTGAAGCGGCGCGGGCGGGTGAAGCCGGCCGTGGTTTCGCCGTGGTGGCCGATGAGGTACGCACCCTGGCGCAGCGCACCGCGCAGTCAACCGCCGAGATTCAGCAGATCATCAGCAATGTGCAAAATGGCGCGTTGGAAGCGGTCAAGGCCATCGAGAACGGCCAGTCGCGCAGCGAGACCAGCATGGAGCACGTGACGCTGGCGGGTGATCGACTGGGCCAGATCACCCTGGCCATCGAGTCGATTCGTGACATGAATCGGCAGATTTCCACTGCGGCGGATGAGCAGACCAGCGTGGCCGAGGATATCTCGCGCAATATCACTGAGATCACCGACATTGCCAGCGCCAATCAGGCCGAGGTCGACAACACCGCGCGCGCCAGCCAGACCCTGCATGGGCTCTCCGGCGAACTCAGCACCCTCACCCAGCGCCTCTCGGCGTGAGGCAGAGATAGGCTCCGGCGCGGGTGGCCGCACCCACCCGCGCTGACGTCAGGCGCTGACTGCCGCCTGTTTCTGCTTTTCTTCTTCGTAGAGTTCTTTTTTCGACAGCTTGCCGACCGGGGTTTTTGGCAGCTCCGGGCGAATTTCCATGCTCTGCAAGCGCTCGTGCTTGCCCAGGCGGCTGGCGAGAAACTCCTGCAGCGTCTCGAAGCTGAAGGGCTCAACGCCAGTCTTCAGTTTGATGAAGGCCTTGGGCGCCTGGCCGCGGTAAGCGTCGGCCACGCCAATCACCGAGACTTCCTCCACGCCGGGAAACTCGTAGATGGCCTCTTCAATGGTGCGTGGGTACACGTTGTAGCCGCTGCACAGGATCATGTCCTTGGTGCGATCGACGATGTACACAAAGCCGTCGGCATCCATGTAACCAATGTCGCCGGTGCGCAGAAAGCCTTCGCTGGTCATGGCTTCGGCGGTGGCGTCGGGGCGGCGCCAGTAGCCAGCGGTGATGTTCGGGCCCTTGATGCACACCTCACCCTTCTCGCCCACCGGCAATTCGGTCTCGCCGCCATCGAGCGGCAGGATGCGAATATGCGAGCCCGGTACCGGCACGCCGCAGGAGCCGGGGCGCGGCGTCGCGTCCTTGGGCGTGAAGGTGCCGGTGGTGGTGGTCTCGGTCATGCCCCAGCCCTCGCGCAGGGTGCAGCCGGAGCGATTGAAATACTGCTGCTGCACCTCGACCGGCAGCGGCGCGCCGCCGGAGTTGGACATTTTCAGTGACGACAGGTCGTAGTCCGCAGTAGCGGGGTGGCTGAGCAGGCCGATGAACATGGTTGGCACCCCGGGAAAGGTGGTGATCCGGTTCTCGCTGATCTCCTTGAGCACCGTGATCACGTCGAAACGCGGATGCAGGTACAGCTCGGCGGCGGCGCGCAGGCCGAAGATCATGTTTACCATCAAGGCATAGATATGGAACGGCGGCAGCACCGCCAGCACCCTTTCCTGGCCCGGTTCCACCGCGGCACTCAGTACCTCGCGCAGCTGCGCGCAGGAAGCGGTCACGTTGCCGTGGGTAAGCATGGCGCCCTTGGGCACGCCGGTGGTGCCACCGGTGTATTGCAGCACGGCCAGGCAGTTGTTCGGATCCTCGATGGGATAGGGCTGATAATCGCCCTGGTTGTCCAGCAGTTGCGCAAAGCTGCTGCAGTCGGCGCCCAGCTGCGGTGTCGCCTGCGGCCCGAGCAGGTCGCGTTGTTCCTGCGTGGCGCTGGTGCAGAACTCGGTCAGCTCGCCGACTAACAGATGGCGCAGGCGGGTGCGTTCCAGCAGGGTTGCCATGCGCGGATAGAAGGCCTGCAGCCCCAGCGTGACCATGATGTCGGTCTCGCTGTCTTCGATCTTGTGCTCCAGAGTGCGTTCGGCGTCCAGTGGTGAATAATTGACCACGGTGCCGCCGGCGCGCAGGACGCCCAGAAAGCTGATGAAGTAGTGTGGGCAGTTGGGCAGATAAAGACCGACGTGCACGCCGGGTTTGACGCCCAGCTGCTGGAAACCGCGTGCCGCCTGGTCTACCTTGTGGTTGAGCTCGCGGTAGCTCATCTTGCTACCGAAGAAGTCGATCGCCGAGTTGTCGGGAAACTCCGCTACCGCCGCATCCAGCAGCGCCGGTATGGGTTGCGGTTCGAAGGGCAGATCCCAGCGGACATTCTCGGGATAGGACGAGATCCAGCGCGGTGCGGTAGTCACAGTCATTGTCTCCATGGAGCGAGTCGGCCCTGACGTCGTCGCTTGGCAGCGTAGTGGCGACGTAGAGCGGTTTTATTTTGTCTCACGGTAGCGCCGGCAGCGCTTTTCGAGAACCCCTATCCATTGCAGATATGTTGACCCATAGGCGGCACATCTGCCTGTCGCCAGCACGACAATGCCGCTGCCTGGCGATGGGCACGCTTGGCCCTTGCTCAAGGGCCGGGCAACACGCTATATAGGGCAGTCAAAATAATATCGCCCCATTCGGAACTTTCATGCGCAAACGTCTCGTCCCCTTCCTGATACTGGCCCTCGGGATAGTCATCTTTGTTCTGTTGCGCCTAACGGCTGACGAACCGGCCCCGGTGGGCTCCCTGGAGCGTAGCTGGCGGGTGGCGACCGAAGTGATTCAGCCCGACACCTTTGCGCCAAGGCTGACGCTATACGGCACCCTGGAATCGCCCCTGCTGTTCACGGTAGTCGCACCCATGGCCGGGCGCATTGCCGCCTTGCCGGCGCAGGACGGCGAGCAGGTGAAGCAGGGCGAGCTGCTGATGGCGCTGGACGAAGCCGACATTGCGCCGCGCGTGGCCGAAGCCCAGGCCGACCTGGAAGATGCCAAGGCGCAGTTGCAGAGCGAGCAGACCGCGCATCAGAACGACCTGCGCGCGCTCAAGCTGGAGCAGCGCATCCAGGCCAACGCCGAGACCAATGTCGGCCGGGTCGAGCAACTGATCGCCCGTGGCGCTCTGCCTGCCGCCGAGCTTGAAAACAGCAAGGACGTGCTGGATCGCGCCGCGCTCACCGTGGCCAACCGCCAGCGCAGCATCAACAATCATCCCTCGCGCCTCAAGGCAGCGCAGGCGCGGGTGGCGCGTGCCCAGGCCACCTTTGACAGCATGCAGCGCGACGCCGAACGCAGCCGCTTCACCGCACCCTTCGACGGCGTGGTGGGTAACGTCCAGGCGGCCGTTGGCGATCAGGTCAACGCCAACGCGGCGCTGCTGGATTTCTATCCGCTGCAGGGCATGGAGCTGCGCGCCGTGGTGCCTCAGGTACACAGTCAGGCCTTTGTGCAGGCGTTGCAGGAAGGCAACCAATTGCAGGCGCACAGCCTGGATATCGAGCCGCCAATCAGCCTGACGCTCAAGCGCATTGCCGGCCAGGCCGACGCGCGCGGGGTGGAGGCGCTGTTCAGCGTCGATAACCCGCAGCCGGGCATGCGCCTGGGCAACCTCTTGGCGATCAGCGTCGCGCGACCGGTCCGTGATGACAGCGTGGCCCTGCCCTACAGTGCGCTCTACGGCAACGATACCCTTTACGAAGTACGCGACGGACGCCTGCAGCGCATTGAAGTGCAGCGCGTGGGCGAAACCCTGGCCGAGAACGGCGAGCGCCGCGTGCTGGTGCGCTCGGACGAGCTGCGCGGCGGCATGCAGATAGTCACCACGCACCTGCCCAACGCAGTGCAGGGCCTCAAGGTGGAAACCGGCGCGGCCACGCCGGCGGCCGAGACTGACGACAGCACAGGGCCGCGGCCATGAGCGAGACCAGCCCGCTGGCGTTTTTTGTCCGCCACAAGGTGGCGGCCAACCTGCTGATGCTGGTCATGCTGATGGGCGGCGTGCTGGCGCTGGGCCGCATGAACATTCAGTTTTTCCCCACCTTCGCGCTCGATTTTGTCACCGTGCGCGTGGTCTGGAACGGCGCGGCTGCCGAAGATATCGAGCAGGCCATCACCATTCCACTGGAACAGCGCCTGCGCAGCATCCAGAACCTGAAGAACATGACCTCCACCTCGGCCCAGGGCGTCTCCAGCATTACCCTGGAGTTTCGCGAAGGTACCGATCCGGTGGTGGCGCTGGATGATGCGCGCCAGCAGGTCGATGAATTCCGTAACCTCCCGGCCGACGCAGAAAAGCCGGAAGTGGTGCGGGTGGCGCGCTACGACCCCATAGCCACTCTGCTGCTCTACGGCCCCTACGCGCCGCACGAACTGCGCATCATCGCCAACCGGCTGGAAGACGACCTGCTGACCAGCGGTATCGACCGTATCGAGATCGCCGGCCTGCCGGAGCAGCAAATCAGCATTGAGATACCCAACACCACCTTGCAACGCCTGGGACTGTCGCTGGATCAGGTCGCCGAGCGGGTGGACGCCGAATCCCAGGATCTGCCCGCCGGCCAGGCTGGCGAACAGGACTCGGCGCGCGAGCTGCGCGCCATCGAACAACGCCGCGATGCCGAGCAGTTTGCCAACATCCCCTTGCTGCAGGACGGTGCCAGCCATCTGCGCCTGGGCGATATCGCCGAGATCCGGCAGGAGCCCAGACGCAATCAGGTGCTGCTGCGCTATGCTGGTCAGCCGGCGGTGGAGCTGGCCTTGCAGCGCGCCGAAGACGGCGACTCGCTGGAGGCCGCCCAGGCGCTGAATGCCTGGCTGGAGCGCGTGGAACCGACCTTGCCGCCCGAGTTGAAGATCCATGTCTATGATCAGGCCTGGCAACTGATCAACGACCGCATCAGTCTGCTGGTCAACAATGGTCTGAGCGGGCTGGTGCTGGTGATGGTGCTGCTCTACCTGTTCCTGCCCGCACGGGTCGCGCTCTGGGTGGCTGTGGGTATTCCCACCGCCTTCCTCGCCGCCATGGCGGTGTTCTGGCTGATTGGCGGTTCGATCAACATGATTTCCCTGTTCGCGCTCATCATGGCGCTGGGGGTCATCGTCGACGACGCCATTGTGGTCGGCGAAGATGCCGACGCGCACTTTCGCAGCGGCGAGCAACCGCAGCGCGCCTCGGAAGGTGCCGCCAAGCGCATGCTCTGGCCGGTGGTGGCCTCCTCGCTGACCACCATCGCGGCCTTCATGCCGCTGCTGATGGTGGGTGGCATCTTCGGCAATATTCTTGGCGACATTCCCACGGTGATGATCTGCGTGCTCATCGCCTCGCTGCTGGAATGCTTTGTGGTACTGCCGCACCACCTGCGTTCGGCCTTCAAGCCCGCCAGCCAGAAGGCGCCCGGCACTTCGCGCGGCGCGCGTGTGCTGGCGCGGGTGGATGCGTTGCGGCAGCGCTTTGACCGGGGCTTCAATCATTTTCGTGATGGGCGCTTTCGAACCTTCTCGCAGTTGGCCCTGCGCTACCGTGGTGCCACCCTGGCCAGTGCGCTGGTGGCGGTAATTGTGACTGTTGGCCTGATGAGCAGCGGCCGTATCGGCTTCAGCTTCTTTCCCACGCCCGAGCCGCAGATGCTGCAGGCCAACGTCAGCTTTGTGGCCGGTACCCCGCGTGACACCATGATCCGCTTCATGCGCCACCTGGAACAGACGTTGGCCGATACCGAGGCCGATCTGGGTGGCGATCTGGTGCTCACTGCCGTGACCCGCGAAGGTCAGGTAATTGTCGAGAATGCCGGCGCACGGCAGGGCGACAACCTGGGTTCCATGCTGATCGAAATGGTCTCGCCGGATCATCGGGATGTGCGTAACAAGGCCTTTATCCGCGCCTGGCGCGAGCGTATTCAGCCGGTGCCCGGTATCGATCAGCTGAACATCACCGAGCAGGCGGGCGGCCCGCCCGGCAAAGACGTGGATGTGCGCCTGACCGGCAGCGACCCGGAGCAACTGAAGAACGCGGCAGAAGCGCTGTCGGTCATGATCGGCTCGATCGAAGGTGTACTGAGTACCGAAGACGACATGGCCTGGGGCCGCGAACAACTGGTCTACAGCCTGACGCCCTACGGGCAGTCGCTGGGTTTGAGTATCCAGAGTGTCGGCCGGCAGTTGCGCGCCGCCTACGATGGCCGGCTGGCGCAGATCTACCAGGAAGACCAGGACGAGATTGAAGTGCGGGTCCAGCTGCCGCGCAGCGAGCGCGAAAGCCTGGCCAGCCTGAGTGAGCTGAGCATTCGCCTCGACGACGGCCGCTTCGTGCCCCTCAGGCAGGTAGTGGAATTCGGCAACAATCAGGGTTTTGAGGCGCTGCGCCACGCCGACGGCATGCTGGCTACCGATGTGACTGCCGACATCGACCTGAGCCAGACCACCGCCGGCGAAGTGCTCAAGAGCATCGCCAAGGAGCTGCCGGCGCTGGCCAATCAGTACAACGTGCGCTACAGCTTTGAGGGCCGCTCGGTAGATCAGCAGGAGACCATGGCCGATATGGGAACAGGCCTGATTATCGGCCTGATGCTGATGTACGCGGTGCTGGTGTGGGTGTTCAGTTCCTGGAGCACACCGCTGATCGTCATGTCGGTGATTCCGCTGGCGCTGGTCGGCGCCGTGCTGGGGCATTGGGTGATGGGGCTGAATCTGACCATTCTGTCGCTGTTCGGGCTCTTCGGCCTGTCGGGCATCGTGGTCAACAACTCGATCATCCTGGTCAGCTTCTATCAGGAGCAGCGCAAGCGTGGGCTGGCGGTCAACGAGGCGCTGAACGAGGCCGTGGTGCAGCGCCTGCGCGCCGTTCTGCTGACTTCGCTGACCACCATTGGCGGTCTGCTGCCACTGCTGTTCGAGACCTCGCTGCAGGCGCAGTTCCTGATCCCCATGGCCACCTCCATCGCCTTCGGCCTGGGCTTCTCCACACTGCTGGTGCTCATGGTGGTGCCCGCGCTCTTGTCGCTACTCGAAGGCTGGAAAGAAGGCCGCGCGCAGCGCCACGTAGAGGCGTCTGCAGGCTGACGCCTGTGGTCGAGATGGAACTCGACCGTCCCAGGCTACAAGCACACCACCGGGTTTACCCCTGGGACGGCCGTATATGGTCTCCTCCCTCATTGCAAGGCTTCCAGTTTTTGATAACAAGAGCAGGTTGTCTGTCGTATATCCGGCCTCAATCTGCAGCACAGTGCTGCGGGCCTTGA
>NZ_JBALWW010000014.1:0-102089 GCF_036961105.1 Halopseudomonas sp. | reverse complement strand
ACCCTGACATTCTGGAGTGCCCATATAAAAACAAAGCCCCGGCTAAAGAGCCAGGGCTTTGTCAGCAGTCTGAGGCCGCCTTAGGGCGGCCTTTTGTATGTGTAAGATTTCTGCCGTTTAAAACGGGACCCAGTCTGCAATTGCGGGCTAGATGACCTGCGGCTGCGGACGTTCTGCGGTATACCGACCGCGTAGCGAAGCAGGGTGGCTTCGCAGTGATTTATCCCGGAGGCTGGATGAACAAATTATGCAGGGCGGCGCTGATCGCTGTACTTTTCTTGGCTGGCGGTTGTGTCACCAGCGAGCTTTACAAAACGCGCGAGTACACCGAGACCCTGGATGCGGTGATGGTGTCGGCGGATGAGCAATGGATGGTCGTGTTGACGCCAGATCATCATTATGTGTTTCCCCTGCCAGAGGTCGTACGCAAAACCTTTGCTGCTGAATTTCACGATCAGGTTAACGCCAGCTTTGAGGGTTTCAGCGTCAGCTCGATGCAACGGGTTTCAGGGCAATACCGGTTTTCTATCCGCCGGGCGCGCGAGGCTGATCGGTCTGCGGCCCTGGCCATTGGTTACCACGCTGAGGGTGATCGGCTGGTTTTTGAAGGCAGCGTTGACGGCACTCGCTATCCGGCGAATGGGCTGCGAGTGGATGAGTCCATGCAAACTCAGGCGTTGAACCGACCTTATCAAATTCGCGTAGAAGAGAGTCTGCGGCCGCATCTGCTGGGTTTGCGCACGCTCGTCACACCGCTTGCGGTTATGGCCGACGGTCTGCTGGTTATTTTTTCCGTTCCGCTGGTGGTGGTAGTTGGCACCGATATCGCTATCAATGGAGTACAGCCTTTCTACAAAAACTGAAGGTTGTGTCGATCTATTAGTGCGACGCTGAGCGGGTATAGCGCAGCCAGATTCCGCCCCTTGACTGCGGTGGTGGGGCGGGTATTGCTGGTCGAGAGGGCATTCGACCGCTTGAGCCCTGCGCACGCTCAGCGTCGGTTGAAACGTTCCACCAGGTTCACCTGTTGCTCGGCCGTGGCGCTCAGTTCGCCGCTGAGGTCGGCGCTGCGTTGCGCGTCCTGTGAGGTGCTGTCGGCCAGGCTGGCGATGTTGGTGACGTTGCGGTTGATCTCTTCGGCGACGTGGCTCTGTTCCTCGGCGGCGCTGGCGATCTGTCCGGCCATGTCGTTGATGCGCTCTATCGCCTGGCGTATCCCCTCGAGCGCCTCATCCGCGGCGATGACCTGTTCCACGCCACGTTCGGCTTGCTCGTTACCGACTCGCATGCTCTCTACAGTGCCCTGTGCGGCTTGCTGCAGGTTGGCTATCAGGCTATGAATCTGCTCGGTGGATTGCGCCGTGCGGCTGGCCAGCGCGCGTACCTCGTCGGCCACCACGGCAAAGCCGCGGCCCTGTTCGCCAGCGCGCGCGGCTTCGATGGCGGCGTTCAGTGCCAGCAGGTTGGTCTGCTCGGCAATGCCCTTGATCACATCGACTACTGTGCCGATTTCGCGCGCATCACTGGCCAGTTTGTTGGTGACGCCCGAAGCGGCATTGACCGCATTCAGCAGGCTCTCGATGGCGCCTCGCGCCTGGGCGGCGACTGTCTTGCCGTGCAGCGCCAGATCGCTGGCGTCGCGGGTGGCGGTGGCGGTGCTTTGCACGTTGCCCGAGACCTCTTGGGTGGCGGCGGCCATTTCGTTGATGGCGGCGGCTACCAGATCGGTTTCGTTGCGTTGCTGCGCCAGTCCGCTACTGCTCTGGGTGGCCAACTGGCTGGCTTCGACCGCCTGCCGTTTGAGTTGCTCGGCGCTGTCGGCAAGGCGTGTTAGACAGGTTTGCAGCCGCGCCTGTTGACTGTGGATGGCCATCTCGATCTGTCCCAGCGCACCTTGGTAGGGCGTGTACATCTGTGCCAGCAAGGGGTCGGTGATGCTGCTGTCGGCGACATTGATGATGCGGGACAGGCGTTGGTCAAATATGGCTTTCAATGCCAGGCCGGCGGGCAGGCCGATAGCTGCACCCAGAGCCACGCCGGACCAGCCCATGGCCGCGCCTGCGGCGGCGCCGACTGCCAGCATCAAGGCACTGGGTATCACGTGCAGCGCTACGCCGGACCAGTCTGCGCCAAAGGCTTTCTTGCCCTTGTTCAGGCGGGCATAGAGGGCTTCTGCGCGTTGCACCTGGCCGGCGGTGGTTTTGACCCGCACCGACTCATAACCCTGGATCTGCCCGCCTTCATAGATGGGAGTGACGAAGGCATTAACCCAGTAATGATCGCCGTTCTTGCAGCGGTTTTTTACGATGCCCATCCAGGCGTGACCCTTTTTCAGGTCGGCCCACATGTGCGCAAACACGGCGGAGGGGGTGTCTGGATGGCGCACCATGTTGTGGGGGCTGCCGATCAGTTCGGTGCGGTCAAAGCCGCTTACGTCTACGAAGGCGTCGTTGCAGTAGGTGATGATACCCTTGAGATTGGTGGTGGAGATCAGGCGTTGCTCTTCCGGAAAGGTGCGCTCGCGCTGAGTTGTTGGCTGATTATTGCGCATGGATGGCGTCCTTGGCTGCAGTAGTGGGAATGAATTCCCATCGAGTTGTCTATTCTTAGGATATCGGCAGCAACCGGAATGGCTGAATAGCCAGTTGCAGACGTGTTTGATCATCAGTACGGTGAAAAGTATAGCAACTAAAGTGCTGGCAATGAGCTAGCCACAAAGAGGATGTCTGAATGTCCGTAGCCAATAGCCTGAATACCCAAGCCTCGCTCGATGTCGAGGGCAAGACCTATGAGTACCATTCGTTGGCGAAAGCCGCGGAAAGGCTCAAGGGCATCGACAAGCTGCCCAAGTCGCTCAAGGTGCTGCTGGAAAATCTGCTGCGCAACGAGGATGGCGTGACCGTAACCCTGGATGATATTCAGGCGATGGCCGGGTGGCTGGATGAACGCAAGTCCGCCCGCGAGATCCAGTACCGCCCGGCGCGGGTGCTGATGCAGGATTTCACCGGGGTGCCGGCGGTGGTCGATCTGGCGGCGATGCGGGATGCCGTGGCCAGGGCGGGTGGCGACCCGCAGCAGATCAATCCGCTGTCACCCGTGGATCTGGTAATCGATCATTCGGTGATGGTGGACCGCTTTGCCAGCGAGCAGGCGTTCGAGCAGAACGTGGAGATCGAGATGCAGCGTAATGGCGAGCGTTACGCTTTTTTGCGCTGGGGTCAGACGGCTTTCAATAACTTCCGCGTGGTGCCGCCAGGCACGGGCATTTGCCACCAGGTAAACCTGGAATATCTGGCGCAGAGCGTGTGGGCCTCCGAGGTGGGCGGCAAGCTCTGGGCCTATCCCGATACTCTGGTAGGTACCGACTCGCACACTACCATGGTCAATGGTCTGGGCGTGCTGGGCTGGGGTGTGGGTGGTATCGAGGCAGAGGCGGCGATGCTCGGCCAGCCGGTATCGATGCTGATCCCCGAGGTAATCGGCTTCAAACTCACCGGCAAGCTGCGCGAAGGCATGACCGCCACCGATCTGGTGCTGACGGTCACGCAGATGCTGCGCAAGCGCGGCGTGGTGGGCAAGTTTGTCGAATTCTATGGCGACGGCCTGGCCGATCTGCCGCTGGCGGACCGTGCGACCATCGCCAATATGGCGCCGGAGTATGGCGCGACTTGCGGCTTCTTCCCGGTGGATGACGTGACCTTGCGCTACCTGCGCCTGAGCGGCCGGCCGGAAGAGGTGGTGGCGCGGGTTGAGGCTTACAGCAAGGCCCAGGGGCTGTGGCGTGACCCCGGTGATGAGCCGGCTTTCACCGATAGTCTGCATCTGGACATGTCCGAAGTAGTAGCCAGCCTGGCCGGGCCCAAGCGCCCGCAGGATCGCGTGGCGTTGCCCGATATTCCCCAGGCCTTTGATGACCTGCTGGCGCTGCAGGTGGCGCCGGCTGACCAGGAGCAGGCGCGGCTGGAAGGCGAGGGCGGCGGTGGTACGGCGGTGGGCGCACAGAACGCCCAGGCGACCATCACGGTCGACGGCAAGGAACATGTGATGAGCCACGGCGCGGTGGTGATTGCGGCTATTACCTCCTGCACCAACACCTCCAACCCGAGCGTGATGATGGCCGCCGGGCTGGTGGCCAAGAAGGCGGTGGAACTCGGGTTGGTACGCAAGCCCTGGGTCAAGTCTTCCCTGGCGCCGGGTTCCAAGGTGGTCACCGATTATCTGGACAAGGCCGGGCTGACGGATTATCTCGACCAGTTGGGTTTCAATCTGGTGGGTTACGGCTGCACCACCTGTATTGGCAACTCCGGCCCGCTGCCGGACGAGATTGCGCATGCGGTCAGCGAGAATGATCTGGTGGTCTCGGCGGTGCTGTCGGGTAACCGCAACTTTGAAGGGCGGGTACATCCGCAGGTGAAGGCCAACTGGCTGGCGTCGCCGCCGCTGGTGGTGGCCTATGCGTTGGCCGGTAACACCCGGCTGAATCTGGCGGAAGAACCGCTGGGTCTGGATGCCGACAACAACCCGGTATTTCTCAAGGACATCTGGCCGAGCAACGCCGAGATTGCCAAGGCGGTGGCGCTGGTGGAAGACGGTATGTTCCGGGCGCGCTATGCCGATGTATTCAGCGGCGACGAACACTGGCAGGCGATTGAGACCAGCGCAGGCAAAACCTATGCCTGGGATGACAACTCCACCTACGTGAAGAATCCGCCGTACTTCGATGATATCGACCAACCGCTCAAGCCCTTGCAGCCGGTCGATCAGGCGCGGGTGCTGGCGGTATTCGGTGACTCCATCACCACCGACCATATCTCGCCCGCCGGCAACATCAAGGCCAGCTCGCCGGCTGGTGAGTATCTGCAGAGCCTGGGCGTCAAGCCCGAGGACTTCAACTCCTACGGCTCACGGCGCGGTAACCACGAGGTGATGATGCGCGGCACCTTCGCCAACATCCGCATCCGTAACCGCATGCTGGGCGGTGAAGAGGGTGGTGAAACCATTCACACGCCCAGTGGCGAACGCATGTCGATCTACCACGCGGCCATGCGCTATCAGCAGGAAGGCACACCTCTGGTGGTGTTTGCCGGCAAGGAATACGGTACCGGCTCCAGCCGCGACTGGGCGGCGAAGGGCACCAATCTGCTGGGCGTGAAGGCGGTGATCGCCGAAAGCTTCGAGCGTATTCACCGCTCGAATCTGGTTGGTATGGGCGTATTGCCGCTGCAGTTCCAGGATGGCCAGAATGTGGGCAGCCTTGGGTTGGATGGGCACGAGCTGGTGGATATTCAGGGCATTGATGATGACCTCAAGCCCGACCAGACGCTCAAGGTAGTGGCTACGACCAGCAACGGCGACAAGGTCAACTTTGAGGTGCTCTGTCGAATCGACACCCGCAACGAAATCGACTACTTCAAGGCCGGCGGGATTCTGCATTACGTATTGCGTGATCTGATCGGTTCCTGATGCGCTGTAGCACCGCTGATCGAGCGCGCTGAACTGCCCGCGGTTCTGCTCGCGCTTGTTAATGAAAGGCCCTGGGTCCTACGCCCGGGGCTTTTTATTGCTTGTTGGCCGGACTGGTGACTGCGCTTCGATAAAGGGCTGAAACCGACACAATTTTTACGCAACGCGGCTGACCGGGAGTATGCTCGGTGAGTGGGGTATTTTCTTGTATGGGATTGGTAAAGGCGAGCGCGCTGAATGCGCGGCTACGTGGGTGCCTTTAGTCCTGCTATATCAATGGAATGCTGTTGTCGCATCGAGGATCAGGATGTTCTTAGAACATGCAGTTGGACCTTGCCCGGAGCTCGAAACCGAGCGGCAACGGCGAGTTGATGAGCTCTATCTCACCAGCCATGGCCAGGATCAGGCATTGGAAAAGCTGGTTGAGCTTACCGCCAGGTGCCTCAAGGCCCCAATCGCCTTTGTATCGATCCTGGATAATCAGCGCCAGTGGTTCCTGGCCCGCGTGGGCCTGGGGATCGAAGAGACGCCGCGCCATCAGTCCTTCTGCGTATATGCCGTTCCGCACCAGCCCCCGCTGCAGGTTACCGATGCCAGTACTGACCCGAGATTTCGCGATAATCCGCTGGTAACCGGCACGCCGGGCATTCGTTTTTATGCGGGCGCACCGCTGATTACAAATGACGGCCTGATGCTGGGGTCGCTGTGCATAATAGATACCAAGCCGCGTAGTGAACTGGATGAACGCCGAGCTGACCACCCTGGAGCAACTGGCCGATCTGGTGATGACGCGGATGACGGCGATGCGTGATCGAAGCTTTATCGATCCGGCCACCCGTTTGTTCAACAGTGTGCGGCTGAGTGACGACATCCTGCGTCTGCATGAGCGGGCGGCCCACAGCAATGTGATCCTCGTAGACGTGTTTGGAGTGCAGTATGTCGAGGATGTGGTAAAGGCGCTCGGGTACGGTTTTTTCAACGACATGCTGATTGAAACCACGCGCTCACTGCAGGAAATGCTGCCTCGCGGCACCAACCTCTACAAGGTGAGCCCCACACGCTTCGCGGTGCTACTGGAAGACAGCTCGCGTGAGACCTGTGAAACACTCAGCGGCCAGTTGCTGGAAAGGTTGAAGCTGCCCGTCCTGTGTCAGGGTATTCCGATTCAAACGCAGGCGGCGATTGGTTTGTTGCCGCTGCATCCAGGCGTGGCTGATCACGCCAGCTGGCTGCGTCTGAGCATCAGCGCCGCCGATTACGCCCTTGGCTTCAGCGAAAGGTGGGCCTGGTTCAAACCGGAGCTCGAAAGGGCGCATCAGCGTTCCTTTGCCTTGCTCGGTGGTATTGCCTCTGCGCTTTCGGCCGACGATCAGTTTCGCCTGGAATATCAGCCCAAACTGAGCATGGTGGATGACCGTTGTACGGGTGTGGAAGCTCTGTTGCGCTGGGAGCATCCAGAGCTGGGCAATGTTGGCCCGGCCGAGTTTATTCCGCTGGCGGAAAAGACCGCGCTGGTGCATGACCTGACCCTGTGGGTGCTGCATGAAGCGTTACGGCAGCTACAGGAATGGCGCTCACAGGGTCTGGATCTGGTGGTCTCAATCAATATTTCGGCCGGTGACCTGGAAACCCCAGTGTTTGCCGAGCAGCTACGGGAAAATATGCAACGCTTTGGCGTCGAGCCCGCAGCGCTTGAGCTGGAGTTTACCGAAAGCGTATTGATCAGCAATCCGCGTGCCGTCAGGGAGCAACTACTGCGCCTCAGGCAGGAAGGTATCCAGGTTGCCATCGATGACTTTGGTACAGGCTACAGCAACTGGTCATATCTGCGCGAAATACCGGCATCGGCGCTGAAGATCGACAAGTCCTTTGTGGATGGCCTGCAGCAACACAGTGTAAATCGGCGGCTGGTTACCACCATCATCGAGCTGGCGCACGAGCTGGGCTATCGGGTCATAGCCGAGGGGGTAGAAACCCAACAGGACTATGATTTGCTGTCGTCCTGGGGCTGCGATGAAGGGCAGGGTTACCTGATAGCCAAGCCGATGTCGCCGGAGGCTCTGGTCACCTGGCTTGCCGGCAGGGCACATCAGGCCTGAGCGGCTAACGGGTCGGCCATACACGGGTGCTGGTTGCGCGTCAGGTATTTGCCAGCGGGCGCCGGGTGACACCCGGCCCGCATGGGTAAGACCGGCTGGCGAGCTTCAGTTGCTCTGAACCAACTGCCGCGCCTGTTGCCAGTCGAAGGTTTCACCGCGTGCTTCGGCCTGGGCGCGATGCTCATCCAGCAACTGGTACTGAGCTATCTCTTCATCGGGCATGAAATGCAGGCAGTCACCGCCAAAATACCAGAGCAGGTCGCGCGGGATCAGGTGGGCGATTTGCGGGTAGCGGCTGATAATCTGGCAGAGAATGTCCTGCCCCAGATACAGGCTGTCGTGGTCGCCCTGTTCCAGCTGTGTCAGCAGCTCATTGAAGCGCTCCATGAACAGCTCGTTGCTTTCTTCCGGCACCTGTTCCAGCAGGGCGGATTGCGCGCGCAGGGTGTCGTACAGGCTTTGCAGCAGGGCAAGGTGATAAGCGTGGTAGCTAAGAGGGGTGGTCATGGCGGGACTCCTGGTTACTCTGGCGCGGGAGTCTAACAGAAAGCATGGCCTGACGTGTCGATGCAGACACGCCAGGCCAGTGGCTCAGGCTTTGTCTTCAGGTGGCGGGAAGGGCTGGTTTTCCAGCACCGCTTCCTGTTCCTGCGCTCCCGTTTCGGCCGGGCTATCCTCCGTTTTCCTGGTGGCTTTGCGGGTCTTTGTGGCGCTTGCCTTGCGCGCTGTGGGATCCATCTCTTCCTTGGAGAAGTCATCCACATCAATCACCGCGCGACGGGCAATGCGCGCGTCGCGCACCAGCTCGGCCTCATCCGGGCTGATCACGCCGGATTCGGCAGCCACATTGAGCATGTCGGCGTCGCTGTCGTGCTCCAGCTCACCGGTGTGAATGGCTTTCGCCAGGCGGGCTTCAATGGGGTCGGCGAGCAACACCTTCTCCAGTGTGCTGTTGACCAGGCCGGTCACATCGTCCGGATCCTGGCTCTGATAGCAGCCCTGCAGCAGGCGATCGCGCGCCGCTCCGGGCTTCATCAGACGGCGCGCGATCTCCGCGCCTACCGCGTCGGATGGCGGCGCCAGGCGGCGGCCCAGTGGGAACACCACTATGCGCAGCAGACCGCCAACCCGCGGGTCAGGGAAGTTGAGCAGCACCTCGTGCAGGCTCTGCTCGATCTTGTACAGCAGATCCTCCACGCCCCAGCGAACAAAGGGCAGGTCTTCTTCATGGCGGCCCTGGTCGTCAAAGTGCTTGAGTGTGGCGCTGGCCAGATAAAGATAGCTGAGCACGTCACCCAGGCGCGCTGACAGGCGCTCACGACGTTTGAGTTCACCGCCCAGCATCAGCATGGCGGCGTCGGTCACCGTAGCAAAGGACGCAGCCAGCCGCGACAGTTGGCGATAATAGAACTGCGTGGCCGGGTAGTCTGGCGTATCAGCCAGGCGACCGCCGGTGAGGCCCAGCAACAAGCTGCCCGAGGCGTTGCTGAGCGAGAAGCCGATATGACGGAACAGCAGGTCGTCGAACTCGGTCAGCGCCGCTTCGTGATCAGGGTTCTGGGTGGCGAGCATCTCCTTGAGTACGAAGGGGTGGCAGCGAATGGCACCCTGGCCGAAGATCATCATGCTGCGGGTAAGGATATTGGCACCTTCTACCGTGATTGAGATGGGAATCGACTGGTAGCCGCGGGCCAGGTAGTTGCTGGGGCCCATGCAGATGCCCTTGCCGCCGTGCACGTCCATAGCGTCGTTGACGCATTGGCGCATGCGCTCGGTGACGTGGTACTTGACCACGGCCGAGAGCACCGAAGGTTTTTCACCCAGGTCGACTGCGCCGGCGGTCATGGTGCGCGCCGCATCCATGACGTAAGCGTTGCCGCCAATGCGCGCCAGGGCTTCCTGAATGCCTTCGAACTCGCCAATCGGCAAGTTGAACTGGCGGCGGATGCTGGCGTAGGCGCCCGTGGTCATGCTGGCCATCTTGGCTGCGCCGGTACCGCCGGCCGGCAGGGAGATGGAACGACCGACCGAGAGGCAGTTCATCAGCATGATCCAGCCCTGGCCGATGCGTTCCTGGCCGCCAATCAGGTAGCTCATGGGAATGAACACATCTTCACCGGAGTTTGGGCCGTTCATGAAGGCCGCATTGAGCGGGAAGTGGCGGCGGCCGATGTTGACGCCCTGGGTATCGGTAGGAATCAGCGCCAGGGTGATGCCGAGAGACTCTTCCTCGCCCAGCAGATGGTCGGGATCGTAGGCCTTGAAGGCCAGACCCAGCACGGTGGCAACGGGACCGAGGGTGATGTAGCGTTTTTCCCAAGTGACCCGCAGGCCGATGACTTCTTCACCTTCCCATTGGCCTTTGCAGATAATCCCCCGGTCGGTCATCGAGCCTGCATCGGAGCCGGCTTCAGGCGCGGTCAGCGCGAAGCAGGGGATTTCTTGGCCGGTGGCCAGGCGCGGCAGATAATGCTGTTTCTGCTCGTCGGTACCGTACTGCAGCAGCAGTTCGGCCGGGCCCAGGGAGTTGGGGACCATGACGGTGGAGCCCAGGTCGCCACTGCGGCTCGCCAGTTTCATGACGATTTGCGAGTGCGCGTAGGCTGAAAAGCCCTTGCCGCCGTATTCCTTGGGGATGATCAGGCCGAAGAAATCGTTGGCCTTGATAAAGTCCCACACAGCTGGCGGCAGGTCCTGGCGCTCGGTGGTGACCTCCCATTCGTTGGTCATGCGGCAGAGTTCTTCTACCGGACCGTCAACAAAGGCCTGCTCTTCGTCAGTCAGCCGCGGTTTGGGGAAGCTGTGCAGCTTGCCCCAATCGGGGCGGCCGCTGAACAGCTCGCCGTCCCACCAGACGGTGCCAGCATCCAGCGCCTCCTGTTCGGTATCGGACAACGGCGGCAAGACTTGTTTGAACCATTTGAACAAAGGTGCGGAAATCTTGTTGCGGCGCACCTCGGGAATGTTGAGCGGAATGGCGATGCAGAGAAATACGGCCCAGAGGACCAGATCGATCACCCAGTGCACCGGACCCAGCAGGGTCATGGCCAGCAGATAAGCGCCCACGCCCAGACAGGCGTTGAGCAGGCTGGTACGAATGTAGGCAACGGCGGCGATGCACAGCACCAGCCCCAGCAGCCAGAGCAGAGTCAGCATGAAGTCTTCCTTCTTCCGGAGATCCAATTGTCAGCATAGTCGCTTTGGCGGGCAGCTAGCCAACAGGTGTCAAAGAAGTGGACCGGCAAGAAGCCCGGCGGTTCCGATGGTAAGGGCGGAACCGCCGGGATAAAGCAGGAAAATCAGCCGACCAGGTTGTCGGTATCTTGTTTCAGGGTTTTGCCGGCAAGGTAATAATGTGCCGAGGCCCAGATATTGACGAAGGTGGCAGCCAAAAGTGCATAGCGCAGGCTGTCGCTTTCGAACCACACGCGCATCAGATCGCTGGCAATGCCGATCAGCTGCGGGCCAAAACCCAGGCCAAACAGATTGAGAATGAACAGCATGATGGCCGAGGCCAGCGCGCGACTACGCAGGGGCGTAAGGCTCTGGATCATGCCGAAGCTGGGCCCGAGGTAGAAGGCGCCCAGGAAGGCGGCGGGCATATAGAAGGCCAGCGCCAGGTAAAGGTTGTCGACCAGATAAAAGGCACAGATGAACGGAATCGCCAACATCTTCGCGGCGCCGACAATCCAGGCATTCCAGCGTGGATCCTTGGCGGCCAGATGATCGGCCAGCATGCCGCCAATATAGGCCCCCAGGCCGCCGACGATCCCCATTACCGGACCCAGGAACATGCCTACTTCACTGGGCGACATGCCGTGGCTACGGATAAGGAAGGCAGGTGCCCAGACAATGGTGCCGTAGCCAACCAGTGCGGTGAGCGTCACGCCGCAGACTACATGGCGGGTGGTGCGTACGCGCCACAGGGAGGCAAAGCCGGCGCGCACATTGACCTTGCCCAGTGGTGGCGGTTTTACCCCGTCAGCAAAGCCGCGTGGCGGCTCTATCATGGTGTAACGCACCAACAGGGCGATCAGCAGGCCGGGTGCGCCAACGATAAAGAAGGCGGCGCGCCAGCCCCACCATTCCGCGACAAAACCGCCGATCAGGAAGCCCAGCATGATGCCGAAGTACACGCCCAGGGCGTAGATCGACATGGCGCTGGAGCGCTTTTCCTTGGGGTAGAGGTCGGCGATCATCGAATGGGAAGAGGGACCCGAACCCGCCTCGCCAATACCCACGCCCACACGGGCGATGGCCAGTTGCCAGAAACTCTGGGCGGTACCGCAGACGGCGGTCATGGCGCTCCAGATGGCGATGGACCAGGCGATAATATTGCGGCGGTTGGAGCGGTCGGCGAACACGGCAATCGGGATGCCCAGTGTGGCGTAGAACAGGGCGAAGGCGATGCCAGACAGAAAGCCCATCTGGGTGTCGGAGAGCATCAGGTCGGCCTTGATCGGCTCGATCAGAATGCCCACGATGTTGCGGTCGATGTGGCTAGAGGTGTACGCCAGTACCAACAGGATAAGGGCGTAGCGGCGATAGGCTGGGGTGATGCGACTGGACATGTCGGTCGCGTCAACCGGGGTTTCCGGCGTCGTGGCCATGGAGTTCTCCGGGGCGATTGTTGTTGTGCCGGCGAGAATACGATGTCTCCATGTGAGCCACAATCGACTGCGCGGTCACATTTGTAGCAAATTTGTAAGTGTTTCTGGGTATTGCAAAAATCCTGACCGAGCGGCGGATCTGGGGTTGATAATCCGCGCTTTGCCCCCATTGTCTGGACTCCACTTCACTGGCTTAAGGCATCTGCATGACGGCAGCTATTCGTATCAGCGGGCTGGAAAAAACCTATTCCAATGGCATGCGTGCGCTCAAGGGGATTGACCTGGAGGTGCGCGAGGGTGATTTCTTCGCGCTGCTGGGGCCCAATGGCGCAGGCAAGTCTACGACCATCGGCATCCTTTCATCATTGGTCAACAAAACCGCTGGTGAGGTCAGGGTGTTTGGCCACAATATCGACACCGACCTGCTGGCTGCCAAACGCTGCATTGGCGTGGTGCCGCAGGAGTTCAACTTCAGCCAGTTCGAGAAGACCATCGACATTCTGGTGAACCAGGCCGGTTACTACGGCATCCCGCATCGCGAGGCCACCCGGCG
This sequence comes from Halopseudomonas sp., assembly GCF_036961105.1. Classification (GTDB taxonomy): domain Bacteria; phylum Pseudomonadota; class Gammaproteobacteria; order Pseudomonadales; family Pseudomonadaceae; genus Halopseudomonas. Next base: position 89,364 of record NZ_JBALWW010000014.1, on the reverse strand, counting down.
CGCTGAGCAGTACCTCAAGCGCCTGGGATTGTGGGAGAAGCGCGATGTGCCGTCACGCATGCTCTCCGGCGGCATGAAGCGCCGCCTGATGATCGCCCGTGCGCTCATTCATGAACCCAAGCTGCTGATTCTGGATGAGCCGACCGCCGGAGTGGATATCGAGATTCGCCGGTCCATGTGGCAGTTTCTGCAGGAGATCAATGCGCAGGGCATCACCATAGTGCTGACCACGCACTATCTGGAAGAAGCCGAGCAGTTGTGCAAGCACATCGCGATCATCGATCAAGGTCAGATCATCCACAACACCAGCATGCGCAAGCTGCTCAAGGAGCTGCATGTGGAGACCTTTCTGCTCGATTGCAGCAATTGCTTCGAGCAAGTGCCCGAGATCGCCGGTTATCCGTGCCAGTTGCTGGACGAGCATACCCTGCAGGTGCAGGTGGACAAGCAGCAGGGCATGAACACGCTCTTTGCCGAGCTGAGCCGGCAGAACATAAACGTGGTGAGCATGCGCAACAAGAGCAACCGTCTGGAGGAGCTGTTCCTCATGCTGGTTGATGAAAACGCTGACAAGAAAGGGGCCGCGTGAGATGACGCATTGGCGCAGTGGTTGGGTGGCTTTCACCACCATCCTGTTCAAGGAAATCAAACGTTTTACCCGTATCTGGCCGCAGACGCTGTTGCCGCCGGGTATCGTCATGGCGCTGTACTTCGTGATCTTCGGCAAGATGATCGGCTCGCGCATCGGCGAGATGGATGGCTTTGCCTACATCGATTACATCGTGCCTGGGCTGATCATGATGTCGGTGATCACCAACAGCTATTCCAACGTCGCCTCGAGTTTTTTCAGCACCAAGTTTCAGCGCTCGATTGAAGAGCTGATGGTGGCGCCGGTCTCGCCGCACGTTATTCTGCTGGGTTACACCTTTGGCGGTGTGGCGCGTGGGTTGGCGGTGGGTCTGATCGTGACCTTGATGTCGATGTTCTTTACCCGTCTGCAGATTCACCACATAGGCCTGACCATCTGCGTGGTGTTCTTTACCTCGCTGGTGTTCTCCCTGGGCGGCTTCATCAACTCGGTGTTTGCGCGCACCTTTGATGACATCTCCATCGTGCCGACCTTCGTACTCACGCCGCTGACTTACCTGGGCGGTGTGTTTTACTCGATTCACCTGCTGTCGCCGTTCTGGCAGGGGCTGTCGATGGCCAACCCGATCCTGCACATGGTCAATGCCTTCCGTTACGGCATTCTGGGCGTGTCGGATATCCCCATTGCCACAGCGCTGATCATCATGGCGGTGTTTACGGTGGCGCTGTACAGTCTGAGTTATTGGCTGCTGGTGCGTGGCACTGGCATGCGACAATAATCGAGCTGCTCGCTGGTGTATCGCCAGCGAGGCGACCCCATGGAGACCTTGAGCATGTCTGAACACTCGGCGGAGTCCTCGCCGCTTGGCAAGTCCAGCGCCTATGTCAGCGTTTATACGCCGTCGCTGCTGTTCCCGATCCCGCGTTTGCCCAAGTGGCAGGAGCTGGGTCTGGATGCCACCGCCTTGCCGTTTCACGGCGCGGATATCTGGAACTGCTATGAACTCTCCTGGCTGACGCCCTCTGGCAAGCCTGAAGTGGCTGCGGTTGAGTTTGTATTTCCGATCAAGGCGGCGCGCATAGTCGAGTCCAAGTCGTTCAAGCTCTATCTCAACTCCTTCAACCAGACGGTTTTTCGGGATCGGCATGAAGTGCAGCAGACGCTGGAAACCGATCTGTCGGTTGCCGCCCAGGGCCCGGTGATGGTGCGCTTGTTGAGCATGCAGCAGTTGCATCAGGGCGGCATGCTGCCGCTCGCTGGAGACTGCATCGATGACCTGGATGTGGCAGTCGACTGTTACCAGTATGACCCGTCGCTGCTGGCGCTAAGCCTGCCGCGGGTGGAAGTGAGTGAGCAACTGTGCAGCCATCTGCTCAAATCCAATTGCCCGGTAACCGGCCAGCCCGACTGGGGCAGTCTGCAGATCAGCTATCGCGGGCCGCAGCTGGATCGGGCGGGGCTGCTGCGCTATCTGGTTTCATTCCGTCAGCATGCCGACTTTCATGAGCAGTGTGTCGAGCGCATATTCATGGATCTGCGCGGGCTGCTGGGGGAGGGTGCCGAGTTGACGGTTTATGCCCGCTATGTGCGCCGTGGCGGGCTGGATATCAATCCTTACCGGTCAACCCGCGCGGGTATGCCGCAGAACCTGCGTCTGGCGCGGCAATAGTTTTTTCGGATTGCCCTAAAAGCGCAATGGCTGCGTGAGCCCTGATGCGCTTTAGTTGCGTGGTAGCGCCTTCTGGGATGGTCGAATTCCATCTCGACCAGCAGTCTCGACCAAACCACCGCAGGGCCGGGATGGAGCTCGCCGGTTCCAGGAAGCGGGCTCAGGCGTCGCGCAACAGATCGTGGCGGTTGAGCAGCTCGTAGGCGATTTCGGGATGCTGCTTGATGCAGCGTCGAATGGCGGCTGGAATGGCCTTGCGGGTTTTGCGGCACAGCCCAGGCTGCGGCGAAAAGGCCATACCTATCCCGCGGACCACGCGTATCTCTTCGACGCCGGGTCCTATCTGAAGACGAATACCCAACTGCTCTTGCATGCGTTGCTGCAGGTGCTCGAGTTGTTGCAGCGTGGTCACCTGCTCCAGACGCTCCATCAGTCGCCGCTCCTCGTGCAGCGTCAGGCGCAGGATGCGCGCGTCTGTACTCGGATCGTCCAGCAACTGCTCGCGGTCGCAGTCGCAGGTTCCGGGCGGGCAGGCTTGGCGCAGGGTAATCGCGGTCATGATCGGCAACGGACGTAAGCTTTGGATTATCCTGCGATGTTTCACGAGCTGGCGCAATGACTTCGTTCTGAGTCCAGCCCGGGCAGGCGCGCATTTGGAGCGGTGCCGCGAGCCATCATCAGTTCCGGACTCTGTTTTACTGCAACTAATTCACCGCTGTCGAACTCGAAACTGCTACATCAAACCGGCAGCGTGAGAGCTGATGAAGCCTGCACGCACGCTGCCTGCCCGTAGCGTCGGAGACAAACATGGCGAAGAATGTTTCAGCAGCCGATCTGAATCTTGACCTGAGCCAAAGCGATGAAAAAACGTTGTTCAAGTGGTTCATTGCCAGCTTTCTGTTTGGCAAACGCATTCAGCAGGACATAGCGGTAGAGACCTACCGCGTTATCGTCGAGAAGCACGGGCGCGACACGCCCCGCAAGCTGTGTAACTGCACCTGGCAGGAGTTGGTCAACATGCTGGGCGAGGGCGGGTATACCCGCTACGACGAGTCGACCGCCGAACGATTGCTCGAGCTCTGCAAGAAACTGCACGACGATTATGGTGGCAAGGTTGGCGCCATCCATGAAGCCAGTGACAACCGCAAGGATCTGGAGAAGCGTCTGCAAGAATTCGACGGTATCGGGCCCAAAACGGTAGAAATATTTATGCGCGAGGCGGGCCCGGTTTGGTATTGATCCCAGCGTAAGGGCAGGTGGATCGGAACCCGGCCAACTGGCTGGCGGGCAGGACAGCGAGTGTGGCTTCTTTCGGCGCGCTCCGGGGAGACTGCTGTAGTTTGAACACCGGGCGCGGCTTGATCCTGGAATATTTAGGGTCGGTTTTTTCGCTGGGTGCATGGTATCTTTTTGCGCATGGGCCAAGGTTGGCCATTTATCATTCAATTTTTATGAGAAGGATCTCTATCCATGCATCCTCAATTGCCTTCGTCGGATCAAGACAAGGCTTCGCCTTATCCTGGCCGCTATTTACCTTCAGCTGAACAGGAAGAACCGTATCAGGACGAGTCTGCGCCCAAACATTGGTTGCTGGCGCTTCTGCTTCCTCTTGCTGTGTTACTTGCCCTGGGCATCCTCTGCTGGGTGGTGCCGGAAAAATGGCTGTCTGTTGAATCAATGGACCAGGCTGCCATGGCGATGCCCTTTGAGCCCCCGAGAGTCGAGTCGCCCGTACTGCTCACGGGCGTACCCTTGCCCCCCGAAAATGTGCAGCAAACTCTGCAGCAACGCAGAGCCTTTTTCTCAGGGGATTTCGAGTTTCTAGAGCGGAGCCTTAACCAGCAACGGCAGCAGTCTCTGCTCAGTCGGGAGGGTTCCATCGGCTACAGCCCCTTTATACGAAGCCTGGAAGATACCGCGCTGGCGGGCGTGGATCGCTGCGAGCAATGGTTGCAGGCAATGCCCGAGTCCTACGCAGCGCACTGGGTGTGCGCAGAAGTCTGGAACGACGGTGCCTGGGAAGCGCGCAGCGAAAGGCAGCGTAGTGATATCAATATCGCGCAATCAGTGCTCATAGATGAAAGGCTGCATATTTCCAATCAACTGCTTGAGCGCGCACTGCTCCTGGATGATAAGCCGATAGAGGCGCTGACTCTGCTGGCGGAAAATCATTTTCTTCTCGGAACCCGTGTAGATGAAAGCAGCGTAGCGTGGGAGCGCTTGCTCAATCTGTTTGACGGCGAAATCGATGCGCTGGGAGCTGACCTGTACCCCCGCACGACAGGCTTGGCTAGTTGGTACATCGAGCAGGCTTTGGCGGCTTCACCGCGCTACCTGCCAGCCCATCGGACCTGGGCCAATTTTCTACAGCCAAGATGGGGTGGCGCGGAGGCATTGGTGCTAGGCGCTATTGAGCAAGCACGGCGAGCAGGCATAGCGGAGCCGGACCTGCACGATATGCGCGACGATTTTGTGGTGTATCCCGCCAGTTTCTCGACCCCCGGTGCCACACAGGCTTACTGGGAGGAGGCCATCAGCCAGCAGCCCACGCGCAAGCGACTGGAGGGCTTGATGCATGACCAGGCAGGTCGGGAAAACTGGAAAGCGGTAGTGCCCGCAGCCGAAGCGCTCATTAGCCGTTACCCGGATGACGCTGGTGCTTACTACTGGCTGGCCGAAGCCAGAAAAATGCTTGGCCAGACCGAGCAGGCGCGCGGTGCGAATTTATATGCAACTGCGTTGGGGCATGACGGTGCTACGCAGAATCTGATCATGGCATTTATCCGCGGTGGCCTGGGTGTCGATGAAAACTATGTGGGTCCGAGTCTGCCCGAGATATGCAAATATAGCGCGGCCTTGGGTTCTCCTATTGGTGCCAACTGTCTGGGCGCCGGCTATTTTGAAGGCGGTCAGCCTGGTGTGCCTTTTGTTCGTGATCCTGCGCAAGGTTATGCGTGGCATTTACTTGCTTCCCGCGCGGGGCACTACAACTCCCAGTTTGATCTTGGCTGGATGCTGTATAGCGGAAGGGTGCCTGGACTGGAAAAAGAGGTTGCCCAGGATATGGGGATCTTCTGGTTGCGAAGAGCTGAGGAAAAACAGCACAAGTTCGCCGCTCGCAGGCTTGATGAATTGAACATTGATCGCGCCTCTTGGGCTTACAGCAGCGACAATCTATTCGTGCTGAAAAACACTATCAAAACCAACCTGGCGTGGTTACGTCAGCAGTTGAGGAGCCTCCTGGCATAGTTGCCAAGGCTTTAGAGCAACCTGAACAGGCTTGCGCGGCTGCTGATTTTCTTTGCCCAAGGACAGCGAATGCAGAAATTATCTGGGGGTGTGTTCGGCAGCGCGCTGCTCATTGCTGCTGCACAGGCGCTGGTAGCAATGGCAGAGGGGGATTTACGTTCTATGGAGATAGCACCTGTTACCGAGGGCCACTGGTATCGCCCGGCGGTAGGGGTTAGCTGGCAATGGCAGCTGCTGGTTGATGACGAGCATCCACTGAACACCACCTATGCGGTGGATGTATACAACCTCGACCTGTTCGAGACGTCTTCAGCCACCATCAAGGCATTGCAGGGCTCAGGCCATCGGGTAATCTGCTATTTCTCCGCAGGTACCTATGAAAATTACAGTCAGGATCGCCAGCAGTTCGCGCGTGAAGTCCTGGGCAACGAAGTGGCGGGTTGGCCAGAGGAGCGTTGGCTGGACATCCGCTCCCCAAGCGTAGAGCGCATCATGACTGAGCCGCTTGATATGGCGGCACGCAAGGGCTGCGACGCTGTGGAGCCGGATAATGTGCAAGGTTATCTGGAGGACACAGGGTTTGATTTCAGCGCACAAGACCAGCTTGCCTACAATCGCTTTATCGCCAACCAGGCGCATCGACGCGGACTGGCAGTGGGTTTGAAAAATGACCTTGAGCAGATCAGCGAGCTGGTTGATTACTTCGACTTTACGATCAACGAGCAGTGCTTTCAATACCACGAATGCGAGCAGTTGATGCCCTTCATCGCCGCTGGCAAGCCGGTATTGAACGTGGAGTATCCGCGGGGCGGTCAGAAAGCGACGCCGAACGCAGAGTCCGTTGCCGATCTCTGCATTGCTGCGAATGAACTCGGCTTCAGCACCCTTATTCTGCCGCTGGAGCTGGATGGCCGCTTCCGGGTGTCCTGCCAGCGCTAGCGCTGACATACCGGTTGCCACCCTCTCGCTTGGCCTTGTACATGGCTGAATCGGCAAGCTGGATGAGTTGCAGGTCCTGCTCGGCGTCGTCCGGATAAATTGCCACACCCAGGCTGGGCGTACTGGTCATGCTGTGGCTTTCCAGCAGGTACGGCGCGCTGAGGGCAGCGACAATCTTGCCCGCCACCTGTATTGCGTCGTCCGGCTTGCCTATATTGTCGAGCATAATCGCAAACTCGTCGCCACCCAGCCGGCCAACGGTATCCGACTCGCGTATACAGCGGTTGAGGCGCTGCGCGACCTCTTGCAACAGACGGTCGCCAGTGAGGTGACCCAGGGTATCGTTGATCTGTTTGAAATTATCCATGTCCAGATAGAGCACCGCGACCCGTTGAGTATTCCTGCGTGCCCGCTGCAAGGAAGTTTGCAAGCGATCCATGAAGAGCGCGCGATTCGGCAATTCGGTCAACTGGTCATACTGGGCGAGAAACTCCAGGCGCGAGTGGGCACGCTTGCGTTCTATGGCATCTGCCATCTGGCCGGATACAAAGAGCAGCAGATCCTTGTGCTGTGTGTTGTAGCTGACACTGTCGTCATGGCTCTGCAGTACCATTGCGCCGACGAGTTTGCCGCCGGATATTAGTGGCACGCCCAGCCAGTGCCTGGCCGACGCAGCCTCTACCGAACGCAGGTTTGCAAGCAGGCGTTCGGCCATACTCTCGTTGTTGAGCTTGGCGTTGAGGTCGAGATTATCCGCGTCGCCAACATGAAGTTTTAGCGTGCGGGGCGGCGGCGGGGAAGCAAAGTGATCAACGTGGTAAGGAAAGCTGAGCTGTTCTCTGGCGGCGTCGTAAAGCGCCACAAAGGCGTTCTCAGCGGGTAGGAGCTGGCCGAGTTTGCGATGTATATTGCGATACAAGGTCTGCAGGTTCTCTGCACCGTGCGCTACTTCCGAGATCGCATACAGAGCTGCCTGCAGTGCTTCTGCCTGTTTGCGCTGAGTAATGTCCCGCGCCACACCCACGCGCAGCTGCTCCGCTTCAAACAGTTGCGCAGACCACATGATATGGACGATGTGGCCGTCCTTGTGCAGATAGCGGTTCTCGTGACCAAGCGAGGCGTTGCCCGAGTTGATTTGTGCTACCAGTGCCTGGTTGGCAGCTCTGTCGTCGGGGTGCATGAGATCGAAGGCGGAGCGACCGATCATTTCTTGCGGGGTATAGCCGAACACACGCTCGCTGGCCGCGCTTACCCAGATGTACTTGCCCTGCATGTCGACCACGCAAACCACATCCAGCAGCAGGTCGAGCAACTGGTTTTGCGGTAAATGAAAGGACGGAGACATGCAGGGAACCATGCTGGTGCGCCTGAAGCAATCGCTAGCAGCGTGCTGGCACTATTGTGTTTTAGCAGCAGAGCTTGTTGGAGGCTCTGTCGCGCGAGGCGCAATGTTGAAGCGATATTATGCGTTTCAGCAGTGTCGAAGGAAACCGTTTATATATCACGCATTGTTACGTTCTGTGCTGTCATGCCTGCGGGATCGAGGCTGACCCAGTAACGATGTAATGGGCCGCTGCGAGTCGCAGCTGGGGCGGCGCAAGCGCCGTGCGTTGCCGAGGCGCGGCGGCGCCGGTGTTCCGGCATTGGTGGTAACAGCAGCGCAATGCTTGAGTTTGGCGATGGCTATGCAAATAAAAACCAGGGTTCGCAACATGACTTCGCGCGCAAAAGCGGGATAATGGCGGCCAATTCGTCCCGCTCGCTATTCTGGTGCTCCCCATGGAAATCAAGGTCAACTTTCTCGACAACCTACGGCTTGAAGCCAAGTTTGACGACTTCACGGTGGTGTCTGACCAGCCGATTCGCTACAAGGGCGACGGCTCGGCGCCGGGGCCCTTCGATTATTTTCTGGCCTCGTCGGCGCTGTGCGCGGCCTATTTCGTCAAGCTGTACTGCAATACGCGCAATATTCCTACCGACAATATTCGCCTCTCGCAGAACAATATCGTTGACCCCGAGAACCGCTATAAGCAGACCTTCAAGATTCAGGTCGAGTTGCCGGCGGATATTTCCGACAAGGATCGCCAGGGCATTCTGCGTTCCATCGACCGCTGCACCGTAAAGAAGGCGGTACAGACCGGTCCTGACTTCATCATTGAGGAAGTCGAGAATCTGGACGCCGATGCGCAAGCCCTGCTGATGCCCATGGATGCTGCAGGCGAGGGCACCCGCATTCTGGGCAAGGACCTGCCGCTGGAAGAAACCATCGCCAATATGTCCGGCATCCTGGCGGACCTGGGGATGAAGATCGAGATCGCCTCCTGGCGCAACATCGTGCCCAACGTCTGGTCGTTGCATATTCGCGATGCGCAGTCGCCGCTGTGTTTTACCAACGGCAAGGGCGCCACCAAGGAAGCCGCACTGGCGTCGGCACTCGGCGAGTTTATCGAGCGGCTGAACTGCAACTTCTTCTACAACGATCAGTTCTGGGGCGAAGAGATCGCCGGGGCCGATTTCGTGCATTACCCCAGCGAGCGCTGGTTCCAGCCCGGACGCAAGGATGCACTGCCCAAGGGGCTGCTGGACGACTATTGCCTGGAGATCTACAACCCCGAAGGCGAGCTGCGCGCATCGCATCTGATCGACACCAACTCCGGCAATGTGGAGCGCGGCATCTGCGCGCTGCCTTTTTTGCGTCAGTCCGACGGTGAGTTGGTGTATTTCCCGTCCAACCTGATCGAGAACCTGTTCCTCAGTAACGGCATGAGCGCGGGTAATACCCTGGCTGAAGCCCAGGTTCAGTGCCTGTCGGAGATATTCGAGCGGGCGGTGAAACGCGAGATTCTGGAGGGTGAGATTGCCCTGCCTGACGTTCCGCAAGCGGTGATCGACAAGTACCCGGCCATTGCGGCCGGTATTCAGGGCCTGGAAGAGCAGGGCTTTCCTGTACTGGTGAAGGATGCCTCATTGGGCGGCGAATTCCCGGTGATGTGCGTGACCCTGATGAACCCGCGCACGGGTGGCGTCTTTGCCTCCTTTGGCGCGCATCCCAGTTTTGAAGTGGCGCTGGAGCGCAGCCTCACCGAGCTGCTGCAGGGTCGCAGCTTCGAAGGATTGAACGATCTGCCGCAGCCGACCTTTGAAAGCCAGGCCGTGACCGAACCCAACAACTTTGTTGAACACTTTATCGATTCCAGTGGTGTGGTCTCATGGCGCTTCTTTAGCGCCAAAGCCGACTATGAGTTCGTCGAGTGGGACTTCTCTGCCGAGGGCGAGCAGGCCAATACCGAGGAAGCTGCGACCCTGTTCGGTATTCTGGAAAGCCTTGGCAAGGAAGCCTATATGGCGGTCTACGATGACTTGGGCGCCACCGCCTGTCGCATTCTGGTGCCGGGTTATTCCGAGGTGTACCCGGTCGATGATCTGATCTGGGATAACACCAATAAGGCGCTGTACTTCCGCGACGACATACTCAACCTGCACAGCCTGGATGAAGCGCAGCTGCAGGATCTGGTCGAACGGCTGGAAGAGAGCGAGCTGGATGATTACACCGACATCAAGACGCTGATTGGCATCGAGTTTGATGACAACACCGTCTGGGGCCAGCTGACCATCCTGGAATTGAAGGCGCTGATCTATCTGGCCCTGCAGCAGTTCGAGGAGGCCAAGGAGCTGGTCGAAACCTTCCTGCAATTCAACGACAACACCGTCGAGCGCGGCCTGTTTTATCAGGCGGTGAATGTGGTGCTGGAGGTGCTGCTGGATGACGAGTTGGAGCTCAACGATTTCGAAACCAACTTCCGCCGCATGTTTGGCAGTGAGCGCCTGGACGCAGCCATCGGCTCCACCGATGGCAGTGTGCACTTTTATGGGCTCACGCCGACCAACACACAGCTCGAAGGGCTGGATCGGCATTTGCGCCTGATCGAGAGCTACAAGAAATTGCACGCCGCGCGGCAACGAGCCGCCAGTTGACTCGCTGAGGCAAGGGAGCTGGCGCGCAGTTCAACCTTTGCGCCAGCGATCCCAGGGCGCCACGGGCGTCACTGCTGCGCTCAGGTAGTCCATGAATGCCTTCACCTTCGGTGTTGCGATTTGGCGCTCCCGAGTGAGCACATACAGCTCGCGGCGCCCTGGCATGACCTCGCAACGCCAGCTGTCCAACAGTGGCACCAAAGCGCCTGTGGCGAGCACATCTGCGACCAGCCAGGTGGGAAACAGGACGATGCCTTGCCCCAAGAGCGCCGCGCGCAACAAGCTCCCGGCGTCGTTGCTGCTCAGGCTGCCCTCGACCTCGTACGCCTGTTCTGTTGACGATCCCGCCTGCTGAAAATACCAGCGCTGCCGGCCCAGCTCCCCTTGATAGACCAGACAGTCATGCTCCGCGAGTGCTGCGGGGTTGCTCGGCGTCCCGTGTGTTGTCAGATAAGCAGGCGCGGCGGCCACCACATAATTCATGGGTGCCAGACGCCGGGCAACCAAAGAGGAGTCAGCCAGGTTGCCAACCCGAAAGGTGATGTCGTGTCTTTCGCGTACGGGATCAATAACCCGATCGTTCAACAATAGCTCCACTTTGATGCCTGGAAAGCGTTGCTGGAAGCGGTGCAACATAGGCACAAGCTGGTACTGACCAAACGCGATTGGCGCGTTGATGCGCAGTACGCCGCCGGGTACGGCCTGGGTTTCACGCAGTGCTTCGTTGGCTATAGCCAGGCGCTCGAGAATCTCGCGCACCTCTTCATAGTACTGCCGGCCAGCCTCCGTCAGCGTGACGGCTCGCGTGTGTCGATAGAGCAGTGGTTGGCCCACTGCTTCTTCCAGCGCGCGAATCTGCCGTGAAACAGAGGACACGGCGCGATGAAAATGGCGCGCGGCGGCGGTGAAGCTGCCGGTGGCGGCAACGCGTTCGAATACCAGTAGAGCGTTCAGATCCATGGGTGGGCTCAAGTTGCGTCTCATGCAATAAAGATTTGCGATACTGTCGATTGTAGCAATGATTCGCCTCTACCAGACTGTGGCCATCGGTCCGGCGTAATGCGGGATTTTCTGAGCTATCTGAAAGAGGTATGAACATGCGCAAAGGTACAGCACTGGTAGTTGGTGCCACCGGTATCACCGGCGGCAATCTGGCTGGCTATCTGGTTGCCAGCGGTTGGTCGGTTTATGGGCTGTCGCGTCACGCGACAGTGCAGGGCGGCGTGATCCCGGTCGCCGTTGATCTACTGGACTCGCAAGCGACGCACAAGGCGCTTGCCGGTTTGCCCATTACCCACGTTTTCTACTGCACCTGGGTGCGCCGCGACAACGAGCAGGCCAACATCGAGGCGAACAGCGCGATGATGCGCAACCTGTTTGCGGCGCTGGATGGCGAGCGGCTGCAGCATGCGTCGCTGGTAACCGGTACCAAGCAGTACCTGGGATCGTTCGAGGCCTATGGCAGTGGGCGTATCGAGACGCCATTCCGCGAATCCGAGCCGCGGGTGCCGGGTGACAACTTCTACTATGCATTGGAGGATGTGCTGTTCGAGGCCGCCGAGCAACATGGCTTCAGCTGGAATGTGCACCGTCCGCATACGGTCATCGGTTACGCCCGCGGCAATGCGATGAACATGGGCACCACGCTGGCGGTGTACGCCTCGATCTGCAAGGCGACTGGCCAACCCTTTGTTTTTCCGGGTTCGCAAACCCAGTGGAATGCGCTAACCGATATGACCGATGCGCTGGTGCTGGCGCGGCAGATGGAATGGGCTGCAACCTCACCGGGTGCAGCAAACCAGGCCTTCAATACGGTGAATGGTGATGTGTTTCGCTGGCGCCGCATGTGGCGCGAGATCGGCGAGTACTTCGGCCTTGCCGTAGCCGATTGCCCCGAAGCGCCGCAGCCGCTGGATAGCCGCATGGGCGATGCAAAAGCGGTCTGGGCTGAGCTGGTGCAACAGCACAACCTGGCCGAGCCGGACCTCGACAAGCTGGTGTCCTGGTGGCATACCGATGCAGACCTGGGCCGCGAGCAGGAGTGCGTGAACGACACCACCAAGGCACGCGACTTCGGCTTTGATCACTTCCGCGAAACGCGCAGTGCATTCTTTGACTTGTTTGATCGGCTGCGAGCAGAAAAGCTTATCCCCTGACCCACCCTGGTCACGCCATTTGGGCGCGGCCAGGGTATGCCATACTGGGCTGCCGAATCATGGCGTCGGATTTTTTATGAAAGAAGCATTGGCAGTTCAAGGTCCCGCAGTCGCAGCAGATCGGCTCACAGACCTTTACCAGGCGCACAGCGACGGTGCTGCACCCTGGACCGCCATCACCGATCAGGTGATGGGCGGAGTATCCACGGCGGAGCTGGAGCAGGAGCAGCGGCGGGGCTCGGCCTGCACCTGTCTGCGCGGCCGCACCAGCCTGAAAAATGACGGCGGCTTTGTACAGATGAAGCATGCTGTTGTGCCCAGGGCATCACTTGCCGAGTACAGCGGTATTTTTATCGAACTGTGCGGCCCAGCGCACGAGTACGAGCTTCGGGTGAAAACCAGCCAATTGAGCAAGCCCTGGCAATCATTTCGTAGCGTGCTGGCTGTCGAGCCGCGCTGGACCCGGTTTGTGGTGCCCTACGCTCAATTGAGCGCGCATCGCACGGATATGGCGTTCGACCCCGCCGCGATTTGCAGCCTCGCCATAATTGCCATTGGCAGCGAATTCGACGTGAATGTGTGCGTTCGACGCTTGGGCTTTTATCGCTGAGTGCTGTCACTCACAGGCAGGGCAAGGGCGTTTGAACTCAGAGGTCTAGTTGTCCGCGAGCGCAGCTGTGGCCTTGTGCTGTGCGATAGCTAGGCTGCCGAGGTGGTTGAAGTCCAGCGGCGGCAGTCTTAAATCGCGTTCGAACAGCAAACCGGTTTTGATCCCCGCAACCGTTCGCAGCGCCTGGTGGCGGCTGTAGGGCAGGGCGTTGGCGAGACGAAAGAGATTGTCGCGCAGTACGCCGTAGCGCTTGTCCGATTGAAACAGCGGGGTGAGTGCGCGGCTTGCAAGTTGATAGAAGCGAAGATGTGCGCGGCGCGCGCGGGAGTAATTGGCAAAGGCGTGGGTTAGATCCTGATCCGCTTGAACTGCTGCGGCCAGGTGCCAGCCGTCGATTAGCGCCAGGTTGGCGCCTTGTCCCAGCTGCGGGCTCATGCCATGGGCGGCGTCGCCAATGACCGCAACTCGTCCGTGGTTCCAACGCTGCATGCGCACGTCCGCGTATACCGCTAGTTGCAACTGCTCATGCTGCTGCAGCGAGGCCAGTTGGGTTTCGGTTTCCGGCCATAATTCGCAGACCCGATGCTTCCAGTCTTCTAGTGGCTGGTGTTGCCAGGCTGTGTGGTCCGCGATCTTGAGGCTCCAGAAGAAACTCTGACAGGGCGATTCGGTACCGGGGAAAAGCCCGCTTGGCATCAGGCCGATCATGATCTGCGCGTTGTCGTAGCGTTGCCGCAGGGCATTGCTTGGCGCGATGCTGGCGTCATGACCAATCTGCCAGAGCGCACCCCAGGGGTACGCTCTTACCGATTGCCTCACCGGCAACTTGCCGCGCAAGATCGACTGCGTACCGTTGGCTATGACCAGAGCGTCGAACCCGCTGCACGTGGCGCCGTTGGCTAAGGTAACGCTCAGCTTGCTGGCGCAGGGGTCGCTGAGGTCGCAGATATCGGCGTTGTGCGCAATCTCGACGTCGGCCGCCAAAGCAGCCTGGTACAGCACCTGCAGCAGATTGGCGCGATGCACGCCGAGCCCGTGCGCATCCTGTTGCAGTGTGCCATAGCTGACATCCATCACTAGCCGACCCTGGAGGTTGCGGCCGTCCAGACGGTCAACACGCGACGCCCTGGCGCGAACCTGCTGCTGCAACCCGAGTGCCTCAAGCACCCTGATGCCACTGGGCTGTAAAAGTATCCCTGCACCCACTGCGCGAGGTTCGGCTGAACGTTCAAACAGGGTTACACGGTGGCCCAGTCTGGCAAGCGCGATTGCAGCGGTCAGTCCGGCAGTGCCGCAGCCGGCTATTGCAAAGTGGTGTAGGGACATTCCGTTTCCCGGTTTATGAAATGGCCACAGGAGCATACTGCGGTTTGCTGGGCGTTCCAATGTCGGAAGCAATGTCGGAAGGCCGCGGCTAGTCGGCATGGTGGAAAAGCTTCGCGTTTTCCACCCTACAAAAACATCGATCATTTGCCCGTAGGGTGGAAAACCGCAAGGTGTTTTCCTCCGTTAAGGCACCGGCGCCACACAATCATTACCTGAACTATTCGTCCAGCTGGTGATTCTACTTAATAGGCAGCAGCTGCCTGCCGACAAAAGAGGCTCTCTAAAGAGGCCCATTGGATCCGTGACCAAGGTATTGACGAGGACGACATGATGAACGCAATTGAACTGCTGAAAGACGACCATAAAAAGGTTTTGAAATTGCTGGAAGAAATCACCAACACCACCGAGCGCGCAGTTAAAACGCGCACGGATCTGCTTGCCAAGGTCCAGGCCGAGCTCAGCGTGCATACCACGCTTGAAGAAGATATTTTCTATCCTGCCTACAAGAAAGCCGGTGCGAAATCCGAGGCCAAGATGTACCACGAGGCTGTGGAAGAGCATCGCGCGGTTGAAAAATTGGTGTTGCCTGATCTGCTCAAGACCGATCCAGGCAGTGTTCAGTTCTCGGGCAGAATGAAAGTGTTGAAGGAGCTGCTCGAACATCACATCGAAGAAGAAGAGGATGAGATGTTCAAGGAAGCCAAAGAGCTGCTGAGCAAGGATCAACTCGAAGCCCTGGGTGAACAGATGGCTGCTCGGCAAAAGCAGCTTAAAGCGGCGTAAAGGCAGCCTGATCTATACCAAGGGGCATAGCTGGCTATGCCCCTTGATTGTTGCCAGCGTTGCCTTCAAACGCGTACCCGCTACGCTGGCTCCGGTATCTGCTCGGCATGCACCCTTTGCTGGAGTTCGTCTACCAGAGCATCAACTTTGCGCAACGCCTCTGCACTGGAAGCGGCCAGAGTTTCGCCACCAACTTCCTGCCCTTCTATTGCAATCTGGTGCACCCGAGTGATGCCGATGAACCCAAGGGCAGTTATCAGGTTGGGTTCCAGGTGATTCATGTGCGCCATCTCGCCTCCGGGTCCAAAGCCGATGCCGCCTCGGGCGCTGAGTATCACGGCATGGCGAGGCCTGTCCGCCAGCTTGGGAACGTAGGGATCGGCAGGGTTACTCTCATCCAGTTCCACCGTGCGGCCAGGTCGAATGAT
This sequence comes from Halopseudomonas sp., assembly GCF_036961105.1. Lineage (GTDB taxonomy): Bacteria > Pseudomonadota > Gammaproteobacteria > Pseudomonadales > Pseudomonadaceae > Halopseudomonas. The sequence continues at coordinate 73,640 of NZ_JBALWW010000014.1, read as the reverse complement.
CTGATCTACCCACGCCTTTAGCGCCGCTGGCATACCGAAGTTGTACAAGGGAGTGCCAATCACCAATACGTCGGCAGCCACCAGTTCATCGATCAACTGATCGCTTTCGACCAGTACCGTTTGCATCCAGGGCTCACGCTGTTCGGCTGGGGTAAACGAGGAGGCGATCCAGTCATGGTTGATGATGGTGGACGGATGTTGACCAATGTCGCGGTAGGAGAGGGTGTCCTCACTGCGGCGAGCCAGCCACGTGCTGGCGAAGTGTTGAGTAAGTTTGCGGCTGTGCGAGCCATGCTCATCTGTCCCGGCCAAGCCTGGGCGTGCGCTGACGTCAAGTTGCAGAATGTGGGTCATCGTTGCCTCCTGATTGGAGTTGAATTCATCTGTAATTAACTGCAATCTCAGCCTAGGGTCAGGCCTGATAGGCGACAAACGATCATTTCTTGCAGGTATGGATGAGAGGAGTTCATGTATGGCGCAAAGATGGTTGCCATCGCTATCTGCGCTGCGCGCCTTTGAAGCGGCAGCTCGTCACGAAAGTGCCAAGCAGGCGGCGCAGGAGCTTTCCGTCACGGCGACCGCCATCAGCCATCAGATTCGCGGGTTGGAAGAATCCCTTGGCGTTGCCCTCTTCGTCCGCAAGCCGCGACAGCTCGAGCTCACCGTTCAAGGGCGCGAGTTGCAGCAGGTGCTGGAAACCGCATTCGACAGCATCAGTGCAGCGGTAGAGCGTCTCAGCGCTGTGCCTTTTCGGCAAGGCATTACGCTGAGTACCACGCCGGCGGTGGCAGTGCGCTGGCTGCTCTCGTGGGTGTGCATGCTGCGCGACGCGCATCCGAATATTGATTTGCGTATTCACGCCTCGCACGAGCCGGTCGCGCTGGATGGCGTTACCGCGGATATTGCCATCCGCTATGGCGATGGGCACTGGCCGGGGCTGGTGGCTGAAAAACTCTTTGATAATACCTTTATCGCCACCTGCAGCCCGCATCTGGACCTGCACGACCCGGCGCAGCTGCCAGCGCATTCATTGATTCACTTTCGCAATGAAGATGCGGTGTCATCGCCGATCAACTGGGCAGCCTGGCAGAAGCTGGCCAAAGTGCCGAGGCTGGATGTTAATGCGGGGCTGGTGTTCTCTGATGAAACCCACGCTGTTTCCGCAGCGGTAGGTGCTCAGGGTGTGGCGCTCATGAGCCGCCAATTGATTGAGGATGAACTGCGCGAAGGGCGACTGATGCAGCCCTTTGGTCCGGAGATTGAAGGCAAACCCTTTTTTCTCGTGTACCCGGAAAGTAGGCGCAAGGACCCAACCATTCAGGCAGTTCGGGACTGGATAATGGCGGTTCCAGGCGGGCTGTGCTCGGTGTAATTCGCTGCCGGCAATGAGGTGAAACCGCTACGCGGTTTTCACCTCATTGCCAAGGGCGCGCCCAATCAGGGTGCTATGGGCAGTTGGCGCTTGTGCTCCGTGGCGTCGTAGCGGGCGATGATCTTCTGCGCCGCCTCATCGTCCACGCTCTTGCCCAGCAAAAAGGCGTCTATCTGCTCGTAGGTCAGACCGTGAGCGACCTCATCCGGTTTGCCGGGCGCCAGTTCCTCGAGGTCTGCTGTGGGTATCTTGCCGACCAGAGACGCCGGAGCATCCAGCGCGGCGGCAATGCGTCGTACTTGCCCCTTGGTCAGTCCGGTAAGGGGGGCAATGTCGCAGGCGCCATCACCAAACTTGGTAAAGAAGCCCATCACGGCTTCAGCCGCATGGTCGGTCCCTACAACCAGCCCGTCGACAAAGTTGGCGAGGGCGTACTGCGCCACCATACGGGCGCGGGCCTTGACGTTGCCCTTGACGAAATCGCGCTTGCCAGCGCTCGCTTGTTCATCGGCAAAATCGGCCATCATGGCATCTACAGAGCCTTTGATATCAACCGTACGCAACTGATCGGGCTGAATGAACTCGAGCGCTGTCTGTGCATCGGCTTCGTCTGCCTGAACGTCATAGGGCAAGCGCATGGCGTAGAAGGTCACGTCAAAGCCGCCCTGGCGCAAGGATTCGGCTGCAATCTGACACAAGCGGCCGGCAGTAGTGGAATCGACCCCGCCGCTGATGCCTAACACCAGCGCGCGGGTTTTGGCACGCAGCACCGCGTCCTTGATGAAATCAATACGCCGTTCGAGCTCCATTTGCAGCTCGGTGGCCCCTTCAAGATCGGGATTCACTTGCAAAGCGCTGCGAATCTCAGCGCTGCGGCTACTGGAAGCAGTATTCATGCTTGTCTCCTTGGAATGTGTTGCTACACGTACTCTAGACCTATTCGAGGACGGATTCATTCGAATCGTTCGCTCAAAACGTCTCAAACAGGGCATGGCGGTCGAGCCAGCCAGCCTCCGCAGAATCGCCCACAGCGCCCGCACCAGAGGCGTTTCGGTGCCGCGCCAGTGCTGCAGAACGAGAAACCCGTTCGGACAAATAATCGCTTTGGCGCGGGTGCCAGTATCATTTCCGATGATGAAGCAGCATTTTCGCTAGAACTTCATTATGCTCGGAGCGCGCAGGTCATGCGCAGCAATAATAATCATAAAAAAAGATCAATGGAGGTTTACCTTGCCAACACATCATTGGTATCGGGCTGCAGTACCCATGGCACTTTCGGCGCTTGTGCTTAGCGGTTGTTTGGGTGGTGGTGGCGGCGGGGGAGATGATGCGCCACCTGCCGAGGCAGAGACGCCAGAGGTAACCCGTGCACACGATGATCGTGTGTTTACCGCAGAGTTGCCCGCGCCTGCTGCGCTGCCAGCCGCGTTAGCAGGGGCCACTATCTATTTTGGCAAGTATGACGGCTTGCAAGGCGATGCGCTTTACGCTGCCGAACTGCCCGACGGCTGGGATGGCGACGGGCTTGTCATGTGGACGCGAGGCTATGGCGGCGACACCCTGGACGTGGCTCTGCAGGTGCCATCTGACGCCTGGCGCAAAGCCGTTTTGGCTGCTGGCTATGCCTGGGCAGCCTCTTCCTACTCTGCCAACTGGTACGATGCTCGTGCGGGCTTGGAAGATACCAACAAGCTGGCGCTGAATCTGGTGGATTACCTGCAGCAGAATAACGGCATTGGAGTGTCAGCCCCCAACCAATATCTTATCTCGGGCGGTTCTCTCGGCGGCCATATCGCTGCGGCAGCGGTAGAGCGGGAAAATATCGAGCGTACCCAGTTCAAAGTTGAATACGCCGGCGCTGCGCCATTTTGCCAGTCCGAGCAGAATGAGTTTCAGTGGCTCGGTGATTACACTCGAGCGATGATGGAAATTTCGGGTTATGGGGATCAGGAGTATTCGGACTTCCCCGATCTAGTGGGCACTTTCTACAATACCGGGGTGGTATCTGTACTCGTGGCACCGGGCCCTATGGTGACTGCGCTGTTCAATCCGCACCAGGATGGCCGGCCAAACTGGTCTTCTCCCAAAGGCGTTGCCGGTCAGCGTTTGATGGCAATCGCCGAGAACTTGAGCGGTGGCGAGAGGCCTATTTTTGAATATGGTTTTAACACCGTACTGCAAGACATTGTATTGGCCACTGGGGGAGCCGACGGCACCATCAACGGTATCCTTGCAAAACACATCTACGATAATCAGAGCGTTGTCTACCGTTGGACCAACGGTGCTGAGCCTACCGATGAGGAGTTGGACTTCAACGAAGGCGTGACGCGAATCAGCGCCGACCCTGAAGCCAACCCGCTGCGCGCGGATGGCGTGCGCTGGATCCCACTGGTGCAAGGCGACTTTGACGTGCCTGTGCTAACCATGCATACGTTGGGCGACTTCTACGTGCCATTCAAACATCAGCAACTCTACCGTGAGCGCGCCCTGGACAATGGAAGCGCTGACCTTCTGCTGCAGCGTGCGATTCGTGCCCCCAGTCATTGTGATTTCTCTGATGGCGAGGTTCAGGCCGCAATAACTGACTGGTTGGATTGGGTCAACGGCGGCGCCAAGCCCGCCGGTGATGAGGTGCTGGACCCCGCTGTGGTAGCCGATGCCAACTACGGTTGTACCTTTACCGTTGGTGAGCGTCAGGGTTTGCCTGCCTGCGCAGTGGCACGGTAACGACCTATAAAAAGCCATGGCGGACACATCCGCCATGGCTTTTTTTTGCCTTGCCCTAGGGTGGAAAACCGCAAAGCGTTTTCCACCGCTGCTGTTCGGCCTCATTCTTTGCTGGAAAAGCCTTTGGCGTTTTCCACCCTACGGGTCTGATCCCACCATTGCTCCCACCCAGCATGCTCGGACACTGACCTGAACTCTTACCCGCGCAGCACAGTCGAACGCCCGAGATGGGATGAGCTGGAAGCCGGGAATGTGATCAGAGGAAGAAAACCGAAACCTCCATTTATTGCCTGGGCACTGGCGCTGCTTGCGGCAGCGCTCCTGGGTGGCTGCGAGGGCGGGCAATCCGCATTGCATCCTGCCGGGCGGGGTGCCGAAGATATAGCGCAGCTGTTCTGGTGGATGTGGATTGGCGGCGCGTTGATATGGGCTGCTGTCATGGCCATCGCCTTCTATGTCACCCAGGCTCGGCCTGAAGCGCACAGTGAATCCAGCGCCCGCTGGTTGATCCTGGGCGGCGGCATTATCTTCCCCGTGGTAGTTCTTACAGCCCTGTTGAGTTACGGGCTGGCGATGATGCCTGAGCTGCGCTCCTCCGGCGATGCCGATCTGCGTATTGCGGTGGCCGGTGAACAATGGTGGTGGCGGGTGCGCTATGAGGGCGACGCTGGCGGCGCCGTCGAGCTGGCCAATGAAGTTCGTCTGCCGGTTGGACGCAAGGTGATCATCGAGCTCAGCAGCCCGGATGTGATCCACTCGTTCTGGATTCCTTCGCTCGGCGGCAAGGTCGACATGATCCCCGGCCGAGTCAATCAACTGGTACTGGAACCCACCCGCACTGGCGTGTATCGAGGCGTTTGCGCCGAGTATTGCGGCAGTTCTCACGCCTTGATGAAATTCGAAGCCGTGGTGATGCCGGTCGATGAGTTCGATAGCTGGCTCGCAGCCCAGCAGCAACCTGCCCAGGCGGCGCAGAACGCCACTGCCAGACAGGGAATGGCCGCGTTCCTGCGCAATGGATGCGGCGCGTGCCACAGTATTCGCGGTACCGACGCCGATGGCAGCATGGGGCCGGATCTTACCCATGTCGGCAGCCGATTGACGCTGGCCGCTGGCACACTGGGCGCGCAGGTGACTGACTTCGAGCACTGGATAGCCCACACCCACCGCATTAAACCGGACGCCTATATGCCGGCGTTCGACATGTTGCCCGAGGCCGAGCTGCGGGCCATGGCCCATTACCTGAGTGAGCTGAAATGAGCGACCAACGTCAGCCCTTGCCCGCCTATGATCCCAAGTTGGCTCGTGCCCAAGCGGATCGACTCGCTGCAGCCTGGAAGACCCCAACCGGCTGGCGTTACTGGTCTGCGGTCAACAATACCGAAGTGGGGCTCTGGTATACCTGCACGGCCTTTATCTTCTTCCTGTTTGCCGGCGTACTGGCGCTGCTGATGCGTACCCAATTGGCGGTGCCCGAGAATGATCTGCTTTCCGCGGATACCTACAATCAGATGTTCACGCTGCACGGCTCGGTAATGATGTTTCTGTTTGGGGTGCCGATCTTCGAGGCGTTCTCCATTCTTATCCTGCCGCAGTTGCTGGGCGCGAGGGACTTGCCGTTTCCGCGGCTTTCAGCGTTCGGCTTCTGGTGTTTTTTGATTGGCGGTGTCTTTGTCTGTGGTTCGATCTTTTTTGGCGTAGCGCCGCAGGGCGGCTGGTTCATGTATCCGCCGCTGACTACGCAGTACTCCGAGGGGCTGGGTCCGGATATCTGGTTGCTGGGCCTGTCATTTATCGAGGTGGCGTCACTCGCCGCTGCGGTGGAGTTGATCGTTGGCGTACTCAAGACGCGTCCGCCGGGCATGCGCATCAACCTGATTCCGCTGTACGCCTGGTACATTCTGGTGGTCGCCGGGATGATCCTCTTTGCCTTCCCGCCCTTGATTGCCGGGGATTTGCTGTTCGAGATGGAGCGCGCCTTCGACTGGCCCTTCTTCGATCCTTCGCGCGGCGGTGATCCGCTGCTCTGGCAGCACCTGTTCTGGATTTTTGGTCATCCCGAGGTGTATATCATCTTCCTGCCCGCGGTGGCGCTGGTGGCAATGATTGTGCCGACCGCGGCGCAGCGGCCCGTTGTCGGATACGGCTGGATAGTGCTGGCGGCGGTGGGCACCGGATTTATCAGCTTCGGTTTGTGGGTACACCACATGTTCACCACGGGGATGCCGGCGATATCCCTGGCGTTCTTTTCGGCGGCGTCCGAAGCGGTGGCGATTCCCACTGGTGTACAGATTTTCTGCTTTCTCGCCACCGCCTTGGCCGGGCGCTTTGTTCGCTCCGTGCCCATGCTGTTTGTTGCCGGATCGCTCGCCATCTTTGTGCTTGGCGGGCTGACCGGTGTCATGGTTGCCCTGGCGCCGTTCGACTTCCAGGCGCACGACACCTACTTTATCGTGGCTCATCTGCATTACGTGTTGATCGGCGGTGTGCTCTTCCCGGTTATTGCCGGGATCTATTATTTCTATCCGATAATAAGCAACAAGATGCTGTCCAAGCGCCTGGGTCAGCTTGGTTTCTGGCTGATGTTCATCGGCTTCAATGTGGCCTTTCTGCCCATGCATTTCACCGGCCTGCTGGGTATGCCGCGCCGTATTTACACCTACGGCGCCGAGCAGGGCTTTGAGGTGCTCAATATGGTTTCCACCGTGGGTGCCTATGTTCTGGCCGCTGGCGTGGCTTTTATCGTCTGGGACGTGGTTCGGCCCAAGGGTAAACAGCCTTATAGCCCACGCAATCCCTGGAATGCCGGCACGCTGGAGTGGCTGGTCGAGGTGCCAAGTATGCCTTGGGGTGTTCGCTCGATTCCGATCATTCGCAGCCGCTATCCGCTGTGGGATCAGCCCGATCTGACGCGGGATGTCGACCAGGGCCGTTTTTATCTGCCCGATGCCCAGGAGGGTAAGCGCGAAACACTGATCACCAGCATCATCGACGCCGATCCGGTGCAGTGCCTGCGCGTGCCCGGGCCAACGTTCAAGGCGTTGTGGGCGGCGATATTCACCGGCGGGTTGTTCATCTTCGCGACCTACCACTGGTATATGGCGGCGCTGATCAGCGGTGCGCTGGCGTTGGTGACCATCCTGATCTGGCTCTGGACCGGCACTGCGGTGATTCCCGAGCGGGACAGCAAGCACATTGGTCTGGATGTGACGCTGCCGGTTTACGCATCCGGTCGGCAGTCGGTCGGTTGGTGGGCGATGTTTATCACCATGGTGGGTGATATGAGTGCCTTTTTCAGCCTGGTGTTCGGTTACTTCTTTTTCTGGACCAGCCATGATGACTTTCCGCCGCAGCATGGTGCCGAGGCCGGCACCGGCTGGCTGCTGACTGCCCTGGGGCTGGTGCTTGCCGCCTGGCTGCTGACCTTGTTGAGCCGGCGGCTCAACCGTCTTGACCATGGCCTTGGTTTTAACCTCTGCCTTGCCGCCGCGGCGCTGTGCACTGTCGCCGGCGCAGCGTCGCTCTGGGCCGGGCCGCATTTTGCCGGCCTTGATCCCACGCGGGATGTGTATCCGGCGACTGTGTGGGTACTGGTTCTCTGGTGCCTGCTGCACCTGGGCGTAGGCTTGGTGATGTTGCTGTATTGCCTCGCCCGGCGGCTGGCCGGGCGCATGACCGCCAAACACGACATCGATATCCAGAATGTGGGGCTGTACTGGCATTTTCTGGCGATTACCGTGGGCGTAACCGTGGCCGTGGTCGCCGGCTTTCCGGAGGTGGCATGACCGACCAGACCGATCTGCCAGCCGAACGGGTGCCTGAAGCACCCCCTGGCGAAAAGGAATCGTTGTGGCTGATTATCTTCGGTCCCGCGATCTGGGCGATGCACTTTGTGCTGTCCTACGTTACGGCAGCCGTCTGGTGTGCCAAGGTAGCCGGGCGCGATGGTCTGCTGGGGGATGCGCGGCTGATCATTGGCGGCTATACGCTGGTAGCGCTCGCGGGTATCGTGCTCACCGGGTGGGGCGGCTGGAAGCGCCACCAGTTTGGTACCGCCACTGCGCCCCATGATTTTGACAGCCCCGCAGACCGCCACCGCTTTCTCGGCTTTGCCACCTTGCTGCTCTGCGGCCTGAGCTTTGTGGCGACGGTGTTTGTTGCGCTCTCGGTGGTGTTTATCGGGAGTTGCGAATGAGCACGCGCGATCGCGATGATGACGCCAGTTGGCCAGCGGTTCTCAGCAGGGGGCGAGCGATGAAGGCCCCGCTCGCTGGTTTGCGCACGCGCTTACTCAGTTGGCTTGACGGTGGTCTGCTCCGACCGCTGGCGCTGGGTGTGACGCTGACATTATTGGCGCTGGGGCTCGGCGCGCTGGCTGTGACGTCCGCAGGCTTGGTGTCCATTGGGGCCAGCTCCGGTCACTGGTCCGCCACCAGCTGGTTTCTGCATTACAGTATGCGGCGAGCCGTTGCCACCCAATCGCTGGGTATCAAGGTGCCCGCTAATCTGGCTGATCCGGCGCTGATCCTCAAGGGCGCTGGATATTACCAGACCGGATGCCTGGGCTGCCACGGCGCGCCCGGCCTAGGCGAATCGCTGATAGCCCGGCAAATGACGCCGGCGCCGCCGTATCTGCCGCCACGTATCGACAGCTGGGAGGCGCAGGAGCTGTTCTGGATAGTGCGTCACGGCATCAAATTTACCGCCATGCCGGGCTGGCCAGCGCGCCAGCGCGACGATGAAGTCTGGGCGATGGTGGCTTTTCTGCAGCAGCTGCCTGAAATGTCACCTCGGCGCTACAGGGCGCTGGCGGTGGGCGAGGGCGCGGATATTCCGGCATCCTCTGGCATGCTGCAAGCGAATGGCGCGGCCAGCGACCCGCTCGCGCCAGTGCTGGCAGATTGCGCGCGTTGCCACGGGCCCGAAGGCGAGGGCCGCGGTGCGGGCGCCTTTCCGGTGCTGGCAGGGCAGAAGCAGGCGTACTTGCTAGCAAGTCTGCAAGCCTATGCCAGCGGTGAGCGTGCCAGCGGTGTGATGCAGCCCATTGCCGCCCGGCTGGATGAAAAGCAGTTGCAGCAGCTAGCCCAGCATTACGCACAGCTGCCCAGCGTAGCCAGCCAAGCCGCAGCGCAAGTTGACGTGCAGGTCGATGCGCAGGCCATCGCGCGGGGCAAGGTGCTGGCTGCTGCCGGCAATACGAACCAGAAAGTGCCCGCCTGCCGCCATTGTCATGGCCCGTCCGCTATCGAGCGCAACCCGGCTTATCCTGTCCTGGCGGGGCAATATCCCGAATATCTCACCCAGCAGTTGCAGCTTTTTGCGGCGGGTGAGCGCGGGGGCACGCAGTACGCCCATGTCATGCACAGCGCCGGGCGCCGCCTGAATCCGGAACAAATCAGCGATCTGGCTGCCTGTTACGGTTCGCTCACCCCCCCTGCAGAAGGCGCCGCAACGCCTGCAGAAGAAGCCTCTCTGGAGCCCTGACTACTATGTTCGATGCCATCGTCGAGGTTGTGTCCAAAACCGGCTATATCGGCGTGTTCTTCCTGATGTTGCTGGAGAACATCTTTCCGCCCATTCCCTCGGAGGTCATCATGCCGCTGGCGGGCTTCTCCGCCGCCAAGGGCGAGCTGAATTTCTTCGGTGTGGTGGCCGCAGGGACAGCTGGCTCAGTCGTGGGTGCCTTGCCCTGGTACTACCTGGGTGCGCGGCTGGGCAAGGACCGGCTGATGCATTTTGCCGAACGCCACGGTTTCTGGCTGACCATGGGGCCGGAGGATATCGACAAGGCCAACGATTGGTTCAGTCGGCACGGCAGGGCGGCGGTGTTTTTCGGCCGGCTGCTGCCCACCGTACGGACGCTTATTTCGGTCCCGGCGGGCATCGCGCGTATGCCCATGGCAGCGTTCCTTGCCTATTCCACGGTCGGCTCGCTGATCTGGACGGCGTTGCTGGCGCTGGCTGGCTATCTGCTCGAATCCCAGTACGAAAAAGTGGCTGATTACCTGGATCCGCTATCCATGGCGGTCATCGCCTTTATCGTCATCGCCTATTTTTACCGGCTGGTGCGTTTGAAAATGCGCCAGAGGACTTAGTCGAAGACCTCGGACGCCCCTGTGCTGGTTTGATACGCGCGTGCGCTTGCATAAATAGCGGCGCTTTTTCTGCGGTCGGGATATTATTCGCGCCCCTTCCTTCAGCGCCACATCATCATGTCCAGCAACGCCATTTATACCGATCTTTCGGGTTACTACGATCTGATGTGCGCCGATATCGACTATCTGGCCCAGAGCCGCTGTGTGCAACGCCTGCAACACCTCTTCGGCAATGGCGGGACCCGGCATCTCGACCTGGCCTGTGGCACCGGCCCGCACGTGCGACACTTTTTCGATGCCGGCTTTCACAGCAGTGGCCTGGACATCAATCAACCCATGCTGGATCAGGCGCTGATACGCTGCCCGGAAGCGCAATTCTGGTTGCAGGACATGTGCGGCTTCAAGGTCAGCCAGCCGCAAGACCTGATCACCTGCTTCCTCTATTCCATCCATTACAGCGCCAGTATCGAGCGGCTGCAGGCCTGTATCCGCAGCGTGCATGCAGCCCTGGCAGACGGTGGCCTGTTCTGTTTCAACGCAGTGGATAAACACCAGATCGATAACGGCTCCTGGGTTTCGCACAACGCGGGCCATAGCGACGGTCTGCTGAGTTTCAGCTCCGGCTGGCATTATTCCGGAGCGGGCGCACGGCAATTGCTGAAGCTGCGAGTGGAGCGCGCCGGTGCTGAGGGCAAACAGGTCTGGAACGATGAGCACCCGATGGTGGCTGTGAGCTTCGGCGAGCTGCTTGAACTGCTTGCACCGTACTTCGAGGTGCAGCTACTGGAGCACGATTACGAGCGGATTTTGCCTTGGGATCAGGCATCGGGAAATGCGATCTTTGCCTGCGTAAAAAGATAGGCTGGCCACTTTGCCGATGGCTCCCTCGCTCTGCGTGGGAGCCTGGCTGTTGACGCTTTGCGTCGCTGCGGTGCAAGTGCGCGGGGAGGAACAGGCTGCAGGGCTGCATTTCACGCAGGCGGGAGGCTGATCATGTGCATGTCGCTTTACCTGGCGCAGCCTTCGGGATAACGTCGAGTGAAGTGTTGCAACAAACAGGAACGGAAGCAGATAGGCTTCAACCAAACAGGGACGCCATGAATAACAACCCTAGATCCAACGCAGTTCAGGATTTCTCCAACGGCACCGATGTGCCCGTCGCGGTGCTGGTCGATTGCGACAACGTACCGCCGGAAATACTGCCCTATGCCTTGCGCATGGCCGCCCAGTTCGGCCGGGTCGCATTACGCCGTGGCTACGGCAATCACGCCACCTTGGCCAACCGCTGGCAAGAGGCCCTGGTCCGCCTGGCCTTCACGCCCCACCTGCAATACCAGTACGCCTCCGGCAAGAATACTGCAGACATCGCCCTGGCGCTGGACGCACTGGAAGCCATGTTCGACCACCGCGCAGAAACCTTCTGCCTGGTCACCAGCGATTCAGACTTTGCCTACCTGTGCCGCAAACTGCGTGAACGGGGCGCCCGAGTGTGCATTGTCGGGGAAGGTAAAACACCGGAAGCCCTGCGCAATGCCAGCGACCAGTTCTTTGAGTGGTCGCCGGCAGAAGCCGATCCAGATGCCAGCACAGACTCCGCAGAAAAAGTACCAGCCAAAAAAGATCCCGCTGCGAAGCCCAAGGCCGATAAATCCCCATCCGGTAAAGAGCCCGGTAAAGAGCCAGCGAAAGAACTAGTCAAAGAACCCAATAAGGAAGCCGGCAAAACACCAGCCAAGCAGCGGCCGCGCTTTGTCGTGGAAGCGGTTTCGCTTCTGGCCGGCGAGTCGTCAGAGGGCAAAGTCGGGCTGGGTGCGCTCGGCCAATATCTGAAACGCACCGATCCGGCCTTCTCGACAAAGACCTACGGTCATTCGGGCTTGCTGGATATGGTGAAGACATACGATTTGCTGGAGCTGCACCAAGAGGCTGGTGGTAACTGGTCGGTTGGTCTGGCGAATTCGAAGGGAAGCTAGAACTGTAGCGGCGGGACGTTGGCCAGGCAGTACTAGTATTGGCTGGGCCAGAGGTGCAAAGTTGCGCGTCTGGACGCTGAGCGTCCCAGGCTGCGTTCCCACGCGGAGCATGGGAACGATCAGCTCCGGGGATTAGCACGCTTTTTTTGGTGGGGTTTATGGCAGTGGGCTATGGTGAAGCTATCTGCAAGCAGCAAATGGTGCCTCCAGACGTTGAGCTGGGACCTGTGGATGAGAGGTTTTGGACGTTTTTAGCGATAAGCCTGTATGTGATTACAAAAAGGAAAAATGCACATGGAAAGGCCAGAATATGTAGTGCAAGCAGAAATAGCCCGATTAATCCCTGTAGTGGCTGACACCAACCGTGAACAACGAGCGGCATCTATTCTGCTCGCCGCGCTGCGGGGAGTTTATGAATTTCGGCAGGTAATGTTCGCTTCCCTCGGACATCGGGTTAGCGCTCGAGCCAAAATGGGTGCCTGGACTGAAGTTGCTTTGGAATGCGATCTTGATATCCCGAAAAAGGATCGCCCTGATGGCTTGGTGCAATTGGTGACCGGTAGCAAGCAATGGTCTGCTTTGATAGAAGCAAAGATAGGCAATAACGAAGTGGGTGAAGAGCAGCTAAAGCGATACTTGCTACAAGCAAAAAAGAACAAGATAGACGCGGTGATCACGATCACCAACCAGTTTGTGGCCTTGCCTAATCACCACCCGGTTAAGATCCCCAAAACGCTCCTTAAGGGTCTGGAACTTTATCACTGGTCTTGGATGTACGCAGTAACTCAAGCGACCCTACTGCTGGATTCTGGCGACATTACCTCGCCAGATCAGCGATTCATTCTTGAGGAGGTCTTGCGATATTTCAGCCACGACTCTAGCGGGGCAACGCGCTTCGACAGCATGAATCGTGAATGGAAGGATGTCGTCGCCAAGGTGAAGAGCGGAGCGGTTTTGAACAAGACTGCGGAAGAGGTAGAGAATAGTGTTTCAAGCTGGCATCAGGAGCAGCGCGATTTGTGTCTGGTGATGAGTCGTAAGCTGGGCAGACAGATAACGCAGAAAATCAGCAAAGCGCATCGCAATGATCCTGTTCAACGTCTGAAAGATGACTGTGAACTGCTGGCCAAAGAACACAGGCTGACCTGCTGTCTGAGCATCCCGGATGCCGCCGCCGATCTGGATATAACTGCTGATCTGACAAAGCGCACTATTACCTGCGCGATGCGTCTCGGCGCGCCGCAAGACAAAGTACGTAGCTCCGCAAGGGTGAACTGGCTGATTAAACAGGTTAGTAAAGCTAACGCTGACGGCTTTTACGTTAAAGCTATACGTCCCGGTCGTGCCGAAGAAACCCAAACGCCATTGGCGAAGCTCCTGGTAGATGGCAATGCTCTGGAAACGCTTTCTACCAACGTGGTGCCTAGCGCATTCGAGGTTTTCTATATGGCGGATTTAGGTGCTCGTTTCTCCGGCGCGAAAGTTTTCATAGAAGAGCTCGAGAAAGCTGTGCCGCATTTTTATCAGGAAGTAGGGCAAAAGCTCCGAGCATGGGTGGCTCCACCACCTAAATTGCAGAAGCGTGATCCGGTGGAGGTTCTGGGTATTGAAGATAGTGAAGAGGCTGAGCAGGCTGCTATCGAGTCGACCGGTGACTGAAATATTTTACGTTGTGTCGGTTGGGGAGAACATATACCGATGGTTTCCACGCTCTGCGTGGTAACCATTCCGTTATCCGCGAATACTAGATGCTGCTTTATTTAATACGAGCTCAGAGAATGATACCTCTTCGTGACCATCTTTGAGCACTTTGTGGCTGGGATGCCCCTCTTCCGCACTAATTTTTATACACCAGCCTCGAAGCAATTGTTCTTGAGACTTTTCTATCTCTAGCTGACGGCAATAGTCAGAGACAGTTAAATAATTCACTCCGTAATTTTGGTGTGGTGCTGTAGTGGATATTTTTTGGCTAAGCTCATTTAATCGGCGCTCAGTTTGTAGGAATCGTTCTTTTGTTTCACGCTCTAATCTTTCTCGCTCCTCAATTTCTTCAAGGAGTAGCATTACAGCTTTCTTTACTTCGGATCCCTGCTGTATCTGCGGCGGCGGATAGGTACCGTATCGCTGAATGGAGGGTAAAACTTCGTGAAATACCCACCGTTGAAATTTCTTACATGCTGGGCTGTTATCGCGAAGTATTATTCTGAAAAGCCCAGGCTGGGTTACAAATTGGGCATCTTGAGGGTTATCTAATGCAATTTCTGGTACAGAATACTTTTCGTCGGTATCTAGTGCGTCTAATAATGCCTTCGTTAGCCCTCCCAAGCCTACCTTTCTTCCATCTTCGGCAAGAGTAGTATTTTGCTCTGCAAGTATTCTCACCACATCTGCAAGGCAGAATAAAACTTCGCTATCTCGGTATAAGGTGCGTACTTCTTGGTTGCTTTCTGGATAGGCAAGTATAAGGTTCGTTTCGCTCATGAGTTTTGCCTTATAAGAAGATGATTAAGGATGCTTCGCATCTCATAAGAGTGATCGTTCCCACGCGGAGCGTGGGAACGATCAAGTGGTCAAGCTCAATCCCAGCTCAACGCCCCACCAGTCTGATACTCGATAACCCGCGTCTCAAAGAAGTTCTTCTCTTTCTTCAAGTCCATGATTTCGCTCATCCAGGGGAAGGGGTTGCTGGTGCCTGGGTATTCTTCCTTCAGGCCGATTTGGGTGAGGCGGCGGTTGGCGATGAACTTGAGGTAGTCCTCCATCATCGCGGCGTTCATGCCGAGTACGCCGCGGGGCATGGTGTCGCGGGCGTATTCGATTTCCAGCTGCGCGCCTTGCAGGATCATCTGGGTTGCTTCGTCCTTCATGGCATCGTCCCACAGGTGCGGGTTTTCGATCTTGATCTGGTTGATCACGTCGATGCCGAAGTTCAGGTGCATGGATTCGTCGCGCAGGATGTACTGGAACTGCTCGGCGGTGCCGGTCATCTTGTTGCGGCGGCCCATGGACAGGATCTGGGTGAAGCCGCAGTAGAAGAAGATGCCTTCCAGAACGCAGTAGTAGGCGATCAGGTTGCGCAGCAGTTCCTTGTCGGTCTCGACGGTGCCGGTAGTGAAGGTCGGGTCGGAGATCGAACGGGTGTATTTCAGCCCCCAACTGGCCTTTTTCGCGACGCTCGGGATCTCGTGGTACATGTTGAAGATCTCGCCTTCATCCATGCCCAGCGACTCGATGCAGTACTGATAGGCGTGGGTGTGGATCGCCTCTTCGAAGGCCTGACGCAGGATGTACTGGCGGCACTCGGGGTTGGTGATCAAGCGGTACACGGCCAGCACCAGGTTGTTGGCGACCAGACTGTCGGCGGTGGAGAAGAAGCCGAGGTTGCGCTTGACGATGCGGCGCTCGTCTTCGGTCAGGCCGTCTGCGCTCTTCCACAGGGCGATGTCGGCGGTCATGTTGACCTCTTGCGGCATCCAGTGGTTGGCACAACCGTCGAGGTACTTCTGCCAGG
Organism: Halopseudomonas sp.; assembly: GCF_036961105.1. Classification (GTDB taxonomy): domain Bacteria; phylum Pseudomonadota; class Gammaproteobacteria; order Pseudomonadales; family Pseudomonadaceae; genus Halopseudomonas. The sequence continues at coordinate 57,962 of NZ_JBALWW010000014.1, read as the reverse complement.
CCCATTCGTACTTGAACGGCACCAGCTGGTTGAGGTCGGCGCGGGCGTTGATCATCTGCTTGTCGCCAACCTGCACGCGGGCGGCGGAGCCTTCCAGATCGTCCAGACCTTCCTGAATGTCCAGCTCATCCAGCGCGGCCTTGGCGCGGGCGATGGCGTCGGAGTCGTCCGCGCTGATCTGACGCGCGTCCTCCACCGAACCTTCGGCAATGTTTTCCATTACCGGGCTGTCGGTGAGCGGCGCGCTCGGTTGGGCGGCTGCCTTGGCGGCGGGTGCGGTGGTGGTGTCTTCGCTGTCGAAATCGTCCCAGCTGAGCATGGTGTGTCTCCCTTTGGTCGACAGCCGCAAGCTTTAAGCTGCAAGCGGCAAGTTGTTTGGTGTGGCGGCGGTGAGTGGTGTGAACCTTGGACGCGGCGCCGCGCTTGGGTTTTTCTGGATTCCCGCCTTCGCGGGAATGACGCGAGGGATAGAAATCACGCTGTGTTTTAAGCGCTCCGAGCGGAACTGCTCTTATGCTCGGAGCTGTTTCTGGCCAATGACGGTGGCGCTCACTCGAGCTGCTTGTAGCTTGCAGCTTGAGGCTTGCCGCTGGGCCTGCCTTATTGGCAGGCCTCGCAGTCGGGATCATCGATTGAGCAAGCCTGCGGCACGGGCGCCGGGCCAGCGGGCGCGGCGGCTGCCGTTGGCGCGCTGCCGCTGGACACGGCGTTCAGCTTGCCGGTGTTGACGGTCGACTTCTCGGTGCTGGTGGCGGCCAGGGCGCGGAGGTAGTAGGTGGTTTTCAGGCCACGGAACCACGCCATGCGGTAGGTCACGTCCAGCTTCTTGCCGGAGGCGCCGGCGATGTAAAGGTTCAGCGATTGTGCCTGATCGATCCATTTCTGGCGGCGGCTGGCGGCTTCGACGATCCACTTGGTTTCCACTTCAAAGGCGGTGGCGTACAGCGCCTTGAGGTCATCCGGGATGCGGTCGATCTGCTGTACCGAGCCGTCGTAGTACTTGAGGTCATTGACCATGACCGAGTCCCACAGGCCGCGCGCTTTCAGGTCGCGTACCAGGTAGGGGTTGATCACGGTGAATTCGCCCGACAGGTTCGATTTAACGTACAGGTTCTGGTACGTCGGCTCGATGGACTGCGATACCCCGGTGATGTTGGCGATGGTCGCGGTCGGGGCGATGGCCATGATGTTGGAGTTGCGAATGCCTTTCTTGGCGCGCGCACGCACCGGCTCCCAATCCAGGGTGCTGCTGCGGTCCACTTCAATGTACTTGGCGCCGCGCTGCTCGGTGAGGATGTCGAGCGAGTCATAGGGCAGTATGCCCTTGGACCACAGCGAGCCCTCGAAGCTGGAGTAGCTGCCGCGCTCTTCGGCCAGATCACAGGAGGCCTGGATGGCGTAGTAGCTGATGGCTTCCATCGACTGGTCGGCGAAGGCCACGGCTTCATTGGAGCCGTACGGGATGTGCTGCAGGTAGAGCGCATCCTGGAAGCCCATCAGGCCCAGACCCACCGGGCGGTGCTTGAAGTTGGAGTTCTTCGCCTGCGGCACCGAGTAGTAGTTGATGTCGATCACGTTATCGAGCATGCGTACTGCGGTGCGCACGGTGCGCTCGAGCTTGGCGGTATCCAGCTTGCCATCGGTGATGTGGTGCACCATGTTGACCGAGCCCAGGTTACACACGGCGATTTCATCGGCGCTGGTGTTCAGGGTGATCTCGGTGCACAGGTTGGAGCTGTGAACCACGCCGGCGTGCTGCTGCGGGCTGCGCAGGTTGCAGGCGTCCTTGAAGGTCAGCCAGGGGTGGCCGGTCTCGAACAGCATGCTGAGCATCTTGCGCCAGAGGTCGGCGGCCTTGATGGTCTTGTGCAGCTTGAGCTTGCCGTACTCGGTGAGCGCTTCGTAATACTCGTAACGCTCCTCGAAGGCCTTGCCGGTCAGGTCGTGCAGATCGGGCACATCGGACGGGGAGAACAGCGTCCACTGGCCGTCTTCGAACACGCGCTTCATGAACAGGTCGGGAATCCAGTTGGCGGTATTCATGTCGTGGGTGCGGCGACGGTCGTCACCGGTGTTCTTGCGCAGCTCGAGGAATTCTTCGATATCCAGGTGCCAGGTTTCCAGGTAACCGCACACCGCGCCCTTGCGCTTGCCGCCCTGGTTGACCGCGACGGCCGTGTCGTTGACCACTTTCAGGAAGGGCACAACGCCCTGTGACTGGCCGTTGGTGCCTTTGATATAGGCGCCCATGGCGCGCACGGGGGTCCAGTCGTTACCCAGACCGCCGGCAAACTTGGACAGCATGGCGTTGTCGTGGATCGCGTGGTAAATGCCGGACAGGTTGTCGGGCACTGTGGTCAGGTAGCAGCTGGACAGTTGCGGGCGCAGGGTGCCGGCGTTGAACAGGGTTGGCGTGGAGGCCATGTAGTCGAAGCTGGAAATCAGGTTGTAGAACTCGATGGTGCGCGCGGTCTTGTCTTCCTCTTCAATCGCCAGGCCCATGGCCACGCGCATGAAGAAGATTTGCGGCAGTTCGATGCGGGTGCCTTCGCGGTGCAGGAAGTAGCGGTCGTACAGGGTCTGCAGGCCCAGGTAACCGAACAGCTGGTCGCGGTCGTGGTTGATCGCGGCGCCCAGGGCTTCTAGGTCGAACTCGGCGAGTTTGGCGTCGAGCAATTCGTATTCGATACCGGCCTGGATATAAACCGGCAGCGTCTTGGCGTACAGCTCGGCCATGTCGGTGTGGGTGGCGCTGGTGGCGACGCCGAGGTGGCTGAGGGCTTCGGCGCGCAGGTTGTCGAGCAGCAGGCGGGCGGTGACCTGGCTGTAGTTGGGCTCACGCTCGACCAGGGTGCGGGCGGTCATCACCATGGCGGTGTTGACGTCGAGCTGGGTTACGCCGTCGTACAGGTTCTTCAGGGTTTCCTGCTCGATGTGGTTGGCGTCGACTTCGGCCAGGCCATCGCAGGCTTCCTGAATGACGGTGCGCAGGCGGCCCATGTCGAGCGGCTGACGGCTGCCGTCGGCCAGGGTGACGCGGATGCTGGGGTGCGCATCGGCCGGCGCGGTGGCTTGACGCTCCTTGCGCTGACGCGCGTGCTCTTCACGGTAGAGGACGTAGCTGCGCGCGGTCTTCTGCTCGCCCGAACGCATTAGCGCCAGTTCAACCTGATCCTGAATCTCTTCGATGTGCAGGGTGCCGCCGGAGGGCAGGCGGCGCTTGAAGATGGCGCTGATGGTGTCGGTCATCTCGTCCACGATCTGGCGGATGCGTGAAGAGGCGGCGGCCTGGCCACCCTCTACGGCGAGAAACGCCTTGGTCATGGCGACGCGGATCTTGTCGTCGGTGTAGGGCACCAGGGTGCCGTTGCGTTTGATGACGCGCAGCTGGCCCGGTGCGCTCATTTGCAATTCGTCGTTCTGCTGCTCCTGCTCGGCATGCACGTTGGTAGTTTCGTTACTGCTGGCTGACGGGGTGACGTGCATGACAGGCTCCTTTGTTGGGCACAAACACTATATGTAGTATCGGTTGAGGCGCTGCCGTAGTAATGGTGGCAGGGCGATCTATCAATAAAATGGGTGGTTTCAGCACTTGACGTCGCCGGGTAGGCTGTGAAGGTTAACCATATATATGGTTGTCTGAAACGACATTGGCACAAGATAGTGTGTGATCTGGGATGTGGCAAGCCGATTTTTTCATTGTTTTTTGCGCTCAGGGTCTTGACCAATGGCTTACGCGAGAGCCCATGCCGCTTTCGCGGGATTTCTGCCCTCAACTAGATGTAGTGATACTGTGCGCTGTGCCGCAAGCACGGGTGATCCCGACAAAATACTGTTGCAGGCAAGGCCTCTGCCGGGAGCCCCGAGGCTGTCTCGCTGGTGTTACAATCGCCGACCAAACGCGGTGAGCAGTCTTGGCAAGGTGGTGGGGATGGAAACAGACAAAAGTACGCTTCAGGACCACGGCACTATTCTGATTGTCGAGGACGACCACAAGCTGGCCGGCCTGATCAGTGACTTTCTGCAGCAGCAGGGCTTGAGCGTCGCGCTCGAGGCGGATGGTAGCGCTGCGGTGCAACGCATTCTCGATAGTCAGCCAGCGTTGGTAGTGCTTGATTTGATGCTGCCCGGCGAGGATGGTCTGTCCATCTGCCAGCGAGTGCGTGAGGCGGGTTTTGCACGACCCATTCTCATGCTGACGGCGCGCAGCGAAGACCGCGACCATATTCGCGGGCTTGAGCTGGGGGCCGATGATTACGTCAACAAGCCGGTGCGCCCGCAAGTGTTGTTGGCGCGCATTCGCGCGCTGCTGCGCCGCACCGCAGAGCCGGGCGAGGGCGGCACGCCCACGCGCCTGAGCTTCGGCAACCTGCTGATTGACAACGACCGCCGCGAAGCCTGGTTGAACGGCGATCTGATCGAACTGACCGGCGCCGAGTTTGACCTGCTCTGGTTGCTGGCCAGCAACGCCGGGCGCATCCTCAGCCGGGAAGAGATCTTTGTCTCGCTGCGCGGTATCGAGTACGACGGCCAGGACCGTTCCATCGATGTACGTATCTCACGCATTCGCCCCAAGATTGGTGATGATCCCGAATTGCCGCGCATCATCAAGACGGTTCGCAGCAAAGGCTACCTGTTTGTGGCGCCGGGCCCGGACCCGCAGTGAACTCCATTTTTATCCGCATCTACGGCGGCATGCTGTTGGTGCTGATTGCCGTGTCCTGTCTGGCGTTGATCAGTATTCGCCTGGTCAATGATGTGCGCGCCGAAGACTACCGTGAGCGCATGGCCACCGGCACCTTTCGCCTGATGGCCGACAACCTGCAACCCATGGATACTGCCGAGCGGCAGAAGGCGCTGGCGGTATGGTCGCGCTTGATCGGTGTGCCGCTGGAGATCAACTCGCTGGATGAACTCGGCCTGGAAGCCAGCAACTGGTCGCGGCTGATTCGCGGACGCGTGCTGGTGCGCGCGCGCGGCGCCGATGAGGTACGGGTTTTCAGCCTGATTGACCTGAGCGATGAGGCGGTACTCACCGCCGACATTCAGCGCATCTCCGAGCAGTTGGGGCGCGCGACGCTCTTTCTGATCGCCGATGAGCTGGTGCGTCATCCGGACAGTGAAATGCCACGTTGGCTTTCCGAACTGCGCCGCGACAAGGGCTTTGGTTATCCGCTGCGCCTGACCCGTCTGGCCGAAGCCGACATGGATGCCGACCAACTTCGCCGTCTGGATGAGTTCGACACAGTGCTGAGCCTGGGGCCGGAAGGCAATTCGGTGATGATGTACATGAAGATACCCGACACCGAGTGGGTGCTGAGCATGGGACCGGTGTATCAGATGCAGGAATATCCGACCGAGATGTTGCTGATAACCGGGTTGCTGGCGCTATCCCTCTCGGGGCTGCTGATCTATCTGCTGGTGCGCCAACTGGAGCAGCGCCTGATGAACCTGGAGTCGGCGGCGCTGCATATTACCCGGGGCAATCTGGACGCCCGCGCCGAAGTGATCGGTTATGACTCGGTTGGCAGTCTGGCGCGCGCTTTCAATGCCATGGCGCGCCATCTGCAAAGTCTGATGGCCGTGCAGCAGGAAATGATCGGCGCGGTATCACACGAGCTGCGCACGCCCGTGGCGCGCTTGCGCTTTGGTCTGGAGATGGTGGAAACGGCCGGCAGCGAAGAAGCGCTCAAGCGATATCTTGACAGCATGGACGGCGATCTCACCGAACTGGACCGGCTGGTGGACGAGATTCTTACCTACGCGCGGCTGGAGCAGGGCGCGCCGGCGCTGGTCATGGAGCCGGTCGACGTGGCTGCCGTGGTGGAGCAGGTGCTTGCCGAGCTTGCGCCGATCAACCCGCAGGTGCGCATCGAGCACGTTGACCGCTCGCGCGGCCGCGCGGGCTGGGTAGATGCCGAGCGGCGCTATCTGCATCGTGCCATCACCAATCTGGTGAGCAATGCGGCGCGGCACGCAACCGATCGGGTGCTGGTGACCACACGGGTAGTAGGCGGGCGCTGCCAGATCTGCGTGGAGGACGATGGTCCCGGCATTCCCGAGGCTTTTCGTGAGCACATCTTTACGCCCTTTTTGCGGCTGGATGACAGCCGCACCCGCGCGAGCGGCGGCTACGGATTGGGGCTATCCATAGTGCAGCGGGTGGTCTATTGGCACCGCGGCCACGCCACGGTAGAGGGTTCCCGCGGCCTGGGTGGCGCGGCCTTCATGATTGAATGGCCGCTGCGGCGGGAGTAGGGAAAGGCAGGTCAGTTCCCAGCCCTTATGGTTCAGGCTGGACGGCAATGCAGGGGGCTTTGAAGGCATGTGGTTGCCCGAGCGCGCAAGCATAGGTTTGCTGTGTTGCGCTTCAGAGCCCCATTGGGTCGATTCGGGACGTCGCTGACTTAAGCCTGGTGACCGTTTACCAGCAGGCGGAAGGCAGTAGCGGCGGGCGTCGGGTCGGGCTTGCGTGCACAGATCAGGTCACAGTAGATGGCACCTTCACCGATCTTGACGATGTACAGCGCCAGGCTTTCGGCGTCCATCTCCGGTTTGATCTTTCCAGCCTTTATCTGCTCTTCAAACATCCTGCGCCAGGTTTCCATCAGGCGCTCATGCAAGCCCGAAACACGCGAAGTCAGCAACTGCAGCCCCCATTGTGGCTCAGCCTGCAGAAAATCGTGCATGGGCTTGGCGTTGATCAAGGCAACGTTGATTTCGGTGTAGATCTGGGTCAGGTAATCAATGCCGTCCAACCCCGGGGTCTGATCGGCACGGGCGATCGCCTCATCGTAGATACGCTTGTACAGCGACCAGAGAATCTCGCCCATCAGCAGATCCTTGTTACCCACCCAGCGCATCAGGGTAGCGCGACCGATCCCCAGCTCTTCAGCCAGCAATGACAGATTGAGACGACGCCCTTCAAGCCACCAGGTGCGAGCCATACGAAAGGCACTCAGAGGCGTGGCGCGTTCATCTGATTTGCGTTTGGATAGTGCCATCGCCAAAGGTGTTTGATGGGTGCTCATTTTTGTCTGCCTAGCCAGTCTGATTTTGTATCGGCTATGGTAGCAATGACGATACCAAGAAGGAAAGTGTCCCGGCGGTGAAGCATCCTTTAATCGTAAGTAAATAAGACTTTATGCTCAGAAGCTGCGCGGGTTTCAACTTTTTATCAGAGGCGGATGACGTCGGATTTTTCGATTAACAGGGTATGTGTATCGGTGGTGGACAGACTCCGTACACTTGCTGCGGTGAACTTGCTCTAAAGGTCGGACGGATGACCAACGCCATCCGCCATGGCGGCGCGCCTGGGACCTTGTTCGCGCCGCAAAAAAGTACGCGGCGTTTGACCGGTATGCCGCACCGGCTTAGCGTAGTGCAGCGATTATCCGCGCCCGATAAAGGGCATCTTAGTCGCCATGATGGTCATGAACTGGATGTTGCTCTCCAGCGGCAGCGCCGCCATTTGCGCTACCGCCTGGGCTACGTGCTCCACATCCATTACCGCTTCGGCAGCAATCTCGCCATTGGCCTGGGGTACACCGCGTTGCATGGGAATGGCCATGTCGGTAGCGGCGTTGCCGATGTCGATCTGGCCGCAGGCGATGTTGTATTTGCGGCCATCCAGCGAGGTCGACTTGGTCAGGCCGGTCATGGCGTGTTTGGAGGCAGTGTAGGGCGCTGAGTTGGGGCGCGGGGCGTGGGCAGAAATGGAGCCGTTGTTGATGATGCGCCCGCCCATGGGCGCCTGCGCCTTCATCAGTTTGAACGCCTGCTGGGTGCAGAGAAAGGCGCCGGTAAGGTTGGTGTCGATGGTGGCGCGCCAGTGTTCGAACTTTATATCTTCCAGCGGCACGGGCGGCGCACCGGTACCGGCATTGTTGAACAGCAGATCAAGGCGGCCGTATGTCTTGCTGATCTGTGTGAAGAGCGCGGCAACCGAAGCAGGGTCGCGCACGTCGGATTCCACCGCCGTCGCGTGTTCTGCCAGCTCCGCCGCATCGTTAAGCGTGGCCTGCAGTTTGTTGGCGTTGCGACCGGTGAGCACCACCTGGTAGCCGGCGCGCAATAATGCCAGGGCAGAGGCGCGGCCGATGCCGCTGCCAGCGCCGGTTACCAATGCGACTTTGCGGTCGGGGTTGGTCATCGTTGTTCTCCTGTTGACGGTTTGCGGCAAGCATACAACAGCGCGGCAGAGGTATCTGTCGCCTGCAAGACAGGGCGGGAGAACCGGGATGCAGAAAAACGGCGGGCTGCCGAAGCAGCCCGCCGGGGTTTAGCCAGATAGCGCAAGCCCTTGGGCCATGCGCGATGAGCTTAGTTGATGCCCTTGCGGCGCACAGTCCAGCTGAAGTCGCTACACAGCTCGCAGTTACTCCCGTAGAAGGTATCTTCTGCGGCAGCATCATCCATCAGATGGTAACGGAACCAGGCAGTCGCAGGGCCGCGGAAATCGCCGGCATTGCCCACTGGCTCAAAGTGGCTGGCGCCACGTAGCTCACCCCAGAAAACCGGTACATTGGCGCGGTTGTAGACTGGCGCCTGGTTCAGCGTGGGTGTTGCAATGGTATCGGAGCCGCCCGAGATCAGGAACATGGGGCCGCTCTGGTTGCTTTGTGACGAACTGCGATGACCAAGGCCAATGGTGTAGGGCTGGAAGGGCACAGTGGCTTTGATGCGGTAGTTCTGACCAGCCATGATGGTGCCGCCGCCGCCTTGTGAGTGGCCCGCTGCGCCGATGCGGTTGAGGTCGAGTTTGCCAGCATAGGTGCCAGTGCTGCGATTGTTCTGATCCACCAGATAGTCGACACAGTTGAGCATGTCTTGGCCGGTGCCGGCGTTGGAGGTATTGGCCGCAACCACTACAAAGCCGTGGCTGGCCCAGTGATCCAGAAGACTGCGGTAAGTGCTTGGCGACGCGCCGGTACCATTGCCCCAGACGATGATGGGATGCTTGCGGTTATTCGCGCCCAGGGTGCTTGGACGATATACGGTGCAGCTAAAGCCAGCACTGCCGCTGGTGGTAGAAAACGAGCCGCTGCCGCTGAAGCTGGAAACGCCGGGAAAGCCAGTGCCGGTTGGATCACTGCTACCACCACCGCCACCACCCGGGTTGGTTGCGAGGGCGATTGAAGAAATACTGACGCCAAGGGCTAGTGCAGCGAACTTGAGAACAGGTGTTTTCATTGGGAAATTCCTTTCTGGTTCATTGTTTTTGTCTGGGCATGCCGAATCGTTGAGAGTTCGATTGCAGCAGAAGTTGAACCATAGTTATTCAATTCAATAAATAAACTCGCCTATTCGGGTGGCAGGCTGCGGCGGTATTTTATTTGTCTTGGCAAGTGTTATGAGTAAGTTTTCGTAATGTGATGATCTTGTTTGCTTTTGTTGATAGTGCATGGCGCACAATAAATCACCGGCGGGCAGTCATTAGCCCGAATGGGTGAGGGTGTGCTAACAAAGTTTATGGGGTAAGCATGAAGTTATTGAGGTGAAAGGCCGGGAACCGAAGGCGGAGCAACGTGGTTGCCCCGCCTCTTTCATACCAGGCTCAAGGCTTAGTTGATGCCCTTGCGACGGACTTCCCAATCGCTATCGGTGCACAGATCGCAGTTGCTGCCGTAGAAGAGTTCACCGGCGCTCTGATCATCCATCAGGTGATAGCGGAACCAGGCGGTGGAGGGCCCGCGGAAATCACCCGCGTTGCCGACCGGTTCAAAGTGGCTGGCACCGTCGAGCTCACCCCAGAACACCGGCACGTTGGCGCGGTTGTAGACCGGTAGCGAGTTCAGAGTGGGGGAGGCAATGGTATCGGCGCTGCCAGACATCAGGAACATTGGACCGCTCTGGTTGCTCTGCGATGAAGTGTTGTGGCCCAGGCCGATGGTGTAGGGCTGGAAGGGCGCGGTGGCTTTGATGCGTGGATCCTGCCCGGCCATGATGGTGCCGCCACCGCCCTGCGAGTGGCCGGCAGTACCCACGCGGTTGAGGTCAAGCTTGTTGGCGTAGGTGCCGGTGCTGCGGTTGTTCTGGGTAGTCAGATAGTCCAGGCAATCGAGCATCTCTTCACCGGTGCCGGCGTTCGAAGTGTTGGCGGCGATAACCACGAAGCCTTGGCTGGCCCAGTGCTCCAGCAGGTCGGCGTAGGTGGTGGGGGAGGCGGTGGTGCCGTTGCCCCAGACGATAATCGGGTGCTTGAGGCCGTTCGCGCCCAGGGTACTGGGGCGGAACACGGTGCAGCTCAGGCCCGCGCTGCCATCGGTAGTGGAGAATGAACCGGTCGCGGCAAAATCGGTTACGCCCGGAAAGCCGGTGCCGGTAGGGTCAGCGCTGCCACCGCCGCCGCCCGGGTTGGTCGCCAGCGCAGCCGTGGACAGAGCCATGCCCAGAGCGAGGGCAGTAAACTTGAGTGCGGATGTTTTCATGATGAATCCTTATTGTTGATATATTGTTTTCTGCAGTATGAGCAGCGGTTCATATCAATAGTGCTGCTCGTGGACTGGGACGCTAACTTTCACACTTTTATATTGATCTAACCTGAATGGGTGAATTACTGAGTTTTCGTGAAGTGGGTCCGCTATTGTTATACGCGCTGTGCGGCGCTTCTCAGTTTTCCCTGGCAGATGATTTCATTGAGATATCAGGTTTATGTAGCCCGCACTCAAAGTGTGCGGCCGCAGCGGTTTGTTCTGGCGCTGTTTTTGTTTCTGGAACGAGACTTAAATAAACTTGCAGTGGAACTTGTTGCGCTGAACAGTGTTCGTTGAGTTCAGGCTTTTGTGGTGAAGTGGCTCGTTAGCGGGGCAGGCTGTTGCCAGATATTCGATCACGGTAACCAGGCTTGCACGTACCACCCGATCGCAGCGGCGCGCACATCTGCGCGCGCCGAGCATCCATTCTTTGCTGGCGGACGGTTGGCGCGGGCTCGGGGATGGGCTACAAAGGGACTTGTTTGCCTGATGTATAGCCGGGAAGCCAAGATGTCTGACGATCAGTATTACTACGAACCCGCGCAGGGCCATGGCCTGCCGCACGACCCATTCAACGCCATCATTGGTCCCAGACCGATTGGCTGGATTTCTTCGCAGGACGCCGAGGGCCGCCTCAATCTGGCGCCCTACAGCTTCTTTAACGCCTTCAACTACACGCCGCCGATCATCGGCTTCGCCAGCGTGGGCCGCAAGGACAGCCTCAACAATATCGAGCAGACACGAGAGTTTGTCTGGAATCTGGTTACCCGCCCGCTTGCCGAGGCGATGAACCAGAGCTGCGCGGCTGTGGCGCCCGAGGTTGACGAGTTTCAGCTGGCCGGTCTGACGCCGGCTGCGTCACGCGTGATAACGGTGCCACGGGTGCAGGAGAGCCCGGTCAGTTTTGAGTGCCGGGTGACCCAGATACTGCAGCTGCAGGGGGTGGATGAAGTGAAGGTGCCGACCTGGTTGGTACTGGGAGAGGTCGTGGCGGTGCATATCGCCAAGGCCTTGTTGAAGGACGGTATTTACGACACCGCCGCTGCAGAGCCGGTACTGCGCGGCGGCGGCCCGGCCGACTACTTTCAGCCCGGACCTGAGTCACTGTTTCGCATGTGGCGGCCATCGCTGAACTGAACCGGGCAAAGGCGCAGGAAGCTCCGCGTCCGGGCCAGATGAAGGCGTCGCCAGGCTGGCCGCCATACCCCCCACAAGGGGGGTAATGATTGCCTCCTCGGCTGGCTAGCATCGGTGTCATGTATAAAAAGACGAAGAGAAAGCCATGACACATTTGATTCGGGGCGTTGGCCCCCTGCTGCGCCTGGCTGGCCTGGGTTTGAGTGCAGGACTGGCCAGTTTGAGCTGGATGACCACAGCACAGGCCGCCGACGTCGATGCGGCGGCAATGCAGGCATCGATTACCGATGGCAGCGAGTGGCTGAGTTACGACCGTACCTGGGCGCAACAGCGCTTCAGTCCGTTGCAGCAGATCAACACCGAAAGCGTCGATAAGCTGGGTCTGGCCTGGTCTATCGATCTGGACAACAAGCGCGGGCTGGAAGCTACACCGCTATATCACGACGGCGTGCTCTACACCTCATTGTCCTGGAGCCGGGTGATGGCCGTGGATGCCGGCAGCGGCGAAATCCTCTGGAGCTTCGACCCGCAGGTGAACAAGGCCAAGGGCCGTGATGCCTGTTGCGATGCGGTCAATCGAGGCGTGGCGCTCTGGCAGGGCAAGGTGTACGTGGGCACGCTGGATGGCCGTCTGATCGCGCTGGATGCCAAGACCGGCAAGCCGGTATGGACCCAGCAGACCACCGACAACAGCCAGCCCTACACCATTACTGGCGCACCGCGCGTGCTCAAGGACATGGTATTGATTGGCAATGGCGGCGCCGAATACGGGGTGCGAGGATATTTTTCTGCCTATGACGCGGCAACCGGTGAGCTGCGCTGGCGTTTCTATACGGTGCCGCGTGACCCGTCACAGCCGCAGGAACATGCCGAGTTGAATGAGGCGTTGAAAACCTGGAGCAAGGATACCGACTGGTCGTTGGGCGGCGGCGGCACTGCCTGGGACAGCATGGCCTACGATCCGGAGCTGGATCTGCTGTATGTGGGCACTGGCAATGGCTCGCCCTGGAACCGCGAAGTGCGCAGCCCTGGCGGCGGCGACAACCTCTATCTGTCCTCGATTCTGGCGCTCAAGCCCGAGACCGGCAAGCTGGTCTGGCACTATCAGGTCACCCCAGGCGACAGCTGGGACTTCACCGCAACCCAGCAGTTGACCCTGGCTGAACTGGAGATCGACGGCAAGCAGCGCCAGGTGATCATGCAGGCGCCGAAGAACGGCTTCTTCTATGTACTGGACCGCGCCACCGGTGAGCTGCTGTCTGCGGAGAAGTTCGGCAAGGTAACCTGGGCCGAGCGTATCGACATGGCCACCGGACGGCCGGTGGAAACTGCCGAAGCGCGCTACCAGAAAGAAACGCTGGTGATGTGGCCCAGCCCCTTTGGTGCGCACAACTGGCACTCGATGTCGTTCAGCCCGCTGACCAGGCTGGTCTACATCCCGTATCAGGAAGTGCCCGGCACCTACAGTAATGAGGCTGGCAGCTTTGTGCGCAAACGCGCCTTCAATACGGCGGCAGGGTCTTCCGAAATTACCGAGCTGCCGCGCGAATACACCTCCGGCGCGCTCTTGGCCTGGGACCCGGTCAAGCAGACTGCAGCCTGGCGGGTGGAGCGGCCCAACCATTGGAACGGCGGCACGCTGGTAACTGCGGGTAACCTGGTGTTCCAGGGCACCTCCGCTGGCCACTTGGAGGCTTACAGCGCCGACCAGGGCCAGGCATTGTGGCAATTCGATACCCAGACCGGCGTAATCGCGGCGCCCATGACCTATCAGCACAAGGGAGAGCAATACGTTGCGCTCATGGCCGGCTGGGGTGGCTCGGCGGCGCTTTTCGGGGGTGACGCCGCAGTAGCGACTGGCGTGCGCAATGTCAGCCGCATGCTGGTATTCAAGCTGGGCGGCGACAAACAGCTGCCAGAGCTCGCACCGGTTGCCGACAGTGAGCGGGTCCCCGAGCCGGTGGTGGCAGCGGCCAGCGACCTGGCTGCGGGCGAGACGCTTTATGCCCAGTATTGTGCCGTTTGTCACGGCACCGGTGTGGTGGGTGGCGGAGTATTGCCCGATCTGCGCCACAGCAGCGATGCGGTGCGCGGCGCCTGGGAGGCCATTGTGTTGCATGGCGCCTATCAGGCCAATGGCATGGCGGCGTTCGGCGATAGCCTCAACAGTGAGCAGGCCCAGCAGATCCGGCTCTATACCATGCAGCGCGAATACGCTACCTGGATCCAGAAAGCCAGGGAGTAGCACGAACCCGTCCAGGCTTCGGGTCAGACGATGACCCGAAGCATCTCTAGAGTCTTTACTCTAATATCACCAGATCTTATCATGGGCGCGCCAGCATGGTTTCGGGCGTGTCTCGCTTTTTCTGCCTGCTATGCTGACCCCAAGGCTGCTTGAAAACGGCCTGACAACAATAACAATAGATCGCAACAACGGCCGCTGACGGCACCTGCCGCGAGCCGACATAAGCGATCCGCGTTCAGCATGGATAGTTCATGAACATCAGATTCGGTGTGCAGCAGTGCGCCACCGCTCCAGACCCGGGGCAGGGCAGCGACGTTCCGCTTCTTTTGAAAACCAAGATCACTGCGCCGCGCCGCGGGCGTGGAATATTGCCGCGGCCACGTCTGGAGCAATACGCCAGCCTATTGAATGAGCGCCGACTGGCGATTCTTACCGCGCCCCCGGGCTTTGGCAAGACAACGCTGGCCAGTATCTGGGCCGAGGCGCTGCAGGCGCAGTCGCATGCTGTGGCCTGGCTCTCGCTGGACGCCGAAGACGACTCGGCCCAGCGGCTGCTGTTTTATCTCGCCGCCGCGTTGAAACAGGCCGATCCCGCGCTGGGGCAAGCCTGCCTGAGCCTGCGAGCCGAATTGACCCTTTTCTCGACCGAAACCCTGGCCAGCCTGCTGATCAACGAGCTCAGCCGCAGCGAGCAGCCCATCACCCTGTTTATTGACGACCTGCATTGCATTGACGATGCCGTGCTGGTGGACGCCCTGCGCTTTCTGCTACAGCGCGCGCCGGCCCACTTTCATATGGTATTTATCAGCCGTAACGAGCTGCCGGCGGCGCTGCTGGACCACCTTTACGCCGATGATCTGTTGCAGATCGATAGCGCTCAGTTGCGCTTTGAACTGGAAGAAACCCGCGACCTGTTACGCAAGGCCGGTTACGAGCCACAGGAGTCCAGCGACATCGGTCGTATTCAGGAATCGGCCGAAGGCTGGATTGCCGCCCTGCGCGCGTTTCTGCTGACGCCTGGCCACAACGTGGCACGTATTGCCCCCCGCAGCATCTGCAACCTGTTCGAGGAAGTGGTGCGGCATCTCGACGAGCCGCTGCGCCAGAGCCTGTACCCACTGGGCCTGCTGGAAAAGTTCAGCGAAGGTCTGCTGTCCGCTCTGCTTGGCCGGCAACAGGCCCGGCAGTTGCTCGAGCAACTGCAGCAGCGGCAGTTGTTTGTCACGGCGCTCGACCCTGACGAGACCTGGTTCAGCCTGCATCCGTTGTTTCGCGAGCACCTGAAGAAGGCCTATCTGAGGCAGCATGAAAACGAGGCGCGCGAGGTGCTGGTGCAGGCCGCACAATGGTTTGCCGAGCGCAAGCTGTGGCTGGATGCGATCAGGCTTGGGCTGGACAGCGGCGAAGTCTGGCAGGTCAAGGTCTGGATCGAGAACTGCGCAACCACATTGATCGAGCAGGGTGACTTCACCACTCTGGTCATTCTGGAAAAGCGCTGGAAGCTGCAGGCAAGCGATTGCCCCTTGCCGTTGAAAATGGCACGCGCCTGGGCCATGGGGTTGTCGCTGGAAATCGGGCCGGCGCACAAGCTGGCCAAACAGATAGAGGCTGAGCTCTGGGCCGAGCCGGACAGGGGGCAAAGCACTTCCATCTATTGGGAGGTGCAGGCGCTGCAGGCCATGCTGCTGGGGCTGGGCGATCACAACGTGCGTTCCGGTCCCTGGGCGCGGCGCTGTTATGATGCTGGCGTCACCCGACCCTGGGTCACCAACGTGCTGCTTAATCTGATGAGCGGGAGTCTGCTGCGCGATGCCAACTGGGAGGCGCTGTATCAACTGCCGCCGACTGCCGATGCACAGGACGGCAACCGCGGATACTTCCTGCATGAATGCTACCGTCAATCACTGACCGCGCTTGCCGAAGGCGCGCAAGGCCGTATTGGTTATGCGGTAGAGGGGCTGCAGGCTCTGGTCGATCAGATAGATCAGAACTTTTCGGACGGGCTGACCACGCCCAATCCGGTATTGCTGGCGTTGCCCAATGCGTTGCTGGCGCATTTTCACTACCTGCGCGGCGATAGCAGCCAGGCCGCTCGCTACCTGCAGGGCAACCTGGATTACATCAACATGGGCGGCTTTCTGGACGTTATCGCGCTGGCCTTTGTTACCACTGCGCGCCTGCAAGCACAGCAAGGCCAAGGGCTACGGGCGCGGCAAAGCCTGGAACAGATGGCTGCGCTCGCACTTCGGCGAGAGTGGCCACGCTTGCAATCCTGGACCTTGATGGAACGTGTGCGACTCTGCCTGCAGGAGCGCCGGGTACGTGAAGCCGCCGGCTGTGTACGCGAGCTGCAGCAGCTCCAGGCGCTGGCGCTGGACGATGGTGGCGTTGACCGTCGCCAGTTTGCTCTCCTGGCTGAGGTTTGGCTGGGGCTGGCTGGCCATCCCGTGCGCGCCGAGTTGATCGCCGATGCACAGGATCTGCTGATCGAGCTGCGAGATCGGCAGTTCTGGTTGATGACCGCCGAGCTGGGACTGGCGCTTGGCTTTTACCTGGCGACTCAGGGCCAGGAAGGGGACGTGCTGCTGATCGAGGCCTTGGGCTTGATACGGGACAGCGGCGCCGTAGCCCTGCTACGTGATATCGGCGTGGCCGAAGCGTGCGCAAGCCTGTCTGCCCATGTGCCGGCAAACTGGCGTGCAGAGGTCACCGCGCTGCTTGGTCGTAGCGAAGGAGCAGAGCAGGAAAGTGGCAGCTGTGCAGCCTTGCTGACGCTTACCGTCAAGGAACGTCAGGTCATGCAACTGGTGGCCGAAGGCAAGTCGAACAAGCAGATTGCCAAGGATCTGAGTGTTACTCCGGAAACCATCAAATCGCACATGAAGAGCATCTTCGCCAAGCTAAAGGTGGAGAGCCGAGCGCAGGCGGCGGTGATGTTGCAGCAGGGGTAGGCGCAGCCTTTGGCTGCGCCAGCTGCAAGCTGCAAGCTACAAGCTACAAGCCAAAGCAAAGGCAAAGGCAAAGGCAAAGGCAAAGGCAAAGGCAAAGGCAAAGGCAAAGGCAAAGGCAAAGGCAAAGGCAAAGGAAAAGCAAAGGCAAAAAACAGCGTTGGGTTTGGGTTTGGGTTTGGCTTGCAGCTTGCAGCTTGCGGCTTGCAGCTCAGAAGAGGGGGGTGCCCTGTCGCCCGGAGCAGCGGAAACGACAGGGGCTTGGTGTTGCTCGGTACTAGCGGATACCCGCCGCGCGCAGGGCGTTGGGGGTAAAGTCCGCGGAGGATGCTTCAAAGTCAAAGTCGTAGTTCTTGCGCTCTTCGTTGGTCATGCCCAGTGCCATGTAGCGACCGTTCTGCAGGTCGTACAGGGTTTCAGCGGCATAACCTGGTACTTGCTGGTCGAAGCGCTGCAGGGCGATGGACTCGGCCACACGCCACAGGCCGCCACGGCCGTCATAATGGTCGATTTCACCGGCCTGCCAGTTGTCTTCATCAATAAAGAAATGACGCTTGGCGTACACGTGGCGCTGGCCTTCGCGCAAGGTGGCTTCTACCTCCCAGACACGGTGAACCTCGTAGCGCACCATATCCTGATTGATATGCCCCTTCTGGATGATGTCGTCATACTCTACCTCACGCGAGGCGATGGCGAAGTTGTTGTAGGGGATCAGCAGTTCGCGCTTGCCCACCAGCTTCCAGTCATAGCGATCTGGCGAGCCGTTGTACATGTCGTAGTTGTCGGACACCCGCGTGCCATCGGCGCTCAGGGCCGGACCGTCGTAAGCGACCTGTGGTGCGCGGCGTACTCGGCGTTGACCGGCGTTATACAGCCAGGCGGCGCGCGGCTCTTTGACCTGGTTGATGTACTCGTGTACCAGCAGTACGTCACCGGCCAGACGTGAGGGCGAGAGCACCCGCTGAGTGAAGTAGAACATCAGATTGTCGGATATCTTCGGGCCATAGTCGGTCAGCGCGGTGGCAAAGCTGAAGGCATCCTGCAACACCACATAGGTGTTGGAGCCGTTGGCCTGCGGCGTGGCCTGTGCAATGGTGCGGGTGAAGCTGCCGCCGCGGTAGCGGGTGATGTGGTTCCAGATCACCTCGACGCCGCTTTGTGGAATCGGGAAGGGATAGGCCGTATCAAAGTTCTCCAGGCCGTTGCCACCTTCGGCCAGCCTGGTGTTCACCGCGTTGCGTGCGACGGCGTCAAAGACCTCCTGGGGGACGGTGGCGGTGCGTTTGGTCTGGAAGACGCGCAGCTTGTAGGTCTCGGGGTAGCGCTGCAGCATGGCCTTCTGGCCGTCGGTCAGCAGATCCTTGTATTGATCCATGTTGGCGGCGGTGACCACGTACTGGGGTTGCTCACCGGCAAAGGGGTCACCGTAGAAACCGTCTTCATCGACACTGGCTGCATTGGTCGCCATACCGCCGGTCCATTCGGGAATGGTGCCGCTGGCATTGCCGGCGCGCTCGGCGCCGAGCGGCGTCAGGGTGGTTTGCAGCTTGGCTGCTTCTTCCTGGGAAACCGCAGCGCTGACCGACAGGGCCAGGGTGCTCAGGGCCAGTACGCCGATCGTCTGGAGTTTCAGTTTTTGTAATGAGGTCATATGGTTCTCCGTTTGATCAGAAGTTCACGCCGACGCTGACTGCAGCAAAATCCCGGTCGGTGTTGGCGTTGTAGTCGCCACCGAAGAAATTGGTGTAGTTGATGCTGGCGTTGTATTTGTTGTTGTAGACCGCAGTCAGACCGAGGTTGGCGGCCATGGCGCCTTCGTTGAAGTTGGGGCCGTAACCATCAACATCGTGTGAGAAAGCAAAGGCGGGCTTGAGGGCGATGCCGGCAAAACCGTTGTAATCGAGCGCTGCGACCAGGCGATAGCCCCATGAGCTGTCGGTATAAAAGCCGTCATTGCTGCACTGCGATGGGTCGGCGGCATTGCTGCCTTCGCAGACTCCGGGTGTGGTCAGCTCGCCTGAGCCGTACAGCGAATCGCGGCCAAAGCGCAGCTCACCTGGTCCGGTATCTATACCGCTGATGTAGTTGTAGCCGGCTTCACCGATCAACGTCAGACGCTCGGCCCCCAGTACGTTGTCGATGAAGTTCAGCACCGTGACCTGTGCCTGGGTTACCGGCAGACGCTTGTAGCCGTGCAGATCGCCATCGGCACCAATTTCTGCTACCGCCGGGTTGGGTACACCCAGTACGGCGCCCGTCAGGTCATTACTGCTGATCTGCAGCGGCTGATTGGGTCGATAGCTGACTTCGCCAGATACTGCCGTGGTGCCGATATTGGTCTGAAAGCTCGCGCCATACAGGCGAATGTCTTCGGGGTATTCGATGAAATAGGATGAACCGGCAATCACCGACGGCACCTGAGCCACAGGTACGTTGTGGAAGCCGGCCGGGCCGCCAACCGCGTTCAGGCTGGTGCTGTAGATAGGGTTGCGGCTGTGGTAATTCATTGCGTAAACGCCGAACTCGGTCTGATTCAGGTTTTCGGCGTAGTAACGGAAAGATACGCCAAACTGGCCATCATCCTTTGCGTCGCGGTCTGCTCCGCGCGGTACGTAAGCGAATACGCCGGCGCCGTTGGCGTCGTTCTGGGTGCCTTGCACGCCTACGTAGTCGCAGCCATCGGCAACGGTGTCGGTGAAGGAGAAGAACGTGCCGCAGTTATCCAGCACCGTTTGGTCCCACTCCAGCTGATAGAACATCTCCATGCCGAGGTTGTCGGTCAGACTCTGTGACAGGAACAGCATATTGACCGGAATCAGTCCCTCCTTGACCTCTGCACCAGGCCGGCGAAAGGCAGCCACGTCAATCGGGTTGATGGCGTTGATGCCATTCTGGATAAAGGTGCTTTCGCCCCAGCTCACCACTTGCTTGCCGACCCGCACCGAACCCGGTTTATCGCCAATGCTGTAGTTGTGGTAGAGAAAGGCATCGAGTAGCTGCACACCGGACGACTGGGCCGCCGTCTTGCGGTTCTCATCGCTGATATCGTACAGGTTGCGATGCTCGTCCTTGAGCTCGAAGTCGTACCAGTACTTGCCACGCAGAAAGACGCCGGTATCGCCATACTGAAGGGACAGATCGTGGATGCCCTTGAAAATCTTGGAAAAGGTCTCGCCCTTGTCGAAGTTCAGACGATTGTCATCGGAATTCCCAGCGTTTGCCTTGCCGCCATTGCCTGCCCAGACCAGATCATCGTCAATCCCGCTGGTGCCCCAACTGGCACCGATGGACATCTGCGAATCGAACTGGCCCTGGACCTCGCCAAGATCAAATCGCACCGCATGGGCCGGCAGGGCCGAGGCCATGGCGACAGCCACCACCAAGGGCTTTATTCCAGCCTTTAGAGCATTTCTTGTTATGTGTGTCATGAGGATCCTCGCGCCGGGCGCTTGTTGTTATTAATAATCCCTGGCAAGTGATGCAGTGCAGCGCATTGGCCGTGTGCATTCACATCGCTCGACTCTATGTGGGCAGGCGGGGCGGCTATACCCCCCTAATGGGGGGGAGCTTCGGTTGGAGTCGGGGTTGGCGATTTGCAAGCCAGGCACGGCGGTCCATAATTCGCTGGCACAGCGCGGGTTCATGCGCGATGCTCGAAGCAACATGCGCGCAGCAGCGAGAGTTGCGCCGTAGCCCATCAGGGAGAGAAGTTTGATGCCGGATTCGCACATAGCACCGCTGCTGATAGGCGGTAATGACTGGGCCAGCGTGGCCATTGAGCCGCGCATGGCCAACCGCCATGGATTGATCGCCGGGGCCACTGGCACCGGCAAGACCATTACCTTGCAAGTATTGGCGCAGAGCTTTTCGCAGTTGGGCGTGCCGGTGCTGGTGCCGGACATCAAAGGGGATTTCTCCGGCATCGCCAAAACCGGTACGGCGAGCGAGAAGCTGCAGCAGCGGGCCGCTAAGGTGGGCCTGGGCAGCATGACGCTGCGCGGTGCGCCCACGGTGTTCTGGGATGTATTTGGCCAGCAGGGGCATCCGCTGCGGCTGACGATCGCCGAGCTGGGGCCAATGCTGCTGTCACGGCTACTCAATCTCAATGAGACCCAAAGCGGCATCATCGACATTCTGTTCCGCGTGGCCGACGACAACGGCTGGCTATTGCTCGATCTGAAGGACCTGCGCTCAATGCTCAGTTATCTGCATGAGCAGCGCGCCGAGCTTGGCAAGCGCTATGGCAATGTCTCTGCCGCCAGCCTGGGCGCCATTCAGCGCGCATTGTTGCGGCTGGACGGCGAGGGCGCCGAGCAGCTCTTTGGTGAGCCGGCCATCAGTCTGGACGATTTTCTGCAGACCGATGAGAGCGGCCAGGGCGTGGTCAATGTACTGCACGCGGCGCAGCTGTATCAGACCAGCCCCCTGGCCTATTCCTGCATTCTGCTCTGGCTGCTGTCGGAGTTGTTCGAGCAGTTGCCCGAGGTGGGCGATGCCGACAAACCGCGCTTTGTGCTCTTCTTTGATGAAGCGCATCTGCTGTTCAGCGATACGCCCAAGGCATTGGTCGATCGCATCGAACAGGTGGTGCGCCTGATTCGCTCCAAGGGGGTGGGTGTGTACTTCGTTACCCAGAGCCCCTTGGATATTCCCGAGAGCATACTCGGCCAATTGGGTAATCGGGTGCAGCACGCGCTGCGCGCCTTTACCCCGCGCGATCAGAAAGCCGTGCGCGCCGCCGCGCAGACTTTTCGCGCGAATCCTGAACTGGATACCGAGAGCGCCATCACCGCGCTGGGCGTCGGTGAGGCGCTGGTCTCGGTGCTGGACGCCAAAGGCACGCCGGGAATAGTGCAACGGGTGCTGATTCGCCCACCCGATAGTCAGATGGGGCCGATTGATGACGCCGAGCGCGCGGCCTTGATCAAGGCTTCACCGCTGGCCGGTGCCTATGACGAGCTGGATGATCGAGAGTCGGCCTACGAGATCTTGCAGGCGCGTGCAGACAAGGCATTGTCAGAGGCGAAACCGGTGGTAAAGACCCAGAGCCAGGCCCGCAACAAGCGCGGTGGTGCGGCTGACAAGTCGATTGGTCAGGAGCTGGCCGACATGTTCAGTGCCTTTGGGCGCAGCGCCATGCGTTCAGTGGGAACCCAGGCTGGCAGGGCAATAGTGCGCGGCATTCTGGGGTCGTTGCGCAGCAAGTAAGGTTTTACCTGTAGATACGTTACCTTCCCGGGAAGCGTCAGATGGGTAGGGCGAGGTCCATCTCGACCAGCGGCGCAAGCCGCGCCATCGCAGGCGGGTATGGCACCGCGTGGCCGCAGCAACCCGCGCGGTAATGCGCGCCGTTCCGGGCCTGTCGACGGCAAACGTGCTGAAAGAGTGGGGCTGCAGTGCGCCCGGTTTTGCGGCATTCATATCAAGACTGTGATCAGGCGTTTTAATGCACCCGTCGGCCGTGGATAATACGGCCAGCCCAAGGAGAAGTGCATGCCCCTGTCTGACCTCACCCATCTGTATCCCGTCATCTGTCTCGCCCTGCTGGCCGGCTGGGGGCTGACCGCCACCCTGCTGCTGCGCCGGCAAAGCGCGCTGCGTGAGGAGCTCGCGCAAGCTCAGCAACAACAGTCGCAGTTGCGTGACGACCTGCAGAGCGCGCAGCTGGAATTGCATCAGCAGCACGCCCAGCACAGCGGTCTGCAAACCCGTATCGAGCATCTGCAGGAAACTGTGCAGGAGCTGCGTCAGCAGCAGCTGCAGCAGGCGGAGCGTTTAAGCAGCGCGCAGGGGCAGGGGCAGGAATGGCAGCTGCAGGCCGAGCGCGCGCAAACCCTGAGCCGTGAGCAGGGCAGGCAAGTGGACGAGCTGCGCGGTGAGCGTGACCAGCTGCGCGCGCGGCTCGATAGCCTGCAGCACGAGCACGAGCAGTTGAAGGTCGAGCACTCCACATTGCAAAGCAGCCTGGAGCAGCGTCAGCAGCATTTCAGTGAACAGCAGCAGCTGCTGAAAGACAGTCGCGATCAGTTGAAGATGGAGTTCGAGCAATTGGCCGGCAAGATCTTCGAGGCCAAGGGCCAGGCCTTCTCGCTGCAGAATCAGCAGTCGCTGGATGCGCTGCTCAAGCCCTTCCGTGAGCAGATCGACCAGTTCCGCAGCAAGGTGGAAGACATCCATCACAAGGATACCCAGCAGCAGGCCACGCTGGCGGCCGAACTCAAGCACCTGAAAGACCTGAACCTGCAGATCACCCAGGAGGCCCATGACCTGAGCACCGCCCTGCGCGGGCAGAAAAAGACCCAGGGCAACTGGGGCGAGCTGATTCTGGAAAACGTACTGGAGCGCTCCGGTTTGCGCGCAGGCATTGATTTCAAGCGTGAGGTCAGCATGACCAACAGCGAGGGCCAGCGTCAGCGCCCGGACGTGCTGGTCTACCTGCCGCAGGACAAGCACCTGATCATCGACGCCAAGGTGTCGCTGAACGCCTATACCCGCTACATCAACAGCGAAGACGAGGCCGAACGGCGGATTGCGCTGGGCGAGCATGTGGTGGCGGTAGGGCAGCGTATTCGCGAGCTGTCGGATCGCAACTATTTTGAGCTGCCGGGACTCAATGCGCCGGAAATGGTGTTCATGTTCATCCCTATCGAATCGGCTTTTGTCGAGGCGTTGAAGGCCGATGAAACCCTGTTCCAGAAAGCCATCGAGCAGAACGTGTTGGTGGCCACGCCCACCACGCTGCTGACCAGCCTCAATATAGTGCGCCAGCTCTGGCGCTTCGAGGATCAGAACCGCCACACCGCCGAGCTGGCGGAGCGCGCCGCCAAGATTCACGACAAGCTGCGCACCTTTCTCGGCAGCATGGATAACATCGAGAAGAGCCTGGACAAGGCCTCGGACGCCTACCGCAAGGCCAAGGATCAACTACTGGGCGGTCGGGCGAATCTGGTCAAGCAGGTCAACGATTTCAAGGAGTTGGGTGTGTCTGTTAAAGCAGAGCTTGGAGAGGAGTGGACCGAGCGCGCTGCGCTGGAACTGGGCCATGAGAGCCCCGATCCGGCCGAATAGTCGTTAGGGGCAAGGCGCGCCCGAGGCAAGCTCGGGGCGCTTGAGGGTAACAACTGGTGTCAGAGGTGATAGTCACCGCTGGCTTCTGGTTGATACAGAATATCCATGATCTTCAGCTTCAACGGGCGCCCCTGTGGGCCTTGCCAGTTGATGCACTGACCCACCTTCAACCCCAGCAAGGCAATACCCACCGGCGCCAGAATAGAGATGGTGCCGGGTCGCCCGGCCTGCTCGGGGTAAACCAGTGTCAGTACAAACTCCCGCTCGCTGGCCTCATCGATAAACCGCACTGTCGAATTCATGGTGACCACGTCGCTGGCGATGCGCTTGTGGCTCACCACGCGGGCGCGCAGCACCTCGTCTTCCAGCGCTTCGAGCAGGTCCAGTGGTGCCTGCATGTTGTCGAGCACCTTTTCCAGGCGCTGTACATCCAGGCGGGTCATTACGATGGCAGGGGATTTGTTCATGGCGAGCGGCATTACTCCTTGGCTAGAGTTTGGTTAAACAAAGTCGGGATTGCTGAATATTTGCCCAGCAGGACGCTGGTCAGCTGACGTTACCAGACTGGAGAGCAGTTACAAGTCTCAAGGTGTATCCAATTATGCCCTTTTATGGTGCCTTGAAATGCTGTCCAAATGGTCAGTGGATCATTTTGGTGCGTCGCGCTGTGGGCGCTAATCGTGCATCCCGCGAAATACAGGAGTAACAGGGTGGCATGGCACTTGCTCTGTAATTGGCCAACGTTAACGGTTGGATACGCTATATGACCCTTGCCTGGCACCTTGAACAGCATGACAGCGCGCTGAACTGGCAAGCCGGCCTGAGCCTCGGGTTTATCCGCAGTGCAGAGCGCACTCAGTTGGCGCACACCAGTCACCGAGGCCCGCTGCGCATTCAGCGCCCGTTTTTCCCCGAAGGGCCCGATTGCCCGCATCTTTATATTCTGCATCCGCCCGGCGGCCTGGTCAGCGGCGACACCCTGCGTTTGCAGGCAGACATGCAGGTTGGCGCGCAGGCGCTGTTGACCACACCATCCTCGGGCAAATGCTACCGCGCGCGGGACAACGGCACCTTTCAGGTGCAGCACAACCGCTTCACCCTGGCTGCCGGCAGCAGTCTGGAATACCTGCCGCAGGACACCATCGCCTTTGAAGGCTGCAACGCCAAGCTGATTACCCGTATTGACCTGAGCGGCGATGCCCGCTGCTGCGCCTGGGACCTGCTCTGCCTGGGTCGCCCGGCGGCGGACGAGGGCTTTACCCATGGCGCGGTGGAGCAGCGCCTGGATGTGTGGCGCGATGGCCGGCCGATCTATATCGAACGCAACTGTTTTGTTGGCGGCGAGACCTTACTGGACGCACGTTGGGGCTTGGCTGGCGCAGGGGTCAGCGGCACCTGGCTGGCAACCTTGCAACTGGATCGCCAACAGCTGGATGACCTGCGCGAGAACTTTGCGGACTATCCTCAGTTGGCACTGACGCAGCGCAACGGCTTGCTGATCGGCCGTTACCTGGGTGCCGAGGCCGAGCACGCGCGCAACACCTTTATTCGTTTGTGGCAGCACCTGCGACCGCTGATCAATGGTCGTGCTGCCTGCTCACCCCGTATCTGGAATACCTGAATGGAGCCCGTTTCATGGAGCTGACACCGCGCGAAAAAGACAAACTTCTGCTGTTTACCGCAGCGCTGCTGGCCGAGCGCCGGCTGGCACGTGGGGTAAAGCTGAATTACCCGGAATCGATGGCCTACATCAGCGCCGCCATCATGGAAGGCGCCCGTGACGGTCGCAGCGTCGCCGAGATGATGAGCTACGGCCGTACCTTGCTGAGCCGCGAGCAGGTGATGGACGGCATTCCCGAACTGCTGGCCGAGGTGCAGGTGGAAGCGACTTTCCCCGACGGCACCAAGCTGGTCACCGTGCATAACCCGATTCCCTGAGGAGAGCACCATGATTCCAGGAGAAGTACAGACCCGTCCGGGTTCGCTGCAACTCAACGAAGGGCGCGAGACGCTGGTGATCAGCGTGGCCAACAGCGGCGACCGTCCGGTGCAGGTGGGCTCGCACTATCACTTTGCCGAAACTAACCCGGCGCTGCAGTTCGATCGCGCAGCGGCACGCGGCTTTCGGCTGAATATTGCCGCAGGTACGGCGGTGCGTTTCGAGCCGGGCCAGAGCCGCGAGATAGAACTGGTGGCCTTGGCGGGTGAGCGCAAAGTGTATGGCTTCCGTGGCGACGTCATGGGCAGTCTCTGAACATAGGAGAAGACGATGGAAATCAGCAGACAGGCCTATGCCGAAATGTACGGCCCGACCACCGGCGACCGCGTGCGTCTGGGCGACACCGAACTGTGGATCAGCGTCGAAAAAGACCTGACCCGCTACGGCGAGGAAGTGAAGTTCGGCGGTGGCAAGGTAATCCGTGACGGCATGGGGCAAAGCCAACGCACCCGCGCCGAAACCCCGGACACAGTGATCACCAATGCCCTGATCCTCGACTGGTGGGGCGTGATCAAGGCCGATGTGGCGCTCAAGGATGGCAACATCCAGGCCATTGGCAAGGCCGGTAACCCGGATATTCAGCCCGGTGTCGACATCATCATCGGCCCCTGTACCGAGATAATCGCCGGCGAAGGCATGATTCTGACGGCGGGCGGCATCGATGCGCACATTCATTTCATCTGCCCGCAGCAGATTGATGAAGCGCTGATGTCGGGCGTGACTACCATGATCGGCGGCGGCACCGGGCCGGCTACCGGCACCAACGCCACCACCTGCACTCCGGGCGCCTGGCACCTGGGCAAGATGCTGCAGTCGGCCGAATGCTTCCCGATGAACCTCGGCTTTCTTGGCAAGGGCAACGCCAGCCTGCCGGACGCCCTGGAAGAACAGATTGAAGCCGGCGCCATGGGCCTGAAGCTGCACGAGGACTGGGGCACCACACCGGCCGCCATCGACTGCTGCCTGAGCGTGGCCGATGCCTACGACGTGCAGGTGGCGATCCATACCGACACCCTGAACGAATCCGGTTTTGTTGAAGACACCCTGGCCGCGATCAAGGGCCGGGTGATTCACACCTATCACACCGAGGGCGCGGGCGGTGGCCACGCGCCGGACATCATCAAGGCCTGTGGCGAAGCCAACGTGCTGCCGTCCTCGACCAATCCGACGCGGCCCTACACGGTCAACACGGTGGACGAGCATCTCGACATGCTGATGGTCTGCCATCACCTTGATCCGGCGATTGCCGAAGACGTGGCCTTCGCCGACTCGCGTATCCGCCGCGAGACCATTGCCGCTGAAGACATCCTGCACGATCTGGGCGCCTTCTGCATGATCTCGTCCGACTCCCAGGCCATGGGCCGGGTGGGCGAGGTGGTGACCCGTACCTGGCAGACCGCGCACAAGATGAAAGTGCAACGCGGCCCGCTGGCGGGCGATGATGACTGGTCCGACAACGCGCGCGCCAAGCGCTACATCGCCAAGTACACCATCAACCCGGCGATCACCATGGGGCTGGCCGATGTGGTCGGCTCAATCGAGGTCGGCAAACTCGCGGATCTGGTGCTGTGGAAGCCGGCGTTCTTCGGTACCAAGCCCAGCCTGATCCTCAAGGGTGGCGCCATTGCTGCGGCGCCCATGGGTGATCCGAATGCCTCGATTCCGACGCCACAGCCGGTGCATTACCGGCCCATGTTCGGCGCCTTCGGCAAAGGCATGGACAGCACCTGTGTGACCTTTGTCTCCAAGGCTGCGCTGGACGCCGGTATTGCCGACAAACTGGGCTTGAATCGGCGGCTCGAAGCGGTGCGCAACACCCGCACCATCAGCAAGGTAGACATGAAGCTCAACGATTACATGCCCGACATCAGCGTTGATCCGCAGACCTATGTGGTCAAGGCCGATGGTGTTGAGCTGCTCTGCGAGCCGGCGACCGAGCTGCCGCTGGCGCAGCGGTACTATTTGTTCTGACTGTTCTGAGATTTTTTGAAGGAGAAAGACTGAATGCTGGAATGTCATGAGTGGCTGGAGGGCGAGGGCGGCCATCAGCATGTGCTTGAGCTGACCTATGAGCTGCGCACGCGCAGCCGTCTGCGAGCTGAGACCCAGGACGGACTGGAGGTCGGCCTGTTTCTGCCGCGTGGCCGCGTGCTGGCCCAGGGCGACCGCCTGCAGTGCAACGACGGCAGTGTGCTGATGATCAGCGCCGCGCCAGAGCAGCTGTCACGCGTGCAGTGCGACGATGCGCTGTTGCTGGCGCGCGCGGCCTACCATATGGGCAACCGCCACGTGGCGCTGGAAGTGCGCGCCGGTGAGCTGCGCTACCTCTGCGATCACGTGCTGGATGCCATGCTGCGCGGCTTTGGGCTGGAGGTAGCGCAGGTCACCGCGCCGTTCAATCCCGAGTCGGGCGCCTATCACAACCACAGCCACAGCGTGGCCACCCCGGCGGCACCTTTCCTGCGCCTGGCCGGACACGACCGTGGCTGAGGCCAGAGTTGAAGCCAGGTCTGAAACCAGAGTAATGACCGACCTGGCGCTGCTGCGCGTGTTGCAGCTGGCGAGCCCGGCCCTGCCAATTGGCGGCTACGCCTACTCGCAAGGGCTGGAGTACGCCATCGAGCAAGGCTGGGTAACGGATATCGACAGCGCTGCCGGCTGGCTTGGCGGGCTGCTTGAGCATTCGGCGGCGCGGCTGGACATACCCATTCTGCTGCGTCAGTACGAGGCGCTGGAGCGGGCTGACGACGGCGCGCTGTTCTCCTGGAATGACTGGCTGCTGGCCAACCGGGAAACCGCCGAGCTGTATCTGGAAGACAGCCAGCAGGGTGGCGCCTTGTTGCGCCTGTTGTGCTCGCTGGGTGTGCCCAGTGCGCAGGAATGGCCGACCGGCG
This sequence comes from Halopseudomonas sp., assembly GCF_036961105.1. GTDB lineage: Bacteria > Pseudomonadota > Gammaproteobacteria > Pseudomonadales > Pseudomonadaceae > Halopseudomonas. The sequence goes on along the minus strand of NZ_JBALWW010000014.1, from coordinate 29,196 downwards.
AGCCGCTGGCGCTGGTGACGGGTCTGGCCATGGCCGGGCAGCACTGGAACACCGGCGCGCATGCACTGGCGCTGGGTGCGCTCTGGAGCTGGCTGGAAAACCAGGTGGGCGCAGCAACCAAATTGATCCCGCTGGGCCAGACCGATGCCCAGCGTCTGCTTGACCGCATTTTGCCCAGCCTGCCGGGCGTCGTTGAGACAGCGCGGCAGCTCTCCGGCGATGAACTGGGCGCTGGGCTGCCCGGGCTGGCCTTTGCCAGTGCCCGGCACGAACACCAATACACCCGATTGTTTCGATCATAAGGAGCTATAAACCATGACTTCCAGACCTGCGCTGCGGGTAGGCATCGGCGGACCGGTTGGGTCCGGCAAGACCGCACTGGTGCGTATCCTGTGTGAACGCCTATACCCGCACTACAACCTGGGTGTGATCACCAACGACATCTACACCCGCGAAGACGCCGACTTTCTGCTGCGCCACGACGCGCTGCCGGAAGATCGTATCCTTGGCGTGGAAACCGGCGGCTGCCCGCACACCGCTATCCGTGAAGACGCCTCGATGAACCTGGCCGCGATTGCCGAGCTGCAGGAGCGTCACCCCGAGATGGAGCTGGTGCTGGTCGAGAGTGGTGGTGACAACCTGGCCGCGACTTTCAGTCCTGAGCTGTCGGACCTCACGCTCTACGTCATCGACGTATCCGCCGGCGACAAGATTCCACGCAAGGGTGGGCCGGGCATTACCCGTTCTGACCTGCTGATCATCAACAAGACCGATCTGGCCCCACTGGTGGGCGCCGATCTGGGTGTGATGGATCGCGATGCCAAGAAAATGCGTGGCGAGCGCCCCTTTGTATTCTCCAACCTCAAGAGCGGCCAAGGTGTGGAGGACATCATCGACTTTATCGTTCGTCAGGGCATGCTCAAAGCGTTGCCCAATACCGACCAATCCAAACAAGGAGCCTGACATGACCTCGATTCGTACACACCTGGCACTGGCTGCCGGCCTCACGCTGATGCCAGTTATGGCTTACGCCCATCCGGGGCACGGCACTTCTGGCCTGGTCAGCGGCCTGAGCCACCCGCTGTTTGGTCTGGACCACCTGTTGGCGATGGTCGCTGTCGGGCTGTGCGCGGCTAAACTCGGTGGTACCGCGCGCTGGCTGCTACCTCTGTTGTTTGTGGGCGTGATGGTGCTGGGTGGTGGCTTGGCCATGGCCGGCATGCACCTGCCGGGTGTTGAGCTGGGTATTGTTGCCTCGGTGATCGTACTGGGCATGCTGCTGATCTTTGCGCGCAGTGGCGCAACCGTTCCGGCAGCGGTACTGGTAAGCGGCTTTGCCCTGTTCCACGGTTACGCTCACGGCGCAGAGATGCCCGCAGGCGCCGGTGCTGCGGCTTATGCATTCGGCTTTGCGGTGGCAACCGCTGCGTTGCATGGGCTGGGTCTGGTGGGCGGCCAATGGTTGCAGGCGCGCCATTGGCAGCGTGTGGTACAGGTGCTTGGCGCGCTGATCAGCCTGGCGGGTGTGAGCATGGCGCTCAGCATGTAAGCTTGGTCTGCACTAATAAAAAGCCGCGCTCCGGTTTCGGAGCGCGGCTTTTTTGTTTTCATGCCCGCCGGTAGCTGCGCCGCGCAGGCGGACCAAGTAGGCAAATCAGTACAGAACCAAGCGGCGCAGAGCTGTCAAAGACAGGGCATCAGCGATAAAAAATATTTCAACCGATCTCGATGGGTTGGCCACAGGAACAGGAAGTGACCATGAAGAAAGTACTATTGGCGGCAGGCCTTGTCGGCCTGCTTGCCGGCTGCTCGGACAACGAAGTGGGTGACGTCTCCCTGGGTGTGTTCACCCTGAAGGACATCAAACTGAACTCCCTGGTGGACCCCCAGGTGCCTGGGGTGACCTGCCATATTGCGTCGGTCGAGGCGAACCTGAGCTTGTCTGACCCCAGCGACAGCGCCATCTCCTGCCGCCAGACCGGCGAAATCACCCCGGACATGATCGCGCAGATCGATAAAAGCGCCTCGGGTGAGATCGTCTTCCGAAAGTCCAAGAGCATTTTCTTCAAGACCATGAAGGTAAGGCGTATCTATGACCCGGAAAACCAGACGCTGATGTACTTGTCCTATTCCACCAAGGAAACCTCCGGGAGCTTCAAGCACAGCCTGTCCACCGTGCCGCTGTGGGGCACCATGGCCTATCAGCAAGCCGGCGTGCCTTTGGCGCAATAGTCTGAACCGCGGGTAGATTTTTCGCGCGAGCCGGAGTCGCCGTTTAGACTGAAGATACATTTGTTGCTGGAGTGGCAGGATGCAAAGGCTGAAGCATATCGGGCTCTTTATTCGCACCAACCTCTGGATCATTCCACTGGCGCTGTTGCTGGTGTGGTTGCTGTTTCGATTTCTCGATCCGGCGCCGCCCAAGGTGGTAGTCATGACCACGGGTAGCGAAACCGGCGGCTATCATCAGTTTGGCCTGGCGTTGAAAGAAGAGCTCGCCAAGGAGGATATCGATCTGCAGCTGCGTACCAGCCGTGGCTCATTGGATAATCTGCAGCGCCTGACGGACGGCGCCGGTGAGGTGCAGCTCGGGCTGATCCAGAGCGGCACAGAGCTGCTGTTGCAGCCTGCTCAACGCAGGCGTCTGGTGGGTCTGGCGTCGCTTTATCATGAGCCGCTCTGGTTGTTTCAACGCAGCGGGCTGGCCATTACCCGGTTATCTGATCTGAACGACAAACGCGTCGCGGTGGGCAGCGAAGGCAGCGGTACCTGGTCGGTGCTGCGCGGACTGTTTATCGAGCGCCAGGATGAACAGCGTCTGCAGCAACTCAACAGCGGGCTCTGGAGCAAGATGGGCAGCTCGGCAGCGGTGGACGCGCTCTTGGCAGGGCAGCTGGACGCAGCCTTTCTGGTCTTGCCCGCAGACAATCATCTGATTACGCGCCTGGCGGCGCATCCAGAGATCAGCTTGATAAACCTGGCGCAGGCCGATGCCTTTGCCGCCCGGCTGCAGTTTCTGGAAGCCCTGGAGGTACCCAGAGGTCTGCTCAATATCGCGCAGAACGTGCCGCAGCAGGACACCAAGGTGTTGTCGCCGGTGGCCATGCTGGTGGGCAATCAGTATTTTCACCCGGCCCTGACCGCCGTCGTGCTGGAAGCGGCGCGCAAGGTGCTGCGTGAAGGCAATCTGCTCGATCCGCCAGGGCGTTTCCCGGCCGGTGAACCCATGGGGCTGGAGCTGAGCAAGGAAGCTGACTATTACCATCGCGAAGGCGTGCCCTTCTTGCAACGCTACCTGCCGTTCCAGGTCGCTTCGGCAATCGATCGTTACGTAGTGCTGCTGATTCCTTTCATCGCCATCATGATTCCGCTGCTCAAGAGCATGGGTCCGCTATATCGCTGGCGGGTACGCGCGCGGGTATTTCGTTGGTATGAACACCTGCGGCGTATCGACAAGCTGATCTACAGCGGCAAGATCAAGGAACGCTACGCGGAAGAAATCGATGGTCTCAACAAGCTGGAGGGCGAGTTGAATCACGTGGATGTTCCGCTCTCCTACGCGCACGAGCTATACAGCCTGCATTTGCATGTGCGTTACATGATTTACCGGCTGGAAACCTTGCAGGCCGAAGACGAAGGGACCGAGAAGCCCGGACCAGCCTGAGCGCTGATAAAGCAGGTGACCTGTTCCATGACCGGCGTCCAGTTTTGAAAGGGTGCCGCCAGGGCCAGCAGAATCTTGATATGCCCCATGTCATCCAGCACCTGACTCTGGGTGGCTACCCCGGCGGCGCGTAGCGCCTTGGCCATCTGCACCGTGTTGCGTTGCGGGTCGACCAGCTCATCCTCGCGGCCATTCAGCAGTAGCGCTGGAGGGCTCGCTTCACTGACATGCATCAGTGGCTGCGAGTCCACCGGGGTATCGGGATGGTAGAAGACCGGCTGCACATCGGGATTGATGATGGGTAGAAAGTCGTAGGGGCCAGCCAGGCCGACCCAGCCGCTGAGAATTTTCGGACTGAGCTGCTCCTGCTGCAGCCAGCGAGGATCAAGCGCTACCATCGCGGCGTTATAGGCGCCGGCGCTGTGCCCCATTACCAGCAGCGGACCGGTCTCCTGCTGCCAGTCCTGCTGATGGGCATGTGCCCAGGCGAGCGCCTTGGCACTGTCACGCAGGAAATCGGGGTAGCGGACTTCGGGGAACATCCGGTAGTCGGGTATCAGGGTAATGAAACCGCGGCTGGCCAGCGCCTGCCCGACAAAGCGGTAGTCGGCCCGGTCGCCACCGCGCCAACTGCCGCCGTAATAGAACACCACCACTGGCGCGCCAGGCTGTAGTTGATCGGGCAGATACAGGTCCAGTTTCTGGCGTGGCAGTTCACCGTAGGCGATATCGCTCACACGCTGATAACCGCTGCTGGAAACCAGCCAATTGACCGGCGTAAGGGCCGAGCAACCGCTTAATAGCGTGGTGATCAGCAGAAAAACACGACGCAGCAACATGACGGTATCCTTGTGGATGAGTGGGCCGCAAGCGCACAAGCTGTTACAAGCCGTTGCCTGTGGCTTTCGCGCAGCAGCGCTTGCACCTACCATGGGATGGTAACCCGAAGACGAGGTGAGCATGAAGGATGCGTTAACAGCGGCGCAGAACGCGGTAGATCAGGTGCTGCTCGGCAAGTCCCGCGCTGTCAAACTGGCTCTGACCTGTATTCTGGCCAAGGGACACCTGCTGATTGAAGACCTGCCCGGCATGGGCAAGACCACCCTGTCGCAGGCTTTGGCCTCGGTGCTGGGGATGAGTTACCAGCGTATCCAGTTCACCAGCGATCTGCTGCCTGGCGATATTCTGGGTACCTCGGTGTTCGATCGCAACAGCGGCCAGTTTACCTTTCACCCCGGACCGATTTTCGCCGAGCTGGTTCTGGCTGATGAAATCAACCGTGCCACGCCCAAAAGCCAGAGCGCCTTGCTGGAGGCGATGGAAGAAGGCCAGGTAACGGTTGATGGCGCCACGCGGCCGCTGCCTGATCCTTTCTTCGTGATTGCTACGCAGAACCCGGTCTCGCAGGGTGGCACCTTCGCCTTGCCCGAATCCCAGCTGGATCGCTTTCTGATGCGGCTGTCTCTGGGTTACCCCAGCGAGCAGGCAGAAAAAAGCCTGCTGCTGGGGGAGGACCGCCGTACCCGGCTGGATCGCGTGGAGCCGCTGCTGAATCGCAACGAACTGCACCGCCTGCAGGCGCTGGTGCCGCAGATAACCGCCAGCGAAGCGCTGGTCGACTATATTCTGCGGCTGGTCAACCACACACGTAACAGCGATCTCTGCGCCTGGGGTCTATCACCGCGCGCGAGTCTTGGCCTGCTGGCGGCGGCCAGGGCGTGGGCGTTGCTGGAAAAACGCAGTTATGTGATCCCCGAAGACGTGCAGGCGGTGCTGCCAGCGGTGGTCAGTCACCGCCTGCGGGCAGCCAGCGATCCGGCCGGCCATGGCGGCGACAGCCTTGCCCTCTGGCTACTCAACGAAGTGCCGGCGGTGTGAGCGAGGGCCTGCGAGCGCGTGGCCGCGCGCTGCATCAGCGTTGGTTGAAACGACGCATTCCGGCGGCGCAGCAGATCAGCCTGGATCACCGGCGCATCTTCATTCTGCCCAGTCGTGCCGGCATGGCCTTTCTGCTCCTGCTGGGCATACTGCTGCTTGGCGCCATCAATTATGAAAACAGCCTGGTGTACGGTCTCACCTTCGTGCTGCTCAGCCTGTTCTGGGTAGCGCTGCATCACAGCTATCGCAATCTGGCTGGTATCAGTTTGCGCGCTACCGGCGGGCGTCCGGTGTTTGCCGGCGAACAGGCGCCGCTTGGGCTGGTGCTGTTGAGCCCCCGGCGCGAGCGTCAGGCGTTGCGTCTGGGTTGGCCGCAGACGTTGGCGCAGCAGCTGGATGTCCCGCGCGATGGCGAGCTTGCTATCACGCTTTACTACCCGACCAGCCAGCGCGGTTGGCTGCAGCCTGAACGCCTGCGCATTGAAACCCGGTTTCCGCTGGGCTGGTTTGTCGCCTGGAGTCTGCTGGATCTGAACTGGCGCGTACTGGTCTACCCGCATCCGATCAAGGCACCGCTGCCACTGCAGTCTGCCGGACCGGGTGAGGATGAACGTGCGCAGGTTCAGCTTACCGAAGGTGTGGATGACTTTCAGGGCTTGCGGCATTATCGCCCCGGCGATTCGCGCCGGCGCCTGGACTGGCGCGCCTATTCGCGCGGGCAGGGCCTGCATAGCAAGGTTTTTGCCGAGCCCCAGCAGCAGAGCCAGTGGCTGGACCTTGAACAGGCGCCGGCAGCGGACCTTGAGCAACGTCTGGGTATGCTGACCGGATGGGTGCTTGAACTCGAAGCGGCGGGTCACCCCTACGGTCTTGCGCTTGGCGGCTTGCGCCTGCAACCGGCGCTGGGTGAAGCACATCGCGATGCCTGCCTGAGCGCACTGGCCTTGCACGGCCTGGACCTGTCGTCATGACTGCCACAGGTTTGATTCCACGCAACAGTCTGGCCTGGCTGCTGACCGCCCAGGTGGTGGTGTTGTTGCCGCATCTGCCGCGCCTGCCCTGGTGGGTGGCGTTGCTTTGGATCGGCTGCGCGCTGTGGCGCGTGCAGATACAGCGCATGCGTTGGCGCTATCCGGGCAGCCTCTTGAAGGCGACAGCGCTGTTGCTGATTCTGTTTGGCGTGTTCGTTACCCAGGGCACGCTGATCGGACTGGATGCCACCGTAATGTTCCTGATCATGCTGTTCATGCTCAAGCTGCTGGAAATGCGCAGCCCGCGTGACGCCCTGGTACTGGTTTACCTGGGTATCTTTGTACTGGCAACCGCCTTTCTGTTCGATCAGGGCATCCCGCTTACGTTATACCAGTGTGGCTCGCTCCTGGTGCTGATTGCCGCTCTGGTGGGGTTGCAGCAGAGTCCGGGCCGCAACGATCCCATGCGCGCCTTGCGTAGCGCTGGGGTCATGCTGCTGCAGGCCATTCCATTGTTGTTGGTATTGTTCATCTTCTTTCCGCGGCTGGAGCCGTTGTGGTCCGTCAACATGCCGGGCGGTAGCGCCAAGACCGGTCTGTCGGAAAACATGTCTCCGGCCGATATCGCCAATCTGGCGCGCTCACCGGAGTTGGCTTTTCGCGCCAGTTTCGAAGGCGAGATTCCGCCACTGCGGACCCTCTACTGGCGTGCGCTGACGTTAAGTCGCTTTGACGGGCGCAGCTGGTCGCAGGATCGCTGGTTGAACAATCTTCCTGCTCCGCCGTTGGACACCAGCGGCGAGGCAATCGAGTATCGGGTGATTGCCGGTGCGAGCGGTCAGCCCTGGGTCTTCAGTCTGCGCGGCGGCACCTCGGAGGATCCTTACCTGCGGCGCAAGCATGACTTCACGCTGCAGTCCATCGCGCCGCTCAACAGCACTTTTGGCTACAGTGCCAGCTCCTACGTGAATGCCGCGCAGCAGCCCGAGGGCCTGAGTGATCTGGAGCGCAAACGCCAGCTCGAACTACCGGAGCAGGGTGACCCGCGCGCGCGCCAATGGGCCACTGAATTGCGCGCGCAACATAGCGATGACGCCGCGCTCGTGCAGGCATTGCTCGGCTACTTCAATCAGCAACCTTTCTATTACACGCTCAATCCCACGCCGCTGGGCCAGCACAGCAATGACGAATTTCTGTTTGATACCCGCCGTGGCTTCTGTGAGCACTATGCCGGCGCCATGACCTTCGTGCTGCGCGCCGCCGGTATTCCTGCCCGTGTCGTGGCGGGCTACCAGGGTGGCGAAGTGAATACCCGGGGCGGCTATGTGCTGGTGCATCAGTTCGACGCCCACGCCTGGGTGGAAGCCTGGTTGCCCGGGCAGGGCTGGGTCTCGCTGGATCCGACTTTTCAGGTCGCGCCGGAGCGTATCGAGCGAGGGCTGGAAGAAGCCGTGCGTGGTGAGGGCAGCTTTCTGGAGGACGCCTACCTCTCGGGCTCACGCTATCGCGGAGTGGGCTGGCTGAATGAGGCGCGCCTGGCATGGGACAACATCAACTATCAATGGCAACTGCGGGTGCTCAATTTCAAGGGTGAGCAGCAGATGGGCTTGTTCCGTCGCTGGCTTGGCACCGCCGACTGGCAACGAATAGGCCTGGTGGTGCTGGCGCTGGCAGGCACCATCATGCTGCTGCAGGCTGCCTGGTGGCTGCGGCCCCAGCGGCAGCAGGGCAGCGCCCAGCAACAGGCCTGGGCGGTACTCGATCGCCGCCTGACGCGCCTGGGTCTGCAGGCTCAGCCCGGAGAGGGCCCGCGCAACTGGCAACAGCGCCTGCGGGCTGCGTTACCGGGCCAGCGCAGCGCCGTTGACGGCTTCTTTGATGAGTTTGTGCGCCAGTCCTATGCCCTTGCCGACAACGCTGAGCCGGCAGAGCAGCAGCGTTTGCGACAGCACCTGCGTGTGCTGCTCGCGGCGTTGCCACGCAAGCGTCCCGCAGCGGCCAGCCAGTTGTTGCACGATAGCCGTTTGTCGCAGGGCGACGAGCCTCTATAATTGCCCCAGCGCCAAGTTGGCGCGTGACAGTCGAACTCTGGAGTAGGCATGCATCCATTCAGCGCAACGCGTCCCCCGAAACTGGCCCTGGGGCTGGGACTGGTCGGGCTGATTCCCTTTGTCAGCGGCGCTCTGGGGCTCTGGGTGACGCCGGAAGCGTGGCGCGAGCGAGTGCTGGAAGAGCTGCTGGCCTACGCGGCCATAGTGTTGGCGTTCATGGGGGCTATCCATTGGGGGCTGGCCATGCGCGCCGACGCGGAAAGCGGCAAGGCGCCGATCCAGCTGGCGCTCTCGGTGGTGCCACCGCTGCTGGGCTGGGTAGGGCTGAGCCTGCCGATCAATCTGGCCCTGCCAATCTTCTTCATAGCCTTCGCCATTTTGTATTTTGCCGACCTGTGGGCGGTCAACCACGGTTTGGCTCCGGTCTGGTACCCGGCACTGCGCAAGCCCCTGAGCATCCTGGTGGTATTGAGCCTCGTGGTAGCCTGGCTGGCGGTCGGGCGTATTCCCTGACCTGGCGCGGCAGCAGCAGGGTTCACCAATTCGGGTGATGGGCGCGCGCCGCCGCGTATGCTCAAGTAGGGCCACACCAACACACCCTGGCCCTCTTTATGGAACACCCTCTGCACAGTATCGATTGCCGCTGGCTGCTGGCATTGTATGCCGTCATACCCGTGTCTATTGTGCTGGTGCTGCTGGATCTGTTGCTGTGGGATGCCTGGCTCGCCAACGAAGTGCTGCCGGGCGATCCCAATGATTGGCCCATCTGGGCGGTGCTTTTTGGCCTGCCGCACATTATTGCCAGCCTGCTGACCATGGCCAACGGCGAATATGTCGCCCATTACCGACGCACTCTGTTGCCGCCGTTCTGTCTGTTTCTGCTGATTGCCATCGCCGGTCATTTTGGACCGCAGCCGGTCAGCTACAACCTGTTGTTCGTGTTCCTTGCCTTTTACACCATTTATCACGTGCTGGCGCAGCAACTGGGGTTGACCCTCATGATGCTGGGTACGCGTCCGGACCGACTGTACAAATGCTGGAAATGGTTGGCCATCCTCGCCGGCTTTGCCATCTACATCAATGTGTATGGCATGCGTTTTCTCGGCCACTGGGAGCTGGCTGGCGTCAGTGGTTATCAGTTGATGTCGGCGCTGGGGTCGGGACTCTGTGCGGCCGTTGTGGTGCTTTCGTGGCGTCTGGCGCGGCGAGCCGAACCGGGAATTGGCCGCTGGTATCTGTGGGCCAACGCCGCGATGCTGGTGTCGGCGCTCGTCATCAACGAGGCAGGTTATACCCTGTTCGTGATACTGATTCCGCGGGTGATTCATGACCTCACAGCCTATAGCGTGTACATCACCCATGATCGCAATCGCAACCGTTCGGGCTCTGGCAGCCTGTGCTATCGCCTGACGCATACCAGCGCCTGGTCACCCTTTGTGGTATTGCCGCTGAGCTCGCTGCTGATCGCCTACGCGCTGACCAGCTACCAGCATTTTCCCTGGGTGAATATCGTCATCCTGACTCTGTCGTTCCTGCACTATTACTACGAAGGCTTCATCTGGCGGGGGCCCAACCCGCACCGGCAGTACGTGGCCTTCAAGCATTAGAGGGGAGTGCTCCGGCGTGCCGGAGAGCAAGCCGGGAGGCCAATGGGGAGTGGCGGGGCCGCCCGGCAGAAACTTAGGACTTCTTGACGAACTCCGACTTCAACTTCATCGGGCCGATACCCTCGATTTTGCAATCGATGTCGTGATCGCCGTCCACCAGACGAATGTTCTTCACCTTGGTTCCGACCTTCACCACCAGGGAGGAGCCTTTGACCTTGAGGTCCTTGATGACGGTGACGGAATCGCCGTCGGCAAGCGGATTGCCGTTGGCATCCTTAATACCGCTGCCGCTCTCCTGAGCAGCTTCCGCCTGTTGTGGCCATTCATGGGCGCATTCCGGGCAAACGAACATGAGGCCGTCTGCATAGGTGAAGGCGGAGTCGCAGTTGGGGCAGTGGGGCAGTTCGCTCATCGGTTACCTTGCGGGTCATGACCCTGCGTTATGCAGGGTTTTTCAGCCGCGCATAATGCCGCAAGCCGGACTGGTTGTCCATGCGCCGGCTTTACCGAAAATGGCAAAACGCTAGAGTGCAACCGCTGTCGCTGCGGGTTGGCGCAACTGATAGCGGCTATAGGTGCCGGCCGACGCAAAGGCAAATATGCCGGCAGTCAGACTGAGCAGTGCGAGGCTATCGACCTGCGCGCTGCTCACCGAGCTGGGGCTTGCCTGTAGCGGAAAGCCAATCAGATCCAGACCCACCCCGGCCACTAGATAACCGGCCGCCGCTGCCATCTTGCCGGTGAACGAGATGGCGCTGAAGAAAAAGCCCTCCTGCTGCAAGCCGCTTTCGTCAGCGTGCTGCTGGGCGACATCCGCCATCATGGAAGCGCCGGAAATCATCGCCAGACCGGAAGCGGCGCCACCCACAAACAACAGTAGCAGGATCAGCGGTACGAAGAGGGCGCTCTCGGCCCCGGGGAATATTCCCATCAGTTCAAGGACGACCGCGATATTGCCGGCCAGCGCGGCAATCAGTGCCGCGCCCACGATGGTCGGTTTCTTGTCGAAGCGCAGGTGCAGCGGCCGGGCCAGGAGAATACCCGCCGGCCAACCCAGGAGGACACCAGCGCCGAGCAGGGCGATGCTGTTGCTGGTCAACCCCCAGAAATACACGTTCAAGTGCATGTTCAGGGTCTGGGTGATGCCGATGGAAATGGCTACCAGCAGGGTCCCAAGAAAGAGCGCGCGAAAAGACGCGTTGCGCCAGATAGCTGCCAGGTTCTGACGCAGCGATATTCTGGGTAGCTGAGGGTCGCGCGGCACGGGCAAGGCTTTCCGCCCGCGCGTGCCAAGGGTGCACACTAGAATGCTCACCGCCATCAGTACGGCGCCACTCAATGCCACCAGCGGGTAGCCCGCCGGGTTCAGTAACCCGTTCTCGAATGCTGCAGTTTCGGGAAAGAACAGCGGCACACCCAGCAGCACAACCATAGCGGCGCCGCTGACGCCGCAGAAACCGCGCCACGCGGCTACCGAGGTACGCTCGTGATAATCGGTGGTCAGTTCCGCGCCCAGCCCAAGGTAGGGGACGTAGTAGAGCGTGATGGCGCCGCGCACCAGGACGGCAAAGCCAGTGAGCCAGAGGAACAGCCCCATCTGGCCGAGGCCCGCAGGCGGGGTAAACAGCAAATACCAGGCGAGTCCCAGCGGTAACGCCGCGGCGAGCATGAAGGGATGCCTGCGGCCAAAACGTGAGCGGCTGCTATCGGATATATGCCCGGCCAGTGGATCGGTCACGGCATCGAATATCAGCGCAATCATCACCGCCACACCGGCCAGCGAGCCCGATAGGCCGAGCACCTGGGTAAAAAAGAAAAACAGGAAGATATTGAAGCCGGTGCCCTTGATGGATTCGGCTATCTGGCCCAGCCCGTAGGCGAATTTGGTGGTGCGACTCAATGCCATATGACTCACCTGTATTGTTGTTTTTCTGGTGCAGTGCTGATGCTGGCAAGTATTGTTCAGCGGCTCTGTGCGTACAAGTGTTCACTCGGGGAAATCATTGCAATTCATAACCGCAGTTCAGTTTTCCCAGTTGCTGGCGCTACTGTCTGAAGAGCCTCTGCGGCGCTGCAGATGCATGTGGCTGACCAGACGAATACTCGGCCGTATGAGGAACTGGGCGCTGCCAATAATGAAAAAATAGATGGCGGGCTTTTCGTACTGCGGGAACAGAAAGAGCAGGCTGCCGAGCAGAAACCAGATAGCGATGAAAAAGTCGTTGATGATACTCAGCACTTCGTAGCGACGACGTATTACCAGTTGCTCATCTCCCAGGGGAAGGGTCAAGGGGTTTTCCTGGCGTTTGCTGCGGTCTTGCGTCATGCATTACCTCGCTGGATTGGTAGGTCGCTTTTCATCGCGTTGGCGGGGGCGGGGCGCCTTCCGGGTATTGCGGCAGCTGGTCGTTGATCCGCCACCAGTTGGCAGCCGAGGCGGTGTAAGCGTGGAATCCTGGACGGACAGCAAGATCCTGGTCCAGGCTGCCGGCACGTAGCCGGATAGTCCCCGGATCGCTCAACCTGTGACTGTACAAGGGTGAGCCGCAATGACTGCAGAACACCCGTGCCTTTCCCGGCGAAGAGGCATACTCCTTGAGCAGATCAGCGCCCTGAAGCAGTTCGAACTGCGCTCGCGGCACCGGGATGTTGCTGACAAAGGGCGTGCCCTGCGCCTTGCGGCATTGTTGACAGTGACACAGCTGAATGGGTTCGAGTTCCCCACTGATGCGATACTGCACCCCACCGCACAGACAGCCGCCGCTTATCACGGCTGTATCTCGCTGGCGGGCTCGGCGGCGCGCGCCTTGATCGTGCGGTTGTCGCTGGTCATCAGCAGCAGCGCGCCGGTTTCGTCCAGATCGAAGCGGGTTACATCGCCGAGCACGTCAAAGAAGTGATCATCCTGAGCCATCAAAGCAGGGGCGCAGGCTTTCTGCGTGGCGGCGATGGCCTGAGTGCTGAGGCCTTCGCCGGTCAGTTGGAAGCTGGTGCTGTACTGGTTGCAGGCGGCGCGGCCGCCGAGCAGGCCGTCGTTGGTAAAATTCAGACTCATCTGGGTATTGTCTACCACGCCCTTGCGGTCCACATCTTCGACAATCCACTCGCGACCGGTCAACAGAGACTGCGCTGCGCCGCCGCAGCCGTTCAGGGTGTCGCCGTTGACCTTGACCTCTACCCTGTAGGGGTAGGGCATGCCGGTCATGCTGTCGCGGCATAGCTGGGGCGTCACATCGACAATCACCGAATTGGCTTCGGTACTGGCATTCAGGCGATAGCGCTCGCCTTCGCGGGTGGTGGTCGGTGTGGGCGTCAGGATGGTCGTGGGGTCGTTCTGTCGGCTGAGGCTCATGCGCTCGCTGTCGATTTTCAGCGTCCAGCCCGGCTCATTTCCGCGTGCCGCTATGGGCAGAAAAGCCGCCACGTCGACGATCTCGGCATTCTCGGCTATGGCACCGGTGACCTTGATCATCATCAGGGTACCCAGGTCTACCCTGGGTTGCGTCACGTCGATCAGGTTGGCGCTGTCGGTGGTCCACAACAGTTGTCCTTCGGCGCTACGAATCTGCGCCGACACCGAATAGTTCAGGCGCAAATCAAACATCGCTGGCTCGACCTTGAGCGCGAAGGGAATGGGCACCGATTTGCCGAACAGGGTGGTGTTCTGTTCGGCCAGTACCGTTGCCTCGGCGTCGGCACGCGACACGTCGCTCAACTTGATATGCGCTACGCTGCCCGGCGGCAGGGCGATGCGCTCGCGATAGCTGAGGCTGCCGGTTACCTGCTCGGTAGCCGGGGCGGCGCGCTCTTGCTGTGCGTCGTTGGCGTCCGGGTGCTGGGGCGCGGTCGTGCAGCCGGCCGTGAAAAGGCTTGCGATACCCGTCAGCATGAGTAGTACGGAGGTTGATTGCATGCGGCGCTCCCTTTGATCATCTGGCCGTATCTACCAGCCATGTCCATTGCTGCCGATGAGTGTAACCCAAAGTTCGGCCTGGATTACCAGGTCGAGCCGGCCTGAATGTACACGGCAGTCTCCTCCGGCCCCCGGGCCAGATCGATACCCATATTGAAGCCGTAGCGCGCGGCAACCATATAGCGAAAACCGCCGCCCACGCTGTTTGCGGCCTCGGCATCGTCAAGGTCACCAAACTGCTCGGCGGCGCGGCCGGCCCCAGCAAAGGTTTTCAGCCGCCAGCGTGGGCTGATCTTCCAGGTCAGTTCGGCTTCGGCCACTGCCACGGCATTGCCCTGATAGCGGGCTGCGGGAATCCCGCGCAGATCGATGGAGGGCGCAATATAGGCAGGCAACAGGGTATTGTCGTCCACCGAGATGCCGTCGTATTGCAGGCGCAGGCCCAGGTCCCAGGTTGGGCTCAGATTCCAGTAGTTGGTACCTTTGAGCTGGAAGCTGGCGTAATCGTAATCGCTGCCAATGGCCTTGTCGTAAATCAGATATCGGAACTTGTAGTTGTAACCTTGTTGCGGGTCGAGCGGGGTGTCCAGCGAGTCGAACTCGGCGGTAATGCCCAGGCCTGAGGTGACTGTACTCTCGCCGAGGTAGTCATCCAGATAGCCGTTGATACGGTCTGCCAATGCCGGATTGGGCAGTTCTATGTTGTCGGTGAGAGTCAGCTTTACATTACGATAAACCTGTTTCGCGCCGATCAGCCAGTGGCTGTCTGCGACGCGCATCTGCAGTTCCTGGATGACGGCAGGACCCTTGATATTGAAGCCTATGGGTCGGTTGATGGGTATGCCGGCAAGGGAGTAGAAATCGATGTTGAAATCCGAGAACGCCAGAAAGCCCTTGTAACGGACGCTGTCGTCCAGCCAATAACCAAGGTGGCCAAGACCGTAGCCGCGGCTGCCGTTGGAGGTGAAGGCCAGGCCGCCGATGGTGATGTTTTCTGGTACCAGGCTGCCATCGGAGCCCTCGGTCTTCTGCTCTTCCGACTCCTGAAAGAAGACCAGTCCCAAGGCCAGGCCTGTCCCGACCGCGGGCTCGGTAATGATTTTCGGCACGGGTATGAAGGGCAGGGACCAGCGATCAATAAAACTGCCGGTATCGACCTCGGCGTCATCCGGCGCCGAAGAGTAATCGTGGTACAGCGATGCTGCAGCCGGCGTGGTGGTCAGCGACAAGCAAAGGGCCGCCAGGGTAGATAACGAAAACCGCATTCAGGCTCCTTGAACCAGCACCGATGGTTGCCATGCCAGCCTGCAAAATTGGCCGGCGCCACTACAGCATAGCCTGCCTATCGGCTTGTGGTGTAAAGCGGCAGCGCGCTGGCGCTACTGGCGCGATATTCGTCTGATTAATTCGCTATGGCTATTGGTGGCAGGGGTGCAAACTGAGTTTTTGTAGCGGCGGCAGATGAGCATACAGACAACCAAAGGAGCCCTCGGATGATCAAAGTCAGTGTGTTGTACCCCAATGTGGCAGGCAATGAATTTGACCACGATTACTATCGTGAGCAGCACATGCCGATGGTCAAGCGGCTGCTGGGAGATGCGTGCCTGTCTTTTGCTGTGGATCGAGGTCTGGCCGGTGGCGCCCCGGGTGCTCCCGCTGCTTTTGTGGCGATGGGGCATCTCTTTTTCGAGTCGGTGGATAGCTTCCGGACGGCCTTTGGTCCGCACGCCGCAACGATCCAGGCGGATGTTGCCAATTACACCAATATCGCCCCCGAGCTGCTGGTCAGCGAGGTAGTGAAAGCCTAGCCTTGGCCAACTTGCAACGCAGGCGGTGCTCGCCAGCCGCAAAAAGAGCGGCGGCGGGCATCGCGGGGCTTACAGATTCAGATAGCGATTGACGTCAAGGATGCCGGCTTGATCCGGTGCGACTTCGGCGGCGCTGCGCTGAAAGTCGGCCATGATGTTCCAGAACTCGGGATGGGTACGGCGCACGCCCCAGCGCTCTGCCAGGGAGTGCAGGCCTTGCTGGTCGTGAACTGCCGTCAGGGTTTCGATAAACTCGGGCAGTGCTTGCAGCCCGACATCAAAACTGAAGTTCGGATAACTACCGAGTGTGCCCTCCATGAGCGTCAGTGTGTCTTCTTCGGGCAGCAACCGCGCTTCTTCGCCGAACATGAACGCCACGCTGGAATGTGCGCGGTTGTGCACCAGTGTGTAAACCCAGCGCTGGTCGCCGTCGGTAACACGCAGGAAGGTGACCTCGGGCATCAAGGGTATTACCGGCAAACTCCTGCCATCGGCGCGGGAAAGCGGGCGCAGCGCAGCTTCGAGTTGCTGTTGCGCGCTGCTGACGGCTGGTCGATTGCAGTTCTCCTGCGAGCATCGGTTCAGGCTGTCGGCCGGCCCGCTGACCCGAGCGGTACGATCCATCAACAACTCACTGAAGCGCTGCATCACGGCCCGGTTGCTCTCGGCTCCCTGGTAATCCATGGCGGCGGGCGTGGTGGTATCCAGCCCGGTGTAGGTCAGTGCGTGTTTGATTTTGGCGCTGCCCTGGTACCAATGCGCATACAGGGATTCACGTTGATTGGCGGGTACGTAGCGCAGCATGTTGTGCTCGGCGCCATTGCGGATCAGGTCGAAATACAGCCGCGTCTGACCCTGATGGGAGACGCTGCCGAAAACATTGAAGTTGGCCACCAGTTCGTAGTAGGTGCGCTCCAGCAAGGGGTAATCCATCACCCAGATGGTACGCGGCACGCGGCCGTGCAGCCCGCGGCGCACCGAGGCGCTGTCGTGATGGCGGAAGATGGTCAGCAGGGCGTCCTGGTTCCAGTTGTCGCCGTCCCAGAGCTCATCCAGGGTGGCGCCCTGCGGTTTGCGTTTGGCGTAGTAGTGTCGACGCAGATCCAGGTACTTGTTGCGCTGCTCGTTGTATTCGATCCATTCCGGCCCGAGCGCCAGAAGATCACTCTTCTGACCGGGCAAGCCGAGCAATGGCGAAGTCTTCAGACGGTACTCGAGGTCATTGACGTAGGCCTCCTGCTCGGGATCTTCGAATACCGTCCAGAACTGGTCGCGGATCACGTCTGTGGCAATCTGGCCACGACACACAGGTCCGCGAATGAAGGTGCGCACGAAGTATTCAGCATCGTCGAGCAGAAACTGATAGCGCGCCTTGGCCGGAATCGCCGAGAAGGTGATGAAGGGGTTGGCACGCTCGGCGTAGCTGTACCCGGGCAGCGATCTCAGCTCCCAGGAGGACTCTAAGAAGAGGGACTGAAAGCGCTGCAGGCGAGTATCGCCCAGCTCGTAAGTGATGTGGGTCTTCTCCACGATGCTTTGCCGCATAGGCTGCAGCCGGTAGAAGAACGGCTGCTCGGGGTCATCGTTCGGGCGCACGGTGCGCAGTGGCTGCACCGGTTGCCCTGGTGGCGTGCTGGAGCGCACCAGCGAATAGAATTGGCGTTGGCCGCTGTCAGGAAAGTGCAGGTGAGCAGTAAACAGATGCTCGAACAGGTAGCGCGCTACCAATTGCTCGCGCATACCGCTCTGGTTGAGGAAGCTCTCCCAACGCGCAAGCATCTGCTGTTCGGCCTTGTTGGGCGTATAGGTCTGCGGCTGGACCACAGCGCCTTCGCTGATCCATTGGCTGACTCGGGCAAACTCCTCGTCGGTCAGGCCGGTGGCGCCGTAGGGCATGCCGCCGTGGGGAAAGTCATCAGCGTAGTCGGCGAATTGGTCATTGGTGGGACAACTGTTGCTGCGTGTAACGCCCAGGGTGACCTCATCCGGCAAGCGACTATTGGCTGGCAGTGGATTGGCGCGTGACAGCTGCAGCATCTTGTACAGCACTGATGCATCCAGCCCGCCAAGTTGGCCGTCTTCAGCCCCATGCAGTACCGAGAAAAACCCCTTTTCTCGCCACCCGGCAGTAGAGTCGGCATCGATCCCGAGCCGGGTTGGGGCCATGTCTTCCAGGCGGGAGCCGTCATACACCGGCAGTTTGGTAGCGCCCCGCTCAAGCCCCTCCGCGCTGGTCAGCTTGAGTTGGCAGGGGGCATCGTAGCAGCCGTGGCAGGCCATGCATTTGTGTTCGAATATCGGACGGATATCGCGTTGATAATCGTAGCTCTGTACCGCTGCGGCTATCGGCTGTTCAACGGGGTACTGTGGAATATTGGTGCAGGCGATGAACAAGCCGGCAATGACCAACAACAGGAGTACGATTTTCACCCTGGACATTCCCGGAATGAGCGCCATGTAGATTCCTTCAAACTATCTGGTCTGTCTGCCGTAATGCTCAAAGCGCTGCGACATCGCTGAACGGCAGCGCGCAGTGGCGCTGTTTCCGCAGCGGATATTACCACTTTGCATCCAGCAGGGCAGCCTGAGATCAGCGCTTGTGCTGTTCTGGCGCCTCGCTGTGGCGCAGTTGCTGCAAGCGCTCAAGCTCGTCTTCTCCCAGCGGGCGCTGGCGCTTGACGCGCAGGCTGTTGCGCCATTCGCTGCGAAAATCAGGATTAACCCGCAGGTTGATCAGCAGCACTATGCACAAGGTGGCAAAAGCACCGACAGTGGCCAGCAGCATGTCTTTATGGGCATCCCAGATGTCGCCCTGAGTGCCCAGATAGGCTACGCCCAGATCGCCGCCAAACAGGCTGGCGGCGCCCCATTCAAACAGCTCGTAAAGCATTGAGGCGGCCATCGCCAGCTCGAGTGGAAAAAAGTAACCCCAGAAGCCACGCGCATTGGCCACCCGGCAGTAGAGTTCACGGATCGGATAAACCAGCAGTGCGCCGAACAGAAAGTGCAGCACCCGGTCAAAATTATTGCGCTCCCAGCCCAGAAGTTCGTTCAGGCTGACACCGAATACACGGGTCACCCAGGCGTCATAAGGCACCTCGGAGTAGGTGTAATGCGCGCCGATTTCGTGCAGGCAGAGGAACAGGAAGATCAGCGTGTAGGACAGGCGTGAGAGCGGGAAGGCGCGGTAGCTGAGTCCCAGGGTCACAACGAACGCCAATACCAGCAGATTCTCCAGCGCCCAGTCACTGCGGTCATGCGGGCTGACGGCCAGCACGGCAAAGAGTAGCGAGAACAAAGCGGCAAGAATCAGCAGGTAACGCAGGTGGACATATTTCGCAGTCATTGACTATCGGCTTCTCAGGCTGGCTTGCGGTTATTGAGAACGACCAGGGCGATGCCGCCAAGAATGCTGGCGCAGGCAATCAGCAGCGGCAGGGTCAGAGCTTCGTTCAGCAGCACAATACCACCGATGGCGGTAATCACCGGCACACTCAACTGCACCGTGGCGGCAGCGCTGGTCGCCAGTAACGGCAAAGCCGCGTACCAGAGGGCATAACCTACCCCGGAGGCCAGCGCGCCGGACAGTAGCGCATAGAGTACACCGGGTTGATCGAATGAACGCGAGGGCCAGAGTAATAGGCAGAACAGCGCCGCGAAGGGCAGCGCGCGGATGAAGTTGCCCGCGGTAACGCGCGTCGGATCGCCGGCGCCGCGACCACGCACTGAATACACCGCCCAGGCCACCCCGGCGGCGAGCATCCATAGCGCCGCCTCCAGTGATGGCGCTGACAGTCCGGGCAACAGCAGCACCACCAGACCAATGATCGCCAGCGCCACACCGAGACATTGCAACGGCCCAAGCCGCTCACCACGGGCCAGGCCGTAACCGATCATGCTGGTCTGAACCGCGCCAAACAGCAGTAGTGCCCCGGTAGCGGCAGACAGCTGCACGTAGGCGAGCGAGAAGGCGGCGGCATAGGCAAAGAGTGCCAGTGCAGACCACCAGTTGCCCGCCCCGGCGTCACCACCCCGACGCAGCCGGATGATCAGCCACAGGGTAATCGCCCCGGCCGTCAGGCGAACGGCGGTGAAGCTGGCGGGGTCGATTTCGGTTTCCTTGAGTGCCAGGCGGCAGAGGATCGAATTGCCGGCAAAGGCCAGCATGGCAAGCAGGGTCAGGCTGAAGGCGCGCAGTGACACGGGCTATTCCTTGTTGAATTCGGCCTGGCTATCGCAGCCCAAGCGGGGCGGGCTGGCAATACGACGTTCGACAGCTTGCCCAGGTACCGCCGGTCAAAGGGGCAATGCATAGGTGCCGGTTACATGCGCAACCAGCTCATCCGGCTGGCCCGCACTATAGAGACCAACCTCGCACACGGCTTGTCTGCGCGTCATCCTCAGCAGCGTTGCTTTTGCCATTAGATCAACGGGTTGCGGGCGAGAGAGGAAGTTGATATTGAGGTTCGAGGTGACGGCCATCTCGGCCGGTCCAAGCTTGCCGAGAATCAAGGCGTACATGGCCGCATCGCCCAGCGCCATCAACGTAGGTCCCGACAATGTGCCGCCGGGGCGAATCAGCCGGCTGTGGAAGGGTATCCGCGCGAGGCTGTGCTGCTCGCTGACTTCCTCAATGCGCAGATCAAGGTCGTCGGCCTGCGGCACACCCTGGCGAATCAGCTGTTGGACCTGTTGCGCACTCAGCATGCCGAACGGCTCCTGTGATGGCGAAAGAAGCCGTCATCATCAGGGGCAGACCGGCAGGGGGCAAGCGGCATTCTGGTCATTCTCGGCACCGGTGCGGCTGCGCTGCTCGAAGCACTGCTGCGCTACCTTGGCTGCCTGCGGGCAGCCCATTTCATTCAAACCGGTGATCAGATTGTTCCAGCCTGCGTCCAGATTCGGGAATTGGCGAGTCAGTTCGCTGAAGTGGGCGACGGCGACGCTCCTGTCGTCCTGTTGCCAGGCTACATTGCCCAGTCCCAGTCGCGCTGCAGGCTCCCCCGGCCAACGGATCAGCGCGGTCTGATAAGCGCTTTTGGCGCTATCGAGCTTGTCGGTCTGCTCCAGATCACTGGCGGCGCGCAGGTAGGGCAGAGGCTCGGCAGTGGCAGGTAGTCGGTCGGCGGGCATGATCACTCGAGCCCAGTTCTCGGCCCGGTCCCAGGTGCGCAGAAACAGCTTGAAGGGTTCGCGCTGGGCTTCTTGCAGGCCGCTGTGCAGGATCAACTCCTGCGCGTTCAGGTCGTAGCCAACCACCACGGCGTAATGCCACTGCGGGAACCAGCTCAGGCCCAGGTTCTGCATGACCAGTACGGCGTTGCCGGCGTCGACCTCGCTGAGTATGGCCTGCAGCTCAGGTTCCAGCGGGTAGACAAGCATGCCCTGATCGCGGGCGGCGGCGACCATCTCGACCTGCAGACTGCCTTTGCGCTCGGGAATGTACACGCGCTCCTTGAGCGCCTCGGGTGTTATGTCTAGGTGCCGCTGGTTGAGCATCATGGCCAAGGCAGCGGGGCCGCATTGGTACTCATCCTGGGCGAAAAAGGGGACGTCGCCGAGCAGTTGCTGAGAGTGCAGATCAGGCGGTAATTGCGCGGTTTTGGGAAGAGTCTGAGTGCCGGCACAGGCTGACAGCAGTGCTGTCAGCCCGAGCGCGACGAGGACGCGAAAAGCGCGCATCCGTTAGCGGTTGATGCAGTGGATGAAGCTGAAGATGTCGGTTGCGCAGAGCATATCGGTGATGATGAAAATCACCAGAAACAGCACTATTACACCCACTACGCCAGCACCAGCGGGCGCTTCATCAAGCTGGGTGTTGAAGTAGGCCAGCTCATCGGCGGTCAGGCTGTCGATCCGCTGATCAACCTGATCTGGCGATACACCCATGCTGGCGAGTTTGTCCTGCACTGCCTGATCTTGCAGCATGCCTTTCAACTCAGCTCGGTCGACGCTCAGCTGTTGCTGGGCGATGACTTCGTCAGTGCCAACCATGGCAGCCTGAGCCTGGATACTGACCAGCGAGGTGAGCATGAACAGGGCGGCGAAAACAATGGACAGGTAACGCTTGCTGGATTGCATGAAAGTCATTGGAGTTACTCCTCATTCTTGGTCTTGGCTTCCTTGCTTGGAAGCTTTGCGCGCAGGCTGGTGCCTGCAAGTGCCATGCAGGGCATGGGTCACCCCTGATCAGACTGAAAAATTGCGGCGCGGTTCCGAGCTGCAGCACGCGTTGTGATCAACTTCACTGAAATCGCGGCACGGGTGCCGGGTTATCGGTGCTGCGGCCGCGGGCGCGCATTCAGAATCCCAGTTTGTCGCGCATCTGGTAATACCAGGCGCCCATGGCGGTGAAAGGCACGCGGAACAGGCGGCCGCCGGGGAAAGGATAGTGCGGCAGGCTGGCAAAGGCGTCAAAGCGTTCTGCCTGGCCGCGCAAGGCCTCTGCCAGGATCTTGCCGGCCAGGTGGGTGTAAGTCACACCGTGGCCGCTGCACCCCTGCGAGTAATAAATGTTGTCGCCAATTCGACCTACCTGGGGCAGGCGTGACAGCGTAAGCAGGAAGTTGCCGGTCCAGGCGTAATCGATCTTCACGTCCTTTAGCTGCGGGAAGGTCTTGATCAGATTGGGCCGCACCAGGGCTTCCACGTCGGCCGGATCGCGGGCGCCATAGACCACACCACCGCCAAAGATCATGCGCTTGTCGCCGGACAGGCGATAGTAATCCAGCAGGTAGGCGCAGTCCTCCACACAATAGTCTTGCGGCAATAGTGACTGTGCCAGTTCTTCGCTCAGGGGTTCGGTGGTGATCACCTGGGTGCCACAGGGCATGGACTTGGCGGCCAACTGCGGCAGCAGGTTGCCGAGGTAGGCGTTGCCGGCGACGACCACATAATTGGCGACTACCTGGCCTTGATCGGTGTGCACCACCGGCTTGGCCCCCTGATCGATGCGGGTCACTCTGGAGTGCTCATGAATGACGCCGCCCAATGATTCGACCGCAGCCGCTTCACCCAGGACCAGATTAAGCGGGTGAATGTGGCCACCGCTCATGTCGAGCATCCCGCCCACGTACAGCTCGGTATTGACCACTTCACGAATACGCTGCTCGTCGAGCATTTCCAGCTGGGTGTGGCCGTAGCGCTCCCAGAGTTTCTTCTGGGCTTCGAGATGGCCCATCTGCTTGTCGTTGAAGGCAGCGAATACGCCGCCGTCCTTCAGGTCGCACTGGATGTTGTATTTGGCCACCCGCTCACGAATGATGCGGCCGCCCTCAAAGGCCATCTCGCCCATCAGTCGCGCCTGCTTGGCGCCAGCGGTGCGCTCGATCACATCGATATCGCGGCTGTAACTGTTGACGATCTGCCCGCCATTGCGGCCCGAGGCGCCAAAGCCTACCTTGACTGCCTCCAGTACCGTGACCTTGAAACCTTGCTCAAGCAGAAACAGCGCGGTCGAGATGCCGGTATAGCCAGCGCCAATCACGCACACATCGGTTTCATGGCGACCCTGCAACGATGGCCTTGCCGGAGCTGCATTGGCGGAGGCGGCGTAATAAGAGGTGGTGTGCTGGGCTTCGGCCATGATGTACCTGCTGACAATGAGTTGTTGAAAATATTTTACATTTCCGGCCGATGCTACCCGCTGGAAGGGACTATTTCCAGAGGGTGCTCAAAAAAAATTACAGGTCAGGGGTGGGTTGCTTCGATGTTGGCATCTGCTGCATGCGCGGGCTTGGCCGCAGCAGGTTTGGGAATGGCGCGGGTCAAGAGTACGAACACCATGGAACAAGCCAGCATGATGGCAATCAGGTGGAAGGCGTCATTGAAAGCCATGATGCTGGCCTGCTGGTGCACCTGGTTGCTGAGCAATTGAAAAGCACTCTGCTCGTTGCCCAGCTGTGCGGTTAGCAGCTCCATGCGCTCGGTGAATGCCGGGTTACCCGGTGTGACGCTTGCGCGCAGTATTTCGTAATAGTGCTTGGCCCGGCTGTCGAGAATGGTAGCTAACGCGGCAATGCCGATGGCGCCGCCCAGGTTGCGCAGAATGTTGTACAGGCTGGAGGCGGAGCCGGCCTGCGAGGGCGGAATCATCGCGGTGGCGAGAATCGACATGGGCACCAGCACCATCGGCTGGCCAAAGGCACGGAAAATCTGGATGGCAATAAACTGATCGCCGGCAAAGTCGAGATTCAGGCTGCCGCTGAAGAAACTGGCGAAAGCAAACAGGAAAAAGCCGGCGGCGCAGATCAGCCGGGCGTCGACGAACTTCATCAGAATCGGCACCAGGGGAATTATCAGCAGTTGCGGAAAACCCATCCACATGATCACCTGGCCAATCTGCAGAGCGTTGTACTGCTGAATCTGCGCCAGATACACCGGCAACACGAATACTGTGCCGTACAACCCCACGCCCAGGCCGATGTTAGCCAAGCTGCCGAACAGGAAGTTACGCTCTTTAAGCAATCGCAGGTTCACCAGAGGGTTCGGCCGCGATAATTGCAGAATGATAAAGCAGACCAGGCTGACAAAGGAGATAACCGCCAAAGTAACCATGCTGCTGGATTCGAACCAGTCCTCGCGGTGACCCTCTTCCAGAAAAACCTGCAGACAGCCCAGGCCAGCGGCCATGGTGGCGATTCCCCAGTAGTCGCCCTGGCGCAGCAACTCCCAGCGCGGCGCTGCTTTATCCAGGCCGTACATCAAGCCGCTGGCCATCAGAATGCCGGGCACGATATTGATGTAGAAAATGTATTCCCAGCCAAAGTTTTCGGTCAGCCAGCCGCCTATGGTGGGCCCGATGGAAGGTGCAAAGGTAGCAGTGATGGCGAACATGGCCATGCCTTTGGGGCGCGATGCAGGCGGCAGTTTGGTCAGAATCAGGGTGAAGGCAAAGGGGATCAGCGCGCCCCCGGCCAGGCCTTGCAAAGCGCGAAACACGATCATGCTTTCCAGGTTCCAGGCCATGGAACAGAGCAGTGAGGCAATCACGAACAGGGTCGAGATGGCGACCGCAAAACGCCGTGGCGAGAAGATCGTGGTCAGCCAGGCAGCGAGCGGAATGATGATGATCTCGGCCACCAGATAGGAGGTGGAAATCCACGAGCCTTCCTCGATTGTAGCCGAGAGCGCGCCCTGAATATCCTTCAGCGAAGAGTTGATGATCTGAATATCCAGGATCGCCATGAAGGCGCCCAGAATCGCACTCAGCAGAGCAATCCAGTCGCGCCTGCCGGGTGGCGGGATCTCCTGCTCGGGAATCGCGGCCTCAGCCACGCAGATCAACCTTTACGTGCACGGACATGCCGGGGCGAATGCGCTCACTCAACGGGTGCTCGGCGTCGATTACCAGTTTCACCGGAATACGCTGAACCACCTTGGTGAAATTGCCCGTGGCGTTGTCTGGCGGCAGCAGGCTGAACTGCGCGCCGGAGGCCGGGAACAGGCTCTGGATCTGACCCGGCACCACGTCGTCGGGGAAGGCATCGAACACCAGCTCGGCGCTCTGGCCTTCGTGCATCGCCTGAATCTGGGTTTCCTTGAAGTTGGCCTTGATCCACAGCTGGTTGTGGGGTACTACCGCCATCAGGTGACTGCCGGGTTGTACGTTCTGGCCGACGCGGGCGGTGCGCTGGCCGACAAGGCCGGCCAGCGGTGCACGTATCTCGGTGCGCTCCAATGCCAGCTCGGCCTGACTGATGTCGGCTTCGGCGGCCTGGATCTGTGCTTTCAAGCGTTCGATATCCGCGTAGAGCGTGTCTTTGACCAGTCTTTGCGTTTGTACGTCGGCCTCGGCCTTTTTTACCTGTGCCTTGGCGACTTCCAGTTGCGCGCGGAAGTTGCTCAGCTGTTCTTCCGAGGCGTAGCCGGATTGACGCAAGGGTGTGATGCGCTTGATGTCCAGCTCGATGCGCCGTTGTTCGGCCTGGGTCGCCAGCAGGCTGGCTTCGGCAGCGAGGATCAGGCTGTCCTGCTGGGTCAGTTTAGAGCGTGCCTGTTGTTGTTCGGCACTGCGGGTGGCCAGGTTGGCGCGCGCGTGGGCCAAAGCCACGTCAAAATCGCGCGAGTCCAGGCGTACCAATGGATCGCCCGCCTGCACCAGTTGATTGTCATCCACCAGCACCTCGGTTACCTGCGCCGCCAACTGGCTGGAAATCAGGGTGATGTCCCCCTGGACGTAGGCGTTGTCCGTCTCTTCGTAATGGCGACCGACCAACCACCACTGGGCTGCAGCGGCGACACCGACCAGGGCGCAAAGCAGTAGAAAGGCAAACAGGCGTAGGCGAACGCGGGCAGACATGAACTTCCCCAATTTTTGTTATCGACGCACTCTAACACTGTTCCGCCTGACGCCAGAGGCGCTAGAATCTGGAAACTTTGTTGCAATACGGGAACAGTAACCGATGGGATTGGATGATGCGCTGATTTTTACCCGGGTGGTGGAGTGCCATAGCTTTACCAGCGCGGCGGCAACGTTGAGTATGCAGAAGTCCACGGTGAGCCGGCGCATCGCTCAACTGGAAGAGCGCCTTGGCGTGCGACTGCTTAACCGCACTACCCGCAAGCTGCGTTTGACAGAAGTGGGGCAAGCGTACTACGAGCGCTGTCGGCAGATCATGCAGGAATTTGCCGAAGCCGAGCAGGCCATCATGCAGTTGCAGCGCGAACCTACCGGGCTGCTGCGGGTCAGCTCACCGATCGAGTTCGGTCAGTTGTTTTTGGGTGGCGTGGTGGGCGAGTTCATGCGCCGTTATCCGGCGATTCAAGTGGAAGTGGAGCTCACCACGCGTACCGTGGATCCGGTGGAAGAGGGGGTGGATATTGTCGTGCATCTGGGTCGGCCCCAGGACTCCAGCCTGGTCGCGCGTCCACTGATGTCCAGCCCGCGGCAGTTGTATGCCAGCCCAGAGTATGTGGCCAAATACGGCATGCCCAAGCTGGCGGAAGAGCTGAGCCAGCATCGCTGTATCCATGCGCTGGTCGATGGCAGCCGAAAATGGCACTTTGTTCAGCCCCATCTGAGTGTGCCCATCAACCCGGTACTGGTAGTCAACAATATCACCTTCGCCCGTGAGGCCGCGCTGGCCAGTGCCGGCATCATCAATGTCCCGGCGTTTATCGCTGAGCCCTATGTGGCCGATGGCACTCTGGTGCGCGTGCTGGAAGGCGTGACCCTGCCTTCGAGCGAGCTGTATGCGCTCTATCCGTCGCGTCGCTTCCAGGCGATGAAGGTAAAGGCTTTCATCGATTTCGTGATCGAGAACCTGGAAGCGCGTCAGGATGTGCAAGTCGAGGTCGAGGCCTGATAAAATCGCTCGCCATGCAACGACCGTAACCCCCTTACTGCCACGCCGAGCGCTTGCTCGGCAGTCTGACTGAGAGACCCCATGACTGTTCGTACTCGTATCGCCCCCTCGCCAACCGGCGATCCGCATGTGGGCACCGCCTATATCGCCCTGTTCAATCAGTGTTTTGCCCGCCAGCATGGCGGTCAGTTCATCCTGCGAATCGAAGACACTGACCAGGTGCGCTCCAGTGCCGAGTCAGAGCAGCAGATTCTCGATTCGCTGCGCTGGCTGGGGCTGGAATGGGATGAAGGCCCGGATGTGGGTGGCCCCCACGGCCCTTACCGCCAGAGCGAGCGCAGCGCCATCTATCACCAGCACAGCGAAAAGCTGATCAGCGCCGGTCATGCTTTCCGCTGCTTCTGCAGCAGTGAGCGGCTGGATGCTCTGCGCGCCGAACAAATGGCCAACAAACAGACGCCCGGCTACGACGGTCACTGCCTGCACCTTGATGCCGATGACGTCGCCAAGCGCGTGGCAGCGGGCGAGTCCCACGTGGTGCGCATGAAAGTGCCGAGCGAAGGCATCTGCCAGGTGCAGGACATGCTGCGCGGCGAGATCGAGATCCCCTGGGAGCAGGTCGATATGCAGGTGCTGATGAAGGCAGACGGTCTGCCTACCTATCACCTGGCCAACGTGGTCGACGATCATCTGATGGGCATCACCCACGTGCTACGTGGTGAGGAGTGGATCAATTCCGCACCCAAGCACATTCTGCTGTATCAGTACTTCGGTTGGGACATGCCACAGCTGTGCCACATGCCGCTGCTGCGTAACCCCGACAAGAGCAAACTGTCCAAGCGCAAGAACCCGACCAGCATTACCTTCTACGAGCGCATGGGCTATCTGCCTGAAGCGCTGCTCAACTACCTGGGGCGCATGGGCTGGTCGATGCCGGATGAGCGTGAAAAATTCACCCTCGGTGAAATGGTTGAGCACTTCGACATCCAGCGGGTGTCCCTCGGCGGCCCGATCTTTGATGTGGAGAAGCTGTCTTGGCTCAACGGCCAGTGGATTCGCGAGCTGTCGGAGGATGACTTTGCCGCCGCGGTGCAGACCTGGGCGCTGAACCCCACTTACCTCAAGCCAATGATCAGCCTGGCGCAGAGTCGGGTTGAAACCTTCAGCGATCTGCCGGACCTGCTGGGCTTTTTCATGGCGGGCAAGGTGAACCCTGCGCCCGAGCTGTTCGAGCACAAGAAGCTGTCTGCCGACGAGGTGCGCAAGGTCATGCAGCTGCTGCTGTGGAAACTCGAAGCGCTGCGCGACTGGAACAAGGACGGGATCATGGCGACCATCAACGCCGTGGCCGCCAGCCAGGAGCTGAAGCTGCGCGACCTGATGCCGCTGCTCTTCCCGGCTATCACTGGTCAGGCCAGTTCGGTCTCTGTGCTCGATGCGATGGCGCACCTGGGGCCGGACCTGACCCGCTTCCGCCTGCGCCAGGCGCTGGAGTTGCTGGGCGGCACCTCGAAGAAAGAGAACAAGGCCTGGCAGAAGGAACTGGAGGCTATCTAGCCTCCAGCGGCAAGCGGCAAGCGGCAAGCTCCAAGCTCCAAGCTCCAAGCTCCAAGCTCCAAGCTCCAAGCAAAGGCAAAGGCAAAGGCAAAGACAAAGGCAAAGGCAAGACCGGGCCGCTGCCGTGCGGTGGCTCAGCGCTGCTTGTCGCTTGCAGCTTGAAGCTTGCCGCTGTTAAGTCGCTGTTTTACGTAAAATTCTGTTGACAGGGCGGGGCGTCGATCTTAATATGCGCCCCGTCATAGCGACGGGGCTATAGCTCAGCTGGGAGAGCGCCTGCATGGCATGCAGGAGGTCAGCGGTTCGATCCCGCTTAGCTCCACCAAGTTTTTTGGTCGACGTTCGCGTCGGCCTGTTTTATCACTGCTAAACAGATTCCAGCCTGTTCAGAGAAGGGATTGCGTCCCCTTCGTCTAGTGGCCTAGGACACCGCCCTTTCAC
>NZ_JBALWW010000013.1:0-110180 GCF_036961105.1 Halopseudomonas sp. | reverse complement strand
TGCTCATCAAGGCCCGCAGCACTGTGCTGCAGATTGAGGCCGGATATACGACAGACAACCTGCTCTTGTTATCAAAAACTGGAGGCCTTGCAATGAGGGAGGAGACCATATACGACCGTCCCGGGAGCAGCCAACACGGGATGTCTGGGAATCGGGTCATCGCGAACTCTGCAGCAGGCATAAAAAATCCGATACCAGGGATCTGGTATCGGATTTTTTTTGGAAACCCGGCTCAACGTTCAAATGAAGCGTCAAACCGGGCTTTCCCTCGTGTCTGCTATCAGATCTGAGCGACCGGGATGGACGCTGCAGCTTTCTGGTAGGACTCGATTTCGTTGAAGTTCATGTAGCGATAAACATCGCTGGCCATGCTGTCGATTTGCGCAGCGTAGCCCATGTATTCCTCAACGGTTGGCAGGCGGCCCAGAATGGATGCGACCGAAGCCAGCTCGGCAGAGGCCAGGAAGACGTCTGCGCCATCGCCCAGGCGGTTCGGGAAGTTCCGCGTGGAGGTGGAGACCACAGTCGACTTGGCTGCCACACGTGCCTGGTTACCCATGCACAACGAACAGCCCGGCATTTCCATGCGTGCACCGGCTTTGCCGTAGATGCCGTAGTAGCCTTCTTCGGTCAGTTGGTACTGATCCATCTTGGTTGGCGGAGCCAGCCACAGACGGGTCGGCAGGGCGCCCTTGTTCTTCTCGAGCAGCTTGCCGGCAGCGCGGAAGTGACCGATGTTGGTCATGCAGGAACCGATGAAGACTTCATCGATCTTCTGACCAGCCACCTGAGACAGCAGGCGAGCGTCGTCCGGATCGTTGGGTGCACACAGAACCGGCTCCTTGATGTCCGCCAAATCGATTTCGATCACGGTGGCATACTCGGCGTCGGCATCTGCCTGCATCAGCTTGGGATCGGCCAGCCAGGCTTCCATGGCTTGAGCGCGACGCTCAAGGGTGCGCGGATCCTGATAACCGTTGGCAATCATCCAGCGCAGGAGGACGATGTTGGACTTCAGGTACTCGGCAACCGACTCTTCGCTCAGCTTGATGGTACAGCCGGCAGCGGAGCGCTCGGCGGAGGCATCGGACAGCTCGAACGCTTGCTCGGCAGTCAGGTGATCCAGACCTTCGATCTCGAGAATACGGCCGGAGAAGATGTTCTTCTTGCCTTTCTTCTCGACAGTCAGGTGGCCTTCCTGGATAGCGAAGTAGGGGATCGCATGCACCAGATCACGCAGGGTGATACCGGGCTGCATCTTGCCTTTGAAGCGAACCAGAACGGATTCGGGCATGTCCAGCGGCATTACGCCGGTAGCCGCAGCGAAGGCAACCAGACCGGAACCGGCCGGGAAGGAAATACCCATCGGGAAGCGGGTGTGCGAGTCGCCACCGGTGCCGACGGTGTCGGGCAACAGCATGCGGTTCAACCAGCTGTGGATGATGCCGTCACCCGGACGCAGCGCAACACCACCACGGTTGTGGATGAAGTCGGGCAGGGTGTGGTGGGTGGTCACGTCGATTGGCTTGGGATAAGCCGCAGTGTGACAGAACGACTGCATCACCAGATCAGCGGAGAAGCCCAGGCAAGCCAGGTCTTTCAGCTCGTCGCGGGTCATCGGGCCAGTAGTGTCCTGGGAGCCGACGGTGGTCATTTTCGGTTCGCAATAGGTGCCGGGGCGGATGCCCTCAACGCCACAGGCCTTGCCGACCATCTTCTGCGCCAGGGTGTAGCCCTTGTTGCTCTCAGCCGGTGCGACTGGCTTGCGGAACAGATCAGTAGGGGCCATGCCCATTTCAGCGCGGGCCTTGTCGGTCAGACCGCGACCGATGATCAGCGGGATACGGCCGCCAGCACGTACTTCGTCCAACAGGACCTGGGTCTTGAGTTCGAAGGTGGTGATGACTTCATCGGTGCCGTGCTTGCAGACCTTGCCTTCGTACGGATAAACGTCGATCACATCGCCGGTGTTCATTTCGGAGACGTCAAACTCGATCGGCAGGGCGCCGGCATCTTCCATGGTGTTGTAGAAGATGGGAGCGATCTTGTTGCCGAAGCAGAAGCCGCCAGCGCGCTTGTTGGGTACGTACGGAATGTCGTCACCGAAGAACCAGAGCACGGAGTTGGTAGCGGACTTGCGCGAAGAACCGGTGCCCACAACGTCGCCAACATAAGCAACCGGGAAGCCATTGGCCTTGAGCTCTTCAATCTGCTTTAGCGGGCCGGTAACACCTTGCTCCATGGGCTCGATGCCTTCACGGGCCATTTTCAGCATGGCCAGCGCGTGCAGCGGGATGTCGGGACGTGACCAGGCATCAGGTGCCGGGGACAGGTCATCGGTGTTGGTTTCGCCGGTTACCTTGAACACGCTCAGGCTGATCTTGTCGGCCAGCTGGGGGCGGTTGGTGAACCATTCGCCGGCAGCCCAGGATTGCATCACGGCTTCAGCGTTGGCATTGCCTTTCTTGGCACGGTCGGCAACGTCATGGAAGGCATCAAACATCAGCAGCGTGTGCTTGAGTTCCTTGGCAGCAGCGGCAGACAGTTCAGCATCGTCCAGCAGTTCAACCAGGGTGGCGATGTTGTAGCCGCCCTGCATGGTGCCGAGCAGTTCAACAGCGCGCAGTTTGGTCAGCAGTGGGGAGGTCGCTTCACCCTTGGCGATGGCAGACAGAAAGCCGGCCTTGACGTAGGCAGCTTCATCAACACCCGGCGGGACGCGGTTGGTGAGCAGATCAAGCAGGAACTCTTCTTCGCCGGCTGGCGGGTTCTTCAGCAGATCTACCAGACCGGCAGTTTGTTCGGCGTTCAGCGGCTGAGGCACGATGCCCTGGGCTGCGCGCTCTTCAACGTGTTTGCGATAGGCTTCAAGCACAGTTATTACCCTCATCAGTCTGTTCCGCTCGTAACGGAACGGTCATCCTCTCGGACCCCGGGAAGCACTGAATAAACATCTTGGGTAAAGGGGGCTATTCAGTGCTTCCCTGTGTGCCGACAATAAAGACAGGTTCAGACGCAGGCCCGTAAGGTGGGGGGCAACCTGGGTAACTGGGTTGGCAGATACGAAACGGGTTGCGGGCTTGCGCCTGAGACACAGCCCTAACGGCGGGCCGATTCTACAGTAACAGCGGCGCAAAGTTAAGGCGCGTATGCATTGTCTATGCAATGAGCCAGGGCGGCGCGAGGCGCATTGGGATTGCGGCCCGGCTGGTTTAACATGGGCGCCTTGTTGCTGCACCTTCCCGCATCAGAGAGAGCCATGTCCGATTTGCCTGACTACATGCGCACCACGCCCTGCATTGGCTTGTGCTCCACCGTTTACGGAGATCTTGTCTGCCGCGGCTGCAAGCGCTTCAGCCACGAAATTATCGACTGGAATCGCTACGCTGATGAGCAGAAAGCGGCGGTATGGCAACGGCTGGAGCAATTGCTGGAGCAGGTAGTGATGGCGCGGGTCGAGGTGGTCTCGGTGGTGGCCCTGCGCGCAGCGCTAGTGCGGCTGCAGGTGAAGGTGCCCGTCGATGCGTCGACTGCGTTGCAGGTGCTGCGATTGATTCCACGGCTTGATGAAGACGCGTTGATGGCCTGCGGTTTGCGGCTGCGCCCGCATTGCGCTTCGTACAGCCTCAAACAATTGCGCGATGAACTGGACAGCGCCTACTTCGATTTGTCCCGTGCCTACCACGAGCGCCGCATTGGCGCAGCGCGCTAGGCACAGGCCGGTACTTACTTTTCCAGCAAGGATTCCAGGTGCGCCAGGGTGTCGTCGGGCTTGAGTACCAGGACATCGGTATCGAGCTGATCCAGCACCACCTCTGCGGTGTTACCGATCAGGGCTCCGGCAATGCCCTTGCGGCCCACAGTGCCGATAACCGTCACACTGGCGCCGATCTTCCTGGCGACATGGGGGATAAGCGTATCCGCCGGGCCCTCGTCGATGTGCACGCGGTCAGCGTTGATGCCGTATTTGCCGGTATATTCGCCGGCTGCCTCTTCGTAGCTGGCGGCGATGCTTTCACGCAGCTGGAATGTGGGGTCTGCCGACGACAGCATGGGCGCCGGATGGGCGCTGATCAGGTGCAATTGGCCGCCGACCATCTCGGTGATATCGGCGGCATGGCTGACAATGGTGTCGTGCAGGATATGGTGCTGGTCGTCGTGGCTACCCAGGTCTATCGCTGCCAGCACGCTGCCCTTGATCCAGCTTTCGCTGTTTTTCACCATCAGTACCGGAGCTGGACAGTAGCGCAGCAGTTTCCAGTCCTCCGGGGTCAACAGTGCCTTGCGCAGGGCGCTATCGGGGCGGTGCTGCTTGATCACCAGACCGCAGCCTTCACGCACTACCGCGCGGTTGATGGTCTCGGTCAGGCCGCTGTGCCAGCTTTGACTGAAGTCGCAACGGATGCCGCTCGCGCTCAATTGCTCGGCCAGGTCCTGCAACAAGGGCGTGTAGTCCTCGCGATTCTCGCATACCAGCAGATGCAGCTCCGATTCAATGAAACCGGCAATCAGTGAGGCGCGTTTTAGCGCTACCTGCTCGTTCTGGGCCGGTTCGATTACCACTAGAATGCGTTTGACTGCTTGCATGGCGTTCTCCTTATATAGCCTGCGGCGATACTGTTGATCTGTTTTCAATGTAGTCCTTTTTTCCCGCGCTGGCATTGATTCAGGTCTATACAGGCGGCTGATAACAGAGCACAAACAGGTATACTGTGGCGCTTTACCGCTGCCCTGACCCATTGCCATGCTGCCAGATGAACTCATTGCCTTTTTACCTTGTGCCACCCCCGACGCCTGGGTGAAGCAGGCCCTTGCCCATCCGCATGAATTGCTGATTGATCACGCCAACTGCGAAAAGAAAGCTGCGTCGACCGCGTTGAATCTGATGTTTCGCTACATCGACAAGCCCGACCTGTTGCAGAAGATGTCGCGTCTGGCGCGCGAGGAGCTGCGCCATTTCGAGCAAGTCACCGCCCTCATGCACAAGCGTGGCGTGACCTACCGCGGCCTGTCGGCTAGCCAATACGCCCAGCGGCTGCGCCAGCATGTGCGCACAGTGGAGCCGGGCCGACTGGTTGATACTTTGATCGTGGGTGCCTTTATCGAGGCGCGCTCCTGCGAGCGTTTTGCCAAGCTGGCACCGCACCTGGATGAGGAACTGGGCGATTTCTACCGCTCATTGCTCAAATCGGAGGCTCGGCATTATCAGGATTACCTGAAGCTGGCGCGCAGCTATGCCGACGGACCCATCGACGATCGCATCGCGCTCTTTGCCGAGGCCGAAGGCCAGGCGGTAGTGGCTGATGACGCGGACTTTCGTTTTCACAGTGGGGTTGCCGCCTGATAGGCTGCAACCTCAGTGCGGTGATGCTGTCTGTGGCATAACCGCTTTTGTTTCCAGGGAGTGATTTGATGCCTCAGCCGTCCGCTCGACCTTGCCTTTCATTACGCGCCCACGCGGTGCTCCCGCGCTTGCTGCGGCGCCTCGGCGCGGTATCGCTGCTGCTTGGCGCTGCCGGGGTTATGGCTGCAGACAATGTCTGTGAGCGGGTGGTGATTACCGGCAATCCGGACTATCCGCCGATTATCTGGGCGCCGGAGCAGGGCGATCAGGCGCTGACTGGCGTTGCGGTGGAAATGCTGCAGTCCGCCCTGGCCGAAAGCAATATCGGGGTAGAGGTTTTGAATCTTGGCACCCGTGCCAAGGCGTTGGAGGCGGTGGAGCGCGGTCAGGTCGACATCATGGCCGGTTTGTTCATGGCCCGTGAGCGTCTATCCAGCGTGGACTACGTGTATCCACCGATCATGGAAGTACCTAGCGTATTCTTTGTGCGCCGTGGCGCAGCTTTCCCCTACACCGGGTGGCAGGATCTGCGCGGAAAGCGCGGTGCGGCGCAGGAGGGTAGTCGTTTCGGTTTGTCGTTTGATACCTACGCACAGGACAATCTTGAGCTGCAGCGCGTGGCAACAGGCGAAGAGGCATTGCGCAAGCTGCTTGCCGGCAAGCTCGACTATGTCGTGCTTGAGCGCTACCAGGGCCTGGCCCTGGCGCAGCAGATGCGCGTCGATGAGCAACTGGATACGCTGGAAGGCTCGTTCATCAATGCTCCGCTGTACGTGGCCATATCACACAATTCGGTATGCAACTCGCCAGAGCTGCGCGCGGCGCTGGCGCTTGGCATGCAGGAGATGGCGCAGCGTGGGGAAAGCCGCCGCCTGCTGGACAAGTACCGTAACCTTTGGGCCGCGCCTTTCATGCCAGCAGTCGAATCGGCGGAAATACCCCTGGAAGAATAGGGCAAAAACGCGAACACTCTGTTTTACGCTAATCTGTACCGGTCAACTGTATTGCATCTGTCACTGTTGCGGTGCTGATCGTCTCGGTTAGCCTGTAACGGCGTCCACCTGTGGTGGTGGGCTTACCTGCCGGGAGGGCAAGCGCAATGAGCAGTCTGCTGTACCAGAAAATCGCCAGTCAACTGGCCGAGGATATCCAGAGCGGCGTATATCAGCCGGGTGAGCGGGTGCCTTCGGTGCGAAAACTGAGTACACAGAAGGGCGTCAGTCACGCCACGGTGTTGCAGGCGTATGCGACCCTGGAGGATCAGGGGCTGATCCACGCGCGCCCACAGTCGGGCTATTACGTTCATCAAACACCTGCGCTTACTGCACCCACGCCGGCCATTGCCCGGGTGGAAGCGCCCTATGCGGTGACCCGCAGCAGCATCATCACGCAGATTCTGCGCCAGGCGCGTCGCGAGGGGATCATTCCCCTGGGCGCTGCAGTGCCTTCCAGCGAGTTTCTGCCGCTGCGGGCGCTGCATCAACAGATGAGCAAGGTCACGCGCTTTCATGGGCAGAAGGCTTTCAGCTATACCTTCAGTCCTGGCTACGAGCCTCTGCGACGGCAGGTCGCCATTCGCATGCGCGACGCCGGCGCGGTGGTCGATCCGGGCAACGTGGTGATTACCAATGGTTGCGTAGAGGCGTTGCAGCTGTCCTTGCGTGCGGTCACCAAGCCGGGCGACCTGATTGCGACCGAGTCACCGAGCTACTACGGCCTGGTGCAGCTGTGCGAGCTGCTTGAGCTCAAGGTGGTGGAGATCCCCTCCGATCCGGATACCGGGCTAAGCCTGGAAACCCTGCAATCGGCGCTGGAGCAGTGGCCGATCAAGGCGCTGGTGCTTACCGCACGGGCCGGCAACCCCATGGGCGCTACCATGCCGGAGCATCGTCAACGCAAGCTGGTTTCGATGATGGCGCAGCGCAATCTGCCGATCATCGAGGATGATATCTACGGCGAGCTGATGTTCGATCATGGTCAGTCGAAGGCGCTCAAGGCCTTTGATTGCTCTGACACGGTCATTTATTGCTCAAGCTTCTCGAAAACCATCTCGCCGGGCCTGCGCGCAGGCTGGCTGATTACCAAGCGCTATCAGGAGCAGATCGAGAAACTGCAGACGTTCACCACGCTTTCGGCCTGCAGCGTCAGTCAGATGGCAGTGACTGCCTATCTGGAAAATGGCGGTTACGACCGCCACCTGCGGCACATCCGTCAGGAGTACTGCAAGAATCTGAGTCTGTTCCAGCTGGCGGTGCAGCAGTTTTTCCCGGAGGGCACGCAGATTACCCGGCCCAAGGGCGGCTTCATACTCTGGATCAGCCTGCCGGGAGGAGTGGACACGCTGACACTGTTCAATCGCGCCCTGACGCACAACATCAGCATTTGCCCTGGTGTGGTGTTCAGCAATTCGGATCAGTTCAACCACTGCCTGCGACTGAACTGCGGCATCCCTTGGAATCGCGCGGCCGAGCAGGCGGTGATGACGCTAGGGGTGCTGGCCAAGCAACTGTTGCAGGAAAAAGAGCAGACCGATCTACTACTGGATGCGGCGCAAGTAAGAAAGGCATCCTGATAAAAATCAGATATTTATAATTTTTATTGAATGTTGTATATAGAAAAAGGCAGCTCCAGGAGCTGCCTTTTTTTGGACTTTCGAGCGCGATACTCAGTGCTGGGCGGCGGCTGCAGCGGCTGCTTCTCGCGCCTTGAGGTGCTGACGCTTTAGCTGCTGTGACAGCTCGATGATCTGCTCGCGCATCCAGCGGTTGGCTGGATCCTGGTCGGTGCTTTCGTGCCAGAACAGGTGGGTTTCAATCGCTGGTACGTCTTCGATTGGTAACACTGTCCAGTGCAGGTCGTGACGTTCGGCAAAGCGCTCGTGTACGGTCATGACCATGTCGGTAGACTCCAGCACCAGTGGCGCCATCTGGTAATGCTGTGAGCGCATGACCACGCGTCGCTGGATGCCCATCTTGCCGAGCGCCAAATCCACGTGACCCAGGCCGTTACGGCGGCTGGAAATGTGAATGTGTGACTGCGCCAGATAGTCATCAAGGGTGATCTTGTCCTTCTTTGCCAGCGGGTGCCCCTTGCGCATTACACAGACGTGGCGGTCCTCGAACAATTTGACGTGACGTACCTGAGTGTCGGTGTTGAGCGGAGCATCAATGGCAAAATCCAGGCGGCCGGCGGCCAGTTCCTTGGTAGTTTCCCGGCGCTTGACCAGGAAGCTGTCTATATTGATGTTCGGAGCCATGCGGCGGATGCGGCCCGCCAGGTGTGGCAGGATCACCGCCTCGGTCAGGTCGGTCATGCTGATGCGGTAGGTCTTGGTGGCCTGCTCGGGCACAAAGCTACGGCTTTCCTGCACCGAAACGCGCAGCAGCTGCAGGGCGTTGCGCACCGGCGTGATGATGTTCTGCGCCATGGGCGTGGGCACCATGCCTTGGGCGGTGCGCACAAACAGCGGGTCATTGAAGGTTTCACGCAGGCGGGCAAGGGCGTTACTGACCGCTGGCTGAGTGATGCCGACGATTTGCCCGGCGCGGGTAAGATTGGCTTCTGTATAGATTGCGTCAAACACAATGAACAGATTCAGATCGACCTTACTGAGGTTCATCGCAACTTCCTTACTTAAATGGCTCATGACGAGACAAACAGGTCTGCGGATCGGCCAAGTATATATTGCTTATGAATGTTAATACACGACAAAAATAGGTTAGATAAATCGGGCGAGGTCATCTAGCATTTTCCTCGTCGATACCCAACAACCAAAGGCAACCACTATGGATTTCGGATATTCCCCCAAGGTTAAAGATCTGCGAGAGCGTGTTGACGCTTTCATGCAGGAGCATGTTTTTCCAGCCGAGCACGTTTTTCACCAGCAGGTGAATGAAGGAGATCGCTGGCAGCCTACGGCTATCGTCGAAGAACTCAAAGTCAAGGCGCGTGCCGCTGGTCTTTGGAACCTGTTCCTGCCGGAGTCCGAGCTGGGTGCTGGTCTGACCAACCTCGAATACGCGCCGCTGGCGGAACTGATGGGCCGTTCCGGTCTGGCCTCGGAAGCCTTCAACTGCAGCGCGCCGGATACCGGCAACATGGAAACCATCGTTCGCTACGGTAACGAAGAGCAGAAAGAACGTTGGGTCAAGCCGCTGCTGGCTGGCGAGATTCGCTCCTGCTTCGGTATGACCGAACCGGGTGTCGCTTCTTCTGACGCTACCAACATGCAGGCCAATGCTCGCCGTGAAGGCGACGAGTGGGTTATCAATGGTCGCAAATGGTGGACATCCGGTGCCTGCGATCCTCGCTGCAAGGTGATGATCTTCATGGGTCTGACCAACCCGGATGCCCCGCGTCACCAGCAGCACTCGATGATCCTGGTGCCGATGGATGCGCCCGGCTTGAAGGTTATTCGTCCGCTGCCAGTGTTTGGCTACGACGACGCGCCGCACGGCCACGCCGAAGTGGTATTGGAAAACGTGCGCGTTCCGTACGAAAACGTGCTGCTGGGTGAAGGTCGTGGTTTTGAAATTGCTCAGGGTCGCCTTGGGCCAGGCCGTATTCACCACTGCATGCGTTCCATCGGTGCCGCCGAACGTGCACTGGAGCTGATGTGCCGCCGCTCGGTCGAGCGTGAGGCCTTCGGCAAGCGCCTGGCGCAGCTGGGTGGCAATATCGACCTGATCGCTGAGTCCCGTATCGAGATCAACCAGGCTCGCCTGTTGACCCTGAACGCGGCTTACATGATGGATACCGTGGGCAACAAGGTCGCCAAGAGCGAAATCGCCCAGATCAAGGTCGTAGCTCCCAACGTGGCGCTGCGCGTGATCGACCGCGCAATTCAGATGCACGGCGGTGCCGGCGTGTCGGAAGATACTCCGCTGGCGCACATGTATGCCATGCAGCGTACCCTGCGTCTGGCCGATGGTCCGGATGAAGTGCACCGTGCCGCTATTGGCAAGCACGAGCTGGGCAAGTACATGGCTCGCTGAGCCCGGTAGCCCGGATAAAAAGCCCGCTCCTGGTGAGCGGGTTTTTTGTGTCTGGTGTCAGGCTGGAGTTCAAACCGCAGACGCAGCAACGCTCACCCGAAAGGTATTTCGGATGAAGCGACGGGATTGACGTTGCTGTAGCCGAGCGGAGGAGGGAGCCCGGCAGCGCTCCGGCTAGCGGGCGCGGTAGGTGATGCGACCTTTGGTCAGGTCGTAAGGTGTCAGCTCAACGCGAACCTTGTCACCGGTAAGGATGCGGATGTAATTTTTACGCATCTTGCCTGAAATGTGGGCAGTCACGACATGGCCGTTTTCCAGTTCAACGCGGAACATGGTGTTCGGCAGGGTGTCGATGATGGTGCCTTCCATTTCAATACTGTCTTCTTTTGCCATTAAGCAATGACCTCTTGGGTTTGTTCACAGGCGGGCGTTTTGAGGGTAATACCCGCAAAAAAGGTGAGCAATTGTGCCTGAAAAACTGCGCAAGCGCCAAGTTTGCCGGACTTTTTTTAATAATTGCGGTGCGATAGACAGGGCGGAAGGCCAATAGGTTCAGGTAAGACGGACCCAGCGCTGGTTCACCAGCATTTCGATAGGACGGTACTCGGTCTTGTAATTCATCTTGCGACAGTCCTTGATCCAGTAGCCCAGATACACTGCGTCCATCTCCAGGCGCTGGGTGTGTTCTATTTGCCATAGAATGGCAAAGCGCCCCAGGCTGCGCCTGTGTTCAGCGGGATCGAAAAAGGTATAGACCGCCGAAATGCCATTCACCATTCTGTCGGTGACGGCCACCGCCAGCAGTCTGTCGGCCGGATCGCGAAAGGTGAAGAACCGGCAAAAGTGCCAATCCTTGACCAGAAAGGATGCGAACTGTTCACGACTCGGCGGGTACATGTCGCCGTCGGCATGACGGGCGCAGATGTAACGCTGATACAAATCGTAGATTTCATCGCTCGGGTGAGGACTGACTTCTTCCACCGCCAGATCACGATTCCTCTTCAGAATACGTTTCTGCTGCGAGCTGGGCACAAAGGCTTCAACCGGAATGCGTGCAGGAATGCAGGCGTTGCAGGCGCGGCAGTGCGGGCGGTAGAGATGGTCGCCGCTACGCCGAAACCCCATTTCAGAGAGCTGGCTGTAAGTTTCTATGTCCAGCGGTTGTTGCGGGTCCAGAAACAGGGTGGTGGCCTGTTCGCGCGGCAGATAGCTGCAGGGGTGCGGGTGTGTAGCGTAGAACTTCAGTTGCGACAGGTCGGTCATGGTCTGGCTCCCGGCGGCGTGCGCCCTCAGTATAGAGCGGTCACGCAGGGGCTTCAAAGGCTGATTTGGCCGCGCAGACCCTCAGCGTGGAAGCCGCCAGTTCGACTTGCCGGTTGCGGGGCACAGGTGTGCCAATTGCCGTAGAAACTCCGCGCGTGGCATGCTCCTGGCGCCCAGGCTGAATAAATGGTCGGTCGGCATCTGGCAGTCGATCAGGGCGAAGCCGCAGTCGTTCAGGTGCTGTGCCAGGGTGACGAAGGCCAATTTGGATGCGTTGCTGCGGGTGCTGAACATGGATTCGCCAAAGAACACCTTGCCCAGCGCAATGCCGTAAAGCCCGCCCACCAGTTCATCGCCTTGCCAGACCTCGACCGAGTGAGCGTGTCCCAGGCGA
This sequence comes from Halopseudomonas sp., assembly GCF_036961105.1. Classification (GTDB taxonomy): domain Bacteria; phylum Pseudomonadota; class Gammaproteobacteria; order Pseudomonadales; family Pseudomonadaceae; genus Halopseudomonas. The sequence goes on along the minus strand of NZ_JBALWW010000013.1, from coordinate 98,185 downwards.
TGCAGCTGGGTATAGGCAGCCTGCATTGCTGGCGTGATCCAGGTGGCATCGGTATCGCGCCGCGGACCGGCGCAGGCGGCCATGACAGCGGGAAACGCCCTGTCCAGGCTGATGGTGAATTCGTTCTGGCGGATGAATTTGCGCATGCTGCGCGCAATATGCAGTTCAGAGGGAGCCAGAACGGTACGTGGATCCGGACACCACCACAGAATCGGCTGACCCTCGCCATACCAGGGGAAGATGCCGTTGCGATAAGCGCGTAACAGACGCTCCGGCGACAGGTCGCCGCCGGCCGCCAGCAAACCGTTGGGGGAGGTCATTGCTCTGCTCGCGGGCGGAAAGTCGGTAGTCTGTGCGTCCAGCCAGGTCAGGGTGCCCATTGGCGCCTCATGTCGGTTGCATCGTTCAAATGGTTTATCAATATTGCCTTATAAGTTATTGTCCTTCATAAGGAAAGACAACCCGCAGAGGGGAACAAGTGCGTTCACAAGTGGTCATGGTTAACGCTACTGAGCACTGCGGTTGTGAAAAGCATTGATAGAGACCGTACAATAACCGCCTTAATTACGATGGAAGCTTCCGTTTTGAAGGATACTGCAGCCCAGAAGAACCCCATTGCCTGGCGAGAACAGCTCTCGCTGCGACTGCGTGAAGGCGCCCTCTTGGCGATGATCGCGTTGTGCCTGTATCTGTGCATGGCGCTGTTTACCTATCACGCGGCAGATCCCGGGTGGACACGCAGTGCCGGTCCGGTGACGGTGCAGAATGCCGGTGGCCGCATGGGCGCCTGGATTGCCGATGTGCTGCTGCTGACGCTGGGTTATCTGGCGTTCCTGTTTCCGCTGATCGTCGGCGTCAAGGTGTGGCAGATGTTTCAGTGCCGGCACTTGCCGTTCGTCTGGAATGGCTGGCTGTTTTCCTGGCGCCTGATTGGTTTTGTACTCACCTTGCTGGCCGGCACTGCGTTGGCTGCGCTGCACGGCACTGCGCCCGAAAGCTTCCCGGAAGGCGCGGGGGCAGGGGGCGTGCTCGGTCAGTTGCTGAGTGATCTGGCCAAGCCTGTGCTCAACATGCAGGGCAGCACACTGCTGTTTCTCACTCTGTTTCTGTTCGGTATCACCGTGTTCACCAACCTGTCCTGGTTCAAGGTGATGGACCTGACCGGGCGCCTCACCCTGGACTTGCTTGATCTGCTCAAGCGAGCCTGGGGCGGCTGGCGTTCGCGTCGGGCCGATGAGCGCTTGCGTGGTGATGATGCGCCGCCCTCGCGCGCTGCCAAGCCTCAGACGGCGCGGCAGGAACCGGCTTTCAGTGCCGAAGAGCAGCGTCGGGGCGATGCCTCGCGCGCCCAGCGCCAGGAGGCGCAAGCCAAGTATACGGCCGCGCGGGAAAGCCGAGTGCCGCCGGAGATTGTGCCACCCGACACCAAACCACCGGAAGCCAGCGTGCGATTGCAGAAAGAAAAGCAGTCCAAGCTGTTTATTGACAACTACGAGCCTGGCTCGCTGCCGCCCATCTCGCTGCTTGATCCGGCCAGCAAGAAAACCAAGGGGTTTTCGGCTGAGTCGCTCGAGGGCATGTCGCGCCTGCTGGAGATCAAGCTCAAGGACTTCGGTGTGGATGCCGAGGTCGAGAAGGTTCAGCCCGGTCCGGTTATCACGCGTTTCGAGATTCAACCGGCGCCCGGAGTAAAAGTCAGCAAGATTTCCAATCTGGCGAAGGATCTGGCGCGCTCGCTGGCGGTGATCAGTGTGCGAGTAGTTGAGGTGATTCCCGGCAAGACCACCGTGGGCATTGAGATACCCAATGAAGACCGCGAGATAGTGCGGCTGTCAGAGGTGCTGGAAACCCGCGAGTTCGACGATGCCCAGTCGCCGGTGACCCTGGCGCTGGGACACGATATTGGCGGGCATCCGGTCATGGCCGATCTGGCCAAGATGCCGCACTTGCTGGTAGCAGGCACCACTGGTTCGGGTAAGTCGGTAGGCGTCAACGCCATGCTGCTCAGCATCCTGTTCAAGTCGACGCCGCAGGAAGTGCGCCTGATCATGGTCGACCCCAAGATGCTGGAACTGTCGATCTACGAGGGCATTCCCCACCTGTTGGCGCCAGTGGTGACCGACATGAAGGAGGCGGCGAATGCGCTGCGCTGGTGTGTCGCCGAAATGGAACGACGCTACAAGATGATGGCCGCGCTGGGGGTGCGCAACCTAGCGGGATACAACCGCAAGGTCAAGGATGCCGAGAAGGCCGGCGCGCCGCTGCGCGACCCGCTGTATCGCCGTGAGAGCATGGAGGATGAGGCGCCGGAACTTGAAGCCTTGCCGGTGATCGTAGTGGTGATCGACGAGTTTGCCGACATGATGATGATTGTCGGTAAAAAGGTTGAGGAACTGATTGCACGTATCGCACAGAAGGCGCGTGCCGCCGGGATTCATCTGATACTGGCGACCCAACGCCCTTCGGTAGATGTGATTACCGGTCTGATCAAGGCCAACATCCCTACCCGCATGGCATTCCAGGTATCCAGCAAGATCGATTCGCGCACCATTCTCGATCAGGGTGGCGCCGAACAGTTGCTGGGCCATGGCGACATGCTCTATATGCCGCCGGGCACCAGTTTGCCGGTGCGGGTGCATGGTGCTTTCGTGTCGGATGACGAGGTGCATCGTCTGGTCGAGGAATGGAAAAAGCGCGGTGCGCCTGATTACATTCAGGAGATTCTCGACGGCGCCGATGATGGCGCTGGCGGTGGCAGCTTTGAAGGTGGCGGCATGGGTGGCGATGACAGTGAAGAAGATGCCCTCTATGACGAAGCCGTACGCTTTGTTACCGAGAGTCGCCGCGCGTCCATCTCCTCGGTACAACGCAAGCTCAAGATCGGCTATAACCGCGCTGCCCGCATGATCGAAGCCATGGAAATGGCAGGCGTGGTCACATCAATGAATACCAACGGCTCGCGTGAGGTCATTGCACCTCCGCCGGTTCGCGACTAACTGGAGACAAGATCCATTATGCTGAAATCCCTGCTGCGTGGCCCTGTACTGCTGCTGTGTGCCTGGTTGCTGGCCTTGCCCGCCCAGGCTGAGGATGCTGGACAGAAAAATGCAGCCAATCGCCTCAACGAGCTGCTGTCTGCCGCCAACACCATGTCGGCCACTTTTTCGCAGATGACGCTCAGCTCCAACGGCTCCAGCCTGCAGGAAACCACCGGGCAGGTTACCTTGCAGCGCCCGGGCATGTTTCGCTGGCACACCGACGCGCCGCTGGAGCAAGTACTGGTTTCCAATGGCGAGAAAATCTGGCTGTATGATCCGGACCTGGAACAGGTAACCATTCAGAAACTGGACCAGCGCCTGACCCACACGCCCGCGCTGCTGCTCTCTGGCGACGTCAGCACACTGGCGGAAAACTTCACCATCAGTTGGAAAGAAGGCAGCTCGGTAGACGACTTTGTGCTGTCACCGAAAGCCAGCGACAGCATGTTCGAGACCCTGAGACTGTCATTTCGCGATGGCGTGATCAACGACATGCAGCTCAACGACCCCATAGGTCAGCGCACCAACATCCTGTTTCAAGGGGTGAAATTGAACCAGCCGGTGGACGCCAGCCAGTTCAATTTCCAGGTGCCTGACGGGGTCGACGTTATCAGTGAGTAACGGCGGCCTGTTCGCAGCGCCCGCGCCGCAGCAGCCGCTGGCGGCGCGCATGCGGCCGAAGAATCTGGATGAGTACGCCGGGCAGGCCCACATTTTGGGCGCTGGCCGTCCGCTGCGGGTCGCGCTGGAGCAGGGCGCGCTGCATTCGATGATCTTCTGGGGGCCGCCTGGGGTAGGCAAAACCACCCTGGCTCGGTTGATCGCCACGCTGGCCGATGCGCATTTTGAAACCATCTCGGCGGTTCTGGCCGGGGTGAAGGATATCCGCAACGCGGTTGACCTGGCGCGTCAGCAGTTCAGCCTCAATGGCCGTCAGACCATTCTCTTTGTCGATGAGGTGCATCGCTTCAACAAGGCGCAGCAGGATGCTTTTCTGCCCTATGTAGAAGACGGCACCCTGCTGTTCATCGGTGCGACCACCGAAAACCCCTCGTTTGAACTCAACAACGCCTTGCTGTCGCGCGCCCGTGTCTACGTGCTCAAGTCGCTGGATGACGAAGCGCTGGACGGTTTGCTGGACCGCGCGCTGGGCGACAGCGAGCGCGGCCTTGGCCAGCTCCAGCTCAGCCTGGAGCCGCAGGCACGGCGCATTCTGCTGGACGCCGCGGACGGCGACGCCAGACGCCTGCTCAACCTGCTGGAGATTGCCGCCGATCTGGCCGAGCAGGGCGGTACCATCGAGGCCGAACAGGTCAGCGATCTGCTGAACGACAGTCGGCGGCGCTTCGACAAGGGCGGCGAAGCCTTCTACGACCAGATTTCGGCGCTGCACAAATCGGTTCGCGGCTCCAATCCGGACGCTTCACTGTACTGGTTCGCGCGCATGATCGATGGCGGCTGCGACCCGCTGTACATCGCTCGCCGCGTGGTGCGCATGGCCAGCGAAGATATTGGCAACGCGGATCCGCGTGCGCTGACACTGGCGCTCAATGCCTGGGATGTGCAGGAGCGTCTGGGCAGCCCCGAAGGCGAGCTGGCAGTGGCGCAGGCCATCAGCTATCTGGCCTGTGCGCCAAAAAGCAACGCTGTGTACAATGCCTTCAACGCGGCCATGCGCGATGTGGCCAGCCAGCCGTCGTTTGATGTGCCGCTGCACTTGCGCAACGCGCCGACCAAGCTGATGAAGGAGCTCGGCTACAGCGAAGGCTATCGCTACGCGCATACCGAACCCGATGCTTACGCCGCCGGTGAAGACTACTTCCCCGAGGCGCTGGAGCCACGCGCGTATTATCAGCCGGTGCCGCGCGGCCTGGAGCTGAAGATCGGCCAGAAGATGCAGCACTTGCGGCAGCTGGACAGCGCCAGCGTGAAGAAACGAAGGAAGCCAGCAGATGATTAATACGGTAGTCGCTGTCGCCATTGGTGGCGCTCTGGGTGCGCTGGCACGCCATGGCGTGGCGCAATGGTCGATGCAATACTGGCCAAAGGCATTTCCGCTGCCGACGCTGATTGTTAATCTGCTGGGCTGTCTGTTGATCGGTATACTCTACGGCATCTGGCTGCAGCGCCCTGAGTTGTCGCCACTGCTGCGACAAACCCTTATGGTTGGTTTTCTGGGCGCTTTTACGACCTTCTCGACGTTTTCGCTCGACTCCTTGCGGTTGCTGGAAAACGGCGAAGGCCTGTTGGCCATAACCTATATTCTGCTCAGCGTGTGCATTGGTCTGCTTGCCACCTGGGCCGGTCTGTCGCTGACGCGCTGAGCGCTCAACGCAGACTGCCACCTGACTACTGTTGAAGATGATTATTCATGCTTGATCCGAAACTGGTTCGTACCCAAACGCAAATGATTGCCGAACGTCTGGCGACCCGTGGCTACACTCTCGATGTAGCACAGCTGGAATCGCTGGAGTCGCGTCGCAAGGAAGTGCAGACGCGCACCGAGACCCTGCAGGCTGAGCGCAACAGTCGCTCCAAGTCCATTGGCCAGGCCAAGGCGCGTGGTGAAGACATTCAGCCGTTGCTGGCGGATGTGGATCGCATGGGCAACGAGTTGAGCGAGGCCAAGCAAGAGCTGGACAGCATCCAGATCGAGCTGGATGCGCTGATGGCCGGCATGCCCAACCTTCCGGATGCCGACGTGCCGGTGGGCAAGGATGAGGACGACAACCTTGAAGTGCGCCGCTGGGGTACGCCCCGCCAGTTTGATTTTGAGGTCAAGGATCATGTCGCGCTGGGCGAGCAGCATGGTTATCTCGATTTTGAAACCGCGGCCAAACTGTCCGGTGCGCGCTTTGCGCTGATGCGCGGGCCCATTGCCCGGCTGCACCGGGCGCTGGCGCAGTTCATGCTGGATCTGCATGTCAACGAGCACGGCTATGAAGAGGTGTATACACCCTATCTGGTGCAGGCCGATGCATTGCAGGGTACCGGACAGTTGCCCAAGTTCGAGGAAGACCTGTTCAAGATCGTGCGCGGCGAAGGCCAGCGCGATCTGTACCTGATTCCCACCGCAGAGGTCTCACTGACCAACATCGTCAGCCAGAGCATCCTTGCCGCAGAACAGCTGCCAATCAAATTTACCGCGCACACGCCCTGTTTCCGCAGCGAAGCCGGCTCGGCGGGCCGCGATACCCGCGGCATGATCCGCCAGCATCAGTTCGACAAGGTCGAAATGGTACAAGTGGTGCGCCCGGAAGAATCGCCCGCCGCCCTGGAAGCCCTGACCGGTCACGCCGAAGATGTGCTGCAACGCTTGGAGCTGCCGTACCGCACCCTGGCGCTGTGCACTGGCGACATGGGCTTCAGCGCGGTCAAGACCTACGATCTTGAAGTCTGGGTGCCCAGCCAGGGCAAGTACCGCGAAATCTCTTCCTGCTCCAACTGTGGCGATTTTCAGGCGCGTCGCATGCAGGCACGCTGGCGCAATCCGGAAAGCGGCAAGCCGGAGCTGGTGCATACCCTCAACGGCTCTGGCCTGGCGGTAGGTCGCACACTGGTGGCGATTCTGGAAAACTACCAGCAGGCTGATGGCAGCATCGAGATTCCCGCTGTGCTGCGCGGCTATATGGGTGGTATTGAGCGCATCGCTTAAGGCCGGTTACCAGCGGGGCGCCTGCGACGGGCGCCCCTTTTGAACGCCAGCAGGACGCCGTAGGCGGTCTGCCTACGAGGTTGCTGCATGGAATACCTGCCCCTTTTTCATAATCTGCAAGCGCGCTGCGTACTGCTGGTCGGCGGCGGCGAGATTGCCTTGCGCAAGGCGCGCCTGCTGAGTGAAGCGGGCGCAGCACTGCGCGTCGTGGCACCGGAAATTGAAACGCAGCTGGTGCAGCTGGTGGAGCAGGGCAAGGGCACTTGCCAATTGCGCGGTTATCAGGCGAGTGATCTGGATGGCGCGGTTCTGGTGATTGCCGCCACGGATGATGAAGCGCTGAACGCGCAGGTTTCGGCCGATGCTCAGGCACGTAATATTCCGGTCAACGCCGTGGATGCGCCGCACCTGTGCACCGTGATCTTTCCGGCCATCGTTGACCGTTCACCTCTGGTGATCGCGGTCTCCAGTGGCAGCCATGCGCCGGTGCTGGCGCGGCTCACGCGGGCGCGCATTGAAACGCTGTTCCCTGCCGCATACGGCCGCCTGGCGCAGCTGGCCAAGCGCTTTCGCCAACAGGTTAAGGACACCTTTCCGTCGATCAATCAACGCCGGGTATTCTGGGAAAACATCTTCCAGGGCGATGTGGCCGAGCGAGTGTTTTCCGGTCGCGACGAAGAAGCTGCCGCGCTGTTGCAAGAACACCTCAGCCGGCAAGCGGGAGAGCGCTACCAGGGCGAGGTGTATCTGGTCGGCGCTGGACCGGGCGATCCGGATCTGCTGACTTTCCGCGCACTGCGGTTGATGCAGCAGGCCGATGTGGTCTTGCACGACCGTCTGGTCGCACCGGCCATCATTGATCTGTGCCGCCGTGATGCCGACCGTATCTATGTGGGCAAGGCGCGCGCCAATCATGCCGTGCCGCAGGAAGAGATCAATCAGTTGCTGGTGCGCCTGGCCAGGGAAGGTAAGCGCGTGTTGCGATTGAAGGGCGGCGACCCCTTCATTTTTGGTCGTGGCGGCGAGGAAATCGAAGAGCTGGCGGCCAACGGCATACCCTTTCAGGTGGTGCCCGGCATCACGGCGGCCAATGGCTGCTCTGCCTATGCCGGTATTCCGCTGACGCACCGGGATCATGCGCAATCGGTGCGCTTTGTGACCGGCCACCTGAAGGATGGTTCGACCAATCTGGCCTGGGCAGACCTGGTGGCGCCGGGGCAGACCCTGGTGTTCTACATGGGCCTGGTGGGGCTGCCGGAAATCTGCAGCAAGCTGGTTCAGCATGGTCGCGCGGCCAGCACACCGGTGGCGCTGGTGCAGCAGGGCACAACCAGCAATCAGAAAGTACTGATAGGCACTCTGGAAAGTATGCCCGCGTTAGTAGCGGAAACCGAGGTGACACCGCCGACGCTGGTGATAGTCGGAGAGGTGGTCAGCCTACACGACAAGCTCAAATGGTTTTCGCCCTCTACGGATGTAGTCTCGCAGGGTGTACTTTGACTCAGCGATAGGACTATACGGCCAAAAACCGTACCTGAAGCGCCTCAGGCTGGCACTGCCGGGATAAATAGGGCACGGTTTGGCTTCAGGTCCAGCTGACGAGATATAACAACAATGGCTTCACATGCGCCCCAGATGGCAGGCAACGAATTACCGAGCGAGCTGACGGAGGCGGTACAGGGCTTCTTCAACCGTATTCCCTTCAATCGCCTGCTGGGCATCGAAATCGATACGCTGCGCAGTGACTGCGTGGCCATGAGCCTGCCCATGCGCCCCGACCTGATCGGTAATTTCACCCAGGGTATCTTGCACGGCGGCGCGATTTCCTCGCTGATTGATGTGTGTGGCGGTGCCATGGCATTGATCGGCGCCTTCGAGCGGCACGCGCACCTGAGCGTGCAGGAGCGCATGATTCGTCTGGCCAAGCTGGGCACCATCGATCTGCGGGTCGATTACCTGCGCCCCGGTCGCGGGGAACACTTTATTTGCACCTCGGCACTGCTGCGCTCGGGCAACAAGGTGGGCGTGGTGCGCTCCGAGCTGCATGCCAACGACGGCACACTGATCGCCGTCGGTACCGGCACCTACCTATGCGGCTGACTAAGCGCTGAATGTTCGCTACACCGCTTTACCCGTGACGGACGCTCGTTCCGAGAGTTCTATCCAGGTGCCGTCGGGGTCGCGAATGAAGGCGATGCGCGCCGTACTGCCGAGCGTCACCGGCTCGCGGCCCGAGGTCGCACCGCCGGCCAGCGCCTTGGCGTAAGTGGCGTCGCAATCAAACACCTGCAAGGTGATATAGCGCACGCCCGTTGCCGCCAGCGGCGCGGCAAGGTCGACGCCGGCGGCGCCTGCGCTCAGTAGCAACCGGGTATCACCGCAGGCCAGCAATCCGGGTTCCACCGGTTGCAGACCCAAAACCTGGCAATAAAACTCTTCACTACGGGCCAGATCCTGCACCTTCAGCTGCACTGCCAGGCCCTGAATGCCCCGGTATCCCGGCGGGACCAGGCGCACGGGGTTGCCATCAGGATCGCTCAACAGTTGCGGCTCATGCACCTTTTCACTGGCTACCAGCAACTCATCAATGGGGCCATCTAGCGCAAGGGGTAGGGGGTCGCGCGCATCGTTGAGCTTGAGCACCGCGCCTGCGGCATGGTGGCGATGCTGCAGCACGCCGCCGCCCAGCTTCAAACTGTGATCGAAAGCCAGGCCAACCTGCTGCTGCCAAAACTGCAGTTGCGCTTGCGATTGATTGCTAAAAACGCCGACGTCGTAGAAGGGTTTGGCCAACTCCATCTGCTGCACTCCATTAGGTGATGAAGAACCTTAACCCTGGGGCGGAGAGCGGAACAGCGTCAATCATTGAGCAAATGGAGCTTCATGGTCGCTACTGATACTGGTCTGATAGCTCTGGTTATTCAGTCGCGGATTGGACCGCTGCGTCTCAGCGCTGGCGACGCCTGATTACCAGGCGTACAAGCATGCCCAGTATCACCAATACGATCAGCCCGATGGCAAAGAGCGCGCTGCGGTTCTCGGCGATGAAGTTGGCGCGGCCGTTGATCTTCACCTGTTCCCAAGCGCGATAGTCGTCGGGTACTTCAATGACGTTGTAACGCTTCACATAGTCTTCGTAGGCGCCGTAAAGCTGGGCGGCTTTCTCCGGCATCTCGGCGGCCAGGTTGTGTCGCTCGAGTGGATCCTTGCTGGTATCGAACAGCTGCATACCCTTGCGCGCAGGTATGGCGCCGGTTTTCGAGGTGACCAGTTTGTAGTCGCCTTGCCACACAGCGATACCGCCGGCCAGCTCGTAGACCGTGATGTGCTCGGGGTCGTGAATGCGTGTTGCTTGACCGCGCAGCAGCGGGAGCATACTGGTGCCCATGATTTCATGCACCTTACGACCACGGTATTCGCCCTGGGGGGCGGCCACGCCGGCAGCCTCCAGCAGGGTGGGGGTGATATCGGTCACAAAGCCAAAGCTGTTGCTACGTGATCCGGGTTTGATCTGGCCTGGCTGACTGATGATGAAGGGCACCCGCATGCCGCCGCTGAAGGGCGAGCCCTTGTAGGAGTAGAACGGCGTGTTGGATGCGTACGCCCAGCCCGGGCCGTATTCGCTATAACTGCCCTTGGCGCCTAGCGCCTCCTGGTCGGTGTTATAGCGCAAACGGTAGAACAGCGGCGCCACTTCACGCAGTACAGTCGACTCGCCGCCGTTGTCACTCATGAATATGATCAGGGTATTGTCGTACTGGCCGCTGTCCTTCAGATACTTGATGACCTTGCCAATGCTCTGGTCCATGGCTTCGGCCATACCGGCAAAGACCGCCATCTGACGTGCGCGATAGGCGCGTTCTTCGTCGCTGAGCTGGTCCCAATCAATGTGCGGGGTGGAGTAGAAGGTCCCCCAGTCATCACTTACAGCCCGCTCGCCAGTATCGGGCAGCAAACCCGCCTGCAGCTGGCGGGCATAACGCTGCTGGCGAATCGCATCCCAGCCGGCGTGGTATTGGTCGCTGTATTTCTCTATGTATTCTTCCGGTACCTGGTGGGGCGCATGTACTGCCTGGAATGCCAGGTACCCAAAGAAGGGGCGATCCTGGTCCTGACCCTCGTCGATATAGCTGATGAGCTTGTCGGCATAGGTGAATGAGGAATAGAAATCTTCCGGCAACGCCACCTGTTTACCGTCTTCTATCCAGGTCGCGCTGCCGCCTGGCAGGTAGTGTTTTTCCTCCCAGTTGTCCGCGCCGCTTTCCATCAAGGCGAAGGAATGGGTGAAGCCGCGCGCCAGTGGCTGGCTTTCGGTCCGCATGCCCAGATGCCACTTGCCGGCCATATAGGTGTTGTAACCGGCGTCTTGCAGCAGGGTGGGCAGGGTCACCACGCTATCGTTCAGCCAAGTCTCGTAGCCGGGTTTGCCCTTCTGGTTGTCCGCCATGATCTCCTTCATGTTACCCATGCCGACGAGGTGGTTGGTTACCCCTGTCATCAACATGCCGCGCGTGGGCGAGCAGGTGGCGGATACATGAAAGTTGGTGAACTGCATGCCGGCAGCGGCCAGGGCGTCGATATTGGGTGTGCTGATCTCGCCACCGTAGGCGCCCGGATCGCTGAACCCCATATCATCGGCAACGATAAGCAGAATGTTGGGGCGCGCCGCTGCCATGCTGTGCGCGGCCAGCAGCACCAGTCCGGCGATACTAAAAAAGCGAGACAGCCGGGCAAGCGCGTTTCTTGTGGCGGGCATGGTGGGGCTCCTTGATTCTTATGGGCCTGGGCCTGTTGTGTTGCAAGGAGTATAGGTGTGAGGCGTTGGGCGGGAGAGGGCAAACCCCGCCAAGCCTTTGTCTTTGTAAGCCAAAAGCAGGGCGGAGTGGCAACCCTTTGGCGTTAGCCGATGCTGTCGACTATGCCGCCTTCCACGCGCAGCGCTGCGCCGGTGGTAGCCGAGGCTTGCGGCGAGCAGGCGTAAACCACCATGTTGGCGGTCTCTTCGGGGGCGGCAATGCGGCGGATGATGGACGAAGGCCGCTTGGCCTTGACGAACTCATCTCCGGCTTGCTGCAGGGAAACCCCCTTGCGCTTTGCGTCGGGCTCCAGCATTTCGCTGACCCCCTCGGAGAGCGTAGGACCGGGCAGCACCGCGTTGACCGTGACACCAGTGCCAGCCAGACGCTTGGCCAAACCGCGCGCGACTGCCAGGTTGGCTGCCTTGCTGAAACCGTAGTGAATCATGTCAGGTGGAATGTTGAGGCCGGACTCGGACGAGATGAAAACTATGCGCCCCCAGCCCTGCTCGACCATCGCCGGCGCATAAGCACGGGCCACGCGCACTCCAGACATGACATTCACGTCGAAGTATTGCTGCCACACCTCATCCGGCGTATCGAAGAAATCCTGCCCGGCATAGATGCCCAGATTATTCACCAGAATGTCGGCCTTGGGCTCCGCCGAGCGCAGCTGCTCCAACCCATCTGCGCTGCTCAGATCGGCAGCCACGCCACGTATTCGAGCCTTGGGCAGTGCTGCTTGGAGCTGGTGCAGGGCTGCGTCCACGCCGTCCTGTTTGCGACCGTTGATGACCACCGTCGCGCCGGCGGCGGCCAGGCCATGGGCAATAGCCAGGCCGATGCCGCCGGTCGAGCCGGTGACGATGGCGGTTTTGTTAGTGAGATCGATCTGCATATTGGCTCCTCTGTTTTGGCAAACGGGGGCGAAACCCGAATCGGAAGTGATTAAAAAGCCGTTCTGTGCTCGCTGTTGCGAAAGGCAATTTTCACTATGGCACAGCAGCAGACTTCAGATAACGACGAGGGTTGCTCTCACATCGGAAAAAATAAGCAAGCGCCGTTTGCTTTGACCGCTTCTAAGATGCCTGCAGCTGAGTCATTTTGGGCTATGTTTAATCGAATGCCGCCAGAGTTTGCTGCTGTCTGACCAGACGCCGCGCGCGGCTTGCGCTGTTGCACCAAAACTCGAAAAACCCGCAGGCAGGATGCCGTTCACAGCCAGCAGTCGTGATTCATGCCCGTATCACATTGTTCAGGGAGGTCCGGATGCTGGTGATCATCCATGGCTGGAGTGACAATTTCAGCTCGTTTCGTGCGCTGGCCAAACGGCTCGCGTCGCCGTTACCCGACGGTATTGGTGCCCAGGTAGAGCAGATTTACCTGGGTGATTACATCTCGCTGGATGATCAGGTGACCTTCGCCGATCTGGTGGAGGCTATGGATCGCGCCTGGACGGATGCCGGCCTGCCACGCAGCCCGCGCAGTGTCGATGCGGTAGTCCACAGCACTGGCGGCCTGGTTATTCGCGACTGGCTCAGCCGTTTTCCGCCTGACCAGGTGCCCATCCACCGGCTCTTGATGCTGGCTCCGGCCAATTTCGGTTCGCCGCTCGCGCATACCGGTCGCTCGGTGATTGGTCGCGCGGTCAAGGGTTGGAAGGGCTCGCGATTGTTTGAAACCGGCACCCAGATTCTCAAGGGATTGGAGCTAGCCAGCAGCTATAGTTGGCAACTGGCCGAGCGCGACCTTTTTGTCGACAACAGCGTTTTTGCGCCCGGCCGCGTGCTTTGTACCGTGCTGGTGGGTAATGCCGGCTACAGCGGTATTGCTGCGGTAGCCAACAAGCCCGGCACCGACGGCACAGTGCGGGTGTCCACGGCCAATCTGCAGGCGGCCCGCATGCTGATTGATTTCAGTCACGAGCCGGGCGGCGCTCCGCGTATCGACTATCAACAGGTGGATGACAGCGCCCTGGCATTTACTATGGTCGACGGCGAGGATCACAGCAGCATTACGGCCAAGGGGCGCGGCACCAACGAGTCCATCACCTGGAGCCTGATCTGCGGCGCGCTGATGGTGCCGGATTCCGGCTTCGATGCCTGGCGCATGCGCCTGGCAAGCCATTGCCACCAGGTCAGTGAAGTGGCTGCGCAGCGGCCGGGCGACCATTTTCAGCGCTATCAGAACACCGTCTTTCGAGTACTGGACAATCACGGCGCGCCGGTCAACGACTACATCATAGAACTTTACGTCAACGATGACAGAACGACCCGCGAGCGCCGCCTCACGCAGGTCATACAGGAAGAGGTGATCAAGGGAGTACACGTATTCTCTGGCGAAAAACACTACCGTAGTCTGCTGATCAACTGCGACCTGCTGTACCAGTTGCTGCTGCGGGAACAGGACCGTTTGCGCATCAGCATCACTGCCTATCCCGAGGTGAGTAGTGGCAAAGTCGGCTACCGTACCTATACCGACGATGATATTGGCGCCTTGTCCTTGAGCCGAGCGCAGGTGCGCGATATGTTTCGCCCCAACCGCACCTTGCTGATCACCCTGTGTCTGAAGCGTTACCAGCAAGCAGACGTGTTCCGCTTCAAACCCGTGTGAGGGAACCTTTGGCATGGCTCCCACTCAGAAAAACCAGGCGAGGCGGCCGTGGCCAACAGGACATTTCCGAGGAACAGCATCGAATGCGCGCGCATTATCTGCAACACGTGGCTTTTGAGGGGCTTGGCCAGATTGAGACCTGGCTTGATCGCCAGGGTTATCAGGTAACGGGTACACACCTCTATCGCGATGAACAACTGCCTGATGCACAGGCCTTGGAAGAGATCGATCTCCTCATCGTCATGGGCGGGCCCATGAGCGTGAACGATGAAGGGCAACTGCCCTGGCTGGCTGCAGAGAAGGCGTTCATTCGGCAAGCCGTTACCGCTGACAAGCAGGTGCTGGGTATCTGTCTTGGCGCACAACTTATTGCCAGCGCGTTGGGCCAGGCGGTCTATCCCCATGTCGAGCGCGAGATCGGTTGGTTTGCGATACAGGGCAACACCCATCACAACGGCGCAGCCTTTCATTTTCCCGAACAGGTGACGGTACTGCACTGGCATGGTGAAACCTTTGATCTGCCGCATGGTGCGGTGCCCCTGGCATCCAGCACGGCCTGCGCCAACCAGGCGTTTCAGCTGGGTCGCTCGGTGATAGGGCTGCAGTTTCATCTGGAGGCAACCCGTGCGCTGCTGGCCGACTTTGTGGAGGCCGATGGCGAAAGCCTGCAGCCGGCAGACTTCGTACAGCCGGCCGATGCCATCGTCGGTGTTGCAGATCCCGTGCTGGAGCAAACCTCGGCGCTGCTCTACGACCTGCTCGATTACCTTACCCGTGAGGAGACGATTACATGACTTACCTTCGCCAAACAGGACTTCTGCTGGCGGTCTCCTTGGTGGGCGGCTGCGTACAATTGCCCGAGGGAGTGACACCGGTGCAGCCCTTCGAAGCCGAGCGTTATCTGGGAACCTGGTACGAAGTAGCCCGTCTTGATCATTCCTTTGAACGTGGCCTGTCTGGCGTCACGGCCAACTACAGCCTTCGCGACGATGGCGGAATAAAAGTGATCAACCGCGGCTGCAATGCCGAGAAGGGCGAGTGGGAGGAGGCTGAAGGCAAGGCCTATTTTGCCGAGACACCGAATCAAGGCTTTCTGAAAGTGTCTTTCTTCGGTCCGTTCTACGGCACCTATGCCGTGTTCGGGCTGGACCAGCAGGACTACCAGTACTCGTTTGTATCCGGCCCCAATACCGACTATCTCTGGCTGTTGTCACGCAGCCCACAGCCGGACCAGGCGGTAAAGGATGAGTTTGTGCGGCGTGCCGAGGCACTCGGCTTCCCGACTTCAGAGCTGATCTGGGTGACGCACCCGGCCAACGCTTGCGGGAGCGGCGAAACAAAGAGTTGAACAGCGCAGGAGTTGATGGCTCATAGCTACGATTTTACGATGGTGTTTGCCAGCGCCAAACGCTAGTCTTGAGCCAACCCAAAAGAACATAGAACCCAGTCCATGCTAGACATGACAACCCTGATGGCTGTGCTGACGCTGACCACCCTGATTTCGGCCATAGGCCTGCTGGTGGCCAGCGTGCTGAACCGTCAGGTGCTTGCCATTCGCTACTGGGCTTTGGGGCTTATAGTGATCGTTGTCGGCCTGGCCCTGCAGAGCGTTCGCGCCTACCTTCCGCTGTGGCTCAGCGCAGCGGTCATTACCCAGGGGTATCTGGTGTGGCTGTGGGGCACCCGCTGCTATCGCCTGGGCCGCTCGGCCAAGGGTTTCTTGCCAGCCATGGCGACGTCCATGCTGGCCCAAGGTACGCTGTTCTTTATTCTGCAGGATTCGCTGCGCTTCAGCGTCATGCTGCACAGCGGCATCGTGGTCCTGGTGAGTCTGCTGATGATCTTCGAACTGTGGCGTATGCACATGCCGCAGCGGGCGCTGGTCTGGGTCTGGAGCGGCATCTGGTGTATGCACTGTCTGTTGTATTTGCGTCGTTTCCTGCTCTACCTTTTTGATACCACCTATATCGCCGCCAGCACCTTCGAAGAAGCCGAGCCGGTGGAGGCGCTCAACTATCTGGAAGGCATAGTGTTTCTGTATGCCTTCTCACTGTTGTGCGTGATCCTGGCTACCCGCAGCCTGCAGGAGGAGTTGAAACTGCAGGCTACCCGTGATCCTTTGACCAATCTTTTGAACCGCCGCGCCTTTACCGACCTGGCGTTGCGCCAGATGGCGGTAAGCCGCCGGCAGGGCGAAGGGCTGGCGTTGCTGCTCATGGATCTGGACAACTTCAAGGCCATCAATGATCTGCACGGCCACAGCGTAGGTGATGAAGTGCTTGGCGCTTTTGCGCGGCAGGTAGCCCGGCAGGTGAGGGCGCAGGACCTGCTGTGCCGTTTTGGTGGCGAGGAATTTGTGCTACTGGTGCCTGGTGCCGATGAGAGCAGCGCAGTGGCGCTGGCCGAACGCATCCGCGAGCAGTGGCAGGCACGCCGCTTTGATGTGGCGGACGTCGTGCTGCATAACTCCGTCTCTATTGGTTACGTGTGCGTTAGTGAATTTTCCGAGCAGGATCTCTATCGGATGATTGATCAGGCAGATCTGGCCCTGTATGAATCCAAGCAGGATGGCCGCAACTGTGTGCGTGGCCATGTGCCGGCCAGCCAGACGCTGGCGGCTGCGGTTGGCTAGCCAAGCACCACCTTTTTTCCCTGATCTCAGGAGTATCCATGATCGTCGTTCACCATCTGAATAACTCGCGCTCACAGCGCATTCTTTGGCTGCTGGAAGAGCTGGGGCTGGAGTATGAGGTCAAGCGCTATGAGCGTGACCCGAAAACCATGCTGGCGCCGCCGGAACTCAAGGCCGTGCACCCGCTGGGTAAATCGCCAGTGATTACGGACGGCGAACTGACATTGGCCGAGTCGGGAGCCATTATCCAATACCTGACCGATACCTATGATCAGAATGCGCTGGCTCCGGCGCAGGGCACTGCGCAGCGCCTGGAGTTCATTTACTGGCTGCACTATGCCGAAGGCTCGGCCATGTCGCCGCTGTTGCTCAAATTGGTGTTCAACCGAGTAGAGTCGGCGCCCATGCCGTTTTTTATCAAGCCGGTGGCGCGGGGCATTGCCGGCAAGGCGAAGAGCAGCTTTATCGAGCCGCAGATCAGGCAGCATCTGGACTACATGAACGATCATCTGGCCGCCACCGGCTGGTTTGTCGGGGATGAATTCACTGCCGCCGATGTACAGATGAGTTTCCCGTTGGAGGCCGCAGCGGCGCGCGGCGGGTTGGATGAGAACTGGCCGCACCTCATTGGCTATCTGCGGCGCATCCATGAACGCCAGGCTTACCAGCGCGCGCTGCAACGCGGTGGTGAGTACGACATTCTGGGTTGAATAATGCCGCTGGCGACAGCCTGGAGCAGGGCGCTTGGCGCTGAGTACCAGGCAGCCGTCGAAGCTGACAGGTCCGGCACGACCATGGCGCGCAACCCTGTTCAGCCGGGTTTTCGCGATTTGTGACTGCGCAGTCAGGGTGAATAAAAATTTCAAGACACATCTTGTTTTTGTCTACTCTGTTCAATAGAGTGCTTTGCAGAAAACAAAAACAGAGATAATCCATGTCTCCATCCCCTGAAGAAGCTGCGGCAGCTCTTCGCGCCATAACCAGCGTGCAAGCCCGCGCTGCCGGCTTTCAAGATTATCGCGCCGAGTCCCGGCAGCTGATGCTGTGGGGGCTGGTCAATCTGCTTGGCTGCGTTCTTACCGCACTTTTTCCCCAATGGTTGTTGCTGATCTGGCTGGCTGTGGTCATCGTCGGCTTGATGGCGGGTGTGCATCTGGCGCGCATGGCGCAGGAGATACTGCCCGGTATCGTCTGGCGCTATCTGCTGGTGGTGGGGTCGGTTCTAGTGTTTGCCGCCCTGCTGCATGCGGTCATGTGGCCGCTGACACCGCGCCAGGGCAGCATGATAGTCCCACTCTTTGTCGCCACCCTCTATGTGATCCGAGGCGCTCAGTCGCGTCCGCGCTACCTATGCATCGGCATCGCCCTGGCAACCCTCTGCTTCTGCTGCTTTCTGTTCGCGACCGAGCACTACTGGTGGTGGCTGGGGCTCGGCTGGGGCGGCACTTTCATCGTCTCCAGCTTCTGGTTGAGGCGCACCTGATGCAGACGCCCAACGACCTCATTCATCAACCGGTGCGGCTCAAGATCATGGCAGCGTTGAACACCCTGTCCAGTAACCAGTGGATCGAGTTCGTCTCGCTGCGCGCCATCGTGGATACCACCGATGGCAACCTGGGCGCCCATCTGGGCACCCTGGAAGGGGCCGAGTATGTACGGATAAAAAAGGATTTTGTCGGCAAAAAGCCGCGTACCCGTGTGAGCCTCACGGCCAAGGGTCGAGAGGCCTTTGCCCACTATGTGGCCACGCTACACGCCATTCTCACGCCGCAGAACATAGATAACTGAACACAGTAAGCAACACCTCAACATAACAACAATCGGGGGCAACATGCAGAGTCGTTCGTTTTCATCCATCGCCAATCGCTGGCACAGCCGTTTGCGCGCGGTATCACTGGTCTTGCTGCTAGGTACTGGCGCGGCGTCCGCGTCCTGGGTCCTGGCACAATCGCAGGACACTACCGCGGCACCGGCAGAGCCGATCACAAATCAGACCACCCAGAGCGCTCAGTCAGCCACAGCCACCATTGCGCAGGAGATAGCCGCGCAGCAGGAGGCGCCGGTCGAGGCATTCGGTGTGCGTGAGATGTATGAGCAGGCCGATGCCCTGGTCAAGTCGGTAATGTTGCTGCTGGTGTTCTGCTCACTGCTGACCTGGGCAGTGTTATTCGAAAAGATCTTTGTATTCTCCCGCGCGCGCCGCGGCAACCAGCGCTTTCTCAAGGCATTTCGTGCCGGCCAGCTGGATGTGCTGACCGATACAGCCGAGAAAAGCGCCATGGGTCGCATGTGGCAGGTTGGTCAGGCGGAGCTCAGGCATTACCGGGGCATGGCTGGCGAGGCCAGTGATCCGGATCGCATCAATAGGCTGTTGCAGCGCATGGCGCTGACCGCCGGCATAGTGCAGGAGCGCGATCTTGCACGTATGGGCAGCATGATGGGGGTGCTGGCTACCATTGGCGCCACCGCCCCGTTCATCGGCCTGTTTGGCACCGTATGGGGCATCCTCAACAGCTTTGCCAGCATTGCCACACTCAAGTCGGCCAGCCTGGCGGTGGTAGCGCCGGGGATTGCCGAAGCCCTGCTGGCCACGGCCCTGGGTCTGTTTGCCGCGATTCCGGCAGTAATGATCTTCAACAAGTTCGCCCGTGACATCAACGGCTTTGTTGGCGCTCTGGACAACTTCTCTGCGGAGATGATTGCCGGCGCCTCCCGCCAGCTCGACGAAGGGCGCTGATATGGGAATCCAGCTCAGTTCAGGGCCGCTGGTCAAGCGGCATAACTATCAGCAAAACGCCGAAATGAATATCACGCCCTTTGTGGATGTGATGCTCGTACTGCTGATTATCTTCATGGTGGCGGCGCCCTTGGCGACTGTCGATGTGCCGGTGGACTTGCCAAGCAATGCGGCGACACCGAGTCCGCCGCCGCAGGACCCCATTTATGTCAGCGTACAGGCCGACGGCAAGCTCTTTGTGCAGGAGCAAGCCACCAGTCTAAGTGATCTGCCAGCCTTGATAACCGGTGTTACCGCCGGCGCCAAGGATACCCGGCTGTTCCTGCGCGGTGATCAGGCCGTCGATTACGGCACCCTGATGAGGGTCATGAATTCGCTGCAAAAAGCCGGCTACACCCGTATCAGTCTGGTTGCCTCGGAAGAGCTGGAGCCCTGATGAATCGCACGACAGATAGCAGCCGGTGGGCGATGCGTCTGCTGGTGGTGATGGTCTCGTTGGGCCTGCATGCGGCGCTGCTGGTGTGGCTTTTCAGCAACCAGTTTCGCCATGCCGCGCCGCCGCAACAGCAGGTGGTGGCCGTGGAGCTGGTGGAAATACCGCCACCACCGCCCGAGCCGGAGCCCGAACCGGAACCGGAGCCGGAGCCTGAACCAGAGCCTGAACCCGAGCCTGAGCCTGAACCCAAACCGCGGGTAGTGGAGCGCCCGACGCCACCGCCGCCGCAACCGCCCAAGCCGCGTGGCCCGCCAGTACACAGCTTCGGTGCCAACCAGCAATGGGCAGCCCCGCAGACGCCGGCGCCGACAGCCGCGCCAAGCAGCCGTGGGCGAATGGCACCGTCCGGTTATGCCGATACCGTGAAGAATCGGGTTATCGCCAACCTGAAACGCCCCGAAGGCTCAGTGTACAAGCCGCCACCGGGCTACAAGGGCGATCCCAATGATTTCAAGCGTCAGTGCTACATCCCCTACGAAATTACCGTAGACGGCAATGGGCGCATGGTGTCGTTCGAGATTGACCGTTGCGGTGATGCGGTGCTGGATCAGGCGGCCGAACAAGCCATCCGCAGCGCCGGGCCATTCCCAGCGCCGCCAGGTGACGGCGCTGGCCAGTACACCATTTATGGCACCGCCATCTTCATCAAATAGGCAGGAGACAAGTATGTCGATCAATCAACGCCTGATGCTTGCTGTAACCATTGCTGCGCTGGGCGCCTGTGCTACCGCGCCGCCGCCCCCGGCGCCGAAACCGGATTTGACGCCCAGGCTGACACCACTCAATGCCGACACCAAGGCCAGCTTTGAATGTTCCGGCGCCTTGCCGGCGGTACACCGCCAGATCTGTGCCAGCGATGCGCTGGCCTTGCAGGACAAGGAACTGGCCGGTTACTTGCGCAAGCGCATTGATCAGCTCGACCTCCCGGGCGCGTTGGTCCTGGAAGCCAACCAGGCTCAGTGGCTACTGAGCCGGGCGGGGCAGTGCGGCCTGGGAGTTGATACCGGGACCGGTGTCAGTGCCGACAGCAATGCGATTGCCTGCCTGCAGTCGATGTATCGCCAACGCGAGGCACAACTCAAGGCGTGGCCCGCGCCGCAGCCACAGGCCCAGCGCGAGCGCCATGCCTGGTCGACCTATGCCGAGTTTCGCGTTGCCGAGGACCGCAGCAGCGGCCTATGCAGCACCATCGTCAATGGGCTCAATCAGGCTATGGCGCGTGATGGCCGCATCAGTATGGCGGCCTTGCCGGGTGCAGAGCTCAAGGCCGGCAGTCACGCCCCGGTCAGCAGCGCCGACATAGGCGGCCAACAGATCAGCGTCGAGTTGTATGATGCGGGCCTGTATGCCGGTTATCAGCAGCGTGCCCGTGGCCTGCGGATAAACGGCCAGGTGGTGATGGATGATCGTATGCTGCCGCGTTGGGTAGCCGAGCAGCCCAACTATGGCGGCCGCGCCCACGCTTCGTCATCACAAACTGGTGACTACGGCAGCATTGATGTGTTCACCTATCGTGGCCAGACCCTGGCGCTAGTGAATGAAACCTGGGGTTTCTACTCGCCGGCAGCCCGCGGGGAGTCGGCCTATGCCGGCATCTACAGTCTGCAGGGCGGGGTGACTCCGCAGTGCCTGCTACAAGCCTATCTGACTCCGCCGCGCACCAATACGCTACGCGGCCTATCTTCCTACAGTGCACTGGATGCCGAGCTGAACAAACTGGCTGGCGACCCGCTGCCGGGTTACTCGCAGCAGGAACGACGCGATCTGCACCAACGCTGGAAAGAGCGCCAGTGGACGCTACTCAACCTGCCGTTGCTGGGCGTTGATCAACTGCAGCGCAACGGCCGGGAGGCAGCCATACGCGCACGGCATGATGCAGCCATGGACGAGTTCTTCGAATGGTCAGAGCGCAACATAGGCGCCAAACAGCTGTATCGCCGGGTGATGCCCATGCTGCAGCCGGCGCATCAGGAGCTGGTGTCGATGTTTGCCGCACAGGGATTGAACGCGCAGGAAGCTGCTAGCGCTGCTGACTTGTTGTTCCATGAGACCTTTGCCCGTGCGATGGAGAACCTGGAGGCGCCGGTACAGGCGCCGGCTGCACCGCCGGCGCCCTTTGCCAGCTACCGCCCGCGCTATGCCATAGCGCCGCAGGCCGGTGCGCTGGAACAGGGCCGTCAGTTTGCTACCTTGCATAGTGTGTTGCTCAATGGTGCGCCGCTGTCAGTCATCAGCGACTTCGTTGATTACGAAACAGAGGTACTGGGCTCGCAGCGTGGCTTGGGCGCAGATGGCGATACTGCCTTGATGGCCGCAGTCGAGAATCCGGACGCCATCGCTTTTCTGCTGCAGCGAGGCTTTGCCGTGGATGCCAGCAATGCCTGGGGCAAGACCGCGTTGATGTCTGCCGCGCAGGCCGATAAGCCGGCCAGTGCCAGGTTGCTGCTGAATGCGGGCGCCAATGTGCACGCGCAGACCAAACGTACGCCTGGCGCTGGTGTTGGCGGGCCGGACAGACGTGAAGCGGAATCCACCCGACAAACTGCATTGCTGATTGCTGCTGGCGAAGCGGGCAAGGGAATGATCGATACCCTGGTGGATGCGGGCGCCGCTCGTCAAGCATGGAGCGGATACGATCAGCAGATCTGTCAGCAGTTGGAGAAGAATCCACAGCTCGATTCTGCTCAACGCCAAAGCTACCGCAGCTCGGACCTGTGCAAGGCCGCCTACGCGCCGGTGCCTGTTAGCGCACAGAAGCTGGTGGATATCCGCGGCGGCGATGAAATGACCATCAGGGACGATGGCACCCAATACGCCATCCGGTTGCTCACTCGCCCCGCCATGACGCTGTTTGGGCGCCCGGCAGAACTGGCGCCCTCGGAGATGGCAGAAGAAGTCGGCCGGCTTGCCGTTAGCGTGGTCATGACAACGCGGCGCAAGGCGGGGGCCAAAATCACCGGGCCACTCAATCTAGCCTTCGAGAACCTGGCAGACAACACGCCAACGCTGCTCAAGCCGCTAGTCAGCTACCCGGTGGAAGGCAGCATTACCAGCGTTGCTGGTTATCGGGTTGTACAGCGCCCGCAAGAACGGGTTTTGAGCCTGCACTATCAGCCGGATACCCAGACGGTGGAGGGCGCCTGGCGAGCCTTGTACAGTGCAGCCTATACTCAAGGTCTGAAACCCTCGGGCGCCGGCTACGTGGTGATTGACAATCGGGGTGGTCGGCGATTCGATTACCAGTTGGTCGTGACCGATATCTACACGGAGCAATAACTGCGCCGAGGAACCTCTCATGCCCGGCTGACGTCTCAATAGCCGGGCAAATGGAAAAGGTTACTACGGATGCGAATACTCGGCTTGCTGGCAATCTCCAGCCTCCTTTGGGGCTGTGCGACACAAGGAGTCAGTCATGACGAGCTACCGTCGTACTATCTGCCCGCCGACCCGCAAACACGTTTGAGCAAGTATGTTGCCCGAGAGCAGCCGGCGGAATCCGAGCTCTCGGGATTCACCCTGCTGCACAAAGGTAACGATGCCCTGGCTGCGCGTCTCAAACTGATCGACATGGCCGATCAGAGCCTGGATATTCAATACTATATCTACAAGGCGGACATCACCGGCGGCCTGATAACCGAGCGCTTGCTCAAGGCCGCAGACCGTGGCGTACGCGTGCGTCTTTTATTGGATGATGTGGGCAGCGGCCTGAAGGATTTCCGCGTGGCTGCGCTGGATCATCATCCGCGCATTGAAGTACGACTGTACAACCCGCTGAGCCTGCGCAATCCCTGGCTGAGGATATTCAGCAAGGTTGGCGAGTTCGGACGCATCAATTACCGCATGCACAACAAGCTGATCGTTGCGGACAATCGCGCGTTGATAACCGGTGGACGCAATATTGGTGATGAGTACTTCACCTTGAGCGATATCGACTTTCAGGATGTCGACGTGATGGGTATCGGCCCCATTGCCGACGCTGCCTCCGACAGCTTCGACAACTTCTGGAACAGCGGCATAGCCATCCCCATTGCTGCGCTGTCGGAAAAGTCCGATACCGAGGCACTGGCCGATATGCGTGCCATTCTGGGCTCAATGAACCGGCAAGCGGAAAACGACCCGTACCTGCAAGCGGCGGAACGTTCGTCCTTTATCACGGCAATGGAGAGTGACCGGTTGCAGTGGCATTGGGGGCCAGCGAAATGGTTTTACGATGACCCTTCCAAATCCGACCCGCATGGCGACGGCAATGAGGTCGCTTTCCTCGGGCGCAGCCTGGTTGAACCGATGAAGGCGGCTGAAAGCGAGCTATTGCTGACCTCTGCCTATTTCGTGCCCCTTGAAGGGGGCGAAAACCTGCTGCTGGGTATTCGCGACAAAGGCGTGGCGGTATCTGTGCTCACCAACTCCTTGGCCACCACCGACGTGCTGGCGGTGCACAGCGGCTACGTCAAATCTCGCGAGCCCTTGTTGCGTGGCGGAGTCAAGATGTGGGAGTTGCGTCCCATTGCGGGACAGCAGGAACGCGCCAGCCCCTTCATGGGTGAGTCCCTGGCCAGCCTGCATGCCAAGACCTTTGTGTTTGACCGCAAGGCGGTGTTTGTCGGATCGATCAATCTGGATGCGCGCTCGGTTAAGCTCAACACCGAGGCAGGTGTGTACATCGAACAAGAGGATATCGCGCAGGAAATGGTCGAGCTGTTTGACCGTTGGACCTCGGAAGACTTTGCCTATCAGGTTACGCTCGACGACGCCGAGCAGTTGCAATGGCAAGCAGACGGGGAAACCTGGCACAAGGAGCCGGCTGCGGGCGCTTTTCGACGTTTCATGAGCTGGACCTTGGGCTGGTTGCCAATCGACAGCCAGCTCTGAAAGTAGAAACCACCTGGCATCAGCTTTGCTGTAATCCCAGCCAGAGCTGGGCAGCGCTGAGATAGGCTGTGGCATGCAAAAGCACTGCATTGCCGTCCTGATGTTCCACCGCTTGGTGCAGCGATTCCAGCGGTGCGGCGACCGGTGCACTTGGCGTGCCCAGAAGCAATAGGTCACTTTCCAACTGGTAGCTCAGCTCGTCCATCAGGCTGAAAGTTGCGCTGTCCAGCGGCGCGTTGAGCAGCTGTTGCAAGAATTGATTGTGCGCACTCAGTTGCATGACTGCTGCGTGTAACGAATGACCGGATGCCGTGCTGGCAGGGTTGGCGATCACCATGGCGGGGCTCATCATGGCGACGGTAAGGCTGACGGGAAGCAGGTGTACTTTCATGCGCTCATCCATAATGATAATCAAACTCATTAAGGATTGTAATCGCCCTCGTCGGGAAAGCAACCTGCTTTTGCAGATTTATTTTTGCCTGCGCATTGAGTCACTTTCCAGGCGCCCTACAGCAAGGGGCTGAGGAAAAAGACCCCTCGCTCCAGAATGCGCGCCGCCCGTGAGCGCTGTTGCCAATCTTCCAGTTGCAGGCGATGGCACGCTGCCTCGTAACCATCCAGTACGCCCCCTATACGCGCGCATTCATCTGCCGAAAACAGCGCCAGGGTCAGTTCAAAATTCAGCTGCAGGCTGCGTATATCCAGATTGACGCTGCCTACCAACGCCAACTGATCATCCATCAACATGGCTTTGGTGTGCAGCAGGCCATCACGGAACAGGTAAATTTCGCCACCGGCTTGCAGAAAGCGTTCATAGAACGCGCGGCTGGCCCAGCCTACCAATTTGGAATCATTGCGCTCCGGGAGCAGTATCTTTACCCGCAGGCCACGCTGTGCTGCCTGACATAGCGCATTGAAGATCGCCTCCGAGGGTACAAAGTAGGGAGTACTGATAGTGATGCTGTGGTTGGCGCGGTAGATGCTTGAAAGCACCGCCTGGCCAATCAGATCGTCCCCGATGCCGGGGCCCGAGGGCAGAATCGACAGCCACTTGTCACACACCGGCATGCTGGCAGGCGCCGGTTCCAGGCGCCGCAACCCGGTCTCGACTTCCCAGTCCCAGGCGAACACCTTGTCGAGCCCGCGCGCTGCGGGGCCGTCGAGGCGCAGCATGATGTCGACCCAGGCGCCAACCTTGGCTTCGGTCTTGAAATACAGCGGATCGGCAATGTTCATCGAGCCGCTGTAGGCAATCTGTCCGTCGATCACGATGAGTTTGCGATGCAGCCGCAAGTCGATACGTTGCACCAGCGCGCGTAGCAGTCGCACGGGCAGGGCGGGCACGACCTCAATCCCGGCATCGACCAGGCGCTTGCGCCAGTTGGAGCGGAAGAAAGGTCGGCTGCTGGCGTGATCAATCAGCAGCGAGACCTTGACGCCGCGCTTGCTGGCATTGATCAGCTCTTCGGACAGGTGATCTACCCGTCCGCCGGGAAACCAGATATAAGTTTCGATATGAATGGCAGTGGTGGCCGCGCGCACATCGGCGCAGAGACTGGAAAATATCAGCTCCGGCGTATCCAGCAACTGCATCCGCTGATAGCCCAGGGCGCCTATGCCCATCCGGGTAGCCAGTAATTGATAGATGCCGTGGGTCAGCGAGCTGTCGTTGATGGGTGCCTTGGTGGCAGAGAAGTCCGCAGCAATACTCTGCATGAATGGATGCACCATGGCTTCGGCACGCCGCGCACGCTGTTTGCCCAGATTCAGCTCGCCCAGCATCAGGTAAAACACGGCGCCGAATACCGGCAGGATATAGATCACCAGCAACCAGGAAAGGGTAACGCTCACCGGGTTGCGCTTGGCCACTACACGCAGCGTGACGGCCGCAGTGAAAAGCCAGTAGAGTACGACCAGCGCCAGGCCAAGAATATGTTCGAGATTTTCCATAGTGTCGTTCTTGGCTCTGCGCGGAGTCGGATATCGAGTGCGCTCAATCTAGCAGGATTTGGCTGCAACTTTAACAATACCACTGCATCAAAAACCGCAGCTGGATGCTGATCCCGTCAGTTACAAACGGCGCAGCTCCCTTGCGACATCCCGGCAAAGCAAAGAGGGCCTTGAATGCTGCCATTTTCCTTCGTTGATCGTCTGCGCTATCTGATTGAGCGGCAGTTTGTGAAAGGCGCGCATTATCAATTGCTGGTGGTGGCCGCATTTATTGCCTTGATTTCGCTGGTGGGCGGCTGGCTGGCCTGGCCGACTGCACCGGCCGGCGGCAGTCTGGCCGATTCGGTGTGGTGGGCGTTTCTGCGTCTGACTGATCCGGGCTACCTGGGCGATGACGAAGGGACCTGGCGACGTATCGTCTCTACCGTGCTGACCGTCAGCGGCTATGTGGTCTTTCTGGGCGCGCTGGTAGCGATCATGACCCGCTGGTTGATTGCCATGATGGTCAAGCTGGAGCAGGGCCTGACGCCCGTCACGGTGCGCGATCACATTGTCATTCTCGGCTGGACCAATCGTACCATTCCTCTGATTCAGGAAATTCTCGACACCAGCGGCGGGATTCAACGGCTATTGCGCGCCCGCGCCACCAAGCGCCTGCGGCTGGTGATTCTGGCCGACGAAATCAATGCCGAACGGGTTGAAGAGCTGCGAGAAGTCCCGCTGATCCGTCGCGCCATGGGCAACATCATTTTGCGCTCAGGCACCGCGCTGCAACCTGAAGATCTGGACCGCGTGGCGTGTCTGCAGGCGGCGGTAGTGCTGATTCCCGGGCGTAACCAGACCGGCAACAGTCTGCTGACCGGCGATGTGGAAACCATTAAGGCGCTGTTGACACTGCAGGCTCAGGCGCATCTGCGTGGAACGCCCGCGCCCTATGTGGTCGCCGAAATCGACGACATGCGCAAGCTGAACGTAATGCGCCGCGCCTACAGCGGACCGCTGGAAGTGCTTGCCAGCGATGCCATGGTCAGTCGTCTGTTTGCCCAGTCGCTGATTCACCCGGGCATGCCGGAGCTGTTTGGTGAAGTAATGACCGTGCACGACGGCAACGAGTTCTACATTCGTTCGACCGACAACAGCGTGGGGCAGACACTCGGTGAGGTTGGCCGGCAGGCGCCGCAGGCGATTCTCTGCGGTCTGATGCGGCCGCTGGGCGATAGCTGGCGCACCTGGCTGAATGCGCCAACGGACGAAGTGATTCGCCAGGGCGACAAGATCGTCATGCTGGCGCGCGATTACAGCCACGCCGAACCGCAAAGCAATACCGAGCAGCCGTTGCGCTTGTTGCAGCGCCCAATCCGCCAAGTCAAGCCTGTGGCCGGCGGTCTGCGACGCCTGCTCATTCTCGGCTGGAACCGGCGTGTGCCAGCGCTGATCCATGAGCTGGCCGGCTATGCCGACTATCGCTTCGAGGTGGATCTGGTCGCGGTGGTCGAGCCCAGTCAGCGCGTTGCGGAAATCAATGCCTACAGTGAGCAGACGGCGCGCGTGAGCTGTCAGCACACGCAGGCAGACTACATGGTTGAAGGTGCGCTACGGGACCTGCTGACGCAGCGTTTCGACAGCGTGCTGCTACTTTCCTCTGATCGAATGGAGTCTGGCGAAGAAGCCGACGCCCGCTCCATGGTCGGTTATCTGGTCATCGACGAACTGCTGCGCGAACGCAGTCATCGACCTCAGATACTGCTGGAATTGAGCGACCCTGCCAACGAATCGCTGGTAGTGCGCAAGCGTGGTGAAAGTATTGTCAGTCCGATGATTCTCAGCCATCTGATGGCGCAGATCGCCCAGCGCCGCGAACTGGGGCTGATGTTCGAGGAACTGTTCACGACCGGGGGAGCGGAGATCCTCTTCCGGCAGATCAGCGATTATTCGATGCAGAGCGTGACTACCTTTGCTGACCTTGAGGCGGTCGTGGCCCTGCAGGGCGAGACGGCGTTGGGGGTCTATCGCAGCAAGCCGGACGAGGAAGGCCGTCGCCTGCATCTGAATCCGCCGCGCGACGAGCCGCTACGATTGAAAGCGGACGATCAACTGGTGGTGCTCACCACTTTGCCGGAGGTATGAGCGCCGGGCGCGCTGGTAAACCGTAAACCGACAAGACGCAGACAGCGATTACAGGCAGTTGTCGGGTTTGGGCAGCCCGGCCAGCTTGGCGGCGAACTTGGCGGGGCTGCCGGGAAACAGCCCGAGCAGATACAGACTGGTGCCCTTGTCCTTGCCCAGCTTCTCGCCCACGTACTTGACCAGTGGGCGCATGGCAGGGGACAGCTGATAAGTCTGGTAGAACTCACGCAGAACTCTGATCACTTCCAGGTGCGCTGGGCTGAGGCTGATACCCTCCTGCTCGGCCAGGGCCGCCGCGACGGGCTCTGACCAATCCTGCAGATCGATCAGGAAGCCTTCCTTGTCTATCGCGATGCTGCGGCCTGCCACGTGCAATACCTGGCTCACCAGCTCAGTACCTTGTCGTATTCGGTACACAGGCGCACAAAAGTTGGATAGTCGATCAGCTTGACTCGCTTGGGCACGTCGTCCATGGGCAAGCCGCGCGCTACAACGTCGGCTTCCAGCGCATACAGGCGTACGCTGGCTGGCAGCAGTTGTAGCGCGCTCAAGGCAGTGGTGCGTGGCAGCAGACTGTAAACGCCATCTTCCAGCAGCAAAAGACCTTGGCGGGGGCCCATGACGCGCAAACTGCTGGCAAAGCGGCTGGCATCCTGCGGGGCGTGACGAAGAAGGTGCAACATGTTCAGACTCCCAAAGAATCGGCGATCACAGGGTGACCACCTGATCATAGTGCTCGAGCAGCGTCGCTATCTCCGACCCTTCCACCGCTTTCGCCGGCAACAATAGCTGGTTAGGCTGGAGACCGCGTTCGCTCAGCGAATGCTGACAGATGAACAGGTCTTCTACACCGAACATTGGCAATGCCTGCAAGTTGGCTGAGAGCGACTTCTGCTGGATCAGAGCCGGCTCCTGACCTTTGAGCAACTGCAGCACGCCGGCATCCAGAAACAGCATGCCCACCGGCACGCCAAAGGCGGCCGCAGCCAGTGCCAGGTCCAGCGCCTCCCGCGCTGCCGCCTGCGCGGGTGCGTGGCGGCTGATAACCAGCAGGCTGCGCAGCTTAGCTTCCAAAGGTCACCGCCCGGTCGGCTGATTGCATGGCATCGACCCACTGACCCAGGCCCGACAGCTCCCAGGGGTCACCGCTATTGGCAGCGGGGCGCTCCCAGCGGTAGGCTTCGGCCTCGTTCAGCACGCCTCGACGCAATGCAGCAGCGATGCAGACTACGGCATCCAGATGGTTGGTCGCGATGAAGTCGCGCCATTCCTGGGCCAGGTCGGCTTCATCCTGGGGTTGGACGGAGAGGTGGGAAGCAAGATGTACCGCATCGCGGTAAAAGAACAGCCTGCTTATCTGATGGCCGCCGTCGAGCACCGCCCGGGCAAAGTTCAGGGCGCTGCGAGCGGCCGGATCCTGGGGCCCGGCAAGCAGGGCGATGGCAAAATTCATGATGGTGAGCTGCTCTTGAAACAAAAATGGCCCGCCGTTGCGGGCGGGCCATCGAGTATAACCTACTGATTGTTATCAGTCGTCGTTGAAGGCGCCGATCAAGCTCAGCAGACTGAGGAACAGGTTGTAGATCGAGACGAACAGAGTAATGGTCGCCATGATGTAGTTGTCTTCACCACCGTGAATGATGGAGCTGGTCTGATACAGAATTACCGCTGAAGAGAACAGCACGAAGCCAGCGGAAATGGCCAGCTGCAGGCCGCTCATCTGTACGAAGAAGCTGGCGACCACGGCTACCAGCAACACTACAAAGCCCGCCATGATGAAGCCGGACAGGAAGCTGAAATCCTTGCGCGAGATGATTGCGTAGGCTGACAGTCCGAAGAACACCATCGCGGTCATGCCCAGTGCCAGGGTTACCACAGAGCCGCCGTTGGGCAGGCTGAGATAGGCGTTGAGGATAGGACCCAGGGTGTAACCCAGAAAACCGGTGAAAGCGAAGGTGCTGACCAGGCCCCAGGCCGAGTTACGCAGCTTAGTGGTCAGGAACAACAGCCCGTAAAAGCCCACCAGCGTCACTATGATGCCGGGGTAGGGCAGGTTCATGCTCATGGACACGAAGGCAACCAGGGCCGAGAAA
Source organism: Halopseudomonas sp. (assembly GCF_036961105.1). GTDB lineage: Bacteria > Pseudomonadota > Gammaproteobacteria > Pseudomonadales > Pseudomonadaceae > Halopseudomonas. The sequence goes on along the minus strand of NZ_JBALWW010000013.1, from coordinate 67,179 downwards.
GCCATGGTCATGGCCAGCAGAGTGTAGGTATTGCGGAACAGCTTGCTTACTTCCGCTTCGTTTACACCGCTATGTTGCAGAGTTGAGTGGCGTTCTTGCATATTCATGCACGGCTCCTGTAGAGGTAGATCAAATAATCCATTCGTTACTGCCAGATAATACGGGTAAACCATGTCAAATCAAGGCAAGGCTTGCGCACAACTATTTCTATTCATGTGCAAAGGGTGAGCAGGCTCACGAACCAGGCAATTATCCGCTGTAATAAGTTGGCCACATTGCGATGTACCCCATTGACTCACCAGCATTTTCCGGTAGTATTGCCCGCCGTGGAGGGATGGCAGAGCGGTTGAATGCACCGGTCTTGAAAACCGGCGTAGGTTAATAGCCTACCCAGGGTTCGAATCCCTGTCCCTCCGCCACTATTCGTACTCAAAGCCCCGTATATCGGGGCTTTGTTGTTTCTGGGCTCGGTTGTTCCCACACTTGTTCCCACACTATTGCGTCGCGTGACGGGCGATATTCACCATTAGCGCCCGGCCCCAGGCTTTAGAGGTGGGTTTCCATCACATTTAAACGGTGCATGCATGGGGTGTTTCCCCAGCGGGCCAAAATGCGGATTTTGTGGAAACAGAAAAAGGGTTCCCCCCGTCGTTCGGGTTGTCGTTGGTCCGAGCTTTTCACCTACCCCCTGCCTTGGCCGCTTGGCTTTGGGCCACGCCATTACACGCTAAATTGTTGCGCTTAGTGGGGCGTGAACTTGGTAGGCGGCTGCGGCCATCTACTGGCCAGGCTTTTGCCCCATCCCCCCCGGCCTTATGGTTAACGTCATCGGTTAACATTTTTCATGGCCGGGAAAATAATCTGTGCATGGGATCGGGTGCGGTCTCCGCTTTACCGTCGGCTGGGTATTGGATAGGCCCCCGGTTCTGGTTGTTACGTTGTTACGCGGTAGGCCGCTTGCTGGCGCTGGTCCAGGGTGACGATTAAATAACAACCAACTGCTGGCGCTGGCTGGTATGTAGTGCAGCGCCGGGCCTCGAATTACCCGCAGGCCAGGGGGTGGCAGGGAGGACCCAATGGGTGGGGGTGCCGGTGGCCTTTGCCGGTTAGGTCGCGGGAGACATGCCCAGCGCTGGACACATTTCTAATAACCGCCATCGGTGGGAATCTCATAACGGTGAAGTAACGTTATCTAACGTGAGGGTAACGGCGGTGTAACGTTGTGTGCATTGCATGGGGTTATTTCACGAACGGGGCGGCGATCCTTTTTAGGACTCCGATAATGTTAACTTTTGACAACCTCTCATGGGGTTTAGCCTTGGGGTGATCTTGGGGTGGCCTTACCGTAATCTCACCGCTCTCATGGGGTTGGTGCTTTGCCCTTGGGTCCAGTCGATAGACCACCATGTAATCGGCAGCGGCCAGATAGGTACAAGTCACGGCGTTTGCACGGCGTGCCGGCTCTGGTCTTGGCTCCACACGTCAGGCCGTCCAGCTCGTCAGGGTAGGGCACAGACGCCGGGGGCGGGTGGCAGTAGCCACGTTCCCCCCACTCCTGATAGCGGGCCTGATTGGCCAGGTGGTATTGCCGCCATAGCTTGCGCAGTTGCGCTGTGCTGCTCATGGCGTGGCCCTTTGATACAGCGCCAGCAAGTTTAAGCCGGTCGGGCAGTAGCGGCCTGCTGGCGGGTAGCACTCGTCGCAGTGACCTACTGCATGGCTGTGGAAGGCGTCGCGTGCTGCTATCCACTCTGGCACTGTCCGCTTGTTGGCGCTGTTCTCCCGCGTGGGGGTGTTTACGTTGTTAACTTCGGGCGGTACGCACTGGGTACGCACCTCCCGCGCGTGGGAGGCTCGCACCTCGTCTCGTACCAGGCTAACCCCCAGCCATGCCGGGCTAGTCTCGATCAGTCGGGCGGCAAAGCGTGGGTGCATACGGTACTGCTCCGCCAGATCGTCCAGGTCGATCAATCCCCGCTCCAGTAGTGTGCTGGCGCTGGTATTCAGCAGGGCGGCCACACGGTCCAGCCAGGCGCGTTGCTGCTGGTACAGATATTCGATGATCAGCCCTTTGCTTTCCCGTAGCTGGGTAAGCAGTTCGGGCGACGGTTCCTTGCTGGCGCTCCAGGCTAAGCGGTCGCCGTTCAGCGCCAGCATGATGCCCGCCGTGTTTGCTTGCTCGATCAGGGCGGCGGTGTTCATAGTTCGCCACCATAAGCATGAGCGGTTGCGGATGGCTCAGGTTGCGGAAGCTGCGGATTTTGCGGAAAGCCCCGTGTTTGCTGGGTTTTGGTTTGCGGAGAATCTGCGGAAGATTGCGGAAAATCTGCGGATGACGGATAGGCAGCGTGTGCAGGTTGCGCGCTTTCCGCAACTCTCCGCAGTTCATCCGCAACGGGTGAGCCTTGGCGCTGCTGGCTTTCCGCAGTTTCCGCAGTTTCCGCAGCTTCTGCACGAGGGTTGATTCTAAATTGCTCGCCATTGCTGGTCAGTAGATGCTTATGCTCCACCAGCGCGGCCAATACTGCGTCACGTCTTTTGGCAGGTCGAATTACCGGCGGCCAGGACTTGCCCGCTTTTGTTTTGTCGAACGTCCGCCAGTTATCTACCCGCGTGGGGTTGAGCATCCAGCTCATGGCATAGGCTGCGTTTTTCAGTAGTGGGCTGGTGCTACCCACCTCGGTATAACGTAGCCACTCCGACAATGAATAGCGCGCCAGCAGGCAGGCCCGGTTTAAACAGTCGCCATTGATTTGCTCCAGCCCTTCAAAGCATCCCAGCACGGCAGCAAGGCGCAGCGCTTGTTCTGCTCCACGGTTGGCAAAGGGTTTGATCCCGGCATATTCCCCCAGCGGTCCAAGCGTTGATTCAATATCGTTCTTGAAGTCGGCCCAGCTGCGTATAGCAGCAGCATCTAGGGCGAGTACAGGCGGTGTTACTTCGTTGGTTTCAGGGTCGATATATTCAGGGCTGGCTGCTATCTCTTTGCAGCGTGCCCAATAGCGTTGCATGCGTGCGTCGGAGTAAGCGTTCCGGGTCAATGATTCGACAGTGATAAAGCGAGTGCCGGCTAGGCTATCGGGCGCGGCAAACAGAAAGCGTGCTAGGAAGCCTTGGCCGGTCAGTAATGGATTGCTCAAGGCTTCGGCCACAGCTACAGGCTGGGCCAGCAGGTGGATGCTTAGGCGGCGGTTATAAGCAACGCCAGAGCCCTCGGCATTGCCGCGTGACCGGGTGCGCTCGAAGTGTCCAGCGTCGAACGCTTTTGTCAGCCCTCCCAAGGTTGCCGCCACGGTGTCAGCTTTGAGTGATGATCCGCCCAGCATTTGCCCGCCTTCGTCAGTGTCCCAGCTTGCAGCGGGCTTGCCTCGGATAAAGTCGCCGGCCAGCGGCTCGAATGTCGCGTCACTGTATTGGGTGCGCGGGTCATCCGGTAGCGGGTTGGCCTCCATAAACTCATCTCGTGCTTTGCCTTTGAGTTGCCGTGCCTGAATGCTGATTTCTTCGCACTGCTGGCGGTGCTGATTGCGGGCCACCCGCTCTGCCTCGTCAATAGTCTTGAATGCCAGACGGCGGGCGCTGGACTTCCCCTCACCAGACCCAAACAGTGACAGCATGAACAGTGCGCAGGGCGCGCCAGCCGGGTTGCCTCCGGGGTGCCATGCATTAGCGCGGGTTTGCGCCAAGTGGGCAGCAGCGCCGATAGAGCATTGGCCGGCTATGGCTAACGGTACTTGCTCAAGTTCGGCAATGGCTTGGACGGCTTCGCGCATAAGTACCGGCAGGGCCTCTATCGGGTAGGGCGTAGGCGGTGCGGTGTCCGGTAGCAGTGGCAGAGGCTTTGAGTATTGCGGTTCAGGTATCAGCGTCATTGCTTGCCCTCCTGCCATTGGCGCAGGTCGTTGAAGTCGGTCAGGCTCAGGGGTTCGTCACCGCTCCAGGGCGGCAGGATCAGACCACAGCCCAGCGTCTCGGCGGCGGTAATGGCAGCGGTCTTGCCGGGGTTGCCCTCGGTCTGGCGGTCGTCGTCACCGGCTACGATCAGCAGGGCGTCAGGGTAGGTACGTTGCAGCTGCTGCCCGACTGCCAGCAGGTTGCCGGCGTTCATCGCGCAGGCGACGGGGTGGCCGGTGTTCTCGTGCAGCGTTGCGCCCGTTGCCCATCCTTCGCACAGGTACAGCGGCTGGCCGGCCTGTATCAGCCCCAGCGGGCTACAGCAGCCTTTAACGCGGCCACCGGACAGAAAGCGCTTGCTGCCGTCGGCGGCGATGCGTTGCAGGTTCACCAACTGGCCGGCGTAATACAGCGGCACCAGCAGCATGTTGCCACGCTGGCGCAGGGTGTAGGGGAGGCAGCCCTTGGCGCTCAGGTAGGGAAACGCCGGGTCAGCGCACCATGAGTTGTCCCAGCTCCAGCAGGCATATTCAGCGGTGGCTTGCTGGCGCTGGCGTTGGTCTGCCTCCCGTTGGCGTCGGGCCTGTTCCATCTGCTGGCGCAGGTGTTCGGCTTCGCGCTGGTCGGCAGGCTCCCGGCTGCTCCAGGTGTGGCAGTCGCCAACCTTCCAGCTACCAAAGGCACCCGATGCAATGACGCCAGCGTGCAGGACGTACCAGCCGTTATTGCTGCCCGGTCGGTCGCCCGGCACGGTGAAACGATGAATCATGCCGTCTGCTATTGGGTCCAGGTCCATAGGCCCATAGACCGCCTGCGGGGCGGTACGGAAGGCGTTCAGATAGTCCATAGCATCACCTCCAGCGCCAGCAATAAAACCAGATCCGGGCCAGCCGATTGCAGCGCCAGCAACAGGTGCCGACCGTTCAGCAGGCAAGCCGATAGCGTCACCGCTGTTTTGCAGTGTTGGGTATTCCTCATGGGTTATGCCTCCGACTGGCTTAGGAAATACAGCGCTACGCCGTGATGCTTGCGGCCCTGCTGGTCGGTCTTGGTGATGCGTTGGGTTTTGATGTTGTGGCCGGCGTCGCGTAGCTCCTTGATGCGTGCGGCGGGCATCATCAGATTCATTTCATCGCGGGCAGTAAAGGTATCTACCGGCTCCAGGTGCAGGCGCTCCAATAGTCGGGCACGTTGAGCGCTGGCGCTGGTATTATTGGCGTTGTGTGTTTTGGGGCTGGCCTTCGGGTCGGCCTTTTTCTTGTTTGTCATTTAGGCCACCTCACCCAACTGTTTGGCAATCCATGCCTCCACTTCCAGGCTATCCCAGCCGGTTATATTGCTCCCGGCAATGCGGCGTCCCTTTGGGAAGCGGTCGGCTTTCATCAGATCGTAAATGGTTGACCGGCCCAGGCCGGTGCGGGCCTTGACGGTAGGTAGTCGCCAGATACAGCGGTAGGTGCGTTCGTTTTCGGTCATCGTCGTTACCTTTGCGGTTGGCCCCGGTATGGGGTGGACGATGGCTATTCAATACCTTATTTTTCCTCGGTTCGATCCAAGTTTTCGGACGAAAAAAATACCGGAAGAATTTTCTGTTCAAAAACTTCCGGGGGAGCTAAGCGCTTGCTCGGTCGCTACCAACTCCAACAGCCCATCAACTTGTGCGTTGAGATCGGCCACGATTGGCTTAATCGTTTTCCTTAACCGATCCTCTCCAGAGTTGTAGTTGGAAATCGCTTCCGCCATTACCCGGTCTGGAATATGGTGGCCGGTTTGATAGCTCCAGGTTAGTAAGTCGATGTACGGCAGTAGGCCGTAGCGGCTCCACCATTCGTAAGGAGGCTTGCGCTTAGCTTTCAAGCCGGGTGGCGGGGATGCTCGACGATTTTTTAACCAGCTTTTAAACGACTCTAATATCAAGGCGTCAGGTAAGTTTAAATCTACAACCAGCGCCGGTTCCTGCCAACGGTTAGGATCGTACCGGTTCAGCGATATGGGAATGAATGGAAATTCTTCGTCTTCGAGATCTACTTCTATTTCTTCGGTCAAATACTTCCAGCGCTCGGCGTCAGCTACTGTCCCCGTCCCGTCCTCCAGCTCCCCCTCGTCCACGATTTTCTGAAAATAAAGGTCCCTCATTGTTAACGGGAGAACCCCTGCCTTTCCGTTAACATAGTCCGGCTGTGTCAAAACAGTTGCAGCATCCCAAAAAAAATTCCCTTTTAGTTGGCAGCCAACAGGCCGTTGTCGAATTGCATCGAGGAAGTCGATGAAGTCGTAAACGTATTTCATTTGCTCTGGTTTAGCTTCTTGCAGCGGGCTATGCACCTTCTCATCAGTAGTCTCTTCAAACATTTCTCTTGCGCCTATTGTTTGATTGAGGGAAAAAGTGCGAAGCATTAACTCATTAAGCCAATCACGTGCTGTAAAAGCCGAAACAGGTTCATATTTTTTTAGGTCGAACCACTCAGGAAGTTCTTCTTTAGAATTTATTTTACTTGTCATTACGCCTCCTCAAGCGACCTACTAAATCAACCAGCCAGGCGGGTAGGTGATCCGCTTTTCGCCCCGTCGGGCTAGGCTGGTCGAACTCGGTTTATACGGTGTGATCGAAGCCGTAGTTCTTGGCAGTGGTTTCTGCTATTCCGTCAAAGTAGGCCCCCCAGTCTGTTGCGAGATAATGCATCAGGCCGGCTAGGCGCTTGGCTCTATAAGGCCCCCACGTCTCGTTCTTGCTGGCGTCCGTAATTGCGCCGGAAAGCGCCTCCATCCATTGGAATATCTCCCGCGCTTGTGTGCAATGGTCGTAAACCTCCATTGGATTTACTCCCTGCTCAGGCTTGTTCATTTGAGCCGCTCCGGGTGCTGATTGCGTGGTGTTATCATCTTGCTGTTGCATGGCGTGTACCTCTCAGTGGTCGCCGTGTGATAGCCGGGCCGCTGTTGACGCAGTGGCTCGGCACCTATCGGATGCCCGGTGTGGTCATCCTGATTTCTTTGAAAAATTCCCTTGAATCACTTTTTCCGTTGGCGCGGTGGTGATGTAGTGCGCCCAATCATCCATCAGCGCCCGGCGCTTCTCGAACAGGTCTCCACGTCGATAAGCGGCCTCTACTGCATTGCCCAGGCTATGGGCTAGCGCCTGCTCGCAAACGTCGCGCGGGTGCGGTGTGCATTCGCCGGCCCAATCGCGGAATGTTGACCGAAAGCCATGCATGGTCAGGTCGTCGCGTTTGATGTGTCGCAGTCCCATCAGCATAGCCATATTGGACAGGGGCTTGCCTGCTTTCATGCCGGGGAATAGATGCGGGTTATCGTCATACCGTGGCAATTGCTCCAGTACCTCCACAAGCGCATCAGCGAGCGGCACGCGGTGTTCCTTGCGCATCTTCATGCGTTCAGCCGGTACGGTCCACACGCGGGCTTGCAGGTCGATTTCATCCCACGTTGCGCCCAGCACTTCACTGGTACGGCAGGCGGTGAGGATGGTCATTTGCATAGCCTTGAACGTCACCTTGTCCAGCTTGCGCAGCTTAGCCATGAAGGCGGGCAGTTCGGACCAGGGCAGGGCGGCGTGATGCTTCACGGCTTGCACCTTTTCACGCTTGGGCAACAGCTTGTCCAGATGCCCGCGCCAGCGTGCAGGGTTCTCGCCTTCGCGTAGGCGTCGGGCCTTGGCGGCGTCCAATACCAGTTCAATGCGATTGCGCACGCGGCTGGCTGTTTCTGGCTTGGTCGTCCAGATCGGTTGTAGCACCTTCAATACGTCTTCGGTGGTTATGTCACCGGGTGACAGCTTGCCAATGAAGGGCGAAGCGTAGGTGTTCAGGGTGTTTTCCCATTGTTGGGCATGCTTGGCGTTCTTCCAGCCGGGGCGGTGGGCTGCAATGTAATCTGCGGCCACGCCATCAAAGGTGGTTTGTTTGGCGCTCAGGGTTGCGGCTGCGGCGCGTTCGGCCTCCCGGTTGGCTTCTCGTTCGCTGATTGGGTCTAAGCCGTTGGTTATCCGTTCACGATGTATGGCTGTTTTGCTGCGGGCACTTTTCAGCGAAACATCCGGGTATGCCCCCAGGCTCATATCACGGCGCTTGCCATTGAGTTGGAAGCGCATCACCCAATATTTGCGGCCAGTCTTCTTAATGACCAGGCGCAGGCCGTCGCCGTCCTCGTAGGTGCCGGGGTCGGTCAGGTTCTCTACTTGCTTGGGGTTGAACTTGCCCATCAAAATTACTCCGCCAATAATTTGTTCCCACACTTGTTCCCACACTTTTGTTCGGAAGCTAGGGTTTTGGTGCGAACGGCTATGGACAGATAGTAGGCTGTATGCCCCGTTAATACTAGGGTTTGCGGAAAGGTTCGGAAAAGCCCGGACACGGTATGCGCGGACTGTCCCTCCGCCAATAAATGAAAAAACCCGGCCTCGCGCCGGGTTTTTTCGTTTATCAGCAGGGCTCTCGGTGAGTAGCTGGCGGCGAACTGTACGCTACCGGCAAAGCCAAATATCACCAGGCTGGTATGCATTGGGCGCAGGCGGCCAAAGCTGGTCCAGGGCAGATCAAAGTTCAGGGCTGGCCAAACCAGCTGCGACGCGACCAATAACCCGACAGACATACCTACCACGCCCCACACGACCGTCATGATGGCGAACTGGCGTACCACCCAATAGTTGTAAGGCTGCACAGCACCCGTGTTTGGCATCTTGAAAACCTTTCTGACAGTGACTGCGGCCGTAGCCGCAAAAGTAGCAGCACTGTAGAAAAGATAAGCAAAGCAAAACAAAACAGACTCAGAAGTTAAGCCATAATGCAGATCAGATGGCGTTCCCCTAAGTGCTCTATCCCGTGGTCAGGTGGCGGGCAATACCGCGTTTTAGCGGTATCAGCTGCTGCGCCGCGCGCAGCGCCGCACCGCGCAGCAAACGCATAGGCAGACGATCGTTGGTATAGCATTCCACCAGCAGGTTGGTGGCCTGGTACAGCGGCCAGGTTGCCATCCTTTGTTGGCGCTCATAACGTGCCAGCAGGGCATGCGCGCCGATATCGCGGTGGCGTTGATGGGCTTCTCTGAGCAAGTGACTCAAGCGCTGTACGCTGGACAGGCCGAAGTTGAAACCGTGTGCCGTAACCGGGTGCATGCCCACGGCGGCGTCGCCAATCAGCGCGCTGCGATGGGCCACGATACGCCGAGCGTAGGCGCCGACCAGCGGGTAAACATGACGGCCACTGGCTAGCTCCATGCTGCCCAGCCGGTTTGAAAAGCGCGCTTCCATTTCGCGGGCAAAGGCCAGCGGGTCCATCTCGTGCAGCTTCTCGATCTCGCGCGGCGGCAGGGTAATGACCACAGAGGACTGGCGACCATTTAGCGGCAGCAGAGCCAGCGTCTGGCCGTAGCCAAACCACTCCCAGGCGACCTGTTGATGGTCGACCTCGTGGTTCATGCGGCAGACCATCATGCTCTTGCCAAAGTCCTTCATCTGGGAGCCAATGCCGAGCAGACGTCGGGTTTCTGAAAAACGGCTATCCGCAGCGACCAAAAGGCGAGCTTCCAGTCGAGTACCGTCACTGAGCGCCATCTCAATACCACCGCTGTGCTGACGTATTTGGCGCAAACGGGTGTCGCACAACACCTGCACATCGCCGACGGCCTGAAGACTTTCCCAGGCCGCCCGGCGAATCGACCGGTTGGCGACCAGATGCCCCAAATGATCAGCCCCTGCGTGTCGGGCCTGAATTTGCAGTGCAGAGGGAGAGGGGCCATTGAGCACCTGGGCGTCGCGCAGTAGAGCAATATCTTCCTGTGGTAAACGTGCCCAGATATCGAGTTCTTCCAGTGTGGCGCGCGAGGTGTGGGTAAGGGCAATCTCACGACCGTCGAAAACCGGATCGGCCAGGCTGCTCTCTTTCTGGCGTTCAATCAGCACGATTGAAAGTCCTGTTTCGGCCAGTGCCCGCGCCAGGCAAAGCCCGCTTGGACCGGCACCGATGATGGCAATATCGCAGTTCATGCGCAGCGTCTCTCCAGAGGTGAAAGGCCTCCAGTTTGAAGGTGCTGTGGCGTCGAATATTGCGCTGGGTCAGTGTGCGGTCTGAGGCGACTGCGGTCGGGTGTCGCAGCCGGAAGGCAGTCAGAAGGACGCGATGATACGCCCCAGGGTGGCCATGGCCTGTTCGCTGCGCATGTCCCACGGATGACCGTGATTCAGCCGAGCGCAGTGGCCGTAATGGCGGTTGGCCGAGAATATTGGACCTGGCGCCAGGCTGATGCCCTGGGCCAGTGCGTGCTGGAATAGCTGCAATGAATCAACCCGGGTTGGAAACTCGAACCACAGAAAGTAGCCGCCATTGGGACGGGTGACTCGGGTATCAGCCGGAAAGTGGCGCGCGGCTGAGGCGAGCATCGCGCGCTGTTGGCTTTCCAGCGCGTGGCGCAGCTTGCGCAGGTGGCGGTCGTAGCCGCCGTGTTGCAGGTAATCGGCAAGTGCCGCTTGGGCGGGCACTGAAGGCGAGATAGTCGTCATCAGCTTGAGGCGGCTGATCTGCTCGGCAAAGCGTCCGGCTGCCACCCAGCCAACCCGGTAGCCGGGGGCCAGGCATTTGGAGAAGGAGCCGCAGTGCATTACCAGCCCTTCGGTATCAAAGCTCTTGACCGGTTTGGGCGGTTGGTTGCCGTAGTACAGTTCGGCATAGACGTCGTCTTCGATCATCGGCACCTGATGCTGCTTGAGTAGGGCGTAGAGCGCCTGTTTTTTCTCATCGCTCATGCTGGCGCCCAGCGGGTTCTGCAAACTGCTCATAAACCAGCACGCCTTGATCGGGAAGCGCTGCAGGCTGTCGGCCAGGCTATCCAGGTCAATCCCTTCGCGCGGGTGGACCGGAATTTCCACTGCCTTGAGCTTGAGTCGTTCCAGTACCTGCAGGGTGGCGTAAAAGGCGGGGGTTTCGATGGCGACCAGGTCGCCGGGCTGAGTCACGGTCTGCAGGCAGAGGTTGAGTGCTTCCATCGCGCCGGTGGTGATCACCAGCTCCTCCAGCGGCAGCATCATGCCGCTGACCATATAGCGCAGGGCAATCTGCCGGCGTAGATCCGGATTGCCGGCGGTCATATCGGCAATCACCGAATGTGGCTGCATGTCGCGTGCACTGTTGGCCAGTGAGCGTGACAGGCGCGCCAGCGGAAACAGGTTGGGACTCGGAAAGGCCGAGCCGAATGCGACCATGTCCGGGTCCTTGAGCGAATTCAATACTGAGAACACCAGTTCGCTGACATCTACCTCTACGCTGTCGGAGGCGTACTGGCCGATATCCGGCTCGTGCAGCTGGCGGCGGGCGAGAGCATGCACAAAGTAACCAGAGCGCGGGCGCGCCTGAATCAGACCCCGGTCTTCCAACAGGTAATAGGCCTGGAACACGGTAGAGGGGCTGACCCCATAGGTGCGGCTGGCATGCCGCACCGAGGGTACCTTCTCACCCGGGGCGATCACCCCGGTACGGATCAGTTCGGCGATCTCGTCGGCGAATTTCTCGTAGCGTTTCATCCTGTCCTGTGCGGGTTTAGAGGCATGCACATACTCTACGCCATCGGCAGTGGCCATGCGACGCTCAGCGCGCCGCAGGCGAAACGAAGGTCGATGCATCGCTGACCTGGCTGTCGGTATCCTGCAGATCCTTGACCACAAACTGCAGGGGCTGGCTGCCAGCGCGACCATCGGGCTGCTGGCGGCTGACGCGCGCTGGCACTACCGCCGTTTCACCACCGGCGATGGTCACCTCGCCCAGGCCCTGGGCCTTGAAACGATCAGGCTCGCCCAGGTCGATAGTGTAGGAGCGGCTTTGCTGGCTCTTGTTGATGACCTTCAGGGTGTAGAGATTTTCAATGTCGCCGGCGCTGTTCTCCCGGAAGATGCTGCGGTCACGACTCACGTCCAGGTCAATCAGCGGGCGGGTCTGGATTCCCCAGGCCAGGCTACCAACCATCGCCAGCAGCACGGCGGCATAACCTACCAGGCGAGGGCGTAGCCAGTGTGTAGGCTTGCCTTCCAGCGCGCGCTCGGAGGTATAGCGGATCAGCCCGCGCGGATAGTCCATCTGGTCCATCACGCTGTTGCAGGCGTCGATACAGGCGCCGCAGCTGATGCAGTCGAGTTGCAGGCCGTCGCGAATATCAATTCCGGTAGGGCAGACCTGGACGCAAACAGTGCAGTCAATACAGTCGCCCAGGCCCGCGGCGGTGTGGTCGATGGTCTTCTTGCGTGGCCCGCGTGACTCGCCACGGGCGCTGTCGTAGGTGACGACCAGGGTGTGCTCGTCGAACATGACGCTCTGAAAGCGTGAGTAGGGGCACATGTGCAGGCAGACTTTCTCACGTAGCCAGCCTGCGTTGAAGTAGGTGGCTGCGGTGAAAAAGAACAGCCAGAAGGCGGTGCTGGCACCCAGTTGCAGGTGCAGCATATCGCTGACCAGTTCGCGTACCGGGGTGAAATAACCGACAAAGGCAATCGCCGTGGCCAGGCTGACGGCCAGCCAGATGCCGTGCTTGGCAGTGCGTCGCGCTAATTTGTTGAGTGACCAGGGGGCGGCGTCGAGGCGAACGCGCTGATGTCGCTCACCCTCGGTTACCTTCTCGGCCCACATGAAAATCCAGGTCCAGACGCTTTGCGGGCAGGTATAGCCGCACCACACGCGGCCAGCAAAGACGGTGATGAAGAACAGACCAAAAGCGGCAATCATCAGGATCGCCGACAGCAGGATGAAATCCTGTGGCCAGAAGGTAGCGCCAAAGATAAAAAACTGCTTGGCGTCCAGATCCCAGAGCACCGCTTGATGGCCATTCCAGTTCAGCCAGGCGGTGCCGAAGAACAGGAGTATCAGCGCACCCGCGCCGCTCAGGCGCAGGTTGCGAAACAACCCCTTGAAGCTGCGGGTATGGATGGGATCGCCGGTCTGCGCGGGCGGCACGAAGGTGATCGGCTGCTTGTTTTTGGCAGTCACGTCTTTAATCGGAATCTGGCTGGTCATGGCAATCACGGCTCTCGGTTATCAGGCACGGGGCATGATGCGCGGTCAGCTGATTCGGTAACAGATTCAGAATGCGCTTAAAAAAGCGGATCAGATTGGAGTGGGCGAAACCTTGCAAGGCTATCTGCTACTGCATCTAGTTAGCGCCCGGCGCCTGAGTAAATACGATCTGATCCCCTTTTTTTGCCTGAATCTGGGTCTGGTTGGTAAGCGCCTGGCTGCGCATAGTGGTGATCTGATCCGTGCTGCCCGTTGCCAGCGCCTTATTAGCGGCGCGCGCAGCCCACCCGAGAGGTTTGCATGTACCACTATGATGAATATGACCGCGCGCTGGTAACCGAGCGCGCAGCCCAGTTTCGCGATCAGGTTGCGCGGCGTCTGAGCGGTGAACTGAGCGAAGAAGAGTTTTTGCCGCTGCGCCTGCAGAACGGCCTGTATCTGCAGCGCCATGCTTACATGCTGCGGGTGGCGATCCCTTACGGCACCTTGTCGGCAGACCAGCTGCGTACGTTGGCCAGTGTCGCCCGCGACTTTGACCGCGGGTACGGCCACTTCACCACCCGGCAAAATATTCAGTACAACTGGATCCAGCTGGAGCAGGTACCGGATATTCTCGAACGGCTGGCGCAGGTTGATATGCACGCCATCCAGACATCGGGCAACTGTGTGCGCAACATCACCACCGAAGCCTTCGCCGGGGTGGCTGCGGATGAGGTACTGGACCCGCGTCCGCTGGCCGAGATTCTGCGGCAGTGGTCGACCGTCAACCCGGAGTTTCTCTACTTGCCGCGCAAGTTCAAGATTGCGCTGTGCTCGGCTACCGAAGATCGCGCGGCGGTGATGATGCACGACATCGGCCTGTACCTGTACCGCGATGCAAGCGGCGAGATGCTGTTCGACGTCATGGTCGGCGGCGGCCTGGGGCGTACGCCTATTCTTTCGCAGCCGATCCGCCGTGCGCTGCCCTGGCGCCATCTGCTGTCGTACGTCGAGGCGGTACTGCGGGTGTACAACCGGCATGGCCGACGCGACAACAAGTACAAGGCGCGGATCAAGATTCTGGTCAAGGCGCTGGGGATCGAGGCCTTCGCTAGTGAGGTCGATGCCGAGTGGGAGCATATCAAGGACGGGCCGGCCGAGCTGACCGAAGCCGAGTTCAGCCGGGTAGCGGCCAACTTTGTGCCGCCAGCCTATCTGCCGCAGCCGGCTACTGACCTCGGCTATGGCACAGCGCTGGCGCAAGATCCTCAGTTTACCCGCTGGGTTCAACGCAACACCCGCGCGCACAAGGTGCCGGGCTACGTGTCCGTCACGCTGTCGACCAAACCCGGTGGCGATACCCCGCCCGGCGATGTCACCGCCGATCAGATGGAGCAGGTTGCCGACCTGGCGGAGCGCTTCGGCTTTGGTGAAGTTCGCGTGGCGCATGAGCAGAATCTGGTCTTGCCGGATATTGCCAAGGCCGATCTTTACCGCTTCTGGCAAGCGGCCTGTGAAGCCGGCTTGGCGACGGCCAATATCGGGCTACTGACCGATGTGATTGCCTGCCCCGGCGGCGACTATTGCTCACTGGCCAATGCCAAATCCATTCCGGTAGCGCAAGCGATCCAGCATCGCTTTGCCGATCAGACGCTGCTGCAGGATTTGGGCGAGATCAGCCTGAATATCTCCGGCTGCATGAACGCCTGCGGGCATCACCATATTGGCAACATCGGCATTCTCGGCGTCGACAAGAACGGTAGTGAGTGGTACCAGTTCACCATTGGTGGGGCGCAAGGCAAGCAGAGCGCACTGGGCAAGGTGATTGGCCCCGCCTTCAGCGCCGCCGAGGTGCCGAATGTGATTGCGCATCTGGCAGATGTGTACCGCGAACTGCGCATCGAGCGCGAGCGTTTTGTCGATACGGTCGCCAGGCTGGGGCTGGAGCCTTTCAAGGCTCGGGTCTATCAGCGGCAGGAGGCGAGCGCGTGAATAACTTGATACGCCTGAGCGGCGCAATCGCCGAGTTGGTTGACGCTGATCCCTGGCTGCTGGCGCTGACGCTGCCCGAAGCGCCGACTGCGCCGCTGATCCTGTCTTTGCGTGACTGGCTTGCGCGTCAGCCAGCGGCAGGGTTACCACAGGAGCAGTCACGCGTGGATGCCGTCTGCCTGCAGCCCGATGACGACGCCGAGCAGCTGCAACCCTATTTGTCGGTATTGCCCCTGATTGCGGTGCACTTTCCTACTTTTCGTGATGGTCGTGGCTACAGCCAGGCCTATTTGCTACGCACGCGAATGGGCTGGCAGGGCGAACTGCGGGCCGTGGGAGATGTGCTGCGAGATCAGCTCAGCCATATGCGCCAATGCGGTTTTGATGCATTTGCGGTGCGTGAAGACAAATCAGCCGTTGATGCTCTAAAGGGGCTGGCCGGCATGAGTGTGCTCTACGGCCGTTCGGCCATTGAGCCACGGCCGCTATTCCGACGTCGGCGCCGCCCATGATCAGGAGGTCGTGGCACTTCTGCTGATGTTGGGGCGCGTATCGGCAAAGGGTTGTTTGGCGTTGCGTCACTAGCAGTACTTCGCAAGCATGTTCCGCTTGGGGGTAACCTGAGCGGGCAGAGAGGCAGACTCGGCCAGTATTACCACCAAATCCGGTATTTGGCCGCACACCAACCCGGCTGGACACCCCCTGAAGTCGTCCATCCCGGTTCCCCGGTACATTAGTAACACGGACCTTTCTGCCGGCGCTTACCATCCTGGTGTTGAGCGGGTGCGAGCGCTTTATCAAGCCTGGAGTGGATACCCAGGCCAATTGATTCAGCCTGCGGGCCGCGAGGTCAGCAGCAAAAGCTCATAGTGCATCCCCTGTTCTGCAGACGGGGCAGCCCGCAGAACAGGCGTCAGCCCAAAGACAGCTCAGAGGCAACTTAGTCCCAGATTGTCTTCAATGATCTGACGGTCTGCCGCGTCGGTCACCCCGTCCAAGTTGAAGTCATACCAGCTGGAACGCCCCTGGTTGAGCTCGGAAAAGTAGGCCCAGTCGGTCAGGTCCTGCTCGTCAATGACCCGGTCCAGGTTGCCGTCGCCAGGACAGTTGGGCTCTGAATTGATCACCTTGTCCAGCTCGGCCAGCAGGTCATCGTAGTGCTGCTGTTGTACCGGCGTGAGCGATGGGCGGGTGAGCAGATCCTGCGCGGGGAGGTTGTCCAGTCCCAGGGCCGATCCGCTTTCGTTGATTTCGTAGAACTCGTAGCTCTGAGTCAGGCCGCCGGCATCGCAGTTGGGCTCTTCCATTTGCAACAGCTTGAAGCTGTCATCACGAACCGTACGTTGGGTTTCCGCGAGAATGTCGAACGGCGCTTCTCCCTCATCAACACGGTAGGCGTTGACCGCGCAGCAGGAGCTGAACGATTGGCCGGGTACTACGCCGCCATCGCCATACCAGGTGCCGCCCTCGGATATGCACAATCCTTCTTGCGGAAAGAGCTGAAGGCAGATGTTCACATCGGTCAGCACACAGGGTTGGGGGACTTCGCTGGCCAGGTTGCGGCCCGACATGGAGAAGTTGCTGTCGCGCACCGGCGAGGCTTCCGGGCCGGCCAGATAGGCATCCATGGGTTGCGCATCCAGCCGCTCGGCCACTACGGGTGCGCTCAGATCAGCGCCGCCCAGGGTGGCAAAAAGATGGTAAAGGTCAGTCGAGTTGACCATCGCATTCACGGCGCGCCCCGGTTGCTCGACGGTTGCGCCAGACACGATCAGGGGCACCCAGATTCCGCCCTGATATACCGTGCCCTTGCTGCGTGCCGGCAGGAAAGGCTCCTTGACCACCGGGCCATAGGTGCCGTTGTCGCCGATGAATGCAACCACCGTATTGCTGGCCGGATTGTATTCCAGCTCGCCGGCATCGTTTTCGGTATACACCCCGGCGGCAAGCAGTACCCGGCGTATCTCGGTATCCAATGCTTCCATGGTCTGGTTCATCAGCTTGCGGGTATCGGCGCCGTCGGCACAGTCGATGCCGCTGTCCAGCGCGCCGGCTTCCGGTGCAAGGCTGGCGGGGGCGGGCTGCAATGGCGCATGCGAGGCTGAATAGCCGAGCGTGAGCATCCATGGCTGATCGGTGTTCTGGGCAGCCATCCAGTCGATAGCAAAATTGGACTCCAGCTGGCTGCGATACAGGCGCGTAGCGGGATTGTCTACATCCAGGCGCTGGGAGCCGGTTTCTTCGCTGATGGTGACTTCGGCAGTGTAGTAGGCGTTTTGGCGAGTGAAGTCGAGATAGGTCGGCAGCGTGTCGGCACACACCTGGCCGGGATCGAACAGGCCACTAGCTTCCAGACAGGCCTTGCCAGGGACCGGGTCGGTGGCAGTGCTGAGCTCTGAGCAGGCACCGCTTGGCTGATAGCAGGCGCCGCTGTCGGCGCCCTGCGGATGGTCCGCAGCCAGGGGTACAAAGCCGCAGCTGAACGGCTGCGCGCTGGGGTCGAGATTGTCTAGCCCGGCGGTAACGTCAATCGGGCGCGGACCGCCGTCAAAGTAACCGGCGAAATAATCAAAGCCCAAGGCTCTGATCGCCTCATCGCCGAAGGGATGGTTGGCCGGGTTGACGTCGGAGCCGGTCACGTGAATCTTGCCGATATAGGCGCTGACATAGCCCTGGTCGGCCAATACACGGGGCAGTGAACGCTCGAAGGGCGACATCTGCGAGTTGGCGAAGTCGGTGGAGACAATGGCGGTATTGACGTTGGTACGCGGCGGATATCGGCCGCTGAAGAGCGCGGCGCGCGTAGTGGAGCAGGTGGGCATTGACCAGGTATTACTGAAACGCAGGCCCGTCGCAGCCAGGCTGTCGATGGTGGGCGTTGCCGGCGGCTGTACGCCGCCAAAGCCGAAGCTGGCCAGTTGGTCGACGCCCACGTCATCGGCGATGATCAGAATCAGGTTGGGCTTGTTGCCAGGCGCTGGGGCGCTGACGTCCTCTGATGAGCCGTTGCTGCTGTCCAAACACGCCGTCAGCGCTAAGCTGGCAGCGACGATCATCAGCGCGCGATAGAAGAGAAAACCTGTTTTTTGCTGTGCATTTGCTGGCTTTGTGATCACGGTGCGGCTGCTTTTTGTTATAGGTGGCAGATGCAGGGATATTAGGCCCGCCGGCAGCAGATGTATGCATATATTTGCGCTGCTTGTAGGCGCTGATCGCGGGCCCTGACTGCCTCGTGCGTACTTGGGCAGGCGCCGGCAATCCCAACGACCGCCAGAGCTGACAGAGCATAGTTTGAGGTTTGCCAGCGCTGTCGATGGCTATTGGGTCGCCCAGCCATCCTCTGCGCACAACGCCAGTAGCCTTCTGCGCAAGGGGTGGTACTCCTGATAGCGGTCGGCAAACTCATTTTCTTCCGGGCGAGCGCCCAGGCGAGCAGCGAGCTGACGCAGGTATTCACGCTCCGGTTCACTGTGGGCGTCGCTGGTTGCAGCCATGGCGGGACCGACTCTGCTGAAGCCGACAAAATTTTCTATGCTGCTGCGTAGCACACGGGTCAGGCCCTGGAATGAAGCCGACTGGCTCAGCTCCAGCACAAAGAGTGTATCTGCCAGCAGCAGTAAGCCGCGCGCAGGAGACTGCTGATGCTGGGTTGCATGAAAGTATTTCAACACTGGGAAGGCGAGATGCCGCAAACCCTGTTGGTCGATGCTCAGCGATAGGTTCAGCAGGTAATTCTTCAACGAGCCCGCGGGATCATGCAAACGCGCGCTGTCGATTATCTCGGCCGGAGTGTTGCCCAACGCGAAAATGCTGGTTCCCAGGCTACGCCTCTGCACTGCTGCCGACACCACCGACAACACATATGACAGGGACACCGTCAGCACGATGGTTGCCATCAGTGTGCCCAGCGTGCTGATCAGGGTCCAGGGATAGCCGGCTGGTACCCAGTCGCCGTAACCCAGACTGGACAGGGTGGTATTGGCGAAATACAGCGTCTGCAGATAGTCGGCCGGTTCGCCGGTACTGCCGTTAATTACTGCGCCGGGATGGCTTGCCAGCATCAGAAAGATGGCCAGCGTCAGCAGCAGATACCAGCCGAGAATACTGCACAGGATCATCGCCGGGCCGGCAAAGCGCAAGGCGCCATGGATAGCGCGCCGTTGATGTAGCCAGAGCAGCGCCCGCCACACAGTGCGATAACAACGCCCACTGACCGGCCCGGCACCACTGGTGCTGAACACGGTGACAAACTGGTCCCACAGGGTTACAGCCGCTACCAGAGCGGCCAGCAGCACAACAATCGATTCCATCAAAGCCTCCCTTGTCTTCCCTTGTGACCGCCCATCCCTGCTTCGCGTTCGCTCCGCCTTGACGGCGCGAGCGCAGCCCGAAAATGGTTGAACTTCGCTGGCGTCGACGGTATCGCAAGCACTATCAAGCATTGTTCTTTGGCAGAGAAGCTCGCGCGTCGTTGGTGATGTCAGATCAGATATGCCGCCTCTGGGCTGTGGGATATATATCTGGACCGTGGCGCTTTTGCGTTCCCGCGCATCTCTGCTTGCATCAGCAACCAGGAGGAGCTCCAGCATGGGCAGCATGACGGTCGGGGATTACTTCGTAGAAAGGCTTTACCAATGGGGTGTGCGGCGTATCTATGGTTACCCCGGTGACGGTATCAACGGGGTGCTGGGCGCGCTTAACCGAGCCAACGGCAAAATCCGGTTTATCCAGGCAAGGCACGAGGAAATGGCCGCCTTCATGGCCTCGGCGGATGCGAAGTTCACTGGCGGACTGGGGGTGTGCCTGTCTACTTCCGGCCCCGGCGCTTCGCATCTATTGACCGGGCTCTATGACGCACGCCTTGACCATATGCCGGTACTGGCTATCGCCGGTCAACAGGCGCGCACCGCGCTGGGAACGCATTATCAGCAGGAGATTGATCTGCCATCCATGTTCAAGGATGTAGCGGGTGCCTTCGTGCAGCAGGCCAGTGCGCCAGCGCAGGTGCGTCATCTGGTGGACCGGGCGATTCGCACTGCCGTGGGTGAGAGCCGGGTGACCGCCGTCATTCTGCCTAACGATCTGCAGGATGCCGAATACACCGAGCCGCCGCGCAGCCACGGCGCGGTGAAATCAGGCATTGGCTACAGCAAACCGAAGGTGATGCCGTACGAAGCTGACCTGCGCCGCGCTGCAGAAGTGCTCAATGCCGGCAAGAAGGTAGCGATACTGGTCGGTGCTGGCGCGCTGCAAGCGACCGATGAAGTGATCGCGGTCGCCGAGAAACTGGGCGCCGGCGCGGCCAAGGCGCTGCTCGGCAAGGCGGCGTTGCCCGATGACCTGCCCTGGGTGACCGGTTCTATTGGCCTGCTCGGCACCGAGCCAAGCTACAAGCTGATGACCGAGTGCGACACCTTTCTGATGATTGGCTCAGGCTTCCCCTATTCGGAGTTTCTGCCCGAAGAAGGACAGGCGCGCGGTGTGCAGATCGATATCAAGGCCGACATGCTGAGCATTCGCTACCCCATGGAGGTCAATCTGCAGGGCGAAACTGGCGAAACCCTGCGCGCACTGCTGCCCATGCTCGAGCAAAAGAGTGATCGCAGCTGGCGGCAGAAGGTCGAGAAATGGCGCGCAAAATGGGAAGAGGAGCTGGAAGAGCGAGCGATGGCCACCGCCGAGCCGATCAATCCCCAGCGCGTGGCCTGGGAGTTGTCACCCCGTTTGCCGGATCAGGCGATCATCACCAGTGATTCGGGCTCCTGTGCCAACTGGTTTGCCCGCGACATCAAGATACGCCGCGGCATGATGTGTTCACTGTCTGGCGGTTTGGCGTCCATGGGCGCTGGCGTGCCCTACGCCATTGCCGCCAAGTTCGCCTATCCCGAGCGCACTGTCATCGCCATGGTGGGCGATGGGGCCATGCAGATGAACAACATGGCAGAGCTGATCACTGTCGCCAAATACTGGCGCGAATGGGACAGCCCCAAGTGGATTTGCTGCGTGTTTAACAATGAAGACCTGAATCAGGTGACCTGGGAGCAGCGGGTGATGGAAGGCGACCCCAAATTCGAGGCCTCGCAGAATATTCCCGATGTGCCCTATCACCGCTTTGCCGAGTCCATTGGCCTCAAGGGCATTTTTGTGGATCGCGACGATCAGGTAGCCAGCGCCTGGGATGAAGCCTTGGCGGCTGATCGACCGGTGCTGATCGAGTTCAAGACCGATCCCAACGTGCCGCCGTTACCGCCGCACATCAAGCTGGAGCAGGCCAAGGCCTACGCTTCCACCTTGCTGCAGGGCGATCCAAACCAGGCGGGCATCATCAGGCAGACGGCCAAACAGGTGCTTGGCTCGGTCATGCCGGGGCATCACAAGGACAACGAATGAGCGTGCCGGCAGATAGCCGTATCCGCGAGCTGCGGGTGAGCGCTTATCGTGTGCCCACCGATGCCGCCGAGACCGACGGTACTCTTAGCTGGGGTGCAACCACGCTGATTCTGGTAGAGCTTGATGCGGCCAACCAGACCGGCATCGGATACACCTACGCCGACGCTTCGCTTGCGGCGCTGATAAACGGCCACTTGCGCGCCTCGGTAGAAGGGCAGGATGCTTTGGCTATCGGACAGATAAATGAGCGCTTGTGGTCCAGCGTGCGCAATCTCGGCCGCTCCGGCCTGGCTGCCTGTGCGATTTCTGCCATCGATACGGCGCTGTGGGATCTCAAGGCGCGCTTGCTGAACCTGCCACTGGCGCAGCTGCTGGGGCTACGCCGTGACCGGGTGGCGGTCTACGGCAGCGGCGGTTTTATCAACTACGATAATGCGCGCCTGAGTGATCAACTGGCCAGTTGGGTCGAAGAGGGCGGCTGCAGTTGGATAAAGATGAAGGTGAGCGCCGATGCCGTGCACGAGGCTAGGCGCGTGCAGATCGCACGCGCGGCGGTGGGCGATGCGGGTCTGTTTATCGACGCCAACGGCGCGCACAGTCCACGCAGCGCCATTGCTTTTGCGCGGCGAATTGAAGAGCAGCAAGTGAGCTGGTTTGAAGAACCGGTCAGCTCGGATGATGTTGCGGGCCTGCATCAGGTGCGCCAAGCGCTTGATGCCAGCGGACAGAACATGGATGTAGCAGCCGGTGAGTATGGCTATACCGCAGATGATTTCCGCCACTTGCTGGAGCATCAGGCCGTCGATGTGTTGCAGGCTGATGTAACGCGCTGCGGCGGCGTCACCGGCTTCATGCAGGCTGCCGCCTTGTGCGACGCCTTCCACCTGCCGCTTTCAGCACATTGTGCCCCGGCGCTGCATTTGCATCTTTGCTGCGCCGCACCGCGTCTTCGTCATCAGGAATGGTTTCACGATCATGTGCGCTTGGAATCCATGCTGTTTGAGGGCGTACCACAGTTGTTACATGGCCATATCACGCCTGACCTGACGCAGCCCGGTCACGGCCTGCGACTGCGCCGGGCAGATGCGCAACGCTACGCAGCTTGACGGAGGGTTCATGGTGTCTCGCACACAGCTCAGGCTACTCGCTCTGGGTGCCACTGCCGCAGTGGGTGCCGCCTCGCTGAGTTGGCAGAAACACGAGAAACGCGGCCGCGGCCTACTGTTTACCCCCAGCGCGGGAACCCTGGTGGATGCCGCGCGCACGCTCAATCGTGGCGCGGGGCTGTTGGCCACCTCGGTCGCGCTTGACAGTGCGCTGGAGCATTACCGTGGCGACTTTCACAATCGTGCCATGTACGCGCCGCTGGTTACCTCGACCTTGTCGTTGCTGGCCAGCGGGCACGGGCAGAGCGACGCCGCTACTGTGGCCAGCAAAAGACGTAACCCCATCTACCTGCTCGCCGGGCTGACAGGAGTGATAGGGAGCGGCTTTCATCTATACAACGTCAGCAAGCGACCGGGTGGCTTCAGCTGGAGCAATCTGTTTTATGCCGCGCCGCTGGGTGCACCTTCGGCGCTGGCGCTGTCTGGACTCCTGGGCCACTACGCCGAGCGCCTGCGCAATGCCAGCGGCGAGCAGCGCCCACGCGTATTTGGCCTGCCAGCTGGTAAGTCAGTGGCCTTGATGGCCGCCGGTGGGTTACTGGGCACCAGTACCGAAGCAGGGCTGCTGCATTTTCGCGGCTCCTTCCAGAATCCGGCGATGTTTCTCCCCGTGAGCCTGCCTCCCCTCGCCGGGGTGCTGCTGGCTGCCAGCGCAGTGACCAGCCCCCGGCGACAGCGGTTGCGCTGGTGGTCACGTCTGATGTTGCGCGCTAGCGCTTTCATGGGCTTCGCCGGGGCTGGCTTTCATGCCTTGGGAGTAGCCCGCAACAACGGGGGCTGGCGTAACTGGCGACAGAACGTGCAGGCAGGGCCGCCACTACCAGCGCCGCCGAGTTTTACCGGTCTGGCGCTGGCTGGCCTGGCAGCGCATTCACTGCTGGATGAAGAGAAACCGCCAGCGACCACCCGGAGGCTTTGATGTTACCGCGCTATCCTGATTACGACGTATTGCGCAAGCGCCAGGGCCCATCATGGAACGAGCCGAGCCGGCAGGTAGTGGCGCAGCGCCTGGCGCTGCGTAACGAGGCCGGCTTCTTCAATCCGACGCAATGGCATACCTTGCAGGCGGTATGCGAGCGCATAGTGCCGCAGCCAGACGATAGACCGTCAGTGCCTTTGGCCGCCATGGTCGAACAGAAGATCAGCCATGGGAGTGATGGTTACCGCGATAGCCGTCTGCCGTCGCTGCAGGTGGCCTGGATACGGGCACTGGATGCGCTGGACCTGACGGCCGAGCAGCAGCACCAGCAGCCCTTTACGCAATTGCGAGCGGCGCAGCAGGACGAACTGCTCACGGCCATGCAGCGCGATGAACTGTCGGGGCCAGCGTGGCAGGGAATGTCGGCCGCCTTGTGCTTCCAGCAGAGGCTGCTGCACGATATCTGCGCCGCCTATTACAGCCATCCCACCGCCTGGAACGAGTTGGGTTTCGGCGGACCTGCCAGCCCGCGGGGTTACGTACGTCTGGCAGAGAACAGTCGCGATGGCTGGGAGGCGGCGCAAGCGCGCCCAGGCGATAACAATCAGGCGCGGAAATTGAACCGGCATGTTCGTTGACCCGCTCTACGAGGCTCTGCACGAGCCGCGGGGTGGCAGGGGGCGTGCTCCGGATGTGATGCGCCGTGGTGGTTGGCTGCCGATGCGCGAATATGCTGAGGACGAGGCGGTGGACTTCGCCATCGTCGGCAGCGGCGCAGGGGGAGGGACCCTGGCATGCAAACTGGCCGAAGCAGGGTTTTCCGTGGTGGTATTTGATGCGGGCGCCTGGTGGCGTCCGCTGGAAGACTTTGCCTCGGATGAGGCCCATCAACAGAAACTCTTCTGGACCGATGAGCGCTTGTGCGACGGGGCCAACCCCTTGCAGCTGGGTACCAACAACAGCGGCAAATCGGTGGGCGGCAGCACGGTGCATTTTGCGATGGTCTCGCTGCGCATGCGCCCGGAATGGTTCAAGGCTCGGTCATTGCTGGGTTACGGCTTCGATTGGCCGTTGGACTGGCGGGAGATGTGGCATTACTACCGGGAGGTAGAACAAAGCCTGAAAATTTCTGGCCCGGTGCGTTATCCGTGGGGGCCAAAGCGGCCGCGATATCCCTATCGGCAGCACGAAATAAATGCGTCGGGGCTGGCACTGGCCAAGGCCTGCGATGCCATGGGCGTAAATTGGGCAGCAACGCCGCTGGCCACGCTCTCGGCACCGCGCGGTGATGCGCCGCCCTGCGTCTACCGTGGCTTCTGCGTTACCGGTTGCTCTACCAACGCCAAGCAGAGTGTGCTCAATACATGGATTCCCCGTGCTGTGCAGGCAGGCGGCGAAGTACGTGATCTGGCCATGGTCGGCCGTATTGAAACCGCTAGCGACGGGCTGGTCAGTGGCCTGCACTACCAACGTCAAGGGCAATGGCGATTCCAGCGTGCACGTAACGTGGTCGTTGCCGGTTACGCGATAGAAACGCCTCGGCTGCTGCTCAACTCCGCCAACCCACGTTACCCGGACGGTCTTGCCAACAGCAGTGGGCTGCTAGGCAAGAATCTGATGGTACATACCAATCAGGCGGTCTGGGGCCGGGTAGAGGAGGAGATTCGCTGGTACAAGGGCCCACCCTCATTGGCAATTACCGAACACTGGAATTACGAGGATGCAAGCAAGGACTTTCATGGCGGTTACGCAATCATGAGCCAAGGCCCGCTACCCGCAGCATGGGCCACCACGCTGGCTGGCAGCCGTGGTCTCTGGGGGCAGGAGCTGGTGGATGAGATGGCTTGGTACAACCATCAGGTGGGGCTGAAAATCGTTGGAGAGACACTGCCGCAGGAAGCCAATCGAGTAACGCTGGCCGAGCAGAAAGACCAGTACGGGTTACCCATCGCCCGGGTAACCTGGTCGATGGGCGACAACGACCATCGCTTGGTGAATCACGCCCTTGGCTTCATGCAGCGAGGCCTGGAGGGCATCGGCGCCAGTAATATCTGGGCCGAAACCGGCGGGACCGCGCATCTGCTGGGAACCGCGCGCATGGGGTTTGATCCGGCCAGCAGTGTGGTGGATGCCGACTGCCGTAGCTGGGATATACCCAATCTGTGGATTTGCGACGGCTCAGTATTTCCTACCTCCGGCGGGGTAAATCCTTCGCTTACCATTCAAGCCATCGCCTGCCGCACCGCAGACCGCATTCAGGCGATGGCCAAGCGCGGCGAGCTATGACCTGACACTGTATTGATGAGGTCGGAGGCAGTCCAGAACAAGACGCTCGCCCGGCGCCAGCATTTGTCGGCCTCCTGCGTGGGTTATCGGCATGGCTTCGGCATTGCTCGGGTGGGCGTCTATCTGCAGCTCTCGCCCCTGCAGGCTGAACTGAAAGCGCGCCCCGCGATAGCCGATGTCAAGACTGACGCCGTCGAGCTCCTCGGGCGGCAAAGGGAATACATGCAAGCCGTCCAGTGCCGGCCGAATGCCAAGATAGTGGCGCTGCAGCACGTCGAGCGAGCCCGACATGGCGCCAAGATGAACCCCTTCAATGGTGCCACCCTGCGCAGGGGCGTCGAGATCAACGCCCATGCTGCGCCGAAAAAATGCCCAGGAAGCGCTCGGATCGAAACACGCCAGCGCGCCGGCGCAAACCACCTTGGATAGGCTCGACTCATGCGTGAGGTTAGCCAGGTGGTAATCTGCAGTGCGCCGCAGCGCCTGATCGGAGAATTCGTAGCCGAGGCCTTCGAGCAAGGCGCGCAGCGCCGGTTGGGGAAACAGGTAAAGCAGCATCAGCACGTCCGGCTGTTTGGTCAGACGATAGTCGTCAGCGCGGTCACCTTTGGCTTCGAGCATCCAGTCCAGGCGGGGCCGGTCACCTTTTTTCCAATCATCCGGTACGGGTTTCAAATCCTCGACACCATCGAACTGCGCAAGCACACCGTCGTCACGGATTGGCAGGTACATGTTGCGGATGATCCG
This sequence comes from Halopseudomonas sp., assembly GCF_036961105.1. GTDB lineage: Bacteria > Pseudomonadota > Gammaproteobacteria > Pseudomonadales > Pseudomonadaceae > Halopseudomonas. Next base: position 40,795 of record NZ_JBALWW010000013.1, on the reverse strand, counting down.
ATGCCACTCTGCCGGCTCGCCGGACTGCAGCGCCACGCGTCGACACAAGGCTCGAGCTCTATCGCGCGGCAGTATATCCAGCGCCTGAAGCGCTACCGACAGGGCCCAGACCGCCATCAGGTTGGTATAGGCATTGTTATCCAGGCCAGGCTCGTCGCTGCCCGGTGGCAGGTTGTGATACTCGTCAGGACCAATTACGCCGCGGATCACAAATCGCTCCTGTTCCCACTGGCCGATGCTGGCCCAGAAACGGGCTACCTCAAGCATCAGCTCACCCGCTTCACCGGCGAGTAGGTCCTCGTCGCCTGTGGCCAGGTAGAGCTGCCAGGCATCGTGGACTATGGCCGAGCCAACATGGCGCTGCCGCCAGGTATGGTCCCGCATCCAGTGACCGGACAACGGATTGCACTGAAACGGCGGTGTCTGCTCCCAGCCGGTATCGGCGCTACGCCAGGGGAACATGGCGCCGCGCAGGCCGGCGCGGCGGGCGCGCTCGCGGGCATCGTCCAAACGCAGATAGCGGTAATGCAGCAGCTCCCTGGCAAGCTCCGGAAAATGCGTCGTCAGAAACGGATAGGCGAAGATTTCATCCCAGAACACCTGGCCAAAATACCCCTCCTGCCAGGTGCGTGGCGGGAAACCAAGATCCTGCCCCAGACTCTGCGGCGACAGCGTTTGCATCAGATGAAAGACGTGCAAACGCAATGGCCGTTCAAGAGTGGCATCGTCCAGCGCTAGAGGTATGCGCGCCCATAGCTGGCGCCAGGCCCGTGTGTGGCACAATAGCAAGCGAGCAAAACCGCTGACGGGCAACTGGTGAAGCACCTGCTGCCGCGCTGCGTCGGCAGCAACGGGGATTTCATCATCCACCTGCACACGCACGCGTTTCTCGATGGTCAGGCGGCGCGTGCCGTCCAGGTGGCAGCGCGCTTGCTGTACCAACCGGTGATTTTTCTCATCACTGCGCCAGTCCAAAGCGCCGGCGCTGCAGGTTGTCTGTAGCGCCATTGCCAACCGCCGCCCGAGCGTAATCAGCGCAGCGCTTAGCGCAGCGCGTCCAGATGAGTCGGCGGTAATGGCTATATCGCGCAGGCGCGCGCCCTCATAAGCGCGGTTCTTGTCGATCAGATCATTCTTTACACCGCCGTCGAGTACCGAGCGCAGCAACAGTTGCTCACAGTCGGATGGCAGCTCCAGATCCCAACGAAGGACCGCCAACTGCGGATCGGCCAGGCTCAGCAGTCGTGTTTCGCGCAGCTTGAAGTCACCACCGCCCAACTGGAACCGCAGCGTCCGCTGCAACAAGGCGCGCTTCATGCACAGCGTCTGCTGGTAACCCTGTGCGGCCTCCGCTGGGCCAAACCAGTGTTCGCCGTCGAGTGAAAAGCTCAGACCGAAGGGGTCGGGTAAATTGACCAGCGCGGCCATGTGTACCGCCTCTGCGTTTACCTCACGCGCGGCACTGTCGTACCAACCCGCCCGATAGAACCCCGCGTAATGCACCTGCGACGATGCCGCCGGGGCAGCTGCAGCTTCAGGTGCGCTGGCGCGCCATGACAGCAACCCGTTGCCCAGAGCCAGCAGAGCCTCGCGGCGGCGCTGGTCATTGGGGTCGAAGTGTTTGAAATAGATCTGCCAGCGAGGTTCATCCAGACGCATCGAGGTTCCTTGGCTGATTGGTTAACGAATGGGCTTGCCTGATAATGTCTTCGCGGTTCGGATAGGCAGGCTTGGAGCCGTAGCCGGTGACGGCTATATTGGCTGCCGCCACACCCCAGACGGCGGCCTCCTGTGGCGCCTTGCCCTCGAGCAGAGCGATGGCGAATACGCCAGTGAACGCATCGCCAGCACCCGTGCTGTCGGTCGGTTCTGCCTGGCCGGGCGGCACATGGATGGTGCCATCGCCAGCGGCCAGTACACACCCGCCATCGCTGAGCCGCACGCAGGCGATCTGCACGCCGCTTTCATGCAGTTGCCTTGCTGCCCGCGCCGCCTGGTGAACCGAGCTGACGCGTATTCCGGTGAGGGTTTGCGCTTCGTCTGCGTTGGGCGTAATGGCCAGCAATTTGGCAAACATATCCGGCTCTACCCGGTCCGGGAAAGACGGGTCTACTACTACCGCGATGCCGTGTTGCTGAGCGGTGTCAATCGCCTGATGCGCTACAGCGGCCGGCACCTCGTAATCCACTATCAGGCAGGCTGGTGGGCGGGTCTGCGCAATGGCTTGCAACATCTTGTGGATAGCCGCTTCATCCCAGCAATCATTGGCGTTGGTCGAAAGTACGATGTGCTTTTTGCCGTCTGGCGGCACCATGATCATCGACATCCCCGTTGGCGTATTCGCCGCGGCGGTAACTGCGCTCAGATCCACGCCAGCGTCACGCAACCGACCCAAAGCCTGTTCCGCCAGATCGTCATCACCTACACGACCCAACAACCGACTGGTGTGCCCAAAGCAGGCACCAAGCCAGGCCGTGTTGCTGGCCTTGCCGCCAGCCAGGCGGGAAAAATCGTGCGCCAAGAGCGTTTCGCGGCTACCGACCGGCTGGTTTACTCGCACCTCGAAGTCGGCGTTGATACTACCCAGCGAGAGTAGGGTGCCCGGATAGGAAGCAGACATGGCAGTCTCCAGGTGACGTCTTCAAGGGTGCGGCTGCAGCGTTGTCAGACCAGGGTCGCAGCCAGCGCGCTGGAAGTTTGTGGTGGTGAATTGTGACCTGGCCCACAGGGGAAGAAGGCAGGCGCATCGGCTGGTCCTTTTTTCGGCTAAACAGGGCTCTGCCAGTAGAGCCCTTTGCCCCGCCACAGGTTCCTGGGATTTATCCGGAAGATCCTTTCGTCAGGCAATACGCAACAAAGGTTAAACCCATGCGCGCGGGCCTGGGTCACTAGCAAATGGACATCCCCATATCCGCTTCGGGACCAGCCGATCAGGTGGCTTATGAAACTGTACTACTACGACCATTGCCCGTTCAGCGCACGGGTACGCATGCTCTTGAACCTTAAAGAGATCAAGGTCAAAACCGTGGTGCTGCCGGCCGATGACGAACAGACCATCACCCGATTGCTGGGCCAGCATCAGATTCCCGTGCTGATACGTCAGGACGACACGCCCATGGCCGACAGCATGGGAATCGTGAAATATCTGGATTACCTGGATGGCAAGCCCATTGTGCGCAAGCCCGACACCGCCGAGCTGCAAAAATGGATTGAGGAGCTTGTGCCCAATCTGCAGTATCTGGGATATCCGCGCTGGACCCGAATCGGGCTTGAGGAGTTTGCCTCGCCCAGTGCCTACGAGCACTTTCTCAGGAAGAAGACCGCCAGCATTGGGGATTTCAACGAGGCGCTCGCCGATACCCACAACACCGCCTGTGACGTGAACAGGAATCTGGCGCAGCTGCAACACATCATTGATTTGACCTCACATCGCAGTGCGCTGCGCTGGGATGATATTGCCCTGTTCCCGATGCTGCGCAGTCTGAGCGTGGTCAAGGCGGTGCAGTGGCCGGACGCGGTGCGTACCTACACCGTTTGCCAGGCCAAGCGCTGCCGGCTGGACACCTTCTTTGATCGCGCATGCTAGATTTTGTGCGTGTTGCGCAAATGCCAAGCTGCGTCGCTTGGCATTGCCTTGAGCTGCTCGATGACTGCCTTGAGATCAGATCACGCCCTGGGCCAGCATTGCCTCGGCGACCTTCACGAAGCCGGCAATATTTGCGCCTTTGACGTAGTTGATGTAACCGTCATCCTCTCGGCCATGCTGTACGCAGGCTGAGTGGATGGATTTCATGATGCCATGCAGTTTCTCGTCGACCTCGCCCGCGCTCCAGTGCACGCGCATGGCATTTTGGCTCATTTCCAGACCGCTAACGGCTACCCCGCCGGCATTGGATGCCTTGCCCGGAGCAAAGAGAAGCCGGTTGGCAATGAACAGATCCACTGCTTTCAGGCTGCAGGGCATATTCGCCCCCTCGGCAACGCAGAGGCAGCCGTTGTCAATCAACCGCTGGGCGTCGCGCTCGTCCAGTTCGTTCTGGGTGGCGCAGGGCAGGGCAATATCGCATTCAAGGTGCCAGGGCGTTTGGCCTTCCAGGTAGCGGGCGGTGGCGCTGGCCATTTCCTCCAGGCGGCCGCGGCGTTCGTTCTTGAGCTCCATGAGCTCTCGCCACTGGTCTGCGGTCATGCCCTGCTCGAAGTGCAACGTGCCCTTTGAGTCGGAAACCGATATTACCAGTCCACCCAGATCGAGTACCTTCTGAACGGCGTATTGGGCCACGTTACCGGCCCCGGAAATCGCCACGCGTTTGCCGGCAAAGCTTTCGTCACGGCCCTTGAGCATTTCCTCGGCAAAGTACACGCAGCCATAACCGGTCGCCTCCGGGCGTATGCAACTGCCGCCGTAGGACAGCCCCTTGCCGGTGAGCACCGAGGTGAACTCGTTGCGCATTCTCTTGTACTGGCCGTACAGGTAGCCGATTTCCCGTGCACCTACGCCAATGTCGCCGGCGGGTATGTCCAGGTCTGCTCCAATGTGCCGCGACAACTCCGTCATGAAGGCTTGGCAGAAGCGCATGACTTCCGCGTCGCTTCTGTTCTTGGGGTCGAAATCGGAGCCTCCCTTGCCACCACCCATGGGCAAGGTAGTCAGGGCGTTCTTCAGCACCTGCTCAAAGGCAAGAAATTTGAGCGTCCCCAGAGTGACCGAAGGATGAAACCGCAGGCCACCCTTGTAGGGGCCGATACTGCTGTTCATCTGGATGCGGTAGCCGCGATTGACCTGGACCTGATTGGCGTCGTCCAGCCAGGCAACGCGAAACATGATGACGCGCTCGGGTTCCAGCAAGCGGTCAATAATGCCCGCCTTGAGGTATTTCGGGTTCTCTTCGAGAAAGGGCCACAACGAAGTCAGAACTTCCTCCACGGCTTGATGGAACTCGGGTTGGCCGGGGTCGCGGTGTTTTACTTGATCAAGATAGCTTGCAAGGGATTGGCGCATTGTTGTCTCTCAAGGATAGGCAGATCAGCGGTGCACTATACTGGCATGACTCAAGCGCCGCACCAAGCTGGTGCGTTATCGATGATTTAGAGACAACAGCGCTCAGGCAGTGGTTCGCTTTTCAGCTGCTCGCCGCCCCTCCAACTGGGCGGCGATGAGGCTAAGGGTTGAAACGGTTCAGGACCTACCAGCGAAATCGCTTGCGGCGTGACGCTCGGCCAGTTGCTCGGACTCGTCACCCCAGACCCGGTTGACCATACGTCCGCGTTTGACCCCTGGGCGTTGTGCGATGGTTTGCGCCCAACGCTGCACGTGGGTGTATTCGTGCACGGAAAGAAACTCGCCGGCACTGTAGAGCACGCCCTGAACCAGGCCGCCGTACCAGGGGTAAATGGCGATATCGGCGATGCTGTACTCGCTGCCGGCCATGTAGTCGTGGTCGGCCAGGTGGCGGTCGAGCACATCGAGCTGACGCTTCACCTCCATGGCAAAGCGGTTGATGGGGTATTCAAATTTTTCCGGTGCATAGGCATAGAAGTGGCCAAAGCCACCGCCCAGATAGGGCGCCGAACCCATCTGCCAGAACAGCCAGTTCATGGCTTCGGTACGCTGGGCATGATCCTTTGGTAACAACACGCTGAACTTCTCTGCGAGGTACAGCAGAATGGACGCGGATTCGAACACTCGCGTTGGCGGTGTAGTGCTGTGATCCATCAGCGCCGGAATCTTGGAGTTGGGGTTGGCGGCGACAAATCCACTGGAGAATTGATCGCCCTCGTTGATGCGAATCAGCCAGGCATCGTACTCGGCATCAACCAGGCCCAGCTCCAGCAATTCCTCGAACATGATGGTGGCTTTTACGCCATTGGGCGTGGCCAGTGAATACAGCTGAAATGGATGTTTGCCGACCGGTAGTGACTTGTCATGCGTTGGCCCGGCGATCGGACGATTGATGTTGGCAAATTTGCCGCCGCTTTCGGCGTCCCAGGTCCAGACTTTGGGCGGTTCGTAGTGCTTTTCGTTGCTCATATTGCTTGGTCCCGAACAGTGGATGGCGAGCCAGAGTGGATCACAGGCCCGGTGACGTGTTGCCAGAATCCTAGCACGGAGTTGGCGCTGCCAGTTGCACTAACCGGGGCCGTTCGCAGGTTGTCGACGCACATGTCAATATCGATCTGTCGACACGACAGGTTCAGTGATAACCAGATCGCCGAGATTTATCAGGATCGCGTATACCGGTGTGCAATGCGCTGTACCCAATGGAGCGATTAGGCTAATTGTTGGTAGGCTTTCGTCGCGGCTGGTTGGTCAAACCACGCGACGCCAGAGCTATCGGGCGGGTTGAGTCTCAGATCAACTGGCTGCCAACCTGCCACCAGTCGGGTAACAGCGCGCGCACACTACGTTGGCCAAAGCGGTCGTCGAGCAGGTAGACGACGCCCTTGTCCTGCGTACTGCGAATCACCCGGCCGGCGGCTTGTACCACTTTCTGCAGGCCGGGGTAGAGGTAGGCGTAGTCGTAGCCATTGCCGCCGCTGTCGGCAAACATGGCTTGCAGCCGTTCTTTCATTTCCTCATTTACCGGATTGATCTGGGGTAGCCCAAGGGTCGCGATGAACGCGCCTATCAAGCGGCTGCCGGGCAGGTCTATGCCTTCACCGAAGGCGCCGCCCAGTACGGCAAAACCGATGCCCTGGGTGTGCTCGGTGAAACGGGCGAGAAAGCCGCTGCGCTCGCCCTCGTTCATGCTGCGCGACTGGGCCCAGACCGGAATGCCTGGATGGTCATTCTGGAACTGCTCAAGCGCCTGTTGCAGATAGGCGTAACTGCTGAAGAAGGCAAGATAATTGCCGGGCGCCCGCGCAAACTGCTCGCCTATGAGCCGGCTTATCGGCGCCAGGCTGGCGCTGCGATGCTGGTAGCGGGTTGAGAGATTACGCACCACAGAAACTTCCAGCTGCTCCGGCTTGAAGGGCGATTCGACATTCAGCCAGCGGCTCTCCTCCGGCAGTCCGAGCAGGTCGCTGTAGTACTGTGCCGGACTCAGAGTGGCGGAAAACAGGGTGGTGCTGTGGGCGCTGGCAAAGCGCTGCTTGAGAAAGGGCGCCGGTACCATGTTGCGCAAGCACAGGGTCGAAAGCGTGCGCTGGCCGCCAAAGCCCTCATGTCGGGTTATGTCGAACAGTGAGTGCGGGCCGTAGGCTTCGGCCAGGCGGCAGAATAACATGGCGTCAAAATAGAAGCGCAGCAGGGCCGCGTCATTGCCTGTTGGCTGCTCGGTCAGGTGGTCGGTGATGGCGCTGACCGCTTTTTGCAGGCTGGCGATGAACAGGTCCGCGATGGTCGGATAAATCTGATAATCGTCAAGTTGATCACGGTGCAGGGTGTTCCAGTGGCGCGCGACGCGATCCAGAGGGGTTTTCAACCCCTTGGGAGCAGTGCGTCTGAGTACATTCAGCACGGTCTGGTCGAGCTCGGCGGTATACATGCCGCGCGCGCGGTCGATCAGATTATGCGCCTCGTCCACCAGCAGGGTGATGCGCCAGTCGTTGAGCACGGTCAGGCCGTAGAGCAGGGCGGTCATGTCGAAGTAGTAGTTGTAATCGGCCACCACCACATCACTCCAGCGGCACAGCTCCTGACTGAGGTAGTAGGGGCAGATGTTGTGCGCCAGCGCGATACTGCGCACGCTCGATTGATCCAGCCAGCGGGCGTTGACCGCAGCCAGCCGCGCTGCCGGCAGCCTATCGTAGAAGCCCTCGGCCAAGGGGCAGGATTCGCCATGGCAGGCTTTGTCGGGATGTTCGCAGGCTTTCTCGCGGGCGGTGTGTTCCAGGACGCGCAGGGGCATGTCGCTTTGCTGGCTGCGCAGGGTGGCCAGCGCTTCCAGCGCCAGTTGCCTGCCGGGCGTTTTGGCGGTGAGAAAGAACAGACGGTCCAATTGCTGCTCGGGGAAGGCCTTGAGCTGCGGGAACAGGGTACCCAGGGTCTTGCCGATGCCGGTGGTGGCTTGCGCCATGATGGTATCGCCATCGCGCGCTGCGCGAAAAACCGCCTTGGCCAGTTGACGTTGCCCTGCACGAAAGCTGGCGTGCGGAAAGCGCAGCTCTTGCAGACAGGCATCCCGCTCACCGCGGTGCTGCGTTTCTTGCCGCGCCCAGGCGATGAAACGATCACATTGCAAGGCAAAGAAACGCCGCAGGTCATCGGCTTTGAAGCTCTCGCGATACTGGGTTTCCTTCTGGCTGGTGACGTTGAAATACACCACAGCCAGATCGATCTGCGACAGCTCCAACTCAGCGCAGAGCAGCCAGCCGTAAACCTTGACCTGCGCCCAGTGCAGGCTGCGGTGGTTGTCGGGAATACGCGCCACATCGCCGCGATGGGTTTTTATTTCTTCCAGCAGGTTCTGCGCAGGGTCATAGCCGTCGGCACGGCCAGCTACCAACAACTCTGGATAGCTGCCGGCCAACGGGAGTTCACTGATGTAGCCCTCGCCACGCCGGCCCACCACGGTCTGGTGCCCGGCGACGCCCTCCTGGGCGGTGGGCGAGGGGGTAAAACGCAGGTCGAGGTCGCCCTCCTTGGCGGTGAACTCGCAAAGTGCGCGCACTGCGACCCTATAGGTCATGCGTACTCAGCCTCATCCCAGGTGACGTAACAGACTTCGACGGGCATCTGATGTCTGGCGCAAAAGTCCAACCAGCGACGCTGGTTATCCTGCAGGCGATCGCCCGGTCCTTTGACCTCGATCATGCGGTAGCGCTGCTCTGCGGGCCAGAACTGAATCAGATCCGGCATGCCGGCGCGGTTGGCCTTGATATCCTGCAGCAGGCGCTGAAACCAGAGCTTGAGGTGGGCGGCGGGGATGCACTGCAAGGCGTCCTCCAGCAGCTGTTCGTGCAGCAGCGCCCAGTGCACAAAGGGCGATTGTATTCCCTGCTTCTGCCGATAACGCTGACGAATGCAGGTGCGATATTCACCGTTGTCGAGCTGGGCCAGACAATGGTTGAACAGCCTACGCCGTCTTGTATAGAAATCACTGCTGTACAGGTCTGCCGGTGCGCTGTGGAAGGGATGAAAAAAGGCACCGGGCAGCGGGGCGAACAGCGCCTCCCAGCAGAGCAACCCGAACAGACTGCCCAGCAAGGCATTCTCGACATAGTAAACCCGCCCTTCGGGTTGGCTCAGCTGTCTGGCCACGGCATGCTCGACTGCCATGCCGACCTGTTGCGGCAGGTGCAGATGCTGTTCTGGCATGGCTGCGGGCGTAGAACGGTGCGGCAAAGGCGCCTTCAGTTGGCGGCTGAGACGACGCAGCGCGCGCTCCACCAGCTGCAACTCTGCCTCGCTTTCTGGTGCCTGAAGCGCTGCGGTGGCCAGATGGTAGGCCTGGCTGTGCCGCCCGGTTTTTTCCAGAATGCGGATGCGTCTTTGCCGCGCGCCGGGGTAGTGGGTTTGCGCGTAGTGTTGCAGCGCCAGTTCCAGATTGCCTTCGCGTTCCAATTGTTGGCTCAGGCGAAACCGCAGCCGTTGGCAGCGTTGCTCTATCCAGGGACTGCTGCTGGAGAACGCTTGCAGCGCGGCCAGAATGTCTTTTGCCGGCTGGCCCTCATCAAAGGCCTCCCTACAGCGCTGCAGCAGCAGGTAATCGTCCACTTCCTGGCGCTGGTGAAAGCCTCGCGAATGGGCGCTGAAGCCCACTTGCTCATAACGGAAGAGGCCTAGATCCGCCAGTACAAACTCTGCCCAGCCCTGGGACAGGTTGCCAAAAAACAAAAGTCGCAGCCGTTCGCATAGCGCCCCCACTGTCAGGCTGAAGAGCCGATCCTGTGGCGCTGCTTGCCATTGTTGCCAGGGCAAGGCCTGTGGCTGCGTCTCGGCCAACAGGGCGATCAGCTCAGCTTTGCCGGGCGCTGGCAAGCCGGCGAGGGAGGGCAGCAGCTTCACCAGTTCACGCTTGAGTAACAGGTTGGCCAGCTCCTGGGCCTGCAGCGGTTGGTCATCGCGCAGCCAGCCAAGCGCAAGCAGCGGCGCGGCAGCTGTAGGGATGTCCCCAATCTCGGCATATACCAGCTTGCTGCACCGAAAGTGTGGGCCCTTGCGCATTACCAGACGCACCAGCAAGGCTTGCGCAGGTTGGGGCAGGGTGCTGAATCGGGTGATAAATGCGTGCTCTGACTCGCTGAGCAAATCGGCATAGCGGGCGGCCACCCAGTCCAGCACAGTCTGGAAGTTGCTCAGGTAATAAAAATTGGCGGCGTCGGGGATCGGCATAAAGAATACAGTACTGGTTGTGCGTACAGTATTGTGCTGTCCCGGGAAGGGTCTTGCAAGGGAAAGGCGACAGGCGTATGCGCTGAGCTACTCGGCTGGCGATGCCGCTGGGCTCAACGCAAGATAGCTCGAGGCCCGCCCGAGGAGGCTCCGCCAGACCTCCATCAATAACAGTTTTTGAGGTCCAGCCGGATCATGGCCTGCAGATCGGAATAGGGTCTTGGCTTGCTCAGGCAATAACCCTGTATGAGATTGCACCCCAACCCACGCAGGAATTGCAGCTGTGCTGGCTGTTCCACACCCTCGGCCACTACTTCAAGACCTAATTTGTGGGCCAACAGGATAGTTGCCTCGACTATGGCGCTGTCACTGAGATTGTCGGGCAGCTCCCTTACAAAGGTTCGATCGATTTTCAACGCATGCAGCGGGAAACGTTTGAGGTATGCCAGAGAGCAGTAGCCAGTGCCAAAATCATCGATGGCTACCCGCACACCTAGACGCTGCAAGGCCTCCAGAGTGCCGGCAGACGTCTCCAGATCGTTGATCAACATCTGTTCGGTGATTTCTAGCTCCAGCTGATTCGGGGGAAAGCCGATGTCTGCGAGCACGTCGGCCACCTGCACGGCCAAGTCGCCGGCGGCAAACTGTCGGGCCGAAAGATTTACCGACATGCGCAGCGGTTGTTGGGTTACTGCCTGCTGCGCCATGGCATCTAAGCACGCCTGTTTGAGAACCCATAGGCCAACTTTTACGATCAGGCCGGTTTCTTCCAATAGTGGAATGAAATCGTCAGGCTGAATCAATCCACGTTCGGGATGGTTCCAGCGCAACAGCGCTTCCATACCTACCACCTTGCCGCTGAGCATGTCGGCTTGAGGTTGGTAGTAAATGACGAACTCACTGCGTTCCAGCGCCCAGTGCAGGTCTGATTCCAGGGCTAAAAGATCTTGTTGACGCTCATTCATAGCAGGTGCATAGAAGCGAAAAGCTCTGCCGCCCGCGGCCTTGGCCTGATTCATCGCAGAGTCGGCATTGCGCAGCAGCGCCTCAACCGTTAGTCCATCGTCTGGCCAGATAGATACGCCAGCGGTAAAACTAAGGAAAATGTCCTGTTCGGCCAGGCGAATGGGCGCTTCGAAGGCGCGCTTGAGTTTATCTAATACGCCAACAATGGCCTCGGGGGCATTCAGATCGCTGGCAACTATCACAAACTCGTCCGCCCCATAGCGCGCTAGCAGGTCGTTGGGCCTGATATGGCGACTTAGCCGCCCGCTGATCTGCTGAAGCAACAAGTCGCCGGTGCCGTGGCCAAGGCTATCGTTTATCCGCTTGAAGTTATCCATGTCGAGAAAGAGAACGGCCATTCTGGATTGGCGTTGTTCAGCCCGATGAATCTCCCTTTGCAGCTGTTGTGCCAGCATTACCCGGTTGGCCAGACCAGTGAGGCCATCGTGGGTCGCCTGATGCTGCAGTTCTGCCTCAAACTGCTTTCGCTCGCTGATGTTGCGTGCAATAGTCGAAAAGTAGGCCGTTTTACCTGACTTGTCGCGGTGCGCAATGATCACTTCCGACAGATACAGCTGTTCTCCGTTGGCCAGGTTGAGCATGGATTCACGTTCAACTACACCATGTCGCTCGGCCTGATTCAGGGCGCTGAGAATCAGTTCCTGGGCGGTCTGCATGGCGGAGTTGGATTGGTCTTCTACACGATATGGCGATTCATAGCTGGCCTCACCAAACAACTCGTGTCCGGCTCGGTTCAGATACATTACCTTGCCCTGAGCGTCGCTGATGGCCACGGCATCGGTAGTAGCCTCCAGAATCGCATTCAGGCGCATGCGGTCCTCTTCCGCCTTGATGCGCTCGGTGACGTCACGGCCGGTAGAGACGTAGTGAGTAATCCTGCCTTCAGCGTCTACGAGAGGTGAAATGACCTTTTCCTCAAAGAATACGCTGCCGGACTGAGTACGGTTGATCAGCGTGCCTCGGTAGGTATGGCCTTCGCGCAGAGTCTCATTAATCTGAGCGTGTGCTTCAGGATTCTGCTCAGGTGCCTTCAGCAGCGTGAACAGCTGTCCATTCGCTTGCGCCGCACTGTACCCGGTCATGCGTTCGAAAGCCGGGTTGACGTACTCGATACGGCCTTCGCGATCGGTGATGGAAATACTGTCCGCGGCCTGGTCTACCGCCTGTGACAGTTTACGTAGTAGTTGGCGCGAGGCGCGATGGGTCTTCTCGGCGGCGCGCTCGGCGACAGAACGCTGAATGACTGGCGCCAGGCGCTGCAGGTCATTCTTGACGATATAATCCTGCGCGCCCGCTCTGATAGCCTCTACGGCAGCCTTTTCACCCAGGGTACCGGAAACATAGATGAAGGGCAGGTCCTCGCTGTGCTGGCGAACCGAGGCAAGCGCATGCTCGCCATCAAATAGGGGCATACTGTAATCAGACAAAACAACGTCCCATTCGCTTCTGCTGAGTGCCCGCTGCAGTGTGTCTTCGGTCTCGACCCGCTCCCAAATCACCGACCAGCCATGGACTTCCAGGTGGTTGACGACCAGCAGAGCATCATCCTCATTGTCTTCAACAATCAGGATGCGCCACTGTTTTTGCGGGTCCTCCGGTTTTCGTGGTTCCATTGCCCCTCCTGCTTAGGCTTCCACTGCCGGGTTGTTCAGTTGCAGCCAGTAATGCCCGAGGTCACGGGTAACCTGAACAAACTCCTCAAAGTCGACTGGCTTGCGCAGATAGCTGTTGGCGCCATATCCGTAGGCGTTCTGCAGGTCGCTCTGCTCCAGCGACGAGGTGAGTACGACGACCGGTATCAGGCGCGTGTCGGCGTTGGCTCGCAGCTGGCGTAACACCTCAAGCCCTTCAACCTTGGGCAGATTGAGGTCCAGCAGGATCAAAGCGGGCTGGTTTGCCGCTTCTCCCTTGTCGGAAAACAGCATGTTCAGCGCCTGCTCACCGTCTTCGGCGACACTGATCTGGTTGGTGATGCGGTTACTCTTCAGCGCGTGCAGCATCAGCGCGACATCGTCCGCGTTGTCTTCCACCAGAAGTATAGATCGGTTTTTCATGACCTGTTCGTTACCAACTTGAGTTTGAGAAAGAAGGTGGCGCCCTGGCCGGTGACCGATTCGGCCCAGATGCGGCCATTCAGTTTGGCCATTATTCGTTCGATGGTGGCCAAGCCGACACCGCTGCCAGGAAAGTCGTTGCCGCTATGCAGTCGCTGAAACGGAATAAAGAGTTTGTCAGCGTAGTTCATATCGAAGCCCGCGCCGTTGTCCCGTACGAAAATAACTTCTTCTTCGTCTTGAATCTCTGTCCCCACCTGGATCTGCGGGTGCTCGGTCTTGCCGGTGAACTTCCACGCGTTACCAATCAGGTTCTGGACCGTGACCTGCAGCAGCGCCAGATCGCCTTCCACGCATATTCCTTTCTGGATCTGAATATCGATTTCGCGCTCAGGCTGCAGCTCTTTGAGGTTCTGCACGGCGGATTCTGCCAGGTTACTCAGATTTACTTCGGCTGACAGTACGTCGGCACGCGAGACGCGGGCGAGCAGCAGCAGATCATCAATCAGCTTGCTCATTTTCTGCGCCGCCTTGCGGATGCGGTTGAAGTAGTCGACTTCCTGCTCATCCAGCTTGTCAGACAGACTGCTGGTTAAAATCTGACTAAAACCGTCAATAGCGCGTAGCGGGGCCCGCAGGTCGTGCGAGACCGAGTAGCTGAATGCTTCCAGCTCGCGATTCACCACCTGTAGCTCGTTGTTCTGGGCGGTCAATCCGTTGTTCAGCTGTTTGATCTTGTCTTCGGTCTCTCGGCGCTCGGTCACGTCGCGAATGGCGCAGAACACCAGCGTTTCTGAGGGGGTGCGAATAGGGCTCAGGCTGACCTCCACTGGCAGTTCACTGCCGTCCTTGCGTTTCGCTTGAAGGCGTAAACCCGAGCCCATGAGCCGTGGCCTTGGAGCGCTTACGTATCCCTGACGGTGCTGAATATGACCTCTACGCAGCTCCTCGGGTAACAGGACTTCAACCTTCTGCCCCAACAGCTCCTGCTGGGTATATTCAAACAGTCGGATGGCCTGTTCGTTGAGCAGCACGATGGTTCCGTCGGTGTCAGTGATTATGATAGCGTCTGGCGCTGCTTCGATCATGGCTCGAAACTTCGCTTCGCTGTCCTGCAGGCTGGACTCGGTGTGCCAGCGCTGTGCGACCGAGCGGGCCAGCACATACGCCAGGCCAGCGGACAGCAATGCAATCAATACGCCTGCTTGCCACAGTCCTTTCTTCAATGGTCCAGTAAGCTGGTCAAGTTGCCCGCCGGAAAGGTGAGAGACCACGTGGAGGCGCCCCAATGTTTGCTCAAAGGAGGGGCTTTCGGTCGGCGTCAGGTCAATCGAGGCAAAGCTGTAATGGTCGTCGGCGTCGAGCAGTTCGCCGAGTTGCGTGTTCTGGATAATCTGACTCCAAAGTCTGACGTATTTTTTAGCCAGGCTCTGCTCGCTACGCTCTGGCAGCATGAACCCCCACTCCTGATCGGCAGTGGGGCCCTTGAGCCAATAGCCATTCTGATTGACCAACCACAATTGCCCGGTGCGCGGCGAATCCATGGCTGCCAAGGCATCGAGCAGGTTGGCGCCGCGATAATTCATCACCAGCAGCCCTGCGGTCTCACCAGTCTTGTCGGCGACCGGAGTGGCTACCCGGATGGTAGGATTCAGCGGGCGCTGGATCTCGCCACGCTCAACATTCAAATCGAAAGCAGAAAAGTAAAGCTGCCCAGGCTCAAGTTGCAGGCCCAACTGCACGTAATAGCGCGCGGCCTTGTTCTGCAGTTGTTCTGGGGGTTTTATGACGGCTTCATTGTCCTGTCGCTCGACACGGACTTGCTCAATGCCTCGCAGGTCCAGCACGCGCAGTTGTTCGTATTGCGGATTGAACTGCATGAAGGAAGTCAATGCGTAAGTACTGTCTTCAAGCAGAGGCTCTGGATGTGCTGGCGTTGGGGTCAGACTTGAGAGCGTCGCCAGATAGAGGGCATCACTGCGAATGTCACGGATGCTGTCTTCCAGCAGCGTTAACGCCTCCTGAACTTGCGCACGCTGCTCAGCGTGCGCGGTGACAGTCCTTGCTTCTACATTGCTGCGAATGAGCAGCACTATGGCGAGCAGCGCAACGATGATCAGGGGGATCCAGATCATTAGAAAATAATAGCGCACGCTTTGACGCGATTTTATTCTTGCGGGCATGTACTCATCCTTGTTGCCAACGCGGCTTTCTGCGCTTGCTCCAAGTATAGAAGATGCCAATGATTCTGCTGCAAGCTGAGTATTGCTATTTGTGAGCAAGATTGAACGATTGCAGATGAGGACGCAATCGCGCGATTGTCCGCCAGACGTGACAGTACCGGTAACCGGATGGTGTAGACTGCGCGAGTCGCGGCGAGTCGCCGATACCGAGGGTCGAGGGTGTGACATGCTTTTGAGTCTTGTGCTGTTGCTGGCGCTACTGCTGAATGTCTGGGTAATACTGGCCCTTTGGTTCCATCGTCCGCGCCGGGTGCAACTGCGCTATTTGCCGCTGGGTCTCTGGCTGCTGATCTGGAGCACCTCGGTACTGTGCCTGTGGCGCGGCGACTATCTGCCAGCTGCCCTCTGGCTGGCGGCCGGCCTTGCGCCTGTCTTGCTGTGGTGGCGTGGCTTGTTGCCCACAGGGCAGGGCGACTGGGCGGACGATGTGGCCTATACCACCACCGGCGCACTGGACGGCGACACCTTGAGCCTGCAACGAGTGCGCGAGTTTCGCTGGCTTACCCGGGAGCAGTACGAACCGGTCTGGTGCAGCCGCGAGTACGCCTTGTCGCAGTTGCAGACCGTCGACATGATTACGTCCTTCTGGGGCCTCAGACCCATAGCCCATGTATTGGTCTCCTTCGGCTTTGCCGATGGGCGCTATCTGACATTTTCCGTGGAAATTCGGCGTCAGAAGCACGAAGAGTTCTCGGTGCTGGGCGGTTTCTTCAAGCATTTCGAACTTAATATCGTCGCCAGTGAAGAACGCGACATGGTGCGGGTGCGTACCAACTGCCGCGAAGGGGATGCCTACCTGTACCGTACGCGCATTTCTGCAGAAAACGGCCGCAAGTTGCTACTGGGTTTTGTCGAAGCGGCCAATACCCTGGCGGTAGAGCCACGTTTCTACCACACGCTCAAGGCCAACTGCACCACCATCGTCTATACCATGGCCAAACGCATTCACCCCGAGCTGCCTCTGGATTACCGTTTGCTTTTAAGCGGCTATCTTGATGAGTACGTGTTCGCCCGTGGCGGGTTGCAGTCAGGCTACTCCCTGGCGGAGCTGCGCTTGCGAGGACGTATTACCGACCTCGCGCGGCAGGCGCCGGATGACGCGAGCTTTTCTCGTCATATTCGTGAGGGCGTGCCCGGCTGTACCCAAGCCGAACAGCCTTTTCAGAAGTAACCTATGAAATGCGATAAGCGCTTTACCTTGGGCGGGCTGGCACTGGCCGCAAGCCTTGCATTCTCTCTGCAGGCTGCCGCGCAACAGGCGCCGGAGGTGTCTGACCGCGCGGCGGACATAGTTTCTGACAGCGCTATGGCGCCAGATGTGCGTATAAAACGGAGCATGGCCCTGTTGCAAGAGCGCGAGCAGGTGGCTCGCGACCAGGGGAATGCCACGGTGGCAGACCGACTGCAGCGCTCGATCACCTATTTGCTGCAAGCCCCTCCAGAGGCAGAAGCAGCCGAACTCGCGGCGCAGGCTGCGCAAGCGGCTGCCGCTGGCGACAGTGAAGCGGCGCTGGTGTTCGCCGAGAGCGCAGCCACCTTGGCGGGGGTGTCGCCAGACGATATACCACCGCTGGAATAGCGGTGTGCCTGGGCTATTTGCCTACTTTCAACCTTGCAGGTGAACGATGAAACTGGGTTTATTGCAGTGTGATGATGTGCGTGAAAGCTTGCAGCCGGCGCACGGAAATTATCCGGAGATGATAGAGAAACTGTTGCGCCCCCGTGTGCCACAGCTGGAATACCGGGTTTATCGCGCCCTCGATGGCGAGCTGCCGCTGACCACGGATGAGTGCGATGGCTATCTGACTACGGGCAGCAAGTTTGGCGTCAATGACGGGCTGCCCTGGATTGACCAGCTGCAGGCCTTCATGGTGAGGCTATGGGAGGCAGGCACACCGCTGGTGGGGATCTGCTTTGGGCACCAGTTGATGGCTAAGGCGTTGGGCGGCGAAGTACACAAGTCGCCCAGGGGCTGGGGCGTGGGCATGTCGTTCAACGAGGTTTTGGTACGCAAGCCCTGGATGCAGCCTGGCCACGACGGCCTCGACTTGATCGTTAGCCATCAGGACCAGGTAGTACGGCTACCACCCCAGGCCGAAATTCTTGCGCGCAGCGATTTCTGCCCCTATTACCTGCTGCAGTACAGCGAGCACTTCATGAGCGTGCAGGGGCACCCTGAGTTCTGCAAGGCGTATTCGGCGGACTTGATGGACGCTCGCCGAGACCTGCTGCCGGCCACCCGCTACCGTGCCGGCCAGGCATCGCTGAGCGCCGAGGTGGACGATGGCGTCATGCTCGACTGGATTGTCAACTTCCTGCAGCAAGCGCGCTGATTCGGCCTGCTTTTGCCCGCAGCGTTGCAGCGGCGTATCCTTGAGCCCTGGTTGGGGCGCAACCCGACGCTTTTCTGCTCTGGAGGCTGATGCATGATTGTTCTGTCAAACGAAGTACAACTGGGAGACTGGGAGGTGGAGATTACCGCCGTCCGCTCACAGGGTGCGGGTGGCCAGAACGTCAACAAGGTCGCCAGCGCTATCCATTTGCGTTTTGATATTCAACGCTCCAGCCTGCCGCCGTTCTACAAGGAGCGGCTGCTGCGCTTGTCTGACCAGCGCATTACCAAGGACGGTGTGATTGTCATCAAGGCGCAGCAATTTCGTACCCAGGAGATGAACCGTGACGATGCTGTCGAGCGTCTGCGCGAGCTGATTCTCAGCGCGATAGTGGTACAGAAAAAGCGTCGACCCACGCGGCCAACCCGGGGCTCGCAGGTGCGGCGCGTCGATAGTAAGGTGAAGCGCGGGCAGTCCAAGCAGTTGCGTGGCAAGGTAGACGTTTAGCCGGCCACCGAGGCTTGGCGCCCCTATTGTGTACGTGGCCCCGTAGGGTGGAAAGCTGAAGCCCTCCGCACCGCTGTGTACGCTTTCGGAGACCGCCAAGGGCATGGGTAAGCATGCCCGGGTAGCTCGCCTGGAGGCGAAAGAGGTGATGAGCCGATGAACCGCGCATTGTGGTGGACAAGCCTGCGGCATTGTCCAACCTACAAGTGCTGGTGAGCGATAACGGCGTGTTGCAGGACTGGCGTGGAGACGAAATGGCAAATGATCCAGCAGCCTTTAGCCTTCCTCTTCCGCATCCCTGAGTCGCTCCTGCCGAGCCGCTTCTTCCTCAAGAACAGCCCGAATCTCGGCCACCACACTGTCCACGTCCGCCTCACCCTCGGGGTCATCAAAATGCCCGGTCAGCTCGGTCTCCGGCGCAAGCTTGCCTTCTTCGTACAAGGCCCACATCTCGGCGGCATAGCGCGTCTCTAGCAGGTCGGGGGCGTATTGGCCGTAGTACTCGGTCATGTTGCGCACATCGCGATCGAGCATCTTGCGCGCGTTGTTGTTGGCGGCGGCGTCTACCGCCTGGGGCAAGTCGATGATGACCGGGCCGTAGGCGTCGACCAGTACGTTGAATTCGGATAGATCGCCATGCACCAGGCCCGCGCAGAGCATCAGCTTGACGTACTCCATGACAGTGGCGTGATCTTCACGGGCCTGATCGGCAGACATGGATACATCATTGAGGCGTGGCGCGACGTCACCTTCGTCATCGGTGACCAGCTCCATCAGTAGTACGCCGTCGAAGCAGCCGTAGGGGGTAGGCACGCGGGCGCCAATGGCAGCAAGACGATAGAGCGCGTCCACCTCGGCGTTCTGCCAGGCCGATTCCTGCTGGTCGCGACCGAACTTGGAACCCTTTTCCATAGCACGCGCGCGGCGCGAATTGCGCACCTTGCGGCCTTCCTGATAGAGCACGGCCTGCTTGAAACTGCGCTTGGTGGCTTCCTTGTAGACCTTGGCGCAGCGAATCTCATTGCCGCAACGCACAACGAAGACGGCGGCCTCCTTGCCGCTCATCAGGGGACGTATGACCTCGTCGATGAGGCCGTCTTCTACCAGTGGTTGCAAACGCTTGGGGATCTTCATAGCGCCCTTATACCCTAAATGGGTAGAGGGTGTTAAGTGGCGCTGTAAATGTATCCCTTAGTTCGTTGAATTAGCTCATAAAGCTTGGGTTTTTTTGCCTCAGACCTGGGTCACCAGCGTGCGGTTTGCGCTACCGGGTAGCGTGCGCAGGGTTTTGCTCCGGGCGTTGTCGACAACGTACTCCCGCGCCTTGACGGTGCTGACGAAGCGCCAGTCGGCGCGGGCCTCATCGGCGGTGAACGTCACCAGCAGATAGCCGCGTTGGCTGGCGTTCAGATACTGCAGATCATCCACCAGTGCGGTGATTGCTTGTTCGGCGCCGGGTATGGCTTCGGCGGGCAGGCCAAGATAGCTTTCCAGCCCTGGGGAGGTCACGCCCGCCGTGGCAAACTCGACGCCAACGGCATCACCAGCAAGTGTACTGAGGTTGTTGGCCCAGGCGTTGTGGGTATCGCCGGCCAGCACCACCAGGTTCTTGTCCAGACTGCGGGCCAGACCAAGGATGACCTCGCGCTCGTAGGCGTAACCGTCCCAGGCATCCAGGTTGTAGGGAATCACGGTTTGTACGCGTGCGATCTCTGCAGGTGTGAGGGTGGGATCGCCAGCCTGCACGCGCAGCTTGAGCGTAACCAGTTCAGGGAGCGTGGTGGTCAAGTTTGAGTTGGCCGGATCGGAGAGAGCGGTCAGCATTTCGGCAGGCAGCAGCATGCGGCCCATCAATACCTGTTGGCCCAGTACCTGCCAGGTGGCAGTGGACACCGCGATCTGACTTTGCAGCCAGTTCATCTGCTCCTGCCCGAGCAATGTGCGGGTGCTGGAGCTTACATCGGCGGTGAACGCCGCGGCGTCAAAGCCCGTTGGGCCGTAATAGTTAACGTAGTTCAACTGTTCATCTCGCCCGATGATGCGGGTATCTAGCATATGCAGGCTGACCAGGTCGCCGAAGTCGAAGCTGCGGTAGATGGTCAGTCCGTCATCTTCGCTGGCAGGGCGCACCGGCAGCCATTCAAAGTAGGCCTGTAGTGCAGCGAGTTTCCGCTCGTTGAAGTCTCCTTCGCCCTCGTTATGGTTTTCGGCGCCGTCTTTCCAGGTATCGTTGGCTACTTCGTGGTCATCCCATACGGCGATGAATGGCGCTGCGGCATGCAGGGTCTGCAGATCCGCATCGGTGCGATAGAGGGCATAACGTTTACGATAGTCGGTGAGCGTGAAGAGCTCGCCTGCATTGTCGCTCGGTAGGCTGCGGCCCAGGGCAGCGGCGTCTTCTGTGGCGTATCCGCCGGTCTCGTACTCGTAGATGTAGTCGCCCAGGTGCAATACAGCGTCCAGTTGGGCTTCCTGCGCGGCCTGCGCATAGGCATGGAAGTAGCCCGCCGGAAAATTGGAGCACGAGAGCACGGCAAAGCGCACCTGTTCTATTCCAGCGCTTGGCAGGGTTTTCATCGTGCCGGCGACGGAGGTCTTGTCCAGCGCTTTGAACCGGTAATAGTAGGTCTGGCCTGGGGTCAGGTTCTGCACATCGACCTTGAGTGTGTAGTCGCGGGCTTCGCCAGTGCTGGCGGTGCCATCGTGCAGCAGGTCAGTAAAGGCGGCATCGCTGGCTACCTCCCAGCTCACCTCAATATCGGCGCTCGAGCCGTCCATGGGCGTGACGCGGGTCCAGATCATGATGCGATCTGCCAATGGGTCGCCACTGGCTACACCGTGCGCGAAGGCCAGCTGCCGAGCAACTGCGGGATCGGAGGAGGATGAGCTGCTGCTGAGGCAACCCTGCAGACCGGTAGAAACCACCACGCCGCCCAGTGCCAGCGCTGATGCACGAAGAAAGTCCCGCCGAGTAAAACCAGCCATGTTATTGCTCCCTTTGCTGAACTCAGATTGAGGTAAACGCGGGCAATGATGGCAAGGCTGTGTGACAGGTTAAGGACGGCGCGTCGGTACGATCAATCTGGTTCCATAAACCATTGTTCGATGGCCTGGCGGGTCAGCTCCTCGCGCTGGTCCGGATGCGGCGTCCAGTTGCGCCAACAGCGGGTGGCATGGGTGAGAAACTCGAACAGCGGCAAGTGCTGACGCAACACCCGTTGCTTGCGATGGCTGATCACCGGATTGAAGTAACCGAAGTAGTCGAACATCTGCCGCGGGTTCTTGCGCACCCAGAGCCAGGAGCCCATTTCCAGGGTGAACGGCAGGAACAGATTGTCTGGGTGCTGCTCCAGGCCAGTGTCGTACAAGTGGTCCCAGAGGTCGCCGTGGGTAGTGTAATTGATCGATTGCGGCTCGATGATATAGGGGTGGTGATTGGGGTAGGTCTGCTCGAACAAACGCTTGAGACTCAATACCTCGGCGATATGGGTTATCGGTTTGTGGCTGCGCGCATAGCTGCACCAGAGCCTGTCGCGCCGGCCAAAACCACTATGACAATCCACGCTGATAGCAAAGGGTGATCCGTGCATGCGTTCCTGTACCACCTTCACCACAGCAGCCGATTCCGGCTCCATGGCTGCGCCCAGCTTGCCCCGGTACCAGGGCAGGCGCCGACTGATGCGATGGCCGCTGACCAACCAGGGCACCGGACCCATGGCGTCCACCGGCGCGTTGCGCATCAGGTCTACACCATTGAGGTTGCTGCGCCTGTGGTGCCAGATACCGCCGGGGTTGATCATCGGCATGAAGAGCAGCCGCACGCGCTCAAGCTGCTCGCGCAATTGGTCGTCCCAGTCCAGCCGATGCACCAGGCTGTGCAGCCAGGAAATCAGCACCTGGGTGCCGATGCGCTCTACACCGTGTACACCGCCAAAAAAGCCGATCACCGGGGCGTTTGGCGAGCGGCTGCCAAGTTCGATCACGCGCACGGGAATGCTCAGATCACCTATGGGTACATGCAGCGGCGTGGTAACACGCAGGTGGCGTGCTGCCTGGTGCAGCAGGCGTTCCAGCTGGGTGTGTTCGGGGAGGTGGCGTTGGATCTGGTGTAGCGCGTCGGTCATGATTGGCCCGGGTTTGGTGTGTTTTTACCCTAGCGGGGATGTGTGACAGTTGGATGATGGTTGTGTTGCTTGCCGGGTTGGTGGTTAGTTTCTTATCCAGATACATGGGTGACATATGCTGTGTGAGTCTTGACGGTACATCTCGGCTATAACCATGTTATATCGGGAGTTTATGTTCTGTTTGTCGCTCGCTTTTCGCCTTGCTGGCGAGTTACTTTTCTTTGCTTGGCCATCGAGCCGTAACCAAAAGAAAGGTCGCGACCAGCTTGGGCCCCGACCAAGCTGGCCTTCGGCTCCCCTGCGTTACTCAGAGTTGAGCGCGCCTGCGGAACTCGGCGCTACGCAAGCTCCGCACCTCAGACAGTCCTCGGCTCTCTCGCTCAAATCCTGCGTTACTCGACAGCTTGGATGGGGATGAACGGCCGGAGAAAGGCGTGATTTTCAGGTCTCGTGATTCGGTCTAAGTTTGAAAACCACAAATCAGCCGATTGCACGGACTAGAATTTCCCATCTGAGCGGGCGAGTAGCGCAGAGCTGACGGGAAAAAGGCGCTTGCGATGTCTGAGCGAAGCGAGTTTGCAAGCGTCCCCGGCAGGTCGAGCAACGCAGCGAACCCGTAGGGCCGCGCAGCTGGGTGCCCTGGGGGATTGTTAAGGGGGCATGGGCAAGCATGCCCCCTTGACTCGCCTAGAGGCGAAATCGAAAGTGAGCTAACCACCGCAGCTCGAAGCCTGGGAAAAATGCCAAACCACCACATCCTAATCGTAGGGTGGGTGGCCGAAGCCACCCACCATGGCGGAAAGGGCGATGGCGTTGTCGGCCCTACGACATTCGGCGTACATTCATGCCGCAATCAAAAACTCAATCCACCAAAGCCCCATTGATGATCGCCCGCAACTCCTGCCGCACCGCATAGGTGGAAGACGGAATCAGCTGCGTCATGAAGATCATCAGCAAATCCTCGACCGGATCGATAAAGAAGTTGGTGCTGGCCATGCCGCCCCAGCCGTATTCACCCATTGAACCTACGGTTTGCGACTTGGCTACGTCGGTCTTGACCGAAAACCCCAGGCCAAAGCCGGTGCCGTCGTAGGGCGTTTCACTGAATGAGCCGGTGGCTACTCCGGGCAGGTCCTGGCTGCCGGGCAGATGGTTCATGCGCATGAACTCGAGCGTCTTGCGGCCGATGATGCGCGCGCCGTCCAGCTCGCCGCCGTTGGCCAGGGCCTGGGCGAAGCGGTAGTAGTCATCGATGCAGGAGACCAGGCCGCCCCCGCCGGAAAGATAACCGTGCGCCTTGGCAAAGGCCGAGTTCTGCGGGTCGTCCTGCAGGCTGAAAGTATCGCCCGGCTGATATTGATAGCAGGCCGCGAAGCGGTGCAGTTTATCTTGCGGCACGGTGAAGAAAGTGTCGGGCATGCCCAAGGGCTGGAAGATGTGCTGGGCAAAGTATTCATCCAGCGTCAGGCCGGAAAGGATCTGCACCAGGTAGCCGCAGACATCGGTGGCGACCGAGTAGCCCCAGGCGGTGCCGGGCGAGAACTCAAGCGGCAGACGCGACAGCTCGTCGATCAAGCGATCCAGGGTATGCCCGGGGCCGCCGTCGAGTTTCAGGCTGCGGTAGGCAGCATCCACGTTGGTGCGGTTCATGAAACCGTAGGTCAAGCCGGACTGGTGGGTCAGCAGATCGCGGATGGTCATTGGGCGCTGCGGCGCGGTAGTCAGCATCTGCGGGTGGCTGCCGGTCTTGTAGACGCGCAGATCTTTCCAGGCGGGTATGTATTTGTGCACCGGCTCGTCGAGCAGAAAGCGCCCCTGTTCGTACAGCTGCATCAAGGCGATGGAGGTGATCGGCTTGGTCATTGAGTAGATGCGAAACAGCGTGTCGCGCTCCACCGGCAGGCGTCGCTCCACATCGCGCAGGCCCTGCGCCTTGAGCCAGGTGATCTCGCCACGCCGGGCGACCAGCGTGAGGGTGCCTGGGAGTCTGCCCGGTTCGAGGTACGCGCGCTGCAGGTGGTCGCCAATCCGATCCAGGCGTTCAAGGTCCATTCCGGCGATGCTGTTGCTCTGTTCCATGGGGAATTCCGGTTATTGATCAATGACTTGATAGTAGCCTGTCTGCGGCGCCAACAGAAACCCCCGAGAGCCGCGAATGGCGCATCATCCAGCGCTCTGATGCGGACTGGAAAATAGTCGCTCGCCGTCGCTGAAATCCGTTGTTAAGTGCCCTGAATTCGGTGTAAAAAGCCGCACCGAAGCAAAATGAGGGTTGCGATGAAATGAGCGAACAATCGCCCTGTCTGAATTGCGGTGCCTGTTGCGCCACTTTCAGGGTTTCTTTCTATTGGGGCGAGACGGACAGCGCGCCCGGCGGTGACGTACCCACCCAGCTTACCGAACAGATTTCCCCCTATCGCGCCTGCATGCAGGGCACCAACCAGCCCAAGCCGCGCTGCGTGGCGCTACTGGGCACCGTGGGCGAGGGCACGCGTTGCAGCATCTATGAAAAGCGTTCGAGCCCGTGCCGCGACTTCCCGTATCACGGCGAAAATGGCCTGGACAGCCCCGGATGTCAGCAGGCGAGGGCGGCTCATGGCCTGCCGCCGCTCCCGGATAGCCCGCTTCGGCCCCGACTGATTCCGATCATCGCGGCCTGACCAAGCTTAGCCGGCGGGCTGACTGGCAGGCTGGCCGGCGCTGGCGACCACAGAATGCACCAGGTACAGCTTGCGCATGCTGTCTACCGTAAGCACAAAGGGGTAGAGATCCTGCTGGCCCATGCTGCGGGCCAGCACGTTGAGCACGCTGCTCAGCTGCACCCAGCGGTTTACGAATGCGAGAAAGCGCGGGCGGTCATCCTCACCGTACTCAAGGGCGGGTAACTGGCTGCTGTCGAACGGGTCGGTTTGCAGCGTCACGGTGTCGAGCTGCAAACCGAAGTCCAGCGCGGCATTCAAGGTGTCGGTCATGTGCAGATAGTGCGCCCAGGTTTCGGCCCAGTCTTCCCAGGGGTGGGTCGCAGCGTAACTGCTGATGAAATGATCTTTCCAATTGGCAGGCGGACCGTCGTTGTAATGCCGCTTCAGTGCCGCCTGATAGTCTTCGCGATCATCGCCAAACAGGTCGCGGCAGGGCGTCAGCCAGTGCGTGTCGCGTACCAGTCGATCCCAGTAATAATGCCCGCTCTCATGGCGGAAGTGGCCCAGCATGGTGCGGTAGGGCTCGTGCATGTTTAGTCGCATGCGCTCGCGGTGCGCTGGGTCTGCTTCATCAATGTTCAGCGTGATCATGCCGTTCATGTGACCGGTCATGATCGGATCTTCACCGGGCTGCTGGCGCAGAAAGTCAAAGCCAAGCCCCTGCTCCGGATCAGCACTGCGCGGTATGACCGGCAAGCCGAGCATTAACAGTTGGGCAACGAGGCGGCGTTTGGCTACTTCGGTTTCGTACCAGAGGCGGGCGTTTTCATCCAGGCTCAGATCCGGAATGGTCTCGTTCAGCGCGCAGGCCAGGCAAAAGGGCGAACTGCTGTCGCCGGTTACCAGCCAATTGCAGGCAGCGGGCGCCTTCAGGTTCTGACAACGATGATAACTGCGCCTGGGCTGTTCAGTATCCGCCTGCAAATGCCAGAGGTCCTTTTCGCTGGCGGGCTCCAGGCTGAAAAGACGACCTTTGAGTGGGTAATACCCCAGTTCTGCGCCGCAGCGCAGGCACTGGGTGTTGTTGAAAAATACCGCTTGGCCGCACTGGCAGCGATGCAC
Organism: Halopseudomonas sp.; assembly: GCF_036961105.1. Classification (GTDB taxonomy): domain Bacteria; phylum Pseudomonadota; class Gammaproteobacteria; order Pseudomonadales; family Pseudomonadaceae; genus Halopseudomonas. Next base: position 14,468 of record NZ_JBALWW010000013.1, on the reverse strand, counting down.
CTGGCCGGTTGGCTGGTAGTCAAACAGCTGTTGGCCTTCGGTGGCACGGACCAACTGATCAAAATAACTCATCTGTCTCTACCTGTGCTTTAGCGCGGGCGCGCTGACGCGCGCCGCTGGCTTAAGATTGCGACTGAGACTGAGTTTGCGCGCTTTCTTCGAGCTCGGCAAAGTAGGTCTGACGAATAGCCTCGTGCAGGTCATCAAAGTCGACCTGAATATCGTCGACGAACGCGTGCAGGCGATCTGGTTCGGCGGCGAGCACGCCGATCTCGGCCTTGGCCAGATCCTGTCGGCAGGTTTCCACCTCGTTCAAGGCCGCTTCGTGGCGGGGCAGGGTGAGCAGGGCATTGGCCAGGCGTTCGAGCGCACAGGCCACGCTGCGTGGAAACAGCCGGTCCTGCAGCAGAAACTGCAGAACGTCAGGCCCGCGAATACGCAATCGCACGTGCTGGCGATACATCTGATAACCGCTGAGGGATTTGAGCACGCTCATCCATTGCAGGGTTTCGAAGGGCGTCAGATCCTCGGGGCTGCGCGGCAACAGGTTGGCGGAGCGCACATCCAGAATGCGGGTGGTCATATCAGCGCGCTCAAGCTGCCGACCCAGCATCAGGAAGGAACGGACCTGGGTGTAGCTCAGGGTGCTCTCGATCAGACCGTTGACCGTCTGACAGCTGCGAATCACCCGGCCAAGAAAGGCGTCGCGGCGCCGCGGGGTGATGCCGGAGCCCACCTGTTCCTTGACGTTGAGATACATTTGGTTGACCTCTTCCCAGATCTCGCGCGGAATCACGTCGCGGGTGGTGCGCAGGTTTTCGCGCGCCGCGCTCAGTGAGCTGAGAATCGAGCCGGGGTAGCGCCGGTCGCCACACATGAAGGTCAGCACACTGGCTTCATCGCGGGTGGGGTAGTACTCGTCGAACAATTCGTCGTTGCCGGTGATGGCAATGATCTCCGACCAGCCCAGCTCGGTGGTGCGCGGCAGGTCGAGCAACAGGTGACTGTTGACGCTAAGCAGACGCGCGGTGTCTTCGGCGCGTTCCAGGTAGCGGGCAAGCCAGTATACGTTTTCGGCTACACGTGAAAGCATCATTCAGTTCCCCGCCAGGTCAACGATCCAGGTGTCTTTGCTGCCACCGCCCTGGGATGAATTCACCAACAGGGAGCCCTTGGTGAGAGCTACGCGAGTGAGTCCGCCGGTGGTAACCCAGTTGTTTTCGCCGGACAGGATGAAAGGGCGCAGGTCGACGTGCCTGGGCTCCATCTCCTTGCCGCACAAGGTGGGCGAGGTAGACAGGCTGAGCGTGGGCTGCGCCATATAGTTGCGTGGGTCTGCCTTGATCAACTCGGCGAACTTGGCGCGCTCCTTGTTGCTGGCATGCGGGCCGATCAGCATGCCGTAGCCGCCGGACTCGTTGGCCGGCTTGACGACCAACTTGTCGAGGTTCGCCAGCACATACTTCATATCGTCTTCAAACATGCACAAGTAGCTCGGCACGTTTGGTAGCAGCGGTTCTTCTCCCAGGTAATACTCGATGATCTTGGGTACAAAGGCGTAGACCACCTTGTCGTCGGCTACGCCAGCCCCCGGCGCATTGGCCAGCGCCACGTTGCCCTTGCGCCAGGCGCGCATCAGCCCGCGCACGCCCAGCATGGAGTCGGGGTTGAACACCTCCGGGTCAATGAACATGTCGTCGACGCGGCGATAGATGACGTCTACTCGCTTGAGACCATCGATCAGCCGCATATAGACGCAGTCGTCATCGCCCACCACCAGATCCGGACCCTCCACCAGCTGCACGCCCATCTGCGCGGCCAGATAGGAATGCTCGTAGTACGCGGAGTTGTAGATCCCCGGCGTGAGAATCACGATATTGGGGTCGTCTCCGGGGCGTGGCGATAGCGAGGCGAGCATGTCGTAAAGCTGGGAGGTGTAGTCGTCTACCGGCTGGATGCGGCCGCTGGCGAACAGGTCCGGCAGCACGCGTTTGGTGACGTTGCGGTTCTCCAGCATGTAGGACACGCCCGAGGGTACCCGTAGATTGTCTTCCAGCACGTAGAGCGTGCCGTCGTTGTCGCGCACCAGATCCGAGCCGCAGATATGGGCCCAGACGTTGTGCGGCGTAGATATCCCCACGCACTGCGGACGGAAGTTGACCGATTGCGCGAGCACCTCGGCGGGTACTACCTTGTCCTTGATGATCTTCTGGTCGTGGTAAAGATCGTCGATAAACATGTTGAGCGCCTGTACGCGCTGCTTCAGACCGGCGTCGGTCTTCTGCCATTCGCTCAGGGGGATGATGCGCGGCACTATGTCGAAGGGCCAGGCGCGGTCGATCATGTTGCCTTCGGTGTAGACGGTAAAGGTGATGCCCATCAACTGAATGGCTACCTCGGCCGCCGTCTTGTGTTCGGCCAGCTCGCGCGCATCAAGATTGGCGAGGTATCGGCATAGCAGGTCGGCTTCCTGCCTCGGCTGCCCGGGCGCCTTGATGAGTTCGTCGTAGAAGCCCTTGGATAGGTAATTTTCCCAGTTTACTTTGCTCATTCAGCTACTCTGTCCGCTAGGGGAGGGATGGCAGATGCTTTGCAATTGCCATACCAGATAACACCAGGTGAATGGTTGGCGCACCCTGCATTGGGTAGCCAGATTGGAAACCAGGTTCTACAGCCGTATTGGTGAGTGTCACATTGTGGTGTTAAGAAATCACGTGCGTATTCGGTCCGTATCATCCAAGGTGTTGGCATAGCCATTGCTTTGTTCTGGCAACGCATCTGCCGACCATACAACCGGGATCATCAAGCATGACTATCCGTGTAGCACTCAGGCACTCCACGCATTACGACTTTGATCGCCCGGTCACTGTCGCACCCCACCAGATCCGGCTCAAGCCGGCACCGCACTGTCGCACGCCGATTGACGCCTACAGCCTCAAGGTTAGCGGAGGCGAGTACTTTATCAATTGGCAGCAGGATCCTTTTGGTAATCACATTGCCCGGCTGGTGTTTCCAGAGAAGATGGAAAGGCTGCATATCGATGTGGAATTGATAGCGCCTATGACGGTGATCAATCCCTTCGACTTCTTTGTGGAAGAGTACGCCGAAACCTTCCCTTTCGAGTACAGCGCAGACCTGAAAAAGGAGCTGAGCCCCTATCTTGAGGCAGAGAAGCCCGGCCCGCGGCTGCGCAAGTGGCTGGAGGATGTCAGTACCAAGGAAATGACGGTAAGCGATTTTCTGGTCGAGATTAACCAGCGCCTATCGCAGGATATTGCCTACCTGATTCGTATGGAGCCTGGGGTTCAGACGATTGAGGAAACCCTTGAACTGCTGCGCGGCTCGTGCCGAGACTCGGCCTGGTTGTTGGTGCAGATACTGCGCAATCTTGGCCTTGCCGCACGATTTGTGTCTGGCTATTTGATCCAGTTGACTGCTGATGTCAAGGCGTTGGACGGCCCCTCGGGCACCGACGTCGACTTTACCGACCTGCACGCCTGGACCGAGGTGTTTCTGCCGGGCGCGGGCTGGGTTGGCCTTGATCCGACCTCGGGTCTGTTCGCCGGCGAAGGCCATTTGCCGCTGGCGGCCACGCCCGAACCCAGTGCCGCTGCGCCCATTACCGGGGCGACCGGCAAGTGCGAAGTGACCTTTGATTTTCAAATGAGCGTCACCAGGGTGCATGAAGATCCGCGCGTGACCCTGCCCTACAGTGATGAGCAATGGCAGGAAATCAGCGCGCTGGGCGCCATGGTGGACAGCCATTTGGATGAGCAGGACGTACGTTTGACCATGGGCGGGGAGCCGACCTTTGTGTCCATCGACGACATGGATGCACCAGAATGGACCATAGCTGCGCAGGGGCCGACCAAAAGAGGGCTTTCCGAGGCGCTGTTAAGGCGCCTGCGTCCGCACTATGCACCGCGTTCACTCATTCACTATCAGCAGGGCAAGTGGTATCCGGGCGAACCCTTGCCGCGCTGGGCTCTGGCCTGTTACTGGCGCCGTGACGGCAAGCCCATGTGGCAGGACGATCAATGGCTGGCCGATATGGAAAAGGATTATGGCTACGGCGGTGCCGAGGCGCAGCTCTTTGCAGAAACCCTGGTCAGACGGCTTGGCCTTTCGGCCCAGTTCCTCATTCCCTGCTATGAAGATGCCTACTATTACCTGTGGATTGAACAGACGCTGCCGGCTGATATCGACCTGGTCAACGAAGATCTCAAGAACGATGAAACCCGTAGGCGTCTGGCACGGCTGCTGGAACAGGGCCTGGATGAAGTCACCGGGTTTGCGCTGCCGCTGGCGGCTGGCAAGGCGAAGAACCTATGGCAGACAGGTGAATGGCCGCTGCGCCGTGAGCATCTGTATCTAATCCCCGGCGACTCGCCCATGGGGCTGCGCCTGCCTTTGGCGGCACTGCCGGAGAAGAAGCGGGAAGAGCCGCAGGCCGCATCTCTGTTCGAGCAGGTCAAGGAACTGAGCGACATTCATGGGGAAGTGGCGCGCCTTTACAGTGCTCTGCAGAAACCGAGCAGCGGTGCCAGCGGGCAGGGCACCCATCAGGTGGCCGCCGGCCAGCAATGGCAGGAGCAGGTGCCCGTCGAGGAAGAGGGCATCATAGGCACCGCCCTATGCGTAGAACCACGCGACGGCAAGCTGTTTGTCTTCATGCCACCGCTGACGCTGTTGGAGAGTTATCTTTCTTTGCTGGCGACCCTTGAGCAGACCGCCGCGGAGCTGAAGATGCCTCTGTGCATAGAGGGCTATGCACCGCCAGCGGACACCCGTATCGAGAAATTCATGATCACGCCCGACCCCGGGGTGATCGAGGTCAACGTCATGCCGGCGGGCAACTGGCCTGATCTGGTAAAAAACACCGAAATCCTCTACGAAGAGGCGCGCCTCACCCGTTTGGGCACGGAGAAATTCATGCTTGATGGACGGCACACGGGTACCGGCGGTGGCAACCACGTGACTCTGGGCGGGCGCACGCCGGCGGACTCGCCCTTCCTGCGTCGCCCGGACCTGCTGGCCAGCATGCTGACCTTCTGGCAGCACCATCCGAGCCTCTCATACCTTTTCTCGGGCATGTTTCTGGGTCCGACCAGTCAGGCTCCGCGCATTGACGAGGCACGGCATGAAGCCCTGTATGAGCTGGAAATCGCTTTAGCGCAGATCCCCGAAGGGGATGTGCCGCAGCCCTGGCTGGTCGACCGGCTGGTACGCAATCTGCTGACCGACATCACCGGCAATACCCACCGTGCAGAGTTCTGCGTCGACAAGATGTATTCGCCTGACAGTGCCACCGGACGTTTAGGGCTGCTTGAGCTGCGCGGCTTTGAAATGCCGCCCCATGCGCGCATGAGCTTGATGCAGCAGCTGTTGATTCGCGCGCTGGTGGCACGCTTCTATGCCGAACCCTATCGACAACCCCTCGCGCGCTGGGGCACAGCGCTACACGACAAATGGATGATGCCCCATTACATCTGGAAAGACCTGTGCGATGTGCTCGCGGATTTGCGCGCGCATGGCTTTGCCTTCAAGGATGAGTGGTTTGCACCTTTTCTGGAGTTCCGCTTCCCGCACGCCGGTGAGGTGCAGTATGGCGATGTACGCATTGAACTACGCCAGGCTATTGAGCCCTGGCATGTATTGGGCGAGGAAGTGAGTGGGGGCGGTACCGCGCGCTACGTCGATTCCTCGGTCGAGCGCATGGAAGTAAAGGTGAGGGACTTCAACGCGGCGCGCTATACCTTGACCTGCAATGGTTACAAGGTGCCGTTGCAGCCCACTGGCGTGAGCGGAGAAGCGGTGGCAGCCGTGCGATTCAGGGCGTGGCAACCGCCCTCGGCGCTGCATCCGATGATCACCATTCAGGCGCCGCTGGTGTTTGATCTGGTGGACAACTGGAATCAGCGCTCGGTGGGCGGATGCACCTACCACGTGGTGCATCCCGGCGGCCGCGGCTATGAAACCTTCCCGGTGAACGCCAACGAAGCCGAAGCGCGGCGTATGACGCGTTTCTGGGATTATGGCCACACGCAGGGTTCAATGGCCGAGGTTCGCCAGGCGCCGGGGCAGGAATATCCGCACACTCTGGATTTGCGCCGTGCCGTAGTGGCCAGCCCTGGTTTATAATGGCTGACTACACCCCCTAGCGCCGGGCCGCTGTCATCGGCGGTCTTCAGGAAGCTTTGCATGCAACAGGCAGGTAACGCAGTCTCCCCGCTCAAAACCTTGCTGGGGGATTATCCGGGTCATTCCGGCCACGACGAGCTTCTCGACGCCGAGCTGCAGCCGCGCGCGCATTGGCAGGCGTTGCTGGAGGATATTGCCAGTCTCGGCCCTGATACTCTGGTCAGCCGCAGCGAAGAAGCCCAGAACCTGCTGCACGAGAACGGCGTCACCTTCAACCCCTATGAAGATGATCCGGGGCAATTGCGCTCCTGGCAGCTCGATTGCGTGCCCTGGGTGATCAATACCGAAGACTGGCACGAACTCGAAGCTGGATTGCGCCAGCGCAGTCGGCTGCTGGAACACCTGTTGGACGATCTTTACGGTGCACGCCGGGTGTTCCAGGATGGCTTGCTGCCGCCGGAACTGATCTTCACTCATCCCGGCTTTCTGTTTTCGGCAGCGGATGACCCGGCCCAGGTAGATCGACCACTGCTGATCTTTCATGGCACCGACGTGATTCGCGACGAGCGCGGCGCCTGGCAGGTGCTGAGCGACTGGACCCAATCGCCGGCCGGTGTTGGTTACGCACTGGAGAACCGCATTACCCTGGCGCGCGCCCTGCCCAGCATTTATCGCGATGCGCCCATCAAGCGTCTTGCCGGGTTCCTGCAGGCGCAGCACCGCTGTCTGGCAAGTCTGGCAAAAACCCAGCGCGAGCAGCCCAACATCGTTTTGCTATCGCCTGGTCCCGGCAGCCCCGGCTATTTCGAGCATGCCTGGCTGGCCAACTACATGAACTTCTCGCTGGTCGAAGGTGATGATCTGGTGGTGCGTGACGGTCAGGTGGCCATGCGCACCCTGGGCGGCTTGACGCAGGTCGACGTCATCCTGCGACAGATCAATGATCCCTGGTGCGATCCGCTGGAGCTGCGCCCGGACTCGCTACTGGGCGTGCCCGGTTTGCTGCAGGCAGCGCGCTGCGGCAATGTGCACATCGCCAACACCCTGGGCGCCGGAATTCTCGAGCATCCCGGGCTGTCGGCCTTCCTGCCGGAGCTGTGCCGCGCGCTGTTGGATGAAGAGCTGCTGCTGCCATGCCGCGAAACCCTGTGGTGCGGCTCTGCCGACAGTCTGGCGCAGGTTGACGATGAGCTGGATGAATGGGTGCTGCGCGACATCAGCCGCCCGGGCAAGCTCTATCGGGCGGACCAGATGGGCCTGGATGCGCTACGCGACCTGCGCGCAGAGCTACGCCACCATCCGTATCTGTTTACTGCCCAGCGTCAGATCGCAGTGGGCGTGACGCCGGGCTTCAATCCGCAGACGCGCAGCCTCGAACGGCAGCATACAACGCTGCGGTTCTTCAGCCTGATGGAGCCCGATGACCTGCTCAAGCCGGTGGCGGAGCGCAGTTATCGCGTCATGCCTGGCGGTCTGGCGTGGCAAGGGGAGGCCGGTGCGCCGCTCATGAAGAGCCGCCTGGTCAAGGATGTCTGGGTATTGGCGCCGGTCCCGCAGCCGCACATCAGCCTGTTACGTCAGGCGCTGGGGCCCATAGTGGTGACGCGCGACGGCAAGGACCTGCCGTGCCGGGTGGCAGAAAGCCTGTTCTGGCTGGGCCGATATGGTGAGCGTCTGGATAGCCGCGCCCGCCTGTTGCGTGAGTCGCTTGCGCGACTGTTGCAGGACGATCGTCAGGAGGGTGGGTCTACCCTGATGCCGGACCTGTTACGGGCGCTGGAGATTTCGCTCGAGCTGGATGAAACGAAAACAGCGGAGCCTGCGCCAGCGCCGGGCCGCGTATCGCGTGAGTACATAGTGACTCGGGACCGCCTGTTGCAGATGTTTTCGGATGACCTGCCCGAGGGCCTGCCTGTGCTCTTCGGTCACTTTGTGCGTAACAGCCGCGCGGTGCGTGATCATCTGGGTGACGATACCTGGCGTGCGATCAACAGCCTGCGGCAGCAGTTCAACAGTATGTCGCGTACTCGCGGCATAGTAGTGGGCCAGCGTCATCTCGAAGCCATGGTGCTTGATCTGGCTGCCTTTTTCGGTCTGTGCAACGAGACAATGCCGCATCATTATGGCTGGCGTTTTCTGGATATCGGCCGCTTTATCGAGCGTATGCTGGGCTCGCTGGAGTTGCTCAAACTGGCGCTGTTGACAGCCGAGGAGCCGGGCATCCCGATGTGGGAGGTGGTCCTGGCGACGACCGACAACCTGACGGTGTATCGCCGGCGCTACCGCTCGCAGCTGCATCCTTTGGCCATTCTGGATCTCCTGCTGTTTGATGAAACCAATCCGCGTTCGATCGGCTATATGCTCAAGCGCCTGGAGCGGCAGATTGCCAAGCTGCCTTCGCCTGGCAGCTCGCCTTACCGCAATACCGAGCAGCGCCTGGTAATCCAGGCGACCAGCACATTGCATCTGGTCGATATTGCTACCCTGACTGACCTGGAAGGCTCCGCAGACGCGCGAGACGCCTTGAGTAACCTGCTGGACCAGTTGATCGAACCCATGTCCGAGTTGTCGAACGCGCTCTCGCACAGTCATTTCAGCCACGTTGAAGCGCCGCGTCAGCTGGTAAGCATGCATTACAGTGGGCAACCCTGACCGAGGCAGTGATGAAATACCAGCTACGCCATACCACCCATTATGAATACAGCGGCGCGGTCACGCTGAGCCACAACGAAGCGCGCATACTGCCGCGCGATCTGCCGTGGCAGCATTGCATCGATACCCAACTGGTGATTTCCCCAACGCCGGATCGCCTGCGTGAACGCACCGATTTTTTTGGCAACAAGGTGGTCTACTTTTCCATCGAGTCACTGCACGACAGCCTAGATGTCACCGTCAGCAGTAACATAGTGACGCGCCCGCGGCTGGCCGCAGACTTTTTCAGCAGCATTGGCTGGGAGGCGGCAGCAGGGGAGTTGCAGCAGGATCCGCGTAAAACCAACCGGGACTGTCTTGAAGCGCGGCTTTATGTGCTGAGTTCACCCTTTATCTTTCAGCATCAACGCTTGGCGGAATATGCCCGTGATTGCTTCAGCCCTGGTCGCAACCTGGTCGATGCCGTGCTGCAACTCAATAGCAAGATATTCAATGAGTTTGTTTACGATCCCGAGTTCACCACGGTTGCTACACCGCTGGCAGACGTGCTCGACAACAAGCGCGGGGTTTGCCAGGACTTCGCGCATCTGATCATCGGGTGCCTGCGCTCACTTGGGCTGGCTGCGCGCTATATCAGCGGCTACATGGAAACCTCACCGCCGCCCGGCCAGATCAAACTATTGGGTGCGGATGCAACTCATGCCTGGGCAGCCGTTTTCATTCCAGGCTGGGGCTGGCTGGAAATCGATCCCACCAACGGCTGCATGCCCGACGAGCGCTACATTGTGCTGGGTTGGGGGCGCGACTTCGCCGATGTAACCCCACTCAAGGGGGTGATGACCGGCGGCGGCGACCATGTGCTCAGCGTCGCAGTGGATGTAATCCCCTTGCGTGAAGAAGCTTCGCTGCTCTAGCGGCGGACGCGCGAAAGATCTCCCTGTTCAATGAAATGCGTCGGCCGACCTGGGGCATGGCGCTGCGCCTTGGCTATATCTGAAAAATTTCTCCGGCTGATCGCGGAACAGGATGCGAGATCACGCGCTGGTTGTCGGGGCCGGGTAAACCAGTAAAATGCGCCGATTCCAAACTGCCGCAGGCCACTGCCCGCGTTTTGTCTACCCGCTGCTGGAGTTGCCGCATGCCCAATTTGTTGACCCCGCCAACCCGTCTGGCGCCGCTTTGTCTGGCGTGTTTGTTTGCCTCTCCTGCGCCGGCACAGGAGCACGGCGCGGCGCAGCTCGACGCCATTACTATCTCCGGCGTGAAGCTGGACGAGGTGGCTCTGGCGCGTGAGCAGCTGAATGAAGTGCCGGGCGGCACCAATCTGATTGACATGCAACGGGTAGAGCAGGGCAGGGTTGCCGGTGTCGCGGATGTGCTGGCCTATCAGCCGGGTGTGTATGCCCAGTCACCGGGTAACGAAGGGGTGAAGATCAGCATCCGCGGCTCGGGTATCAATCGGGGCCCCGGCGCCCATGCCTCGGGCAGTCACATCTTGCTCGACGGTCTACCGCTGACGGGTTCTGGGGGAACGCCCTATGAATTGCTGGAACCCTTGTGGCTCAGCCGTGCCGAGGTGCTGCGTGGCGCCAATGGCTTTGATCGCGGCGCCTTGGCGCTGGGTGGCGCGGTGGATTACATCACCCGCAGCGGTTTTGATGCGCCGCGTCTGCAACTGCGCATGGAGGCGGGCAGTGACGGCTACCTCAAGCGCCATGTCGCGTCGGGTCAGGTGATCGACAACCTGGACTACTATGTGGGCGTTACCGATCTGCACTACGACGGGCAGCAGGATCATGCTGCCGGTAGCGGCAAGGGCGTTGTCGCCAACCTGGGTCTGCAGCTGACCCCTGATCTGGAGACCCGCTTTTTCCTGCGTTATCGCGAAACCGAGCACCAGTCGCCGGGGCGCCTGACCCAATCGCAGATCGACGATGACCCGACGCAGGCCAACGCAGCCAATATCGCCCGTGATGCCAAGCGTGAGCAGCCCGGCAGTACCTGGTTGGCGAACAAGACCACGCTGCGACTGGACGACGTCAGTACGCTGGAAATGGGCTTGGTGTATCACCACTATCCGATGGATCTGATGGAGAGCCCGTATCGCATCCGGGTGGATTACAGCGATATCAGTGCAACGCTGAACTATAAGCGTGAGCACGAGCTGTTTGGCCTCAACGCCAATACCACGGTTGGTTGGCGAACCACGACCAATCTGCCGAGCAGCGACGCGAAAGAAACGGCGTATGAAGTGTGGACGCCTGACAGGCTCCAGCCCTCGGTCACCTATCCGGTCGGCACGCTGATGCGCAAATATGAACATCAGGGGTCGGACAACGTGCTCCATGTCAGCAACGAGCTGGAGCTGGCTCCAAGGCTGTGGCTTACCAGCGGGCTGGCGCTGATCTATACCCAACGCGAGGTGGAGGTCACTTGGCCGAATACCGATGAGCGGCTGGTTGAGAGTACTTGGGACTACGCGCCACGCCTCGGGCTGCGTTATCAATTGGAGTCCGGTGCTGCTGTGTACGGCAATCTTTCGCGCTCGGTTGAGCCGCCACATCCGTGGTCGATGATCTGGGGTTCGCCTATTCGGTTCGATGAGACTACCCAGCCTTGGAGTAGACGCCAGAGCACTCCAGTGAGCCTGGATAATCAGACCGCAACCACCTTTGAGGTGGGCGCTCGCGGTGACTCGCTAATCGGTCTCTGGGATCTGGCGTACTACTACGCGCAGGTGCGTCACGAACTGCTCACCATTGAGGTTGAGCCGAATATCTTTGCCGAGTCGAACGCCAGCCCGACTGTGCATCAAGGCATTGAGGCCGGGTTGACCAGCACGCTATGGCAAGGCGGTGAGCTGGGCGCGTTGGCGCTGCGTCAGGCCTATACCTTCAGCGACTTCCATTACCGCGACGATGACGCCTTCGGTGACAGCCGTCTGCCGGGTCTGCCACGGCATTACTATCAAGGCGAGCTGCGCTATCAGCATTCCGCCGGTGTGTACCTCGGCCTGAACGCGCAGCACGCATCCAAAGTGCCGGTGGATTACGCCAATTCCTGGAACGCCGACGCCTACACCATCTTTGGCGCCACCCTGGGCTACGACGCCCCCAGCTGGCAGGCTTGGCTTGAGCTGCGCAACCTGACCGATGAGCGCTACGCCGCCACCGTTACGCCCGGTTACAACGACAACGGCGTAGAGGCTGCGCGCCTGACGCCAGGTGAGGGCTTTGGCGTCTACACCGGTTTTTCCTGGAGCTGGTTGTAGGGTAGGGGTAGGCGGCGCGACCGCGCATACTGGTCGGCTGGTGGGGGGCTTAAAGCTGGAAGCTAGAAGCTAGAAGCTAGAAGCTACCCCCCCCCTTTTTTCAAGTCGCCGGCTTGCTCTTTTAGTTGGGAGGGGTTCGTCTTGAGTAAAGTGCCGCGACCAGCCTAACATCTTCGCAATTCACACCGAGGCAAGACTTCCAGCTTCTAGCTGCATTATCCCCTAACAAAAAACCCGGCACAGAGGCCGGGTTTTTCTTGTCGCTTGCAGCTTGCCGCTGTAACGCCCAGACGCGCGTTACATGTTCGGGTAGTTCGGGCCGCCAGTACCTTCAGGGGCCACCCAGTTGATATTCTGGGAGGGGTCCTTGATGTCGCAGGTCTTGCAATGCACGCAGTTCTGCGCGTTGATCTGGAAGCGCTTGTCGCCGTTGTCTTCGGTCACGACTTCATAAACGCCGGCCGGGCAGTAGCGCTGCGCAGGCTCATCGTATAACGGCAGGTTCTTCTCGATCGGAATGCTCGGATCTTTCAGTGTCAGGTGAACCGGCTGATCTTCTTCGTGGTTGGTGTTGGAGATGAACACCGAAGACAGCTTGTCGAAGCTGAGCACGCCATCAGGCTTGGGATAATTGATCTTGGTGGCTTCCGATGCCTTTTTCATGCAGGCGTAATCGGGCTTGTTGTCGTGCAGCGTGAAGGGGATCTTGCCGCCGAACCAGTTCTGATCGATATAGTTGAATGCACCACCCATCAGCGGGCCGAACTTGTGAATCGCGGCGCCGAAGTTGCGTGAAGCAAACAGCTCGTCGTACAACCAACTGGCCTTGAAGCCATCAACGTAACCGGTCAGTTCATCACCGCCTTCGCGGCCGGCCTTCAGCGCTTCGACAACGGCGTCAGCAGCCAGCATGCCGGACTTCATGGCGGTGTGGCTGCCCTTGATCTTGGCGAAGTTCAGGGTGCCCAGATCGCAACCGATCAGCGCGCCGCCAGGGAAGACCATTTTCGGCAACGAATTCAAACCGCCTTTGCAGATGGCGCGTGCGCCGTAGGAAACACGCTTGCCGCCTTCCAGGTACTGCTTGACTACCGGGTGATGCTTGTAGCGCTGGAATTCGTCGAACGGCGAGAGATGCGGGTTGGCATAGGACAGATCAATGATCAGACCCACGACTACCTGATGGTTCTCGATGTGATACAGGAAGGAACCACCGGTGTTTTCGGTGCCGGTGATGTCCAGCGGCCAGCCAGCGGTATGTACCACCAGACCCGGCTCGTGCTTGGCTGGGTCGATATCCCAGATTTCCTTGATACCGATACCGTAATGCTGGGCGTCGGCTTCGGAGTCGAGGTTGAAGCGCTTGATCAACTGCTTGCCGATGTGACCACGGCAGCCTTCGGCGAACAGTGTGTATTTCGCACGCAGCTCCATGCCCGGGGTGTAGAAGCCTTCCTTCGGGTTGCCTTCGCGGTCAACGCCCAGGTCGCCGGTCAGAATGCCGCGAACCACGCCGTTCTCGTCGATCAGCGCTTCCTGTGCGGCAAAGCCGGGATAAACTTCAACCTCAAGGGCTTCGGCTTGCTCGGCCAGCCAGCGGCAGAGGTTGCCGAGGGAGATGATGTAGTTACCTTCGTTGTGCATGGTCTTGGGCACAAAGAGGTCGGGGATGCGGCTGCCTTTTTCGGCACTGGTGAGCATATAAATGTCATCACGCGTGACCGGGGTGTTCAGCGGGGCGCCAAGCTCTTTCCAATCGGGGAAGAGTTCTTCCAGGGCGCGGGGTTCGAATACGGCGCCGGAGAGAATGTGCGCGCCGACTTCGGAGCCTTTTTCAACAACGCAAACGCTGACTTCCTGGCCGGATTCAGCTGCCTGCTTCTTGATTCGACATGCAGCTGCAAGGCCCGATGGGCCAGCACCTACGATGACAACGTCAAACTCCATGAATTCGCGTTCCACTATGTATCTCCTAACTCTAGGCCGGTCACAAGTATCGATTTTCGAATGATCTTCCATGATCGATTAGCCGCGAAGTATAACAGCCAGTTGTTTCGCCTCCAATGCAAAGATGGCGGTTTGTCTCGCCTTTGCGCCTATGGTCGGGTTGCAAGTATTGACCGTCTGTGCGCCGGCCGTCATGATAAAGGGCTTTTGAATGACGGGCCCGCCTTGGTCTTAATATGAATGAAAAGGAGTTTTCAGTCACGTTTTGGCGGGTTTTGTTTTGGTCCATCCGAAAATGAGGCACTCATGAAGGTACTTGTAGCGGTTAAGCGAGTCGTTGATTACAACGTCAAGGTTCGCGTCAAGGCGGACAATTCCGGCGTCGATCTCGCCAACGTCAAAATGTCGATGAACCCCTTCTGCGAAATCGCCGTGGAAGAAGCCGTGCGTCTGAAAG
>NZ_JBALWW010000012.1:0-112234 GCF_036961105.1 Halopseudomonas sp. | reverse complement strand
GGGCGCGGGCTCGTGGTTACCGCAGCAACCACAATTTCATTACCATGATTTATATGATTGCCAGCCCTGCTGGAGAAATCCTCAAATCCACATGAAACGTCGAAGAACCTGAATATTGCCATTAGTAGCGCTAGTTCAGGTGATTACGAGTTTGTGGATGGAGAGCTTGAGGAAGAGGTAGGCAATTCATACCTGGAAGCCGCAAAGCGTCACGCTGATTTAATCGTATAACCCATCGCCCTTTCACTGAGAGGGCATCTGACTGGCAGCTTGAAGGGATGAGAACGCGCGATTTTATTCGTTGCCCAACACGCCTGATACTGAGCTGCCAGTCAGATGTAGATGCGGCGTGGAAAGCTGGCAAGGCATAACACCGCCAAGCCTAGAGACACGCGGGAAGCGCGGGAACAAGCGCGCACTATGAGCCCTTCGGGGTAGAGGTTCCGGGTATCAGCACCATAAGGCCAGTTGGCCCGTTATCGAGAAGCGCACTGATACCAGTCGCCGGTTTAGCGTCCGGCCATCTGCATCACCCCGCTTATGCGGATTGGGCGTAATCCCGGTCGGGCGGGTTCAAGCGACACCAGCTAAGAGCGTGTGACTGCCGTGAGAGTGCGGCAGCTGTCTAAGAAAATACTATCCGCGCAAGCGGGCGGGACGGAAACCTAGGCAGCCAAGCAAGACGGCGGTGAGAGCCCGCGCCGGAGACGTAACCGGCACCGAACATGGCGAAAGCCGACAGAGCAAGCCGTTGGGACGTGGCATCCCGCCACGCAGAGAGCGGCACTGGTGCCGAGTAAATTGCTCGGTCGCTGGCAACTGCGAAAGTGTTGACCAATCACCCCGGCAGGGCCAAAGGCGGCTGTGGGGATGTATTGGAGAGTGATTTGGCGCGAGCGGGTATGCGCCGCGTAATGATCGAAAGGGCCGCAACCCTGACGACTGGCAAAGCCAGATCACTCTACCAATGCATTAACCAGCACCACCCCAACCCCCTTCCAGTGTCCAGAAGCATGCACGCCATGCCTGTGGGCACTCCCTTGTCTGGAGATTGATATGAACGCACACCAGCGAGTTACCCGGGCATACCCGGCCCCGCTATGCCATTCCGATCTGCACAGCCCGCCAGAGCCCGCAGACGAACCAGATTTCGACAACGAGGTAGACGAGCTGATGGTTTGCTCTGACACCGCGCTGCTGAGTTATGACGCATTCCGCCGGAGCGCTGACGAAGAGCTGTACGACCTGGTACCGGACGGGTTTTGCGTTGACCTGATTCTGGCCGCCAGCCGCTGCAGTGATCCATTCATGCGTGACCGCGCCAAGGCTGCACGGGCTGCCCTTGAGGATCACGCTACAAAGATGCTGCACGACTCACTGGAAAGGAGAAACAGCCGTGGATAACCCAGCAACCACCAGCAACCGGATGTTCTGGCGCCCTGTGAAGCTCAGCAGAGAGCAAGGCTTTCGCATCATCGACCTACGCCGCGCACTGCTCAAGGGTGCCGATAAAAAACAGTTGAACGGATTTATCGTCGCCGGGCGCGAAGAGCTGCGCCAATTGGTCGATTGCGGCGCCATCAGCCAGTGCGAGCAAGACGCGCTTGAGCTGGAATACAGCCGTATGTTTTCAGCTCGCCTGCTTCACTTCTTGCCGCAGCGCCAGGTGGTCGTAACGCCGGCAGCCAATGAGCCGCTGCTGATCGAGTCGGCACCAAGCCCGTGGGTCACATGGCGAGCGCTTGCTCTGGTGGCCGCCTCTGCAACGCTCGGCCTTGTTGCGGGCATTTACATCAACGAGCTACTGGGCGGACTGCTGGCTGTATCAAGCCTGGTACTGGGAGGTGATAAGTGAGCGACCCGAATGCAGGAAAGTATCAGAAGCTGTGCAGGGACGATTTCAAGCTGGCTGCTGAAATTTTAGCTGGTCGCAACGGCGCTCTCGACTGGTCTGAGCATGATTACCAAGCATTCACCTACCGAGAAACTGGCGTCTGCTTAGTCTTCTATTTGCACAAGACCTCAGCGGGAAACTACCACGTTCGTGTGCGCAACCAGGGAAGCAAAGACCAAAAACTGGCCAAAGTATTGATGACCGAACTCGACAAGGGATCGGGATTCAATTGCACATTCAGTCAGAACAATCAGGGGTACAAGCGATGACAACCCCACTCGTTAAATCGACCACTGATGAGCTGATAGAAGAGCTGCCGTCAGATGCATTCCACGGCGATAACGCTCAGCTCCTGCGCAGCGCCGCCTCACTGCTCGCTGTCGATGCGCGAGGCGCACTTGGGCCGCATGGTATTGGGCAGCTTGCGCGTGACCTTATTGCATCGCTGTCGCGCCGCCTGGCCGAGCTGGAAGAGGCGCAGCGGTGGGTGCCGGTGACGGAGCGACTGCCCGCCGAAAATAAGAAGGTGATTGTTTGGGTAAACCGTCACGGATACTACCCCTCATTCATAGATGCGGCGCACAGGCAGGGCGGTCGATGGTCATCCAATGAAGGGGTGAGCTACACGATCACCCACTGGCAACCCATGCCGGAGTCACCCCAATGATCCGCTACATCCTCTGGCAAACAGCCGAAATCCTCACCTATCTGGCGGCATTCGTAATCCTGCCGCTCATGGCTTCAACTCTGTAGGACAAGACAATGAATGCACAACAGCAACTGGTGTCGGTTGACGACATCAGCGAGGACAACGCGCCTCAGATTTATGTACCCGATGGCCTGAAGCCTTTCATTGAGCGCGTTCGCTCTGAGGTAACCGGCGAGGTGCCAGACCTCAGCACCAAGAAAGGCCGCGATCGTGTGGCCAGCCTGGCTGCGAAGGTGAGCAAGTCGAAAGTGGCCGTCGAGAAGCCTGGCCGCGACTACCTGAAGCGTCTCAAGGATCAGCCGCGAATCGTAGAGGCTGAATTGCGCGAGTTCGTGAATAGCATGGACGCTCTGCGTGACGAGGTGCGCAAGCCGCTGACAGATTGGGAAGCCAAAGAGGCAGCGCGAGTTGCTGACTTTGAAGAGCGCATCAACGAGCTGAAATTGTTCGCTGTGGTATCCGACGAACTCAGCGCCGCCGGCATTCAGGTTCAGATCAGCAACCTGCAGGCCATCGACATCAGTGAGTCATGGCAGGAGTTTGAAGCCGAAGCGCACCGGGTTAAGGCCGCAAGCCTGGAGGCGCTGCAACAGCTGCTGACCAAGCGCCAAGCGCACGAAGCCCAGCAGGCAGAACTTGAGCGTCTACGCGAAGAGCAGGCAGCACAGGCCCAGCGTGAGCGAGAAGCCCAGCTGGTGCGCGAGGCCGAAGAGCGCGCCCGCGCCGAAGCAGCACAGGCCGCCCAAGCAGAGCGTGATGCTGTCATTCGCCGCGAAGCCGAATCCAAGGCGCAATCAGAAGCCCGCGAACGCCAACTGCAGCAGCAGGCCGAAGCGGCAGAGCGCGAACGCTTGGCATCACAGCAGCGCGCCGAACAGGCAGAGAAGGATGCAGCAGCCAAGGCAGAAGCCGCAGCCGCAGCCGAGCGCCAGCGCTATCTGGACGAGCAGAAAGAGATTGCGCGTCAGGCAGCAGCGCGTGAAGCGGACGTGGCGAACAAAGCCAAAGTGAACAAGGCGGCAATGCAGGCGTTCATGGCGGGCGGCATGCCTGAAGAGTACGCCAAGCAAGCGGTGGTCCTGATCGCCAAGCGCCAAATCCCCAACGTCACAATTTCATACTGAGGTTCCCATGGGACAAGAAATCGCAATGGTCGCGCAGCGAGAGACTGCCGGCCTGGTCGCCAGCGAAGCACACCGCTTCTCTGTCGTGGAGATACGCCAGCGTGTCAACCTGGTGCAGGAAGTCATGCAGAACATTATGAAGCGTGACACCCACTACGGGACGATTCCCGGCACACCGAAACCCACGCTGTACAAGCCGGGCGCCGAAGTGTTGTGCGTGACGTTCCGCATTGCGCAGGAATACCGCATTGAAGACCTATCCAGCGACGGCCACGCCCGCTACCGCGTCACCTGCATTGGCCGCCACCAGACAACAGGCATCACGCTTGGCGAAGGTGTTGGCGAGTGCTCATCTGGCGAAGAGAAGTACAAGTGGCGCGGCGCTGCCTGCAAGGCGGAACTGGACTACACGCCCGAGAACATGCGCCGCAAGAAGTTCTACAAGAACGGCAACAGCGTTGATCAGATCCGGACCGAGCCGGCCGACCTTGCAAACACCATCCTGAAGATGGCCTGCAAGCGGGCCATGATCGCCATGACGCTTAATGTCACAGCGGCATCGGACATCTTCACGCAGGACATCGAGGACATCCCCGAAGAGCTGCGCACCGAGGAAGCAGGCCAGCCCGCAACCGATCCGGAGCTGACCGCCAAGTGGGTCAAGATGGCGACCGGTGCCACGAATGCCGAGGCGCTGACTGAAATCTGGCAGGCCGGCGTTAAAGAGATTCAAGCCGTGAAGGATATGACCGCATACAACGCCTTCAAGGCAGCGGTCGGTGCCCGAGGCGAAGCGCTCAAGAAAGAGCATGCGGCATCTGAGCCTGAGCCAGAGGCGCAGCAGCCGGCGACCGAACCCAGTGATGACGATGACGTTCCTTTCGATTGAGGTGACCCATGATTGCTATCGAATGCCCGCAAGGGTCAGCGGTATGGTATGCAGAGCGCGCCGGCTGCATTACAGCCAGCATGTTCACTGTCGCCAGGTCGAAGGTGAACGGCCTGACGAAGCAGCAGAAGCTTTACGTTGACGCGCTGCTGGCCGGGAAGAGCGAAGCGGCCGCCCGAGAAACTGCCGGGTACAAGACTGCGCCGAAAGCGGACGTGGTCCAGCGAGCCCTTGACGGCGAGTCGGTCGGCGAATACTCCGAAGCTGCGCGCGATTACGCTTTCCGCCTGGCCGTCGAGCGTATCAGCGGCGAACCACTGGACGGCGGTTTTGTGACATGGCAGATGCGCCGCGGTCATGAGCTTGAGCCTGATGCTCGCATGGCTCACGAAATCCGTACCGGCTTGATCGTTAAGCAAGTAGGCCTGGTCAAGACAGATGACCTGGCGTTCGGCGCCAGCGCAGACGGCTTCATCGGTGAGGAAGGAGTCAGCGAATACAAGTGCTTCCTTGCTCCTGAAAAGCTGCGCGCTTTTCACATCGAAAACGATGCTGACGGTATCAAGGATCAAGTGCAAGGCGTTCTCTGGATCACTGGCCGCAAGTGGGCGCACATCGGCATGTACTGCCCTGCCCTCAAGTCCGCTGACCGTGAACTGTGGCTTGGCGAGTACGAGCGTGACGAGAACTACATCGAAGAGCTTGAAGCCGACCTCTGGCAGTTCAAGACGCTGGTCGATGAGTACGAATCGAAGCTGCGCGCCAAGGCCGCCTAACCCCCACCCTCCCCGTTAAGGGGTATGGAGACGCAATGGCAAAGTCCGGAGCCGAGCGGATGCGCGCTCTTCGTGCTCGCCAGAAGCTGCGGGACAGCGAGCGAGCCGAACGCCTGACCGCATTCACCCTGAACATGCCCGTCTATCAAGGCACAGCCGATTGCATGGAGCGCATCAAAAGCGTTGCCGGAATCGACGAAAACGCTGATCTGGTGACCAGGGCAATCCACAACATCAGCAAGCTGCCTGACGAGGCGTTACGGGAAATTATGAAAAACCCATAACGTCACGCGGCAGCGTCACGGTGAGTTAAATGGACTCAATCAAAACACTTTACCAGTGTGGCAAGTGCAGAGAAGTGCATGACGACGAAGACGGTGCCCAGGAATGCTGCATGCCTACCGTGTCGGAAGTCTACCAATGCCCTGCATGTGAAGAGATTCACGACAGTCACACAGAGGCCAGTAAGTGCTGCAACGCAGGTGATCTTGTCCGGTGCCCCTGCTGTTCCAGGGACTACGGGCACACGCAGATCAATTCACGCGCCGTCTCTGTCGCTGGGCACTGCAGCACATGCAACCCGCTGTTCACGATTGAAGAAAAGCTGCTGATCGAGGATTTGCACGTTCAGCAGACGGATCAGTTTGTAGACCTTTCGCGCGGAGCTTAACCCAATGCTACAGCAAACCATCCCAGCAGCACGGGCGGCAGAGGCTGCCCGGATATCGGCGAGTGTTGAACAGTATTTGGCGGCAGGTGGTGAGGTCAATAAGCTGCCCGGCTTCCAGCAGCGCGCCCCACGCCAGCGCAGCAGCAATATGGACGAGCGCTTGAATCTCATTACCCAGCTTCGAGCAATGGCCCGTGAACGCTATAGCCGTCGCTACGCTGCGCAGTGCCTGGGTATTGCAGACGGCACCGTCTATGAGGTATCCCGCGCCAACGGAATCCGCTGGCGGCCCGATCCGTCGAAAACGCACAGGGTGTGATATGGCCAAGGTCAGGAAGAAGAACGACACGGCACGCCGACTGCTGCGCGCCACTGACGCCCTGTTGCGCACCAATCATGTGGTCATCGTGGACATTCACCCGACAGACCTGCAGGGGCTGATCAACTGGAAGAACTGTCGATCGGTAAAAGCTGGGCGGCAGCTGGTCGACGGGGTGTGCGACCTGCCCCACCAGTGGACCATCTATCTCGCCGTGTTCTGCCGCTCGCCCCTCGGTGAGCGCTACATCAAAGGCGAAGAGATTGAACCGCAAGGCAAGTACCGGTCTGAGCAGATCAACGATGCCATCACTCAGCACCATGACGCACTGATAGCCACCTGCAACCCCGCCCACGTCATCGGTTACGGCTGGATTGCCAGCCCTACCGGTGAGTCGCTGACCGAAGAGCAGGCGGCGCGCGTGTTCGACGCCGTGGGCTGTTGGGAGCAGACGGCAGCAGCTTAACACCACCCGGCCGGCTGGCCAGAGGTATCAACCATGAATGCCCGAACCATGCCTCCAATAGCAACTACCGCTGAAGCGCATCGTAAAGCACTGGTCAAGCTGCTGCAGCAGGCCAGCCACAGGCATCACCTATGGGAGGTGTTCGGCGACTTTATAGAAATGGCCGCTATTGCCCTGGCCAACTCAACCGACCTGACCCAGCACGAACGCCGCGAAGCTCGATACATGCAGCTGATTGGTCGCTACGAGCCGGCAGAGCAAAAGCTGTTCCCAATGATGTTCGGCGAATTAACCCTGGCTATGGAGTTCGGCCCAGACGATGTGCTGGGCAAGGTGTTTGGAGAGCTTGAGCTGGGTAACTCCGCGCGCGGTCAGTTCTTCACGCCTTACCACCTATGCGCGCTTATAGCTCAAGTCAATGTTGGGGATGGCGAACACTGCCGCGACCTCATACGTCAGCGCGGATATGTGCGGGTAAGCGAGCCTGCTGCAGGTGCTGGGGCCATGGTGATCGCCATGGCCGAGGCCATGACAAAGGCAGGCATCAACTACCAGCAGCACATGCACGTCGTAGCGCAGGACGTAGACAGCCGCGCTGTGCACATGGCCTTTCTACAGCTATCGCTGCTGCATATCCCGGCCATTGTCGTGCTGGGCAACACGCTGACCATGGAGGTTCGCGAGCAGTGGTTCACGCCCGCTCACATCATGGGGCTGTGGGGCGTCAAGCTTGAACGCGGCTATGCGCTGGGCAGTGAGATGGATCACGGGGCAGAAGCCGAGAGCCACGAATCTGCACCGCCTTTCTTACCCCCGCCAGTTCAAATCATAACCGAAGAGCAGTTAGCGCTTTTCTAGTCGAGGCACCCAATGGCTAAAAACACCGGGCGGCGGCGCTTGGAATACAAGGCGTGGACGCCTGAAGAAGATACGTTGCTGCGCGAGCTATGGAAAACGCACTCCCTGAACCAGTGCTCTGAGGTAATGGGGCGCGGCACCAGCTCTATCTATAACCGAGTGCAGAAACTGCAGCTCAAGCGCACCGATGAATACAAGGCGATCACTGGATGCGGCCAGTTCAAGCCAGGCCACAGCACGTGGAATGCCGGCAAGAAAGGCTGGAAGGCTGGCGGGCGATCTGCTGAAACCCAGTTCAAGCTGGGCGACAGGCCATCAAACACTTGGCGGCCAGTCGGCGCCGAGCGTCTGAGCAAGGACGGAATACTGTTCCGCAAAGTGGCCGACACCGGGCGCAAAAAATCTGACTGGCGGGCCGTACACGTCTTGATATGGGAAGAGCACAACGGGCCGCTGCCTGATGGCCATATCGTGATCTTCAAGGACAAAAACCGCGCCAACTTCGAGCCCCACAACCTTGAAGCCCTCACCCGTGCCGAGAGCATGCAGCGCAACAGCATAGACCGCTACGGCAGCGACTACCGAAGCGCTGCAATCAAGCTTGGCTGGTTCAAGCGCAAGCTCAACAAATTGGAGAAAGCCAATGCAGACGCTCAGTGATCTGCGGGAAATCCTTGGGAAGACCATGAATGGTGTGCTGGAAGGAAAATACACGGTTGACCAGGCGCGCGCAGTCGCACAAGTCGCGTCAGAAGTGAACGCCTCGGCGCGCCTTGAAGTTGATATGGCTAGGGCGACGGACGGCGACTACAAGGGCTCTGGCTTCATCGAAGTTGACCCCAAGCCGCATATTCGCCCCGCAATCGCAAACAACCGCCAATAGCCACCGCATAACCGAGGTAATCCCCCATGGACTGTATTGACCTGTTCGCCGGCGCTGGCGGCTTCAGCACCGGCGCGTCCCTTGCTGGCTGTAATGTAGTTTTTGCCGCTAACCACTGGCCGGATGCGGTCGAGTGGCACAGCCGCAACCACCCAGAAGCCCAGCACCTTTGCCAAGACCTGCACCAAGCTGATTGGTCGCTGGTGCCCAAGCATGACCTGATGATGGCCAGCCCCTGCTGCCAAGGCCACAGCAAGGCCCGCGGCAAAGCAGCAGGCAATCCACAGCATGACGCCAGCCGCTCGACTGCGTGGGCCGTGGTTTCGGCTGCTGAGTATCACCGCCCTGACCTGGTACTGGTCGAGAACGTGCCGGAGTTCCTGCAATGGACGCTGTACCGCCCTTGGGAGCTGGCAATGAATGCCCTCGGGTACCAGGTGGCGCCACACATTGTTGACGCTGCAGACCTTGGGGCGCCTCAGAACCGGGTGCGACTATTTCTCGTCATTACTCGCTCGAGCAATCCTTTAATGTTGACCTTGGTTCAGCAGAAAGAGATCACCGCGCGAACCTTCATCGACTTTGATGCAGGCAATTGGTCGGAGATCGACAAGCCAGGGCGAGCCGCAGCAACACTGCAAAGAGTTTCAGCGGGCCGAAAACTTCATGGCGACCGCTTCCTGATGCCTTATTACAAGTCCGGCTCTGGACTTACAGGCCGCAGCCTTGATCGCCCGATTGGGACCATCACAACCCTTGACCGCTGGGCTGTGGTCGATGGTGACCGCATGCGAATGTTGAGCCGTTATGAGTGCCGTTCGGCTATGTCCTTTCCAGACACATACCAGCTACCGGACAACCACCGGCTGGCGGTTCACCTGATGGGCAATGCGGTCTGCCCGGTCCCCGTCTCCCACATAATCAACGAGATCCGGAGGGTTGCATGACCCCACAACTAACAGCCCGGCCGCCCGAGCCGCGCATTCATATCCGCGTAGACGAGTGGATGACAAAGAGCGAGTTCGCTGCGCTTTGGCGTGCAACGAACCATGATTTCAACGACGCAGCGTATGAGCTTGAGCCTGTGGTTCCGGGCGCAGAGCTTGTGGGCATTGATAGCGAAGGAGGTTCCCTTGACTAACACAGAACTGAGCGGCGGTGATGCCGTGTTGCGCATTGCAGTGCTTGAGCAGCAGGTTGCGGCGCTTGAGGCTGAGAAGGCGGGCCGCCAGCAGGCGGTGCCTGTTGAGACCTTGCGCGCATGGTGCGACAAATTGCACACGCTGGCCTTTCAGGAATGCTTTGATATTTGTGGCGAAATGGAAGGCATGCTCGCAGCAGCCACCCCTGCCCCTGCTGAGCGGGTGGAGCTTCCCGGTATGTGGCACGATTCCGATCTTGAAGGCGGTGAAACTGATTGCCCAGCAGCCCCGGACCCCTCGACAGCCCCTGCCGCGCCGGATGTTGCTGCGCTTCCGTTCGTTCGGAAGATTCTGGATAAGCTGGCAAGGGTAGAAGAGTGCTTTAGCGACGCCTGCGATGCGGATGTTGGGCTTGAATGGCTTCGCACTCTGGAAGGTTTCGGGCTGCTTACGCGCATTCAGCGCAGCCCTTCACGCTGGACAATATCCCCCGAAGGTGAGCAAGCCCTCGCCACCTTCCATAGGGAGGGTTGAGTGATGAAGGAATGCGAGCACGACTGGGATACTTGGTGCGCGATGGCTCTGGTTTGTCGCGACTGCAACGCGGTGAAGTATGACAAGTGTGTCTCGTGTGACGGCAGGCTTTCGAGCAGGGGCGACGAGCTATGCCGAAAGTGTCAGCGCCTTGAAAATCCAGCGCAAGAAAAGGCCGCAAAGCAAAGCAGGATAAGCCAATGGCTCGACCGACTGATAACCCGCTTGGCCCGCCGTGGTCGCATCGAATGCCGACACTGCGGAACATTCAACAAGGCCGGCACGCCGTGCTGCTGCAAAGGATGGGCAAAGCCATGACTGATAAGCCGGATATTGCTGGGTATGCCTTCCCCGTGGGCAAAGGGCTGCTGCTGGCCAACGATGTAACCGAGCCAGAAAAGCACAAAGAACTAGCACTCATCCGCCTCACCGACCACGAATCCTCACGCGCAGCAGACAAGGCGCGGATTGCGGAGTTGGAATCGGCGCTGAATGGTGTGCTGGAAATCGTATCGAAATCAACAGGCGTGGCCGGATACCATTTGAATGGCGACGTTGCATTGTGGGATGAGTTCGATGATGTCAGTGCTGCTGACGCAGCCCTAGCCCAGCAGGGCAAGGAAGGTGGGGTGTGAAAAGTTACATGGTGGTCTATACGACAGGCGCGGCAACAGGTCGGTTCTTTGTCGATACTCAAAACCGGGGCCTACCCACAAGCGACCAGATTGAAAGCTGGGAGAAGATTGCAGCCAAGAAGTTCGGGCACAAAGACCCCGCCGTGGTCGGCTTCTTTGAAGTAGCTTACCCGGCAGCACGCTGAACTAACCCCACTCACCCACCAAACACTACATCCTGCATTGCGGGAGGGAGAAGTAATGCCTGACTTTGAGCGCATTCTCGACCAGTTGAGGTTTGACCTCGCGGACACGCCAGAAAAGAAAGCCCATGCCGCCGGGTTCATCGCAGGAAAACGGCACGCAAGGAAAGAGATCGCTTTGATCGTTGCTTTCGTAGCGGCTCTAGTGATTTTGATCGCGGCACTGGCCGCGGCACATTAACCCCACCCCACTTTGGCACCACCCTACACGCCGGGAGGCATAGCAATGTCCGAACCAACACGATCACCGCTCCGCTGGCCTGCCTGGTTTCCGCGCACGTCAGAGAGCAAACGTCAGCACGGCCGATTCGGTCGCCGTGATGGCTACAGCACCAAGTCAATCACGCTGCACCAGGCTTGCGGCCGGGTCGTCGATGAGCTGGGAAAATTCACCCGAACCGGGCAGAACTGGCGCTGCGATCCCAAGGAAGTGATCATCAGCACCGACCTACTGTTGCGCAATGACGGTCTGCCACGGTCCGGTCAGCGCACACCGGCAGACCCGGGCGCCGCAGTCTACTTCACCCTGGACGGCAAGCAACGCTGTGTCCCTTGCGATATGTACCTACGCATCGAGGACAACATTGCAGCGATTGCGGCCACGATCCAGTCGCTGCGCACCATCGAGCGCCACGGTAGCCAGATGTTCGAGGCGGCATTCACCGGCTTCGACGCCCTGCCCGCGCCTGATCAGGTGGTCGGTCGCTCATGGCGTGACGTGCTGGGCTATTACGGCGACAGCCTGGCCGAAGCCAAACAGGCCTACATGCGAGCCCGCAAGACCGCGCACCCTGACCACGGCGGCGCACCGGGTCTGCTGCATGAAGTGACAGTTGCCTGGGAACAGGCGCAAAACGAACTGAGCCGGGAGGCATGACAGATGAATGAAGCAAAGATAATCGACCCGGACAGCTATATCATCCGGATCAATGAAGCTGCAAAGATGTGTGGCTTCTCTCGCTCAGGGCTGGACAAGCTGCGCCTTAAAGACGCAACATTCCCCAAGGCAATACCGTTGACCAATAGCAAAGCTCGCAATGCGCCGCGTGGGTTTACCTACGCTGAGCTGAAGGCTTGGATTGATCAGCGCAAGGCACTGCGCGAATAGCCAGCAACGACTTTCCTGTATGGTGCCGTGTATGGCGGCACCGATATCAGCGCTACAAACCCCGCCATACCTTATCAGTTCGATTCCCTTCACCCGCTCCAGCTTTCCAGTATTACCCACCCTTGCCATCAGAACCTGTGGTCAACTGGCGATATGTTGCGGCCACGCTCCCTTTCTTTTCCCTGTCTGCGCACTAAACTGCAAGAACCGGGGAAGCAGAGCCCGCTGTCGAAAAACAATGCGAGCAAGAAGTACTCTCACCACGCTTTTCAACACGTCCTACACAAAGATAACCCGTTGTAAGCATTGAACTTTTATTCCGTTCAAAGGTGGCATTACTCAGCCTACTAAGGCACTATTTGTTCCTTGCCATCCAGCCGCAGGAGTAGCACTACATGAAAGGCCATCCAGACGTTATTAATTGCCTGATCGAACTGCTGCGCGGTGAGCTTGGCGCGCGCGATCAGTATTTTCTGCATTCCCGTCTGTATGAGGATCTGGGCTACAGCAAGCTGTACGAGCGCATCAACCATGAGATGGAAGAAGAGACCCAGCACGCCGATGCAATTCTCAAGCGTATCCTCTTTCTGGAAGGCAAGCCCGATATGCGTCCCCACGCGATCACGCCCGGCTTTACCGTAAAAGAGATGCTGGAGGCAGACCTGAAGCTGGAGTACGAAGTGCGCGAAAACCTGGCAAAGGCCATCGCGCTGTGCGAAAGGCTGGGCGACTACCCCAGTCGCGAGATGCTGGAAGTGCAGCTCAAGGATACCGAAGAAGACCACGCCTACTGGCTGGAGCAACAACTGCGCCTGTTCAAGATGGTGGGCGAGCAGAATTACCTGCAATCGCAGATCTGAACAGCGCAGCTGATAAAGCGCGATGAAAAAGGCCCTGGTAGCTCTGTTACCAGGGCCTTTTTATCGCTGCAGACCAGTTCGGCAACTGCTGATGCAGCGCCGCGCCCAGCCCTATCCCTACCCTACCCTACCCTACCCTACCCAACATAAATTCTCGCGGCCTACAGCAGCCAGCGCCAACACATCTCACCTTTTGCCGCTAAAGGGCAACAATGCCTGAGGCCTGGTGAGGCCCTATTCTTTACCAAACATTTACACTCTCCGGGCGTTGCCTGACACAGGCGCGAGTAGGCTTGCACAGGTGGCAGCTTCGCCTGACCTTGCAGCTCCCGGCATGACCCAGGCGCCCCGCTCCACACCGGCTGCGCTGGACTGCGGCCGGCCGCCTGACCAGGATGCCTATCGCAGAGTGGCAATATGTCCGCCCCCCGTACCGAGAACCCTGTAGTACCCAGAACACCATTGTTGTTGCTGCTGGCTTTACTGGTCAGCGCGTGCGCCAGCCATAGCGAACTCCCGCCGCCCGCCAGCAGCCACACAAGCCTGCCGTTGGTGATATATCCGACGCAGGGGCAAAACAGCACGCAATTGGCGCGCGACCGCTATGACTGCCATTTGTGGGCGGTAAAACAGTCCCATTTTGACCCCGCCATCATGGCTGACGCCTACCCCCCAGACCCGGTATCAGCTTTACCCGGCGCGGGCACCGCGGGCGGTGCCGTTGTGGGGGGCATAACCGGTGCGGTTCTCGCCGGCCCGCGGCACGGCGGTGAAGCTGTGCTGGCTGGCGCCCTGATCGGCGCTGCGCTGGGCACCGCCGCCGACCTCAACCAGGCGCAACAGATCAACCAGCACAATGCCGACCAGGAAAGGCAACAGAGCCTGGCCGAGAACAGTTACCGACGCGCCAGTGAGGCCTGTCTCGCTGGTCGCGGCTACAGCGTTCGTTAATCCGAGGAGAACAGCATGCATCAGAGCCTTTCGCGTATACCCACTCGACTCACCCTATTGCTGGCAGTCGGCCTGTTGAGCTGCACTGCAGCCCTGGCTGCCCCCGGTGGCGAACAGCATGGCGAACGCGGCCAGCCGAACCAGCAGCGCTCTGGCCAGGCGGGCGCTGCCCAGCCAACGCAGGGGCATTCGCCCCGGGATGCGCCTCGTGCCCAACCGCACCGGCAGTCGCAGCCCGTGTTACGGCGTGGCGACCGGATCGGCCAGTTGCCCAGTGGCTATCGCCAGATCCATCACCGTGAGCAGGATTATTACTATGCCCGCGGCGCCTGGTACCGTCCCTACAGCGGCGGCTTCGTTGTGGTGATGCCACCGGTCGGGCTATCCATTCCGATACTGCCTGATGGCTACATTACGCTGACGATTGGCGGTCGACCCTATTACCGCTACAACGATGTCTATTACACCCGGCGCGGCAACAGCTACGTGGTGATAGAGGCGCCAGCACAAACCGCGACCGCCGCCGTTGCGCCCGACGAGCTGTTCATCTATCCGGCACGTAACCAGTCGTCTGCGCAGCAGTCTCAGGATCGTTACGAATGCCATGAGTGGGGCAGTAGCCAAACCGGTTACGACCCCACCCTGGCATACGGCGGCGTGGACCCGGGCCAGGCTGACAGTACCCGCGCGCAATATCACCGGGCAATGACCGCCTGCCTTGAGGCTCGGGGATACAGCGTGCGCTGAAAAGCACGGCTCTGAATTCCCGCGTACAGCCCGGCCGATGATCGTCAGGCCGGGCCTCGGGGCTGCATGCGGCAGTTGCCAATCAGCGCACGACAGCGTAGTTAAATCCTGCGACTAGGTAGCCAACGGTTGGGACGGGGCTCGCTCGCGACTTAGCCAGGATTGCAGATCAAGGCGCCATATTGCCCGCACGCCCTTGAGTAGCAGATACAGAAACAGCAGCGGCAGGACCAGAGTGCGCAGGAAGAACAGGGTCATGGCTCGCAACACCGTGTCTACCGCGTTATCCAGCGCCTGCCTGATGGCATGGTAGGTCTGCGGATCGCCAGCCTGCGCCAACTGCTCGCGCAGAACGGACCAGCCTTCAGCTTGCTCATGGTTGGCCGATTTGGCCCGCTGCACCGCGCTGCGCTCGCGCTCCAGTCCGGCCAGCCGCTGCTGCAACTGGCGCTGGTGTTCGGTGTTCTGCTGCCGTTGCCGGGCCAGCAGTTCGACCTGCTGTGCCAGCGCGGCATGGTCGTTGTCACGCGTAAATGGATTGAGCTTCTGCAGACTGCTCATGTGTTCTTCCTTCGCCGCCAATGCCCGGCGGCTTTGCGTCAGCGCACGATCAAGCTGCTGCTGTTCCGCCTGCAACTGGCTCAGTTGGTTCTGCAGCGTCCGTTCGCGCTCAGCCAGCGCGTTAAGCGCAGGCTCGGCCTCAAACACGCTGTCGCCATCGCGCAACAGCTCCACCTGACCTGGCAGATTGTCCAGCCGCGCCATCTGCTGCCGGGTCTGATCGTCGAGAAAGTGATGATCTACCGCGCCGTTGAGCAGCACCACTGCTGCCAGCGCAAAGCGCAGAAACAACAGCACCAGAAACAGACGCAGGCAGCGCGCGGCCCAACGCCCCTGACGCCACCACAGGCTCAGCGCCAACAGCGCCGCGCTGATACTGATGAGCACCTTGAACAGACCATGAGAGACCACCCCAAGCAGAATCTTCTGGGTCAACAGCGAGCCGATGGCCCATTGCATCAGGGTGCCGTACTGCTCAATCAGATCATTGAACGGGTCAAGTAACTCACCCAGGGTCACCGCCACGCCGCCAAACAGACTGAAACTCAGGGTGGTCGATTGCAGCACCGAGACCAAGGCATTCAGCACGCGGGCCGAGG
This sequence comes from Halopseudomonas sp., assembly GCF_036961105.1. Taxonomy (GTDB): domain Bacteria; phylum Pseudomonadota; class Gammaproteobacteria; order Pseudomonadales; family Pseudomonadaceae; genus Halopseudomonas. The sequence continues at coordinate 96,267 of NZ_JBALWW010000012.1, read as the reverse complement.
CAAAGGCGACCGAGGCCTGCAGCAGCGCGCCATCGAGATAATTTGCTGAAGCCCGATCAGCGCTGCCCAGCCAGGAAACCAGCACCACCAGCGCCGCAAACAACAGCAGCGCACCACGAAACCAGAATGAGCGCTGAGCGCGCACCGTATTTTGCATGACACCACCCCAGGCCGACGCATAAGCAAGGGGCTCAGCATAACAGCAGGGCAGCGCCGCTGGCGCTGGAAAACCCCAACGCCCTTACATCCTTCAGATGATGCGCGAGAATCGCTGCGCGCACTGTTCGCGCTGATACACATCAAACACCATACAGACAGAGCGGATCAGCAAACGCCCAGCCGGCAGTACGCGGATGCTGCCCGGTGTCAGTAATAGCAGACCGTCGTCGGCCATCTGTTCGAGCACGGGCAGACAGTCGGCGAAATAGTCGTGAAAGTCGATATCGAAACGCTGCTCGATGCTGGCAAAGGACAGCGTGCAATGACAGATCAGCTGGGCGATCACCGCGCGGCGTATATGATCGTCACTGTGGCACATCAGACCTCGCTGCGTGGCCAGCTGGTCAGTCTGCAACTTCAGCTGATAGACCTTCAGATCGCTGCCGTTCTGGCTGTACAGGTCGCCAATCTGGCTGATCGAGGACACGCCCAGACCTATCAGGTCACAGTGACCATGGGTGGTGTAGCCCTGAAAATTGCGCTGCAGTTCGCCGTTGTCCTGAGCGATGCTCAGGCTGTCGTCCGGCAGCGCGAAGTGGTCCATGCCGATGTAGCGATAACCGGCAGCAAGCAGCTGCTGCACGCTGTTTTCAAACATGCGCAGTTTGTCCGCCGGCGATGGCAGCTCGGCGGTGTTGATCCGCCGCTGCGGCAGAAAGCGCTCCGGCAGGTGAGCGTAGTTGAACACCGACAGCCGATCGGGTTTGAGCGCTATGATGGCCTCGACAGTGCGCGCGAAACGCTCCGGGGTCTGTTTGGGCAGGCCATAGATCAGGTCGATGTTGATTGAACGGTAAGCCAAGGTACGGGCAGCATCCATTACCGTCTGGGTCTGTTCCTGGCTCTGCAGTCGGTTCACCGCACGCTGCACCTCCGGGTCCAGATCCTGTACACCAAAACTGACCCTGTTGAAGCCCAGCTCGCGTAGCAGGCCCATGGTCGCCCAGTCGGCCTCGCGCGGGTCGATCTCGATGCTGTAGTCGCCGCCGTCGTCGTCATGCAAGACAAAATGGCGGCGCAGGCACGCCATGAGTTCACGCAGTTCGGCATGGCTGAGAAAGGTCGGCGTGCCGCCACCAAAATGCAGCTGCTCCACGTGCTGGTCCGGCCCCAGGTGCTGACTGACCAGCTCTATCTCGCGCTGCAGCGCGGCCAGATATTCGCGCGCTCGGCTGCGATCCTTGGTGATCACCTTGTTGCAGGCGCAGTAGTAGCAGATGTTGGCGCAGAACGGGATGTGCACGTAGAGCGATAGCCCGCGGCCGCTCGCGCGGCTTTGTTCCAGCGCATGCACGAAGTCCGTGGGGCGAATACCATCGTGAAACTGCACGGCTGTAGGGTAAGAGGTGTAACGCGGACCGGCCTGGTCGTAACGCCGAATCAGGTCGGCGTCCCAACGAATTGAGCTAAGCATGAGATTCCCCGGCGCTTGCAAGTCTGAGCAGGCAGATTACGCAGTCCCGTCGGCGGAGGTTTTGACGCGGATCAATAGAGTATAGGCTACTGCCAGGAACGAGCAGTCCCTGGCTTAGCCGCCGGTGGCGTTCATGAATCGCAACACCTGCACCTCGCCGTCCACGGCAAACTCGTGCCGCGCCGGCTTGTGCTGCAAGGCGCGCTCCAGGGCCGCACGAATGGGCTCATCAGAGCCATGGCGGCGCACCAGCTCACGCATATCCAGGGCGTTTTCATGCCCCAGACAGAGCAGCAGGCGCCCTTCCGTGGTCAGGCGAACGCGGTTGCAGGTATCACAGAAATTGTGTGAATGCGGCGAAATGAAACCGATGCGGCTGGCGGGGTAGCCTTCCACTCGCAGATAGCGTGCCGGGCCGCCGCTACTCTCGTTGCTGTCGATCAGGCGGTAGTGCTGACTGATCATCTCGCGCACCTCGGCGCTGGAGCAGAAGGCTTCACCGCGCTCGCGACCGACATTGCCCAGCGGCATTTCCTCGATGAAGGTGATGTCCAGCTCCCGCTGCAAGGCAAAATCGGTGAGCGCGGTGACCTCATCATGATTGCGCCCCTTCATCACCACCACATTCAGCTTGATTCGCTCAAAGCCTGCCGCCCTGGCCGCTTCGATCCCGCCGAGCACCTGGCTCAGCTCGCCGGTGCGGGTGATGGCTTTGAACTTGTCCGCCTGCAGGCTATCGAGACTGATATTGAGACGTCTGACGCCAGCCTCGGCCAAGGGCTGGGCCAGGCGGTCAAGTTGAGAGCCGTTGGTGGTCATCACCAGCTCATCCAGCCCCGGCAGCGCACTCAGGCGTGCACACAAATCCACGACGCCGCGACGCACCAGCGGCTCGCCGCCGGTCAGGCGGATCTTGCGCACTCCCTGTTCGACGAACAACCGGGCAATACGCTCCAACTCCTCCAGACTGAGGATCTGCGCGCGCGGCAGAAAGGTCATGTCTTCGGCCATGCAGTAGACGCAACGAAAGTCGCACCTGTCGGTCACCGAGAGGCGCAGATATTCAATCCGGCGTCCCTGGCCATCCTGCAATCGACCTTGTGTCATGCCTCGCTCCACTTGCTGCGTAATGTTCACTGGCTTTTGCACTGTAGCATGCTGCACTCAGGACTCGGAGCCACGGCTTGCGCACCAGCGCGCCAATGCCTGCTCGTCGCTATCGCGGGCTTCGACCCAGCGCTCGCCCTGCGGCGTGCTTTCACGTTTCCAGAACGGCGCGCGGGTTTTCAGGTAATCCATGATGAACTCGGTCGCTGCAAAAGCGTCTTGCCGGTGCGAGGAAGCCGTGCCCACAAACACGATAGGCTCCCCCGGCTCGAGTTGTCCGACCCGATGAATCAGTTGCACATCCAACAGAGTCCAGCGCGCCGCCGCCTGTTCGGCGATCGACTGCAGCGCTTTCTCGGTCATGCCGGGATAATGCTCAAGCCACATGCCGGCCACCGCGGCACCTTCGTTGTAATCGCGCACATAGCCGACAAAACCGCTGACCGCGCCGGTGCCTCGATTGTTACCGTGCAGCCGGTTGAACCAGTCGCCGGGATCAAAAGCCGCTTGCTGCACTAGGATGCGCATATCAACCTCCAGTCACCGGCGGGAAGAACGCCAGCTCGTCCCCGTCGACAATGGCACTGTCCAGCGCGCACAGCTCCTGATTGCGCGCGCACATGATGCGCGGCTCGGCGAGTACTTGCCAGGGCTCGCCGCGCGCCAGCAGGCGCTGACGCACATCGTTCAGGGTTTTCAGCTCGGCGTCCCAGGCTAGTTGCTCGCCACTGCAGCCAAGCTGTTCGCGGTAACGGGCAAAAAACTGCAGGCTGATCATGGCGCGGCCTCGGCCTGGTAATCGCCACTCTTGCCGCCGGACTTTTGCAGCAGCCGTGTTGTCTCGATCACCATGCCCTTGTCTACGGCCTTGCACATGTCGTAGAGAGTCAGAGCGGCGATGCTGGCAGCGGTCAGTGCTTCCATCTCCACTCCGGTCTGGCCGGCGAGCTTGCAGCGCGCCTGGATGCGTACCGCGTCGGGCGCCTCCAGCAACAGGTCCACCTTGACACTGGTGAGCATGAGCGGATGGCACAGCGGGATCAGGTCGGAGGTTTTCTTCGCGGCCTGAATGCCGGCAATGCGCGCCACCGCCAGCACATCGCCCTTGGGATGGCCTCCGGATTGAATCAGCTCGAAGGTCTGCGGGCGCATGCGCACCAATGCCTCGGCAATGGCCTCGCGCGCGGTAACGGCCTTCTCGGTAACGTCGACCATATTGGCGCGGCCTTGTGCATCAAGATGAGTCAGCATACATTTGCTCTCTCGGGTACGATGCGCTCTACTTTACTGGATTCCTCCTCGGGGTTCAGCCTCGGGGAACCTGTCAACGCGCGGCGCAGTCCCAAATGTCAGTCATACGGGATGATCCGGCGGAGTTGATGGGCATAGCGGTTGCTCGATACGCCTTGCATCCTCCGCAGCGGTCTCAGATAGACAAAAGCTATCTGCAATTTAGTTGAAATTTATTTTAAGTATCCATGGCAGACGCCTACTATGGCACCTGTCTTCTCAACCAACGACGCAAACGACTCAACAAGGAGTTTATCGATGTCAGTTATCAACACCGAAATCAAACCTTTCAAGGCTCAGGCATTCAAGAATGGCGAGTTCTTCGAAGTCACCGACGCTGACGTGAAAGGCAAGTGGGCGATCTTCTTCTTCTATCCTGCTGACTTCACCTTCGTATGCCCTACCGAACTGGGCGACGTTGCTGATTACTACGACGAGCTGCAGAAGATGGGCGTAGAAGTATATTCGGTCTCTACCGATACCCACTTCACCCACAAAGCATGGCACGACGCTTCCGAGACCATCGCCAAGATCAAGTACACCATGATCGGCGATCCGACCGGCACCATCACCCGTAACTTCGACAACATGCGCGAAGACATGGGTCTGGCTGACCGCGGTACCTTCATCATCGATCCGCAGGGTATCATCCAGGCGGTTGAAGTGACCAGCGAAGGCATCGGCCGCAACGCTGAAGACCTGGTTCGCAAGGTCAAGGCTGCTCAGTACATTGCTGCTCACCCGGGTGAAGTCTGCCCGGCCAAGTGGAAAGAAGGCGAAGCCACCCTGGCTCCTTCTCTCGACCTGGTAGGCAAGATCTAAGTTTGCCTGATGACCCGGCCCGCTGTGGAGCGCAACGTGCTCCCGGTTGGCGGGCCGGGTTTTTTACGCCCAGAATTTGACTATTTGTTTAAAGGACACGCACATGTTGGACGCCAATCTGAAGAAACAACTGGACACGTACCTGCAGAACATCGTTAACCCGATTGAAGTCAGCGTGTCCGTGGACGACAGCCCCAAGGGCAAAGAACTGCATGAACTCGCGGTCGAGATCGCGGAAATGTCGAGCAAGATCGGCCTGGTAGCGGCTGAAGACAAACGCACCCCCAGCATGGGCGTCGGCCCCAGCGGCCAACCGCCACGCGTGCGTTTTGCCGGCATCCCGATGGGCCACGAGTTCACCTCACTGGTACTGGCACTGCTGCAGTCTGGGGGCCATCCATCCAAGGCCGACCCGGCACTGCTTGACCAGATCCGTCATCTGGAAGGCGAGTTCCACTTCGAGACTTACATCTCGCTGTCATGCCAGAACTGCCCGGACGTAGTCCAGGCACTGAACCTGATGGCTACGCTGAACCCCAACGTCACCCACGTGATGATTGATGGCGCGCTGTTCCAGGATGAAGTCGACGAGCGGCAGATCATGGCTGTGCCCTCGGTCTACCTCAATGGCGAGCACTTTGGCCAGGGCCGCATGACCCTGCCGGAGATCGTCAACAAGGTCGACAGTGGCGCCTCCAAGCGTCGCGCCGCCGAGCTGAACGAGAAGAAGCCCTACGATGTACTCATCGTCGGTGGTGGCCCGGCAGCTGCCTCTGCTGCCATCTATGCCGCACGCAAAGGCATCCGCACCGGCATAGTGACCGAGCGTTTTGGTGGCCAGGTGCTGGATACCGTGGGTATCGAGAACTTTATCTCCGTGCCTTACACCGAAGGCCCCAAGCTGGTCGCCAGCCTGGAGCAGCACGTGAAGGAATACGAGGTAGATCTGATCACCGAGCAGAAAGCCGCGCAGATCAGCACTGGCGACTACGTTGAAATCGCCCTGGAAAGCGGTGCTACCCTGCTCAGCCGCGCGGTGATTCTGGCCACCGGCGCACGCTGGAGAGAAATGAACGTGCCCGGCGAGCAGGAATACCGCGGCAAGGGCGTGGCGTACTGCCCGCACTGTGACGGCCCGCTGTTCAAGGGCAAGCGCGTGGCGGTGATTGGTGGCGGCAACTCGGGTATTGAGGCAGCCATCGACCTGGCTGGCATCGTCGAGCACGTCACTGTGCTGGAGTTTGCCGATACCCTGCGCGCCGACGAAGTTCTGCAGCGCAAGGCCCGCTCGATGCGCAATATCGACATCATCAAGAGCGCGCAGACCACCGAAGTACGTGGCGACGGCAACAAGGTCGTGGGTCTGACCTACAAGGACCGCACCACCGAGGAACTGAAGCAGGTGGACGTAGCCGGGATCTTCGTGCAGATCGGTCTGGTGCCCAACACCGAGTGGCTCAAGGGCAGCGAGCTGAACCTGACCCGCTTCGGCGAGATCGAGATCGACGCGCGCGGTGCAACCAACATCCCCGGCGTCTTTGCTGCCGGTGACGTAACCACGGTGCCGTTCAAGCAGATCATCGTTGCCATGGGGGCCGGTTCCACTGCCTCACTGGCCGCCTTTGATCACCTGATCCGTACGGTTGACCCGGCAGAGGCAAAGCAAGCCGTTAACAGCTGATCCACTGAGTCGCAACGCAAAACCGCCCTGCTGGGCGGTTTTGCTATTCTGGCCTACTCTTTCAAGTTGGTAGCCAGAGCGCATCCAGGTTATTGAACGGCCAATCATCAGGATTTTCGCGCCCGGTGATGCGTTCCACCTCCTGCGCATCCGCCAGATCAACCAGTTGGACCGGCACTGCGCGTCCCAGCCGAATCGAGTAGAACACCCGGACGCGAGGGGTAAGCAGCGAACCTTCGCCCTGCTCCACCACCACGCCCAGTCGGTCCGAGGCCAGCCGCACCAGCGACCCTACCGGATAGATGCCCAACATGCGCACAAAACGCTGAAATAGCTCGCTATCAAAATGGCCGTGCCAACTGGCCATACGACTAAGCGATTCGGCTGGGCCCCACCCTGCCTTGTAGGGCCGGTTGGAGGTGACGGCATCGTATACATCACAAATTGCCCCCATGCGCGCCAACAGCGAAATATGCTCACCGACCAGCTGCTGCGGATAGCCGCTGCCGTCTACCTTCTCGTGATGATGCAGACAGACATCCAGTACTGCCGGCGAGGCTGACTCCCATTCCAGCAGAATGCGGTGACCCTCCACCGGGTGTTGCTGCATCACGGCAAACTCGGCAGTGGTCAGCTTGCCCGGTTTATTCAGAATAGCCTCCGGCATTGCCGCTTTGCCCAAATCGTGCAACAACCCGGCCATGCCGGCTTCCAATACCTGAGGCTCCGACAGTCCGCTGGCCCTGGCCATGCCCACCATCAAGGCGGCCACAGCCACCGAATGCAGATAGGTATATTCATCCTTGTGCTTGATGCGGGCAACGCTGATCAGAGCATGGGGGTTGCGACTCAGCGACTCGTTCATTTCACCTACCAGTTCACCAAGCCGCTCGGCATTAACTACCTGGCCAAGGCGCACGTCAGCGAACATATCTTTCACCGCCTGTTTGCCGCGGCGAAAGATCTGTTGCGCGCGTAATACTTCATCCGCCATCGAGCAGCGCTGCAGGGCTACCGCAGGGGGCTTTAGAGCGGGTTCTGGGTTCTGAACGTCAGCTTCGGAAAACGCTGGGGCGGGTGGTACTTCAGGGTCCGAAGGCGGCGCTGAAACATCCACGCCCTTCGACAAATCAATGATCAGTTCTTCTACCGAACTTTCCTGGATGCGCAGCAGGGTCTGCATGTCCTCGACCAGCAGTTTGCGCGACCAGAATGGATGCTGCATCCATGAACCGCAAAAGCGCTCGACATACATGCCGATACGGACCTGGCCGGTGGGAATCTTTTTTAACATTGCTGCTGGACGTCCAATTATCACTGACCCGTGAACCAGCATCCTGCCGAGCTGAAGACCGCTGCCTATGAAAAAATCGGGCGGCGACCACTAGCCTTTTGCCACTCTCAGTATAATCACGGGAAAGGCAAGCTGGATAGCTACTTTTGGTGGTCCTGACTATCTGCTGAGTTAGCGACAGGAAAGGATTCAAAACCGGAGAAATCAGCGCCCATGTCGTCAGTCAAGGCATCGGGCGCAAAACGCAACAGACAGCCTTCGCCCTGTAGCACAGGCATGCTGGCCGCCCCGGCAGCCAAAGGACCCACCGCATCAGGATCGTCATCATCGCTGAACCTGCTCACTTCGGCGCCGCGTGCAGGTTGTATTTTTGCACCGCGCGCAGAATATCGCGCCGGCTGATCTGGCCCACCAGGCGCCCTTCATCAATCACCGGCAAGCGACGGCGGCGCATCCGGATGAAATGCTCCGCAGCCTTGACGATATCGGCATCGGCATCGATGGTTTCCACCACCACCGTCATGACCGACGCGACGGTGCCGCCCGCTTCCTCAAAGTAGCTGCCTGCCAGAATGCCCTTGAGACAATCACCTTCGGACAACAATCCGATCAGATGCCCATGCTCATCCAGCACCGGTGCGCCGGAGATCTTGTGCGTGAGCAGGTGATCAATCGCCCGGAACAGGTCCATATCGGCGGTCAGGGTAATCAGATCCGATGTCATGTAATCACGCACTTTGACCGATTTCAGCATAAAGCCTCCTGCCTTGGGTTGTTTCTCCTACAGCTTAGCTGAACACCACGGTCTTGTTGTCATGCACCAGCACACGATCTTCCAGGTGGTAGCGCAGGCCGCGCGAAAGCACCATTTTTTCCACGTCCTTGCCCAGGCGCACCATATCGTCGGCGTTGTTTCTATGGGTAATTCGTACCACATCCTGTTCAATGATGGGGCCGGCATCCAGTTCTTCGGTGACATAATGACAGGTAGCACCAATCAGCTTCACGCCCCGCTGCGCGGCCTGATGATATGGCCGCGCGCCCACGAAAGAAGGCAGGAAACTATGATGAATGTTGATAATACGATGGGCATAACGCTGACATAGCTCGGGCGGTAGAATCTGCATGTAACGCGCCAGCACAATGCAGTCAGCCTCTTGTTCTGCAACCAATTCGTTTATCCTGGCAAAGGCCGGCGCCTTGTTTTGCGCATCAACAGGTACATGGTGAAAGGCTATACCGTGCCATTCCACCATACTGCGCAAATCGTCATGATTGGATATTACGCTGGTGATATCACAATCAAGTTCGCCACTGTGCCAGCGGTGCAGCAAGTCGGCCAGACAATGCGACTCTCGGCTGGCCATCAATACCACTTTCTTGCGTTGTGCAGAGTCGCTGACACGCCAATCCATTTGAAACTCGTTACCGATGGGCGCAAATGCGGTACGCAGACCTTCCACATCAAAGGGCAGCGAATCGGCCCGAATCTCATGCCGCATGAAGAACCAGCCAGACAAATTATCGGAATGATGATTGGCCTCGGTAATCCAGCCATTATAGGCCGCCAGCACATTACTCACCTTGGCGACAATACCCACCCGATCAGGACAGGCAATGACCAATCTGAAAGTACGCATTTCCACTCCTCAATCACGTGCAATAACCACGACAGAAATATAAAAGACATAGACACAAAGACATTAAACCGGCACGCCGGGTCAGCACTATGCTTATCGACCAGCACACCGCGGTGACCGCTGCACAGCAACGCATGACCGGTGGGCATTCTAACCGCTGCGCCCTATCCGGTGCAGCGAAATAATCAGCCTAGCAAGCCCGACAGCATGGCATTGACTGGCAACGCGAGATAACTCGATTAAAAACTTGCACTTTGTCGGAGACAAGTTACAACTTGTTGTAAGCCTTGCGCGCATAAATTACTATTGCGTTGTTTCCGCCGATTCCACCTCGCTTTAGAAAGGTAAACTTACATGTCCATGCTGCAAGAATATCGTCAGATTGAAGAAACCATTCGCGAACTTAATGAACGCCTTCAGTCTCTGTCCAACGATGACAAACTGAAAAAAGAAATCGAGTTTGAAGAAAAACTCCGCAGCTTGATGGGTCAGTACAACAAATCGCTCAAGGATGTTGTTGCGATTCTCGATCCGGACAACAAGACTGCCAGCGGCAAGAAAGCGGCTACCGGTAGCAAGCGTGCCCGCAAGGTCAAGCAATACAAGAACCCCAATACCGGTGAAGTTATTGAGACCAAAGGTGGCAATCACAAGACACTCAAGGCCTGGAAAGAAAAGTACGGTGCCGAGAAAGTTGAATCCTGGATGACGATTCTGGGCTGAACAAATCAGCGTTGAATAAAAAACCCGATGCCTGTCATCGGGTTTTTTATATCTGCACCGTCTTCAAACTCGGGCCAAGCCGAGTTTATCCGCACGGCGCAGCGCCTCTGCCTGCCAAGCCAGCAGCAACCTCTGTTGCGTTGCATCGACCTGGGGCAACAGCGCATCCAGCGTCTGCATGAAGTCGTTGAAGGTGATGGGCGCGCCCGGTTCCGCGCCACTCAGCCGCCCCCGGCAAAATCCATCCCAGGCCTGTTGCTCCTGCTCACTCAATGACTCGGGAAAATTGCGGGCACGGTAACGAAACAGCATATCCACCAGGCGCTGGTCACGCAGCGGCCATTGCGTCGTGGCCAGTGTCTTGGCGTCGGCTTCGCGGATGGCCGGTAGCAGCCGACGGTCCGCATCGCCCAGAAAGCCGCCATACAGTTGCAGCTCGGGGTCTTCGTCGCCCGCCGCAGCGACGGAGTCCTGGGCGTAGATTTGCGCCAGCAGGCCCTGCGCGCCACCGCGCCAGTTGCCCAGTTCCGCGGCACGCTGCAACATCAGCGGCATGTTCAGCTGCAAGCGCTCGATGTCGGTCGGCAGTAGTACTTTGGTGTCGGCCAGTACCGGGCATTTATTGATATGTACCAGTTTCAATCCGGGCCGAGCTTCTCTCTCTTTCAAATCTTCGGCGCGGGTATACAGCAGCCTGCGGATATCCTCAGCCGATTGCTGCATCAACTGCACTGGATCGGTGGCCAGATCACAGACAATCAGCGCGTTGCGATTGGTCGGGTGCCAGCCCAGCGGGAGCACCAGACCCAGGCCGCTGCGCTCACGGCCAAAACGGCCGGACACGTGCACCAGCGGACGCACATTCTGCAAGTCGATCAATTCACTGACCCTGTGCTTGCTGCGCAGGGTCACCAGATAGTCGAAGAGCCTGGGCTGCGCCTGCCGCAGCAGCCGAGCCATGGCAATGGTCGCGCGCACATCAGCCAGAGCATCGTGAGCCTGGCCATGGTCTATACCGTTGGCGGCCGTCAGCAATTCCAGGCGCAGACTGGTAAAGCCATCCTGCTCGGGCCAAACGATACCCTCAGGGCGCAAGGCGTGCGCCGCGCGCAGCGCATCCAGCAGATCCCAGCGGCTGTTGCCACCTTGCCACTCACGCGCGTAGGGGTCGTGGAAGTTGCGGTAGAGGGTAAAGCGCGCCATTTCATCATCAAAACGCAGGCTGTTATAACCCACGCTGCAGGTGCCCGGCTGGATCATCTGTTCGTGCAACCGGTGAATGAACTCGGGCTCACCGAGCCCGGCAGCCAGGCGCTCGGGCCCGATTCCGGTCACCAGACACGCCATGGGGTGCGGCAGAATATCCGGCGGCAGACGGCAATCGATGCACAACGGCTCGCCTATTTCCTCCAACTGTTCATTGGTGCGCACGCCCGCAACCTGCACTGGCCGGTCGCGGCGTGGGTCGATGCCGGTGGATTCAAAGTCGTACCAGAAGAAACTCTTGCTCATGCCTGCCCCCATTGATCAGCAATGCAGGGTAACGCAACGGCGGCGTTCAGACATCCACGGGCTGGCTGAAACTGAAATAGCGCTGCAACAAGGTGGCCAGTGAGGCAAAGGTTTTCGGATTGGAGACGATGCTGAAACCGCAATCGTAGTAGCCGGGTGTGATATCCGCTCGGCACCAGTGGCTGCGCACACGAAAGTGTATGGGCTCGGCCGGTTTGTCATCTTCGCCTGGCAGTTTGAGCAGCAGCTGGTATTCCTGGTCGAGCATGACCGGCAGCTCGGTAATCAGCATAATACCCATACGTGAGACATTGCCGATGTACCCAAAGGGGCGGTCGGTCTGACTGTTGTACACACGCAGATAGGCACTGAGCTGCTGGCGCGGGATCTGCCGCTGCTCTATCGGATGATCGTTGCTTGATCCGGGTAACACCTGCATTTCAGCACTCCTCCCGAAGTCGCTCCAGCAGTGCATTCTTACTGGCCTGAACCTGCTCGTTGGCCACCTCGACCCGGCGACCCTGGGCGTCTTCCTCGTACCAGAACACGCGCTGATCGAACATCGCCAACTGCTCACGCATCTGCGCACAGCGCGCAGCCTGACGCTGGCGTTGCTGCGCGCTCAACTGGCGCTGTTGGGCGCGCTCCTGTTCGCGAACGTCATACAGTCGCTGGCGATTCTCCTCGCTCTCGCGAACATGGTCTTCGCGTTCCACCACCTGTGGCTTTACGTCCACCTGCTCAGCGCCCTGACGCGGCCGCTGATCGAAATGCACCTGCCCCTGCGCGTCTACCCAGCGGTAGATCTGCGCCATGGCGGGCGCGGCCCAGCAGCTAATCAAGAGCAGCAATAACAAAGGTAGCTTCATGACAATTTCCGTCGAATCCCTGACCAGACGGTCAAGCATAGCCGACCGCCATCAGTGTTCCAAGCCCTGCTTTGCCGTGGAAAACCTCAATGCGTCTGTGGCGGCAATGCCAATTCCGGGTCGTAGTGCCCCAGCTGACGCAGGGTTTCCAGCCGGGCGCCTGCACGGTAGGCATATTCATTGTGCGGATAGTTTTCCACCAGATAGCGATAGGTCTGAGCGGCATCCAGATACAGCGCCTGCCGCTCCAGACATTGACCACGCAGCAAGGAAATCTCCGGTTGCAGATAAGGACGCGAGCGGCTAAGGCGCTCGGTTTCCGACAGCTGGCTGATCACTTCAGCGCAGTCGCCACTATCGTAGGCATCGTAGGCCTTGCTCAGATGCTTGCTGTAGGCGGTGGAACCGCAACCGGTTAGCGCAAGAAACAGGGTGAGCACGAGTGAGAGTTGGCTGGTCATGAGATTCTCTGCAAATAAAAGACACTGTTGACAGGGTATCGGCGTCCCACACAGATTCTTCAGCCCGCCCTAACCCTTGACCCAGGTCAGTGACAGTTGCTGTCATGGACACTACCTTTAGTCTTGAAACTGGCATTTCTGTTCGCAAGCGCTTACCGGAGGCACCACCATGAATATCGGCCACCTGCTGGTTGTAATAGACCCAACCACCGAAGACAAGCAGCCCTGTCTCGAGCGGGCTGAAAATCTCTGCCAACACTATCCCCAAGCGCGAGTGACGCTGCTGTTGTGCGACTATGTTGCGGCACTGGATGGCGGCACGCTATTCGCCAGCCATGGCCTGGAAAAGGCTCGCGCCTCGCTGCTGAGCAACCACGAGCAACGTCTCGAGAAACTGGCCGCCCCCCTGCGCGCCAAGGGCCGAACCGTGGCGGTACAGGCGGTCTGGGGCAAGCGCCTGGATCGGCACATCCTGCAAGCAGCAGAGCAATTGCAGCCAGACCTCATTATCAAGACCACCCATCACCACAACGTACTCAAGCGGCTGTTTCTGACCAACACCGACTGGCAACTGATCAGACACTGCGAAACGCCGCTATGGTTGGTCAAGAACGCGCAGCCGATTACCCGCATTTGCGCGGCCGTGGACCCGGTACACGAGGATGACAAGCCGGCCAGTCTGGATATCAAGCTGATCGACAGCGCCGCAATGCTGGCAGAGGGCACAGCAGCCAGCCTGGATATAGCCCACTGTTACAATCCGCTGCCGCGCACCATGGTGCTGGACGCCACGCTGATACCCAACTATCAGGACTACGCCGATGATGTGAAAAAACATCATCAGCAGGCGCTCAGTGAATTGCTCAGTCGCGCCAATGCCCCCCAGGCGCAACAGCAGCTGCTGGAAGGTTTTCCGGAGGAAACCATCCCGCGTCTGGTGGAGCAGCAGGGTATCAACCTGCTAGTGCTGGGTGCGGTGTCGCGCTCACGCCTGGAAAGCGCATTAATTGGCCACACCGCCGAGCGACTGCTGGATGAAGCACCCTGCGACCTGCTGATCATCAAGCCCGACGATTTCAGCGACCCGAGCAAATCCTGACAGCCGACCTCAGCGCGCGGCCGCTAGCGCGGTCGCCGCGCGACTGAGTCTGGTGATCTCGGCCCAATCGGCCGCAGCCACAGCAGCCTTGGGCGTGACCCAACTGCCACCCACCGCCAGCAGATTATCCAGCGCTAGGTACTGGTCGATGTTCTGCTGGCCGATACCGCCGGTGGGGCAGAAGCGCACATCCTTGAACGGGCCAGCAAAGGACCTGAGCAGAGCCGCACCACCCAGAACTTCGGCTGGAAACACCTTGAAGCGACGATAGCCCAACCGATAACCGGCCAGAATTTCGGAGGCAGTCGCTATGCCCGGCAGCAGCGGGATGCGGCTACGCAACCCCAGTTGCAACAATTCCTCGGTGATGCCGGGAGTAACGACAAAATGCGCACCAGCCTGCTCCACCGCCTGAAACTGCGCCGCATTGGTGACGGTACCTGCGCCAATGCGCAACTGGGGTCGCTCACGCCGCAACAGCTCGATGGCAGGCAAACCCAGGGAAGTACGCAGGGTGATTTCCAGCGTGGTGATGCCGCCTGCCGCCAGCGCGTCAGCCAGCGGCAGGACATCGGCTTCGCGTTCAATGCTGATGACCGGCAGCAAGGTCACATCTGCGAACAGGGCATCCAGCGCTTGAGTTTTATCCATGCTCGCTTGTTCCTCCAACTGGCCGTCAATCACCATCAGGCCCATAAACTATTTCCAGCGGGTTACGTAAAAATGCACTGACGGGCCATTGCGGATGTTGGCCGGACAGAGCAGCTGCCAGCACCGCGGCTTTGTCCTCACCGCGTATCTCCAGCAGTTGCGTGCGCGCGGAGTTTAACCCAGCGCCGGTCAGCGTCAACCTTGGCGCGCCTTCAGTTGACTCGGTAGCCATGCACAGGGCCGGCGCCTGCGCACTCAGCAGGTCGGCCAATCCTGGCGCACCGGGGAACAGCGATGCTGTGTGGCCGTTGGTGCCCATGCCCAGCACCAGCACATCCAGCGGCATCAACTCGGCCAACGCCGCGCTGCTGCGTGCGGCGTCTTGCTCGGGGCTCAGCCCGTGGTATAGCGGCGTCCAGACCACTCTGGGCATCACTTCAGGCATGCAGCGCCAGAGCAGGCCGGCATTGCTGTCGGCATGCTCCGGTGGCACCCAGCGCTCATCGGCCAGGGTCACGCACACCCGCTCCCATGCCAGCTCCACGCGGTTCAGCGCCCGCAGAAAGGGCGCCGGACCCCGCCCGCCGGACAGCGCCAGCGTGGCGCGCCCGCGCTCCTGTATGGCTGCCTGCAAAGCCCGGGTAATGCGCTCTACCAACCAATTTGCATGCGCCTCCACGCTGGGGTTACTGCGAAACGGCAACGCCCGCTGCGCTGCCAGTGCCGATAAGCTTTGCATCTATCTATCTCCTTCAGCCAGACTCGCGGTAAATACGCTGCCACCCTCTTCCGCCGGGCTGGCCTCGGCGCGCATGAAGGCGAACAGCTCACGCCCCCAACCTCGCCGGATCGGCTGTTGCTGCACTGCAGGCACGCGGGACTGCCACTCGGCCTCGTCCACCAGCACTTGCAGTTCCCCGCGCTGAGCATCGAGCGAGATCAGATCACCATCGCGCAGATAAGCCAACGCACCACCAGAGGCCGCCTCCGGGCAGAGATGAATGGCCGCAGGCACCTTGCCGGAAGCACCGGACATGCGGCCATCGGTGACCAGCGCCACGTGGTAACCCTTGTCCTGCAGCACGCCCAAATAAGGCAGCAGCTTGTGTAGCTCGGGCATGCCGTTGGCGCGCGGACCCTGAAAGCGCAACACGGCGATGCAATCACAGTCCAACTCGCCGGTCTTGAAGGCGCTGACAAAATCATCCTGATCCTCGAACACCCGACAAGGTGCGCGCACCTGCCAATGCTCCGGCGCCACAGCGGAGACCTTGAGCACACCGCGGCCCAGATTGCCCTGTAGCAGACGCAGGCCTCCGTCAGGCAGAAACGGGGTAGCCAGCGGCCGCAGAATATTCTCGTCCAGGCTGGTCTCGGCACCATCTCGCCATACCAGTTTGCCATCCAGCAGCACCGGCTCTTGGCAATAACGTGCCAGCCCGGGCCCGGCGACTGTCTGCACCTGCTCGTGCAGCAGACCGCCGGCGAGCAACTGACGGAACATCCAGGCGGTGCCGCCAGCCGCCTGGAACTGATTGATATCGGCCTTGCCGCTGGGGTAGATATGCGCCAGCGTGGGTACCACACTGGAGAGGGCTGCCATGTCTTCCCAGCGCAGTTGCAGGCCGGCAGCCTGGCCTATGGCAACCAGATGAATGGTGAGATTGGTCGAGCCACCGGTGGCCAGCAGCATCACCAGCGCATTGATCAGCGCACGCTCGTCCAGAATGTCGGCCAGCCGCACCTCGCCAGCCCGCGCCAGGCGCACTACCTGCTCGCTTGCTTGCGCCGTAAGGGCCTCGCGCAGCGGTGAATCAGGCTGAATGAACGATGCGCCGGGCAGTTGCAAGCCCATGGCCTCAAGCAGCATCTGATTGGTATTGGCGGTGCCATAGAAGGTGCAGGTGCCGGCGCTGTGATAAGAGGCGCTCTCGGCGGCGAGCAGGGCTTCGCGGTCGACCTTGCCTTGGGCAAACAACTCGCGCACCCGGGCCTTCTCACTGTTGGGCAAACCGCTGGGCATGGGGCCGGCCGGTACAAAGATCACCGGCAGATGGCCAAAGCGCAGCGCACCGATCAGTAGCCCAGGCACTATCTTGTCGCAGATACCCAGACACAGGGCACCATCGAACATGTTGTGTGAAAGCGCGATGGCGGTGCCCATGGCGATCACATCACGGCTGACCAGCGACAGCTCCATGCCCGGCTCGCCCTGGGTAACACCATCGCACATGGCCGGAACCCCGCCGGCCACCTGGCCAGTGGCACCAATGCCGCGCAATATCTGGCGTATCTGTTCGGGGTAGCGTTCGTAGGGCTGATGCGCAGAGAGCATGTCGTTATAGGCTGTGACCAGGCCTATGTTGACCTCGTCCATCATGCGTATGCGGCTTTTGTCCTGCGCCGAGCAGGCCGCCATACCGTGGGCCAGATTGCCGCAGGACAACCTGCGGCGCCCGTCCGGCGCCTCCTGCATCTGCACCAGATAAGCCGCACGCGAATGCTTGCTGCGTTCGCGTACTGCAGCAGTTACCGCTTCAACCTGGGGATGCATGCAATCTCCTGTACCAACCAACCTACCCGCGGCAGGCAATTATGTTCTATTGTAGACCCCATTCCCAACTGCCCGCTCACCACACAAGGACCTCCGCATGTCGCTGCGCCGCACCAAGATAGTCGCCACCCTCGGACCTGCCAGCAGCAGCCCGGAAAAGATCGCCGAGCTGATTGCCGCAGGCATGAACGTCGCCCGCCTCAACTTTTCCCACGGCAGCGCAGATGAGCATCGCCGTCGCGCCCGCCTGGTACGTGAAATCGCCGAAGAGAACGGCCAGCACGTAGCTTTGCTGGGCGACCTGCAAGGGCCAAAGATCCGCATCGGCCGCTTCACTGAAGGCCGTATCGAGTTGGAAGTGGGCGACAACTTCCGGCTATCTACGGTACATGATCTGGAACATGGCAACAGCGATATCGTGGGTCTTGACTACCCTGACCTGGTGGCCGACTGCCGCGCCGGCGACGAACTGCTGCTGGACGACGGTCGCGTAGTACTGGCGGTGGAAAGCGTCGGCCGCGATGAAGTACGTTGCCGCGTCACGGTCGGCGGTCCGCTGTCGAACAACAAGGGAATAAATCGCCGCGGCGGTGGCCTTTCAGCGGCGGCACTGACCGACAAGGACCGCAACGATATCAACCTGGCCGCAGAGCTGCAGATGGAATACGTGGCCGTTTCCTTCCCGCGCGATGCTGCCGATATGAACCTGGCGCGCAAGCTGCTGCGCGATGCCGAATCCGAAGCCTGGCTGATTGCCAAAATCGAACGTGCCGAAGCCGTGGCTGATGACGAGGCGCTGGACGGCCTGATCCAGGCCAGCGACGGTGTGATGGTGGCGCGCGGCGATCTGGGTGTGGAGATTGGCGATGCCGAACTGGTGGGCATTCAGAAGCACATCATCAGCCGCGCGCGCAAACAGAACAAGGTGGTGATCACCGCCACGCAGATGATGGAGTCGATGATCTCCAGCCCGATGCCCACCCGGGCAGAAGTCTCCGACGTGGCCAACGCCGCGCTGGATTACACCGACGCTGTCATGCTCTCGGCCGAAACCGCCGCCGGCGATTATCCGGTGGAAGCGGTACGCGCCATGGACCGTGTTTGCCGCGGCGCCGAAAAGCATCCCACCAGCCAGAAATCCGGTCACCGGCTGTATCAGAACTTCGAGCGCTGCGACGAGACGGTCGCGCTGGCGGCCATGTACGCGGGCAACCATTTCCCGGGCGTTACGGCCATCATCAGCCTGACCGAAAGCGGCTTTACGCCGCTGATCATGTCGCGCATCCGCTCGCATCTACCGATCTTCGCGCTCTCACCCAATACCCAGACCCTGGGTCGGGTGGCACTGTATCGTGGCGTCCAGGCCATTCCTTTCAATCCGGCAGACATGCCTTCCAGTGACATCAACCAGCAGGCGGTCAACAAGCTGCTTGAAGGCGGTTATGTGCAGCCGGGCGACTGGGTAATTCTCACCAAGGGCGACGTTTACAATTCGCGCGGCGGCACCAACTCGATGAAGCTGCTGCACGTGGGGGAGTCGCTGGTTTAAGAGCTGGAGGCTGGAGGCTGGAGGCTGGAGGCTGGAGGCTGGAGGCTGGAGGCTGGAATTCAGCGTGCGGCTTTCTGCCGGCTTCGTGTCAACAGCTTCTAGCCGGCTGATGGCTGATTCCCGCTCCTGCCGAGCCAAGGCCATCCAACTGCAATGGGCACCGAACATCGTAGGGTGGACGGTCGCAGTCATCCCTGCGCAGCGTGCAATAAAAAAGGGCCTCGCAAGCGAGGCCCCTTTTCTGCCCGAACGGGCTTACTCCACTTCCACCGCCAGGCTCTCGGCAATCTTCTTCTGCCAGATCGCCGGGCCGGTGATGTGCACCGATTCGCCCTTGGTATCCACTGCGACGGTGACCGGCATGTCTTCGACCTCGAACTCGTAGATGGCTTCCATACCCATCTCCGGGAACGCCAGCACTTCAGCCTTCTTGATTGCCTGGGCAACCAGATAGGCGGCGCCGCCGACAGCCATCAGATACACCGCCTTGTGGTCCTTGATCGCCTCGATGGCAATCGGGCCGCGCTCGGATTTGCCGATCATGCCCAGCAGACCGGTCTGATCCAGGATCTGGCGGGTGAACTTGTCCATGCGCGTGGCGGTTGTCGGACCTGCTGGCCCGACAACCTCTTCACGCACCGGATCAACCGGGCCAACGTAATAGATAAAGCGACCCTTGAGATCCACCGGCAACTGCTCGCCGTTGTTCAGCATTTCGACCATACGCTTGTGCGCGGCATCGCGGCCGGTCAGCATCTTGCCGGACAGCAGCACGGTTTCACCGGTCTTCCATTCCAGCACGTCTTCCGGTGTGAGGGTGTCGAGGTTGACCCGACGTACGCCAGTGCCGACTTCCCAGGTGATGTCGGGGTAGGCTTCCATCGGCGGCGCCTTGAGCTCGGCCGGGCCGCTGCCATCGAGCGTGAAATGCGCGTGACGAGTCGCCGCGCAGTTGGGGATCATGCACACCGGCAGGCTGGCTGCGTGGGTCGGGTAATCCTTGATTTTGACGTCCAGCACCGTGGTGAGACCACCCAGACCCTGGGCGCCAATGCCAAGGGCGTTGACCTTGTCCATGATTTCCAGACGCAGCTCTTCGACGCGGTTCTGCGGGCCGCGCGCGCGCAGCTCGTGGATGTCGATGGAATCCATAAGGGACTCCTTAGCCATCACCGCCGCTTTCTCGGCGGTGCCACCGATGCCAATGCCCAGCATACCCGGCGGGCACCAGCCAGCACCCATGGTCGGGACCGTCTTGAGCACCCAGTCGACGATGGAGTCGGAGGGGTTGAGCATAACCATCTTGGACTTGTTTTCGGAGCCGCCGCCTTTGGCTGCGACGTCGATCTCGACGGTATCGCCCGGTACCATCTGGTAATGGATGACCGCCGGAGTGTTGTCTTTGGTGTTGGTTCGCTTGCCGGCCGGATCGGCCAGAATCGAAGCACGCAGCACGTTTTCCGGCAGGTTATACGCCTGGCGCACGCCCTGGTTGATCATGTCATCGAGGCTCATGGTGGCCCCTTCCCAGCTGACGTTCATGCCAATCTTGACGAACACGGTAACGATGCCGGTGTCCTGACAGATCGGCCGGTGACCGGTGGCGCACATGCGCGAATTGATCAGAATCTGAGCAATGGCGTCCTTGGCCGCTTTCGACTCTTCACGCTCATAGGCTTCATGTACTGCCTGAATGAAATCGACGGGATGGTAGTAGGAAATGTACTGCAGCGCGTCAGCCACGCTCTGGATCAGGTCATCTTGCTTGATAACGGCCATGCTCGGACAGGCTCCTCTCATTAGGCGGCTGACAAGGACTGCGCCCTGTCAGGCCAGGCTCACGGAATCGGACAGGCTTGGGTGATGCGGGGGGTCACCCTGAAAAAATCAGGCGCCAAGTATACCCGAGCTGGCTCAATGGCATAGCGCCAGGCTCTGATTCTCTGACGAAATAACCTGGAGCCAGCACGCATGCAAACACGCCACCGCGGCTATGAACGATTTCAGTACTGCCAAGTGCATCTCGGTCATTCGAGAAGCAGATGAAATAAAATGCTTTTCAAAACAAGGCGCAAACGATAAATTGACGTCATAATGCCATCACAACAAAGGCAGGCCTATCGTGAGCGAATTGCAGGACGCAAACAGCGATAAATTCCAGGCACTCAGGCTCCAGCGTTTCTACCTGGCGCAGATCAACTACCTGATCACCTATGTAGTCATCGGCGTGGCCTGGGCAGCGGGACAGTACGACGCTTCCGCCTGGATGGCGACGACCCACGTGCTGCTTGGGCTTCTCACTCAGACTGTGTTTTGGGTATTGCTCAAGAGCGGACTGAATCTGCGCTTTCGCGAACCCAGCATGACCAACGCCCAGATCGTAGTCGCCATTCTACTTACCACCTATTTGCTGGCCTTTGCGGGCAGTCTGCGCGGTAGCCTGGTAATGGTGTATGCCAACATTCTGACCTTCGGCATCTTCCAGCTGACCCGGCGCGATCTGGTACTGCAGGCCTTGCTCGCCCTCACCTGCTTTGGCGGCCTGATCGCCATCGAGAGTTACCGTGGTCCCAGCGCGCAAAACCTCACTCTGAGTCTGGTGCAATGGTTTATCCTTGCCTGCTTCCTTGGCTGCCTGTCGTTTACCGGTAGCTATATCCGTGAACTGCGCGAACGTCTGCAGCAACGCCATAGCACCTTGCAGGCCCATCAGGAAACGCTGCGCGGGATGATGGGACAGCTGCAGAACCTGGCTACCACCGACAGCCTTACGGGTCTGGCGAATCGGCGTTACTTCATCGATGAAGCACACCGCCGCATGACTCTGATGCGCCCGAATCAACTGCTTGGTGTCGCCCTAATCGACCTGGACCATTTCAAGCGCATCAATGATCTCTATGGCCACTCCGCCGGAGATGAAGTGCTGCAAGGTTTTGCTACCCTGGCCCGGGACAGTCTACGTGACGGTGATCTGGTGGCGCGCTTCGGCGGCGAAGAGTTTGTCATATTGTTGAGCAATGCTGACCTCGGCGCCCTGCATCAATGCATGGAACGCATTCGCGCCAGCTTTGGAAAAATGCAATTTTCCTGCCTGCCGGAGGGCGTACACTGCACCTTGTCGGCCGGCTTGAGCCTGATCCGTCAGGAGGATGACCTCGAAGCCTGTTTGAACAGCGCCGACCAGGCTCTCTATATGGCCAAGAACAGTGGCCGCAATCGCTGCGAGCACCACCAAACCGACCCTGCCTGAGGGCTGTACCGGAAAACACCATGCCCGAGCTGAACGTACACGGCCAAAGGCTGCAGGTAGGCCAGGGCAGCAATCTGCTCGACGCACTGCAGGCCGCCGGCCTGCCGGTTAGCTGGTCCTGCCGGGCGGGTCAGTGCCAGAGTTGCCTGGTCCAGGCCAAGGATCAATCGGTTCCGGAGCAGGCGCAACAGGGCCTTAGCCCGCAGCAGCAAATGGACGGCTGGTTGCTGGCCTGTCAATGTCCGGTAACCGCAGACATGCAGGTGAGCCTGCACGACCCGCTGAGCGATGGCCTGGGCGCCAGCATTGAGACCCTCACCCAACTGCCCGGCTCGATCATGCTGCTGCGTCTGCGTCCCCATCGCCCGCTGCGCTATCGCGCGGGCCAGCACCTTACGCTCTGGTTAACGCCCGAGCTGGGGCGCAGCTACTCACTGGCCAGCCTGCCTGGCGATCCGCTATTGGAGTTTCATATCCAGCTGCAGCCGGAGGGTGCCTTTTCCTCGCGCTTGCAGCGAGCGCAGATCGGCGAGCAGCTGTATCTGGGTAACCCCTGCGGAAACCTGTGCTATGACCCGGCCTGGCATGACCGGCCCTTGCTGTTACTCGCCAGCGGCACCGGTCTGGCGCCACTGCAGGCGGTCGCGCGGGACGCGCTGAGACAGCAGCACAGCGCAACCATAGTGCTTTGGCACTGGAGCGCTGACGGCCAGGCCAGCTACCTTCAACCAGAGCTTGAAAAGCTGGCGGCAACCGCCCCACAACTTCAACTCAGGCTGCATCAGCAAGGGCAGATGCATAGTGATCTGCGCAACCTGCGCCCACCCTCGCGCACTACCCAGGCCCTGCTCTGCGGCAGCGCCCGCTTCGTGGACCAGCTGCGTCGTCCGCTGTTTATGGCCGGCCTCGCCGGCCGTCAGATACTCGATGAGGCCTTTCTCAGTCGCGGGCTCTGAACAGCCCCGCCCACCCGGATTCCAGCACAGCGAAAACGCAATGACTCTCGGCCCCACCCGCCCCAGATCCAATCGCGCCACCTTATAAGCCCCTATTCGGCGCGGGCCAGGTTGCTGGGGTAGCGAAATAATTCATGCGACCATGCTCCCAATGGCAACACCCCCTCTTCCACCAGAATAATTGGAGCTACCGTGAGCGAGCACCTGCTGATCGAGCAAAGCGCCGGCATACTGACGCTGACCATGAACCGTCCCGACAAGAAGAACGCCCTGACCCAGAATATGTACGGCGCCATGGCTGACGCTATCAGCGCAGCGCAGGACGACAGCGCAGTGCGCGCCATCGTCATTCAGGGCAGTACCAGCTGTTTTACCAGTGGCAACGATGTGGGTGACTTCATCAACTCGCCGCGCAGTGGCACCGACAGCCCCGTCTACCGGTTTCTGCGCGCCATCTGCAACGCGGAAAAACCATTGATCGCGGCGGTGAACGGTCCGGCGGTAGGCATTGGTACTACCATGCTGCTGCACTGTGATCTGGTCTATGTGGCGGACAACGCGCGACTGAAGATGCCCTTCGTCAACCTCGGCCTGTGCCCGGAGGCCGGCTCCAGCTTTCTGCTGCCGCGCCTGCTGGGCCACCTGCGCGCCGCCGAACTGCTATTGCTCGGAGAGGAAGTATCCGGCCAACGCGCTACCGAGATTGGCCTGGCCAATCAAGCGCTACCCACCGGTGAAGCCGTACTGCAGGCTGCCCGACAGGCCGCCGTCCGGCTGACCGAACAACCCCCGGGCTCACTGAAACTGACCAAGCAACTGATCAAGGAAGGCGTGACGCAGGTCGCCGAGCAGACAATGGACGCCGAAGGGGCGCATTTTACCAAGCTACTGGCAGGCCCCGAAGCACGCGAAGCGCTGACGGCCTTCATGGAGAAACGCAAAGCGGTCTTCGCCAACCACTGAAATCGCGCTGCGGCCCCGCATGCGTGCGGGGCCTTACTAGCGCGGAATACCAAAGATTCGCATCACCCAGCGGTTGACCTGCCCCCACAAGCGGATCTTTAAACGGTGAGACAGGGGCATTTCGCGCCAACCCTGCAGCGTCCACTCGTGACTGTCGGCAAAGTCGTCCTCAAAGCTCTGGGTAACGGCCCTGGTCAGCCCGGCATCAACCGCCTGCTGATTGGCCTCCAGATTCCAGTGCAGGGTCCAGTGGTCAAAATTGCATGATCCCAGCGAGACCCAGTCATCCACCATGGCGGTTTTCAGATGGGTAAAGCGTGGCTGGAATTCATAGATGCGCACCCCTGCCTTGAGCAGCCGCTTGTAGTAGCGCTGCCCCGCATACAGTACGGCCAGATGATCGATGCTGGTACCGCAAAGCAGCAGGCGCACGTCCACACCGCGGCGAGCTGCGCGCATCAGCGCACGGCGGATGCGCCACGAGGGAAGAAAATAGGGGGTTGCCAGCCAGGCTCGTTCCTTGCTGTGCGCCAGCGCCGCCAGTAGCGAGGCGACGACCTCCTTCTGCTCACGGGCACCTATATAGGACACCCGCCCGTGCCCGCTGCCTTGATGCGGCAGGCGCGGTATCTTGACGCGGCGCACTGGCGAGAAGCCGCGGCGCTGAAACTTGCCTACCCGGCCCCATTCGACCTCAAACAGATCCAACCAGTCGGCAACGACTGGTCCCCGCACTTCCAGCATCTGCTCGTGCCAACGGGGGCATTGACCATCTTCCTCGGTCAGACAGAAATTATCGGTAAACCCGGTACCACCAACGAACACGATCTGTCGGTCCACCACAATCAACTTGCGGTGGTCGCGGTGAAAAAGACGCCGCCCGTGGTACCAGCGCGCGGGATTGTAGATACGCAGCTCCACCCCGCCCTCGGCAAGCCGGTCGCGGTCCCCCTGGGTGAGCTTTTCACTGCCGATGGCATCGAACATGAAGCGCACCTTGACGCCTCGCGCCACCGCTTGCAGCAGGGCATCAATGACCTGCTCGCAGGTGGTCCCCGAGCTGACCAAGTACATTTCTATATCGATACTGCTCTGAGCCTGGTCAAAGGCTTCGAGCAACCGTGGAAAGTAGCGATGTCCATCGACTCGTAGTTCGAACGTATTGTCCTGGTGCCACTCATACACGCGTGACGACATAATTCTCCTTGCAACGCTGATGGCTCAAGGAATGCGGTAGTCGTCCTGGGTAAGCAGGTCCATGCCGCATTCCAGCTGGCTGATCCAGTCCAGAAAGGCATTGATCATAGCAGGCCCCGCGAAGGACCGGCCATGCTGCGGCACCAGCATCGCTGGCGCCAGTTGACGCACCATGTTGGCCCAGAGGCGGCAAGCCTTGTTGCCCGCCATGTAGCGCCGATGAAAGCCTTCCATGCTGGATTTGTGAGTAGCAAAGTCGGTTACAGGTTCCGCATCGTCCACCATTGAGGCTCCCATGTCGCCGGAAAACAGTATTCCGCTGATCGGGTCGAAGAACTGCAGGTTGCCTACCGAATGCAGAAAGTGGGCCGGCAATATCTTGATAAACGACTTGCCCAGGGCGATATCCGCACCACGGTCCGGGATCGCGATCATGCGCTCGGTAGTCGACATGCCCAATTGACGGTTGAGATAACCCGCACTCAGATGCGGCAGAAAGCGCGCCCAAAGCTTGGAGCAGACGACCTGACAACGGGTATGCAGCAACCACTTGTCGAGCGAGGCAATGATGTCCGGATCCTGATGCGAGGCAAAAACGTAGGTCAACTCGGTCAAGGGAATGTATCGGCTGACCGCCAGCGACAGCGGCATATAGGTGAGGTCGCCACCGGGATCCAGTAGCGCATGCTGGTCGTGATCGATAATCAGAAACTGGTTGGACTGCACGCCGTCGCCGGTCACCAGCTGGTCAAAGCACAGTACCTTGTGCGGCCCGTTATCAAACAACACTCTTGCCACGACCATCTGTCACTCTCCGTTGGTTTGTCTGGAGCCTTCTTATAAAGCAGGCGCGGCACACATCCACTGACCTGTATCAAGATGTATGCGGTCACAGGAACGTAACCAAGCCTTCACAATCCTGACACCCCGGCGCCATAGGCTCAGCTTGTACATCAAATAACAGATGCCCGGATGGAGGTGTCCATGTCACAAGCAGCGCTCGCCCTCGAAGAATCCAACAGCCGCCACCTGCTGGTTGAGCTGGCTACCGACGCACACAGCCTCAGAGCCGCCCAGGCGCTGAGATACCAGGTATTTGCCGAAGAGTGCGGTGCGGTGTTGCACAGCACCGAGCAGGGCCTGGACCAGGATCACTACGACCTGCATTGCGAACATCTGGTGGTACGCGATCAGAACAACGGTCGAGTGGTAGCAACCACCCGTATTCTCGACAGCCGTCGGGCACCCCTGGCTGGCGGCTTCTATAGCGAGAGTGAATTTCAGCTGGTGGGCCTGGCTGCGCTGCGCGGCGATATCATGGAAATTGGCCGCACCTGCGTGCACGCCGACTACCGCAATGGCGCGACCATCTCGGTACTCTGGTCCGGTCTGGCACAACTGATGAACGAGCGGCACTACAGCTATCTGATGGGCTGCGCCAGCATCGACATGAGCGATGGCGGCCTGCAGGCCCATGCCATTATGCAGCGGCTGCGCGGTCGTTATCTCAGCCGTGAGTATCTCAACGCCATTCCGCGTCTGCCGATCCCCGAGCGCGATCTGCCAACCAACCTTACCGCGCAATTGCCACCGCTGCTCAAGGCCTACATGCGTCTGGGCGCCAAGGTGTGCGGCGAGCCCTGCTGGGATCCCGAGTTCAACTGTGCCGACGTGTTTATTCTGCTGCGTCGCGAACAGCTGTGCCCGCGCTACGCTCGCCATTTCAAGGCGGGTTGAGCATGATCCTGCGCAAGGGTTTGCGGCTGCTCGGCGTGGTTGGCTGGATTCTCTGCGGACTGGTGCTGGCCACCTGGGTGGCCGTGCTGCAACCTCTGAAACCGGCGTTCCTCGATGGCCAGCGCCAGCGCCTGACCTGCTGGTGGCTGCGCAACCTGATCCGTCTGCTGCCGCTACGCCTGCATCTGCACGGCCGGCCGACCGGCAGAACCGCGCTCTGGGTGAGCAATCATGTGTCCTGGCTGGATATCGCTGTGCTCGGCGCCCAGGCGCCACTGCACTTTCTGTCCAAGGCCGAAGTGCGCCATTGGCCGGTTATTGGTTGGCTGGCAGCGGCGGCCGGGACCTGCTTCATTCAGCGCGGGCAGTCGGCGTCGCAATCATTGCAGCAGCAACTGATCGAAGTGCTGAAGCAGGATCGCAGCCTGCTGATCTTTGCTGAAGGCACCACCACCAATGGCGAGCAGGTGCGCACTTTCCATGGCCGCCTGCTGAGCAGCGCCATCGAGGCAGAGGTACCGCTGCAGCCAGTGGCGGTGGCCTACCGTTTGCACAATGAGGTGGATGAGGTGGCGCCTTTCATCAATGATGACGAGTTTTCCCGGCACCTGCTGCGCCTACTGGGCGCTGAGACGATAGACGTACATGTGCACTTTCTGCCGCTGATCGACAGCGCCACGGGTAACCGCAACCAGTTGGCACGCCAAGCCCAATCAGCTGTGAGTCAGGCGCTTGGCCTGGCTGATGGCAGCAAAAGGTCCGGCGAGCCCGCATTCAAGCGAGCCGCCTGATCTGACGCAAAGCGCTGCACATCAGGCATGAAGCCGAGAAAGTCAGCTTCAAAGCTCAGATAGTCTGCTTCCAGCTCGGTAACCGCGCCGGGCAAGCTGTTGTCCCGGCGCAGCCGCCTTGCCATATTGTCCAACGCGCGATGCAGATGCGGCAGCTGCGCGTAACTGCCCAGCCAGTCGTTCTCGCTCATATGCCGGATAACCGGCCAGGCATTGGCCGGAATCAACTCCGGATGTTGCAGCAGGTAGCGATATGACTGTTGGCTGAACTCGGCCAGCGGCAGATCGGCAAACTGCTCCCAGTGCCTGGCCAGCAGGTGGTCGTAGAACATATCCACCATGATACCGGCAAACCGCCGACGCGCCGGGCTGATGCGCGCCTTGCTCTGCAACACCAGCGGATGGCTATCGGTAAAGACGTCGATCCGGCGGTGCAGCCAGATACCACCACGCACCTCTTCAGGCAAGGCGATCTGCTGCACCGGGCCTTTGACGAAATCCCCCAGCAGACTGCCCAGCGCCTGTTGCGGACTCTGCGAACCCATCAACAGATGGGCGAGAAAGTTCATCAGTTGCCCTGCAACTGCGCGTGCAGATTGGCCACCTGGTTCTGTAGGGTGCTGATACTGCGATTGGTCTGCAGCCTGAAACTGTCAATCGCATCCAGCGCCTGCTCGGTAGCGGCCGCCCGCCTGTCCAGCTCGGTGCGCATGATCAACAGGCTCTGCTCTACATCCCCGCTGCCCTTCTCCTGCAGAGCCTGCAAGGCCTGCTTCTGGCTGGCCAACTGAGTTGACTGCGCCGTCAGCTGTTGTTCCAGTTGCTCTAGCGTTGCGAGCTGGCCTTTGAGTTCGGTCAGTTGCGTGCTGGCGGCCTGGCTTTGCTCGACCAGCGCAGCCATGCGCTCAGCCTGCTGTGCAAGACGCTGCTCGGCACTGGCTGAAGCGGCCGTGAGCGTCGCCAGCTCTGCCTGCTGTGCTTGCAAACGCTGGCCCAGATCCGCGCTACCGGCGCTGGCGCTGCTCAGGCTCTGCTCATGTTGGCCCAGGCGCCCACCGTGTTCGCCCAAGGTTTTCTGCAACTGAGCCAATTGCGCTTCCAGCTTGGCAACACGTGCGTTACGCGCCTGCTCAGCCTCGCTGAGGCTGGACTCGGTCGCGCTGACCTTGCCGGTAATATCCTGGATGCGGCCGGAGGCCTCTTCGCTGATCCGCGCGAAACTGGTCTGGGTGGCGACCAGCTGCTGTTTGAGCATGCTTTGTTGCTGATAGGTCCAGTAACCCAGCGCCAGCAGCGCCAGCGTAAGCGCTGCGCACAGTGCCCACAGCGGACCCGTGCCGCGCGCGGGCGGCGCGCTCGGCGGGTCGGCGCGCAGACCCGCCGTGGCGCCACCACGCCGCGGCTGTGACGCCACAGGGTCAAAGCCTTCATCACGAGAAGCTCGCAGACTTGGCAAATCATCACCTAACTCACGCTCTTTCATTTTTCCCCCAAAAGATTGCTTATCAGCCAAAAGCCCGCGCCAGAGCGGTGCAAGCATGCACCATCGCATGGCGAGTCACCTCGGCGCACACCTGTTCACCATGCTTTCTACCGCCGCCAACCCGCAAGTATCCGGCGCTTTGGCGTATTGGTACACATTCTGCTTGCAGTTGATTGACTTGGCTACCGCACCTTGCGCAGCCAATGTTCTTATCGGGGGATAACAGCATGATTGCAGACGCGCAGTTCAACCGAGCGACCCTTGACTGCATGACCGCATTGCGCCGTCAGCTCAAACGCTCCCTGGGAGTGACGGTACGTCTGGGGGATCCCGATGCGGTGGAAAGCATGATAGGTCTCAGCCGCAGCTGTGCCGAAGCTGACATTCAGCAGTTGGGCAATCGCCTCGCAGAGATGCTGGCACCCACGCCGGAGGCGGAAGAAAGCATGGTCGCGCAGGGCGCCATCGCGGCACGTCAGTACCAGCCCGAACGCAAACGCGCCGTGCCGGAACAGCCAGTTTCTGCGGCACCCAGTGGCAGCGTTCGAATCTATCGCGGCCAGGTTATACGCTGACGCTGCCCGTTCGGCGCCCGGAGTGCTGATAATTGTGCGCTGTCGCTCAGCGAAGAACTGAAGGCGCTGGCACAAGCCCGGCGCAGACATTACTCTGAACCATTCCGGCTTCGAGGAGTGAGAGTATGTCTGAATGGATGATCTACGGCGCCAACGGCTACACTGGCGAACTGTTGGCCAGAGCGGCTGCGGCCCGGCGCCTGAAACCGGTTCTGGCCGGTCGCAACCAACACGCAGTAAGCGCCCTGGCCAATGAGCTCGGCCTGCAGGCGCGCAGCTTCAGCCTCGATCATGCCCAGGCTGCTCGCGATGGCTTGCAGGATATGCACTGCGTGGTGCACTGCGCGGGCCCATTCTCGGCCACCAGTCAACCCATGATCGACGCCTGCCTGCATAATCATTGCCATTATCTGGATATCACTGGCGAGATCGACGTATTTGTCGCCGCGCAGAGTCGCCACAACGATGCCGCCGAAGCCAATGTGGTGATCTGCTCCGGCGTCGGTTTTGATGTAATCCCCACCGATTGCATCGCCGCCCGCTTGAAGGAAGCCTTGCCGGACGCCGACCGCCTGGCGCTGGGTTTTGATTCACGTAGCAGCTTTTCCCCCGGCACGGCCAAGACCTCGGTGGAAGGTCTGAAATACGGCGGGCGCATTCGCAAGGGCGACAAGATCAAGACCGTTCCACTGGCCTACCAGAGCCGGGACATAGACTTCGGCAATGGCACCAAGCACGCCGTGACCATCCCCTGGGGCGATGTAGCTACCGCCTGGTTCTCTACCGGCATTGATGACATTGAGGTGTTCATCCCGATGGCGCCCAGCGCCGCTACCCGCCTTCGCCGTCTCGACCGGCTGCGTCCGCTGCTGGGCTTGCCGCCGATCCAGGCGCTGCTGAAGTATCTGGTTGGCCGTCGCATCCTTGGCCCCGACAGCACCCAGCGGCAAAATGCCCGTACCTTTGTCTGGGGCGAAGCGCAGAACCGGGTGGGCAAAAAGGTCACCGCACGTATACAGACGGCCAACGGCTACGATGTCACGGTTGAGGGCGCGCTCTTTGCGGTCGAGTTTCTGCAGCAGAACGAACCCGCGCCAGGCTACTACACCCCTTCCCGCCTGCTCGGCGCCGATTGCATCGAGAAACTGCCCGGCTCCGGTGAAATGCATCTGGAATAATCAGCTCAGCAGGGCTGGCGCGCGCCGCGCCAGCTCATTGGTCAGTCCCTCAAGCAAGTGTCCGCCGTGACGCCAATAATGCCAGTATAGAGCCACTTCCTGCGGCCGCCCTGGCACCAACTCGCAAAGCTCACCGCTGCGCAACTGTTCGGCCACTTGCATGGCCGGCACCATGCCCCAGCCAATACCCGCGCTGAGCAGGCGCACGAACCCCTCGGATGAAGGGCAGAGATGGTATTCAAACTCGCCCGGCAGCCCCAGCGCCTGCATAAAGCGATGCTGCAACTGATCGTCAGGGCCGAAGACAACCGCCGGTATTCGCGGCAACCTCGCAACTTCCACTCCCGCCGGAAAATGCCGAACAATGAACTCGCGACTGGCCACCGCCAGATAGGGCATCTGACCCAGCAACAGACTGCGCGCTCCGGCGACGGGCTGCTCGGTGGCGCAGACGCAGGCAGCCACTTCTCCGTTGCGCATGCGCCGCAGGCCTACGTCCTGATCTTCAACTTGCAGGTCGAGCAACACCCGTTCGGCGCAACACCAGCCACTGACCGCTTGCGCCCACCAGGTGGCCAGGCTGTCGGCGTTCAACGCTACCCGCAACCGGCTCATCCCCGCCTGCGTGTCGATCTCAGGCAAATCGGTGCGCAAATCCCGCTCCAGGAGGCGCACCTGTTGCACATGATTGAGCAACCGCTGGCCGGCTGCCGTTGCCTGCGGCGGTGACATGCGCACCAGCACTGGCGAGCCCAGCCGCGACTCCAGCAACTTGATGCGCTGTGAAATCGCAGACTGCGACAGGCCCAGACTAGCAGCCGCGCGTTCAAAGCCGCCCTGCTCAACCACCGCAGCCAGAGCGGCGAGCAATTTATAATCGAGCATCATCAAAATCCCTAATGTGACATCAGCATTATTGTCTTTTCTAATAGTAACTGCCACGCCAGAATCCACTTCGTTCATTCACCGAGACGTCCGTCATGTCTTCACTGCTGCACAGTTATACCAATGGCCTGCTGGTGGCCGCCGGGCTGATCATGGCCATAGGCGCACAGAATGCCTTCGTGCTGGCGCAGGGCTTGCGCCGTGAGCATCACATCAGTGTGGCGCTGATCTGCATGAGCTGCGACGCGGTGCTGATTGTGGCGGGCATCTTCGGTTTGGCAGCCCTGCTGCAGAGTCATCCGCTGGCTATGGAGATCACCCGCTGGGCGGGTGTTGGCTTTCTCACGCTCTACGCGTTGCAGGCATTGCGCCGCGCTCTTTCCCCGCAAATCCTGAGCCTGGGCGATCAACCGCAGCGTTCGCACCGCGCAGTGCTGCTCAGCACCCTGGCGGTCACACTGCTGAATCCGCATGTCTATCTCGACACCATGGTGCTGATCGGTTCGGTGGGAGCACAACATGCCCTGCCGGCGGTCTTTGCGCTCGGAGCCGTCAGCGCTTCGGTACTCTGGTTCAGCGTTCTGGCGCTGGGCTCGGCCCGCCTGGCGCCATTGCTACGCCGCCCGATGACCTGGCGCTGCATCGATCTCACCGTTGCAGCGATGATGCTGGCGGTCGCCTGGTCGCTGGCCAGACCGGCATTGCAGACACTCTGAACGGCTATACCCCTATACTTGGTACGTGGATAGCCGCGCACTCAGGTGCTATCATCGGGGCTTCCCGATCGCGAGACGGGCAACGCCCCGTGGAGCCGATATCAGCTCCAGCACAAAAGAGGCGTAGCCAGGTTGCCAAGCGCAACGGCAGCAATCCTGGCGAACTGTAGGCCACCCATTCCGGTCACACAGTGAGAGCAGTATTCCGTTTCTGGACCTTGATACCTGAAGATGGAGATTAACCATGGCTTTTGAATTACCAGCACTCCCATACGAGAAAAATGCACTGGAGCCGCACATCTCTGCGGAAACTCTGGAATATCACTACGGCAAGCACCACAACACCTACGTTACCAACCTGAACAACATGGTTCCGGGTACCGAGTACGAAGGCAAAAGTCTGGTAGAAATCATCAAGACTTCCAGCGGCGGCGTATTCAACAACGCAGCGCAGGTTTGGAACCACACGTTCTACTGGAACTGCCTGGCGCCAAACGGCGGCGGCGAACCTACTGGCGAACTGGCTGAAGCCATCAACAAGGCTTTCGGTTCCTTCGATGCCTTCAAGGAAGAGTTCAGCAAAACCTCGATCGGCACCTTCGGTTCCGGTTGGGGCTGGTTGGTCAAGAAGGCGGACGGCTCACTGGCGCTGGCCAGCACCATCGGCGCCGGCAACCCCATCACCTCCGGCGACACTCCGTTGCTGACCTGTGATGTGTGGGAACATGCCTACTACATCGACTACCGCAATGCCCGTCCCAAGTACGTCGAGGCATTCTGGAACCTGGTCAACTGGGACTTTGTAGCGAAGAACTTCGCTGCCTGATCGCAGTAGCAATACCGCACAACACCCCGCCTCGGCGGGGTGTTGTGCGTTTATGAGTCTGAAAAAGTGATTTCACTTTGACGTCACAGGGCAGTTTGCCGATACTCGACAAAACGCCGCACGAAATTATTACTAACAACAAAGAGTGCGGGTGTTGCGCAGTCGAGCCTGGAGCTTGCATGATGAATTCAGCGCGCAACTTACTTATGACAGGAATAACAAGACTTTGAAGCTAGAGCGTCGGCACAGCCTTTCCATCAAACTCCTTCGTCTAGTGTTGTTGTGGGCACTGGTGGTTGGCGTGGTTCTCAGCTTGGGCCAGATCGCCTACGACCTGCGCAAGGAGCGCAAGCTGATCGATAGCAACGCCGAGCAGATCCTCGCCATGTCACAGGATCCCGCCACCCAGGCGGTTTACAGCCTCGATCGCGAAATGGCACTGCAAGTCATCGGTGGCCTTTTCGAGCATGAAGCGGTGCGCTATGCCGCCATCGGTCATCCGGACGAAAGTCAGTTGGCCAGCCGCGAACGTCCGCTGCAGGACTCGCCCTACCGCGCGCTTACCGACTGGTTGTTTGGTATCGAGCAGCAGTACAGCGTCGGTCTTTACGGGCGCGAGCCCTACAATGAATATTACGGCGACCTGCGCATAACCCTGGACACCGCGCCCTACGGCGACGACTTCCTGCAAAGCTCATTGATCATTCTGCTGTCTGGCGTATTACGCGCCATGGCCATGGCCTTTGCCCTCTATCTGCTCTATCACGTTCTGCTCACCAAACCCCTCGCTGGCATCATCGACCGCATCGCCGACATCAACCCTGACCACCCCGGCAAGATGCACATCCCCATGTTGCCAGGCCAGGAAAAGAACGAACTGGGCTTGTGGATCAGAAAGGCCAATGAGTTGCTGGAGTCGATCGAGCGCAACAGTAGCCGACGCCGCGAAGCCGAGGCCAATCTGCTGCACATGGCGCAGCACGATCACCTCACCGGCCTGCCCAACCGCAGCATGCTGCAGGAACAGCTCAGCCGTATTCTCGCCGACGCCGGGCGTCGGCAGCGAGGCGTTGCGGTGCTCTGTTGCGGGCTGGACGACTTCAAGGAAATCAACGAGCAGTTCAGCTACCAGTCCGGTGACAGCCTGCTGGTCACCGTCGCTGACCGTCTGCGTGCCAACAGCGGTCGGCTGGGCAGTCTGGCGCGTCTGGGTGGCGATCAGTTTGCCCTGGTGCAGACCGGCGTCGGCGAGCCCTACGAGGCCGCCGAACTCGCGCAGACCATCCTTGACGATCTGGGTCGCCCGTTTGATCTGGGCGAACATACCGTGAGTCTGCGGGCGACTATCGGCATCACGCTCTTCCCTGACGACGGCGACAACGCCGAAAAGCTGCTACAGAAAGCCGAACAGACCATGATGCTGGCCAAGGCCCGCTCCCGAAATCGCTATCAGTTCTATATCGCCAGCCTCGACAGCGAGATGCGTGTACGCCGGGAGCTCGACAAGGAGCTGCGTGGCGCGCTGGAGCGCAATGAATTCCATCTTACCTATCAGCCTCAGGTCAGCTACGAAACCCATGAAGTGGTGGGCGTAGAAGCCCTGCTGCGCTGGCAGCACCCCGAGCGCGGGCTGGTACCGCCGGACCTGTTCATCCCGTTGGCAGAGCAGAACGGCATCATCATCAGCATTGGCGAATGGGTTCTCGACCAGGCCTGCAAACAGCTACGCGCCTGGCATGATCAAGGCTTTGACGGGCTGCGCATGGCCGTGAATCTGTCCACTGTGCAACTGCATCACAGCGAGTTGTCTCGCGTGGTCACCAACCTCATGCAGCGCTATCAGTTGCCGGCGCACTGTCTGGAAATGGAAGTCACCGAGACCGGCCTGATGGAAGACATTGCCGCTGCGGCCAGTCATCTGAACAGTCTGAAAAAGGCCGGCGTGCTGATTGCCATTGACGACTTCGGCACAGGCTACTCCTCGCTCAGCTATCTGCGCGGCCTGCCGCTGGACAAGATCAAGATCGACAAGAGTTTCGTGCAGGACGTGCTGGTAGACGAAGACGACGCGACCATAGTTCGCGCCATCATCCAACTGGGCCGCAGCCTGAATATGGAAGTCATCGCCGAGGGCGTGGAATCGGCGGAACAGGAAGCCTATGTGATTGCCCAGGGCTGCAACGAAGGCCAGGGCTATTACTACAGCCGCCCGCTCACTGCAGCGGCCTTCGGCGACTGGATTCGGCAGTATCGAGCCAAACCAAGAATACCGCGCAACACCTCCGAGCTCAGCTGAGCGCCTCCAGTGCGTTCTTCAGGCCAGCCACAACCAGCAGGCCAGCAGCGCACTGCCGGCAAGGCCAAGCAGACTCCACCAACTGCCGGCACGCAGGCGCCGGCTGAGATCATCCTGATGATGGTCTGACAGCACAAAGGGCAATCCCCGTTGCGGTGGCTTGCGCAATCCATGGACCACCGGCGCCTGCCCTGCCACCCTCGCTTGCTGCGCTGCGGTTTTTTCTGCGGCGCGGCGGACCCGCTCCCATTCCTGCAAGTCAATCTTGCCATCGCCGTTGCGATCGAAGCGTGCCAGCAGATCCGGGTAGTCCGCCTTCCAGTTACTGATGACCTGTCGTGACATGGCGTTCAGATCTACCGCCTCGCGCCCGCCACCGCGGCTTTCGAACCAACCGATGGCGTACAGCGGCTCCTCGGCCACAAACCATTCTTCGGTGTAGCGATAGCGCTTGCGCAGCAAACTGCCAAGCAGTCCTTTGGAAACGGATGTTTCGGCGGGCCAACGCTGATTGCCCTCCCAGCGCCGTCGGTGCTTGGGATGTACCTCAGCGCCCAGCGGATTGATCCAGCAGGCACCCGTGGCATCGCGCAGCAGAAAGGGCCGTTCCGACACGCCCTGCTCCACGGTACGCCACTGGCTATCGCGGTCGGAATTGCCCTTGTGCTCCTCTACGCGGAAGCGATACCAAAGACAGGGACGCTTGGCCAGAGGCGAGAACAGCGGCTCGTAACCGCCGGCATCCAGCATGCCATTGAGTTCGACCAGACCCTGAGCGGCGGAGCGAATGCGTGAGGTCGGGGTATCTTCGATCCAGCGCGCGCGCCGCAGGCGCGTCAGCATCAGATAAAGGCAAACCAGCGCTGCCAGTGTGGCCAGGCCGGAGAACAGATAATAATGCGGCGGGGACAACCACATGACCCCGTGCACATCAATCATGAAAACAGAGCCCGCATGTTGACGTCGGCTTTCTCCTCGGCAGAGAACTGCAACAGATCAGCCGGCTTGAACGCAAACAACCGCGCCAGCAGCACTTCAGGGAACTGCTCGATGCGCACGTTGTTGATGTTTACCGCAGCGTTATACAACTCGCGCCTATCGGCAATACCGTTCTCCAGGCCGGTGATACGCTCCTGCAGGTGCTGGAAGGACTGACTGGCCTTGAGCTCGGGGTAGTTTTCCGCCAGCGCGAACAATTGCCCAAGACCGCTGCGCAGTGCCGTCTCGGCAACGCCGACGCCTTTCACGTCACTCTGCTGCCGAGCGCTGGCAACCGCGCCGCGGGCAGCGATAACGCGCTCCAGAGTCTCGCCTTCGTATTGCATGTACTGGCGGCAGGTTTCCACCAGCTTGGGCAGTTCTTCGTGACGCTGGCGCAGGAGCACATCGATGTTGGCCCAGGCCTGGCTAACGGCGTGCTTCACGCTGACCAACTGGTTGTACAGCATGATGGCGTAGATCAGTGCCACGGCCAGCACTACAAGAATAATCAGAGTCGTCAGTTCCATTGGTCAAATCCTTTGCTGTAGCACCAGCGAACGTGCGTTCTCTGGTCCGGGGTTATTCAGCCACACAGCGGCTGCCTGCCGATACTATAACGGCACACTGGGCCAAGTGGCATGGCTTTTTGAGCGCTGCAAAAAATTGCGGAAACCGCACTGAGAAGGACACTCAGGATAAAAAAAGCCACCGCCGGCGGCGGTGGCTTTCGCTACACAGTCGGGGAATTTATTGAAACAGCGATTCGCTGGACAGGCCGTGCTGTTCGAGGATGTCGCGCAGACGTTTGAGCGCTTCAACCTGAATCTGTCTGACTCGCTCCCGAGTCAGACCTATCTCTCTGCCCACTTCCTCCAGCGTGCTGCTCTCATGACCACGCAGCCCGAACCGCCGGGTAACCACTTCGCGCTGCTTCTCGGTCAACTCCGACAGCCAGCTGTCGATACTGGTGTTGAGATCATCATCCTGCAGCTTGTCGCAGGGGTCGCTGCCCTGATCGTCAGTCAGGGTATCGAGCAATGTCTTGTCCGAATCCGGCCCGAGTGACATGTCAACGGAGGCGACCCGTTCGTTGAGACCCAGCATGCGCTTGACCTCCGCTACCGGCTTGTCCAGCAGCAGGGCGATCTCTTCCGGGGAAGGCTCATGATCCAGCTTTTGCGTGAGCTCGCGGGCCGCCCGCAGGTAGATATTGAGCTCCTTGACCACATGAATCGGCAAGCGGATGGTCCGCGTCTGGTTCATGATGGCGCGCTCAATGGTTTGTCTGATCCACCAGGTGGCGTAGGTAGAGAAGCGGAAGCCGCGCTCTGGATCGAATTTTTCCACGGCGCGTATCAGACCCAGGTTACCCTCTTCGATCAAATCCAGCAGAGTAAGCCCACGATTGACATAGCGCCGCGCGATCTTGACGACCAGGCGCAGGTTACTCTCGATCATCCGCTTGCGCCCAGCCGGATCCCCTTTTTGCGCCAGGCGCGCAAAATGGACCTCTTCTTCAGGGGTCAGTAAGGGGGAAAAGCCGATTTCGTTGAGGTACAGCTGAGTAGCGTCCAGCTGCTTGGTGAATTCAAAAGCGTTCTCGCGTTTGTGATTGCGCGGGGTCGCTCTTTTAGCAGCAGTGATTGATGCAGGCATTGGTGTCTCCTCATCATCCTTGATACCGCGCTCGGTAAGCGCAGGTTGGTCCGTCATGGTCTGCCTTGGCTGTTTCTTATTCTTCACTGCCATATACATGCCCCATTCTCAGTCAAATCGCGGTAAGACACATTTCCCGAACCGCGTCTTGACTAGACAGGGCAAGTCGAGTTTGGTTCGTTCCGCTTTTTACACCGTTGCTATGTACTGTTCTTCGCTGCCAGCGTGCCCTCAAAGCATGACAATCATGTGGCAGTCACCACCACCTTAGCATCAAGATTTTGGCAAATACGCCAACGGGTCTACAGGTTGGCCTTTTCGTCTGATTTCAAAATGCAACTTGACCCTGTCGGTGCCGCTGCTGCCCATCTCTGCGATGCTTTGCCCCACCTTTACCTGCTCACCTTCCTTCACCAGCAGCCTGCTGTTGTGCGCGTACGCGCTAAGATAAGTCTCGTTATGCTTGACGATAATCATCTCGCCATAACCGATCAGACCACGCCCAGCGTAGACCACTACCCCGTCCGCAGCTGCCTTGACAGGCTCACCCAATTGCCCGGCAATATCAATCCCTTTATTCAAACTCCCGTTTGACTGAAACCGTGCCAGCAGCGTGCCGCGTGCGGGCCAGTTCCAGCCGGCTACCGTGGTCGGCAGACTGACCTGAGCGCTGGTGTTGGCCGGCGGACGAGACTGGGTCGCGGCAGGTCGCGGTGTGGTCGTGGTGGTGAGGCCAGGCTGAGGAGATGTCACGGGCCGGGAGACCACCGGGCTGGCGGGAGTAACCGCAGGCGCTGCCGCAGGGCGGGCAGCCGGTGGCGCTGCAGGCCTGGAACTGGCAACAGCAGGGCGCGAAGCGCGGCGGGAATTCAGACTGATGCGTTGGCCTGGGTAGATAGTGTAAGGCGCAGCCATATTGTTGTTGCTGGCCAAAGCCTTCCAGTCCCAGCCGTAGCGGAAGGCGATCTGGTACAGGGTCTCGCCACGTTGCACCGTGTGATAACCGTCCGTAACCACGTCTGCGCGCTGACCACCGCGGCCGCGCTCATCAATCGGAACTGTGCCAGACGGACCTGCGCAAGCAACCAGCAGCATAGCCAGCAGAGAGATACCAAGCTGTTTGATTTTCACACCCGCCTGTAGCCTGTAACGCACACACCACCCCAAATATCCAGGTTGGTTCCCGTTCTTACCCTACTGCAGCAGCGGTACCGGTGTCAGCCAGCCGTGCGCCGACCCCACCAGTCCAATAGCGACACTAATACCACGGCCAGGGCCATCAATGCCAATCCGGCCTGCCACAGCGACGGCTCTCCCATCACGCTCTGGTATTGCGCTGGCAACAGATTGCTCTGCAACAAGGGCACTGCTTCGCCATGACTGTCAGTACGCCAGGTAAGCGTCTGCTTCCAGGGCCATACCTTGTTCAACGAGCCGATCATCAGACCGGTAAGAAAGGCCAGAGTGATATTGCGCGCATGCGCCAGTAACCATCCCAGCAAACGCGAGAAACTGAGAATACCCACGAGGCACCCCAGCATGAAACAGCCGAGCAGAACCGCGTCGAAGCTTCTCACGGCTTGCAGCACACCGCTGTAGAGCCCCAGCAGCAGCAGAATGAAGCTGCCGGAGATACCCGGCAGTATCATGGCGCAGATGGCAATAGCGCCGCCAAAAAAGAGCGCAAGGGGGCTGGCGTTCAGCGCCAGCGGGGAAGCTACGGTTATCAGGTAGGCAAACACACCGCCCGCCACCAGAGCGGCAACTGTCCATATATTCCAGCGCACAATCTCGCGTCCCACCAGATAGACAGAAATCAGGATAAGCCCGAAAAAGAACGACCAGACCAATAGGCCGTACTCGGCCAGCAGATAGCTGATCAGCCGCGCCAGCGTGGCTATGCTGCAGACAATACCCGCCAGCAGGGTGAACAGAAATCCGCCGTCGATGGCCTTCCAGGTCTCACGCACTCGACCGCGTGCCAACCACAGCAACTTGTCGGGTGTACAGGCTGCTATGGCCGCCAACAGGCGATCGTAGATGCCGGAGATGAAGGCGATAGTACCGCCGGACACACCAGGAACCACGTCTGCAGCACCCATGGCGAGGCCACGCAAAAAGATCAGTATGTATTCCCGCACCTGCACCTTCCTCTGGAATCAGGATCGAATCGCGCCCGCCAGCAAAGGCACAAAGCGAACCGGTTCAACCTGCTGATATATGAATTCGTCGCCGTTGCGCACCACCAACATCAGATGCTGCTCATGCTCGCCCACCGGAATCACCATACGACCGCCATCGGCCAACTGACCCAGCAGTTCCTTTGGCACTTCTGCGGGCGCGGCGGTTACCAGAATGGCGTCGTAGGGCCCGTATTGCGGCCAGCCCCAGTTGCCATCGGCATGACGAAATACCACGTTGCGAATGTTGATATCCTTGAGCACCGCCTTGGCCCGCTCCTGCAGCGGATAGATACGCTCAACACTGAAGATGCGCTCCACTACCTGCGCCAGAATCGCGGTTTGGTAACCCGAACCGGTGCCCACTTCCATGACCTTGTCGAGCGGACCGCCGCCGAGCAGCAGCTCGGTCATGCGCGCCACTATGTAGGGCTGCGACAGCGTCTGGTTATGGCCGATGGGCAAGGCGGTATCTTCGTAGGCGCGGTGTGCCAAAGCTTCATCGACAAACAGGTGGCGCGGCGTGCGCCGGATGGCTTCGAGCACGTGCAGATTGCGGATGCCCTCTTCGAACAAGCGCTCGAGCAGGCGCTCTCGCGTGCGCTGAGAGGTCATGCCGATGCCGTTTTTATAGAGTTCGTCGCGCACCATGTTCAGTCCAGATTGCTCAACCAGCCTTGCAGATGATCGAAGACTTCGTAGTGCGTCTTGTCGACCCGCAAGGGCGTTACCGAAACATACCCCTGCATGACGGCGTGAAAGTCGGTCCCCTCGCCACCATCCTCGGCGTCGCCTGCTACCGAAATCCAGTAGCCTTCCTTGCCCCGTGGATCGGTCCACTTGATCGGCTTGGCCGCGCGTGAGCGATGCCCCAGGCGGGTCAGGCGAATACCCTTGATCTGCGCCAGCGGCAGGTTGGGGATATTCACACTCAGTATGGTGCGCGGTGGCAAATCAAGCTGGTCCTGCGCCGCGACCATCTGGCGGGCAATGGCCGCTGCCGTGGGCAGATTCTCCGTCTGCCGGCCAACCAGGGAAAAAGCCATTGCCGGCCGGGCCAGAAAACGGCCTTCCAATGCCGCTGCCACAGTACCCGAATAGAGCACATCGTCGCCCAGGTTGGCGCCCAGATTGATACCCGAGACCACCATGTCGACGCTGTCTTCGTAGAATGCATTGAGGCCCAGGTGCACGCAGTCGGTCGGCGTACCATTGAGGCCGACAAAACCGTTTTCATGGACAAAGGGGCGCAGCGGTCGATCAAGGCTCAGAGCACTACTGGCGCCGCTGCGATCTTCCTCCGGGGCGACCACAACGCAGTCGGCATAATCCGCCAGTGCACCGTGCAGGGCTTTGATACCCGGCGCCAGCACACCGTCGTCGTTGGCAATCAGAATACGCATCAGTTTTCGCTTTCTATCCCACCGCCAGCCTGGCTGACCAGCACTACCAGCTCGCGCAGTACCGCCGTCGCAAAGCAACCGGTGGGCAGGGTGAATTCAAGTTCAAGACAATCCGAGGACGGATAATGCCACGTCAGACCGGCAATGGGGAGGCGTAAAATGCGCCGTGCCTGTTCCAATCCTGCCGCCACCAACCACTGTGCCAGAAGTGCGTGCTGCGTTGCTACCGCCGTCTCCATTTCCGCCTGAGCACCACTGCTTGCCAGCGCGCCAGCCCCCCAGAGCGCGGCAGTTGGATGCAGATCCAGGCGTCCCACGCGGTCATCATCGGCGGCCAGCTCCGACGCCGGAAACTGGCTGCGGCTCTGGGTGAAGGCGAGGCAATCACCAGGCAATACCCGGTTCCAGCTGCCGTCGCTTACCCGCTCGGCCAGCATCTGATTGAACAGGTAACTGCGCGCGGTCGACAGCAACCGCGAGCGGGTACCGCGCGCTGGCGGGAGCGCTGCCCGCTGCGCCCAGCTGGTGGCAGCTTGCAGGTTGCCGCCAGCATGCCCAAAGCGCTGCGGGCCAAAGTAATTGGGCACGCCCTGCGCGGCCAGTTGCTGCAGACGCTCCTCAAGCGCAGTCGGATCGGCCTGCAGTTCGGTAAGGCGAATCAGAAAGCGGTTGGCGCTGTGCGCACCGCGCTGCAACTTGCGTTTATGGCGCTGCTGCTGCAGGCAGCTCAGGTTGTCGCCCCAGAGCGATGACAGATCCGGGTCGGCTTTGCCCGGTAGTTGCAGACTGAACCATTGACGGGTCACCGCTTGGCGATCCTTAAGGCCGGCGTAGCTGATGTTACGCAGCGAGACGCCACTGAGGCGCGCCAGCTTGCGCGCGACCTCTTCGGTATTCAATCCGCGCTTTTCCAGTAGTAACCACAGATGCTCACCCTCGCCGGAGAGCTCGATATCCAGCACCTCGGTGACGCGAAAATCTTCCGGCGCCGCCTTCAATACCGCTGCACCACAGGGCTCGCCCCAGGCAAGAGGCCCAAGCAGTTCGACGTCAGTCATGCGGCAGCAACAGAGCAACGGCGTGCACCGCAATGCCCTCTTCGCGGCCGGTAAAGCCGAGCTTTTCGGTGGTGGTGGCCTTGACGTTGACCTGGTCCAGCGCGATCTGGAGATCGGCCGCTATCAGTTTACGCATGGCCTCGATGTGCGGCGCCATCTTTGGCGCCTGGGCGATGATGGTGGCATCGACGTTGGCCACCTGCCACCCCTTGTTCCGCACCAGCGCAACCACATGCCGGAGCAGCACGCGACTGTCGGCACCGGCATAGGCGGCATCGGTATCCGGAAAGTGCTTGCCGATGTCACCCAGCGCCGCAGCGCCCAGCAAGGCATCGCTCAAGGCATGCAGCAACACGTCGCCATCGGAGTGCGCCAGCAGGCCGAAGCGATGCGCAATGCGCACCCCGCCCAGAGTAACGAAATCCCCCTCGGTAAAGCGGTGTACATCATAGCCGTGACCGATACGCATGCTGCCTTCCTGCCTGATTCAGTGTGCCGGCGATTCTACCGCCTTGGGCCATCAAGGGACAGATCGATGAGCCAAGGCACAGAACGCAACCCCCGACCCTGTCAGAGCAGACCCAGCGCCTTGGCGTGATGGCGCAGGTGATCGTCGATAAAGCTGGCGATGAAGAAGTAGCTGTGATCGTAGCCCGGTTGGCGGCGCAGGGTCAGTGGGTGGTCAAAAGCCTGCGCGGCGGCTTCCAGCGCCTCGGGTTGCAACTGCTCCACCAGGAAGTTGTCCGCCTCGCCCTGGTCCACCAGCAGCGGCAAA
Organism: Halopseudomonas sp.; assembly: GCF_036961105.1. Taxonomy (GTDB): domain Bacteria; phylum Pseudomonadota; class Gammaproteobacteria; order Pseudomonadales; family Pseudomonadaceae; genus Halopseudomonas. The sequence continues at coordinate 52,476 of NZ_JBALWW010000012.1, read as the reverse complement.
CGCTCTTTGGCGTGCGCCATCAGCTCGCAGGCATCCCATTGCTTCCAGCTTTCCCGATCGTTGCCCAGGTAGTTGCCCAGCGCCTTGTGCCCCCAGGGGCAATCCAGCGGATGGCTGATAGGCGCAAAGGCGGATACCGAGCGATAGCGGCCGGGGTTGCGCAGCGCGCAGACCAGCGCGCCGTGGCCGCCCATGGAATGGCCGCTGATGCTGCGCTGATCGCTTACCGGAAAATGCTCCTCGATCAGCGCTGGCAACTCCTCCACCACATAGTCGTACATGCGATAGTGTTCGGACCACGGCAGTTGCGTGGCATTGACGTAAAAACCAGCGCCCAGGCCAAAGTCATAGGCCCCGGCCACATCGTCCGGCACGCCCTCACCGCGCGGGCTGGTGTCAGGCATCACCAACACCATACCCAGCTCGGCCGCCAACCGCTGCGCGCCGGCCTTCTGACTGAAGTTCTCATCGTTGCAGGTCAGGCCGGACAACCAGTAAAGCACCGGCAGCGGTTTGCCCTGATCCGCCTGCGGCGGCAAATAAATTCCGAACACCATATCGCAGCGCAGCGCGTTGGACTGGTGCCGGTAACGCTTCTGCCAACCGCCAAAGCACTTGTTGGCAGAAACCAGTTCAAGTATCGAATCCATCGTTAACTCCGGAGCAGCAACGGCGAGCTCGCCACCAGAACGTCATACGACCCTCTGGCTGGCACTAGCGTGTAGCTCGCCGCTTGCCGCTTGTTGCTGGGTTTCAGAAATGAATAACCGTACGAATGCTCTTGCCTTCGTGCATCAAATCGAACGCCTTGTTGATATCTTCCAGCCCCATGGTGTGGGTAATGAAGGTATCCAGTGGGATCTCGCCGGTCTGCGCCTTGGCAACATAGCCTGGCAGTTCGGTACGGCCCTTGACGCCACCAAAGGCGCTACCGCGCCAGACGCGACCGGTAACCAGTTGGAATGGACGGGTGCTGATTTCCTGCCCGGCACCGGCAACGCCAATGATGGTGGATTCGCCCCAGCCCTTGTGCGCGCATTCCAGTGCCGCGCGCATCAGTTGCACGTTGCCCACGCACTCGAAGGAATAGTCCACGCCGCCGTCGGTCATATCCACAATGACTTCCTGAATCGGCTTGTCATGATCCTTGGGATTGACGAAATCGGTGGCGCCCAGCTCGCGCGCGATATCGAATTTCGATGGATTGATGTCGATCGCAATGATGCGGCTCGCTTTGGCCATGGTGGCGCCAATGATAGCCGCCAGGCCGATACCCCCCAGACCAAAGATGGCCACGGTGGCGCCTTCGGTGACCTTGGCGGTGTTGAGTACCGCGCCAATACCTGTGGTCACGCCGCAGCCCAGCAGGCAGACTTTCTCCAGCGGCGCCTCCTTGGGAATCTTGGCCAGGGAAATCTCCGGCACCACGGTGTACTCGGAGAAGGTCGAGGTACCCATGTAGTGGTAGATCGGCTCCCCCTTGTAGGAAAAACGCGAGGTGCCATCGGGCATCACACCCTTGCCCTGAGTGGCGCGCACCGCCTGGCAGAGGTTGGTCTTGCCGGACGTGCAGAACTTGCAGGTGCGGCATTCTGCGGTGTACAGCGGAATCACGTGATCACCCACCTCCAGCGAGGTAACCCCCTCGCCCACCGCTTCAACAATGCCACCGCCCTCATGACCGAGAATGGCCGGGAAGATGCCCTCCGGATCGTCGCCCGACAGGGTGAAGGCATCGGTGTGGCAAACGCCGCTGGCGACAATGCGCACCAGCACTTCACCTTTCTGCGGCGGCGCGACGTCCACCTCAACGATTTCCAGCGGCTTGCCGGCAGCAAAGGCAACGGCGGCACGAGACTTGATCATGCGAACTCTCCTCACGGGGTTTTAGATGCCATGCAGTGTAGTAGAGGCGCCTTTTGTGGATAATAGCTCGCACAGCAAAACATTATTTCCATACAGGGATAATCAATGAGCCAATGGGAGGGTATCGACGAGTTTGTCAGCGTGGCAGAACTGGGCCACTTCGGCGCGGCGGCAGCGCGCCTGGGCGTTTCCTCTTCCCACGTCAGCCGCCAGATAGCGCGGCTGGAAGACCGCTTGCAGACTCGCCTGTTCTACCGCAGCACCCGCAAGGTCAGTCTGACCGAAGCTGGCCAGACTTTTCTGCAGCATTGTCAGCGGTTGCAGGACGCCCGCGATGAAGCCCTGCAAGCCATTACCGACCTGGGCAGCGAACCCAAGGGCCTGCTGCGCATGACCTGCGCGGTGGCCTACGGCGAGAGCTTCATCATGCCGCTGGTGGACGACTTCATGCAGCAGCATCCGCAGCTGCGGGTAGAAATGACCCTGACCAACCAGACACTGGATCTGTTGCACGGCAGTTATGATCTGGCCATCCGCCTGGGCCGTTTGCACGATTCCAGCCTGATAGCCACGCGCCTGGCGCCGCGCCACATGTATCTGTGCGCTTCTCCCGCCTACCTGGCGCACCACGGCGCCCCGCACAGCCTGTCCGAATTGCCGCGACACAACTGCCTGATCGGCAGCAGCGATCTGTGGAGTTTCCAACAACGCGGCAAGGAGATGCCGGTGCGAGTCCAGGGCAACTGGCGCTGCAATAGCGGCCAGGCAGTGCTTGAGGCCGCGTTGCGCGGCTTCGGTCTATGTCAGTTGCCTGATTACTATGTGCGCGAACACTTGCGCAGCGGCGCCCTGCGCGCCCTGCTGCCGCAGCATCAACCACCGCACACCGCCGTCTGGGCACTGTATCCGCAGCAAAGGCACCTTTCGCCCAAGGTGCGCCAACTGGTGGATTATCTGCGAGCGGGGCTGGCGCAACGGGTCGAGTACCGCGATCCGGATTAAGTCACCAGCCGCCAAACGCAGACCAGACGCAGAAAAGGGGGCCTGAGCCCCCCTTCATACCGCTTTGCTAACTGACGATCAGTTGTACTGCTGAGCGCGCTGGCGCAGTTCCGCGTCGGTCTGCATGCGCGAGGCAATCGCGTTATAGCTGGGGATGTCGAGCTCCTCATCCTGGATGGCCTCGACCATCTCTTTCTGCGCATCCATCTGCAGCTCCTGGGCTTCCTGCTGGTCGCCAGCGCTGCTCAATTCTTCGGTCAGATCCTGACGGATTTCGTTCACCTTTTTCTCGGCACTGACGAACTTCTCAAGGTCTGTCTCGCTCACTGGCGCAGCGGCCTGAGCAGCGCCCTGGGACTGGCCGTACTGCTGTTGAGTGGCACCATCCATCGATTGAGCTGATTGGGCCATGGCAACCGGCACACCGGCGGTCATGGTAGCCATGGTGGCAAGGGCAAGTGCGGCACTGAGTTTTTTCATGTTCATCGTAAGTATCTCCTTCGGTTGAACTCATCAAAGGTGTTACACAGAGCATGCCAACTCCGCGAAATAAAACTCAATCGACTGTTTTAAAAGCATATTTTTATTTTCACCCTTGGAAGTATGGATTCAGGCGCTTGAAAAACCTGCGGTTATCTGTATCTTTTTTAAACATGAGCAAAAAAGACCCGTTCAGATTTGGCACAGTAATCCAGCGTTGGGCGCCCTCGCGCCTCAGCGGCCTGCAACGCACCCTGTTGCTCTTTGTGGTGTTGCCCCTGTTGCTGCTGACCGCGCTGGGCATCCGCTTTGGTCTGGAGCAGGCGAGCCAGTTCCAGCAACAACGGCTGAAGAATGACCTGGAATTGATCGGCCGCGCCATCAGCATCCCTATCGGTACAGCACTGGGCGAGAATGATCGTCAGGCTATAGAGCTGGCGCTGGGTTCGGTCTTTGTACTCGGCGAAGTCTATGGCGCTTCGGTATTCGATGTGAACGGTGTGCGGCTGGCCTCGGCCGGGGTCACCGAGAGCGACCTGACGCGCACCGCGATCCCTGATCTGATCGTGTCCACCGGGGAAGCCCAGCAGGGGTTCAGCCAGGTGGGTGGTCGTCATCTGTTCTCGCATTTCATGCCGCTGTTCGATGTGGGCGGCAACATTCAAGGGCTGATCCAGATCAGTCGCCGCGCCAGCGATTTCGGCCGCGCGCTGGATCAGCTCACCATCATTGCCTGGGCAGCCTGGGCGCTGCTGGGGCTGACCATCATCTGCGCCGTTATGCTCGGCCACTATGGCGGGGTCGGCCGGCATGTCGACAAGTTGCTCGCACATATGCAACAGGTGGCTCAGGGAGACCATTCACACCGCGCCGCCCAGGAAGGTCCGACCGAGGTTGCCGCCCTGGCCGAAGGCCTGAACCGAATGCTCGACAGCATTGAGCAGGCGCGCCGCGAGGTGGATGAACATCGCGCGGCAGAGACTGCCCTGCTCGCCCAACTGAAAGACAACGAAAAAATGGCCGCTATTGGCGGCATGGCCCGCGGCGTGGCGCATGAACTGGGCGCCCCTCTGAGCGTTATCGACGGGCGTGCTCGCCGGCTGCAACGCAGCAGCGGCGAAGATTCGCCCCAGCAACGGGAGTTCAGCGCCATTCGCGCCCAGGTGGCGCGCTTGACCAGCACGGTCAAGCAGCTGCTTGATTACAGTCGTCCGGCGGCAGCCACACTGCGGCGAACCGACCCGGTGCAGTTGACCGACAGCGCGCTGGATGCGATCAAACCGGAGTTCGAGCAAACCGACATTCAATTGCATAACCACTATCAGCCGAAGCTGCCGGCCCTGTATGGCGACCCCGCCAGGCTTGAGCTGGCGCTGCTCAACCTTTTGCGCAATGCCCTGCAAGCGGCCCGCAGCAAGGTGCAGATAACACTCGAAAGCGATAGCGAGCACCTGTTCATCAGCGTCAGCGATGACGGCCCCGGCTTGCCGGAAGAAAATCTGCAGCGCCTGACCGAGCCCTTCTATACCACCAAGGCGCCGGGCGAAGGAACCGGCCTGGGTCTGGCCATAGTACAGACCGTGGTCGAGGAACATGGCGGCACGCTGACGCTCGGCAACCAGGCTACAGGCGGCGGCTGCGCACGCCTGCAACTGCCGACACACAGGGGAGCAGACGCATGACGCACACTGAACATCTGCTGCTGGTCGAAGACGACAGCGGTCTGCGTGAACTACTTCAAGAAGAGCTGGAAGCTGAGGGCTACCAAGTCACCGCCTGCAGCAGTGCCGAAGAAGCCCTGACGCCCTTGCAACAGGCCGAGATCGATTTGCTGATCAGCGACCTGCGCCTGCCCGGCGCCGATGGCCTCAGTCTGCTCCCGCCAGCTCAAGCTCTTTCGCCGGCCCCGGCGGTACTGATCATTACCGCCTTCGGCTCGGTGCAGCAGGCGGTCAATGCGCTGCAGAACGGAGCTGACGACTTTCTCACCAAACCCTTGGAGATCGACCACTTTCTGCTGACGGTCAAGCGTCTGCTGGAAAACCGTCGGCTACGCCGCGAAGTGCAGCGCTACCGCTCGATCATGGCGGTAGAGCAGTTCCACGGCATCATCGGTCAGAGCAGCGGCATGCGCCGCCTGTTTCAACATATCCGCCAGATGGCCAGCGCCGATGGCCCGGTATTGATCCAGGGCGAAAGCGGCACAGGCAAGGAGCTGGTGGCCCGCGCGGTACACGAAGAGAGCGTGCGCGCCGGCAAGCCTTATATGGTGGTCAACTGCGGCGGCATTCCGGCGGAGTTGATGGAGAGCGAGTTTTTCGGCCACGCCGCCGGTGCCTACACGGGCGCCCGCAAGGCACGCGCCGGACTGTTTCAGCAGGCCGAGGGCGGCACGCTGATGCTGGACGAGATCGGCGAGATGCCGCTTGCCCTGCAGGCCAAACTGCTGCGCGCGCTGCAGGACGGCCATGTGCGTCCGGTAGGTAGTGACCACGAGATTCAACTGGACGTGCGCGTGATCGCGGCCACCAACCGTAACCTGGCCGAGTGTGTCGAACAGGGCAGCTTCCGTGAGGACCTGTTCTACCGGCTGGAAACCTTCACGCTGGAGGTTCCGCCCCTGCGCGAGCGCAGCGACGACATTGGTTATCTCGCCGACTTCTTTCTCGCGCGTTTCAATGCCCGCCAGCAACGCCAGCTCAAGGGCTTCACCGATGCCGCGCTGCAAGCGCTGCTGCACTATCCTTTTCCCGGCAATGTGCGCGAGCTGCAGAACGCGGTGGAGCGCGCCGCCACCTTCACGCAGGGCGCATTGATCGAGTTGCCTAATCTACCCGAGCGCATGCAGGCGGCCAGCAGCGACCCGGCGGGCAACTCGCCTGGCGGTCCGTTGCCCAGCCTTGGCCCAGGCCAGCCATTGGAGCAGTTGCCCAGCCTGGAAAGCGTCCAGCGCCGCTACATCCATCAAGTGCTCGACGCAACCGGCGGCAACAAGCGCAAGGCTGCGGATATTCTGGGCATCACCCGGCGCACCCTTTACCGCTGGATCGAGTAATACGGAGCATGCACGCCGGGCTGGCACTGCGGTAAGCTAGCCCGTCGCCCTTCTTGCCAGGAGAAACCAGTGTCACGCGTGTTACGGCTCAATACATTGCTCGACCGCAGCTTTCAGCCAGGCGCAACCAGGCTCGCCGCCATGCGCGCAGAACTGGGTCGGCTCGATGCTCTGTGCAAAACGCTGGGGGTTCGCGAACTGAGCAGCTTTATCGACACCACCGCCGTTGAACTGCAGCAGGCGGTCGAGCTGATCGACCAGGAGCCGAGAGACGTCGGAGCGGCAGAAGCCGACCCGGAGACGGGTTTGATCTATGGTATTGAAGACATGAGCTGGCAGCCGATTGCAGCCGGTATGACCAGCCTGGAAGCACTGGAACAGCATCTGCAACGCGAGCTCCAGACCAACAGCCCAACACCGCTGGTACAAGAGCTCGCCTATTGCATCCAGACACTGGCCCCGATGGAAGCGGAGGGCGCCCAGTTCCATCTCGCCCTGACCCCGGACTGACATAAACTGCCGCCTAGGAATCCAGCAGCCCCCACTCGTGCAACTGCGCGATGCAGGCAGGCACATCCACTTCATCCATCTGTTCAGCGCCAAGAAAGCGTCTAGCGTATTCCAGGTGCACGCCGCTGCTAAGGAACAGGGCCAGCAGGCGCGCGTCCAGGTGCTGATCACGCGCCATGAACAACATGATGCGCACCGACTCCGATAGCTTCTTGGCCTCCTTGTACGGCCGGTCTGCGGCGGTCAAGGCCTCAAACACATCGGCGATCGCCAGCACTCTATCTTCCACCGTCAACTGCTCGCCCTTGAGCCGCCGCGGATAACCGGTGCCGTCCAGCCGCTCGTGGTGGGTAGCCGCCAACTGCGGCACCTGCGCCAGCGCCTTGGGGAACGGCAAGGTCGACAGCATGATCAGCGTCTGCACTATGTGCTCATTGATCTTGAAACGCTCCTCCGGCGTCAGCGTACCGCGACTGATCGACAGGTTGTACAACTCGCCCAGATTGCTGCTGTGCGCCGGCAGAACCATATCAAAACCCCAGCGGTTGCCCGGATCGTCAGCCGCCACCGGCGGCTTGCGCTCACCCCAGGCAACCAGGTGCTCAGGTCGGTCCATCAGCAACTGCTCTTCGACGGGCAAGGCTGCGGCAGGTACGCCGATCAGTTGCTGCTGCTCATCACCGGAGAGCCCCAGGCGATTGTCGAAATGGCGCAACCAGGTCTGTTTGCCAATCGCCTGCAGCCGCTCTATATCTTCCTGCGCCATGAACTCGCCGCCGGTATTGGCCTGCGCGACCAGGGCGAACTCTTCGCATAGGCGCGCCTGCTCGGCGCCACGGGTGCGCTGCAGCGCCGCCTCATTCTCGCCGGCGGCGCGCCCCTGCCAGTAACGAATGTCGGCTTCGCGCCATAGCACTTCAAAACGCGTGCGAATTTCATGAATACGGTTGTACAGGGTTTCCAGCTTGGTCGCTTTATCGACTACATACTCGGGGCTGGTGATCTTGCCGCAGTCGTGTAGCCACGCAGCAGTACGGAAGGCGTAGCGCTGCTCCTCGGTCAATTGAAAGCTGGCGAAGGGGCCTTCAGCTGCCTGCTGGGCCTGCTCCAGCAGCATTTCCGCCAGCTGCGGCACACGATCGCAATGGCCGCCGGTGTAGGGCGACTTGGCATCAATGGCCGCCGCCAGCAGGCGAATGATCGATTCCAGCAGCAGTTGCTGGTCAGCAAACAGCTGGCGCGTTTCTATCGCTACCGCCAGGGTCCCCGCCAGGCTGCCCAGAAAACCGCGCAGACTGCGCAGCGACTCACTCGGCAGCAGCGGCGAGACCTCCACCACCAGCACACCCAGCAACACCTCCTGACGATCAAGCAGCGCCAGGGTGAGGTAACGATGGTCATCGTCCAATTGGCTTGCCAGGCTGCGCGCCGGGTCTGCACGCAGGGCGTCGTTCAACGGCAGCTTGAGCGGGTAATGCGCCGCACGTGCCTCGCTGGCGCAATGCAGCTCGCCCGCGTCCTCATCACAGAGGTATACGGCGCCACCCCGCCCGCCGGCAATCGCAATCAGTTGCTCCAGCACCACATCCAGCATGTGCTCAAGACGGGTTTCCTGGCTGAGACTCAGAGTAATGGTCTGAAAACGATCAATGGCCTTGGCCATGCGCGCGGTCATCTTGCTCAGGTCATTGACCTCACGAATACGTGAGCGCACGCCAATCGGCGTACTGAAATCGAAATCGGCAAGCTGTTCCACCTGATCGCCCAGGGATTTCAGCGGTTGCCCGATCCGGTGCCCCAGCGCCCAGCCAATCAGCAGCAGCACACCCGCCAGAGCGAACGCCAGCCGCGCCTGATCACGCAGACTGTCGCGCACGCCCGCCAACAGCTCATCTGCCGGCATGGCAATCAGAATATTGCCTGGGCTGTTGCCGATCCTGCCCAGGGGCAGATTCAGGACATACCACTGCTGCCCGCCGAGCTCCAGAAAATGCGGCTCGCGGGTACCGTCAGCGATTTTCTGTACCGCCTCCAGCACCGGCACATTCAGCTCTGGCAAGGTGGCCAGCTGCATCCCCTCGCCGTTTTCGCTGACAATCCGCTGCAGGTCGGTGTAGGCAATCACCTTGTTTCCGGCGCCCACCAGGGCGATCTCGGTGCTGGGAGTAAGGCGCAGGTCGCTCACCTCGCTGCCCAGATCCTGCAGGGAGGCATCCAGGCCGAAGACCACCCCCGCTGCCTTCTGCCGCGCCATGGTTATGCCAACATCCCGGTTGGTAAAGAACACGTAAGGCTCGGTCAGCACCACGTCGGACGCCGCGACCGCCCGCTGGTACCAGGGTCGCGTGCGCGGATCAAAACGGTAATCGCTGACCGCCACTTCGCCCAGCGCTGCGCCCTGGCTGTCATAGGCCAGCCAACGCCCCTGCACGTCCACACCCTCCGCGCGCTCCACCGATTGCACCAGATAAGCCGCTTGCCTGGGTAGTTGGCGGCCGCCAGGCAGCATATTTGACGAGACGCGGCGCAGCAGAAAGAAGTCGCCATTCGGGTAGCCGGCATAGACCGCGCTGAGGGTCAGATTGCTACGCAGTGTCTCGATCAGCACCGGCAGCCGCCGCAGGCGCTGCTCCAGTGTCTGCGCTTCAGCCAGGGGGTCGTGATTGAGAATACGCAGTGCGCTTTCCGCCGGCCCCAGCAAGCGCTCCGAACGCTCATTCAGCAAGACACCCAACTGCTGGGCGGCGTCATTGGCCGCCGCGATCAGCAGCGTGCGTGAGCCCCGATACCCCTGCCAGACGGTCAAGCTGGCCATGGCCAGCAAACAGACCACCATCGACCACGCGATCAACCACTGCAGGCTGAAACCCGCCTTCGCCTTCCCCATCGTGAAAGTAGCTCCTTGCCGACGGCTGAGGTCCGTTTGGCTTGAGCATAGTTCAATCAGCACAAACGCGAGAAACCGCAATGGCGGCCCATCGACCAAGCGGATGGTGTTCACTTCGGCTGATGAATAGCAGCAGTGCGAAGCAAGCCAAACCGCGGCGCTTTTGCCATAGTGGTGGACAGCAAAACAAAGGAACAGACGCAATGGATCAGATTGAACACCAGCTTGTGGCAACCAACGGCATAGAGCTCAGCCTCTACATCAGCGGGCCGCGCAACGGGCGGCCGGTCTGGCTGCTGCATGGATTCCCCGAGTGCTGGTATTCCTGGCGGCATCAGATCAAGGCGTTGGCTGCACAGGGCTACCGTGTATTTGCGCCCGAAATGCGCGGCTATGGCGCCAGCAGTGCCCCACCAGAGGTTGACCAATACGATCTGATTACCCTGTGCGGCGATATCCAGGGAGCCATGAACCATTTTGCTCACGAGCAGGTGGCAATGATCGGCCACGACTGGGGTGCGCCGGTGGCCTGGCATCTGGCCCTACTGGAGCCGGCGCGCGTGAAAGCTGTGTGCGGCATGTCGGTGCCCTTTGGCGGGCGGCCGCGCCAGCCAGCGATCCAGATGATGCGCGAAGCCTACAAGGACCGCTTCCATTACATTGTCTACTTTCAACAGCCGGGCCTGGCCGAGGCGGAAATGGCTGCCGATATTCCCCGTACCATGCGGCTGATGATGCATGGCCTTTCCAGTGCCGAGGGCGACAACGCCCTGGTGCAGGACAAGCCCGCCGATGCAAATTGGCTGGGAGACTATAGCGACCCCGGCAAGCCACCGGCATGGTGCTCCGAAGAGGCCTTTGCGGTGTATGTAAAGACGTTCGAGCAAAGCGGCTTCCGTGGCCCCATCAACTGGTACCGCAATTTTGAACGCAGCTGGGAGCGCACCGCGCCGCTGGCCGGCAAGCAGATCGAACAGCCGGCGCTGTTCCTGATCGGTGACCGCGATCCGGTGGGCACGCTGGAAGCCTACACTATCAAGAAGATGCCCAGCGTGGTGCCCAGGGTTCAGCAGCAGGTCATTGCCGACTGTGGTCACTGGATTCAGGCCGAGAAGCCGGACGAGGTGAACGCCCAGCTGCTACCCTTTCTGGCCAGCCACTTTCCCGCTGGCTAAACATCGATTGGCAACAGGAGAGAAGCAATGTCGCTATGCGATCTGACCGGCAAGCGCATCCTACTGACCCAGGCTGATGCCTTCATGGGCCCGGCGCTGCGGCAGACCCTGCAAGACTGTGGCGCCGACGTGATAGCCGACAACCGCGACTTCCTCGATCCCAAGGCACCCGGCGTGCTGCTCAAGGAAGTGGGTGAGATAGATGTGCTCCTGCTGAATCTCGGCGTACCCGCACCCAGCACGCCGGCCGCCCAGGTGGAGGACGATGAATGGGGCCTGCTGTTCCGCCACATGGTTGATCCGCTGCCACGCTTTGCCCGCGCCGCCTTGCCCGGCATGCTTGAACGCCAGCGCGGCAAGATCCTGTTGATGGGTAGCGCCTCGGCGCTGCGCGGCATGAAGCGTGCCTCCAGCTACAGCGCCGCACGTGGCGCCCAGCTAGCCTGGGTTCAAGCGGTGGGCGCCGAGGTCGCGGGCAAGGGGGTGCAGGTCAATGCCATCGCCCAGAATTTTGTCGACAACCCGACCTATTTCCCGGCCGAGATCCAGGCCAACCCGGCATTTCAAGCGCGCCTGCAGCGTGAAGTGCCACTCGGCCGACTGGTTTCCGCCGAGGAAGATGCCAGCTTCGCCGCCTACCTGTGTACGGATGCGGCCAATTGCTTTGTCGGTCAGATATTCCCTGTTTGCGGTGGCTGGAGCCACTGACAATCTCCCTGTTCAGGAACAGTTCCATGCCCCACACTGACACACTTATCACCATCGAATCCCGCTTCCGCGGCCCGCCCAACAGCGGCAACGGCGGCTATGTCTGCGGCCTGCTGGCAAAGGCGATGGGGGAACCCTGCCAAGTCACTCTGCATGCCCCGCCTCCGCTGGATACGCCGCTGCAACTGCGGGTGACTGACGCCGGCGCAGAGCTGCGCCTGGGCGAACAATTATTGGGCAGCGCCAAGGCGTATGAGCTGGAGATGACTCCTCCTCCGGCGCTGGACACCGCAACTGCCCAGGCCGCCCAGGCGCAGTTCAAGGGATTTGAGCAACACAATCTGCCCTGCTGTTTCGTGTGCGGGACCAACCGGGAGCCGCTGGACGGCCTGCGCATCTTTGCCGGCCCAACCGGACTGGGCGAGGAGCAGGTCGCTGCGCTCTGGACACCGGACGAGACGCTGGCGGAAGCCGACGGCATGGTAGCCAGCGAATATCTCTGGGCGGCGCTTGATTGCCCCGGCTACTTCGCTGTACGCGATCAGGCGGGCATGGCCCTGCTGGGACGCTTTGCCGCCCACATCGAACACCCAGTGCCTGTGGGTGAGCAGTTGGTGGTGCGCGGCTGGGCTCTGCGTCATGAGGGGCGCAAGCATTTTGCCGGTACCGCCCTCTACAATCGCCAGGGCCAGGCTGTGGCCTGGGCCGAGGCGACCTGGATCAGTCTGCAGACCGCCGCAGCCTGAAACTATTCGGCATTGAGATACGAAGAACGGGTCAACCCCAACCGCAGCGCATCCACAAAGCGGGTGCGCTCGGCCGGGCTAAGCTTGGCGCCGGCAACCTTGTCGCGGTAACGGGTAACCAGCTCATCCGGTGCGAAGTGCACGTAACGCAGCATGTCTTCGATGGTGTCGTGGGTTTCTATGCCGCCGTGTACCACCTTGCCATCCGGGCGCAGATAGACGTTGACTGAATCGGTATCGCCGAAGAGGTTGTGCATATCGCCGAGAATTTCCTGGTAGGCGCCGACCAGGAAGATGCCCAGCAGGTAGTCTTCGCCTTCACGCAGTTCATGCACTGGCAGGCTGTTCTCGATGCTCTGCTCATCTACATAGTGGCGAATCTTGCCGTCGGAGTCGCAGGTCAGGTCCTGCAGTACGGCGCGGCGCAGGGGCTCTTCTTCCAGGCGATCCAGCGGAACGATCGGCAAGACCTGATCGATCGCCCAGGTGTCGGGCAGGCTCTGGAACACCGAAAAATTGCAGATGTACTTGTCGGCCATCTTGTCGTTCAGCTCGTCCAGCACCTGGCGGTGGGAGCGCTGACGCGCCTTCAGCAGCGTATGCAGCCGATTGCACAGGGCAAAGTAGCATTGTTCGGCCAGCGCCTTCTGCGACAGTGTCAGCTTGCCCTCGGCGTACTGCGCCGCCACATCGGCCATGTAGTGGGTGGCGCGCCAATAGGTTTCGGTGACCATCTCGACGTCGTGTTGATCCTGCAGGCCCACCAGGTTGCGCACCACTTGCGGCAGCTCGTCCAGATCATCAATCTGCGGCATCACATCGTTGTAGCGCTCCACGTCGGTCACCTGTACCACCAGCACCGCGTGATGCGCGCTCATGGCGCGGCCGCTTTCAGAGAAGATATGCGGATGCGGCAGGCCCTGCTCATCGCAGAAATCCTTGAGCATGCCGACCACCGTCTGCGCATACTCGGTCACGTCGTAGTTGATCGAGCTGGCATTGCGCGAATGGGTACCGTCGTAATCCACGCCCAGCCCGCCACCCACGTCGATATGATCCACCGGCAGGCCGAGCGCGCGCAGTTCGCCAAAGTAACGAATGGCCTCGCGAAAGCCATGCTGATAATCCGCCAGATTGGCAATCTGCGAGCCCATATGAAAGTGCAGCAGGCGCACGCCGTCCTGCAGGCCGGCAGTGGTGAAGGCATCGACCACTCGCAGCAGCTGCGCAGCGGAGAGACCGAACTTGGATTTCTCGCCACCGGTATCGGCCCACTTGCTCGATGCCAGCGAAGACAGGCGTACGCGTAGACCCACCTGCGGGGTCAGCCCCAGCTTCTCGGCCTCCTCGATCACCAGCCGCACTTCGGACTCTTTCTCGATGACGATAAAGACCTTGTGGCCCAGCTTCTGCCCGATCAACGCCAGATGAATGAACTCGCGGTCCTTGTAGCCGTTGCAAACGATGGTGCCACCCTTGGGCGCCAGCGCCAGCACCGCCATCAGCTCGGGCTTGGAGCCGGCTTCAAGCCCGATGGAGACATTTTCGGTGGCGATAATGTTCTCGACCACGGTCTCCTGCTGATTGACCTTGATCGGATACAGCGCCGTGTAGCCGCTTTCATAATCCAGCGCCGCAATGCTGTGATCGAACGCGCCCGTGAGCTGCTTGACGCGCGACTGCAGAATATCCGGGAAGCGCACCAGCAGGGGCAGGTCCAGGCCACTATCACGCAGTTGCCCCACCAGCTCATGCAGATCGATGCTGCCGGCTCCCTCACCCCGGGGCATAACCTCGACGTGACCGGCGTCACTGACATTGAAGTAACCCGCACCCCAGTGCCGAATACCGTAGACACTGCGGCTGTCTGCCACCGTCCAGGCTGATGCATCTTCCTTGCGTGAACGCCGTACTGGGCCCATGACCACCTCGCTAACCTGATGATTGATGCCGCCAATGTGATACGCCGCTGGGCAAAGAGTTCATTTGCCGCAGCCCCGCAATGGCCTGATGGCAACAGGATAAAGCAAAAGCCTAGACGGCGCCCGGTCATGCCCTGCACATGGAGCGGCATTTGCACTCTGGATAAACCTTGGCTTTGCTTGGGACTCCCCGATCTGCGTATTAAGGTAAGTCCTTTGCCGTAGCGGCAAGCCAACACCCATTACAAGGAGTCTTCAAATGCAACAGTATTTCAGCCTCGCCGGCCGCACCGCACTGGTGACCGGTGGTAGTCGCGGCATCGGCCGCATGATTGCGCAGGGTTATCTGGAAGCCGGCGCCAAGGTCATCATCTGTTGCCGCAAGCTGGCCGAAGGACAACAGACCGCCAAAGAACTCGGCCAGTACGGCGAATGCATCGCCATAGGTGCGGACCTTTCAACCGAAGCCGGCGCAAAACAGCTGGCGGCGGATATTGCCGAGCACACCGAGCATCTGGATATTCTGGTCAACAATGCCGGGACCAGTTGGGGTGCCCCGCTGGAAGACTTTCCCGTATCGGGCTGGGAGAAGGTGATGCAGCTGAACGTCATTTCGGTGTTCAGCTGCATCCAGCAGTTGCTGCCGATGCTGCGCAAGAACGCCAGTGCCGACAACCCCGCCCGTATCATCAATATCGGCTCGGTAGCCGGCATCAGCTCCTTTGGCGAGCAGGCGTATTCCTATGGCCCGAGCAAGGCCGCAGTGCATCAGCTGTCGCGCAACCTGGCGCGCGAGCTGGTGAGCGAACACATCAACGTCAACGTCATCGCGCCCGGCCGTTTTCCCAGCAAGATGACGCAGCATATCCATAACGATGCCGAAGCCATGGCAGAGGATTGCCAGCACATTCCCATGAAGCGCTGGGGCCGCGAAGAGGAAATGTCTGCGCTGGCGATCATGCTGGCCAGCGCTGGTGGCGCCTACATGACCGGCAACATCATCCCCATAGACGGCGGCTTTACGCTCTGAGCCTGTACCCTCTGAGCATGAACTCATAGTTGCGGCACCTGCTTTATCAGGTGCCGTCAGCCCAGCTCCTCCCGCGACTTGCCTTTACTCTACTCTCAGCGCTTTTCCGCCCTGCCAACGCATCCTCTCGCCCACTGGCTTCCCATCCAGGCCTCCGTGCACCAGCAGGGTGCTGAAAAAAAATTCGCCCCATTTTCTGGCAACCAGGCGCCAATTTCATGGTCGATAACTGGGGTAGCCAGCCGCGGGCATGCTGAGCCGGGGGCAATTGCCACAGCCCTTTACCAACAAGGGCTGGCCGCCAAATAGACAAGTAAATCATGCTCAATATGACAGCTATATTTAACAGCTATAAATATTTGATACGCAAAAATATAAGGCTGTAAGCGGCATTTATAGCGGGTTGAGATAATTTTTCGGATGTGTTTATTATTAAAAAAGAATTTAAGCGTAAACATTCAGGAACCTAGCTTTGGCTTCTATAAACGTGACACTCCGCAAGCCCACGGGCACGGACGGTTTTGCACTCAACCAGTTGGTTGCTCGTTGTCAGCCGCTGGATACCAATTCGGTCTACTGCAATTTGCTGCAGTGCGCCGACTTTGCCGACACGGCGATCGCCGCGCAAACCGATGACGGCGATCTGGTCGGATTCATTTCCGGCTATCGTCCTCCTGCCCGCCTCGACACACTCTTTGTCTGGCAGGTAGCAGTCGACAGTCGCATGCGTGGCCAGGGTCTGGCGCTGAAGATGCTGCTGGCGTTGGTCGAACGCACTCGCGCCGCAGGCGTCACCCGTCTGGAGACCACCATTTCCCCCGGCAACGACGCCTCCGAAGCGCTATTCAAGAAAGCCTTCCGCCTGCTGGGCGCCGATTACACCACTGAGGTGCTGTTCTCCCGAGAGCAGCATTTCAACGGGCAGCACGACGACGAAGTTATCTACCGTGCTGGACCCTTTACTCAATCAGCAACTCAATCAGCTCAAGCTTGAGACCAGGAGACACCATGAACAACTTTGAACAGTTCGAACAAAACGAATCAGGCATTCGCAGCTACTGCCGCTCCTTCCCGGTCATCTTCAACCAGGCCCAGGGCGCAGAGCTGGTAACCACTGAAGGCAAGCGCTACATCGACTTTCTGGCCGGTGCCGGCACGCTGAACTACGGGCACAATCACCCGGTCCTCAAGAAGGCACTGATTCAGTACCTTGAGGAAGATGGCATCACCCACGGCCTGGATATGTACTCGGCCGCCAAAGAGCGCTTCCTGGAGACCTTCAATCGGGTCATTCTGGAACCGCGCGGCTTTGCCAACTATCGCGTGCAGTTCAGCGGCCCCACCGGCGCCAACTCCGTTGAAGCGGCGCTGAAACTGGCGCGCAAGGTCACCGGCCGCAACAATGTGATCAGCTTCACCAACGGTTTTCACGGCTGCACCATCGGTGCGTTGGCGGTGACCGGCAATGGCCACCATCGCGGCGCGGCCGGCGTGCCACTGACCGACGTAAGTCGGATGCCTTATGCCAATTATTTTGGCGACAAGGTCAACACTATCTCAATGATGGACAAACTGCTCAGTGACCCTAGCAGTGGCATCGACAAGCCCGCTGCGGTCATTGTGGAAGTGGTTCAGGGTGAAGGCGGCCTCAACGCAGCCTCCGCCGAGTGGATGCGCAAGCTGGAAAAACTCTGCCGCAAGCATGAGATGCTGCTGATTGCCGATGACATTCAGGCCGGTTGCGGCCGCACCGGTACTTTCTTCAGCTTCGAAGAGATGGGCATCAAGCCGGACATCATCACCATGTCCAAGTCGCTCAGCGGCTTTGGTCTGCCCTTCGCCATCGTCATCATGCGCAACGAGCTGGACCAGTGGGAACCGGGCGAGCACAACGGTACTTTCCGCGGCAACAACCACGCCTTCGTTACCGCTGCCGCCGCGCTGGAGCACTTCTGGACCAGCGACGAATTCGCCAAGAGCGTGCAGGCCAAAGGCAAGCTGATCAAGGAGCGGATGCAGAAAATCGCCCGCAAGCACGGCCCCGACTCCCTTTTCGTCAAGGGTCGCGGAATGATGGTCGGTATCAGCTGCCCCAACGGCGACATCGCCTCGGCAATCTGCAAGGAGGCCTTCGCCAACGGTCTGGTCATCGAGACCAGCGGCAACCACAGCCAGGTCGTCAAATGCCTGTGCCCGCTGACCATTACCGAAGAGCAGATCGACAAGGCGCTGACGATTCTCGATGCCGCCTTTGCCAAGGTCATGGCTGAAGACGTCGCCAACCAGGCGTCGTAATACAGCTTGAAGACAAGCCGGGTGCTCCCGCACGGAGCACCCTGATCAAGATTATCGAAACAGAACAGGAACTGAATATGATCGTACGCACCCTGAATGAATGTGAAAGCTCTGAACGCCGTGTTGTAACCGAGACCTGGGAAAGCACTCGCATGCTGCTCAAGGACGACAACATGGGCTTCTCCTTTCACATCACCACCATCTATGCGAACAAGGAAACGCACATCCACTACAAGAACCATCTTGAGTCGGTGTATTGCATGAGTGGGAACGGTGAGATTGAAACATTGTCGGACGGTAAGGTATATCAGATCCGTCCTGGTACGCTGTACGTTCTGGACAAGCACGATGACCACATGCTGCGCGGCGGCAGCGAAGATATGAAAATGGCTTGCGTTTTCAACCCGCCCATCAGTGGTCAAGAAGTACACGATAAGGACGGCGTATACCCCGTAGATAACACCTAACGAGGTAATACACAGGAGGCCTTATGACGGTAGCAGCTGACGTATATCCATCACGACAGCTCAACCAGGAACCCCGCTGGCTGGAACGATTGGACCCGATAGTTTACGGCTCTCCATCGAACGACGCCCCTCTCTCGGAGGACCAGCTAGCCCGCTTTGAGCGCGATGGCTTTCTGGTCCTGCCGGAGCTGTTCAGCAAGGATGAAATTGCGGTATTTCGAAATGAAGTGAACCGTTTGCGCAAGGAGCCGGAAGTCCTTGAACGGCCTTCGGCGATCCGCGAGCCCGATAGCGGCGCGCTGCGCTCACTGTTCGCGATTCATCGCACTAACAGGCTATTCGAACGCATTGCCAGCGACGAGCGAATTGCCGGTATTGCCAGCTACATACTTGGCGGCGATATCTACGTTCACCAATCGCGGATGAATCTGAAGCCCGGGTTCAAGGGCAAGGAGTTCTACTGGCACTCCGACTTTGAAACCTGGCACGTAGAAGACGGCTTGCCCCGCATGCGCGCAGTCAGTTGCTCGATTCTGCTGACTGACAATACGCCCTATAACGGGCCATTGATGCTGATACCTGGGTCACACCGCCACTACGTCAGCTGTACCGGTGAAACCCCAGACAATCACTACCAGCGCTCACTTCGCAAGCAGGAATTGGGCGTTCCCGACGACAGCAGCCTGAACGACATGGTGGCCGAAGGCGGGATAGAAGCGGTAACCGGCAAGGCCGGCACCGTAGTGCTCTTTGACTGCAATACGCTGCATGGCTCGAACAGCAACATCACACCGAGCCCTCGCAGCAATCTGTTTTACGTCTACAACCATGTGGACAACCAACCGGTCGCGCCTTATGGCGAGCTGACACCCAGACCGGATTTTGTCGCGGAACGCGGCCCGGTAACGGCGCTGAAGATCGCGCCACAGCGTTACCAATAACGAGGGCATGAGGCCCTCGGCCTGCTGGTGGCAGGACAAGATTCACCAACGACAGAAACCAGGACTATGCATACAGTAGAAAAAATCGGCGGCACTTCAATGAGTCGCTTTGAGGAAGTACTGAACAACATTTTCATTGGCCAACGTCAGGGTACCGAGCTGTACCAGCGTGTTTTCGTTGTCTCTGCCTACAGCGGCATGACCAACATGTTGCTGGAGCACAAGAAGACCGGCGAGCCCGGCGTGTACGAGCGCTTCGCCGACGCCCATATCGAAGATGCCTGGCTGGACGCTCTGGATAACGTGCAGAGCGCCATGGTCAGCAAGAACGCCGAGCTGTTCAAGGGCGAGTACGAGCGCCAGGCCGCTGATCGCTTTATTGAAGGCCGCATCAGCGATGTGCGCGATTGCATGGTCAGTCTGCAGCAGCTGTGCTCCTACGGCCACTTTCAGCTCACCGAGCACCTGATGAAGGTGCGCGAGATGCTCGCCTCTCTGGGCGAAGCACACAGCGCTTTCAATACCGTGCTGGCGCTGAAGAAGAAAGGTGTCAATGCTCGCCTGGTCGACCTTACCGGCTGGAATCAGAGCGAGCCCAAGGCCTTCAACGATATGGTCAAGGACAGCTTTGACGGCATCGACCTGAGCAAGGAGCTGGTGGTCGCTACCGGCTATACCCATTGCAGCGAAGGCCTGATGAATACCTTCGACCGTGGATATAGCGAAATCACCTTTGCGCAGATCGCTGCCACCACCAGCGCGCGCGAAGCGATCATTCACAAGGAATACCATCTTTCCAGTGCCGACCCGAATCTGGTTGGCGTGGACAAGGTAGTGACCATTGGCCGGACCAATTACGACGTGGCTGACCAGCTCTCTAACCTGGGCATGGAGGCTATCCATCCCAAGGCGGCGCGTACGCTACGGCGCGCCGGCATTCATCTGCGCATCAAGAATGCCTTTGAGCCGGATCACGGCGGCACCCTGATCAGCCAGGACTATTGCAGCGAGAAGCCCTGCGTCGAAATCATTGCCGGCCGCAAGGATGTGTTTGGCCTGGAAGTCTTTGACCAGGAAATGCTCGGCGATGTCGGCTACGACCTGGAGATCACCAAGCTGCTGAAAAAGCTCAAGCTGTATGTGGTGAACAAGGACTCCGACGCCAATAGCATCACTTACTACGCATCGGGCTCGCGCAAGATGATCAATCGCGCCTCGCGGCTGATCGAAGAGCACTATCCGATGGCAGAGGTACGGGTTCACAATATCGCTATCGTCTCGGCTATCGGCTCGGATCTCAAGGTCAAAGGCATCCTGGCCAAGACAGTCGCGGCGCTGGCGGCTGCCGACATCAGCATCCAGGCCATTCATCAGTCGATCCGCCAGGTTGAAATGCAGTGTGTCATCAAGGAAGAAGACTACGACGCCGCGGTTGCTTCGCTGCACCAGGCGTTGATCGAGCCGGAGAATCACGGTGACGTCATAGTTGCTGCCTGAACCTACCTCGCAGCCTGAGCAACAGAGCCCGGCAGGCAACTGCCGGGCTCTGTTGTTTCTCGCCGCCCAGGTTCCAGCACCGAGCTGAAAACTTCGTTATAGTCGGCCATACCCTATGCGCCCTTTTTCGCCAGCCAGTGGACAGCGCGCCGGGCAGCGCTGCGTCTTTTATTAATGGATACGGGATACTTCGGTGATTGAAGCAGTATGGATAGCTTTTGCCTTCGTCATGGGTCTGGTCATGCGCCAGATCGGCCTGCCACCACTGATTGGTTATCTGGGCGCGGGATTCGCATTGTCCGCTCTCGGCTCGCGCGTAGGCGTGGGCCCAGAAGACAGTGAAATACTGGCGCACCTCGCCCACCTTGGCGTTTTGTTATTGCTGTTCACCGTCGGTCTCAAACTCAAGGTAAAGAACCTGATTCGGCCGGAGGTGGTGGGCGGCAGTCTGCTGCACTTTGGCCTTTCTACCGGTTTGCTGATGGCAGGCCTGCTGTACTTTCTCGAGCTGCCCTTGGGTGAAGCCCTGTTACTGGCGATGGCGCTGTCGTTTTCGAGCACCGTGCTGGCCGCCAAGGTGCTGGAAGGCAAGCGTGAATTGCGAGCCTTCCACGGCCGCGTCGCCATCGGCGTGCTGATCATGCAGGACCTTATTGCCCTGGTGGCCATCAGTATCGCCAGCGGCAAAAGCCCATCGGCCTGGGCACTGATGGTACTCATACTCCCTCTGAGCAAGCCGATCCTGTTCAAACTGCTGGATCTGAGCGGGCACGAGGAGCTAATGGTGCTGCTGGGCCTGCTGCTGGCATTGGTGGTGGGTGGCGCCGGCTTCGAAGCCCTGGGGCTCAGCTCCGAACTGGGCGCGCTGGCCTTTGGCGCCCTGCTGGCGAGCCACAAGCGCGCCGGTGAATTGAGCCAGTCGCTATGGAGCCTGAAGGAAATCTTTCTGGTCGGCTTCTTTTTGCAGATCGGGCTCGGCGGTCTGCCGGACATGCATGCGCTGGTATTTGCGCTGGTGCTTACCCTGCTGCTGCCGCTCAAGGCGCTGTTGTTCTTTTTCCTTTTTGTCGGCTTTAAACTGCGCGCGCGCAGCGCCTTTCTCAGCAGCCTTACGCTGGCCAACTACAGCGAGTTCGGTCTGATCATGGCCAGTCTGGTGTTGCCGCAGTGGCTGATCCCGCTCGCCTTGACCGTGGCCTTCTCCTTTCTGCTGTCGGCGCCGCTGAACCGTATAGTGCATTCGATATACGAGCACCTCTCGCCTTACCTGCTGCCCTTTGAGCGCAATATTCGTCATCCGGACGAGCAGCCGATCACCCTGGGCGACGCGCAGATACTGGTAATGGGCCTGGGCCGCACCGGCCGAGCCGCGTACGACAACCTCTGTGAAAAGGGCTTCAACGTCATAGCGCTGGATTCCGACCCGGTCGCAGTGGATGCCAGCCTGCAGGCTGGTCGCCGCGCGCTCTTTGCCGACGCGGAAGATCAGGTGTTCTGGCAGAACCTGGATATGCCCAACATCCACTCGGTGATCCTGGCCATGAACGATGCGGAAGCCAAGACCATCGCGGTACAGAAGCTGCGTTCGCGCGGTTTTGATGGCCTGATTGTCTCGCATGCCATGTACGAAGATATCGCCCGTCGCATCATCAGCGCCGGTGCCGACCACACCTACCTGACCATGAGCGAAGCTGGCACCGGTCTGGCCGAGCATGTGGCGCGCAGCATTCATGAGCGTTCACAGTTGCTCAGCGAGGACGCCCAAGCCAGACCGGATCTGCCGGCCTGACACCAGCTCAGGCCAGGGTGCCGGTCCTGACGCTGCCGGTCTCGCTCAACAGCGAACGAGCAACCTGCTGGGCGGTATGCTGGGGATGTTCCAGCATGAAGCAGTGCCCTCCGGCTGTCTTGTGCGCCGTACAAAGATTGCTGCTGCCCGCCAGCCGACGTGCGCTGGCCCCGACAAAAGGATAGGTGCGATCGCCATAGATAATGTGCAGAGGTGTACGGATACGCCGCAACGCCCGCCACAGCCCTTGCGGCATGGTCATGAACACCTCTGCCTCACGGCTGGGATGACAGCATAGCTCCACGCCACGCTCGGGGTGGTCACGCAGAGCGTGCGCAATGTGTGCAGCAAAGGCATCATCGTGCCAACCGCGGAACATGCCGCGATTGTACAAACCGGCATGGGCCGCAGCCCGGTCCGGCCAGTTGTCGCGACGGGCGCTGGCACGCTTGGCTACCGGGTTGTTGCGCAATCCCAGCAAACCCAGGCCACGGCGCAGGGTGATCAAGCCCGGCGGGAAGAACACCGGATCCAGCAATACAGCCCGCTTGAACAACTCCGGCCGTGCGGACAGCATCAACCCAGTGAGTACCCCGCCAAAACTGTGGCCACAAGCCACGTAAGGTACCGCTTCGAACTGCTCGCGGCCAGCATCAAACGCTTCCAGTGCCAGTTCGGCGTTGCGATTCCAGCCGACGAATTTATCGCCTTTGTCACTCTGACCATGGCCCTGCAGATCACAGAGCCAGAGATCAAAGTCCTCCGCCAGCAATTCCAGCAAGGGCTCATAACTGCGTGTGCAGAAGCCGTTGCCATGCAGGAAATGCAGTAGCGGCTTGCCGCTGGGCGGACTATGCCAGCCCCGCAGGGTAAATCCGGCGCTGGTGGCATGCGCCCAGGGTAACAACTCCATGCACTTTATCCCCTGACAAAGCGACCAGTCTAAACGGCGTCGGCGGCGCTGTCAGCGCATACTGCATTTGCTAAGCTGCCGCATCGATCTTGGGAATGATGACTTATGCTTCAGGTGAAAACAGTCGGTACGGGCCCGGCGCTGGTCTGGGGGCACGGCCTGATGGGCAGCATGGCGCAGGATGAGTCTACCGGCTGGTTTCACCAGCCAGCCTCGCCATTGCAGCTGATTCGTTACGATGCCTGCGGCCATGGTCTGTCGGCGCGACCGCTGGATGCACGGCGATATCACTGGCAAGTGCTGGCCGCAGATATGCTGAGGATCGCACGCCTTCACGCCCCCCTGCCCTGCGCGCTGGGTGGTCAGTCAATGGGCTGTGCCAGTGCGCTGCTGGCGGCGCTGCTACAGCCAGAGCGAATCAGCAAACTGGTATTGGCAACGCCCCCCACGCTCTGGGCCAGCCGTCAGGCGCAACAGGCACGCTACCAACAGATGATTCGCCTGCTTAGGCAGCGCGGCATGTCCTCTTTCATCCAGCTCTCCCAACAGAATCCCGCCCTGCCCCACTGGTTGCTAAAGGCGCGCCCGCAGGATGCCGCGGCGCAGCTCGAAAGCCTCAAAGGCTTTTCCCGCGAGTTGCTGATCGCCGTACTGCTGGGCGCGGCGGCCTCCGATCTGCCGCCAGCATCGGCACTGAGAAGCCTGTCCCAGCCAGCGCTGATCCTGGCCTGGCAGGGCGACCCGACTCATCCGGTCAGCAGCGCTGAGCAATTGGCAGCAGCGCTGCCCAACGCAGAGCTGCGCATCATCGACTCGATACCGCAACTGGTCGATTGGCCCCGCGAGATCGCCGCCTTCGTCAGCAGTTGAACATCCCTTCCGGGCCGTCAATCCAGGCTGTAATCGATGTTGGTGACCACTCGCACGCGTTTGGTTTCCGGGGTAAAGGGATCCACATCCTCGATGGAGAAATAGCCCTGGGAGGCGCGGCGAATACTGCCTACCTGAGCCCCGGCATCGCGGGCAAACTGATCTGCCGCCGCACGCGCATCACGGGTAGCATCGGCAATCATGTCCGGCTTGATGCTGTCCAGTTGGGTGAACAGGAAGCTGGGCTGAAACTCGTAGCTCTGCGTCAGGGCAATCCCGGACTTGACCAACTCACCCACCGACTGCATACCCTGCTTCACGCCATCAACGTCCTCGGTACGCACCAGCACTGTCACCTCTGCCCGGTACCGCTCCGGCGGCAGACTGTTGCCGTAGTTGTTGGCGTGCTGGTCGGTAATCTTGGGTACCGACAACTGGATCTCCGGCTCCTTGAAGCCCTTGAGCAGTAAAAATGAACGCACCAGGCCCTGCTGCGCGTCTATATCGTTCTGCAGCTGGTCTAGACTGTTGCCAGTGAGGGTGAAATTGATCGGCCAAAGTGCCAGATCAGCAGCCACCTCACGCTCGGCCAGGCCCTTGACGCTCACCACCCGATCGGCGCCGCGAAACTGCAACAAGCCGGTTTTCAGGCTGAGCGCCATGAATACCATCGAAACCGCGATCAGAGCGGCAGCCAAAACCCTGCCCCAGGCAATACGAGATACAGACGACATACAGACCTCCGGTAGAAAACTGACACCCTCGCCTCAACAGACAAAGAATTGACGCAAGGCATTTAACTTTGCGGGCTTTCACCCTTAGAATAGCGCCCCACAGGCCTCGCCCCGAATTTTCTTTGCAGTACCTTCGACACCCCACACAAGGAGCAAAAGTGGATCTCGCGACACTTATCGGCCTGATCGGCGCCATCGGAATTATCGCCTCCTCCATCTTGCTGGGTAGCGGTGCGCAGGTATTCTTCAACGTGCCATCCCTGCTGATCGTGATTGGCGGCAGCCTTTTTGTCGTGCTGGCCAAGTTCAACGTCGGCCAGTTCATTGGCGCAATCAAGGTCGCCGGTCGCGCCTTCCGTTTCAAACTGCCCGACGTGGAAGACAGCATCACCGAGCTGGTCGAGCTGGCTACGGTGGCCCGCAAACAGGGGCTGCTGGCGCTTGAGGACAAGGAGATCACGTCCGAATTTCTGAAGAAGGGCATTCAGTTACTGATCGACGGGCACCCACAGGAAACCGTCAAGGCCATCCTCGACAAGGAGCGTCTGCTGACCCTGGACCGCAACCGTTGGGGCGCCAAGGTCTTTACCGCGCTGGGTGACGTGGGGCCAGCCATGGGCATGATCGGCACCCTGATCGGCCTGGTACAGATGCTGTCCAATATGGAAGACCCCAAGTCCATCGGCCCGGCCATGGCAGTCGCCCTGCTCACCACGCTCTACGGCGCCATGCTGGCAACCATGATCTGTATCCCCATTGCCGACAAGCTCGCGCTGCGCATGACCGAAGAAGCCCGCATGCAGGAACTCTGGATCGACGCCGTGCTGGCCATTCAGGAAGGTACCAATCCGCGCGTCATCGAACAGTTGCTGAGCAGCTACCTGCCCAGTGGCAAGGCGGCCAAAGCCGCTGCCGGAGCGGAAGACGCCTGATGGATGGTGAAGACGACAAGCCGGGCATACCCGCGTGGGTAATGACCTTCGCGGACCTGATGTCGCTGCTGATGTGCTTTTTCGTATTACTGTTGTCATTTTCCGAAATCGACGCGCAGAAATTCAAGCAGATTGCCGGCGAGTTATCCAAGGCATTTGGTGTGCAGCGGGAAGTGCCAACGCTGGATATTCCCATGGGAACCAGCCCCATCTTCGATAATTTCTCGCCAGGCAAACCCGAGCCCACCCCGGTAGATACGGTGCGCCAGCAAACCAGCGAAGAAGCTCCACAACTGGAGACCCTGCGCGAAGCGCTGGAGAGCGAGTTGCAGCAGCAGGTCACCGAAACCACCGAGCAACAGATAGACACCAGTGTCGACGCGCTGCGCGATGTGCTGGAGAGCGAGCTGCAGGAAGGGCGAATTCAGCTGGAGCATGATCGCAAGCGAATCGTCATCCGGGTTGAGGAAAAAGGCTCCTTCCCGTCTGGCTCGGCCGACATGACCGCAGACTTTGAAGACATGCTCGACAAGGTGGCCGATGTCATTGCCCGCCTGCCCGGCGAGATCACCATCGAAGGCCATACCGACAACATCCCGATTCACACCAGTCGATTCCAGTCCAACTGGGACCTGTCTGCCGCCCGCGCTTCGTCAGTTGCCAACGCGCTACTCATCGGCGATGCGGTACAAGCGGAGCGACTCAAGGTCCAGGGTTATGCCGAAACCCGTCCGCGCGCCAGCAACGAATGGCCAGACACCCGCGCACTCAATCGCCGGGTAGAAATCATCATTGACCTGTCTGGCTCGATTGAAGAATACGAGGCTCAGCTGCGGCAGTTGATGGAAGAGGATCTGGGTGACCTGATCAAGGATCTGGAATTGCAAGAGAGCCGGCCAACCGAGCCCGCCACAGCAGTTCCCTGAGTCTACTTCTTCAAGTCGTCGGGGATCGGCGGCTCCGGCATAGGCCCGGGGCGCTTGCCCTGCCCGGCTCGGTACTGCCGCAGCTGGAACACATATGCCAGCACCTGGGCCACTGCCAGATACAGGCCCGCGGGAATTTCCTGCTCCAGTTCAGTGCTGTAGTACACCGCCCGGGCCAACGGCGGCGATTCCAGCACCACAATCTCGTTCTCGTTGGCCACCTCGCGGATTTTCTGCGCGATGAAATCGGCGCCCTTGGCCAGGACGACCGGAGCGCCTCGATTCAAGGGATCGTATTTCAGTGCCACGGCGAAATGCGTCGGGTTGGTGATCACCACGTCCGCCTGGGGCACTTTCTCCATCATGCGACGCTCGGCCATTTCCCGCTGTAGCTGTCGAACCTTGGCCTTGACCTCCGGTTTGCCTTCGGAGTCCTTGTACTCATCGCGCACTTCCTGCTTGGTCATGAGCAGCTTCTGCTTGTTGTCCCAGAGCTGAAAGGGCACATCGACTGCGGCAATCAGAATCAGCGAAGAGGCCAGAATAAGCAGCGCCGAACCCAGCGCCCAGGCGCTGTGGATGATCGCCTGCTCCAGTGGCTCATCGCCCAGCGTAAGAAAATCCGTGGTGCGCAGATGCAGTACCAGCAGGGCAGCTGCCAGCACCACCAGAAATTTGCCCAATGCCTTGAGCAATTCCACCAGCGCCTTCACGGAAAACATGCGTTTGAGGCCGGCTAGCGGGTTCATGCGCTCGAATTTGGGAGCCAGCGACTTGGCACTGAACAGCCAGCCGCCGAGCATGATGGGCCCCACGATGGAGGCCACCAGCAGCATGGCAAACAGCGGCGCGAGCACCATCAGCCCTTCTTTTACCGAGGCAAACAGATGGAGCGCCATGGCGTCGGTGGCAAACAGCGCCTCGCGCTCGAAGGAGAAGTTGAAGATCATGATGTTCATCAACTTGCGCACCATTTCCGGACCCAGCATCAGCAGCGCCAGCGCGGCCACCATCACCACCGCCAGGGTATTGAGCTCGCGTGAGCGGGCCACCTGCCCCTTGTCGCGCGACTCCTTTAGTCGTTTCGCCGTGGGTTCTTCGGTTTTTTCCTGACCACTGTCGGAATCAGCCATCAGCCCGCCCTCACCAGTGCACGCAGCCAGACCAGCGCATTGGACGCCAGCTCCTGGTACTGACCGACCACATTGCTCAACATGACCCAGAGAATAAACAGCCCGAAAACCAGTGTCAGCGGAAAGCCGATGGAGAAGATGTTCAACTGCGGCGCAGCGCGCATCATCACGCCAAAGGCCATGTTGACGATCAACAGCGCGGTAATCGCGGGCAGACCAATCAGAATGGCCGAGGCCATCACCCAGGAGAAGCGGTACACCAGAGCCTCGAAGTCGGTGGCGGCCAGGGTCTCACCAATCGGCAGTGTGGTGAAGCTCTCGACCAGCACCTCGAGCACCACCAGATGGCCGTTCATTGCCAGAAACAGCAAGGTCACCAGCATGGTAAACACCTGGGCAACCACCGCCACCGAAATACCCATGCTCGGATCGTTCATGGAAGCAAATCCCAGGCCCATCTGCATGGCCACAATCTGCCCGGCCAGCACGTGGATCTGAAAGAGCAGTTGCAAGGAGAACCCCATGGCCGCGCCTATGAGGATCTGCTCGGCGATAATGGTCCAGGTACTCAGCGACAGCGCATCCAGCGTTGGCACCTCAGGGATCTGCGGTGCTACCAGCAGGGTCAGTGCCAGAGCGAAGTACAGCCGTATGCGCGCAGGCACCAACTGGGTACCAAACACCGGCATGGTCATCAGCACACTGGCGATGCGAAACAAGACCCAGAGATAGCTCGAGACCCAGCGGCTGAGCTCTGCGCTGGACAGATCAATCATCAGCCGATCAGCCCCGGAATATTGCGATACAGATTGTCCGTGAACTCGATCAGCTGGGTGGTCAGCCAGGGTCCCAGCCAGATCAGGGTAAGAAAGGTAACCAGCAGACGCGGCAGAAAACTGAGCGTCTGCTCGTTGATCTGGGTGGCGGCCTGAAACATGGCCACCACCAGACCAATCAACAGGCTCGGCATCACTACCACGGCCACCATGATGCCCGTCAGCCACAGTGCCTGGCGGAACAGATCAACGGCAACTTCTGGCGTCATCGCGGCTCTCCTAGCTCACCGCAAAGCTGGCGGCCAGGGTGCCGATAATCAGCGCCCAGCCGTCCACCAGTACGAAAAGCATGATTTTGAATGGCAATGAAATGATCAGCGGCGACAACATCATCATACCCATGGCCATCAACACACTGGCCACGACGAGGTCGATCACCAGAAAGGGAATGAAGATCATGAAGCCGATCTGAAAGGCCGTCTTCAGCTCGGAGGTGACAAAGGCCGGCACCAGAATATGAAAGGGAACCTGCTCCGGCCCGGTCAGGTCGGTGCGCTTGGCCAGTCGCACGAAGAGCTCGAGATCGGTCTCGCGAGTCTGCGCCAGCATGAACTCGCGCATCGGGCCACTGGCCACCTCGATGGCCTCCTGCGCCTGCATCTGCTCGTTTATATAAGGCTGCAGGGCAGTCTGGTTAATCTCCTCGAAGATCGGCGCCATGATGAACAAGGTCAGAAACAGCGCCAGCCCCACCATGATCTGGCTCGAGGGGGTCTGCTGCAGACCCAGGGCCTGACGCAGTATGGCAAACACGATAATGATGCGGGTGAAGCTGGTCATCATCATCACGAAGGCCGGGATGAAGGTCAGCGCCGACATCAGCAACAGAATCTGCAGGCTGACCGAATAGGTCTGCTCGCCGTCAGCGTCGGTGCTCAGGGTGATGGCCGGCAGACTCAGCGGATCACCCGCACTCTGCGCCCAGACCGACGGTGCCGCCAACAGCAACAGCAGCCATATCCAGCGCATCATGAGTCGGCTCCCCGTTTCAGCATGGCCTGCAGCTTGCGAGCAAAATCGCCATTGCCAGTAGCAGCAACAGCCAGGTCTGCCACCGGCTCATCGAACACATACAGGGTATTGATGCGTCCGGGCGAGGTACCCAGCAGCATCTGGGTGCCGCCCACGTCCACCAGCAGCAATCTGTCACGCGGCCCCAGGGGCAGAGTACTGACCAGCTTGATGTGCTGGCCGCCCTGCGGCGCCAGCGGGCCGACGCGACGCATCAGGTAACCCAGCAGAAGGATCATGCCCACGACTACCGCCAGACCCAGAGCCAACTGCAGCAACTGGCCGATCAGCGAACCGGTGGCGGTAGCGGCGTCCGCATCGGCTGCCGGCGCCACTGCAGCCAGCGCCAGGCCGGGCAGAAGAGAACACGGCAGCAACAGCAGGCGGGGCATGTGCATGCTCACCGCAGTTTCTTGATGCGTTCGGTGGGACTGATGACATCGGTCAGACGGATGCCGAACTTCTCGTTGACCACCACCACTTCACCATGCGCGATCAGGGTACCGTTGACCTTGACATCCAGCGGCTCGCCAGCGAGACGATCCAGTTCGACTACCGAGCCCTGGTTGAGTTGCAGCAGGTTGCGAATGGTGATGTCAGTGTTGCCCACCTCCATCGAGATGGTCACCGGGATGTCGAGAATCACATCCAGATTGGGGCTGTCACCCGGATCAAATCCCTCATCGCCACCTTTGGCCGGGGCGTTGAACTCTTCCATGGGCATGCGCGGCTGGGCATCGCTCTGTGCCAGCATGGCATCAATATCGTCCTGACTGGCATCACCCGCCTCGTCCAGCGCGGCCGCCCACTCATCCGCCAGCGCCTGCTCCTCTGGAGTGACCTCGGCCGGGTTCTTGTCATCAGCCATAGTGCTGTTCCTCTGTTATTGATACGGGTAGGGGACTGGTGCGGCCTAACGTGGCCGAACCAGCGGCCCTAGAATCTGCAGCGCCAGATTGCCCTTCACCGAGCCCAACTTGGCCTTGAAGGTCGGTACGCCATTGGCACAGAGCACCATGTAGTCGGGCAGTTCCACCGGGATCACATCACCCGGTTGCATACTGAGCAGGTCGTTGAGCTTGAGCTGGCTCTTTACCACTGTGGCGGTGAGCGGCACCTTGACGCAGGTGATTTCTTCACGCAATGCGCGCACCCAGCGCTCGTCGTGCTCGTCGACATCGGACTGCACACCCGAATCCAGCACTTCGCGCAGCGGCTCGATCATCGAGTAAGGGAAGGTCACGTGCAGATCACCGCCGCCGCCGTCCAGCTCGATATGGAAGGTCGAGACCACCACCACTTCGCTGGGGCTGACAATATTGGCCAGCGCCGGGTTGACCTCGGAATTGACGTATTCGAACTGTACATCGTGGACCGCTTGCCAGGCTTCCTTCAGATCGACAAAGGCCTGGTCCAATACCATGCGCACCACGCGCAGCTCCGTGGGCGTGAACTCCCGGCCTTCGATCTTGGCGTGACGGCCATCGCCGCCGAAGAAATTGTCCACCAGCTTGAAGACCAGCTTGGCATCCAGTATGAACAGCGCGGTGCCGCGCAGCGGTTTCATTTTCACCAGGTTGAGGCTGGTGGGCACGTACAGCGAGTGCACATACTCGCCGAACTTCATTACCTGCACGCCGCCCACAGCCACATCGGCCGAGCGCCGCATGAGATTGAACATGCTGATGCGGGTATAGCGGGCAAAGCGTTCGTTGATCATTTCCAGCGTAGGCATACGCCCGCGCACGATGCGATCCTGGCTGGTCAGATCGTAGCTCTTGATCGACCCCGGCTCGCTTTCCAGGTCGGTATCAATGGCACCGTCGTCTACCCCGTGCAGCAGGGCATCGATTTCATCCTGGGATAGCAGATCCTGTACGGCCATGAAGGCTTCCTATTGCAAAACCATGTTGGTAAAAAGGGCCGACTCGATGACCGGGTCGCCCACTTCCTTCTCCAGCAGCGCCTTGACGGCCAGACCGGCTTTTTCGCGCAGCGCTTCCTTGCCTTCCGGACTCATCAGTGAGGAGAACTCTTCACTGCCAAACAGCATGACCAACTGATTGCGAATCAGCGGCAAATGCTGATTGAGCTTGGCCATACCTTCAGCATTGCGCCCCATGAGCACCACGCTGACCTGCATGTAGCGTTGCCGGCCACCATCGCTGTAATTCACCACAAAGGGGGGTTCCAGCGCCTGGTAAATGGCCACCTGCCTGACCGGCTCGGCAGGCACCTCAGCGGCGGCCTCCTCATCTTCCCCGGAGAGCAGAAAGTAGGCTACGCCACCCGCTGACAACAAAAGTGCCAGCAAGCCTATACCAATCAGGATGAATAGTTTTTTGCGACTCTTGGCAGGCTTCTCCTGCCCTTCTTCTATCGCGGCTTTATCTGCTTGTTTCGCCATGACAATATTCCGTCACTCTCGCGGGTTTTCCCCTGTTATTGTGGCAGATGCATTGAGCGTGCCAGCCCGTGCATTTCCATACCGACTGGTCGCAGGATAGCTCAGGGACAGCGCCTGTGCTCGGCTACCAGCGCCGGATCAACATAGGATAAAGGGAAAGCGGGGAAATGTCTTTGCCAGCCGCCTGACACCGGGGCTGGCAAAGAACGCAGCAGAACGGCGAAGCGCCGCGTCACTCAGGCGTAATAGTCGACAAGCCGGTTATTGGCAACGATATTCTGCGCAGCGGCCATGGGGAGCTCGTCCTCACCAGCCGCTGCCACGCCGCCTCTTCCGTTACCAGCACGGCCAGCGCCATCCTCGGTCTGGGCAAAGCTGCCGCGCGCCTCGCTGCCCGATTGCTGACCCTGACCACCATCAGACACCGAGACGTCCAACTGGTCCAGCCCCTGCTGCGCAAAAGAATCGCGCAAACGGTGCATCTGCGCTTCCAGCGCGTCGCGCACAGCCGGATTCTGGCTGACAAACTGTACCTGATGCTCCAGTCCGCGGGTCTGGATCTTGATTTCCAGGGGTCCCAGTTCAGCTGGGTCAAGCTGGATTTCCACGCTCTTCAAGTTCTGGCTAGACATCCACATGACCTTGTTGACCACCGACTCGCTCCAGCCACTCTGACCGAATGGCACCGCGAGCGCCTGAGTCGCGGCCGCAACGGGCCGCTGGGTCAGGGCATTGGGCGCGGCGCCAGTGCTGGCCGCGGTGCCGGACTGCGCGTCCAGGGCATCAATCGTGGTGCTACCAGGCTTGGCCGTGTCCTGCGCTTTCTGTTCGGCCAGGCGGGCAGCAAACACGCCTTGCGGATCCATCGCCGCCGCCAGGGTAGCAACCCGCTGGGTGGCTTGCGCCTGATCTGCCGGATTGGCCTGCCTGGCCATCAGCAGCTTGTCATCTGCCACGCTGGCCCCGGTCTTGCCATGGGTTGCCACCTCAGCTTCGTCATCGGTTGCGGCAGTCGCCGCAGAGCTACCTGCTTCGCTGGTAGCCGATCCTGCGATCGCCGAACGCAGCTGCGCGAGCATTTCCGGCAAACTCAAAGCGCCCTGCGCTAACCCGGTAGCAGGCAATACCTTGTCGCCAGGCAAACCGGCGCCAGCTTGTGCAGCCGCCAACTGCTGCAAGAGCTTCTCGGCATCCGCCGCGCTCAGTTCAGTCAGGGCGTCAGCAACGCCTGCCGGTGATGAAGCGGTCGTGCCAGATGCTGCTGTCACCTCCTGCTGCGGCAACTGCGCCAACCATTGCTGCCACTGAGTGCTCAGATTAGCCAACAGATCCATCGCCTCCTGGCTTTCGCCCTCAGCGGTCTCGGTGGCTGGCTGCGTATCCGTTATCTGCGCCGAATCCATGGGCGCAGGCGATTCCAGGTTTGCCAGCTTTTGCAGCCAATCTCTGATCTCAAGCGGCAAGCTGTTGCCGTCGGCGGCAAAGTCCGCTGCTGCCGCATCCTGGTCCGTATCTTCGCCCTGCGGGTGGCTCAGTTGATTCAACATCGCTCTGAGTTCAGCCGGCTGTTGCGCCGCCAGAATCGATGAAAAAGCGCCAAAACCCTCAGCCTTGCCACTCTCAGCCTTGCCCGAAGCAACCCCGGCGAGCTGATCGCGCGGTAACTCGACGCTCATCAGCGTCATCATGTTTTGCCCAATTGGCATCTTGGAATCTCCACCCGTGCGGCAATAAAGCGTGCGTTTGCAAGCAACTTGCAATCTGCAGGCCAACCGGTAGCGGTGCGGCGAGATCGGTTAGGAAAGCTGCGCCTGAAGACGGGTGAAGCGTTCCCGGATTCGAGAATAACAATAGGACGCGTCGGCAGTATCGCCCTGCAAGGCCGCGTTTTCGGCATTCAAACAGGCGCGCTCGAGCGCTAGCGCGCCCATGTTGCCGCAACTGCCCTTGAAGCTGTGGGCAGCCTGGCGGTAAGCCTCCAGATCTTCGTTGACCAGAGCTTCACGCAATTGACTCAGACGCAGCTTGGCGTCACCCAGAAAGGTTTCCAACAACAACGGATAGTCTTCCTGCATCAATTCACGCAGCGCTTCAAGCGCAGCATTATCGACGTCGGGTAACTGATCTGACATGAGTTACTAAACCTGTATCTGGGTGCCTGTTGGTTGGGCAGCGACCTTGCGAGTGTTGCTGTCCACGCCGGCAGTATGCCCAAGCTACCAACTGAAGGCCACCCTGACCCGGCTGCCGACACCGTCCACCTCCACATCCTCAGCCAAAGCCGTCACCAGTGCCAGGCCGCGTCCGGCGTAGTCAGCCGCGGCGCACGCCGGATCAAAACCCGCCCCACTGTCTTCGCATTCGATCTGCAACATGCCGCCAGACGCAGTCGGATGGTGATTGAGGGTGACCCGGATCCACCCTTCGGTCAGGGTGCGCAGACGCTCGCCGCGCTCCTGATAGTAGAGTGCGAAGCCATCAGAATCCTGCTTCCAGGCCGAATCCAGCTGCAACAGGCCGTGCTCGAGTGCATTGCTGTAGAGCTCGCTGAGCACCGTAAACAACGCTCCCGCCTGCGGGCGCAGACCGGGTATTTCCAGCAATCGCGCCAGCAGGAAGGGCAAGGGATTCTGCTCCCGAATTGACGCGGCACGGTAGGTGTAACTTAATCGCCAGTCCTGTGCCGGCTCGAGTACAGGCGTGGACGCCGGCCGAGCAACTGACCGGGCTTCGGATTCCGGCATGACCACCTGAAGCAGACTGACATCGTCTTCGGGACTGCCGTGAAAAAGCTCCAGCGCGTTGAGTAGCCCGTCAAACACCTTTGCCGGGTGGCCTATGTAGGTGTCCAGCACCTCGTGTACGCCAGCCTCGCCAAACTGTTGCCCCGCCTGATTGCGGCTTTCGATCACGCCATCGGTCCAGCACAGCAACCGCTCGCCGGGGCGCATCACCATTACCACCGGCTCCGGATTGAATCGCTCTCGGCTGGCCACACCCAGCGGCAGGTGCGTCGAGGGAATACTGCGCAGCAGCTCCGCCGCACAGCCGAGTATCATGACCTCCGGCAAACCGCCATTCCAGACTTCGACCAGCCCCTTGGCCGGGTTGACCTCAATCAGCACCGCGCAACAGAAGATTCCCACTGGCAATATGGTCGCCAGCTTGTTATTCAGCTCAACCAGGATATCGCGCAGACTGAAACCTTTGGCCGTCATGGCGTAAAAGACTTCCGCCAGCGGCATGGCGCCAATGGCCGCCGGCAAACCGTGGCCGGTAAAGTCGCCGAGCAACAAATGCATTTCGCCGGAGGGCCGATTGGCGGCGAGCAGAATGTCACCGTTGAACATGGCGTACGGCGACTGCAGATAACGCAGGCTGCTGTGATTCAGGGCACCTGAATGCGCTACCCGGTCGAAGATTATCTTGGCCAGCTCCTGATCCTGCACCAGGCTGGCGTGCTGCGCGGCAATTACATCGCGCTGCGCCTGCAGCGTCTGGTGCATCTCGCGCATGCGGCGGAAGGCGCTGATCTTGGCGTCCAGGATCACCGGATTGTAGGGCTTGGTCAAAAAATCGTCGCCGCCGGCCTGCAGGCACTGCACCAGGGCATCGGTCTCGGTCAGACTGGTGAGAAAAATGATGGGCACCAAGTCTTCACCCGCCTGCTGCTTGATCAGGCGCGCAGCCTCAAAGCCATCCATCACCGGCATCAAGGCATCAAGCAGAACTATATCCGGTTGGCTACGCGCGAAGGCTTCCACCGCCACCTGGCCATTTTCGGCCAGACACACCTGGTGCCCCAGACGCTCCACCAGACGGCCCAAAATCATGCGGTCGGCAGGGTTGTCGTCAGCGACCAGCACCGTCAGCCGCGTCGGAGCACCGCTCACTGCTGGGGCTGATGAGCGGGCTTCCACGGTCTACTTGATGCTGAAGAGTTGTTCGAAATTGGAGATGCTCAGCACTTTGCGCACATCGGGATTGCAATGCACGATGCTGATATCGGCGTGGTCACCACCAGCATGGTCGCGCAGTAGCAACAACATGCCAAGGGCTGAGCTATCGATATAGTCGGTTTCATGCAGATCAACGACATACTTTTGCGGGGTCAGACCGCTACGCTCGTAGGCATTGCGAAAATCCTGATGGGCACCAAAGTCAAAACGCCCCTTCACGTTGATGGTCAGCACTTGGCTGTCCGCCGATAAAGTTGCCTGAATCGACATGATTTCTCCCTGGCTTTTGTTAGGTGTTCAACTTCTTTTAGCACAGGGTTGCGATACTGTCAGGCATTATTTCCGCGCTGCGCATGAGCACGCTGGGACAGTTCGTCGAGCAATTTCTGCTCCTGCCGATCGGCTCTGGCTTGCGCTTCCTGGCGGTATTTTTCAATCAGCTTGCGCAAGGCTTCGAGGCGCTGATAGCGCTGGCGCCAATTCTCGCGCGCCTTCTCGATACTTTCGCCGTGCCAGCCCACGGTCTGACGCTGCTGCTCCATGGCCACTTCCATTTGCGCCATGAAGCGCTGATAGTTCATCAACCATTCGCGGCCCACGCCCTGCCCACCGCGCTGGGTCCAGCCTTTGGCGTATTCGCCGCAGTAATATTCCAGATCGCGCAAGCGGCCCTGCGCATCCTCCAGTTGCTTCTGGCATTGCCCCAGCACGGTCGCGGCCTTGCGCTCTTCGTCCAGCGCCATATCCAGCACCGGCGCCAGACGGCGAATGCGGCTTTCACTCATTGATGGTCTGTTCCAGCGCGGCCTGGCTATCGCTCAGGTTGACACTGACATGCAGGCCCTGACGCAGGAACGCCTGCATGGAAGGCATTTTTTCCATTGCCTTGTCGGTCAGCGGGTCGGAACCGGCGGAATAGGCACCCACGCTGATCAGGTCGCGGCTTTGTTGATAACGGGCATAGAGTTGCTTGAACAGTTGCGCCTTGTGCAATTGCTCGGGCGAGACGATCTGCGGCATCGCCCGACTGATGGAGGCCTCGATATCAATCGCCGGGTAGTGCCCCTCCTCGGCCAGCCGGCGCGAGAGCACTACATGTCCATCCAGAATGGCGCGCGAAGCGTCGGCGATGGGGTCCTGCTGATCGTCACCTTCCGACAGTACGGTATAAAAGGCGGTGATGGAGCCGCCGCCTTGTTCGGCATTGCCCGCGCGCTCGACCAGTTGCGGCAGCTTGGCAAACACCGAGGGTGGGTAGCCCTTGGTAGCTGGCGGCTCGCCAATGGCCAGGGCGATCTCCCGCTGCGCCTGAGCAAAGCGGGTCAGCGAATCCATCAGCAGCAGTACGTTCTTGCCCTGATCCCGAAAGTATTCGGCGATGCGGGTGCAGTACATGGCTGCCCGCAGGCGCATCAGGGGCGCATCATCGGCTGGCGAGGCGACCACTACCGAGCGCGCCATGCCCTTTTCACCGAGTATCTGTTCGATGAATTCCTTGACCTCACGACCCCGCTCGCCAACCAGGCCAACGATGGTGATATCGGCATCGGTAAAACGCGTCATCATCCCCAGCAGCATACTCTTGCCCACGCCACTGCCGGCAAACAGCCCCAGACGCTGTCCACGGCCAACCGTCAGTAGGCTATTGATGGAGCGAATTCCCACATCCAGCGGCTCTTCAATAGGGTGACGTTTCAGCGGGTTGATCACCGGACCGTTGAGGTCAACCCAGTCATCGGCCTTGAAGCCACCCTTGCCATCCAGGGGCCGGCCGATACCGTCCACCACGCGGCCAAGCATTGCCGACCCCATCGGCAATTTGCCGCCGCCGCTTGAGGGAACCACCCTGGCGCCCGGCTGCAGCCCTTCCAGACGGTCTACCGGCATCAGGTAAATCTTGTTACCGGCAAAACCCATGACCTCGGCTTCGATACTGTTCTGGCCGGTCGGCGTATCGCTGATGACCAGGCAACGGCTGCCCACTGGCGCCTTGCAGCCCTCGGCTTCCAGCGTCAGCCCCACCATACGGATAAGGCGGCCTTCGACTACCGGGTCTGCCGGCAGGCTGATAGCCGCGTGATAACTGGACAGGCGCCGGGCAAAGCTGGTGCGTTCAAACTGGCTCATGGTCGCCCCCATCATCCACCCGGGCGGCGATGCTCAGATCCGCCTCAGGCGGATGGGCGCGCTGCTCTCGGCGCGCCTCAAACAGCTGGGCAATCAGCTGCTGCATGCGGGTTTCCAGCGTGGCGTCGACTTGGCTGTGTTCGGTCTCAACGCGACAGCCGCCGGCCATCAGGCTATCGTCTTCCAACAGGCGCCAGCTTTCCTCGTGGCGCTCGCGCAGCGCCTTGATCGCATCGAAATCATCGGGGTTGAGGTAAATGCGAATATTGCCGGCACCGACTGGCAGGGCCTTGAGCGCACCGCGCAGCACCTGCAGTACCTGCGTCCGATCAGTGCGCATCTCCCGTTGCAGAACCTCGCGCAGCATGGCTTCGAGCATATGCAGGAGCATGTCTTCGATCTGCTGGTCCTGCTCCTGCAGCGGTATCATCAGTTGTTTCATGAGGACTTCGAGCTCGGCCAGGCGAGCTTCGAGAACAGTGCGTGCTTCTTGCTGCCCCTTCAGCTGGCCAGCATGAAAGCCGTCCTTCTCGCCGGTAGAGAAGCCGTCGTTGTAGGCTTCCTGACGGATTTGCTCGAGCTCTTCCACGGTAAAGGGCTGAACGACTTCCAGCTCTTCTTCGACCTCAGCCGGCGGCTCTTCCTGCTCAGGCTGCCCCTCGGGCTGGCCCCGCTCAAGCGCCACCTGATGCGGTGCGCTGTCAAAGCTCGGCAGATCCCAGCGGCTGAAGCCTTCCACCTGGCCTGCGCGCAGCAACTCGGATTCGGATTTGTTTGACGCCATGGGCTACTACCCTGCAGCTGAAAGAATGACTGCGCCAGAATAGCACCGCACCGCAAGGCACGTCTGGCCGCTTGGCAAACCTGCGCTCGGCACGGGCCGGATAGGCGGGCATCGGAGCAGGCAAAACCGCCTGACAGAATGCGCCATCCTGGCGGCCCTGATCAGATCATTTCCTCGCCACCCTTGCCGCCCAGCACAATCTCGCCAGCATCGGCCATGCGTCGGGCGATAGTCAGGATTTCCTTCTGCGCCGCTTCCACTTCGCTGATGCGCACTGGCCCCTTGGCTTCCAGGTCGTCCTGCAGCAGTTCGGAGGCGCGCTTGGACATGTTGCGGAAAATCTTCTCCTTGATCTCGTCGTCTGCGCCCTTGAGCGCGACGATCAGTACTTCCGAGGAGACTTCGCGCAGCAGCGCCTGAATGCCGCGATCGTCCACCTCGGCAAGGTTGTCGAACACGAACATCAGGTCTTCGATCTTCGAGGACAGATCCTCGTCCATTTCGCGAATGGCTTCGATCAACTGCGACTCGGTGCTGGACTCGAGGAAGTTCATGATATCCGCCGTGCGCTTGATACCGCCCATGTTGGCCCGAGTGGTGTTGGAGTTGCCGGCAAACTGCTTCTCCAGAATCTCGTTCAATTCTTTCAGGGCCGAGGGCTGCACCGTATTGAGTGAAGCCACACGCAGCAACACATCCAGACGCACCTTGTGGTCAAAATAACCCACCACTTCGGCTGCCATGTCCGGGTCCAGGTAGGCCACGACAATGGCCTGAATCTGCGGATGCTCGTAGCGGATCACGTCGGCCACAGCGCGCGGTTCCATCCACTTGAGGCTGTCCAGACCGGAGGTGCTGCCGCCCAGCAGGATGCGGTCCACCAGGCTGTTGGCCTTATCCTCACCCAGCGCCTGGGTGAGCATGGTGCGAATGTAATTGTCCGCACCCACGCCCAGCCCGGTCTGATCGCCAACCACCTCGATAAAATCGCCCATGACCTCCTGCACCTGCTCACGGTGTACGGTGCGCAGGCCCGCCATGGCGCTACCCACACGTTGCACTTCCTTGGGCCCCATGTGCTTGAGAATTGCTGCTGCATCGGACTCGCCGAGGCTGAGCAGAAAGATGGCTGCCTTATCCAGGCGCGAGAGCTTCTGCGGACGTTTGCTGGCTTCTTCACTCATCGGCGTTAATCCATTCTTTGACTACTTGCGCCACCCGGCCCGGATCTTCGGCGAGCAGGCCCTTGATGGCATTCAGCTGCTGTTCATAACCGGCGCCCGGCGGCGGCAGCAGGACCGGCGCCGATCCCGGACCGGACAGACTGACGTGGTCCGGACGCAGGTCATCATCGAGTCCGCCTGCACCACCTTCCGGGTAAGCGGCGGGATAGCCGCCCTCACCGCTGCCACTGCGACTGGACACTGTCAGATTCTTCAGCGCCGGACGCAGCACCGCAAACACCAGTATCAGCACGAAGAGAATACCGAGAATCTGTTTGGCCACATCCCAGAACCAGGGCTGCTCCCAAAACGGAATGGCGGGTAACGGCTCCGACTCCGGCTGCGCCACAAAGGCACTGTTGATGACACTGACGCTGTCGCCACGGCTGGCATCGTAACCTACCGCGTCCTGCACCAGGCGCGTCAGGCGGGCAATCTCTGCCTCGCTCAGTGGTGTGCGGGTTACCTCGCCGGTCTCGGCATTGACGCTAGAGGGATCATCCACGACCACGGCAACAGACAAGCGCTGCAGCCGACCCTGCTGCTGCCGAGTATGGCTGATCTGGCGGTCCAGTTCATAGTTGCGGGTAGCCTGTTCGCGGCTGTCTCTGGGCACTACTGGCGCAATCGGCTCACCGGTTTGCGGGTCAATCGCCTGCTCCGGTGCGACGCCACCGGTGGGCGGCTGGTTGGAGAGTGCGCCGGGGATGCCAACCGCGCCGGTATTGCCGCTGCGCTGCTCACTGACTACCTGCTCGCTGCGCAGTGCCGACTCGGGGCTGTACATTTCTGCTGTGGATTCAACTGCGCTGAAGTCCACATCGGCAGAAACTTCCGCCTTGTAACGCCCCTCACCCAGTACCGGTTGCAGAATGTTGTGCACCCGACGGGTATAGGTATCTTCCAGCCGGCGGGAATAGTCGAACTGCCGACCGGCGACGGTCAGCTCGTTCAGCTCGTTCTGATTGGACAGCAGGTTGCCGTTCTGATCGACCACGGTAACCTCATCCTTGCCCAGCTCGGGTACGCTGGTCGCCACCAGATTGACAATGGCCATCACCTGCGCCGGCTCGAGTCGACGGCCGGCGTACATCTCCAGCAGTACCGACGCGCTGGGCTTGCGCTCATCGCGCACGAACACGGTCGAGCGCGGGATGGCAATGTGCACGCGCGCATTCTTGACGTTATAAAGGCTGGCAATGGTGCGCGCCATTTCACCTTCGAGGCCACGACGATAACGCGCGGTCTCCATGAACTGGCTGGTGCCTAGGCTTTGCTCGCGATCCAGAATCTCGAAACCCAGATTGCCGTCGGTCGGCGCGATGCCGGCCCCGGCCAGACGCATGCGCGCATCGGCCAGGTCTTCGGTTCTGACCAACAGGGCGCCGCTGTTGGGCTCGACTTTATAGTTGATGCGGCTTTGCTGCAGCATGTCTACCACCTGCGCGGCATCATAGCCCTCCATGCTGTTGTACAGCGGGCGATACTCCTCTTCCTGCGACCACAGCACGACGGCAAAACCGATAGCCACACTGGCAGCCAGACCCACCAGCAGCCCAAACTGTCGCAGCATCGGCAACTGCGCCAGGTTGTCCAGAAAGGCCAAGCCCATCAAAGGCTTGCGCTCAGCATTCAGCTGGTTCTGGGTGGCGGGTGTATTGGCGGATTCCATTGGCTTTCCTCAAGCAGTCAGCAGCAAACAATACCAGTCAAATACAGCTTAGATAGGCATCTTCATGATGTCTTCGTAGGCCGTCACCATCTTGTTGCGCACTTGGGTGATGGCCTGGAAGGCTACAGACGATTTCTGGGAGGCAATCATCACTTCGGTCAGATCAATGCCCTGGTCTCCGCGCTCGTACGCGGTCTGCAAATTACCCGTGGTTTTCTGCAGTTCGTTGACGCGATCCACCGCCTGCTTGAGCATGTCGTCGAATGCCGGGGCGTTGACGTTCTGCTGAACCGGAGCCGCAGGCTGCGGCTTGCCCATGGCTTCCATCTGCATGGTGCGCATCTGCAACATCAAACGATTGAATTCAACACCTTGGGTCATACCTGCCTCCGGGCCGTAAAATTTTTGACGGCTACTGTCGCTTTACAGGTACTTGAGCAAGATTGGTGCCAAGATGTGATGAGTATCACAGGGTGTGCGGATTTTGCGCGGGGCCTAGCCTCGTCTTGGGTGGAAATCCGTCGTAGGGCGGGTAACGCCGCAAGCTTAC
Organism: Halopseudomonas sp.; assembly: GCF_036961105.1. Classification (GTDB taxonomy): domain Bacteria; phylum Pseudomonadota; class Gammaproteobacteria; order Pseudomonadales; family Pseudomonadaceae; genus Halopseudomonas. Next base: position 10,029 of record NZ_JBALWW010000012.1, on the reverse strand, counting down.
CCGCCATGGTGGAAGGCTTCGGCCTTCCACCCTACCTCTGGCGTCTGCGCGGCGCAGTGTGCCTACGTAGGGAGGGTAACGCCGAAGGCTTACCCGCCAGGCTGGATGGCTTCGGCCATCCAGCCTACATCTGGCGTCTGCGCGGCTCGTGAGCCGAGGTGCTTGGCTCGTCACCGTGTAGCCCCCAGGCAACTGCGCGGCGCAGTGTGCCTACGTAGGGAGGGTAACGCCGCAGGCTTACCCGCCAGGCTGGATAGCTTCGGCCATCCAGCCTGCATGGAGCCAGCGCACTCAAACGCCGGCAAACAAACTCGCCTCCACATCCAGGCCCGCATCGCGCATCTGCGCCAGCTTGTAGCGCAGCGTCCGCGGGCTGATGCCCAGGCGATCCGCCGCCTCCTTGCGCCGACCGTGCTCGGAGCGCAGCACGTCGATGATCATCTGGTATTCGCGCTGTCTGACACCCGCACCCAAGCCGCCCGTGGCTGCTGGCGGCGCCACCGTAACGGGCTCTGCAACAGGAGGCGCGACGCTGAGCGTGCGCGCCGTCATATTGGTACCAGGCGCTACCGTCAGGCACAGATCGCAGGGTTGAATCAGCCCGCCCTGCTGCAGAACCAATGCGCGTTGTACGGCGTTATCCAGCTCCCGCACGTTGCCCGGCCAGGCATGCGTTTGCAGCGCCTGCACAGCCTCAGCGGAAAAGCCGATAGCACTCATGTTCATCTTGCGACTGTGCTTGGCGAGCAAGCGCTCGGCTATCGGCAAAATGTCACCGGGACGCTCACGCAGGGCCTGCCACTGCAAAGGGAATACTCCAAGGCGGTAATACAGATCTTCCCGGAACCGCCCTGCCGCCACCTCTGCCGGCAGATCACGGTTGGTGGTCGCGATGATGCGGATATCCAGTTGAATCAGCTTGCGCCCGCCCACGCGCTCGACCTCGCGCTCCTGCAACACACGCAGCAACTTGGCCTGCAGACTCAGGGGCATTTCGGAGATTTCATCCAGCAGCAACGTGCCGCCATTGGCCTGCTCAAACTTGCCGGCCTGCGCTGCCACTGCGCCGGTAAAGGCGCCCTTCTCATGGCCGAAAAGCGTCGCTTCGAGCATATTTTCCGGGATGGCTGCGCAGTTGATGGCAATGAAGGGTTGTTCGGCACGTGGCGAGTTCTGATGAATGTAACGCGCCAGCACTTCCTTGCCGGTGCCTGACTCACCCGATACCAGGACAGTTGAATCGCTTCCGGCCACCCGGCGCGCCAGGTCCAGCAACTGCAGGCTGGCCTGCTCCACCGCTACTGGACCCTCGCCGGGCACCGCCTGCAGCTTACCCTGCGCGTGCTGGGCAACCAGATCCAGCAAGGCCTTGGGCGCGAACGGCTTGACCAGATAGTCCACCGCCCCATCGCGAATGGCAGTGACAGCCTGTTGTACCGTACCGTATGCGGTCATCAACAGGACCGGCAACTGCGGGTGTTGACTACGCAGGTTACGCAGCAAGGCGTGCCCATCCATGCCCGGCATGTTGACGTCGCTGATAACCATGCTGACGTTATGTTGACGTAGCAGACCCAACGCCGATTCGGCATCCGCCGCCTGCACATAATCGTAGCCGCCAAGCATCAGGGTATCGGCCAGTGCCTCGCGCAAGGATTGGTCATCTTCTACCAAGAGAACCCGGGTAGCCTGAGTATTCATAGCGCCTCCTGCTCTTCGGCTATCAACGCCCGCACGGGCAGCAGCATTTCTGCACAGGTGCCCCAGCCGGCCTTGCTGCGCAGCGCAAAGGAACCACCGTGGGCCTGCACCACCGACTTGACGACCGCAACCCCCAGACCCGTACCCTGAGCCCGAGTAGTATGAAAGGGCTCGCCAATACGCGCGAGCAGAGCCGGGGACATGCCGCAACCGGTGTCTACCACGCTCAAACTCAATTGACCTTCTATCAGGCGCAACGTGACTTTGAGATTGGGCCGGGGGGCACCCGCATGCAGGGCATTGTCGATCAGATTGGTCACCGCGCCGGTCAGGGTATCGAGGTTGCAGCGCAGCATGAGATCGGCTGGCACCAGGTAATCCCAGCGGCAGCTGGCGCCCTTTTCTTCTATGAGACTTTCGGCCTGGTTCTGCAACCACTCGAAAAAGATCGAGACCGGCAGGCAGTCGTCCATCGGCAGGTCACCTTTGGCAAACTGCAGCATGTCGCGAATTTGATGTTCAATACTCTGCAGGCGGCCCTGCAGACGCTCGGCGAAGCGCGTACGATGCACCGGAGCCAGCTCTGCGGCAGTCAGATGCTCGGCGTAGAGTAACGCCGCCGACAGCGGCGTCCGGATCTGATGCGCCAGCGAAGCAACCATGCGCCCCAACGCGGAAAGCCTTTCATTGCGTGCCAACTGGCTTTGCAATTGGCGGGTTTCGGTCAGGTCATTGAGCAGGATGAGCTGGCCAGGCTCGCCTACCAGTGAACGGGTGGCCAGCGAAACACGACGGCCGCTGCGCAGGGAAACCTCATGATAGTCGTCTTCACGGGGGGCAAAGCGCTCACGAATCAGGTCGCGCCACAGCTGACCTTCCAGGGGTTCACCCAGCAAATCGCGTGCGGCGGGGTTGGCCTCGCGCACCATCCCTCGGCCATCGAGCACCACAACGCCACCTGGCAACAGGTCGAGCACATTCTGCAGCCGGCCCGCCAGCCGCGCCTTCTCTGCCAGCTCGTGGGTACGCTGCGCCTCGGCATCAGCCAGTTGCCGCTTGAGCATGGCCACTTGCTGCTCCAGCAACGCGTGTGACTGAGCAAGCTGCTCGGACACCTCACTGAAACGCTCATAGGCCTCCGCCAGCGGTTCGGCACTAGCCTTGGCGCTGGGAGCAGCGGTCTGCGATACGGATGTTGCGGATACGGCCATCGGGATTCCCCTGGGTACTGAAAACTGTCATCAGGGGAGGTAGAGCAAAGGCTATGCCAGTTTATGAAAATCCTTTTAAAACATAGGCTTGTAGTAAAAATCGGCAATAAATCAAAAAACGCGTCAGTCTTCTGACAGCTCGGCGCCGCGATTGAGGCCGTACTTGCGCATCTTCTCGACCAGAGTGGTTCGGCGGATCTTCAGGCGTTCTGCCGCTCGAGCAACAACGCCGCTGGACTCGTCCAGCGCCTGCTGGATGAGGGTCTGCTCCAGGCCAGCCAGGTACTCCTTGAGATCGAGCCCCTCCGGCGGCAGGAAAGCCGGACTATCAAGCCCGACCAAGCCGCTGAAAGCCTCGCCGCGCTCGTCCTCGTCTTCACGCAACTGGCGCAGGTCGTCCTGATCGTCTTCCACATAGCGGAACTTGCGCGGCAGCTCACCCACGCCAATCACGCCGTGCGGATGCATGATGGCCATGCGCTCGACCAGATTGGCCAGCTCGCGTACGTTGCCAGGCCATTCGTGCTGACACAGGGACATGATCGCCGAGGTGCTGAAACGGATCGAGCCGCGCTTTTCCTTTTCCATCCGGGTAATCAGTTCGTTGAGCAGCAACGGCAGATCTTCGATGCGCTCGCGCATGGCTGGCATATCGATGGGGAAAACGTTGAGACGATAGAACAGATCTTCACGGAAACTGCCCTGCGCTATCATTTGCTCGAGATTCTTGTGAGTGGCGGCAATAACACGCACATCAGCGCTCTGCACCTTGTTGCTGCCCACACGTTCGAAGGTACGCTCCTGCAGCACCCGCAACAGCTTCACCTGCATCGGCAGTGGCATGTCGCCAATTTCATCGAGAAACAGGGTTCCGCCCTGTGCCAACTCAAAGCGACCAGCGCGGGTGGTAATGGCACCGGTGAAGGCGCCCTTCTCGTGACCAAAGAGTTCGCTCTCCAGCAGTTCTGCCGGAATGGCACCACAGTTGACCGGCACAAAAGGCGCGTCTTTACGGCGAGAGTGATAGTGCAGATTGCGCGCGACCACTTCCTTGCCTGTACCCGACTCGCCAAGAATCAGCACGGTAGCTTCAGTATCGGCTACCTGCTGCATCATCTGCCGTACTGACTGAATGGAACGACTGGTGCCCACGAGGCTGCGAAACAAGTTTGGCTCGCGCTGGCGCTGGCGGCTTGAATTTTCTTCAAAGACCTCGCGATACACCTGCGCGCGATGCAAGGCATCGAGCAGGTGATTGTAACTGAGTGGCGGTTCCAGCACGGCGAGCAGACGTTGTTTGAGGTGATCCGGCCATTTGCTCGACTGCTCCGGGTCAATCAGGATGATGGGGAGATTCTCATCCCACTTGTCGAGCTGCCCCAACAGCGCCGGCAGACCCTGCTCGAGCTCACAGCGACCAAGAATCACGCACTTGATAGAACCCGACCCTTGCACCTGTGCGTTCGCGCTCACCAGCCAGTTTTGCGAGTCACTGATAACGGCTTCTTCACCCAGAAAGCCAAGAATCACCGAAAGGTCATGGCGATTTTGCGCGGAATCGTCGATCGATAAGATATGGCTATTGAGCAGCATAGGCAGGGGGCGTTCCTGTGGGCAGGCTGGGGTGGTCGCGGAGCAATGATGGCGCCGCGCCACACCCTGTTATCTTGGGGCTAAATGTAGTCAGAAATGGCGCCGGAGTCAAATAGTTGGCGCAGTAAAGTTGGCTGTTTTTCGGGAGTCAAAAGCCCCACGAACAGCCGCCCTTCAGGAAAACATCTGATAGACCTTGGCGCTCTGGCGGCTTTTCTGCAGCCCCTGCAGCTCTTCCGCCAACTTGCCCTGCACCGCCTGACACAAGGCAACCACTTCGCGGTAGGTCTCGCTCAGGTCTTCCAGCACGACGGCAACCTGCTGGTCATCGCGCTGGGGGTCTTCCATCGCCTGGCGCACCTGGTCCCGACACAGCCGGTCCAGCTCGCCAACTTGCTGCCAATCTCCAGCCTTGACGGCATCGATCAGAGAACTGTGGGTATGTTGCAACTGCTCTACGGCATTGGCCATGTCTGACTCCTCACGCTTGGCGGATGCCGTCCCAACCGGCCTTCACTTCACGCAGCAAATCGGTTACTTCATCCAGCAGGGCTGGATCATTACGCAGGTTAGCCTGACTCAGGCGCTGCTGCATGAAAGCATAAAGGCTATCCAGATTGCCCGCCACTTCTCCGCCTTGTTTGTGGTCCAGCGCTTCACGCAGCCCACCAAGAATAGCAACAGCCTTGCCAATCTGCTCGCCCTTGAGCCCCACGTTACCGTGCATCATTGCGCCCTTGGCCTGCGCGACACGCTGCAAACCGCCTTCCATCAGCATCTGGATCAGGCGGTGAGGGTCAGCCTCACTGACCTGAGCGTTGACGTTAACGGTCTGGTATTGCTTCATTGCGGCGTAAGCATTCATCGGACAAACCCTGCTGGCAAATGGGACATGACTCACTTATCGGCACCGCAACCTAAAGCTGAAGGCCAAAAAAGAAAAAACCGGCGCCAGGCCGGTTTTTCTTCAGCAGAGCGAGCAGGCGTCACGCCGGCTCGATCGCATCCCAGGCTTCCTTGATTTCAGTCAGCAGATGCTGAACCTCATCGAGTGAGCGGGGCGTATCGTCCAGTGCCACACCGGCAAGTTTGAGTGTCATATAGTCGTAGAGAGCATCCAGATTCTCGGCAATTTCACCGCCCAGATCCTTATCCAGCGCCGCCTGCAACGCCCCGATAATGCTGATGGTACTGCTCACCGCTACGCCGCGGCGCTCGGGGTTGCCGGTTGCCTGGGCGTGGCGCGCCAGCTTGAGGCGCTCGATGGCGCCGTTGAGCAACAGCTGAACCGCGCGGTACTGGGATACTTCCTGGGAGATATTGACCTGCTTGTAGGTATCGATTGGGCTTTTCATTTAGCGGTCCTGTTTTACAACGCCGGGAAGACTTTCCAGCACGCCACTCAGATAATTGCTGGTGCCGCTCAGCTGCCCCACCAACGAATCCATCGCGTTGAACTGGGCAAGCAATCGCGATTCAAGCTGGGCAGTTCGCCTGCCAAGCGCTTCGCGTTGATCACTCACGTCGGAAATGGTGTTTTGCAAAGCCTTGGTGCGCCCGTCCAACAGCCCACCCGTTTCAGTGTAAGGCTTCACCCTGTTCTCCAGGCGAGCCATCAAGCCTGTATCACCAGTCAGAAAGTCACCGAGCTTATCGACGCCAGATTCGATAACCGTATCCAGCTTCGCATCATCAATTTTAAGCTTACCATCTCGCTCGGTGGTAATGCCTAGGTCTGCCAGAATGCGCAGCTCGCCACCTGACTGACTGGTAAGGTCGCTACGGATGCCATTCATAAAGCTCCGTACGGACGAGTCGCCAACCAAGGCACCCGTTACCGGTGCACTGTCATCCCCGCCAACTGCAGTGACCTTGGTCAGAGAACCAACCGTACCAACCAGCTTGTTATAAGCGTCAACAAATGCAGTAATTGACGTCTTGACCGCTTCACGGTCTTCGCTAACTGCAAGCCCTACGGTTTTGTTGGCGGCTTGATCCTCGGCTGACTGCGCTGCGTTCAGCGTCAGCGTCACACCCTCAATAGCGTTATCGATGGTGTTGGTCGCACTGCTGAGGGTAATACCGTCAACGGAGAAGCTTGCATTCTGTGCCTGGGTGATCACCTGGGGAGCTCGCTCAGGAGTAACCATGCCGTTGGATCCTGGAAAGTTCAGAATCGACAGGTCGCCCGTAGCGCCAGCGGTGGAGCTGACAGTTATGTCGTTGCCTGCGCCTGTGGTGGCGGAACTCAATACGATCCGCGCCCCGCCAGTGCCGTTGGGATCATTAACGATAGTGGCAGTCAGGCCGCTGTCCTTGCCAGCAAGGTTGATCGCATCCCGGATGCCGGTCAGGGTATCCTGCCCTTCCCCAATCTGCACCTGAAGGGGCGGCTCGCTTCCGATCTGAATATCCAGCGTACCCGTTCCGATAACCGTGTCTGGGCTATCAACGCCAGCAAGTGCAATCTTGCTGCTCTTGGCAATATCGAACACCTTCACATCGTAATTACCCGCTGTGGCTTTTGAGCCCGCGGTCGCAGTGAAAATGTCGGTATTGGCGGAAACAGCAGAACGCTTCTGAAACAGCGAAGCGCTATTAAGGTCAGCCAAAGAGGTCTGAAATGCGGACATGGCGCTACGAAACTGCCCAAGAGCGGAGACCTTAGTAGTGGTCGCTTTTTCTAGTCGATTGAGCTGTGCTTCCTTGGGTGCTTTTTCGGCATTAACCAGTGCATCCACGATACTGCGGATGTCCAGACCGGACCCGATGCCCGCTCCAATTCCTCCAAGCGCCATATCAACCTCTCTCGACCGTTTCTTGACGGTCCGATTAGTGAATCATGTTTAGCACGGACATCAAGCAAAAAATGCGCCAGAATGCGCTCTATTCATGCTTCAGTTTTAAATAATAAACTGCGCGCTTCTGACAAGCTTTCCGCGAGCCGTAAGGCTTCCTCAGAAGGGATCTGTCTGATGATATTCCCGGTTTCGCGATCCATGATGTTCACCACCACTTCCCCACTCTCGTCATCAAGATTGAAATCGATATCGCGGTTGACCGCCTGCACAAAATCGTTCATTTCAACGACTGCGGCCTGCAAATCAACTTCGGCATTCTCAACAGGCTTTGTAACAGCTACCGCTAAATCCGTTTCGTCGACGTACTGTGCCTTCGCCTGGGGAGCAATTCCTACAGGCAGTACCGCTCTCGAACGGGTATCCGTGTCGAGCTCGGCCTGAACGCTGCCAACCCGAGGCACGCCCGAAAGACCTGAAATGCGCGTTTCCATAATCCTTGCCTCATAAACGACAATGCGGAGAGAAGATCACTCTTCCCCCCGCTGCTTATCGACTACCGGCTATCTTAGCCCAGCAGACTGAGAACTGCCTGCGGCAACTGGTTCGCCTGGGACAGCATCGCAGTACCGGCCTGCTGCATGATCTGGTTTTTGGTCAGATTAGCAGTTTCTGCTGCGTAGTCGGTGTCCATGATGCGGCTGCGAGAGGCTGACACGTTTTCGGAGATGTTTTGCAGGTTAGCAATTGTAGAAGAGAACCGATTCTGCTTGGCACCCAAATCAGCGCGCGTTGTATCAATTTCTTGGAGAGCGGCATCGATCGCAGTTAGCATATCCTCGGTAGTCAGAGCACTAGTGGAGCTAATGTCCACAGCCGTGGCGTCAACGCCGAGATCCGTTGCATCAAAACCTTCACCGGTGGTACCACTCTCGAAGCCCACAGTGATGACGTCGTTCGTGCTGGCCTCGGAACCCACTTGGAAAGAAACAGATCCAGCTGTGCCATCCAGCAACTTGATTTTACCGAAAGAAGTTGTGTTGGCAATCCTATCCAACTCTGACTGAAGCTCAACAACTTCAGCATTCAACGAGTCTTTGTCATCATCACTATTGCTGCCGTTCGCTGCTTGCAGCGTCAACTCACGCATCCGTTGAAGCAAGTTTGTTGACTCTTGCAGAGCCCCTTCAGCAGTCTGCGCCATAGAAATGCCGTCGTTCGCATTACGGGCAGCGACATTAAGGCCATTAATCTGACTGGTGAGGCGATTAGATATCTGCAAACCTGCCGCGTCATCTTTGGCACTATTAATCCTAGAGCCAGATGAGAGGCGCTCCATTGCTGTTGCAAGAGAATTAGTGCTGCCACTCAAATTACGCTGGGCGTTCAGTGAAGCTACGTTCGTGTTAACTGTAAGAGCCATGATAAATACCTCGACCTAGTGTTGTTTGCCTGAGCTTGCGACTCGCGGGCCGGCTTTGCCCAGGCACCCATTGAGTTCGCATTCGATTACTTTATCGGCATCCCTGTCAGGACCTTTAGGGTTATTGCTGAATTATTTTTTGCTGTGCTTGACAACCGCCCAGCTAACCCAGATCACCCTAAACGCACCTGACATGGTTTTGACGCCAATCAGATGCTCCGCCGATGACTGTGTATCGACGTGGGCGGAAATAACTTTAGGGTGCGTTTTGAGGCGGCTGATTCCCGCGGGGCATTGATCGTTCCTACGCTCCAGCGTGGGAACGCACGCAGCCTGAGTGACACGCGTAGCAGAAGGGACGCTCCGCCTGGGAGGGCCAGGTTCCATCCCGGCCTGCGGGGGTATGGCTGACCACGCATGGTCGCGATGGAACGCGACCCTCCCAGCTAACCGCCACATCAAAAACAACCGCGCACCTGCTGGGAGGGCCAGGTTCCATCCCGGCCTGCGGGGGTGTGACTGACCACGCGTGGTCGCGGTGGAACGCGCCCCTCCCAGCTAACCGCAACGGCAAAAACAAAGCACGCTCCGCCTGGGAGGGCCGGGTTCCATCCCGGCCTGGGATGGTATGGCTGACCACGCATAGTCGCGGTGGAACGCGACCCTCCCAGCTAACCGCAACGGCAAAAACAAAGCGCGCTCCGCCTGGGAGGGCCAGGTTCCATCCCGGCCTGCGGAGGTATGGCTGATCACGCGTGGTCGCGGTGGAACGCGACCCTCCCAGCTAACCGCAACACCAAGAACAAAGCACGCTCCGCCTGGGAGGGCCAGGTTCCATCCCGGCCTGGGGTGGTATGGCTGACCACGCATGGTCGCGGTGGAACGCGACCCTCCCACAGCTAACCGCAACGGCAAAAACAAAGCACGCTCCGCCTGGGAGGGCCAGGTTCCATCCCGGCCTGCGGGGGTGTGACTGACCACGCGTGGTCGCGGTGGAACGCGACCCTCCCAGCTAACCGCAACGGCAAAAACAAAGCACGCTCCGCCTGGGAGGGCCAGGTTCCATCCCGGCCTGCGGGGGTATGGCTGACCACGCATGGTCGCGGTGGAACGCGACCCTTCCAGCTAACCGCAACGGCAAAAACAAAGCGCGCTTCTCCTGGGAGGGCCAGGTTCCATCCCGGCCTGGGGTGGTATGGCTGACCACGCATGGTCGAGATGGAACTCGATGAGATGGTCTCCTCCCTCTCCCTTCTACGGCGTCGATGCGCCAGGGGATAGATGCTAAACATCTACTGAAACC
>NZ_JBALWW010000011.1:0-117724 GCF_036961105.1 Halopseudomonas sp. | reverse complement strand
TGAAGATCCGAGGCCAGACATAAACACGGAAATGGCTGCGGGATGAACCCGAAAGGGGTTTTTCTACAGCCTCGTTATGTGTCTTGAGGAATCATGGGTATTTTCGAAGCAGGCATGATTGTCTTTATTCCAACGGGCACTTTGCTTCTGAATGCGTGGCGCAGGAAAATAATTAACGCCTCACGGTGGCACTACGGTGCCTATGTACTTGGTTCTATTGCAATGGCTATAACTCCACTGCTTTACGTTCGGAGTATCGAGCCTAATCACACCGCGCTGGGGGGTGTTTTGGCTGGGGTGGCGTTTTTTTGGTTCGCAGTTGTAGGTGGGCGCAGGGAAAACGGGATCAGATGAAAATTAATTCCGGGTTGAAAACCAACAGGTCAGCCGCGTGGGTTTTGTGACGGGTTTTGAATCTGGAGCTCGTTCCTCGCGTCTGCCGGTGTTTGAAAGTAGGGTCAACGTATGAAGCTATGCATCCTGTTGCTACTCGTTCTTGCTGCTTCAGCAGTGTCCGGTACCGAGGATGCGGTTGATGTATATCACCTGACTCTCACGGCGCATGAAGACGATATGCGGTTGCTTGCTTGTGTAGACGACCAGTGCCAAGAGGCGTTTGACCATACGGAATTCAATGGTGCGTACATCTATGATTTCGGCTCCTTCCCGGTTCCGGATATTGCGCGTATTGAACTGCATATCCTTAAACGGCAACCCGACGAGCGGAGAGTTCGCAGGCTGCACGATTATGTTCCGGGTGCCTGTAGCGTTAGCAATTGCGGTTACTTGGAATTTGTGAGGGTCAGTGGTCCGGCGACCTCCATTACCGATCTCTGCGGGACTGGTTGGGGCGGCTGCCCACGCGGTGGTCCGAAGCTGCGGTAGCCAAGTACGCCCATGTCGTACGCCTGCAGCAGTAGCCGGTTACGCTGAGACGTCGGGCTCCGACTACTCACCGATATAGCGCATATGGGTTAACGAAAGTCCAGACGCGCCATGCTAGTTTCATTTTCATTCCGCACAGGCCTTGCCCCTACGAGCGGTCACTCACCGCCACTCGGCGCGCAAAACGCTCAATCCTCCCGCCCCTCCAGCATATTCCGCTTGAGCAACACATAAACCGACCCAGTCCCCCCATGGCGCGGGATGCAGGAGGTAAAGGCCAATACGCTGGCGTGTTGCCGCAGCCAGGTATTCACATGGCTTTTCAAAATTGGGGTGCGGCCGTCCTTGCGTTGCGCCTTGCCGTGGGTGACGCGCACGCAGCGGATCTCCTGCTTTACCGCTTCGGCGAGAAAGGCCCACAGCAGTTCGCGGGCGCGCTCCACGGTCATGCCGTGCAGGTCGATTGAGCCGTCAAAAGGCATTTGCGCCGCCTTGAGCTTGCGCAGCTGGCTGGCTTGCACGCCGTTGGCGCCCCACATGAGCTCTTCTTCGGGGGCGACATCAATCACAAACTGATCGGAAAGGCCGTCTATCACGATGCTGCTGTTGCCAGTCAACGCGCGGGCGCGGCTGGCGGCGATGCGGGCACGGTCGGCCTTGGGCTTGCCCGTGTCGGCTTGCTGTTGCTTGAGCGGTTTGACACCCTTGATGGCCTGCCGGAACAGGTTTTCGTCATCGGGTTCGACGTTATCCTGAGACATTTTCAGTGATCAGCTGCTAAAAAACCGCAGTGTACCAGTAGTCGCCAGCACGCGGCAGCGTAGAATGGGCGCCTGATTGGACAAGGATTTACAACATGAGTGAATACGCCGCACTGAAGACCGTGCAGGATCTGATCCGTTGGGGAGTCAGCCGTTTTCATCAGGCCGAGCTGTTTTTCGGCCATGGCACCGATAACGCCTGGGACGAGTCCCGCCTGCTGGTGCTGCATGCACTTTATCTGCCCTGGGAAACGCCCGCCGAATACCTGCACTGCCGGGTGACGGAGGAGGAGCGCGACGCGGCCATCGCACTGCTGCAGGAGCGTGTGCGTTTGCGTATGCCAGCGGCCTACCTGACCGGCCACGCGCGCTTTGCCGGGCTGGACTTTATTGTGGATGACCGCGTGCTGGTGCCGCGCTCACCCATTGCCGAGCTGATCGATTCACGCTTTGCGCCCTGGCTGGAGCGTGACCCGCTGCGCATTCTGGATTTGTGTACCGGCAGTGGCTGCATTGGTATTGCCTGCGCCTATGCCTTTGACGAGGCAGAAGTGGTATTGGCCGATCTGTCGGTTGATGCTCTGGCGGTGGCAGAAGCCAATATCGAGATGCACGGGTTGACCGAGCGGGTGGAGGCGCGCTGGTCCGATGGCTTTGATGGCCTGGCCGGTGAGCGCTTTGATCTGATCGTCAGCAACCCGCCCTATGTGGATGCCGAAGACATGCACAGCCTGCCGGATGAGTACCAGCATGAACCGGAGATGGGCCTGGCGGCGGGGGAGGACGGCCTGGACCTGGTGCGTCGCATGCTCGCCGAAGCGGCTGACTACCTGAGTGAAGACGGCGTGCTGGTGATCGAGGTGGGTAACAGCATGGTGCACGTGATGGCCGAATGGCCAGAGGTGGACTTTGAGTGGGTCAAGTTCGAGCGCGGCGGGCACGGCGTTTTTGTGTTGAGTGCCGAGCAATGCCGGCATTTTCAGCCGCTGTTTGCCGAGGGCGTGTAGCGCCTAGCGCAGCACGACCCAAAGCAGCATCAGCGCCTGGAAGATGCTGAACACGATGAGGCAGCCAATGGCGAAGCGGTTGCCCATGTCGGTGCGTTTGTAGCTGGCAATCACACTCTGCAGATTATTCAGCTGCGCAGTCTGCTTCACGCTGAGGGCTTCGTGCTCGCGCAACTGGCCGAGCAGGCTGTTGATTTGCAGGGGCTGTATTTTATCCGTGTTCCAGCTGCCAATCAGATCATTTACCCGGTTGGCCTGGGCCACGCTATTGCCGCTTTCTTCATCCAGGTTGGTGAGGGTAAAGCCGGCCCGGCTCAACATCTGTTCGACTGCCGCCCGCGCATCACCGCTTTTGAAGTCTTCGCTGCGCAGGCTGATGGGCGTGACAGCGTAGTCGCCGCAATAGCGTTGGCACCAGTGGATCAGTTGGGCCAGCATGAAGGTACCCAGACCGCGCTGAGCGGGCTGAATGGTGATATTGCTGATCGGACCCAGGCGTACGCGCTGACGCTTGTGATCAACCATGACTTCCAGACAGTTGCCGCTCTCGGGCAATGCTTCGCCTTCAAAACGCACCTGCAAGCGCAGTAATTCCAGACCGCCAGCCTTTTCCTGAGTGACGGCTATCTGTGCGAGCTTTTCCTGATGCACGAGTACACGGGCCTTGAACACTGGCTTGAGCTGCACCCAATAAAAATCCGACGGTTTGGCGCGCGCAAAAGGATCCCGCAATGCGCTCGGTTCTGGATTGACGTCCGTCTGCACGGTGTTGGTTTCGCTCATGCCCTGTCCCAGGTAAATACTGCGGTTACTCCGGTTGTATCGGCGTTATGGGCCATTTCTGTAATCTATTCTCCCGGCGGCTAATTGTCACCGTCGCTCAGGCGGTCCAGTTGCCGATGGCTTGCCAGGCCAGACGGACGGCGAGCAGGGTCAGTACCAGGTTGAACAACAGGCTGAAATTGCGATCACCCAGACGCACCAGAACCCGCAGCCCCGCCCAGGTGCCCACAGCGCCGGCCGCAATCATGCAGGCTACCAGCGGCAACCAGTCGTGAAAGACAAAGCCGGCAGCGCCAAAGGCGAAGGCCTTGGGTGCATGCTGCAAGGTCATGGCGGCCGCAAAGGTGGCTACGGTCTGCAGGCGTTTGCTTTGCTGCTGCTGTTTGATGAAAGCGGCCACCAAAGGCCCGGTGGCGCCTACAAAAAGGCTGAGAAAACTGGTGACGGTGGAGGCCAGCAGCGTACCAGCGCGCCCGGTCGCAACCTTGGGAATGGTCGGCCCCCAGCACAGCAGCAGGATAAAGAGCGCGATGCTTAGCTGGATACTGGCCAGTGGCAGGTTGACCAGTAAGCGACTGGCCAGCCAGGCGCCGATGAGCACGCCGGGCAGGAACCAGGCAATCACGCGCAGGTTGATATGCCGCCAGGTCATCAAGGCGCGATTGGCATTGGAGCCCAGCTGTACCAGCCCGTGCACCGGAATGATCGCGGCGGTGGGCATGCTCAGCGCCATGATGGCCAGCATCATCACGCCGCCGCCAGCGCCCAACGCCGCGGTAATCATGGAGGTGAAGGCCGAGCACAGGATCAGGGCCAGGGCCAACAGGGGAGGGAAGTGCTCGGGCAACCACTGCGCCAGCATGCTCGGCATCACAGCTCCGTAATAGGGTAGGAAGGCAAACAGATCCAGAGCCTAACCGGTTGATTTCAGGCTGTCACCCATGCAGGTCGGGCGGTATACTGCGCCACTGCCGTCGCTTACATCAGGTTGAGTCTATGTCCGGAAACACCCTTGGAACTCTGTTCACCGTCACCACGGCCGGCGAGAGCCACGGCCCTGCGCTGGTTGCCATCGTGGATGGTTGCCCGCCCGGTCTGCCGCTGTCGAGCGAAGACCTGCAGCGCGACCTGGACAGGCGCAAGCCCGGCACCAGCCGGCATACCACCCAGCGCCAGGAAGCCGACGAGGTGGAGATTCTCTCGGGTGTGTTCGAAGGGGTGACCACGGGCTGCCCGATTGGCCTGCTGATTCGCAACACCGATCAGAAATCCAAGGATTACTCGGCCATCAAGGACCTGTTCCGGCCGGCCCACGCCGATTACACCTACCACCACAAATACGGTGTGCGCGACTATCGTGGCGGTGGGCGCTCCTCCGCACGGGAAACCGCGATGCGCGTAGCAGCGGGCGCCATTGCCAAGAAATATCTGGCCACCCAGGGGATTCAGGTGCGCGGCTACATGAGCCAACTGGGCCCCATCGAGATTCCCTTCAAGAGCTGGGATGGCGTCAACGACAACGCCTTTTTCAGCGCCGATCCCGACAAGATTGCCGAGCTGGAAGCCTACATGGATCAGCTGCGCCGTGATCAGGATTCGGTTGGCGCCAAGATCACCGTCGTTGCCGAGGGCGTGCCGCCGGGCCTGGGCGAGCCGATCTTCGACCGCCTGGACGCCGAGCTGGCCTACGCGCTCATGGGCATCAACGCGGTCAAGGGCGTGGAGGTGGGCGCCGGCTTTGCTTCGGTGGCCCAGCGCGGCACCGAGCACCGCGATGAGCTGACGCCTGCCGGGTTTGTGAGCAACCAGGCCGGTGGCGTGCTTGGCGGTATCTCTTCAGGGCAGCCGATCGTCGCCAGCCTGGCGCTCAAGCCCACCTCCAGCATCACCACGCCAGGTCGCTCGATCGACGTGTACGGCAACGCGGTGGATGTGATTACCAAGGGTCGTCACGATCCCTGTGTGGGCATTCGCGCCACACCCATCGCCGAGGCAATGATGGCCCTGGTACTGATGGACCACCTGCTGCGCCATCGTGGGCAGAACGCCGAAGTGACCGTAGACACGCCGGTACTGGGCCAGCTTTGAGCTCAGGCGGCGAAGGGGCAGCAACTGCGCCTTTGCCTTACTGGCGTCTGTCCGGTTTTTACTTCAGCTACTTCGCCCTGCTGGGCGGGGTAGCGCCTTTTCTTGCACTCTACTTCGAATCTCTCGGTTTCTCTGCCGCGCGCATCGGCGAGCTGGTGGCCATTCCCATGCTGATGCGCTGCCTGGCGCCCAATCTCTGGGGTTGGCTGGGCGACGCTACCGGGCAGCGCTTGTTGATTGTGCGTTTTGGTGCGCTCTGCACGGCGCTGTGTTTTGCTGCGATTTTCTACCGCCAGGACTACTGGTGGCTGGCCGGTGTGATGGCGCTGCACAGCTTCTTCTGGCACGCGATACTGCCGCAGTTCGAGGCGATTACCCTGGGCCACCTGCGCGAGCAGGCATCGCGCTACAGCCAGGTGCGCTTGTGGGGTTCGGTAGGCTTCATTCTCACGGTGGTGCTACTGGGCGAGGTGCTGGAGCGCTTTGGCATGAGTGCCTACCCGCGCGTGCTGTTGGCGGTCATGTGCGGCATTGTGCTCTGTAGTCTGGTGATTCCGCAGCCGCCGCGCCTGCCCAGCAGCCATAGCGCTGGCGACGGTTTGCTGCGGCAGTTATTGCGCCCGGGGGTGTTGGCGTTCTTTTTCTGCGTAGCGCTGATGCAGCTGTCGCACGGGCCCTATTACACCTTCCTGACCATTCACCTTGAGTCGCTGGGTTACAGTCGCAGCTTTATCGGCCTGCTCTGGGCGCTGGGGGTGCTGGCCGAGATTCTGCTGTTTCTGCTGATGCGGCCGCTGTTGGCGAGTTGCAGCCTGAAAACCCTGCTGGTGGTGAGTTTTGCCCTGGCGGCGCTGCGCTGGCTGCTACTGGGTAACCTTGCTGATTCCTTGCTCACGCTGCTGTTTGCGCAGTGCCTGCACGCGGCCACCTTTGGTGCCTTTCATGTGGCGGCCATCCATTTTGTACAGCGCAGTTTCAGCGCCCGCTTGCAGGGGCAGGGGCAGGCCCTCTATGCGACCTTGGCCGGGGTTGGTGGCGCTCTGGGCGCGCTTTATTCTGGCTACGCCTGGGATAGCCTGGGTGCCAGCTGGACCTTCGGTATCGCAGCCCTGGCGGCAGCGGTGGGGGCCATGATCCTGGCGCTGCGACTGCAACGGGTTTGAGGAGAAAACCATGAGTATTCTGGCAATGTACGAGGCGCGGGACTGGCGCTGCCCGGCGCGAGTACTGACGCACCTTGAAGATATAGGCGCGGCCCTGTCCGACAGCGGACTGGTATTGCTGCAGCTGCCTGGCCCGCAAGCGGAGACGCAGAGCGAATGGCAAGCGCAGGCGCAGCAACGGATCGCTGCGCAGGGCCTGCCGGTACCGCAACAGCTCGCCGCGCACCAGCCGCGCGGGCAGCCCGGCTACGCCGCCACCAGCACGCAGCTGCAGGCGGACCAGATACGGGTTTCGGTGGGCCAGTGGCTGCTGTTGTGTGCCGGCCAGGCCAGGTTTTGTGTAAGTGACGGCGCGCACGCGTTGCTGCTGGCTGCGGCGCCAGGCGATCTGCTGTGGATTCCGGCAGGGCGGGAATGGGCCCTGGAGCCGGCGGCGGGTGTGCAATGCTGCTGGTTGGCTCTGGCCGCGGCAGAGCCGGCGCTGAACGATGCGCCGCCTGCGCAGTCGAAGCTCAGCGAGTTGCAGTTGCTGGATATTTGAGAGCGTAGCGAGATAGCCAGCTCGTTCAGTTCGTCTATAGTGAAAATGCCAAGAGCAAGTCAAAGAGCAATAGGAGTGTGCGATGAATTTCAATACCGGTGGGGGTATTTTGGGGTTGCTGATTCTGATCGGCGACATCTGGGCGGTGATCAATATTCTGCAAAGTAACGCCAGCATGGGCGCCAAATTGCTATGGGTGCTGCTGGTGGTGTTGTTGCCGTTGCTGGGTCTGATTATCTGGTTCTTTGCCGGACCGCGCGGTAACAAAGTCTAGCCAGGGCGATTGCCGGCTGGATACACAAAGGCCCGGTGCGCATTGCGTACCGGGCCTTTGTCGTTCAGGCGGGCGCGTTACTTCTCGACGAATGCACGCTCGATCACGTAGTGCCCCTGATCGCCGTGACGGGCCTCCTTGAAGCCCTGAGCATCCAGAATCTCACAGCAATCTTTCAACATGCTGGGGCTGCCACAGAGCATGAATCTGTCCTGCTCCAGGTCGAACTTGGGCAGACCGATATCCTCGAACAGCTTGCCGCTGGTCATCAGGTCGGTCAGGCGGCCCTGGTTGCGGAAGGGCTCGCGGGTGACTGTGGGGTAGTAGACCAGCTTGTCGCGAACCAGCTCACCCAGATACTCGTGGTTGGGCAGATCTTCGGTAATCAGCTCTTCATACGCCAGCTCGCGCACATGGCGGCAGCCATGGGTAACGATCACCTTGTCGTACTGCTCGTAGGTTTCCGGATCCTGGATGATGCTGATGAAGGGCGCCAGGCCGGTGCCAGTGCTCAGCAGATACAGGTTGCGACCGGGAATCAGGTGATCCAGTACCAGGGTGCCGGTGGGCTTGCGGCTGATCATGATCTGATCGCCTTGTTTGATGTTCTGCAGGCGCGAGGTCAGGGGGCCGTCTGGTACCTTGATGCTGAAGAACTCAAGGGTTTCCTCGTGGTTGGGGCTGGCGATGCTGTAGGCACGCATCAGCGGGCGGCCTTCGACTTCCAGACCGATCATGATGAAATGCCCGTTCTTGAAGCGAAAACCCGGGTCACGGGTGGTCTTGAAGCTGAACAGGTTGTCGGTCCAGTGGTGAACGCTGAGTACGCTTTCGGTATTGAAGCCTGCCATGTCGCCTCCCGGCTTGAATGAGTTCTTGGCGTGGAGTTTACATTTGGCTAACCTATCGGATAAGCGGATTATTACTATTATCGTATTCGGAAAAATCGATTATGAAATACACCCTGCGTCAGCTTGAAGTCTTTCTCGCCACGGCCTATCACGAGAATCTGACTCGCGCAGCCGGCAGTCTGGCCATGTCGCAATCGGCGGCCAGTAGCGCCTTGAAGGATCTGGAAAGTCAGTTCGACGTGCAATTGTTTGACCGCGTGGGCAAGCGTCTGCAGCTCAACGAGCTGGGGCAAAGCATACGGCCGCGCGCGCAAGCCCTGCTGGAGCAGGCGCGCGGGCTGGAGAGCGCGCTGGCTCGGCACGAAGACATTGGTCACCTCAAGGTGGGGGCCACATTGAGTATTGGCAACTATCTGGCCGTGGAAATCATGGCGCGCTATATGGGCGAGCAGGACGGGGCGCGGGTAGAACTCGAGGTGGCTAACACTGAAACCATAGTACGCAAGGTCGCCAACTTCGAGCTGGACATGGGCCTCATTGAAGGCGAAACCCGGCATCCCGAACTGGAGCTGTTGCATTGGCGCGACGATGAGTTGATGGTGTTTTGCGCGCCGGACCATCCCTGGGCAGGGCGACCGTGGTTGAGCGACGAAGAGCTGTTGCAGGCGCAGTGGATCGTGCGCGAGCAGGGCTCGGGTACGCGGCAGCATTTCGAGTGGGCGATGCAGGGCCTGCTGCCG
Organism: Halopseudomonas sp.; assembly: GCF_036961105.1. Taxonomy (GTDB): domain Bacteria; phylum Pseudomonadota; class Gammaproteobacteria; order Pseudomonadales; family Pseudomonadaceae; genus Halopseudomonas. Next base: position 108,631 of record NZ_JBALWW010000011.1, on the reverse strand, counting down.
CAATTGCAGATCAAGCTGGAGTTGCAACATACCGAGGCGATCAAACGCGCGGTGGAAGCCGGGCTGGGGATTGGCTGCCTGTCGGAAATCACCCTGATGGACGCGTTCAAGCGCGGCAGCCTGGTGCCGTTGCCGGTGCCGCAGCGCAACTTCCATCGCCGCTTCTACTTTGCCCTGCACCGGCAGAAGTTTCGCAGCGCCGGTATCGAGCGTTGGCTGGAACTGTGTCGGGACACGTTGGCGGAGTAGCCGGCCGGTCTCCCAAACCAAAGGACGGGCGCAGCCAACAAAAAAGGGCAGACGCCAAAGCGAATGCCCTTTTTGCTGATACCTGAGGCTACATTAGTTGCTGCTCAGTACCAGTTCACCGTCTTGCAGCGGGATGCTGTCGCCCGGATCGTGGTCCATGCGGACCGAGCCGGTTTTCTCGCCAATCTGATACTTCACCTGATAGCCAACTACTTCGTCATGCTTGTCGTACTCGGTGTTGCAGCGACGCTCTGTGGTGGTGTAGGTGTCGTTGGCCTGCATACGCTCCTGAGTCTTGTTGCCGGCGTAACCGCCAGCTGCTGCGCCGGCTACGGTGGCAATCTTCTTGCCGCTGCCGCCACCGACCTGATTACCCAGTACGCCACCAATCACGGCGCCAGCCACTGAGCCGAGCACCTGATGCTGGTCCTGTACCGGTTTTTGACGAGTCACCGCCACGTCGTTACAGACTTCGCGCGGCGTGCTCTTGGTTTCCTTGATTTCGCGAACATCAAGAACCTCAGCCCGATCAGGTGCTTTGTCGGCAAAGGCGGTGTAGCCCGCAATCGCACCGCCAGCGGTGGCTACTGCCGCGCCTATCAAAACACCGGTCAACATAGACTTGTTCATGATGAATACTCCGTGGTCTATGACAGTTACTCCACAGCAATTGCTGTGGTCCATGCGTAATGGACAACATGCGATTCGCGCGGTTCAATTTATTTTTTTGCTGACGGTTTGTGCGGCAGCGGGCTGATGGCGCTGCCGCCTAATCTTTTCGCGAGCCCAGCAACAGGCGAAAGGCTGTTTCATCTATCGGTGGGCTGAATAGATAACCCTGATAGTGATCACAGCCCAACTCCTGCAGGAAGCCTAGTTGCTCCTGGGTTTCCACGCCTTCGGCGATCAGTTCCATGTGCAAACTGGAGGCGATGGCGATGATGGCGCGAATGATCTCCGCGTCGTTGGCGTTGCTGGTGCAGTCGCGGATGAACGACTGATCAATCTTCAGCAGGTCGACCGGCAGTTGCTTGAGGTAACTGAGCGAAGAGTAGCCAGTGCCGAAATCATCGATAGCAAAATGCACGCCGCGCTCGCGCAGCATGTTCATCTTGTCGATAGTGTCTTCAACGTTCTGGATGACGATACCCTCGGTTATTTCCAGCTTGATACATCGAGCAGGCACCCGATGGGTCTGGATGGCGTGCAGCACATCGTCCACGAAGCTGCTTTGCCGGAACTGACGGGGGCTTATATTGACGCTCAGACTGAAGCTGGCACTATCAATCAGGCCGTCTTGCAAGAGTTTTGCGAGGAAACTGCACCCGGCCAGCAGCACCCATTTGCCGACCGGGAGAATCAGTCCGCTTTCTTCCAGCACCTCCATGAAGGCCCCGGGGCCGATGGTTCCCTTGTGCGGGTGCTGCCAGCGCAGCAGCGCCTCGGCCCCCTCGATGGCCTGGGTGCGATGGTTGATTTGCGGCTGGTAGTGCAGCACAAACTGGTTTTTCAGTAGGGCGCGACGCAGCTCGGACTCAATCGCCAGGCGCTCGCTGGCGGCCACCTGCATGGACTGTTCAAAAAAGGCGATGCCGTTGCGGCCAAGCTCCTTTACCCGGTATAGCGCGATATCTGCGCGCTTCAGCAGGTCGTCCGGCGTATTGCCGTGCTCGGGCAGCAGGGCGATGCCGATGCTGGTACTCAGCTGCAGGGCATGACCTTCGATCTGCATGGGCGCCGACACCGCGTCCAGCAGCTTCCTGGCGGTCATTTCCACTTCCCGTTCCAGCTGGGCGCCATTGGATTGCAGGCCGCTGAGCAGTACAACAAACTCGTCACCGCCCAGCCTGGCGACCGTGTCCTCCTTGCGGACCAGCGTCAGCAGTCGAGTGGTTACCTCCTGCAATACGGCGTCGCCACAGGAGTGGCCGAGGGAGTCGTTGATGTGTTTGAAATGGTCGAGATCGAAGAACAGCAGCGCGCCGCGCAGGCCGTGGCGCTCGTGCAGCGCTTGCAACTGGTTCAGACGGTCGGTCAGTAGCAGGCGATTGGGCAGATCGGTAAGCGCGTCGTGGTACGCGAGGTGTTTGACTCGAGCCTCTATCTTTTTCTGTTCGGTAATGTCTCTGGCGGTGAGCAATATGCAATCGGCGCCTTCGATGTCCAGCGGTTGTACGGAAACTGCCACCATCAGTTGCGTGCCAAAGCGCGTATTGACTGTCATTTCCTGATGGTAAACGCGGCCATGCCGATTTAGTTCTTCGATCAACCGGTCACGCTCCGTGTAGTCGGCCCAGAGGTTGAGTTCGCGTGCGGTCTTGCCAACCACCTCCTGCGCGCTATAGCCGGTGAGTCTGGTAAAGCCCTCGTTGACCTCCAGGTGACGACCGCTGAGCTTCTCGGTAATGCTGATGGAATCCGGGCTGCCCTTGAAGGCACGCGCAAACTTGTCTTCGGAAGCCCGCAAAGCGGCTTCTGCCTGTTTGCGGGCGGTAATGTCGCGAAAGCTGAAGAGCACGCAGGGCTGGCGATTGATGCTCAGATTGGACGTGGACACTTCGCAGACCAGCAGCTTGCCCAGGTAGGTGGAAAAGGTCTCGATCAGGCCGTTGAGTACCCGCTTGCCGCTGACGGCCTCTTCCATCGGTCTGTGCATCTGGGCGTCAGTCCAGATGCCCACCTCAAGCGGGGTATGACCCACTACCGCCTGCGGTGAGTGGCCGAAGGTGCTGCTGAAACTGAGGTTGACCTCGATGATTCGCTGGCTCTGGCCATGAATAAGGCAGTATGGGTCGGGCGCGCCCTGGAACAGCGCGGCGAACTTGGCTTCGCTGTCGATCAGCGCCTTCTCGTTCTTGCGTTGTTCGGTAATGTCCAGCAGGGTGCCGACCAGGCGCACCGGTTTGCCGTTAGTGTCGCGGTGCAGCGTTGCGGTGGCTTCTACCCATCGTGCTGGCTTGGCCGGGTCATTGCCCACGCGGTAGGTGAGCTTGTGGTGCTGTTGCTGGCTGCGACAGATAGAGACGAAGGCGTGGCGCAGGCTGCGCAGATCTTCGGGCAGAATGTGCTGCAGAAAACTGCGCAGGCTGCCTTTGAGGTGATGCTCGCCGAGGCCGTTGAGCAGGGCGCTGCGATGTGAACAATGCAGCACACCGCTGTTTATCTGCCAGTCCCAGATGCCCATTTCGCTGGCTTCCAACGCTCGATTGAGGCGCTCCTGGCTATCGATCAGGGCGTTTTCGTTCTGCTTCTGTCGGGTGATATTGCGCGCAGTTACTACCAGACAGGAGCGGCCGGCGAGTTCAATGGACTCGGCATCGATCAGCACATCGAAGGCTTCTCCAGCGTCGCCGATACGCACTTTGATCTCTTCCGCGTCGACATGGCCACGCCGCTTCAGTCTGGCCATCAACTGCGCAGCGACGTCGCTTTCGATTATCTGCAGATCACTTAGCTTGCGATTGACGCAGTGGCTGTTGCTCAGACCGGTCAGACGTTCGAAACAGCTGTTTACTTCCAGTATGCAGCCGCTGCTGCTGTCGATCAGCAGCAAGGCTTCGCCAGTGGCGTTGAAAACCTTGAGGTGCCGCTCATCAATCCCTACGGTAGCCGGCGCTGAAGGGCGCACGGGCTGCAGGGTGATCAGAAGGGCACTGGTGCCGAGCGAGACGGCTTCGATGTTGATCAGGCAGGATTGAATGCTGCCGTTGCGACTGCAGATATCAATACGCAACCCGTGCAGGCTTTTATTCGCTTCGAACTGGCGCACCAGGTGATCCCAGTACTCGCTGCCACCCCACAACGGGAAGAGGTTTGAGAGCTGGCCAACAATGCGCTCGGCCTGCCAGCCGAACTGCTGCGAAAAGGCGTGATTTACCTGCAGTACCCGCTGGCTGCGCGAATCTACCAGCATGCCGGCGGCCGGCATGCTCTGGAAAAGGGTGCCGAACGCGGTTCCCGCATTGGCAGCAGGGTCGGTCGGAAAGGCACCGGGGGTGCTGGGCATAGATTCTCCGCGGGCTCTACTAATCCTTTAGCGTGCTGTTGAAAACCAGCGGCGTTGCCAGAAGCTTGAACAGCCGCAAAAACGCAGCTTCGCAACTCAGGCGCTGACGCTTTCTGGCTAGTGAATGCCTATTTCCTGACGGTCTCGCCTGGGTTTTCAACCACCTGCCACATCGGGCCAACGACGCACTCGGCGTCGCCATTCCTGGCCTGTTAGCTAATTCGGGTTCGACTGCGCTCTCCGGTGCCGCCTTTGGTTGTTTCAGCCTGGTTAAAGCGCCCTGTCAGTTTTCAAGATAGTCGCTGCGTTGCGGTGCAACAAGGAAGCTTTCAGCCTTTTTCGCTTTCTGCTGCAGCAGCCTCTTGCAACAGTCGGATGAAGGCAAGAGCAGCGTTTGAGCGTGTCCGGCCGCTATGCCAGATGCAGCCCAGATCGCGTTGCATCCTGATGCCGGGGATGCTCAGCGCTCGGACCTGGCTATCCAGCATGCTGCGTGGCAGCACACTCCAGGCCAAGCCAATGGAAACCATCATTTTGATGGTTTCCATGTAATTGGTACTCATGCTGATGTACGGCTTTATCTGGTGCTGCTCGAACAGGGTGCTGACGATCCGATGGGTGAAGGTGTTGGCGCCGGGAAATACCGCTGGATAAGCTGCCAGCTTCGCCAGATCAAGAACTGCGGCGTGGGCCAGAGGGTGTTCCGGTGCTATTACCAGGTCTAGCGGATCATGCCAGATCAGTTCCGCGACCACCGGCGGCTCCACCTCGGGCGCCAGCGTAATGACGGCCAGTTCTATTTCGCCCTGCAGCACCTGTTCATAGGCGACTTCTGAGTCAAGAAACTGGATGTCCAGCGCTACGTCGGGATAAGCGCAAGTAAATTCGCGCAAAACGGGAGGCAGCCGGTGCAGGCCGATATGATGACTGGTTGCCATGCTCAGGCGGCCCTGCACGTTGTCGGATAGATTGCTCAGGGCGCGGCGCGTATCATTGAGCAACCCGAGAACCTCCTGCGCTCTGGGTTTGAGCGCGCGTCCGGCTTCGGTCAGGGTGACCTTGCGCCCGATACGATCAAACAGGCGTGCGTCGAGCTGCTGTTCCAGCATGGCGATACGCTTGCTGATGGCGGGCTGAGTCAGATGCAGTTGCTCTGCCGCACGCGAGAAGGAGCCGCTGTCGGCGACGGCCAGAAAAGCGGAGAGGTTGGCAGTGTCCATTTAGTATTCCTGCTGGCTATCTATTTAATAAATATTATTCCTTTGTTTTATCTCTGGCCAAATTTTATCCTATGCCAGGTAAAAGAACCGCCGCAAACCGGATACCTCCGGCCATCTCTGACGGCGGTCACAGTCTGATTTTCAGGAGTTCCCGATGTCTGCGAAAACGCTTTACGACAAGCTGTGGGATAGCCATCTCGTCAAACAGCGAGATGATGGCTCGGCGTTGATCTATATCGATCGCCAGTTACTGCACGAGGTGACCTCACCGCAGGCTTTCGAAGGTCTGCGTCTGGCCGGTCGCAAGCCCTGGCGCATCGACGCCAACCTGGCTACCCCGGATCACAACGTGCCGACCACCAACCGTGCTGCGGGCGTGTCGGGGATCGACGATGAAGTCTCCAAGCTGCAGGTGGTGACGCTGGATGACAACTGCAACGAGTTTGGCATTGTCGAGTTCCAGATGACCGACCGCCGCCAGGGTATCGTCCATGTGGTGGGGCCGGAGCAGGGCGCCACGCTGCCGGGCATGACCATTGTCTGCGGTGATTCGCACACTGCCACCCACGGCGCCTTTGCTGCGCTGGCGCACGGCATCGGCACCTCCGAGGTGGAGCACGTATTGGCTACCCAGTGTCTGGTGGCCAAGAAGATGAAGAACATGCTGGTGAACGTGGAAGGCCAATTGGGCTTTGGCGTCACGGCCAAGGACATCGTGCTGGCGGTGATCGGCAAGATCGGTACCGCCGGCGGCAACGGCCACGCCATCGAATTTGCCGGTTCAGCCATTCGCGACCTCTCGGTTGAAGGCCGCATGACCATTTGCAACATGGCCATCGAGGCGGGCGCGCGGGTAGGGCTGGTGGCCTGCGATGAGAAGACTATCGAGTACGTCAAGGGTCGCCCCTACGCGCCCAAGGGTGCCGATTGGGAGGCTGCGGTAGCGAGCTGGCAGGATCTGGTGTCCGATGCCGATGCGCACTTCGATACCGTGGTCGAACTCAACGCGGCTGAGATCAAGCCGCAAGTCTCCTGGGGTACTTCACCCGAGATGGTAGTGGCGGTCGATGCTCTGGTTCCGGATCCGGCGCAGGAAAGCGATGCGGTCAAGCGCAGCGGTTATCAGCGCGCCCTGCAGTACATGGGCCTGGAAGCCAATCAGCCGATCACCTCGATCAAGCTGGACCGCGTGTTTATTGGCTCCTGCACCAACTCGCGCATTGAAGACCTGCGCGCCGCCGCTGTTGTGGCCAAGGGGCGCAGCGTGTCTCCCAGCATCAAGCAGGCGATGGTGGTGCCGGGTTCGGGTCTGGTGAAAGAGCAGGCCGAGCAGGAAGGCCTGGATGTGATCTTCAAGGCCGCTGGCTTTGAGTGGCGTGACCCGGGCTGCTCCATGTGCCTGGCGATGAACCCCGACAAGCTGCAGTCAGGCGAGCATTGCGCCTCGACCTCCAACCGCAACTTTGAAGGACGCCAGGGCAACGGCGGTCGTACTCATCTGGTCAGTCCGGCCATGGCGGCCGCGGCGGCGATTGCCGGCCACTTTGTTGATGTACGCGAGATGTTGAATCAGGAGGCGAGCGCATGAAACCCTTTACCCAACACACCGGCTTGGTTGCGCCGCTCGATCGCGCCAATGTGGATACCGACCAGATCATTCCCAAGCAGTTTCTGAAGTCGATCAAGCGTACCGGCTTTGGGCAGAACCTGTTCGATGAGTGGCGTTATCTGGATGAAGGCCTGCCGGGCCAGGACTGCGCCAATCGCCCGCTGAACACCGATTTCGTGCTGAACCTGCCACGTTATCAGGGCGCCAGTGTGCTGCTGGCGCGCAAGAACTTTGGTTGCGGTTCCAGCCGTGAGCACGCGCCCTGGGCGTTGGAAGAGTATGGTTTCCGCACCATTCTGGCCCCCAGCTATGCGGATATTTTCTATAACAACAGCTTTAAGAATGGCCTGTTACCCATTGTTTTGTCTGAAGAAGATATTGACGAGCTGTTTGCGCAGGCTGAAGCTCAGGAAGGTTATCAACTGACCATCGATCTGCAGGCGCAGACCGTCACTCGTCCCGATGGCAAGGCCTATTCCTTCGAAGTGGATGCCTTCCGCAAGCACTGCCTGCTCAACGGGCTGGACGATATCGGTCTGACGCTGCAGGACGGGGACGCCATTGCAGCTTTTGAGCAAAAGCATCAGCAGAGCCAGCCCTGGTTGTTCGGCGCTATCAAATAGCGGACAAGGGACGCGGACATGAGCCGGAGTGGGAGCATGGCAGCAACAGAACATAATGCGGTGGTGGCGCGGCAATTTGGTGAGCAGGCCAATGCCTACCTTACCAGCGCGGTGCACAGCAGTGGCGAGGAGTTTGTCGCGCTGGACGAGGCGGTGGCTGGTCAGGTGCACGCCCGCGCTCTGGATCTGGGGTGCGGGGCGGGGCACGTGAGCTTTCGAGTGGCTCCGCAGCTGTCTGAGGTGGTGGCCTATGATCTGTCGCAAGCCATGCTGGATACTGTCACGGCGGCTGCGGCCGAACGGGGCCTGAGCAACATTGTGGCGCAACAGGGTGTGGCCGAGTATCTGCCGTTCGCCGACGCCAGCTTCGACTGGGTATTCAGTCGCTACTCGGCTCACCACTGGCAGGATCTCGGGCGCGCGCTGCGTGAGGTTTATCGCGTACTCAAACCGGGCGGCAAAGTCATTTTTGTTGACGTAATGTCGCCGGGCATGCCCCTGCTGGATACCTATCTGCAGGCCGTCGAGTTGCTGCGCGATACCAGTCATGTGCGCGACTACTCGGCCGCCGAATGGTTGCAGCAGATGAATCAGGCCGGGCTGCAGGTGGAACGCCAGCGCCGCCAGCGGCTGCACCTGGAGTTCAGCTCCTGGGTTGCGCGCATGCGGACGCCGCAGCCCTTGCAACAGGCAGTTCGAGCGCTGCAGGAAAACATGGGTGAAGAAGTGCGGCGTTATTTCGAGATTACCGCGGACGGCTCCTTCAGCACGGATGTAATAGTGCTCTGGGCCGGCCGCTGAATACAGCATCAGTAGCGCCAGACAGGCGTTCTTTGGAGAGAAGTGCATGAGTAAACAGATTCTGATTCTGCAGGGCGACGGCATTGGCCCTGAAATCATGGCCGAGGCGGTCAAGGTGCTGAACCTGGCGAACGAGAAGTACGAGCTGGGGTTTGAACTGTCGTCCGGTGAGTTGGGTGGCGCGGCCTATGACAAGTATGGCGTGCCGCTGGCTGACGAAACCCTCGAACGCGCACGCAAGGCCGATGCCGTGCTGCTGGGCGCCGTCGGTGGCCCCAAGTGGGACACTATTGATCCTGCACTGCGCCCCGAACGCGGTCTGCTGAAGATTCGCTCCGAGCTGGGGCTGTTCGGCAACCTGCGCCCGGCGATTCTGTATCCGCAACTGGCCGAATCATCCACGCTCAAGCCCGAAGTGGTGTCCGGGCTGGATATTCTGATCGTGCGTGAGCTGACCGGCGGCATCTATTTTGGCCAGCCGCGTGAAAAGCGTGTGCTTGCCAATGGCGAGCGTCAGGCTTACGACACCTTGCCCTACAGCGAGAGCGAGATTCGCCGCATTGCCAAGGTCGGCTTCGACATGGCCATGGTGCGCAACAAGAAACTCTGCTCGGTCGACAAGGCCAACGTGCTGGCGTCCAGTCAGCTGTGGCGTGAAGTAGTGGAAGAGGTGGCCAGGGATTACCCCGAGGTCGAGCTGTCGCACATGTACGTCGACAACTGCGCCATGCAACTGGTGCGCGCGCCCAAGCAGTTTGATGTGATCGTCACCGATAACATGTTCGGCGACATCCTGTCCGATCAGGCTTCGATGCTCACCGGTTCCATCGGCATGCTGCCCTCGGCCTCGCTGGATGTGAACGGCAAGGGCATGTACGAGCCCTGCCACGGCAGTGCGCCGGATATCGCCGGCAAGGGGATAGCCAACCCGCTGGCCACCATCCTCTCGGTCTCGATGATGCTGCGTTACAGCTTTGGGCAGACCCAGGCCGCCGATGCCATCGAGCAGGCGGTCAGTCTGGTGCTGGATCAGGGTCTGCGTACCGGTGACATTTATTCCGAGGGCTGCCGCCAGGTGGGCACTGCGGAAATGGGTGACGCCGTGGCCGAGGCCCTGAAAAACCTGTAATCTGTCGGATTATTCGAAAACGCCCGGCCTTGGTCGGGCGTCATTGTCTTTGAATTTGTTACCCCACGGGGGGTGTTGTTATGAAGCGAGTTGGTCTGGTTGGTTGGCGTGGCATGGTTGGTTCCGTGCTGATGCAGCGCATGCGTGATGAAAACGATTTTGCCGATATTGAACCGGTCTTTTTCACTACCTCGAATGTGGGTGGCAAAGGTCCTGACATCGGCAAGGATATTCCTGCGCTGAAAGATGCCTTCGACCTTGAATCTCTCAAGCCCATGGACGTGATCATCACCTGTCAGGGTGGTGATTACACCAAGGAAGTCTATGCCAAGCTGCGTGCTGAGGGTTGGGATGGCTATTGGATCGACGCCGCCTCCACACTGCGCATGGAAGATGATGCGGTCATCGTGCTGGACCCGGTCAACCGTCGCAATATCGATCAGGCGCTGCGTGATGGTGTTAAAACCTACGTTGGCGGCAACTGCACCGTCAGTCTGATGCTGATGGGCCTGGGTGGTCTGTTTGAGCAAGGTCTGGTTGAGTGGATGAGTGCCATGACTTATCAGGCGGCCAGTGGTGCCGGTGCGCAGAATATGCGCGAGCTGATCGGCCAGATGGGCACCATTCATGGTTCGGTGGCCGAGCAGCTGGCCGATCCGGCCAGCGCCATTCTGGAAATCGACCGCAAGGTGGCTGAAACCCTGCGTAGTGATTCTTTTCCGGCCGAGAACTTCGGCGTGCCGCTGGCGGGTAGCCTGATCCCCTGGATCGACAAGCAACTGCCCAACGGGCAGAGCCGTGAAGAGTGGAAGGCGCAGGCCGAGACCAACAAGATCATCGGCCGCAGTGCGCGCCCGATCCCGGTTGACGGCATCTGCGTGCGTATTGGCGCAATGCGTTGCCATAGCCAGGCGCTGACCATCAAGTTGAACAAGGACGTGCCACTGGCGGATATCGAAAGCCTGCTGGCCGAGCACAACCCTTGGTCGCAAGTGGTGCCCAACACCAAGGAAGCGACCCTGGCGGGGCTGACGCCTACTGCGGTGACCGGTACCCTGAATGTCCCGGTAGGCCGTCTGCGCAAACTGAACATGGGCTCGCAGTATCTGTCGGCCTTTACGGTAGGTGACCAGCTGTTGTGGGGTGCCGCGGAGCCATTGCGCCGCATGCTGCGTATCCTGCAGGAAGCTTGAGATTTAGGATCGCTCGGTTTTACAAGAGCTGATACGGGGCACCCCTGACATTGTTGGGGGTGCCCTTTGTCTTTTGGTGAATTCAAATACTGGTTGATGACTATGAGCAAGAAAACAGGCGTTGCGGTTGTGGGTGTAAGCGGTTTGGCGGGCGATATGCTGATCAGCATGCTGGAAGACGACACCTTTGCTTTTACTGACCTTCATCTGGTGGATGCCGATGACGAGGCAGGAGAGCGCCGCATGATCAAAGGGCAGAGCATGCGCGTAGAGCCCATCTCGCGTTTCGATTTCAGTCAGGTTGCCGTAGTGGTGATAGCGGGCGAGCCGGCTTTTGCCCAGCAATGGGCCCCCGTCATCAAAGCGGCCGGGGCGGTTCTGGTGGACACGACCGGCAGCCTGGGCGGGGACCCGGTCGTGGCGGAAGTCAACCCGCAAGCGCTGGCCTCGGCAAAAGAGCAGGGCGTAATCAGCGCGCCAGATAGCCAGGTGGTGCAAAGCGCGATAGTGCTGCATGCACTCGCTGGCATGGCGCCGCTGCAGCGCGTCAGTATTGCCACGTATCAGTCCATGTCTACGCACAGCAGAGCTGCGGTAGAGGCGCTCGCCATGCAGACCAGCAAGCTGCTCAATGGCCAGCCCGCGGAAAAGGGTGTATTGGACAAGCAGGCCGCATTCAACCTGTCACCTTGTGTCACCGATCTCGACGAAACCGGTGCCAGTCAGGAGGAGCGTGCTTTGGTGGCCGGAGTTCAGGCCTGTCTGGGTGCGCCCGCCTTGCCGGTGCTGGTTAATGCTGTGCTGGTGCCAGTGTTTTACGGTACGGCGCAGATGATGCAGGTCAGCTTTACCGAGGCGCCGGAGGTCAAGCGAATCGGCAATGTGCTGCGCCGCGCCAAGGGCATCAAGGTGCTGGACAAGGCAGCGCCAGGCGGATTTCCCACACCTATTACCGATGCTACAGGTAGCGATGCGGTCTGGGTCGGACGTATCCGCGCAGATGCTGCAGAGCCGAACACTATTCATTTGTGGATTGTCTCTGATAATCTTCGGAAGGGTGTCGCAATTAACAGTCTGATGCTTGCCGAGTTATTGATAAAAGACTATTTGTAATCGATACTTGCTGGTGTTTTTGTATTAAGCGGTTTAGGTTTGTCCATGCAAGCCCTGATTGGATTCAGCGGTTGCTGGTGTCTCGGACTGGATGGGGGAAGTTGGCAGTAGGCCGGTCAGAGCGCAACAGGGTCTGTTGAAGCGTGAGAAAACGATAAAAGCAAAGGATTTTCGCTATGGTTCGCAAACTGGTTATAGCTGTCGCCGCAGCAAGTGCCTTGATGTCCACAGGAATGGTTCAAGCATTGGGAGTAGGCGACATTAACCTGCGCTCATCCCTAAACCAGCCGCTGGATGCCGAAATTGATCTGCTTCAAGTACGTGACCTCACCAGCGAGGAAATTCGCTCGATGCTGGCTTCGCCCGATGACTTCGGTCGCGCCGGCATTGAACGTTCCTTCTTCCTGACCGACCTCAAGTTTACCCCGGTGGTAAAGCCCAACGGCAAATCGGTCATTCGCGTGACTTCAAGTCGTCCGGTCAATGAGCCATACCTGAACTTTCTGATGGAAGTGCGCTGGCCTTCCGGCAAGGTGCTACGCGAATTCACCGTGCTGCTTGATCCGCCGTTGTACCAGCCGAGCTCCGTGGTCAGCAGCACACCGGTGACACCTGCCAGCTCTGCTGCGAACGTCACGCCGCCTCGCCCCCAGCCGACCATAGCGCCAGCCCAACCGCGCGGCAGCTCTCCTTACGCGCCTGCAACGGCACCGCAGCGCGCCGCCAGCGCTACCGAATGGCGTACCGACCGTTCCGACACGCTGTGGGAGATCGCGCTCAAGTCGCGGCCCGCCGGTGCCAACGTGCACCAGACCATGTTGGCGATCCAGGATCTGAATCCCAACGCCTTCATCAACGGCAATATCAATCAACTGAAGTCAGGTCAGACGCTGAACCTGCCTAGCAGCGAGCAGGCTGGCCGTCGTTCTGGTAGCGAGGCGGTTGCTGAAGTGGCCGCGCAGAACCGTGCGTGGCAGGAAGGGCGTTCCGCGCCCGCCAGCACGGCTGCTCCAAGCGCGCCCAGCGCGCCACAACTGGACGCCCGCCAGCGCACCAGCGCCGGCGACGCACCGGAGCAAGTGGCTGGCGAAGACTCGCTGCGCCTGGTTTCGGGTGCGGATGAACAGAACAACCAGGGCGCAGGGGAAGGTGAGGCCGATACCGGCAACGCTTCACAGTTGCGCGATTCACTGGATCGCACCAAAGAACAACTGGATGCTGCAGAGCGCGAAAAAGCCGAAATGGGCGACCGCCTCGACGATGTACAGGGCCAGTTGGAAACCTTGCAGCGTTTGCTGGAATTGAAAGATGCACAGCTTGCTGCCCTGCAGCAGGAAATCAGCGAAGGTGTCGAGAACAGCGAGCCAACCGCAGAGCCCCCGGCCGATCTCGAAGACCTTGCAGCGAGTGAGCAGCAGGCCGAGGCCCCTGCCGCCGAGGCTGATGCGGCCCAACCCGAAGCTGTAGCCGCCGAGAGCGAGGAGCCGGTGGACGCGGCAGAGAGCGTGCCAACCGATTCGACAGTAGCGGCCGATCCAATGGATCCGCTGGCTGAAGCCGAGGCGGATGCTGCTGAGCAGTCTGCAGCGCAAGCTGAAATCGAGGCTGCTGCCGAGGACGCGAACACCGCTGCCCCGGTCGCTGCTATTGAGGCTGAAACGCCGCCGGAAGCCAAGATGCCAGAGCAGCCAGAGCCCCCGGTAGCACAGTCGCTGCTTGAGCGCATGATGCAAAACCAGATGCTGTTGATTGGTGGCGGCGTGGTTGCCATTCTGCTGCTATTGATGGTGCTTATGGCCGTATCTCGTCGCAACGCTCGGCGCGAGGCTGACATGGCCGACAATTTCATCGCCAACGCCGCTGATGGTCACGATAGCAGCCTTGATCCGAATGAGTCGGATGACTTCAATGTCGCGCTGGCTGCCGAACTGGATGATGAAGATGCAGGCATCAGTGTCGATCCTTTGATTGAGGCTGACGGGCTGCTGGCCTACGGCAAGCCGGAAGAGGCGCGCACAGTATTGCTGGCGGCGTTGGAAGATGAGCCCGAGCGTACCGATTTGCGTCTCAAACTGCTGGAAGTCGAAGCCTTGCTGGAAAACGCCGAAGGCTACCGTGCCCAGCACGAAGCTCTTCGCGCGGCCGGCACTGTGGATGATCAGGTCGATGCGATGGATGCGCGCTTCCCGCTGATGGCAGCTGCCGTTGCCGGCGCTGCGGCAGGTCTCGCTTACGAACTGGGCGACGACGATGTCTCCTTCACCATGCCGGCAGACGAGCCACAAGCTCAGGTGGTGGAAGAAGAGGACATGGACTTCGATTTCAGCGAGTTCGAGATGGGTGAGAGTGTATCGCCCGCCGTCGAGCTCGAGCCAGAGGTCACGCCTGCAGCCGACGCGACTTCCGACTTTGATCTGGACTTTGATCTGGATGAGACGCCCGCAGTTGTGCCGGCCGACCAGCCAAAGGTATCCGATACCGAAGACAGTCTGGAGCTGGATGAGACGCTGGACTTCAGTGAGTTTGAAAGCCTGGACGCCGCAGCAGAACCGGAGACCTCGGCGTCATCGCTGGATGATGACTTCGACCTGTCATTGACTGACGATCTGCAGTCAGACAGTCTGGCAGCCGATTTTGAAGCTGTGAATACAGATGCCAAGCGAGAGGCGGATGATTTCAGTCTGTCCGAAGAGGATGTCGCCGACTTCGAGGTTGAGTTGGACGAAGCGGCCAGCAGCGCTGCAAGCGCCGACGTCGCCTTGCCGCTGGATACTCTGGAGCTGGATGAAGTCGACAGCACTGTTGGTGAGGACGATGACCTGATGCCGCTCGACAACATGACGGAGGAGCCGGTGGCTGGCGATCTGGACGAAGATGACGACGAGTTTGATTTCCTTTCTGGTACCGATGAGTGCGCGACCAAGCTCGACCTGGCGCGGGCCTACATCGACATGGGCGACAATGAAGGCGCCCGTGACATCCTCAACGAGGTTGTCGATGAAGGTAACGAACAGCAACAGCAGGAAGCTCGCAGCATGATGGAGCGGTTGACCGATTGATGGAAGTAGATAAGCAGCAAGCAGCGGCCGCCCCAGAGGCGGCCGCTGTTGTTTCAAGGGTAGCCGCCTGTGTGGAGTACCGTGGTAGCGCCTATCGTGGGTGGCAGCGCCAGCAGTCGGGCGTGGCCAGCGTGCAGGAAACGGTCGAGAAGGCGCTGAGTCGAGTGGCCAATCACCCTGTGCAGGTGTTCTGCGCTGGGCGCACCGATGCTGGCGTACACGCCTCCTGTCAGGTAATCCACTTTGACAGCGATGCGGTGCGCAGCCCGCGTAATTGGATTCACGGCGCCAACGCCAACTTGCCGGCAGATATTTCCTTAAGCTGGGTTCAGCCGATGGGTATGGACTTCCATGCACGTTTTTCTGCCGTGGCACGGCGCTACCGCTATGTGATCTATAACGATCCCATCCGGCCAGCGCATCTGGCACATGAGGTCACCTGGAACTACCGACCGCTGGACCTTGCAGCCATGCGCGAGGCCGCCTTGACGTTGCTGGGAACCCACGACTTCACTTCCTATCGTGCGGTGGGTTGCCAGGCCAAGTCACCGGTCAAGACCATCCACCATTTGCAACTGTTGCAGCACGGCCGCTTCATCGTGCTGGATATCCGTGCCAATGCCTTCTTGCATCATATGGTGCGTAACATTGCCGGTGTACTGATGCAGATAGGCTGTGGTGATCGTCCGGTGGAGTGGGCTGCGCAGGTATTGGCTGCGCGTGATCGGGCCCAAGGCGGGTTGACCGCGCCGGCCTACGGTCTCTACCTGGTGGATGTGACCTATCCCGAGCAGTTTGCCCTGCCCAGGCGCTATCTCGGGCCGCACTTCCTCTCTGCGCTGCCGGACGTGGCGGACTGACGCCTGTGGCGCTATCTGCTACTATCGGTGCCCTTGTCCCTTTGAGGTGCCAACGCACATATGGCGCGTATCAAGATCTGCGGTATTACTCGGGTTGAAGACGCTTTGGCGGCTGCTCAGGCTGGAGCAGATGCTATCGGTCTGGTGTTTTACTCGCCCAGTCCGCGCGCAGTTGGGCCTGCTCAGGCCGCTGCCATTGTGGCTGCCTTGCCGCCGTTCGTGACTACCGTCGGTTTGTTCGTCGATGCCGAGCCTGACTATGTGCGCGAGGTGTTGCGGCAGGTGCCGCTGGACCTGCTGCAGTTTCACGGTGACGAAGACGCCGCCTACTGCGACCAGTTTGAACGGCCTTACCTGAAAGCCGTCCGGGTGCGGGCAGGGCAGGACCTTGCCCAGGTCGCTGCCGCCTGGCCGAAGGCCAGCGGCATACTGCTGGATAGCTACAAGCCGGGCGTGCCGGGCGGCACCGGTGAGGTCTTCGACTGGGCTCTGGTGCCGGGTAAAAGGCCTTGGAATCTGGTGCTCGCGGGTGGGCTGAGCGCCGCCAACGTTGCTCTGGCGATAAACGAGGTACAGCCCTGGGCGGTGGACGTCAGTGGTGGCGTCGAATCGGCCAAGGGCATCAAGGATATCGAGAAAATCAACGCTTTTATTCAAGAGGTGAAGCGTGTCTGAGTCTAGTAAAACCGATTATTCTGCGGTCCCTGACGCGCGGGGCCACTACGGCCCTTACGGCGGCCGCTTTGTGTCCGAAACCTTGATGGACGCACTGGACGAGCTGGAAAAACTCTACCGGACGCTGTCTGAAGACCCCGCTTTCCAGGCCGAATTTGACCGTGACCTGGCGCATTACGTTGGACGGCCTTCACCGCTTTATCTGGCCGAGCGACTTACCGCCAAGGTGGGCGGCGCGCAAATCTATCTCAAGCGTGAAGACCTCAACCATACCGGCGCGCACAAGGTAAACAACACCATCGGCCAGGCGCTGTTGGCCAAGCACATGGGCAAGCCGCGGGTGATCGCTGAAACCGGCGCAGGTCAACACGGCGTGGCCACTGCCACAGTAGCAGCGCGCCTGGGCCTGAAATGTCAGGTGTACATGGGGGCTGAAGACGTCAAGCGTCAGGCGTTGAACGTGTATCGCATGAAGCTGCTGGGGGCAGAAGTGATTCCGGTTACTTCCGGCTCCAGGACGCTGAAAGATGCGATGAACGAGGCCATGCGCGATTGGGTGACCAATATTGACGATACCTTCTACATCATTGGCACAGTGGCCGGCCCGCATCCCTATCCGCAGCTGGTTCGCGACTTTCAGTGCGTGATCGGACGAGAGGCGCGCGAGCAGTGCCTGGCGCAGGCTGGCCGGCTGCCCGATGCGCTGGTCGCCTGCGTCGGCGGCGGCTCCAATGCCATTGGCCTGTTCCATCCATTTCTGAATGACGAGAGCGTGAAAATGTATGGCGTAGAGGCTGGCGGTCACGGTATCGCCACTGGCCAGCATGCCGCTCCGCTCAGTGCCGGCCAGCCCGGTGTGTTGCATGGCAACCGCACTTATCTGATGTCGGATGCGGCGGGGCAGATCATTGAAACCCACTCGGTGTCTGCTGGTCTGGATTACCCGGGGGTAGGGCCCGAACACAGCTGGCTGAAGGACATTGGTCGCGTGGACTATGTCGATGCGACGGACGAAGAGGCACTTGCCGCGTTCCGCGAGCTGACCCGGGTTGAGGGTATCATGCCTGCACTGGAGTCCAGCCACGCGGTGGCTTACGCCATCAAGCTGGCCGCTCGCATGCGCCCCGACGAGATTGTGGTGGTCAACCTGTCCGGTCGTGGTGACAAGGATATTCATACGGTCGCCGGTATCGACGGCATCAGCATTTAACGAGATTTACATGAGCCGAATTGAAGCCTGTTTTACCGCCTTGCGCGCCCAGGGACGCAAGGCCCTGATCCCCTATATAACCGCTGGCGATCCAACGCCCGAGATGACGCTGCCGCTGATGCACGATCTGGTGGCTGCGGGCGCGGACATCATCGAGCTGGGTATTCCGTTTTCAGACCCCATGGCTGACGGCCCGGTGATTCAGTTGGCCATGGAGCGCGCATTGGCGCATCACCTGAGCCTGCAGCAGGTGCTGGACATGGTGCGGCGCTTTCGCGAGGATGATAACCGCACGCCGGTGGTACTCATGGGTTATCTGAACCCGGTGGAGCGCATGGGCTACGCTGCTTTTGCTGAAGCCGCCGCTAGCGCGGGAGTGGATGGGGTGTTGACCGTTGACCTGCCGCCGGAAGAGGCGATTGATGTTTTGCCGGTATTCAAGGCGCAGGGGCTGGACAGTATTTTCCTGTTATCGCCGACCACTACCAAAGAACGCGCACGGCTGATTTGTGAGCAGGCAAGTGGTTATGTCTATTATGTTTCGCTCAAAGGTGTGACCGGATCCAGTGCTTTGAACGTCACCGAAGTAGCAGACAGGCTGGACATGCTGCGCACGGTAACCGATTTACCTATTGGTGTTGGCTTTGGCATTCGTGATGGTGCTTCTGCCAAAGCGGTGGCGGCAGTGGCTGATGGCGTAGTAGTGGGCTCGGTGCTGGTCAATCAGATTGCCGATCACGCCGACCAGCCGGAACAGGCCCGCAAGGCGATTGCCGCCATTATCGGCGATATGCGCAGGGCGATGGACGGCAAGGATTGAAGCGATCAGCCCTTGGGGCTGATTGATCGAATAAACAGATTAAGGAATGGCGATGAGCAATTGGCTGGTGGACAAACTGATTCCTTCCATCGTGCGCTCTGAAGCACAGAAGAGTAGCGTGCCCGAAGGGCTGTGGCGCAAGTGCCCGTCCTGTGAAGCGGTGCTGTACCGCCCCGAACTGGAAAAGAACCTGGATGTCTGCCCCAAGTGCAGTCATCACCTGCGTATCAATGCCCGTAGACGTCTGGACATCTTTCTGGACGAAGGCGATCGCAGTGAAATCGGCGCGGAACTCGAGCCGGTAGATCGTCTCAAGTTCCGCGACAGCAAGAAGTACAAGGACCGCCTGACCGCTGCGCAGAAAGAAACCGGCGAGAAGGACGCGCTTGTTGTCATGCAGGGCAAGCTCAAGGGCTCGCCTATCGTCGCCAGCGCCTTCGAGTTCAACTTCATGGGCGGTTCCATGGGCAGCGTGGTTGGCGCGCGGTTTGTCCGCGGTGCCGAGGTCGCACTGCGCGAGCGCATACCCTACGTGTGTTTCTCTGCCTCCGGTGGTGCCCGCATGCAGGAAGCCCTGTTCTCGCTGATGCAGATGGCCAAAACCAGTGCCGCACTGGCGCGGCTGAAAGAAGAGGGCATTCCCTTTATTTCGGTAATGACCGATCCGGTCTATGGCGGTGTTTCCGCCAGCCTGGCGATGCTTGGTGATCTGAATGTCGCCGAACCCAACGCCCTGATTGGTTTTGCCGGCCCGAGGGTTATCGAGCAGACGGTGCGCGAGAAGTTGCCTGCCGGCTTCCAGCGCAGCGAGTTTCTGCTGGCCCATGGCGCATTGGACATGATCATCGCGCGTAGCGAGATGCGTGATCGTCTGGCCAGCATGCTGGCCATTTTTACCAACGCACCTGCGCCGGCTGCCCCCAGCGAAGTCGAGCCTAGCCAAGTCTGATGGCTGCCCGCAGTCTTTCCGAGTGGCTGACCCGGCTCGAAGGGCTGCACCCCAGCGAGATCGAAATGGGCCTGGCGCGCGTGCGTCAGGTCGCAGAGCGCCTTGATCTGCTGCGCCCAGCTCCCTGTGTGTTTACCGTCACTGGTACCAACGGCAAGGGTTCAACCTGCGCGGGGCTGGAATCGCTGCTGCTGGCGGCCGGTCAGCGCACCGGCTGTTATACCTCCCCGCATCTGCTGCGTTACAACGAACGCGTGCGCGTCAACGGCCGCATGGTCGAGGATGACGAGCTGTGCTGCGCGTTTGAGGCGGTAGACCAGGCGCGCGGCGAGATATCCTTGACCTATTTCGAATTTGGCACGCTGGCTGCGTTCTGGCTGTTCAAGGCGGCGCAACTGGATGCGGTGGTGCTGGAAGTAGGGCTGGGCGGCCGGCTCGATGCGGTCAATATCGTCGACGCCAGTGTTGCCGTGGTCACCAGCATCGGGCTGGATCATCAGGAGTACCTGGGCGATACCCTGGAATCGGTGGGTTACGAGAAAGCCGGTATCTTGCGCGCTGGCCGGCCGGTGGTCAGCGGTGAGGCCAATCTGCCTGCGAGTTTTTTACACCGGGTCGAGCAACTGGGCTGCCCGTTGCTGCAGCGCGGCAAGGACTTTGGCTGGCGCGCGCTGGCGGCTGATGGTTGGGAGTTGACCGCACGACGTGGTTCCCAGCACCTTTGCTTTACCACAATGGCGCCGGTCACTTTGCCTCGCGATAATCTTGCTGTGGCGGTGCAGGCGTTTCTGCAGGCGGGCTTTGAGCTCCCGGAGCAGAGCTTGCGGCAAGCGCTGACCGCCGCTAGTGCGCCGGGTCGGTTTGAACTGCGCCAGCTTGCCTGGCGCGGTGAGCTGCGCCGGCTGTACCTGGATGTGGGGCACAATCCCCATGCAGCTCAGTTCATGGCGAAGGCGTTGTCCCTCAGGCCAGCAGCGCGGGTGGCCGTGTTTGGCTTGCTTGCCGACAAGGATCTGGCTGGCGTGCACATGCCGCTCAAGCGGCTGTTTGACGCCTGGTATCTGGCGCCTCTGGACAGCCCGCGCAGCCGACCAGCTGCGGATTTGGCCGTTTATCTGGGGCAACAGGGTGAGCATGTGCATGCGTGCGCTTCCGTCGCGAAGGCCATCACGCAGGCATTGGATGAGACCGCAAGGGATACCGAAATTGTCATTTTCGGGTCGTTTTTTACTGTCGCTGCCGCCATACTCTGGATGTCTGAAAATTCCGGAGAACTGACTGATGGATGAAGGTCTGAAACAGCGCATCATCGGCGCCCTGGTGCTGATTGTCGCTGCCGTGGTGTTTTTGCCCATGCTGCTCTCCGGACAGGATGAAACTGTCGAGGTGGTAGTGGATGTGCCCGAACAGCCGTTGCTGGATCAGCAACCCATAGCGCCCGCGCAGCCGGTCCAACTACCCCAGACACCTCAAGTGCCGGAGATCCCGTCCGAACCTGTGACTGCTGATACGCCGCCCCCCACGGAACCTGGCGTCCAGCCTGTTGTTCCGCCGACAACTGAGCAAGAGGTGGCTGAGCAGCAGGCCAATCCTGCCGTGGCATCAGAGCCTGAACCGGCGCCTGCGACCACGCCCGCGGTTGCTGCTGGCGACTGGGTAGTGCAATTGGGCAGCTTCTCCACTGCCAGTAATGCCCAGGGCCTGAGTGAGACCCTGCGGAGCCAGGGCTACAACGCCTACACCCATTCGGTGACTGTGCAAGGCAGCTCCATTACCCGCGTCTACGTGGGTCCGGTAGCCAGCCGCGAGGCGGCCAATCGGCTGCGCGACGAATTGGCCAGCAAGCGTGGCACCAAAGGCCTGGTAGTTGCCTATGATGCCCAGAGTGGTCGCAGCTGAGGCACGCGCAGCAATGGGCGGGCAGCTCTGCGGCATGGCGGGTGCCGGCGTCGGGAAAGGTCTGCAACTTAGCTGTTTCGATGCCCTCTGCTGCTCTGCTAGAATACCGCTCTTTGCATAACAGGGTGCCGTGACTGTGTCGTTTACCTGGGTTGATTGGGCTATCATCGCCATCATTGCTGTATCGGCCCTGATTAGCCTGACCAGAGGCTTTGTCAAAGAGGCGCTGTCTCTGGTTACCTGGATTTTGGCTGGTCTGGTGGCCTGGTTGTTTGGCGGTGCACTGGCCGAGCTACTGGCCCCCTACATAGACACACCCTCGCTGCGGGTGATCGCAGCCTGCTCTATTCTTTTTATCCTGACACTGCTGCTGGGCGGCCTGATCAATTATCTGATTGGTCAACTGGTCAAGGCGACAGGCCTGAGCGGCACGGATCGCTTCCTGGGCATGGTATTTGGGGCGGCCCGGGGCGGGCTGCTGATTGTGGTGATCGTGGGCCTGCTGAGCCTGGCCCCGGTTGAAGCGGATACCTGGTGGCGCGAGTCAGTGATGATTCCTCACTTCTTACTGGTGGCCGACTGGTCCAAGAATTTCATTCTGCAGCTGGCCGGCCGCTGAGCCGACCTCGCGTCGGATGGTTTTCTCATACTCAACGAAAAAGGTGTTTAGGCATGTGTGGCATTGTTGGCATAGTGGGCAAATCGAACGTCAATCAGGCGCTCTATGATGCCCTGACCGTCCTGCAGCATCGCGGCCAGGACGCCGCCGGCATTGTGACCTGTGATCGGGGTCGGTTGTTTCTACGCAAGGATAATGGCCTGGTGCGTGACGTATTTCACCAGCGTCACATGCAGCGCCTGGTTGGCAACATGGGTATTGGCCATGTCCGCTATCCTACTGCGGGCTCATCCAGTTCCGCTGAAGCGCAGCCGTTCTACGTCAACTCGCCTTATGGCATCACCCTGGCGCACAACGGCAACCTGACCAACGTCGAGCAGCTGTCGCGCGAGATCTACGAATCGGACCTGCGTCACGTGAACACCACCTCCGACTCCGAGGTGCTGCTCAACGTATTTGCCCATGAGCTGGCACGTGGCGGCAAGCTGCAACCCAATGAAGAAGATATCTTCAATGCGGTCCGGGCAGTGCACGAGCGCTGCCGTGGCGGCTACGCCGCTGTGGCCATGATTACTGGTTATGGCGTCGTCGGTTTCCGCGATCCCAACGCGATCCGGCCTATTGTTTTCGGTAAGCGGGAAACCGAAAACGGTGTGGAATACATGATCGCTTCCGAAAGCGTGTCACTGGATGTGCTGGGCTTTGACCTGATTCGCGACCTGCAGCCCGGTGAGGCGGTTTATATCACCGAAAAGGGCGAGCTGTTCACCCGCCAGTGCTCGAGCCACCAGGAATACTCGCCGTGCATTTTCGAGCACGTGTATCTGGCGCGCCCGGATTCGATGATCGACAAGGTGCTGGTCTACAAGGCTCGTCTGCGCATGGGCGAGAAGCTGGCTGAGAAGATCGAGCGCGAACGCCCGGAACACGGCATCGACGTGGTGATCCCGATTCCCGATACCAGCCGTACCTCTGCAGTTGAGTTGGCCAACCATCTGGGCGTCAAGTTCCGCGAGGGTTTCGTCAAGAACCGCTATATCGGTCGTACCTTCATCATGCCGGGGCAGGCTGCGCGCAAGAAGTCGGTGCGGCAGAAGTTGAACGCGATCGATCTGGAATTTCGTGGCAAGAATGTGCTGCTGGTGGACGATTCAATCGTGCGCGGCACGACCTGCAAGCAGATCATTCAGATGGCCCGTGAGGCAGGCGCTGCCAAGGTGTATTTCTGCTCGGCCGCACCGGCTGTGCGCTACCCCAACGTGTACGGCATCGACATGCCCACTGCCCATGAGCTGATTGCCCATGGGCGGACCACGGAAGAAGTGGCTGAACTGATTGGCGC
This sequence comes from Halopseudomonas sp., assembly GCF_036961105.1. GTDB lineage: Bacteria > Pseudomonadota > Gammaproteobacteria > Pseudomonadales > Pseudomonadaceae > Halopseudomonas. The sequence continues at coordinate 85,255 of NZ_JBALWW010000011.1, read as the reverse complement.
CGACTGGCTGATCTATCAGGACTTGGAAGACCTGATTGACGCGGTCTCCGAGGGCAATCCGGATATCAAGCGTTATGACTGCTCGGTATTCAATGGTGAGTATGTGACCGGCGACGTCAGCGAGGCTTATCTGGGCAAGATCGAGCAGGCGCGCAATGATTCGGCCAAGTCCATCGCCGATAGCGGCAGCGCCATCATCGATTTGCACAACAATTGATAGTAATGGCCGCGTTTGCCTCCGGTGAGCGCGGTACGCGAGGTTTCAGGATGACAAACGATTGGCAAGCAGGCCGGCTGGATAGCGATCTGGACGGCGTGGGATTTGACACCCTGGCGGTACGTGCGGGGCAGCGCCGCAGCCATGAAGCGGAGCACGGCGAAGCGCTGTTTCTGACGTCCAGTTACGTGTTTCGCAGTGCTGCAGAGGCAGCCGCCTGCTTCGCTGGGGAATCCGGCGGTAATGTCTACTCACGCTACATGAACCCCACAGTGCGCACCTTCGAAGAACGCTTGGCGTTGATGGAAGAAGCTGAGCAGGCCGTAGCCACGTCTTCCGGCATGGCCGCGATTCTGGCGACCGTGATGAGTTTGTGTTCGGCTGGCGATCATATTCTGGTCTCGCGCAGTGTCTTCGGCTCGACCGTGACTCTGTGCGAAAAGTACCTGAAACGCTTTGGCGTGCAGGTTGACTATGTACCTTTGTCGGATGTCAGTGCCTGGCAGGCTGCGTGCAAGCCCAACACACGCATGCTGCTGCTCGAATCGCCTTCGAACCCGTTGGCGGAGATGGTGGATATTCGTGCACTGAGCGCGGTGTCGCGAGAGCAGGGCGCGTTGCTGGTGGTCGATAATTGCTTCTGTACTCCGGCGCTGCAAAAGCCGCTGACCCTGGGTGCTGACATAGTGGTGCATTCTGCGACCAAGTATATCGACGGGCAGGGTCGCTGCCTCGGTGGCGTGGTTGCCGGGCGCAAGGAACACATGCAGGAGCTGGTCGGTTTCTTGCGTACTGCCGGGCCGACCATGAGCCCATTCAACGCCTGGGTGTTCCTCAAGGGGTTGGAAACTCTGCGCTTGCGCATGCGCGCGCACTGTGAGGCGGCGCAGGCATTGGCCGAGTGGCTCGAGCAACAACCGCAGGTGGAGCACGTATACTACGCCGGTCTGCCGAGCCATCCGCAGCACGAGTTGGCCAAGGCGCAGCAGTCTGCGTTCGGCGCCGTGGTCAGCTTTGAACTCAAGGGCGGCCGCGATGCGGCCTGGCGCTTTATCGATGCCACCCGGCTGTTGTCGATTACCGCCAACCTGGGTGACAGCAAGAGCACCATCACCCACCCGGCGACCACCACGCACGGTCGCCTCACGCCTGAAGCGCGGGCTGCTGCCGGCATTCGCGATGGTCTGATTCGTCTGGCGATCGGACTGGAGGAGGTGGCCGACCTGCGGGCCGACCTGCAGCGCGGTCTGGATGCCCAGCAATGAGCTGATCTGCAAGGCAAACGCGAAGGGTTTCACATTCAGGGCCGGCCGGGTTATTACCCCGCCGGCCTTTGTTTTAGGGTTACCGGTGCCGCAGGGATAGCGGTTCAATGCTGCTGAAGTAGATTCCTTCAGTGCGGCCAACCCTGATAAACAATATGGAGAATCCCATGCGTAAACTAGTAACTGCCTTCTGTCTGATGATGTCCTGCCTGCTGATGGCGCCGGCGTTTGCCGACGATGCCGCGCCCGCGCCTGCGCCCGCAGCCATGGCGAGCGTCAACATCAATACCGCTGGGGCGGAAGAAATTGCCGAGGTGCTGCAGGGTGTTGGTGTATCCAAGGCCGAGGCAATTGTGGCCTACCGCGAGGAAAACGGCGCCTTTGCGTCGGTTGACGACATCACCGCCGTCAAAGGGATTGGCCCCAGCACTGTGGCCAAGAACAGTGATCGCATCACGCTGCAATAAGGCGACGAAGCGGCCCCAAGGGGCCGCTTCTGTTCAGGCTTTCAGTTTGCTTACCGACAATTTCAGCTGATGTGCCAGCTTGGCCAACTGATCGCTGGTAGCTGCGCTTTGCATGGTCTGATCTACAGTTCGTTCAGTTACATCGCGAATTTCCACAATACTCTGGGTAATAGCTTCAGCCACCTGGCTCTGCTGGTCTACGGCCGACGCTATTTCGCTGTTGCCACGGCTGATCTGGCTGACGGCGCTGGCAATTTCGTGGAGTGAGTCACCTGCCTGGGCGACCTGCTCGACTGAGTCGTGCGTCAGTGCGGCACTTGCCTGCATATCCTGTACTGCCGCCTGAGTACCGTTCTGCAGTGTCTCGATCATGCGTTGAATATCGTCCGTTGAGCTTTGTACCCGTTGCGCCAGCGCCCGCACTTCATCGGCAACCACGGCGAAACCGCGTCCGGACTCGCCCGCGCGTGCCGCTTCAATGGCTGCGTTGAGGGCCAGCAGGTTGGTCTGCTCGGCAATGCTGCGGATTACCTGGACTACGCCGCTGATGTCTTCGCTGTTGGCCGCCAGTGTCTGCATATGATGAGTGCAGCGTTCGATGCTGGTAGCCAGCCCGGTGATGGTCTTGCGCACTTGCTCCACCTGATCGCGCCCGTCGCTTGCCAGGGCATCGGCCTGACTCGACTGGTCGCGCGTAGTAGAGCTGTTGCCGGCGATATCCTGAACCGTTGCGCTCATCTCGTTGACTGCCGCGGCCACCTGATCCGTCTCTGCCTGTTGTTGCACCATGCCGTCACGCACTTGGCCCATCAGGCCTGCCAGATTGCCCGCGCCCTGATCAAGTTCAAGCGCCGCCTGGCGAACCGCAGCGACCACTTGCTGCTGCGCTTGTTGCATGGCATTGAAGGCCGCTGCCATAGAACCGACTTCATCGCGGCTGCTGGATTGCGCGCGCAGCGTCAGATCGCCTGTTTGCTGCACCAGTGTCATGGTGTCGCGCAGCTTGAGAATGTTGCGCGTAATGAAAGTGATCAGTAACTGGGAGACGGTAAGCACCAATAGCATCAGGCAGCAGACCACCAGCGCATACAGTGGCGCACGGTCCAGGAGCAGGCTGAAATAGCTCTGATGCTCCACGCCCAATGCCTGGTTCTGCTTTATCCATACGCCCTGCAGTTCGCTGGAAAGTGGCGCCATCAGCTGCGCCGCCGGGCGCCATGTGGGTGTGGCATTGCCGCTGTTGAGGCCAGGTGTGCCCGCGTTCAGCCAGCGCATGCCAGGCAGTGACGGCCTGCTGTCCGGTTGCGCTTCGGCAAGCACGGCTTCACCCAGCTCAATGCGTTGGTTTTGTATGCTGTGCTGCTCAACCCACACGGCCACCAGTACCAGTAACAAAGTGGCGATGAATGCCACGCTGTTGACAGCCCAGAACTTGTATTTCAGTGGCAAGTGCTGAAGGAAATGCATGCATGCTCCCAATGTGCGATGAAACGGTGAAGCCGGGATGACCGGCTGCTGCGGCGTCTATTATGCCAAATGCTCTCTGTTTATCGGTTGATTGGGGTCAAACTTGATACCGGTATTGTGCAAAAGGTGGCCGGGGCAGAGCGGTTGCAGATCAGTTATACTCACGCCAATTTCTAAATAAGGCTTCTCATGAACAGCCCGCTGGTTCCACCGCTGATGATCGACCGCAACGCCGACCTGGCCACCTGGTGCGCCCATTGGCTCACGTTGCCCTACGTTGCTGTTGATACCGAATTTGTCCGCACCGAGACCTTCTATCCGATTGCGGGTTTGATACAGATTGGCGACGGACAGCGCGCCTACCTGATAGACCCGCTGGAAATTACCGACTGGGCTCCCCTGGTCGAGTTGTTGCAGGCACCGAGCGTGGTCAAGGTCTTGCACGCCTGTAGCGAAGATCTTGAGGTGTTTGCGCGTCTGTGTGGTGCTTACCCCTTGCCGTTGTTCGATACGCAGTTGGCGGCAGCCTTTCTCGGTATGGATTTTTCCATGGGGTACTCGCGGCTGGTAAGCGCGCTATTGAATATTGATCTGCCCAAGGAGGAGACCCGTTCCGACTGGCTACAGCGTCCGCTAAGTGCAGCGCAGATTGAATACGCTGCGCGTGACGCCCAGCATTTGGCTGAGTTATATCAGTTGCTGGCGCCGCGGATTGTCGAGGCTGGCGTCGAAGCCTGGTTGTTTGCCGATACCGCAGAGCAGGTCGCAGCCAGCGGTCAATTGACCGACCCGGAGCTGGCTTACCAGCAAATCAAACAGGCCTGGCGTCTGAATCCGGCCCAACTGGCTATTTTGCAGCGTGTGGCTTTCTGGCGCGAGACCCAGGCTAGGGCGCGCGACCAGGCACGTAACCGCCTGCTGCGCGAGCGGGCGATGGCGCCCTTGGCGCAGCAGCAACCGGATAGCCTGCAAGCGCTCGCGCGGATTGAGGACATGCACCCGCGAACGGTGCGGCAGGATGGCGAAACCCTGTTGCAGCTGATTCGTGAAGGCAGCAATGCCAGCCCGCAGGATTACCCCGAGCGTCTGCCCGAGCCACTGCCGGCGGCAGCCAATCGCTTGATCAAGGCGCTGCGCAAAGTCGGTCAGGAACAGGCCGAGCGCCTGGGTATTGCCCCCGAGATCGTGCTGCGCAAGAAAGTGATCGAAGCCCTGTTGCGTACCGGCTTTCCCACGGGGCCTTACCAACTGCCGGACGAACTCACCGGCTGGCGACGGGAGCTGATGGGGGAGGCCTTGCTGGCAATCGCCAATGCAGAGGTAGAGGAGCCGGTATGATGCGCACCGCGTTCAAGCGTGACGGGGGCCGCGCATGAAAGTGCTTTGCTCCATTTATCGCAGCAGCAAGAAGCCCGGCATGTATCTTTACGTACCCAGGGAAAAAGGTCTCTCCGAGGTGCCTGCGCCATTGTTGGCGCTGTTTGGACGTGCAGTGCATGCAATGGATCTGGTATTGACCGAGCAGCGCAAGCTGGCGCAGGAAGATATTCTCAAGGTATTGGCGAACCTGCGCGAGCAGGGCTTTCACGTGCAGATGCCGCCGCAGGAAGACGATTACATAGTACACCTGCCCGATGAATTATTGACTCGCAACGATCCGGTCTAGTCAGGCTCCCGCGACCTCTCGGTAACTGCGGCATCCAGCCGCAGCTCTCTTCGTAATAGAATTTTGACCAGCAACCACCCCAGGCATATAGTACGCAATACGTATTATATGCCTGGGGTGGTTTTTGTGGATAAAGCCTGGTTACCAATCCTTGTCGCTGACGTGCACCGTCTGGTGCGCAAGGCCTTCATCGCCAGTCGTGAGGCCGATGGGCTGACTCAGGAGCAGTTCCGCACTTTGGTTCACCTGTCCCTGCGTCAGGGCATTCGTCAGGTCGAGTTGGCCGAGATACTCGAAATAAAGCCGATTACCCTCACACGCGTGCTCGACCAACTCGCCGCTGCTGGACTGATAGAGCGGCGCCCGGCGCCTACTGATCGGCGGGCTCACCAGTTGTTTCTTACCGATGCCGCAAAACCCCACCTGCACAGTTTTGATTTGCTCAATGCCGAGATATCGCAACGCATGACAGCGGGCCTGAGTGACATGGAAGTAGAGCAACTGCTACGCCTGCTACGCCATGTGCATGAGCAAATGGGCCAATAAAATTCTCTGATTCACCCGAAATGGAAACCGCGCCGATGACCGAATCCATCGCCAGTTCGACCGCAGCTGTCCCTGCTAGACGAGGCCGCCGTTTACTCTTGTTGATAGTGCTTCCGCTGTGCCTGCTGGTTGGCGTGTTGATGATGTACCTGCATGGGGGGCGCTACGTTGAGACCGATAACGCCTATGTGCGTGCCGACAAGGTGCCGGTCAGTGCGGAAGTGTCCGGTCGCGTGGCGCAGGTCCTGGTGCGGGAAAATCAGCACGTCGAGGCGGGGCAGCCGCTGTTTCGCATAGACTCCGCGCCCTTCGATATAGCCGTGGCCAAGGCCGAGGCGCAGCGGGGACAGGTGCGGGCGGATCTGGCCGCGTTGCAAGCGAGTTACCACGAGACCCGCGCGCAATTGGCGCTACGCCAGACACGCTCGAATTTCAGTCAGAAGGAAGAGCGGCGTCAGGCGCAATTGCTGGACAAGCAATACATATCGGCAGCGACTTTCGACACCGCGCAACAGGCTAGCGACGTAGCGGCTCAGGAGGTCAGGGTGTTGGAACAGGAACTCAAGCGCATGACCGAAATGCTGGGTGGCAGTGTCGATACGCCGATTGAATCACATCCCAGTTTCAAGGCTGCGCAGGCCGAACTGGATGATGCCTTGCTGAATCAACGGCGCGCGCTGGTACGTGCCTCCATCGCCGGTACGGTCAGCAATCTACCCAAACCGGGCCAGTATCTCGGGGCGGGTACCATGGCGCTGGCACTGGTTGGTTCCGACGCGCCCTGGGTCGAGGCGAACTTCCCGGAAACCGATCTGACCCATGTACGGCCGGGGCAGGCGGTAGAGGTCCACATTGACCTTTACCCGGACCAGGTCTGGCACGCGAGCGTGGAGAGTCTCAGCCCGGCGACCGGGTCAGAGTTTTCGGTCATTCCCGCACAGAACGCGACCGGTAATTGGGTGAAAATAGTGCAGCGCATTCCTGTGCGCATTCAGCTGCAGATGGAAGAAGGCGCGCCACCCTTGCAGGCAGGGCTGAGCACCGAGGTCGAGATCGACACCGGCTATCGCCGCAAGCTCACCGACCTGCTGTAGCGGAGCCAACATGAGCTCGCCTGCCGCCTCCGAGACCACTTCTGCCCGGCGCTTGCTGATCACCCTCTCGGTGATGCTGGCCACCATCATGCAGGCGCTGGATACTACCATCGCCAATGTGGCTTTGCCGCATATGCAGGGCAGCATGGGCGCGACCCAGGATCAGATTTCCTGGGTACTCACTTCCTATATTGTGGCAGCCGCCATCTGCATGCCGCTCACTGGCATTCTCAGCGCCAGGCTCGGGCGCAAGCGCCTGTTCATTGGCGCGGTGATCGGCTTCACGCTGTCTTCCATGCTCTGCGGGGCGGCCCAGAGTCTGGAGCAGATAGTAATGTTCCGTTTGCTACAAGGGGTGTTCGGTGCCTGTCTGGTGCCCTTGTCACAGTCGGTGCTCCTGGATACCTATCCGCCGGAAAAACATGGCTCGGCAATGGCACTCTGGGGTGTCGGGGTCATGGTCGGGCCGATTCTGGGGCCTTCGCTCGGTGGGCTGCTGACGGAATACTACAGCTGGCGCTGGGTGTTCTACATCAACGTGCCATTGGGGATTCTGGCATGGTTCGGCCTGGTAGCCTTTTTGCCTGAGACCGAGACCAACAACAGTCGCCGTTTCGATCTTGCCGGATTTCTGCTGCTGGCGTTGGGCATAGGCGCCTTGCAGATGATGTTGGATCGAGGCCAGTCATTGGACTGGTTTGCCAGCCGCGAAGTGATAATGGAGGCGCTGCTGGCAGGGCTCGGCTTTTACCTGTTCATTGTGCATATTCTGACGCGCCACCAGCCATTCCTCGAGCCTGCGATGTTCCGTAATCGCAATTTCAGCGTGGGGTTGGTGTTCATTTTTATCGTCGGCATCATCCTTCTGGCGACCATGGCGCTGCTGCCTCCATTCTTGCAGAACCTGTTGGGCTATCCGGTAATCGATGTGGGTCTGGTACTGGCGCCGCGCGGGATAGGGACCATGGCCGGCATGCTGCTGGTGGGGCGATTGTCAGGGCGGGTGGATGAACGATTGATGATAGGCGCGGGGCTGTTGTTGACCTGCGCCTCGCTGTGGGAAATGAGTACTTTCAATCTCAATGTGGCAGCTTTCGATGTGATCCGTACCGGCATGATTCAGGGGCTGGGGCTGGGCTTGATTTTCGTACCGCTGTCCACCTTGACCTTTTCCACCCTGGCGCCCGGTTACCGCAACGATGGCACCGCGTTGTTCAGTCTGGTGCGCAATATCGGCAGCAGCATCGGCATTTCGGTAGTAGTTACCTATCTGGCGCAGCGTACTCAGATCAACCATGCGGCCTTCGCCGACTACCTCAACCCCTTCAATCTGGCTCTGCGGCATGCCGTGGAACTGGGTGTCTACGACATGCAAAGCCCGGCTGGATGGGCGGGATTGAATCAGGAGGTGAACCGGCAGGCCGCCACGCTGGGTTACCTGCAGGACTTTCGTCTGATGATGTGGATCGCGCTCTGTGCGTTCCCGCTGCTCTTGCTGCTGAAACCGGGCGACCGTGTCCCGCGATCAGCCAGAGCTGGATAGCTACCAGTCGCGTTGCATATTCTTGACGGATATCTGCTCGTTCAGCGTCCAGTAGTCGTAGAGGATGCCGAGGCCGAACAGGCCGACCGTGAAGAAGTAGATGATGGCAGTGATCCACTTGCCCATGTACAGGCGGTGAGCGCCGAAGATGCCGAGGAACGTCAGCAGAATCCAGGTCAGATTGAAGTTGATTGGTCCGGTGCGGAACCGGCGGTCGGCAGCGCGGTCCATCGAAGGGATGAGAAACAGGTCGACAATCCAGCCAATGAAAAACAACCCCAGGGTGAAGAACCAGAGCGTGCCGGTGATGGGTCTTCCGTAGTAAAAACGATGTGCCCCCATAAAGCCGAATATCCATAGTAGATATCCGATTGCCTTGCTATGCGTGTCCGAATAGGCCATTGGGGGTGCTCCTCCGCTCCGTCAGTTGGTTGTGCAATACTGGGCATAGACCATAAATGATTCCGGGAGTGCCTGCAGCGTGGCAAATAAAAGTGCGAACTGGTTCAAGCAAGTGGGACAGACTTCCAACCCCTTGCGACAACGGCGTTTGCGCATTGGTGTGACCGGGCTGAGTGGGGCCGGTAAAACCACCTTTATCACAGGTCTGATCAATCAACTGGAGAACCACCGCAAGGGCCTGCTGGCGCAGCGCGCGCCCTTTGATCGTCTGGAGTCGGTGCGCTGGCGCCGGGATGACGTCAAGCGGCCGTTTCCCTATCTCCAATCCCTTGCCGCGCTATCGGCAACACCGGCTGCCTGGCCTGACTCTACCGCGGATCTGTCGAGGGTGTTGCTGGATTTGCGTTTCAAGCCGCAAGGTTTGTTGGGCAGGCTGCAAAAAGGCAAAGAGCTGAGTATCGAAATACTGGATTACCCCGGTGAATGGCTGCTGGATTTGCCGCTGTTGAATCTGTCTTATGGTCAGTGGTGCGAGCAGATGGCGCAATGGCTTGGGCAGCCGCCCCGCGCTGAACTGGCCGGAGTGCTGGCGCGTCGCCTGGGCGAAATTGACCCTGTTGCGCCCGCCGACCCCATCCTGTTGGCAGAGCTCGCCGCCGAATGGACAGATTTTTTGCAGCGTTGCCGCAGCGAAGCCGGCTTGTCGCGCAACCAGCCAGCGCGTTTTCTGCAGCCCGGCAGCGATGTGGCAGCGCAGATGCTGCACTTCGTACCCCTGTTGCAGGCCAATCAGCACACCGCTGGCGCGGCGGACAGCTGGTGGGCGTTGTGCGAGTCGCGCTTCAACTATTACCGCGATTTTATTGTTCGCGGATTTTACGATGAGCATTTTCGCCATCTTGATCAGCAGGTATTGCTGGTCGATATGCTGGCCCCCATGGATGCCGGTCAGGCAGCGCTACAAGACCTGAAGCATGCCATGGAAGCCGTGCTGGAAAGTTTTCATTACGGCCAGAATGGCTTCCTGGCTCGGCTGTTGCGTTTCAGGCCACGTATTCGTCGATTGGCGCTCTGCGCCACCAAGGTCGACAAGGTAGGCCCGCGGCAACAACGAGCCGTACAACAGTGTCTGGAAGATCTGATGGTTGACCGGCTCGCCGATGTGCGTCATGGCGGTGTGGAGATCAAGGGCATACCCCTGTCTGCCATTCGTGCTACTCGGCAGGAGGGGGAGGCGCTGGTTGCCGGGCTGGAAGGCAAGACCGGCTGGGTGCGCTATCAGCCGGGTGATATTCCGGAGCATCTGCCGCAGTCGCTGCAGGTCAGCAGTCCTGAACTGCTGCCGCTGCGGCCCCCGCCCGGTCTGCACCGCAATGAGCCCTTTCCCCATTACCGCATGGATGACCTGGTGGCCTGGTTGCTGCAGGGGGAGCGCCTGTGAAAGACGACAGCAAAACACGGATTCTGGATAGCTGGGAGCTGCCTCCAGTTGCGGGCGATGCGCGGGTAACCGAGCTGCTCGATGAAATCGACGAGCTGCAACCGCAGCTGCATGATACGGCTGATGCGCCTTTGCCCAGCACACTGAATGCACCGCCGCCCAGTCGCTGGCCTGGGCGCTTGCTGAAGCTCGGGGTGGCTGTGGCATTGGGTGGCGCAGCGCTGGAGTGGGGGCAATGGGCCTGGAGTAGCTGGCAGTGGCATCCGTTGGCTGGGAGTCTGGTAGCTGGGGCGGGTGCCTTGCTCGGTGGCGCCGGGCTGTTCGCGCTACGTGATCTGCGCCGTCAGCGTCACCGTCTCAGCGATCTCGAACAGCTGCGCACCGAGATGCAGCTGGCATTGCGCGATCCCCGGCAGCGGCTGGCGGTTGACTGGCTCGATCGTCTGGTCAAGGTTTATGCTGACACGCCCCTGGCGCCGCGTTTGCACGCGGTGTGCGCGGATCTGGATGCCGCACACGAGGCAGACGAAGTCTCGCGCCGCCTCAACCTGCAGTTTTATCAGGCGATTGACCAGCAGGCGCGGCAAATAGTGCGCAGTGAGGCCGTGGGGACAGGGGTGCTGGTAGCCTCCAGCCCCTGGGTATCGATTGATCTGCTGCTGGTGGTCTGGCGCAACATCCGTATGATGCAGCGCGTGGCTGTCTGCTACGGACTACCGATTGGCCGCCTGAGTCGCTGGCGCCTGGCGCGTCATGTGTTGCGTAATATCGCGCTTGCCGGCGGCACGGAAATGGCTATGGGCGCCTTTAGCGACTCACTGCTGTCGGGGCTATTGGAAAAGCTGGCGGCGCGCGTGGGGCAGGGCATGGGTATCGGGCTCTATAGCGCCCGGCTCGGGCACTTTACCCTGGACCTGTGCCGCGCGGTGCCCCTGTCGGAAACCGCCGCCTTGCTGGAAGACAACAAGGGCATAATCAGAACCATGAAGGAACGGCTGGGACGTACAACGGATGACAGGTTATAAATCAAGACGACGCTGGCTGGCGGAGCGCTGGCTGGCCGAACGCAAGGCAGTCCTGGAGCAGAAGTGGGACGTGTTTCAGCAGCAGTTTGTGGCGCCTGGCTGGCCGGAGCGTATGGCCCGTGTTGCGCAGGTAGCCGATGGCGAGGTGAGTGGCTGGCACCCACGCGCCGGTTCCAGTAGCGCCGAGCTCGGTATTTGGATCGCCCGGCTGCCGCTGTATCAGCGCCGCTGGCTGGCCGCGCTGCTCGACGCACCGCTGGCTGGCAGTAACACCCTGATCGAGATCATCGAGCGGCAACAACTCGATTGGCGTAGCCAGCTCAATCCGTTGAAAAGCCACCGCGAGTATGCCCAACAGTTGACCGTGCTGGCGCGGGAAATGGGTTGCGAGGTCGCGGCCGAGGCCGCGTATCTGGATAATGAAAAACGCATTTTCGTAGCGCTCGACGAATTGCTGTTTGCCTCACTGCCCATGCGTTTGCGCGGCCAGCTGGCCAATCAGCACCGTACCGGCCAGGGTTACTATGTGGTCTGGTGGTATGAGCGTCTGATGGCCCGCGCCGGTGAAACCGGCTTCGAACTCACCGATTTAAGCGATGTCGACTGGCCCGACATGCCCCCGGCCTGGCTGGCTATTGGCTGGCTTTGCGGTTTGCGTTTGCAGTCACCGAACTGAAATTATCCGTTATCCAGGCCGCCTATAGGGCGGCCTGACGCTGGCTCGCGGTGGCTGTTTTCCACTACCATGCGGGCTGACTTTCTCAGGATATAGCCATGAATTTTTCCGCCTTGCTGGCTGCCTTTGCCAGCTCATCTGATCAGAGCGTCACTATTCCCGCCGATTGGGCCCAGGGACGCGCCGGTTACGGCGGTCTGGTCGCGGCGTTGGTGGTTGCGGGTATGCGCAAGAAGGTGGCCGAGGGCAGGCCGGTGCGCTCTCTGGCCATTACCTTTGTTGGGCCGGTTACACCCGGTGCCAGCATGACAGTTGAGGCCGAGTTGCTGCGTGAAGGGCGCGCAGTCAGTCAGGTGCTTGGCCGGGCAGTCCAGAATGGCCAGACCATGTGCATCATCCAGGGCAGCTTCGGCGCGGGACGCGAATCCAGCGTGGATGTATCGGCTGAGCCGGGGCCAAGCGCGCCAGCGCCCGAGAGCTGTCAGCGCATGCCTTTCATCGAGGGGTTGAATCCGCCTTTTATCCGCTATTTCGATGTGCGCTGGACGTTCGGCGACTACCCCTGCACCAACAGTCGCAAGCGCGAAATGGGCGGCTGGATGCGTTTTGACGAAGAGTTTGAAAACTTTGACGCGGTACACCTGGTGGGTCTGGTAGATGTGTGGCCGCCGGCCGTACTGCCGCATCTGAAGGAGCGCGCGCCGGCCAGCTCGCTGACCTGGACCATTGAGTTCGTGCAGCCGCAGCCTGACCTGGGCGATGGTTGGATGCTGTATCGTGCCAATATCGAGCATGCGCGTGATGGCTATGGGCACATTGCGGCGATGATCTGGAGTCGGGCGGGAGAGCTGGTCGCTATCAGCCGTCAGACCGTAGCGGTCTTCGGCTGAAACTGAAAAATCTGCTCAGTTGCCGGGTTTGATCGCGACCAGGGTGGCCCGCAGCGGAGCGGGATGGCCCTCCAGCGTCTTGCTCGGATCGCCAGGCATGAGAAAGTCCGGCAGTGACTGGAAGCGCATCCAGTCGGTGCTGCGTTGTTCCTCCACGCTGGTGCGATTCAAGTCGACACAGCGAATATCTCTGTAGCCGGCACGGGCAAGAAAGCGTTCCAGCATGGGTACCGAGGGCAGGAACCAGACGTTGCGCATCTGCGCGTAGCGGTCCTCGGGCAGCAGGCACTGATTCTCGTCGCCTTCTATTACCAGGGTTTCCAGCACCAGTTCGCCGCCGGGACGCAGGCAAGCCTTGAGTTGCAGCAGGTGGTCTATCGGTGCGCGGCGATGGTAGAGCACACCCATGGAAAACACGGTATCAAAGGCATTGCTGGGTTCGGGCAGAGCTTCCAGAGTAAAGGGTAGTTGCCAGACCGGCGCCGCGGGCAGGTAGCGTTTGACTGCTTCAAATTGATGCAAAAACAGCAAATTCGGGTCAACGCCTATGATCTGACTGGCACCGGCCTGCCACATGCGCCACATGTAATAGCCGTTGCCGCAGCCGACGTCCAGAACCCGTCGTCCGCGCAGGTCGATATGCGGTGCTACTCGCTGCCACTTCCAATCCGAGTGCCACTCGGTATCTACCTGCATACCAAAAAAGTCAAAGGGCCCCTTGCGCCAGGGGTGCAGGCCGCGCAAGCCGTGCTCCAATGCCAACTGCTGTTGTTCGCTCAGCGCAGTGGCGCTGCGCAGTGACACGCCGCCAGCGAGATCGGCGGTTACGTCAGGCATTGACGGCATGGTGTTCAGGCTGTCCTGCCAGCGCTCCAGGTCACCGTGCTGCAAGCTATCGAGGCGTTGCTGCAGTCCCTCGGCTATGGGGTGGCGCCATTGGGCCAGGGGGCCATCTTGCAGGCTGTCGAGGAAAGCGGAGTAATCAATCACGTGTGGGCAATCATTGAGCAGAAGTTGAGGCATTGGAACCAGATGTGGCTATGGCTGAAGCCGGCCTGCTGCAAACGCTGCTGATGTTGTTCCAGAGTATCGGGCAGCATGACGTTCTCGATGGCGCTGCGCTTCTGGGCAATTTCCAGCTCGCTGTAGCCATTGGCGCGCTTGAACGCGTAATGCAGTTGCTCAAGGCTTTGCTGCGTAGCGCTGTCGGCGAAGTTCAGCTTTTCAGACAGAATCAGCACGCCACCGGGTTGCAGCGACTCACGAATGCGGCTCAGCAGCGCCAGGCGTTCCTCGGGTTTGACGAACTGCAAGGTAAAGTTCAGTACGACCACCGAGCATGGCTGCAGCGGGTAATCAACTATGTCACCGGTAATCACCTCGGCAGCAATCGCCTCTTCGATCATGGCGTCCTGGGCGCTTAGATATTCCCGGCAACGCTCGGCCATGGCGGCGGCGTTATCAATGGCCACGATCCGGCACCCTTCGCTGCGCACATGTCTGCGCATTGACTGAGTCGCAGCGCCCAGCGAACAACCCAGATCGTAAATAAGCGAACCCGGTGTGGCATATTGGCTCGCAATCAGGCCGATGCTTTCGATAATAGTGGGGTAGCCTGGCACCGAACGTTTGATCATGTCCGGAAAGACGCGGGCGACCTGCTCATCAAAGGCGAAGTCGGCTACCTTGCTGAAAGGGGTGGCGAAGAGGTTGTCTACATCGGTCATGCGCTAATCCGGGTCCGAAAGCTAGCCCGGTATTCTATCGCAAGTGGATCGCCTTGACAGGAGTGCCGACTGATTGCTTGACTGACGTATAACTGCCGCAGTGACAGTTGAAGTCAAAATTATGGCTTTGATCTATCATGTTGGCTTTATATGGCGTATTTTTTGGCAGAAGGCCGCGGCAGGGTTCTTTTTTTCAGCGCCGTGGTGGCATAATGACCCCAGTTAGATTGCCGGGTCGCCAGCATGCTGGCTGCTTGAGCAAAGCAAAAAAAATCAAGCAACGGATAGCAGAGCTTTGCGTCTGCAGTTAGTGACCGAGCTCACAGGAAAATGAGGAAAGGGTATGGCTGTTAAGCGCCAAATAGTGCTGGGGGCTGCCTCGCTGGCGGCTCTCTATGTCGGTGTTACCAATGCGCTTGGGCTAGGCGAAATGCAGCTCGACTCGGCGCTTAATCAGCCACTGAGTGCGACCATAGTTCTGCAAGGCGCTGAAGGTTTATCACCGGACGATGTGTTGGTCTCGCTCGCTGATGCCGCTGCCTTTGACGAGGCGGGTATCGAGCGTCCCTACTTTCTCACCGATCTGCGCTTCAAGCCCGTCATGCAGGGCAGCAAGTTGGCAATTCAGGTCGATTCCAGTCAGCCGGTACGCGAGCCTTACCTGAACTTCCTGGTAGAGCTGCGCCGCCCGAACGGGCGTCTGTTGCGTGAGTACACCGTGCTGCTTGATCCCCCGCTATACGGCAATAACGCACCGGCGCCGGTGCAGAGCATGCCGCAGTCGGCACCGCCGGCCCGCGTACAATCGGCTGACCGTGCGCCCGCGCCGATTTCTGCGCCGGACGCCCAGCCGCTGCCGGATCTCAAGCCGCAAAGTGGTGCTCAGCAATACACTACTGTGTCCGGCGATACGTTGTGGGACATCGCCCAGCGTACGCGTCCGGCGGAAAGTGCCAGCATTCCCGACACCATGGCTGCCATCCATGCGCTGAATACCAGCGCGTTTGTCGATGGTGACCGTAACCGTCTCAGACTGGGCCAGACCCTGACTCTGCCTACCGCAGACCAGTTAGGCGTTACCGCAAGTGAGCCCACTACGGCGCAAAGCTCGCCAGAGCCGGTACCTGAGCCGAGCCCCGGCTCCGGCAGTCAGGCCCTGCCCAGCGAGAGCGCTCAGCGCCCATTGACTGAGGCTGAACTGGCCGCCACAGACGCGGGCGATGCGGCGGATGCCGATGCCAGCGCGCCGGACGCGGACACCAGCGCGCAGGCACAGGCTCCAGAAAGTGCACAGGATTCGCAGGCTCGCCTGCGCATCGAGGAGGGCGAAGCGACCGCTGCACAGGCCAATGCCGCCGAATTGCTCGGACGGCTGACCGACCTCGAAGGGCGCTTCAATGCATTGCTCAGCGAGCTTGATGATCGTGATCGTCAGATTGCCAGCCTGCAGGCCGAGCTTGAAGTGCTGCGCGCCGCGCGTGAAGCAGAAGATGAAGCCGCCATTGCCGCGGCTGCGGCTGGCACTGTGGGTAGCGGCGCGGGCGGGGCCGATGCGTCCATAAGCGGTAGCGACGATCCTGCTGCTGGCGCTATTTCGACCCAGGTGCTGCCGCCGGAAGCGACTGAGCAGCAGCAGTCTTCTTCCTGGTTCAGTTGGTGGGCGCTGGTGGTAGCGGGCCTGGCCTTCCTGTTTGGTTGGCTGATATCGCGCCTGCGGGCAGCCGGCAAGACGGATGATGGCCGCTCCATGCCAACCGAGCCGGTACTGGGCGCCGCGGGCATGGCCTCGCCGCGCGATCAACAAAATCAGAAAGCTGTGGCGCAAGCAGCGCCCGAGGCTCCAGTCGACCCTTTGGACGACCTCGACGGAGTTGAGCTGTACATTACCTACGGCCGCTTTGCCGAAGCGCGCACTATGTTGGAAAAGTCGATTGCTGAAGAACCTGAACGGCTGGAGCTGCGTTACAAGCAGGCGCGGGTAATGGGAGAGTTGGGTGATGCCGAGGGCTTTGCCGAGCAGGCCGCAGCCATCGAGGCTCTCGACGGTGACATGGGGCGAGTTGATCAGCTTAGAGCGCGTTTCCCACAGCTGGAAACCGCCGCCGTCGGCTCTTCTGCAGCGCTGAACGACACGGTCGAAGATGTTCTGGCAGACGATGAGAACCTGGCTGATAGTCGTCTCAACCTGAACGACTTCACTCTTGATCCGGACTGGGAGCTGATAGAGGGCTTGTCACCTGCGCCGGCGCGCAAGTCGGCAGACAAGAAGCAGGCAGAGGCGGATCAGGCCGAAGACGACGACTTTGAAAGTAGTCTGCACGAGTTTCCGGAAATCGAAGAGCTGGATGAGGACCACCGCTTCAGCGTTACGTCCGAGGATGAGCGTCGCGGACGGGACGACTGATCAAGAAGCCGGAGTGATAATTCTGGTCTTATTATCGGTACACAAAAAAGGGCGACCCGGTCGCCCTTTTTTGTGTCTGCCAATCGCTCTTGCTAGGGAAAAAGGTGCGCCGCCACATCGCGGAAATGGCGGGCAAAATGTACCTGCATACCCTCGCGAAGATAGGCTGGCAGCTCGTCGTAATCCCCTCGGTTGGCATCCGGAAGAATCAACTCCTGGATGTTCTGGCGCCGCGCTGCAATCACCTTTTCGCGAATGCCGCCCACCGGCAGAACGTGTCCGGTGAGCGTAATTTCTCCGGTCATTGCCAAGCCTGTCCGCGGGGCCTGCTGGCGTGCCAATGAAAGCAATGCGCTGGCGATGGTCACGCCGGCGGACGGCCCATCCTTGGGCGTCGCGCCTTCTGGTACATGCAGATGCACGTAGGCCTCATCAAAGAAGGCCTGATCAGCTTTGTAGGCTTTCAGGTTGGCGCATAGATAGCTGTAGGCAATCTCCGCCGATTCCTTCATCACAGCGCCCAACTGCCCGGTGAGCTTGAACCCGCGATTCAGGGTATGAATACGTGTGGCTTCAACCGGCAGGGTGGCGCCCCCCATGGATGTCCAGGCCAGGCCGGTGATGATGCCGGTGCCCTTGAGGCGCTTTTCGGTCTTGAACGCAGGGCTGCCCAGGAGCGCGGTCAGGTCGTCAGGTTTGATGCTGATTTTCTGCTCGGGACTTTCCAGCAATTGCATGACTGATTTGCGTACCAGTTTGGCCAGCTGCTTGTCCAGGTTGCGCACGCCGGCTTCTCGCGCATAGCCTTCGATCACCTGGCGCAGCGCCTTGTCGGTGATGCGCAGCTGGCTTTTGCGCAGCCCGGCACGCTCCAACTGCCGGGGCCACAGGTGGTGCTTGGCAATGGCCAGCTTCTCTTCGGTGATGTAGCCCGACAGGCGAATGACATCCATGCGATCAAGCAGGGCGGCTGGAATGCTGTCCAGGGTGTTGGCGGTGCAGACGAAGAGCACTTTGGACAGATCCAGGCGCACATCCAGATAATGGTCAAGGAACTGGTTGTTCTGCTCGGGATCCAGGGTCTCCAGCAGCGCCGAGGCGGGGTCGCCCTGGTGGCTGCTGCCCAGTTTGTCGATCTCGTCCAGCATGATTACCGGATTCATTACCCCCACATCCTTGAGTGCCTGCACGAACTTGCCCGGCATGGCGCCAATGTAGGTGCGTCTGTGGCCCTTGATCTCGGCCTCGTCGCGCATGCCGCCCACGCTGAAGCGGTAGAAGGGGCGGCCCAGACTTTCGGCAATCGAATGACCAATGCTGGTTTTGCCCACCCCGGGCGGGCCCACCAGGAGAATGATGGAGCCCGATACGCTGCCCTTGAGCGCGCCGACCGCTAGAAACTCGAGAATCCGCTGCTTTACGTCGTCCAGGCCGTCGTGATCTCGGTCGAGAACCTTGCGTGCGTGCGGTATGTCGAGCTTGTCGGCATGGGTAATGCCCCAGGGCATGGACGTGGCCCAGTCCAGATAGTTGCGGGTTACGGCATATTCGGGTGAGCCGGTTTCCAGTACCGAGAGCTTGTTGAGTTCTTCATCGATTTTTTTCTGCGCGGCCTCGGGTACCTGCTTGTCGGCGAGGCGCTCGCGGAACTGCTCTATATCGGCAGTGCGATCGTCCTTGGACAGACCCAACTCTTTCTGAATGACCTTGAGCTGTTCCTTGAGGAAAAAGGTGCGTTGATGCTCGCTGATGCTGCGGTTGACCTCGGCGGTGATCTCGCCTTGCAGGCGCGCAACATCAATCTCTTTCTTGAGCAGCACCAGCACCTTTTCCATGCGCCGGAGCACGGGGACCGTGTTGAGCACATCCTGCAGTTCGCCCGCTTTGGCCGAGGTGAGTGCGGCGGCAAAGTCCGATAGTGGCGAGGGCTGGTTGGGGCTGAAACGGTTCAGGTAGTTCTTCAGCTCTTCGCTGTACAGCGGGTTGAGCGGCAGAAGCTCCTTGATCGCATTGATCAGCGCCATGGCGTAGGCACGCACCTCATCGCGTTCATCATTGGCGGTCGAGGGGTATTCCACCTCCACCAGGTAGGGCGGTTTGCGGCTAAGCCATTTCTTGATGCGTACGCGAGTCAGGCCCTGGGCGATGAACTGGATCTTGCCGTCTTCGCGTACCGCATGGTGAATGCGCACAGCGCAGCCGGTCTCGGGCAGCATGTCGGGAGTCAACTCGCCGCTCGCAGGGGCTGCCTGATCCAGATAGAAGAGCGAAAGCGCCTTGTGCTCGGTATTGGCTACCTTGTCGATGGTATCGGCCCAGGGCTGTTCATTAACCACTACCGGCATGACCTGCGCCGGGAAGAAGGGACGGTTGTTGATAGGCAGAAGGTACAGCCGCTCCGGCAGGCGTTGATCGGGTATGGCCAAGCCGGTGCCGGAAGGCTCGGCCTGGTCGCGCTCAATATAATCTGAGGTTACTGATTGCTGATCTGTCATCGGTCTACCTTGCGGCTGCGAAATGGGTGTTTATCCAGATTCTGATTAAAAGGTGGAGACGGCCGAGCCGGATTTCAATGGCGGGTAATTTATTCCCGCTTGTGGCAAGATCGTCCGATGATCAAAACGCGCATACTCGATCTGCCCACCCAAGCGGCTACCCATGCTCACCCCGAACACCAACTGGTGGTCGGTTTGCAGGGCTGTGCCGATTTTGAGGTCTTGGGGGAGGGCGGCGCGGTGAACCGGCTGCATGCGTGTCTGGTACCAGGTGGCACCGCCCATGCGTTTTCCGGTCGCGGACACAATCACATGCTGATCATGGATCTGCCAGCACATGCCTCTGGCCTTGCCGGTTACGAGAATGAGCGCCTTGAAGCGCTGTTCGAGCGGCCACGGTTTATTCAGCTGGATCATCACCTGCAAGGTCTGCTGGATTTTGCCGATCACAGCCTGAGCCAGCCGCATACCGCCGCCGGTCTGAACTGGCACCTGGGCGGGGTGCTCTTGCACGCGCTGCATGATCGATTGCTGATGCCTGCTCAGGAGCGTTGTCGTGGCCTTGATGCCAGCGAGTTGCTGCGGATCGATGAATTCGTGCGCCAACACATGGAACAGAGTGTCAGCGTGGCTGCACTAGCCGCACTGGTATGTGTCAGCCCCAGTCACTTCCATTCGCTGTTTCGTGATGCCACGGGCAAGACTCCGCATCAGCACGTGCTGGAGTTGCGCTTGCGTGAAGCGTCCGGGCTACTGCGCGAGACCGATGTTCCCGTCGCGCAAGTGGCCAGTCGCTGTGGCTTTTCCAGTCAGAGCGCACTCAATCATGCAATGCGACGGCAGCTTGGGGTAACGCCGCGTCAGTTGCGAGTAGGTCTTCTGCACTGAGATTCACCCGCTCGCCGGCGCCGGTTCTGTATATCTACACCTGAACCCGCCATTGTCCGTAGGTTTTTGCAAAAACTTCGTGGCTTCCAGCAATATTTTTCCTGCACCT
Organism: Halopseudomonas sp.; assembly: GCF_036961105.1. Lineage (GTDB taxonomy): Bacteria > Pseudomonadota > Gammaproteobacteria > Pseudomonadales > Pseudomonadaceae > Halopseudomonas. The sequence continues at coordinate 64,933 of NZ_JBALWW010000011.1, read as the reverse complement.
GCTTCTAGAGTCGTTAGATGGTCAATTGCGCGCCTTGATGTGCGCCTGTGTCGTGACCTCGCAGTTTCAATAACAACGGATGATTCGTTCAATTGCCGCCCATGGTCTAGGGTTAGGGAAGGGCGAACTCATTCATCTGTGGCCGTCGTGGCTGACAGTCGCAGGCGATTCCAGGAGCATGCCAGGATGTTTAAAGCGAGTGCGGTATTGCAGGGCGAATTTTTGCACAGCAGCCCCGACGATTTTTTGTTGCAGGTCAGTGAAAACTATTCGGTTGACGAGTCGGCCTATTTACAGGAGCTGCTTGAGCTTGCGCGCCCGCGCGACCTCGACGGCCTTACCCGGCAGGCCCGCCAACTGATTCTCGATGTACGCAAGCGCGACAATGCCATCGACAGCATCGACGCCCTGCTGCAGCAGTACAGCCTGGATACCCAGGAAGGCATTATGCTGATGTGTCTGGCCGAAGCCTTGCTGCGTGTGCCCGACGCCGATACCGCCGATGCCCTGATTCGCGACAAATTGAACGCCGCGCAATGGGACAAACACGTAGGCCAGAGCGAGCACACCCTGGTCAACGCGGCAGCCTGGGGTCTGGTGATGACGGGCAAGGTGGTCAACCTCGACAAGCGCCATGACGGGACGCCCGGTACGGTATTGGGGCGTCTGGTCAAGAGCAGCGGCGAGCCGGTCATCCGCGCTGCCATGATGCAAGCGATGAAGATCATGGGTCGCCAGTTCGTGCTCGGGCGCACCATCAAGGAAGCGCTGAAGAACGGCAAGCCGCAACGTGACAACGGCTACACCTACTCCTTCGACATGCTGGGCGAAGCAGCGCTGACGCACCCTGACGCAGCCAAGTACCTCAAGGACTACAGTAACGCCATTGCGGCACTGGTGGATGACAAGTACCAGGGCAGCAGCCCCAAGCCGACCATTTCCATCAAGCTGTCGGCGCTCCATCCTCATTACGAGACCGCGCGCGAAGAGCAGGTACTGACCGAGCTGAGCGAGACGGTACTGCAGTTGGTGCGTCAGGCGCGCACCGGCAATGTGGGTATCACCATTGACGCAGAAGAAGCTGATCGCCTGGAGCTCTCGCTCAAGCTGTTCAAGAAGGTCTATGAGCACCCGGACGTAAAGGGTTGGGGCAACTTCGGCCTGGTGGTGCAGGCCTATTCCAAGCGCGCGCTGCCGGTACTGTGCTGGCTGACGCTACTGGCCAAACAGCAGGGCGACTGTATCCCGGTGCGTCTGGTCAAAGGCGCCTACTGGGACTCGGAAATCAAATGGTGTCAGCAGGCCGGCACCGATGGCTATCCGGTCTTCACTCGCAAGGAGGCCACGGATGTAGCCTATCTGGCGTGCGCGCGCTACCTCTTGAGCCCGCTTACCCGCGACCTGATCTACCCTCAATTTGCTACCCACAACGCGCACACCGTCACCTGTATTCTGGCCATGGGGCAGGGCGAGCAGTTCGAATTTCAGCGGCTGCACGGCATGGGCGATGCGTTGTACGACACCGTAATCGAGCAGGCGGGTTGCCCGGTACGCATCTATGCACCCGTGGGCGCGCATAAGGACTTGTTGCCCTATCTGGTGAGGCGTCTGCTGGAGAACGGTGCCAACTCCTCCTTTGTGCACAAGCTGGTAGATACCCGCGTGCCGGTGGAAGGCTTGATCGAGCACCCGGTTACCAGCCTGCAGCGTCATGCCTCGCTCGCCAACCCGCGCATCCCCTTGCCGCCAGCCATCTATGGCGGCGAGCGTCGCAACTCGCGCGGCATCAACATGAATATTCTGGATCAGTGGCTGCCGCTGAAAGCTGAGCTGGAAAAGTGGGACCAGGCGCAGTGGCATGCTGCGCCGCTGGTCGACGGCCAGCGCCTGAATGGCGAGGTGCGCAAGGTGATGTGCCCTTACCAGCTGTCGCATCAGGTAGGGGAAGTGGTCTGGGCCACTGCCGAGCAGACGCGGGGCGCCATCGATCAACTTAGCGCCGCCTTTACCAACTGGAATGCCACCGCAGTTGATGCTCGGGCGTCGATACTAGAGCGCACCGCAGACAAGCTGGAAGAGCACATGCCGGAGTTGATGGCGCTGTGCACCCGCGAGGCGGGCAAAAGCCTGCAGGACGGTATTGACGAGGTGCGCGAAGCGGTCGATTTCTGCCGTTACTACGCGCTGCAGGCGCGTCAGCGTTTTGCCACCATCACCTTGCCGGGCCCGACCGGCGAGAGCAACGAAATCTATCTGCAGGGGCGCGGTGTTTTTGCCTGCATCAGCCCCTGGAACTTCCCGCTGGCCATCTTCCTGGGGCAGGTATCTGCGGCCCTGGTGTGCGGCAATACCGTGGTAGCCAAGCCGGCCGAGCAGACCAGCCTGATTGCCATGCGCTGCATCGAGCTGATGCACGAGGCCGGCCTGCCCAAGCAGGTACTGGCGCTGTTGCCGGGCGATGGCGCCCAGGTGGGCAGCGTGGTGACCTCCGATCCACGTATCGCCGGCGTGGCCTTCACCGGTTCCACGCAAACCGCGCATATCATCAATCGCGCCCTGGCCGCGCGTGACGGTGCCATCGCGCCGATGATTGCCGAAACCGGCGGCCAGAACGCCATGATCGTCGATTCCACCGCCTTGCCCGAGCAGGTGATCAAGGATGTGGTGCATTCGGGTTTCCAGAGTGCCGGCCAGCGTTGCTCGGCGCTACGGGTTCTCTTTGTGCAGGAAGACATCGCCGAGCGCGTGCTCGAACTGCTCAAGGGCGCGATGGCTGAGCTCAATGTGGGTGACCCGGGTTACCGCTCAACGGATGTCGGTCCGGTGATTGATGCCGATGCGCGAGCCGGTCTGCAGCAGCATATCGACAAGATGAAGGCGGCGGGTCGCCTGATTGCGGAAACCCCTCTGCCGGCTGGGCTGGATGGCTACTTCATCGCGCCGGTGGCGTTCCGCCTGGAGAGCATCAGCGAGCTGGAGAAGGAGCAGTTTGGCCCGGTATTGCACGTGGTGACCTGGCGCAACAAGGATCTGGATAGGATAATCGACGATATCAATGCCACCGGCTTCGGTTTGACCCTTGGCATCCACAGCCGCAACGAAGACACTGCCGAACATATCGACGCGCGGGTGCGCATTGGCAATGTGTACGTCAACCGCAATCAGATCGGCGCTGTGGTCGGTGTTCAGCCGTTTGGCGGTCAGGGCCTCTCGGGCACCGGGCCCAAGGCCGGCGGCCCACATTATCTGCTGCGCTTCATCACCGAGCGCACGCGGACCATCAACACGACAGCGGTGGGTGGCAATGCCAGTCTGCTGTCGTTGGGGGACGGTGAGCCATAACGGCTCGCCGGAAAGTGCTAAAGCAACAGGGAAGCCTATTCAGCAGGGATAGTTAAGGCTGGGAAGTTCAGCAAACAAAAGAGAGAGAAGAATAATGGACGGTAACACCGCAATCGTGACGGCCACTTTCGTGGTCTATATCGGGGTCATGCTCGCCCTGGGCTACATCGCCTACAAGCGCACAACCAATCTGTCGGACTACATCCTCGGCGGCCGCTCGCTCGGGCCGGGAACGGCAGCATTGTCCGCAGGTGCTTCGGATATGAGCGGCTGGCTGCTGCTGGGTTTGCCCGGCTACGCCCTGACCGCTGGCTATGAGGCAATCTGGATTGCCGCTGGCCTGCTTGCTGGTACCTGGCTGAACTGGCTGATTGTTGCTCGTCGCCTGCGTGTGTATTCGCATACCGCGAGCGACTCATTAACCCTGCCGGCCTACTTCGAGAACCGCTTTGAAGATCACAGCCGTTTGTTGCGCGTCATATCGGCGATCTTCATTCTGCTGTTCTTCCTGTTCTACACCAGTTCCGGCCTGGTTGCAGCGGGCAAGCTGTTTGAAAGCACTTTCGGCTTCGGTTATAGCCTGGCGGTTATCATCGGTACCCTGGCGATCATCTCCTATACCTTCTTTGGTGGTTTCCTTGCCGTGTCCTGGACCGACGTTATCCAGGGTCTGCTGATGGCAGCGGCGTTGGTGCTGATCCCCATCATGGCGCTGACGACCATGGGCGGCTGGGAAGCGGTGCACGGTGCCATGGAAGCTCGAAATCCCGAACTGCTGAATATCTGGACCGACGTGGAAGGGGCGCCTCTTGGCTTCGTGGCGATCATATCGCTGCTGGGTTGGGGTCTCGGTTACTTCGGGCAGCCGCACGTGCTGGCGCGCTTCAAGGCGATTGAGAGCGATGCTGCCATGCCGACTGCCCGTCGCATCGCCGTGGTCTGGTCGGGCGTTTGCCTGCTGGCTGCGCTGCTGATCGGCTGGATTGGTATAGGCTACTTTGGCGAAGAAGGTCTGGCCGACGCCGAAACCGTCTTCCTGGCGCTGGTGCAAGCCCTGATGCATCCGCTGGTTGCCGGTATCCTGCTGGCGGCAGTTCTGGCTGCCATCATGTCGACTGCCGATTCGCAGTTGCTGGTGTCCTCGTCTGCACTGGCTGAGGACTTCTACAAGGCGCTGTTCCGCCGTGACGCCACCCAGCAGGAGCTGGTCTGGGTGGGTCGTTTCGCGGTGGTAGGTATTGCGGCCTTGGCGCTGCTGTTTGCCTTCAATCCGGAAAGCACCGTGCTGGGCCTGGTGTCATATGCCTGGGCTGGTTTTGGTGCGGCCTTTGGCCCGGCCATGATCCTGTCGCTGTTCTGGCGTCGGATGAACCGCAACGGCGCACTCGCCGGGATCATCGTTGGTGGCGTCACTGTTGTGGTCTGGAAGCAACTGGGCATATGGGGGCTGTACGAGATCATCCCCGGCTTCATCCTGGCTACCATTGCTATCGTGGTGGTATCGCTGATGAGCGCGCCGCCTTCGGCCAGCATCGAAGCGCAGTTTGACGATGTGAACTCGCGCTTCTGATCTGACAGCGCGCAAATAAAAACCGAACCTCGCAAGAGGTTCGGTTTTTTTATGGCCAAAGAGCAGTCGTTACAGGATTACGCCTCGGCCGGTATTACCGTTAGCAGAAAGCTGTACTCTTCGGCAATCTCCCGCATCGCCTGGTAACGCCCGCTGGCACCGCCGTGCCCGGCACTCATCTGGGTGCGCAACAACAGCGGCTGCTGGTTGGTACGCAGATAACGCAGCTTGGCTACCCATTTTGCCGCCTCCCAGTACTGGACGCGCACATCGTGATAGCCGGCAGTTACCCAAAGGGCGGGGTAGTCCTGCGCGGAAACATTCTCGTAAGGCGCGTAGCTCTTGATCAAGGCAGCTACCTCCGGCTCGCGCGGGTCGCCCCATTCTTCGTACTCGCCCACGGTCAGTGGCAGGTCCGGATTGTTCATGGTGTTCCATACATCCACGAAGGGGACATCGGCCACAGCGACGGCAAAGAGTTCGGGCCGCTGGTTGATAACGTTGCCGATCAACAGGCCGCCAGCGCTGCCACCGGCGATCGCCAGCTGTGCCGGGGTGGTTATCCCCTGGCTGACCAAATGCTCGGCACAGGCAATGAAATCGCTGAAAGTATTTTCCTTGTGTGCCAGCTTGCCCTGTTGATACCAGTGCTCGCCCATGTCGGCGCCACCGCGTATATGCGCGATGGCGAAGCGCCAACCCCGTTGCAATAGAGACAGTCGCGCGTGCGAGAACCAGGGGTCCATGGTCGCGCCGTAGGAGCCGTAGCCGTAGAGATATACGGGCGCCGTGCCCTGGATTTGGCAGTGACCAATCAGGCTGATGGGAATGCGTTCGCCGTCCGGCGCAAGAGCCCAGAGCCGTTCGACCTGGTAATCCTGTGCATCGAAGGGGCCTTCCACCGGTGTTTGCTTGAGTACGCGCTGCTCACCCGTGGCTAGGGTCAGGGCGCGTACCTCGGCCGGACGGTTGAGCGATTCATAACGCAAACGGATCTGCGGGCTGCTGTACTCTTCGCCGCCCTGCACGCTAAGGCTGTATACCGCATCGGGCATGCTGACCTGGTAGGGTTCCTGACCCTCAGGCCGCACTTCGAGTTCGGTCAACGCCTGGTTACGGTACTGCAGTACCAGGCCGCTGCGCTGCAGGCTGATTTCTTCCAGCGTGCGTGCCGGGTCAGGCGTGGTGATCAGCTCCCAGCCAGACAGGCCAGGCTGGTCGGCGTCGCAGCGGTACAGACCGAAGGTTTCCCCCGAGCGGTTGCTGCGGATCATGAAGCCATGGGCGCCGTGGTCGGCATCGTACTCGTGGCCCGTCTCGCGCTCTGCCAGGCAGCGCAGGAGCGCTGTGGGCTCGTCAGCGGGCAGGTAGTGCACCTCGCTGGTGTTCTTGCTGGTACTGGTTACACAGATGTAGCTTTCCGAGCTGCTGCGATAGACGCCCAGATAGAATCGCTGATCCGGTTCGTGGAAAACCCGCACGGGCGCTGCCCCCAGTTGCAGCCGCCAGAGAGTGGCCGGGCGTGAAGTCTCGTCCATGCTGACGGCAAAGAGGGTGCGGCTATCCAGTGCCCAGCAGAGGCTGCCATCGGCATCTTCCAGCGCCAGTTCATGCGTTTGCTGCTCGTCCAGCGAAAGCAGAAACAGGCTGTAGGTCTCGTCGCCCTGGGTATCCAGGCTGTAGGCGAGCCAGCGTTGGTCCGGGCTTATACTGAAATCGCCGAGCTGCAGAAAATCGTGATCGGCCGCCAGCAGATTGAGATCGAGCAGCAGTTGCTCCTGCTCACTATTGATTTCCAGGCTATTGGAGGAGAGCCGCGGGCAGCGCAGAAAGCGCGGGTACTCCGCGCCGGCTTCGGTGCGCTGGTAATAAAGCCACTGGCCCTTGGCGCTGGGCAGGCCCAGGTCGGTTTCGCGAATGCGTCCGCGAATCTCCTCGAACAACTGCTCACGCAGCGCCTGCTGGGGTGCCAGCCAGGCATCGGTGTAGCTGTTTTCGGCGTTCAGGTAGGCGACCACTTCTGCCGCTTCGCGCTGTTCCAGCCAGCTATAGGGATCTTCATCGCCTTGACGGCAGGCTTCGGGCTGTTGGTGATCAGGACGCATGCAATAAAAACCGTTATGATGGGCCGCGTAATGTAGCCGAGTGGATAACTGTCGATGTTCAATGAATCAGAATACCAAAGCGTGTGGCTGGTTTACCTGGCTGCAGCCACGGGCTGCTGGCTGGTTTGGTGGAAATTGGCAGGGTTGTTCAAGTGGTGGTTCATCCGTGAGCCTCTGTGGATAATCATGGCGGTCTTGCTGTTTACCCCCACGCAGGCCGAAGTCGGTTCACAGTGGCAAGCACCGGCCTTTCTTATCTTTTTGCTGGATACGGTGCTCGATACCGGCGAAAACCAGGCACGCATGCTGGGCGAACTCAGTCTGGTGATGACGCTGGCCTTCGCAGCCTATCTCTTTCTGGCAGGTCTGCGCGGGCTTTACTGGTACTGGCGCAAGCCTGAAGAGCCGGCCGCGAGCGAATCCTGATAACGAGGTCAGCGGCGATTATTCGCCGCTACGCTGCTCGTTCATGATGCGCGCCAGGCGCATGATCTGCTCTTGAAACTCGGTACGCTGCGCGTCCGTCATGGGGCACATGCCCAATTGCTCGAACAGGCGATAACCCCTCACCGAGAAGAACAGAATGCTTGCCTGGGCCAGACCCAGCGGCGATTTTTCCAGGATGTCGAACAAGCCCTGCACGTTGTCTGCGCTGGTTTGCAGTAGCGCCGGATCGCTGGCAGCAGCGGCAAAGATCGCCGAGTCGAGATTCTTTTCTTCACTGGATTCGCTCATGTTGCTCAGCAGCAGTGCCTTGAGCTCGCGCATGGGTTCATCAGGCAACACGCTTTCGTAAGCGCCCCAGCGCACCCGGAAGCGTTCCAGGCGATATTCGATCATGGCGGTCAGCAGTGCTTCGCGATCGGGAAACAACGCTTTCAATTCGGATTCGGCAATTTCGCTGCGCTCACTCAGCGTGGCGAAGGTCAGTTGTGATGCGCCCAGCTCGCTGACGATGGCTTCAGCGGCACGAAAGATGGTGACCTTGGTTGCTTCCGGGTTCTGACTGCTGCCCATGTGGTCCACTGATAAACCCCCTTGTGATTTCTGGTCAAGGCTGCCGGCAGGGAAGGTTGATGTCGGCTGCGTAAAAGAGGCGAGATATTGACAAGAGTAGCTTGCGATCCGCCGCCCGGGCGGGCGCTGGCGCAGGTACTGTAGCCTCTGCTATATGCGCAATAGGGTACGATGTAAGGCGTCTTGAGGCGAGCGATTTTTCTGGGTGCCGGGAGGGGAGGCAAGGAAATGCAGGCAACAAAAAACCCGGCTTAAGCCGGGTTTTTTGGTTCAGAAATCGGGATTAGCCGATGATCTGAATGTTTGCTGCTTGCTTGCCCTTAGGACCAGTAGTGATGTCGAAAGACACCTTCTGGTTCTCGGCCAGAGACTTGAAGCCCTGAACCTTGATCTCGGAGAAGTGGGCGAACAGGTCGTCTCCACCGCCATCCGGAGTGATGAAACCAAAACCTTTAGTGTCGTTGAACCACTTAACTGTACCAGTTGCCATTTCAGATAATTCCTATCAAATTGAAATACTTGAGCTTGCACTCAATTAAAGCGTGGGAATCAAAGATTACGAGAATGACAAACTTACGTACTGAAAAGTGCGCTTGCAGCCTACAACTCTATCTCTTGAAAACCTACGCGCTCACTCTGCGCCTTTCAGTAGTACAAGTCAAGCTATGTTGACAACCACTGTCTGGCTCGAATAAACGAAATTCAGTATACGACAGTTTCCAGAAATAACACGCCTTTCGTCGGATTTTTTGCGCAGGCTCGAAATCTTCTTTTCATAGTGCGGGCTGGGTCCGTCGATATGGGTACACATCAATCACCTGTCCGGCCTCTATCTGCTGCTGCAGACCCTTCCAGTAGCTGGCGTCGAAAATCTCCCCGTGCATCTTGAAAAACAGTTTGCGGTGCTTGATGTCGGCAAACAGAAACACCGGAAACTCCTCTGGAAAGACGTCGTTTGGCGCGACCGAGTACCAGGGTTCCGACGACATCTCCTGTTCAGGGTATAGCGCCTCTGGAATCACTCGAAAGTTAACTTCCGTCAGATAGCTGATTTCATCGTAGTCGTAGAAGACCACGCGGCCGTGGCGGGTTACACCAAAGTTCTTCAGCAGCATGTCACCGGGAAAAATATTGGCTGCGGCGAGTTCCTTGATCGACTTGCCGTAGTCAAACAGCGCCTCCTCGGTCTGGGTTTCGCTGGCTGTTTCCAGATAGATGTTGAGCGGGGTCATGCGTCGCTCGGTCCAGCAGTGGCGTATCAGGATGACATCCTCTTCTTCGACCACGGTCGAGGGGGCAACCTCCAGTAGCTCGCGCAGGCACTCGGGGTCAAAACGGTCGCGCGGAAAGCGGAAGTCGGCAAACTCCTGGGTGTCGGCCATGCGTCCGACGCGGTCGTGGCGTTTGACCAGGCGGTATTTCTCGATGACGGTGGCGCGGTCGATGTTCTTCGAGGGTGCGAACTTGTCCTTGATGATCTTGAACACGGTGTTGAAGCCGGGCAGGGTGAACACGCTCATCACCATGCCGCGTACGCCAGGCGCCATGATGAAGCGATCCTCGGAATTGGCCAGATGGGCGATGAGGGCGCGATAGAACTCGGATTTGCCCTGTTTATAGAAGCCGATGGCGGTATAGAGTTCGGCGATATGCTTGCCCGGCAACAGGCGCTTGAGGAAGGCCACCATTTCGCTGGGCACCGCTGCCTCGACCATGAAGTAGGAGCGGGTGAAGGAGAAGATGATGGAGACCTCCGACTCGTCGGTGATCAAAGTATCCACGCAGATGCCCTTGCCTTCAGGATGCAGCAGCGGCAATACGAAAGGCCACTGTTCCTGCTGACTGATCAGGCGGCCGACCAGGTAGGCTCCCTTGTTGCGATAGAACACGCTCTGTACCAGTTCGATGGTCAGGCCGCGATCCATCTGTGCCCAGTCGGGCAGGCCTTGTTGCAGCTCGGCAACGATCATCTGCACATCACGCTCCAGATCCTCCCAGGGCGTTTCGAAGCTGAACTCCTGCAGCACCTGGCGCGCGAGAATCTCCAGCGAGCCGTCGGAAATGAAGCCACGGGTCAGCGCATTGCGCGATGGGGGACGGGTGGCCGGTCGGGTGCTGTGCACAAACATGGTTTCATCGCTGATCTGATCATGCTGGTGCAGGCTGGTGAAAATCGAGTTGAACCAGGTTTCGGCTAGCTCGTCATCGTAGCGGGAGTCGATTGCCTCTATATAGGCCTGGCGGATCGCAGGCCAGGCATTCACGTCGGTAACCGTGGGGCCAACGTCGGACGCTGCCAGCTCGGTAGCGGTGCGTTGTACCTGTTCTTCATAGGCATTGATGCGCTGTGTCGAGGCTTCCTGGATGTCATTCCAGCGTGCTTGTTCGAAGCGCTCGCGCGCGCCGGCGGTCAATTCACGAAAGCGGTCACGGTAACGATCAAAACCGACGAGTATCTGTTGCGCGATAAGTTGAGGCGAGTGGGGCATCGGGACCAGCCTGTTGCGGGGAATCATCCTCGCAGCATAGCCAGTCCGAAGCTGATGCGGAAGCGCTGTGGTGTATAAGCAGCCGGCCACAGGCGCCGGCTGCAGGTCTCGCTTACTGCAGGTTTTCCTGATCGCTGAACATGTCGGCAAACAGCATGGTGGAGAGGTAGCGCTCGCCGGAGTCCGGCAGAATCACCACTATGGTCTTGCCCTGCATTTCGGGCTCCTCGGCGATGCGTACGGCCGCAGCCATGGCGGCGCCGCAGGAAATGCCGCAGAGAATGCCCTCTTCGCGCATCAGTCGCAGGGCCATCTCCTTGGACACCTCGTCGCTGACCTGTTCCACGCGGTCGACCTGGCTCAGGTCCAGGTTACCGGGTACGAAGCCCGCGCCAATGCCCTGAATCTTATGCGGACTGGGTTTGACCTCTTCGCCAGCCAGGGTTTGGGTGATCACGGGAGAGCTGGTAGGTTCGACGGCGACCGAAATGATCTGCTTGCCGCAGGTCTGCTTGATGTAGCGCGACACCCCGGTGATGGTGCCGCCGGTACCGACGCCGGCCACCAGCACGTCAACGCTGCCGTCGGTGTCAATCCATATCTCCGGGCCGGTGGTTTTCTCGTGAATCGCCGGGTTGGCCGGGTTCTCAAATTGCTGCAGCAGGATGTATTCATCGGGGTGCTGCTGGGCCAGCTCCCTGGCTTTTTCGATTGCGCCCTTCATGCCCTTGGCTGGCTCGGTCAGAACCAGTTCTGCGCCCAGGGCCTTGAGCACCTTGCGCCGCTCCAGGCTCATGGAGGCGGGCATGGTCAATACCAGCTTGTAACCGCGGGCGGCCGCGACGAAGGCCAGGCCGATGCCGGTGTTACCGGAGGTGGGCTCAACGATGGTCATGCCGGACTTGAGACGTCCAGCGGTTTCGGCATCCCAGATCATGCTGGCACCAATGCGGCACTTGACCGAATAGGCGGGGTTGCGACCCTCTATCTTGGCCAGAATGGTCACCCCTTTTGGCCCGAGTCGATTGATTCGTACCAGAGGGGTGTTGCCGATGGCCTGTGAGTTGTCAGCAAAGATGCGGCCCATGGGTGTACTCCTTGAGTCAGATGGTGTGAGTCAGGCGCCGTTGGATATCGCGGTAGGAGTCCGCATGACGGCTGGGAACAGGGCATTCAGCCTATGCCCGGGAAGGATATCCGTCAATCGGGTTGAACTGCGGGTGGGGCTGGTGGTCAACCAGCTATGAATCGGACAAGCCGCTACCTCCTCATGTTCATCGCGCTGCTGGCAGTGCTACTGCTCGCTGTGCATCTGCTATTGCCCATTGTGGTGAAAGACATGCTCAACAAGAAAATGGCCGACATGGGTGAATACCGCGGCCATGTGGAGGATGTGGATATCGTTCTTTGGCGGGGCGCCTACCGGATGGATGGGCTGAACATTGTCAAGATCGACGGCAATACCCAGGTTCCCTTCCTCAAAATGCCACGTACCGATGTGAAGATACGCCTGCGTCCCTTCTGGAGTAACGGCGTGTTGGTGGCGGAGATGGATGTTCTCGAACCCGAGCTCAATTTTGTCGATGGCAATAGCGATGAGCAGAAACAGGCGGGCACGGGTGTGGATTGGCGCGAGCGTCTGGAGTCCATATTGCCGGTCCGTCTGGACCGGGTGGATATTCGACAGGGCGTGGTTGCGTTTCGCAACTTCAACAGTGAGCCGCCGGTCAATATCTATGTCAATGAACTGGATCTGACCATCCTCAACCTGACCAACGCCAAGCAGCAGGAAGGCGCGCGTGACGCCACTGCGCAGGGCAACGGACTCTTTCTCGGGCAGGCGCCGATAGAAGCCTCCGCCAGCTTTGACCCATTGGTACGCATGGAAAACCTCGATTTCCGCTTGCGCATGACTGATCTCGAACTGCCGCGCCTGAATGAGTTTTCTGCGGCCTACGGCAACTTCGATTTCAAAAGCGGCACCGGCGACCTGGTAATCGAAGCAGAGGTGCGCGAGGGGCAGATCACTGGGTACGTCAAGCCGCTGCTGCGCAACGCTGACATCTTTGATATCGAACAGGATATTCAGAACGAGGATAAAGGCTTCTTTCGCGGCATCTGGGAGGCCGTCGTAGGCGGCGGTCAACAGGTATTGCAGAATCAGAAGCTAGATCAGTTCGCCACCCGGGTGGATTTGTCCGGCAGCGTCAATGATACCGATGTGAGCCCACTCCAGGCTTTCTTTGGCATACTGAGAAATGCCTTTATCGAGGCCTTTACTACCCGCTTCGAGCAGGTGCAGGACGAACGCTGAGCCTATCTCGTCAATAGTAATGACGCCGTATCATTCAGACTTTGAATAGTCGCCCTTCGTTTACAGCTCAATTGCCTGCGCGCTATAGTTTCCAACTACCCATTTATCGCGTAATGCCTGGTCTAACCGGGCTTCGGCCCAAGGAATATCCAATGAAGTTTGAAGGTACCCAGTCCTACGTCGCTACCGACGACCTGAAACTGGCGGTCAATGCCGCCATTACCCTGGAACGTCCACTGCTGATCAAGGGTGAACCCGGTACGGGCAAAACCATGCTTGCCGAGCAACTGGCCGAGTCCATGGGCGCCAAACTCATTACCTGGCATATCAAATCGACCACCAAGGCGCATCAGGGCCTGTACGAGTACGATGCCGTCAGCCGCCTGCGCGATTCGCAGCTGGGTGTCGACAAGGTGCATGACGTCGCCAACTACATCAAGAAGGGCAAGCTCTGGGAGGCGTTCGAGTCGGAAGAGCGTGCCATTTTGCTGATCGACGAGATCGACAAGGCCGATATCGAGTTTCCCAACGATCTGCTGCAAGAACTCGACAAGATGGAGTTCTACGTTTACGAGACCAATGAGACGATCAAGGCCAAACAGCGCCCGATCATCATAATTACCTCCAATAACGAGAAAGAGCTGCCAGACGCCTTCCTGCGTCGCTGCTTCTTCCATTACATCGCCTTCCCCGACCGCGAGACCATGAAGAAGATTGTGGATGTGCATTTCCCCAAGATCGAAACGCATCTGCTGTCTGAAGCCATGGATATCTTCTTCGATGTGCGCAAGGTGCCGGGGCTGAAGAAAAAGCCCTCTACCTCCGAGCTGGTTGACTGGCTCAAGCTGCTGATGGCTGACCAGATCCCCGAGGCTGTGCTACGCGACCGCGATCCGACGAAGGCGATCCCACCGCTCTACGGTGCGCTGGTGAAAAACGAGCAGGATGTCCAGTTGCTTGAGCGTCTGGCCTTCATGACCCGTCGTCAAAACCGCTAAGGAAAGTCGGTCGGCCAACGCCCGCCGTGCATTCGCAGAACCCTCGCGCCGGGCGTTGCCCTGACGCGTGGGCTCAAACGCGACAACCAGGCTGGCGTAGTAACGCCCTAGCCGTCTTTCCCCGATTGGGAGGTGCCCATGCTATTGGGCCTGTTCAATGAAATGCGTGCAGCCAAGGTACCGGTTTCGGTACGTGAGCTGCTCGATCTGATCAATGCGCTGAAGCACCATGTGGTGTTCGCCGACATGGACGAGTTCTACTACTTGTCGCGCACTGTCATGGTCAAGGACGAGCGTCATTTCGACAAGTTCGACCGCGCCTTTGGCGCCTACTTCAAGGGGTTGGAGAACCTCGATCAACTGATCGAGGCGATGATCCCCGACGACTGGCTGCGCAAGGAGTTCGAGCGCATGCTGAGCGATGAAGAAAAAGCCAAGATCCAGTCGCTGGGCGGCCTCGACAAGCTGATCGAAGAGTTCAAGAAGCGTCTGGAAGAGCAGAAGGAGCGCCACGAAGGTGGCAACAAATGGGTTGGCACCGGTGGTACCAGTCCGTTCGGTTCCGGTGGTTACAACCCTGAAGGCATTCGCGTCGGCGATGCCGGCAAGCGCCAGGGCAGGGCGGCCAAGGTGTGGGATCAGCGCGAGTACAAGAATCTGGATGACCAGGTAGAGCTGGGTACGCGCAACATCAAGGTGGCGTTGCGCCGTTTGCGCAAGTTCGCGCGTCAGGGCGCAGCAGACGAGCTGGATATCGATGGCACCATTGATCACACCGCCAAGGATGCTGGATTGCTGAATATCCAGATGCGTCCCGAGCGACGCAATGCGGTAAAGCTACTGCTGCTCTTTGATATCGGCGGCTCGATGGATGCGCATATCAAGGTCTGCGAAGAGCTGTTTTCCGCCTGCCGCACCGAGTTCAAGCACCTTGAGTACTACTATTTTCACAACTGTGTGTACGAGTCGGTATGGAAGAACAATATGCGTCGCACCAGCGAACGCACTTCCACGCTCGACCTGCTGCACAAATATGGCCCGGATTACAAAGTGATTTTTGTCGGCGACGCGGCCATGGCACCGTACGAAATTACTCAGCCCGGCGGCAGCGTGGAGCACTGGAACGAAGAGGCAGGCCACGTGTGGATCCAGCGCTTTCTGGATAAATACAAGAAGCTCATCTGGATCAACCCCTATCCCAAGGATGCCTGGGATTACACCACCTCCACCCGCATAGTGCGCGACCTGATCGAAGACCGGATGTATCCGCTCACTCTGGAAGGGTTGGAGGAGGGGATGCGCTACCTGAGTAAATAGCCTGCGCGGCGGTTGCCGCAAGCTACAAGCTACAAGCTACAAGCTACAAGCTACAAGCAAAAGCAAGACTGGCTTTTGCGATTTATGTGTTGACGGCAAAACGCTGAGTTATCACGCTTCTTGCTTGCCGCTTGCCGCTTGCCGCTTGCCGCTTGCCGCTTAAAAACTGATCGGCGGCAGCGCGGGTTTGGGAATGGCGGTCTTTTCGGTGGGCGCCATTACCGTGGCGACGCCATCTACTACCTGCTTGCCGTCCTGGTTGAACACGCGGGTGGCGATTTTTACCCGGTTCTTCGGCAGCTTCTCCAGCACTTCCAGCTCGATGCTGACGGTGTCGTCCAGGCGTACCGGCCGGAGAAAGCTCATTTCCTGTCCGATATAAATGGTGCCTGGCCCCGGCAGTTCGCAGGCGATGGTGGCGGAGATCAGTGCGCCGGAAAACATGCCGTGGGCAATGCGGCCCTTGAACGGCGTGTTGGCGGCGAAGGTTTCGTCGAGATGCACCGGATTCACGTCGCCGGATACCTCGGCAAACAGAATCAAATCGCGCTCGGTGACCAGGTGATCAACACGAACACTGTCACCTATGGTGAGTTCGTCGTAGGTGCGGTTTTCAAGCATTTTCATCAGCCGGATTCCCTATGCTGTCGAGTGAAAGAGTGGCCAGTATCCAGTCCAGCGTCTCGCGGGTGATCTGCTCCCGGTTGATCTCGTTGAACACTTCGTGGCGCGCCTCTGGATAGACGCGCAATTCTAACCGTTTGAGCCCTGCCTGCTGCAAGCGCGCATGCAGTTTGGGCAATCCCTTGCCCGCACTGACTGGGTCCTGCGCGCCGCCAAGGATAAGCGTTGGCAGCTCGGGGCTGATCCTTGCCAATTGCTTTGGCTCAGCGATGCGCAGCAAGGTAGTGAAGAGCCCGCGCCAATAGTTGGCCGTGAGCGTGAAACCACAGAGCGGGTCGCGAATATAAGCGTCCACCTCGGCCGGATCGCGGGTGAGCCAATCGAACTCGGTGCGGTTCGGCGCAAAGGCCTTGTTGAACTGGCCAAAACTAAGCTTGCCCAGCGTCTGTGCCGGCGCGCTTTCAGCGCGCAGGCAGCCTTCAATGGCAGCAGCGAGGCAGCCAATTCTGCTCAGCGCGGGCGGATGCGCATTGCTGCCACTGAGAATCAGGGCATCCACCAGTGCGGGGTGTTGCAGTACGAGCCCTTGCGCCAGATAGGAACCCATGCTGTGACCCAGAAGAATGACGGGTAGGTCTGGTTTATATTCGCGCAATGCGCGCAACCAACTCGCCAGATCCTCTTCCAGTGCCGCCCAGCCCCCCGGCAGCTGGCCAAGCTGGTGCTGTGCATTCGGGCCGTGACCGCGCAGGTCGGGGGCATAAACCGCGATACCCTGGGTGTTGAGCGCCGTGGCCAGGCGGGCATAACGCGCACCGTGCTCGGCCATGCCGTGGCAAACCAGCAGACTGGCGCGGACCGGGCATGCGGGTTGCCATTGGCGCAGATTGCCAAGCTTGGAAGTTGAGCCGGTATCATCGCGGCCTTGCGAGCTGGAGGAGGGGCGAGTGGCGGAGTTCATGCCGGCTGATATCCTGTTTATTGTTGTAAGTGCGTGCAGGTTAATACCAGTGCAGCCATAGCGCGAGCGATGCCGGGTATTCACAAACCAAATGAAACACATCTGCGGTTTGTATTTCTCGAGGCAGCTGTTAGTTTTGGAATCTTTGCGCGCCGGCATGATCAAGGCGTCTCCGGCAGGGTATGCCAGCAGTCCAGCTCATAACAAATGCAACAACGGGAAAGAGGATAAAAATAATGGAAGCATCATTTTGGGACGACAAACGGCCGCCGGGCGTACCGACCACCATCGATCCCACACAGTACTCCTCGATTATTGATGTATTCGAACAGGCGTGTGCCAAGCACGCTGACCGTCCGGCGTTCAGCAATATGGGCGTGACCCTGAGTTACGCTGATCTGGACCGCTATTCCGCTGCCTTTGCCAGCTACCTGCAGCAGCACACCAACCTGCAGCCCGGCGACCGCATCGCCGTGCAGATGCCCAATGTCCTGCAATTCCCGATTGCCGTGTTCGGCGCCATTCGCGCCGGGTTGATTGTGGTTAATACCAACCCGCTGTATACCGCCCGCGAGATGCGCCACCAGTTCAAGGACTCTGGCGCGCGGGCGCTGATTTTCATGAACGTGTTTGGCCACTTGGTACAGGAAGTATTGCCCGACACCGAGATCGAATACCTTTTTGAGGCGCGCATCGGCGACATGCTGCCGGGTCTCAAGGGAGTGATCACCAACGCAGCGGTTAAGTACGTCAAGAAGATGGTTCCGGACTACCGGTTGCCGCAGGCCATCTCCTTCAAGAAGGCGCTGCAACGCAGCGAGGGCCAGCGCCCTGCCGCAGTCAGCAAGACCCTGGATGACGTGGCGGTGCTGCAGTACACCGGCGGTACCACGGGCGTGGCCAAGGGCGCGATGCTGACACACGGTAACCTGGTGGCGAACATGCTGCAGGTCTACGCCAACATGCAGCAGCTCGATAAAAACGGCCAGAAGATAACCAAGGACAGCGGTGAAGTGGTCATCGCACCATTGCCGCTGTACCACATCTTCGCCTTCACGGTGAATTGCATGTGCATGATGATGGCGGGGCACCACAACGTACTCATTACCAACCCGCGGGATATCCCAGGCTTTGTGGCCGAACTCAAGAAGTGGCCTTTTTCCTCGGTAGTCGGGCTCAACACGCTCTTCGTCGCACTGATGGATCATCCGGAGTTTGCCAATATCGACTTCAGCCATCTGAAGAGCACCGGCTCCGGCGGCACGGCGCTGGTCAAGGCCACTGCCGAGCGTTGGGAAAAGAAGACCGGTTGCAAGATCGGTGAAGGTTACGGGCTGACCGAGTGCTCGCCGGTAGTGACCGCCAGCCCCGGCGATGGTCTGGCGCGTATCGGCACCGTGGGGCTGGCAGCCGTAGGCACCGCGCTCAAGGTCATAGATGAAGAGGGTAAGGAGCTGGGTATCGGCGAGCGCGGCGAGCTATGCGTGAAAGGCCCACAGGTCATGAAGGGCTACTGGAATCGCCCCGAGGCGACCGATGAGGTGCTGGACGCTGACGGCTGGTTCCGTACTGGCGATGTGGCAGTGATAGATGCTGAGGGCTTTGTCTCTATTGTCGATCGCATCAAGGACCTGATCATCGTCTCGGGATTCAACGTCTATCCCAACGAGATTGAGGATGTGGTTGCTGCGCACCCCAAAGTTGCCAATGCTGCGGCTATCGGCGTACCGGACGAAAAGTCCGGCGAGGCAGTCAAACTCTTTGTGGTGCCTAACTCGGCTGATCTGAATATCGACGAGCTCAAGACCTATTGCCGTGCCAACTTCACTGGCTACAAGGTACCCAAGTACTACGAAATCAGGGAGTCGCTGCCAATGTCGGCCGTCGGCAAGATTCTTCGCCGCGAACTGCGTGACGACGATCAGAAATAAGATCACATTGTGCACTCGGCCTGACTGATTGGTCAGGCTCGCGCTACCCGAAACCAGCGCCAACGCCTCGTTGGCGCTGGTTTCGGGGATGCTGGTCTGCCTCCTGAAAAGCTGCTAGTCTTCCGGCTCTTCGCACGTAGAACTAACGATATATTCTAAATCTGCGGCGAAATGCGTGCATCGGCACGCTAAAACCATAAGACATCACGGCATCCAAAAGCCGATTGCGTTCAGGAGCGGGCTTCCATGCTTGAAAATTTCTGGAAAGATAAATATCCAGCGGGCGTTTCCTCAGAAATCAATCCCGATCAATACCCCAATATTCTGGCCGTACTCCAAGAGTCCTGCCAACGCTTCGCAGACAAGCCCGCCTTTACCAATCTCGGCAAAACCCTTACTTACGGTGAGCTATATACGCTCTCGGGTCACTTTGCCGCTTACTTGCAGAAGCACAGCGGTCTGCAACCGGGTGATCGCATCGCAGTACAGATGCCCAATGTGTTGCAATATCCCATTGTCGTTTTTGGTGCCATGCGTGCCGGTTATGTGGTGGTTAACACCAACCCGCTCTATACCCAACGGGAAATGGAACATCAATTCAACGATTCCGGCGCCAAGGCGCTGGTCTGCCTGGCCAATATGGCGCACCTGGCGGAGCAGGTGGTACCCAAAACCGGCGTAAAGCAGGTTATTGTCACCGAAGTGGGCGACATGCTGCCGCCGCTCAAGCGGCTGCTGGTCAACGCTGTGATCAAGTACGTCAAGAAGATGGTGCCAAGCTATTCGATCCCCGGCATGGTCAAGTTCAACGACGCCATGGCCAAAGGCAGCAAGCTGAGCTTCACCGAAGCCAATCCGAACGCTGAAGACCTGGCTGTGCTGCAATATACCGGTGGCACCACCGGCGTCGCCAAGGGCGCGATTCTGACGCACCGCAATCTGGTCGCCAACATGCTGCAGGCCAAGGCATTGATGGGCTCCAACATGGTGGATGGCGAAGAAATCATCATCTGTCCGTTGCCGCTGTATCACATCTACGCCTTCACCTTTCACTGCATGGCGATGATGCTCAGCGGTAACCACAATATCCTGATCACCAACCCGCGTGACCTCAATGCCTTCGTCAAAGAGTTGTCACAACATCGTTTCACCGGCTTTGTCGGCCTCAATACGCTGTTTGCCGGGCTGTGCAACAACGCGGCCTTCCGCGCCCTGGATTTCACCGGTTTCAAGGTGACGCTGTCCGGCGGCATGGCGCTGCAACTGGCTACCGCCGAGCGCTGGAAGGAAGTCACCGGCAGCCCTGTGTGTGAAGGTTTTGGCATGACCGAAACCAGCCCGGTTGCCACCGTCAATCCGATCAGCGACATCCGCCTGGGCACCATCGGCATCCCCGTCCCCTCGACCCTGTGCAAGGTGATCGACGAAGAAGGTAACGAGCTGCCGCTGGGCGAGCGTGGCGAGTTGTGCGTCAAGGGCCCGCAGGTAATGAAGGGCTACTGGCAGCGCAAGGAAGCGACCGACGAGATTCTAGATGCCGAAGGCTGGTTGAAAACCGGTGATATCGCCATCATCCAGGAAGACGGTTATCTGCGCATTGTTGACCGCAAGAAAGACATGATTCTGGTCTCCGGCTTCAACGTCTACCCCAACGAGCTGGAAGACGTCATGGCAGCCATTCCGGGTGTGGCGCAGTGCGCTGCCATTGGCGTGCCGGATGAAAAATCCGGTGAGGCGATCAAGGTCTTCCTGGTCAAGAGTCCCGATGCCAGCCTGACCGAAGCCCAGGTCAAGGAACACATGCGCAGTAATCTGACTGCCTACAAGGTACCCAAGTTTGTCGAGTTCCGCGACAGCCTGCCGACCAC
Source organism: Halopseudomonas sp. (assembly GCF_036961105.1). Classification (GTDB taxonomy): domain Bacteria; phylum Pseudomonadota; class Gammaproteobacteria; order Pseudomonadales; family Pseudomonadaceae; genus Halopseudomonas. The sequence goes on along the minus strand of NZ_JBALWW010000011.1, from coordinate 44,397 downwards.
CAACGTGGGCAAGATACTGCGTCGCGAACTGCGTGATGAGGAGCTGAAGAAGCTGGCCGGTTAATCGCCTGCAATCACGCGCGCATTTTTGCGACAATAAAGCCCCGCCTGGCTGGTCCTGGCGGGGTTTTTTCATGCTACAGGATGCTCCATGCCCGATTCAGAAACGCGCAGCCCCGACTTCTCCAGTGTCATGGCAGCTGATCGTCAGCGCCTGCAACAACAGTTCCGCAAGCTCAGTGGCGCCGAACAGGCCAGCAACAGTGCAGACTGGATCAGGCGCTTTGAAACGTCCGCCGCCAGGGTCGCCGCACGTGCGGCCAGCATTCCGTCGATTCGCTTCGTCGATAGCCTGCCGATTGCCGAAAAGCGCGAGCAGATCAAGGCGGCTATTGCTGCGCATCAGGTGGTGGTTATTGCAGGTGAAACCGGCTCGGGTAAAACTACCCAGTTGCCGAAAATCTGTCTTGAGCTGGGCCGGGGTACGCGTGGGCTGATTGGACACACTCAGCCCAGGCGTCTGGCCGCGCGCAGTGTCGCCAGTCGCATTGCCGATGAATTGGGAACGCCTCTGGGAGAGCTGGTCGGCTATCAGGTGCGCTTTACCGATCAGAGTTCGGACAAGACGCTGATCAAGCTGATGACCGACGGCATCCTGCTGGCCGAGACGCAGAATGATCGCTTTCTCAATCGCTACGACACCCTGATCATCGACGAGGCCCACGAACGCAGTCTGAACATCGACTTTCTGCTCGGCTACCTGAAAACCATTCTGGCCAAGCGTCCGGATCTGAAGGTCATCATCACTTCGGCCACCATCGATCTGGAGCGTTTTTCGCAGCACTTCGACAATGCCCCGGTTATCGAGGTCTCGGGACGCACCTATCCGGTTGATCTGTGGTATCGCCCACTGACCGCCGAGCAGGATGAAGAAGGTAATGTCGTCGAAGAAGATCTGAGCATCGACCAGGGCATCGTCTCTGCGCTGCGTGAAATTGCCGAACACGAGCGTACACAGCGTCAGCCACCGGGTGATGTATTGATCTTTCTTCCGGGCGAGCGGGAGATTCGCGACACGGCCGACTATTTGCGCAAGGCCAATCTGAAGCACACCGAGATCCTGCCGCTTTACGCACGTCTCTCTGCGGCGGAGCAGCAGAAGATCTTTGCCTCCCACGCCGGTCGCCGCGTGGTGTTGGCCACCAACGTTGCAGAAACGTCGCTGACGGTGCCCGGCATTGTCTACGTAATAGACCCGGGCGAAGCGCGTATCAGCCGCTATAGTCCGCGCTCGAAAGTTCAGCGCCTGCCGATAGAGGCGGTCTCGCAAGCCAGCGCCAATCAACGCAAGGGGCGCTGCGGGCGGGTCGCGCCGGGCATCTGCGTAAGGCTGTACAGCGAAGAAGATTTCAACGGCCGGCCGGCGTTTACCGATCCGGAGATTCGGCGCACCAACCTGGCGTCGGTAATCTTGCAGATGCTCAATTTGCGTCTGGGGCGGATCGAGGACTTTCCCTTTATCGAGCCGCCGGATAGCCGGGCAATCAGCGATGGCTTTACCCTGCTGCAGGAGCTGGGCGCAGTAGACAAGACCGGTGGCATGAGCGAGTTGGGCCGTCAACTGGCCCGCTTGCCGGTCGACCCACGGATCGGTCGTATGCTGCTTGAGGGGGCGCAGCAGAATTGCCTGCACGAGATTGCCGTGATCGCCAGTGCCCTGGCGGTGCAGGATCCGCGCGAGCGGCCGCTGGAAAAACAGCAGGCCGCCGATCAGGCGCATGGGCAATGGACAGATGAAGTCTCCGACTTCGCCGCCTTTCTGAATCTGTGGGCCGGGCACGAGCAGCAACGTCAGGCGCTGACCCAGGGTCAGTTGCGCAGCTGGTGTCGGCGCAACTTTCTCAATTACCTGCGCCTGCGTGAATGGCGCGAAACCCACCGGCAAATTCGGCTGACCTGCCGCGACCTGGGATTGAAAGAGAATGAACAGGGGGCGGGGCACGAAGCCATCCACAAGGCGCTGCTCGCGGGTCTGCTCAGCCATCTGGGTAACAAGACCGAGGAGGGCGATTATCTTGGCGCGCGGCAGCGGCGCTTCATGCTGCATCCCTCATCGGCACTGGCGAAGAAGAAACCGGCCTGGGTGATGGTCGCGGAGCTGACCGAAACCCGCCGGTTGTACGGCCGTCTCGCCGCCAAGGTCGATCCGGCATGGATCGAGCCGCTGGCCGCTCACCTGACCAAGACCAGCTATAGCGAACCGCACTGGGAAAAGAAACGCGGTCAGGTGGTGGCCTTTGAGCAGGTAACCCTTTACGGGTTGATCATAGTGCCGCGGCGCAAGGTGCATTACGGGCCGATAGATCCGCTCGTCTCGCGCGAACTCTTTATCCGCCACGCCCTGGTGGGTGGCGAATGGCACGGCCGTGCGGCCTTCAACCAGGCCAATCAGCAACTGATCAAGGAGTTGGATGAGCTGGAGGCCAAGTCGCGCAAACGCGACATAGTGGTTGATGATGAAACCCTGTATCGCTACTTCGACCAGCATCTGCCCGCCGAGATCGTACAGCTGGCCAGCTTCGAACGTTGGCTCAAACGCAACAGCGAGCAGCAGCCCAAACTGCTGCATATGACCCGTGAGGATCTGCTGCAGCGCGAGGCCAATGAGGTCAGCGCCGATCTGTATCCCGACCTGCTGCGCTGGGAAACGGTAGCGCTGCCGCTCAGCTATCACTTCGAGCCCGGTCACCCGGCCGATGGCGTTACGGTAAAAGTGCCTGCCTCCTTGCTCAGACGTATCCCGCAAAGCCGGCTGGAATGGTTGGTGCCGGGATTGCTGTTCGACAAATGCGTCGCCCTGGTGCGCGGGCTGCCCAAGGCGCTGCGCAAGAACTTCGTGCCGGTGCCTGACTTTGTGCGCGCCGCGCTTGAGCGTATGCCCTTCGCCGAGGGCAGCCTGACCCAGGCGCTGGGCCGTGAACTGACCCGCATGACCGGCGTTCGCCTGGACGAGCACAGCTGGGACGATATCGACCTCGAAGACCATCTGCGCATGCGCATCGAAGTAGTTGATGCGGCGGGGCAGGTTATTTGCAGTGGTCGTGATTACAGCGCGCTATGCGGCGAGCTGGAAGGCCGCCCCATGGAGCCCGATGGCCAGGTGGCCCAAGAGCCCGAGTCCGGTGCCGGCAATGGCGCCGCGCCCGGCACCTATGCTTTGCCCGGCGCCTTGATCCGCAAGCAGGCAGGTATCGCTGTACAGGTGTATCCGGCCTGGGTGGAGCAGGGCGAAGAGGTGAGCGAGCAGGTGTTCGATGTGCAGCAGATCGCCACCCGCGAGCATCGCCTGGGCGTGCAGCGCCTGCTGTTGCAGGCCCTGCCCGAGCAGGCTCGACTGCTGCGCCAGAAAACCCAGGCGTTGAAAGACGCGGCCATCTACTACCGCGACCTGGGCACGCAAAAACAGCTGACCGACGATGTACTCCTCGGTGCCATCGATCGCGTTTTCCTTGCCGGGACCGGCGAGCTGCCGCGCGATCCCGCAGGCCTCAAGGTGCTGCTGGACCAGGGCCGGGCAGACTGGGTGCCCAGTGCCGAGCAACTGGCGCAGCAGGTGCTTGGCATTCTCAAGCAGTGGCACACTTTGCGTAAACGCTTCAAGGGCAAGGTCGAGCTGGCCCATACGCTGGCGATGAATGACGTGCGCGAGCAATTGGCCAATCTGGTGTACCCGGGATTTGCCCGCCAGGTGCCGGCCCAGTGGCTGAACCAGTACCCGCGCTACCTGAGCGCCATCGAACAGCGTCTGGAGAAGCTGCCGGGCCAGGTGCCGCGAGATCGCGCCTGGACCGATGAGCTGCAGGGCTTCTGGCAGCAATACCAGGCGCTGACTGAGAAGATGCAACGTGAAGGACGCAGGGATGAACGCCTGGAAGAGTGGCGCTGGCTGCTGGAAGAATACCGCGTCTCGCTGTTTGCCCAGCAACTGGGCACGCGCCAGCCGGTATCGGCCAAGCGTCTGGCGAAACTTTGGCGCGAAATCACAGCCTGAACGGCGGTGGCCAAGTACACTGGCCAGCAGACACATACACAAGGGTTCACAGGTGGAGCAGAGTTTGCAGTCCCCCGCGATGGAAACGCACAGGCTAGCGGCAGGGGCCGCTGAGCTTGAACTGCGCTGCTTTGGCAGTGACCACACCGGCGCGGTGCTGCTGCTGGTTCATGGCGCCTTGGAAGATGGGCGGATCTTTCATCCCAGGGAGGATCAGGGTCTGGCAGGCGCTCTGGCCCACGCTGGGCATTGCGCCTATGTGGCCGATCTGCGCGGACACGGGCAAAGCAGTCCTGCATTGCTGCAGGCGCCGGAACATATGACCCAGAGCCTGTTGATCAGGGAGGACCTGCCGGCAATGTTGGCGTTTGTGCAGGAGCGCCACCCCACGCAGCCGGTTTTCTGTGTGGGCCATGGCTGGGGCGGGGTCTGGCTGGCCAGTGCTCTGGCCCGACAGCCCGCGCTGCTTGAGCGGGTGCGCGGCTTGGTGCATTTTGGTGTGCGCCGTCGGCAGCGGCATGGCTCGCGCCTTACCCGAACTACCAGCGCCCTGTTCTGGCAGCGTCTGCTGCCACTACTGGGCCGCCTGCAGGGCGTCGTACCCGCGCGGGCCATGGCGATAGGATCTGCCGATGAGGGGCCAGCGGTACATGCTGCCAATCTGGCATGGATGCGTGGTGAATGGCGTGATCTTGAAGATGGTTTCGACTATGCTAGCGCCATAGATCAACTGGCATGGCCGCCGAGTCTGTATGTCGCCGGTGAGGCAGACCGCCAGCACGGGCATATTGGCGATGTACGCGATTTTGTCCGCGAACTGGGGCCGCACGATGCGCAGATCCTGTTGCTGGAAAAGGGGCAGGGCTGCTCCAGGCGCTATGGGCACAATGACCTGCTGAGGCACCCGCAGGCCGAGGTTGACCATTTCCCCCTGGTGCTGGCCTGGCTTGAGCAGCACCTGCGCTAGTATCTGCCGCTAGCTGATGAGAAGCTGAAAAATTGAGCGGTCTACTGGCTGTAGCGCGCCGGCGCTCGGCAGACCGCGTCCATAACATGAGAAGAGGACCGACCGTGCACAAAGTCGTGATCAGCGGAACAGGTTTGTACACCCCCACGGAAAGCATCAGCAATGAAGAGCTGGTGGAGAGCTTCAACAGCTATGTCGCGCAGTTCAATGCCGACAACGCCGCTGCCATCGAAGCCGGTACTGTCGAGCCCATGGCGGGCTCCAGCACCGAATTCATCGAAAAAGCCTCCGGTATCAAAAGCCGCTATGTGATGAACAAGAGCGGCATTCTCGATGTCAACCGCATGGTGCCGGACATTCCCGAGCGCGGCAACGACGAGCCCTCGCTGCTGTGCGAAATGGCGGTCAAGGCTGCACACCAGGCGCTGGAAGCTGCCGGCCGCACGCCAGCCGATATCGATGCGGTCATCGTAGCCTGCTCCAATTTGCCGCGCGGTTATCCGGCGCTGGCAGTCGAAGTACAGGAAAGTCTCGGCATCGAAGGTTTCGGCTTCGACATGAACGTGGCCTGTTCTTCCGCTACCTTCGGCATCCAGAACGCAGTCAGTGCGGTGCAGTTGGGCCAGGCGCGTGCCGTGTTGATGGTAAATCCGGAAGTCTGCACCGGTCACATGAGTTTCCGTGATCGCGACAGTCACTTCATTTTCGGCGACGCCTGCACGGCTGTGGTTATTGAACGTGCCGATCAGGCGGTCTGCGAGCATCCCTACGAGATTCTCGGCACCAAGCTGCTGACCAAGTTCTCCAACAACATCCGCAACAACTTCGGCTTTCTCAATCGCTGTGACGAATCGGGCGTTGGGCAGCCGGACAAGCTGTTTGTGCAGAATGGCCGCAAGGTCTTCCGCGACGTTTGCCCCATGGTGGCTGAGCTGATCGGCGAGCACTTGCAGGAAGTGGGGTTGGCGGTGGAAGACATCAAACGCTTCTGGCTGCATCAGGCCAACCTCAACATGAACATGCTGATTGCCCGCAAGCTGCTGGGCCGCGATCCGAGCGCTGAAGAAGCACCGGTAGTGCTCGACAAGTATGCCAATACCAGCTCTGCCGGTTCGATCATCGCTTTTCACCAGAATCAGGCCGATCTGCCCGTGGGTAGCCACGGTGTGATTTGCTCCTTTGGTGCCGGTTATTCCATCGGCAGCGTGGTGGTCCGCAAGACCTGATGACTGCGGCCGGTAACGCCCGATGACCGACGAGGAGCAGTTGCTCGCGCGTTTGCGTGCGGGCGAGCAAAAGGCCTTCGAGCAACTTGTGCGCCAGTATCAGGGCGCCATGCGCGCCGTGGCCACTGCCATCGTCGGCAGCAGCAGTGCCGATGAAGTGGTACAGGACAGCTGGCTGGCCGTGGTGCGGCATATCGACGGCTTTGCCGAGCGCGCCAGCTTGAAAACCTGGCTGCTCACCATCACCGCCAACACCGCCAAGACCCGCCTGAAGAAACAACGGCGGGAGGTCTTTATCGATGACATCAGCGGCCCCCACGGCACCCTGGGCCCGGATCGCTTTCAGCCGAACGGCCACTGGCAGCAAAAGCTTCCAGCCTGGCATAGCGACTCCCCAGAGGCGCTCCTCGATGCGCAGGAATTGCGCGACTGTCTGGACCACACGCTCAATACCCTCTCCGAACTGCAGCGCAGTGTGCTGCTGTTGCGGGATCGTCAGTGCCTGGAATTGGCCGAGATTTGTAACCTGCTGGGGATTTCACACTCCAATGTTCGGGTATTGTTGCATCGCGCTCGCCTGAGCGTTTTCGCAACCCTGGAACATTTTGAGGTGACTGGCGAATGTTGACATGTAGAGACCTAGTGGCGCGATCCAGCGATCTGCTGGACGGCGAGTTGGGCTTGCGACAACGTCTGGCGTTGCGTGCTCATCTGGCGGTGTGTTTTCGCTGCCGTCGATTCATCCGCCAACTGCGTGTCACTCAGCGCGTGATACGGCAATTGCCGGACGCTCCATTACCTGAGTTGGAGCGCCTGGTGAGCGCCATGCTGGCACAGCAAAAAGCCGCGACGGGTGATTCCGCCCGCCAACACTCCAAGCCGCGATAACATCCGGATAAAGAAAAAACCGGATTTTGTAACCGCAACGGCCAAGCCTGGTCTAGTTTAGTGAGAGGGCAACCCTCTATGCCCTCACACCAAACGGAGATTGACCATGAACAAACTCAATACCGCAATCCTCACTCTGGGCGTAACCCTGGTTGGCGCTGGAGCCGCTGTGAATGCTGCCGAGAACCCTTTCGGCGTGCAGGAGCTGCAGAGCGGCTACAACCTGGCCGACAGTCACGGCGAAGGCGACATGGAAGGCAAGTGTGGCGAAGGCAGCTGTGGTGAAGATAAAGACGAGAGCAAGGAAGGGTGAGTACGCTGGCAAGTGTGCGGGTTGCAATGGCGAGAGGCCGATTGTGACTGCCTTTGCTTGCCCTGGAGTGCAAGGCGCAGGCCTCGGTCTGCGCCGTAGCTTGTTGACCGAGATCATCGAGAATCCGCAACCCTGTGCGGATTTTCTCGAGATCGCACCAGAAAACTGGATCAATGTTGGCGGCCGCTTTGGCCGCCAGTTTCGCGCACTGACCGAACGCTACCGTTTTGCCTGCCATGGGTTATCACTCAACCTCGGCGGATTGGCCCCGCTCAATCGCCGCCTGCTGAGTGATCTCAAGCGGTTTCTCGATCAGCACCAGATCAGCGTTTACAGCGAGCACCTCTCGGCCTGCGCCGACGAGGGCCAGCTGTATGACCTGATGCCGGTGCCTTTCAGTGATAGCAACGTGCGGCGTATAGCCAAGCGTATCAGGCAGGTGGAGGAGGCGCTGGAGCGGCCCTTGATCATTGAGAACGTGTCGGCCTACGCCTGCCTGCCGGGCGAGATGGATGAGCCGGCGTTCATCAACGCTGTGCTGCACGAAGCTGACTGCCAGCTGTTGCTCGACGTCAACAACGTGCTGGTCAACAGCGTCAACTTCGCCACCGATGCAGAAGAATTTATACGCGCTATGCCCAGCGAACGCATTGCTTACATGCACGTGGCTGGGCACTTTGATGCTGAGCCTGAGCTGAAAATCGATAGCCATGGTGCGCCGGTTATCGATCGGGTCTGGCAACTGCTGCAGCTGGCCTACGCCGAGCACGGCGTGAGGGCGACCTTGCTGGAACGCGATTTCAACTTCCCGCCGCTGGCGGAGCTTTGCGCTGAGGTAGCGCAGATTCGCCGCTTTCAGGGTGCCGCGGTTACACCGCAGAGTTTGCGAGCGTGAGTAGCAGTGAAGTGCACCAGCGCGCCTTTGCCGCCCGTCTGCGTGATCCGGCGGGTGCACCGCTGCCCGAGCGGGTACCGGTGCAGCGAGTAGCAGTATACGAGCGACTGTTTTACAACAGCATCGAGAGCTTTATCAGCGGCACCTTTCCGGTGTTGCATGGCCTGCTGTCAGGCGAACGCTGGCGCGTGCTGGTAAGGGAATTCATCGCGCGCCACCGATGTGATTCCCCCTATTTTCTCGACATTGGCCAGGAGTTCATCGGCTGGTTGCAGTGCGGTTACGTGCCGGCCGAGGGCGACCCGCCTTATCTGCTTGATCTGGCGCACTATGAGTGGCTCGAGCTGGCGCTGGACACTGCCATGGACGAGCTCCCTGCCAAAACGCAGCCGCAGGAAGCCGAAACACTTTCCAGCCCGCTGCAGGTATCTGCGCTGGCTCGCGCTCATGCCTATCGTTGGCCGGTGCATCGTATCGGCATCGATTTTCAACCGGTCGAGGCACCAGCGCAGCCGACTTTTCTGCTGGTCTGGCGTGACCGCCGCGACAAGGTGCGCTTCATGCAGCTTACCGCTTTCACCTACCAGTTACTGGCGCAGTTGCAACAGCAGCCGCAGACACCGGATTCGCTGCTTCGGCGAGTAGCTCAGGACGCTGGGATGGTTTGCGATGGGACCTTTCTGAACCAGGGCAGGGCGCTGATTGATGAGTGGTTGGCACAGGACATCCTGTTGTCCGTTACCCCAGCCCAGCTCACCTGAGTTCACTGTTTTTCTTCGATTGCGCCCTATCTTGTTGATTTTCTGACCCTGCTTCGCTTGTGCTTCCGTTCGGGGTCAGGCTGATTGTTACCGACCCGAAAAAGTTCCTCTGTCATCGAATGTTCATCTTCGCGCAACCGATCTGAAATATGCCGCTGCCAAGATTCCCTCCAACACCGGGCCTGATGCCAAACAGGCGGCCCAAATGTGTTGTTTCACTGTCAACGCAAAAACACAAATGAGGGAAGACTCAATGACACTGCGCAAGCATTTCGCCGGATTTGCCGTTACAGCTCTGGCTGCTGCCATTCCGGCTGTTGCCATGGCCGATATCAATATCTATGGCCGTGCCCATGTATCCGTAGATTTTCTGGATGATGGTGCCGATTACTCCGAAACCAACCTGTCCAGCAACTCTTCGCGTCTGGGTTTCAAAGGTGATCATGAGATCAACCCGAACCTGACTGCCTTCTTCCAGATTGAGCAGGAAATCCGCTTCGGTACCGACAGCGACACCAACTTCGCTACTCGCGACACCTTTGTAGGCTTGAAAGGTGGCTTTGGTGCAGTACAGATGGGTCGTTTCGACAGCCCCTTCAAAGCGGCCCGTGGTCCGGCCAACCTGTTCGGTGATCAGGTCGGCGATATGCGCAACCTGACCCGTGTTGGCAACGCCCGTTTTGACGAGCGTTATGACAACACCATTCAGTACACCACGCCGAACATGGGTGGTTTTTTCGCTGCTCTGGGTTACTCCAATCAGGAAGGCGAAGAAGCTGATTCGGATCTGGACGAAAGCGTATTCAGCGGTTCCGTGAACTACATGGGCGAATTGCTGGAAGCCTCGCTGGCTTACGAAACTGCTGAAGAAGATACCGGTCGTGGCGAGCGCGATGGTTTCCGTGGCGCTGCTGCCTTCAAGATCACCGACGCCATCAAGGCCGTTGGCTTCTATCAGACGGTCGACTATACCAACGACGCAGTAACCGACGCGGTTCGCGATCAACTCACCTCCGATACCTACGGTCTGGGCGCTGAGTTCAAGGTTGCTTCCAGCACTGCTATCAAGGGTATGTGGATGACCCGCGACGCTGATGCAGAAGATTACGACAGCGACATGTGGGTAGTAGGCGTTGAGCACAAGCTGGACAAAGCCGTTCGTGTCTATGCCAACTACGCCATCGTTGATAACGAAGACAATGCTGCGCTGACTCCCTGGAGCCAGGCACGTACCGCCACTCCGGCCGGTGCTGCAGGCGAAGAAGCCTCAGGTCTGTCTGTAGGTCTGCGTTACGACTTCTGATCCCGTCCCCATCAGACAGGATTGAAGCTGGAGTAGTACCCCGAAGCCGGGCTGTTTTTTCAAACAGCCCGGCTTTGTCATTAAAGTGAAACCAGACGGTCTTATTATCGTCGCCAAGTGGTCATTAATCGTGATCACTCCCTGATCAGACAACGTCGTCACTTGTGCTAGGAGTTCTCATGCGCCATCTGCTTTGTGTTGCCGCCGCCGTGCTGCTGTCTGCCTGTGCTCAACAGGCTCCCGTTAAACTCTATTCCGGCCCCGAGCAGCCAGCGTCTCAGGTGGTCGTGGTGCAAGTACCCGACACTCTGGAAATTCTCGACATCAACGGACAACCTGCCCCCGATGCCAATAGCATGGCAGGCAATGGCTTGCGCGAGCTGCAATTGCAGCCCGGCGAATATCGCATCAATGCCTATTTTGAGAACGGTTACGATATTGGTGGTGGCTTGAGCCACGAAATAGTGCGTACCCGCAGCGCAACCTTCAGCATTGATGGACAGGCTGGCGATGTCTGGCTGCTCGACTTTGCCGCGCCAGCCAATCTGCAGGAAGCGCAGGCAATGGAAGAAAACTTTTCCGGCGCTGCCGTGAATACCGCTACCGGACAGCGCGTGGCTACAGTGCCAGGCCCGGCTTACGTGTCCTTGCTTGGTCAGATGCTTGGATCGGGCACGCAGTCCGTAGGCACCAGCACTACCGGGATTGCTCCATTGGGCGGCGAAACCGCAGCCCCGTCAGCCGGTGTAGTTGCTGCGGTTCCCGTTCCCTCGCAAGCCGCCGCGCCGCAACAGACACTGCCGGCTAACGACGCCACGTTGTCTACCCTGAAACAGCTTTGGCTGATGCTGTCGCCACAAAGCCGCCAGGCCTTCCTGGACTGGGCTGAGAAGTAAGTACCACCGCTGACGCTGTCAGCTCCTGCGTTGCTCCTTGTTTTCCCCCGCTTGCGGGGGATTTTTTTGTCCGTTTTTCGGGTTTGGTAATCCAGGGTCCGGGACGCTTCAACAGCAGACCTGAAGCTCCGTCATGGCGGGCAAGCCTGCGGCGTTGGCCGCCCTATGCCTGAGCCGGTATCCAGGGGCGGGTATCAGAATGCTGGACCCTGCGATCTGGCAATACAGCACCATTGGTTAATTGGGTGCGGATCAGTATTCCTTGCTGTCGCCGGCGGCAGGCATCGCCCACAGGTGCGCGGCAACGAGAGCGCGATAGGGGCTGAAATCCGCCAGCCAGGCGGCGGTCTGGCGTTGATCCGGTGTATCGGTCCGGGCCAGTAACTGCTGCAGGCGTTTGCGTACCACCACATCGCCATGCATAGAGCCGTCCAGCAGGCCAAAGCCGCGCAGCAGTATGTAACTCACCGTCCAGGGGCCGATGCCACGCAGCGCAAGCAACTGCTCGGCCAGTGCCTGCGGCTCCAGGTGGGCGGCGTCACTCCAATGCTGGAGCGGCAGGTTGCCGGCTGCGGTTTCCGTGGCGAGTAGTAGCAGGCTGGCGGCCTTGCTGCGCGACAGCCCGCAGCTGGTCAGCGCAGCTGCCTCTAGCGCGGCGAGCGTTTGGGCATCGGGATGACAATGCATGCCACTGCTGTGCGAGCGGCCATGCTGCAGTATCAAGCGACGGCGAATGGAAGTGGCGGCTTCAACGCTGATCATCTGGCCGATCACCGCCCAGCAGGCCGCCTCAAAAGGGCTTATGGCCTGCGGAATGCGCAGGCCAGGGGAGGCGAGAATCAGCTTGCCCAACTCCAGATGGCTGCCATGCGCTCGGGCGAAGGCCGCCACGGGTTGTTGCAGTCCCAACAGGTGGCTGCCCCAGTCGCTCAGCTCTGCCTGCGTCAGCTCGATGGCGGCGTCGCAGTGCAGACTGATTACTGCACTGCCGGGTTGACCCAGATACATATGCAGGCACGCAGGTGCACCTTGCAGGAGCAGCCCCTTGTCTATGCTGTGCGCTGTCACCCGTTCGGCCAACTGCTGTTTGTCACGCCGGTAAAAGCGCAGCAGATCGGCCACCCTGAAGTCGGCGGGGAGGCTGACACGGGTATTCAACTGCGTGGTTGGCGGCATCTCATTCCTGTCTGTTGTTATGCGCTGCCTCACGCTGCAGCAGGGTTTGTTTGCGTTCCAGCCCCCAGCGGTAGCCGGACAGCGAGCCGTCGCTGCGTAGCACGCGGTGACAGGGCACGGCCAGTGCCAGCGGGTTGGCTGCGCAGGCGCCGGCCACCGCGCGCACCGCCTTGGGCTGGTCCATACCGGCTGCAATTTCAGCGTAGCTGGCGGTGTGCCCCGGCGGGATCTGGCGCAGTGTCTGCCAGACGCGCTGTTGAAAGGCAGTGCCGCGTATGTCCAGCGGTATATCCAGAGTCACGCTGGGGTTCTCGACCAGTTCGACTATCTGCAACATCAATGCGTTCAGCTCTTCGGCCGCGTGCAGACACCGTGCCTTGGGGAAACGCCGCCCCAAGTCTGCCTGCAAGGTCTCGGCGTCATCGCCCAGCAGAATGGCGCAGGCGCCGCGGCTGCTGAATGCTGCCAGCACCAACCCCAGCGAGCAGGGCGCCAGGGCGTATCGAATCTGCTGATTGTTGCCGCCGGAGCGATAAGCGCTGGGCGTCATGCCGAGCATGGCCTGGGCACTGGCATGCAGCCGGCTGCCGGAGCTGAAACCTGCGGCGCAAGCGGCCTGGGTTACTGTATGCTGCCGATCCAGGTTGGCTGCCAGCCGCCGTTGACGCAGGGCATTGGCATAGGCTTTTGGCGTAATGCCGAGGGTCCGCTTGAACAGGCGATGCAGATAATGCGGGCTCAAGCCAGCCAGGTCGGCCAGTTGCTGCAGGGTCGGCACCTGTTCTGTCTGCTCCATCACCCGACACAACTCGGCGACCTTCAGTCGCTGCCGCGTCTGCGCGCTGGCATCGCGAGGATGGCAGCGCTTGCAGGGCCGATAACCGGCTTGTTCTGCTGTCTCGGGGCTGACAAAGAAACGCAGGTTGTCGCGCCGGGCCGGACGCGAAGCGCAGCTTGGGCGGCAGTAGACGCCAGTGCTGAGTACGGCATAGAAAAAGTGGCCATCGGCCGCCGGGTCGCGCCGCTGTACTGCCTGCCAGCGGAGCTCGTCACTGTCATGAGGTAGGCTGGTCGCTTGCATATCGGGTCTCGTCAAGTCGCCAGGGAGCTTTAACATGACAGCCGCAGCTGATCGCCGCACTCCGTTTCTTGTCTTTGAATTTGGCAAGGCAGCTTGTCTCGCCAGCGCTGCAAAGCAGATGACGGTGGGGCAATAAATTCATTCAACCCGCATGGCCAGCTGTGGCACTCTTGGCCTTCAGGCCACCCCGTAACCACTGCTCAACCGGTAAACCGCGCTACATGAAGTTACGCCAGCTTACGCATATTGACCAGATCAACGCCAGTCAGTGGGACGCCTTGCTGCGCGGCGGCTACCCCTTCTTGCGCCACGGTTTTCTTGCCGCGCTGGAGCGTAGCGGCTCGGTGGGTGAAGACACGGGTTGGCTGCCTGCCCACCTGGTAGTGGAGAATACCGACGGCAGCCTGCAGGCCTTGTTGCCGCTGTATCAGAAGATGCATTCCTACGGCGAGTACGTATTCGACTGGCAATGGGCCGAGGCCTGGGAGCGGGCAGGGCAGCGCTACTACCCCAAGCTGCTGGCGGCAGTACCTTTTTCGCCTGTCCAGGGGCCGCGCCTGGTCGGCCGCTGTGCTGAAAGCCAGCAGATGATTGTGCAGGCGCTGGACCAGGCGCTGGCCCGAGGTGTGGTGTCAGGCGTCAATCTGCTATTCAACGACGACGCGCAAAGCCCGTTGCTGGAGCAGTCGGGGTGGGAGCAGCGTCTAGGGTGCCAGTTCCACTGGTTCAATCGGGGTTACCACAGCTTTGATGATTTTCTCGCCGCCTGCAGCTCACGCAAACGCAAGAACTTTCGCAAGGAGCGCCAATCGGTGGTGGCCCAGGGCATCAGCTTCGAATGGCATCAGGGTGTGGAAGTAAGCGAGGCGCATTGGCAGCGGTTTTTTCCTTTTTACGCGGCGACCTATCTCAAACGCGGGCAGCAGCCCTACCTCACGCGTGCCTTCTTCAGCGAGCTGTCGGCTGGCCTGGGTGAAGCGGTGCGCCTGGTATTTGCCCGGCACGACGGGCGCGATGTGGCAGGGGCGTTGTTTCTGGCCGGCGGCGATACGCTTTATGGCCGTTACTGGGGGTGCCTGGAAGAGTTTGACCGTCTGCACTTCGAGACCTGTTTCTATCAGGGCATGGATCGCTGCATCGCCGAAGGCCTGAAACGCTTTGACGCCGGCGCCCAGGGTGAACACAAACTGGTGCGGGGTTTTGAGCCGGTACTGACGCAATCCTGGCATAAATTGCAGCCGGGGCTGCACGAAGCGGTGGCGGATTTTCTGCAGCGCGAGCGCGCCGGGGTGAGGGCGTATCAGCAGGAATCTGCAGGTTACCTGCCGTTCAAGCAAGCAACCTGAGAGGTAATGGCTTACTCCGCTTCCAGCACCTTGGCGCTGAGAATGGTAACGGGGTTGACCGGTACGTCGGAATGACCGCCCTTGCTGGTGGTGGCGACCTTGCCAATGGTTTCTACCACGCTTTCGCCGCTGACCACCTTGCCGAACACGGCGTAGCCAAAATCGCGACCGCCATGGTTCAGAAAGTCGTTGCTGCCGAGGTTGATAAAGAACTGGCTGGTAGCGCTGTCGACCACGCCGGTACGGGCCATGGCGACGGTGTAACGATCGTTGTCCAGGCCATTGTCGGCTTCGTTCTTGATCGGCTTGCCGACGTCACGCTGGCGCATGTTCTCTTCAAAGCCGCCGGTCTGGATCATGAAGCCGGGGATTACGCGGTGAAAGATCACGCCGTCGTAGTGGCCGGATTCCACATAACGCAAGAAGTTGGCGACGCTGATGGGCGCCTTCTCTTCGTTCAGCTCGAGCACAATGTCGCCCAGCGAGGTGGACAGTTGCACGCGCGGGCTATCGGCCAGCGCAGCGCAGCTCAACAGCATCAGGGTGGCAGCACCAACAAGGTGTTTCAGCATCTTTTACTCCGTCAACAAGGGTCCTGCTGTGGCAGGATCTACTTCGTGGGTATGGGCCCGCTCGGCCTCCACTTCCTGCAGAAAGGACAGCAGCAGGGTGTTGAAGGCTTCGGGTTGATCAACCGGTGTAGCGTGCCGTGAATCGGCGATGACTTCCAGTCTGGCGTCGCCTAATCGACTGACATAGTCACGCTTTTGTTCCACCGGGGTGTAATCCTGATCTGCGCTGATCACCAGCACCGGACAGGCGATGCGGTCAAGTTGCGCACTGACGCCCCAGCCGACGATGGCGCGCAGCGAGGCCAGATAGCTGGCTCGATGATTCTCGTTCCAGCGCGCCTGAAAGGTGTCGCGGTGATGCTGTTGTTCGGGCTTGGGAAACAGCAGTTTGCTCAAACCTGCAGCCACCGTGCGCATCGGCAGTATGTGGGCAAAAAACAGTCGCTTGCCGGCCATCCAGTATTCTTTTGGTCGGCGGGGTATGACTTCGGGAGCGCTGTTGACAATGGTCAGGCTGGCGGCGATCTGCGGTGAGTTCACCGCCAGTTGAAAGCCGATCATACCGCCCATGGACAGGCCTACGATGTGCGGCTTTTCCAGCTGCAAGGCTTCAATGAAAGCCAGGCAGTCTGCAGCAAACAGGGCAATGGAATAGTTTGCGCCGCCTTTCTCGCTCTGGCCATGGCCGCGACTGTCGAGGCACAGCACCCGGTAGTGCGGGGTGAGCGCCGGCAACTGGTATTCCCAGTCCCGCTCACTGGAGCCCAGCCCATGCAGCAACAGCACGGGCGGGCCGCTGCCCTGGTCGGTGTAGTGAAACTGGCAGCCATTGAGTCTGATCTGCGGCATGCGGTGCGTTCCTGAAGGCCGAAAGCACCATTCTAGGCACGGAGGCGCCGTGATGAGAAGCCTGCCATCAGGCTGTCATCGAATGTTCAATCAACAGATCGGCCAGGATGCGGGTTGCCGGCCCCATGGGACGCTCCCGATTGGCGTACAGATACAGATAGTGCGAACGCCGCGCGCCCTGTTCCAGCGGCAATACCTTGAGCTGCCCGGCGGCCAGCTCTGCGCTGATCTCATGCTCAGGCACCCAGGCAAAGCCCAGGCCGCACGCGACCAGGTGAGCGGCGGTGCTCAGGCTGGCCACCGTCCAGCGCTGTTCAGCCCCAAGCCAGCCGGAGTCGCGCGGCTGACGTCGGCCGGAGTCGCGGATAACTACCTGCAACTGAGTCTGCAGATCGTCGTGAGTGAGGGTGCGCTGTAGTTCATGCAGCGGATGTTCAGGATGCGCTACCGCGACAAAATCCACCGCATTGAGCTGTTGCGGTAGAAAGCCCGCGATGCTGATGCCGGAGATGGCCAGGTCTGCACTGCCGTTGAGCAGACATTCTTCCACGCCGGACAGGACCTCTTCGCGCAGCTGGACTCGGCAGCCCTGGCTAAGCGGCATGAAGGCCTTCAAGGCCATGGCCAGCCGCTCGGTGGGGTAGGCTGCATCAACCACCAACTGAACTTCCGCCTCCCAGCCCTGTTCCATCTGGTGCGCCAGCAATTCCAATTGACTGGCCTGCTCGACGACCTGGCGCGAGCGCCGCAGCAGTGTGGTGCCGGCCTCGGTCAGTACCGCCTTGCGACCTTCAATGGTCAACAGTGGCACGCCCAACTGCTCCTGCATACGGGCGATGGTATAGCTGACGGACGACTGGGAACGGTGCAGTGCCTCGGCTGCCTGGGCGTACCCGCCGTGATCGACCACCGCCTGCAAGGTGCGCCATTGCTCCAGAGTTACCCGCGGTGCTTTCATCTATACTGCCTCCTGAGGCACGTTCAGCAGTGGCTGGCGTGCAAGCCTAATGTTTACTCGAGTCTGCTGTCGGGTTCTATACAAGGAGCACCATCATGTCTCGCTTTCACCCGTTTCTGCTGTTGAGCTGTCTGGTTCCTGCTGTCGCCCTGGCGTCGTTCCCCATTGACGTTGAAACCCATGCCGAGGGTGTCGATATTTCTGCCACCTCTGACGATGTCAGCAATGTTGCCACCGTCACCGTAACCAACAATGGTGATAACAATGCAGAATGCGAAGCGACTTTCGTCAGTGGCCCTGAGCGTCCTTTCCCGCGCCGAACCATACTGGAGGCTGGAGAAAGTGCGGTGCTGACTCAGGCGTTCGAGCGCGCCATCACGCGCGTCCGCGTCACGCTGAACTGCAAGGCCAAATAACACAAAGCAAATCTATCAAGTTTGCTGATATATATCAGCGTATATTTGCGCTTTTATATCTTTTTATTGGGTCTAATATGGGCTCCATCACAACGCACACGATGGAGTTTTCCCAATGAAACAGATTCTGGTCATTCAAAGCAGCGCCCGGCAAAACGGCTCTCTGTCCCGTGAATACACCGCCAACCTGGTCGCCAGGCTGCAGGCCCAGCACCCCGAAGCCAAGGTGGTCACCCGCGACCTGACAGCTCAGGCGCTGCCGCACCTGGATGAAACATTGCTCAACGGCTGGATGAAGCCAGTTGACCAGCAGACCGACGCAGAACGCGCAGCATCAGAGCGCTCGAACGAGCTGGTCGATGAGCTGATGGCCAGCGATGTGGTGGTAATAGGTTCGCCGATGTACAACTTCGGAATCACCTCTACGCTGAAGGCCTGGTTTGATCACGTGCTGCGCGCCGGCCGTACCTTCAAGTACACCGAAACCGGCCCGGTTGGCCTGACTCCGGATCGCAAGGTGTATGTGGTCACTTCCCGTGGTGGTCGCCACCAGGGCATGCCACAGGATCACCAGCAGCCTTACATCACCACCGCGCTGGGCTTTATCGGCATCCAGGATGTGAGCTTTGTGCATGTTGAAGCGCAGGGTCTGGGTGAAGTGGAGGCGGGCAAAGGCCGCGCAGAAGCCGAGAAGGTGTTGGCAGGCATCGCAGCCTGAGTTGGAGCTGCGACACCTCAAATAGCATGATAGAAAAAGCCGGCATCTCCGTTCAGGTGATGCCGGCTTTTTCTCGTGCGTGGCAATCAGGTTTGCGGCGTGGCGTTGCAGTAACCGCGTTGAAAGTAGATAAGTCCTTCACCTTGGGTTTGCTGGCGCACGGCGACTACTTCGCAGATCAGAATGTCGTGGCTGCCGGCGGCGATGCGATTGGTAATGCGGCAATCGAAGTTGATCAACGCATCATCCAGCAGCGGGGCGCCGGTGCATTCGGTGCTCCACTCGGCGGTGGCAAAGCGCTCCTGCATGGACGACTTGCCACCAAACAGATTGGACAGCGCCTGCTGCCCAGCGGTCAGGGTGTTGACGCACAAATGACCGTTGGCGCAAAAGGTGTCGTATACCGAGGCATTGCGGTTCAGGCATACCAGCAGGCTGGGTGGTTCGTCAGACACGCTGCATACGGCCGTGGCGGTGAATCCGGCGCGGCCGGCGGGGCCATCGGTGGTGACGACATTAACGGCGGCAGCCAGCACGGACATGGCATTGCGAAATGCATCACGGCTGACTTCCACGGGCATGGGCTCTGGGGTTTTCATGGCCAACATGGTGAACTCCTTCAGGTGAGTATGCAGGTTTTGGAGTAGGGCAAGCGCGGTAGGCGGTCGAACACCTTGCTGCTGTCGCCGTAGCCCAGATTGATCAACAGATTGGACTTCCAGTGACTGTCACTGAAAAACGCCGCATCCAGCGCTTTGGGGTCGAAGCCGGACATCGGGCCGGTATCCAGCCCCAGACTGCGCGCGGCAAAAATCAGATAGGCCGCCTGCATCGAGCTGTTGCGAAACGCGGTCTCGTGAATCATCTCGGGGCTGCCGGTAAACCAGCTGCGCGCATCGGCATGCGGGAACAGGAAGGGCAGTGAATCGTAGAAACGGCTGTCGTACGCCACGATGACCGTGACCGGCGCGGCCATGGTCTTTTCCAGGTTGCCGGAAGACAGGCAGGGCTTGAGCAGCTCTTTGCCCTGTTTGGTGCGGATGAACACAAAACGTGCCGGGCTGCAGTTGGCTGACGTCGGCCCCATCTTGGTCAGATCGTAAAGCTCCTCGAGCAGACTGTCGGGCACGGCCTTGTCGAGCCAGCCATTGTGGCTGCGGGCGTCGGTGAATAGTTGCGCAAGGGCGCTTTGGTCGAGTGATTGGTGCATGTAGCCCTCGCTCAGGCGGCGGTATTGGTGTGTGTAACGCGGGCGATAAAGTCGCTCAGCGTGGTGTTGATGGTGTCGGCGCAGGTCACGCTGGAGGCGTGTCCGCCATAATCAAACAGCTTCAGCTCGGCATTGGGCAGCGCTTGCTGCAGCGCCTGTGAACAGCGCCAAGGCACCAGCATGTCGTCCCGGTTGGCGATCAGCAGGGTAGGTTGGCGAACCTGTTCCAGGGCGGCGCCAGGCGCAAAGCTCAGCAGTGCGCTGATCCGGCGCAGCAGATTGTCGGTGGTCGGAAACCCCGCCACGTGCTTGCGGTCATCCATGTTCAGTTGGTCGATGTTGTCGGCGATCCAGTCCGGCGGATACAGAAACAGCGCCTGCGCCTCAACGTAGGCCGCAGGGCCCGCGCCGGCGAGCAACTGCTGGCGCACCGAAAAGCAACGCGCGGTGTGTGGGCTGGCGGCAGCCCAGGCATTCATCAGCGTCAGGCTGCGCAGGCCCGGCGCTTCCTGCAGCGCCAGCTCCAGCCCGACCAGGCCACCGAGAGCATGGCCCACCAGGTGATAGTCCGTGATGCCGTTAGCCGCCAGCAGCTCGCTCAGCTCGTCTGCCATGGCGGCAATACTGTAGTTTTCCGGCAGCGCCGCCGGGCTGCGGCCGGTGCCCAGCTGATCGTAGAGCACGATGCGATAATCATCGCTCAATGCGGCCAACTGCGGCGTCCAGAAGTGCGCGGCACCTCCGAGCCCCGAGCTGAATACCAGCGTCGGGGCCGCGGCGTCCTGCCGGCCATGGATTTCGATATGCATGGCGTGGTTCATGGTCAGCCAACGTGCGCGATGCTGGCGATCTCGATCAGCGCGTCCGGCTTTACCAGGCCGCACTGAATGCAGTAGCGCGCCGGTTTTTCACCGGGGAAGTACTCGGCATACACCACATTGATTGCCGCGTAATCGCTCCAGTCGCGGACCATGATCATGTTGAAGGTGACGTCATCCATGGTGCCGCCGGCTTCTTCGACGACGCCCTTGATGGTTTCCAGTACGTGACGGGTCTGCGCAGCGGCATCGCCCACGTGAACCACGTTGTTGTCCTTGTCGAAGGGCAGGGTGCCGGATACATAGAGAATGCCGTCGGCCATGGAGCCGGGTACGTAGGGCGCCAGTGGTTTGCCGGTGCCGGCAGGAAGTACGGTCTGCTTGCTCATGCGGTTGCTCCTTGGGTCTTGGTCGCTGCGGCGAGGGTGCTGCAGAAGTCATCTACAGTGCTGACCCAGCCAAAAAAGGTTTCGATGTTGTACAGCGAGGCCTGCTGCACATACTCGGGGCCGGCCTGGTGGGTGGCATCTGCCAGCACCACGCCGAAGTATTCGAGGAAGAAGCCATCGCGCAGGGTGGATTCCACGCAGACGTTAGTGGCGATGCCGGTGAACACCAGATTGCGAATACCGCGACTGCGCAGCAGGCTGTCGAATGCGGTGTTGAAAAAGCCACTGTAACGGGGCTTGGGTACCACCAGGTCGCCTGGCTGCGGCTGCAGCTGATCCACCAGGTCGTAATCCCAGGTGCCCTTGGCCAGCAAGGTGCCCATCAGCTCCGGGTTCTTGCGCATGGTTTTCAGCGCATTGGACTTGTGCCAGTTGGGCGAGCCGGGGCCGCCGGCTTCGGCGTACTGCGCATCCCAGCCGTTCTGGAAAAACACCACCTGTACACCGGCCTCGCGAGCAGCCTTGATCGCCTTGGCAATGGACTCGATGACCGGTCCAGTGCTGGAAATGTCGAAGCCGGCCAGATCAAGGTAACCGCCCTTGGTCGAGTAGGCGTTCTGCATGTCGACCACGATCAGCGCGGTGTCATTGGCATTGATCGCCAGTGACTCGGGGCGTGCCGGCAGGACCATGTTGCTCTCGTTACCTTGACTGGGCGCGTATCCCACAACCGCTGTATTCAGGCTGTTCATTACGCGCTCTCCAGCATATTGGCGACGTGTTTGCGGCTCTTCATCAGCGGCTGTATCTTCTGGCCGAAGTTCTCGATGCCTTCGACAAAGTCATCGAAGGTCAGCATCACGCCACTGGTGGCCGGTACTTCGGCAATTTCGTCGAGCATCTTGGCGACATTCTCGAACGAGCCGACCAGAGTGCCCATGTTGATGTTCACTGCAGAGGTTGGGTCGGCCATCTGGCGGATATTGGTATCACCCTTGGACTTGGTGTCGGCGGCGCCTTGCTGGCCCAACCAGGCCACGGCTTCTTCGTCTACGCCGTCCTTGTAGGATTCCCAGCGAGCACGAGCGGCTTCGTCGGTCTCATCGGCGATGACCATGAAGAGCGCAACCGAGGTCACGTCGCGGCCGGAGTCGGCGGTGGCTTTCTCCAGACGTTCAACTGTGGGAGCAAAGGCCTTCGGCGTGTTAACACCCTTGCCGAAACAGAAGTTGTAATCGGCAAACTTGGCGGTAAAGGCCATGCCGGCTTCACTCTGGCCGGCGCAGATGATCTTCATGTCGGCCTGGGGTTTGGGACTCACGCGGCAGTCTTCCATCTGGAAGTGCTCGCCCTTGAAGTCGCTGGTGCCGGTGCTCCACAGGTCGCGTAGTACGGTGGCATATTCGCTCAGGTAGTCGTAGCGGTTGGCAAAGAATTCATCGCCGGGCCACAGGCCCATCTGCGAGTATTCCGGCTTCTGCCAGCCGGTCACCAGGTTGACGCCAAAGCGGCCGTGGGAGATGGAGTCGATGGTGGAGGCCATACGCGCGACAATCGCCGGCGGGATGGTCAGGGTGGCTGCTGTGGCAAACAGCTGGATGCGCTCGGTAACCGCTGCCAGGCCGGCCATCAAGGTGAAGGATTCCAGGTTGTGCTCCCAGAACTCGGTCTCACCGCCGAAGCCGCGCAGCTTGATCATCGACAGCGCAAACTCGAAGCCGTAATGCTCGGCGCGCTGGACGATGGTCTTGTTCAAATCAAAGGTCGGCATGTATTGCGGCGCGTTTTTCGAGATCAGCCAACCGTTATTGCCGATGGGGATAAAGATGCCTACGTTCATTGCTCTGCCCTCAGGGTCTGGTGTCAATTCAGTTGCGGCACCGGGCGCCGCGTTGTGAGCAGAGAACAGCATCAAGCGTGCCACAATCGTCTTTTATATATTTTTCAATGAGTTGTGCTTTGTCTTGTGCTTATTGCAGACCAAATAGTCCAAGTTAGAGCACTTGGTTTGTGCGTGCCTGATCCGAATTGGGGCAGGGCAGTGAATAAAAAGCAGGGCTTGAGTTGCAGGCAGCGCAAGGGGGTAGAATGCGCACTCCAGGGAATGAGGCTGATAACCCGTGAGCAAACAGATACAGCGTCCAGGCACGCCAGCAAAGCAGCCGAAGGCGCGCAGCAGAGTACCCAGCGAGGCGACGCTGAAGCGCCGCAAGCGGCTGATGGAAACCAAACGCAGCGCCATTATGGAAGCCGCGCTGAACATCTTTTCACGCTACGGTCTGCATGGCACCAGCCTGGATCAGGTGGCCAGCCAGGCGGATGTATCGAAAACCAATCTGCTGTATTACTTCGCCTCGAAGGAGGAGTTGTATATCAATGTGCTGCGGCAATTGATGGAGGTATGGCTGCGACCCTTGCAGGCGTTCTCCGTCGCACAGGACCCGGTGGAGGCCATTGGCGATTACCTGCAGGTAAAGCTGGAGCTGTCGCGCGACCATCCGGCGGAATCGCGGCTGTTCTGCCTGGAAGTGATTCAGGGCGCACCGCTGTTGCTGGAAGAGCTGCGTACCTCGTTACGCGAGATCGTCGAATCCAAGGTGGCGGTGATCAATGCCTGGATCGCAAGCGGCAAGCTGGCCCCGGTCGAGCCGCACCATCTGATTTTTTCGCTATGGGCCACGACCCAGCATTATGCGGACTTCCGCGTGCAGGTGGAGGCCGTCTCTGGCCGCACTCTGGATGACCCTGCTTTCTTTGCCGAAACCCTGGCCAATCTCAAGCTGCTGGTGTTGCAGGGCATCTGCCCGCGCAAGTGAGTCCGGGCGACGGCCCCGTCGCCCCGTTTTTGGGCTGCCCGCACAAACCGGGTGCTCTGAATCAGACCGTTTGATCAAATCTAATCTCGCCTTTTTATTCAAGCCGCTGTAATTATTGGGAAAAAGCGTTCTTGGCATATCTTGGCATAGTTGCTGCAATTGTTTTCTTCGTTTGAAACGGTGGGCGGATTGACCGCCTGCAGATTCTTCAGGTCCGGCGACGCAGCAATGTGTACTCCGGAACTCAGTCGGAGGATGCAATCGCATGACGCTTCAATATGTCCCCATCATTGATCTCGGTCCCTACTTCAGCGGCAGCGCCGAGGGCAAGGCCGCAGTGGCCAAGGCAGTCAACCAGGCGTGCCGTGATATTGGTTTTCTGGTCATTACCCAGCACCAGATTCCCGCCGAGCTGATAGAGCGCGTCAGCCAGCTGACGACCGGTTTCTTTGATCTGCCCATGGACGAAAAACGCAAGGCAAACAGACCGCGTCCGGACATGGTGCGCGGTTACAGTGCAGTAGCAGAGGAAAGCCTCTCTTACTCCATGGAAGAAGCGGCACCCGGCGACCTGAAAGAGTCTTTCTCCATCGGTCCGTTGAACGTGCCGGATGAACCCTATTATTCCGAAGCCATGGCCGGGCCGCACTTTGCGCCCAATGTCTGGCCCACCGCGCTGCCAGGTTTTGAAGCTGCCTACGCCGAGTACTTTGACGCCATGGGTGACCTGGCGCGCAGCCTGATGCGTATTTTCGCCCTGGCGCTGGAGCTGCCGGAAACCTTCTTCGATGACAAGATCGACAAGCACATCAGCATGTTCCGCAGCCTGCGTTACCCGCACCTGAAAGAAGGCATCGAGCAAGGGCAGCTGCGTGCCGGCGCGCACACCGATTATGGCAGCCTGACCATCGTCAAGCCGGACGGCGCTTTGGGTGGCTTGCAGGTGCGCAACCGCGAAGGCGAGTGGGTTGATGTGCCATACGTTGAAGACGGCTTTGTGGTCAATATTGGTGACCTGATGATGCAATGGACCAACGATCAGTGGATCTCGACCCTGCACCGCGTGGTCAACCCGCCGGAAGACGTTGAGGGCGATCAGCAGCGTCAGTCGCTGGTGTTTTTCCACCAGCCCAACTATGACGTCATGGTCGCGTGCTTGCCCAGTTGCCTGCCGGCAGGGGAGGCGCCACGTTACGCACCGGTCAGCTCGGGCGATCACCTCAAGTCCAAGTTCGTGCGCCAGACCACCTTTGGCGGCAGCAAGGTGGCCTGACATGAGCAAACTCTCCTACGTCAACGTATTCGCTCGCGACATTGAAGCCCTGAGCGGCTTCTATCAGCGCGTGTTCGACTTCCCGGAAGTGGAGGCCATCCGCTCGCCCATCTTTGTCGGGCTGGACGCCGGAACCTGCTGCATCGGCTTCAACGCACCGGATGCCTACGACCTGCTGCATCTGGCTGACTATGCCGAAACCAGCGGCTGCAAGTTTCTGTTGAACATCGACGTCGATAGCCCCGGCGACGTCGACCGCATGGTGCCCGTTGCCTGCGAGCACGGTGCCACTCTGATCAAGCCTCCCTATACCACCTATTACAACTGGTATCAGGCGGTTCTGTTGGACCCGGAAGGCAATGTGTTCCGGATCAATCACATGCTGTAACGCGCTTAAACCTCAAGACCCACCGCAAGAAGGACTTTGGCAATGAAGAAACTGCTTACGGGCACGGTATGTGCTCTGGCCGCGTGCGGCCTGATGAATACTGCTTCGGCAGCGGACGAAGGCTTTACTCTGAAGGGCCCGGCGAAGATCGCCATGCTCTATATCAGCCCGCGCAATGACGGCGGCTGGACCCAGGCCTTTGACGAGGCGCGCATGCGTCTGGAAGAAGACATCGATCAGAAGATCCAGTACGTGGAAAGCGTGCCGGAAACCGCCTCGGCCATCAAACCCACGGTCGAGCGTCTGATTCAGCGTGGCTCCAACATCATCATCGGCACGGCGTTCGGTTATTCCGATACCTTCAAGGAGCTGGCGGACAAGTACCCCGATGTCGCCTTCCTGAATGGCTCCGGCACCACTAATTCCGACAACCTGGAATCCTTCTACGGCCGCACCTATGAAAGTCAGTACCTGTGCGGCATGGCAGCAGGTGCAGCCTCGCCCACCGGCAAGCTGGGCTTTGTCGCAGCCAACCCCTTCGGCCAGGTGAACTGGACGGTTAACGCCTTTGCCATGGGCGCGCAGCAAATCAACCCGGAAGCCACGGTGACCGTAATCTACACCGGCGCCTGGAATGATCCGGTCAAGGAGCGCGCCGCTGCGACGGCGCTGATCGACCAGGGCGCGGATGTCATCGGCCAGCACGTTGATAGCCCAACTCCGCAGATCGTCGCCCAGGAGCGCGGTGTATACGGCACCGGTCACCACCGTGACATGAGCGAATTCGCCCCTGAAGCCACCGTTTGCTCCTCCGTCTGGGTCTGGGATCGCTTCCTGGCGCCTGAACTGAAGAAGATCATGGCAGGTAACTGGAAGCCCGCCGAGAACGGCGCGCTGTTGTCGATGGAGCAGGGCGGTACGGATGTAGCCTGCTGCGGCAAGGCGGTGAGCGAAGCAGACAAGGCCAAGATCATGGCGGCGCGTGAAGAGCTGCTCAACGGCGAAAAGCTGATCTACGCCGGCCCGATCTCTGACCGTGACGGCAACGTAAAGGCAGCCGCAGGCGAGAGCCTGGACGACGGCCAGCTGTGGTCGATGGACTGGTTCGTCAAGGGAGTGATTACGCAGCAATGAGTCATACGAACGCGATTCAACTGGATGCCGTCAGCAAGTCATTTGACGGTTTCAAGGCTCTTTCAGAGGCGTCTTTCACCGCCTGCTGGGGTGAGGTGCATGCCTTGCTGGGTGAGAACGGCGCCGGCAAGTCGTCGCTGATGAACATCGCCGCTGGGCTGTACGCACCTGAGACCGGGTCGCTGTTCATTGACGACAATCTGGTGCGCCTCAAGGGGCCACTGGATGCTGCCAAC
Source organism: Halopseudomonas sp. (assembly GCF_036961105.1). Lineage (GTDB taxonomy): Bacteria > Pseudomonadota > Gammaproteobacteria > Pseudomonadales > Pseudomonadaceae > Halopseudomonas. Next base: position 17,717 of record NZ_JBALWW010000011.1, on the reverse strand, counting down.
CAGGGTATCGGGATGGTGCATCAGCACTTCAAGCTGGTTAAGCCATTCAGTGTTGCGGAAAACATCCTGCTGGGCCTGCGCACTGATCAGGCCCTGGGTTACCGCAAACGCTTGCAGCAGACCGCCGAGGACATCAAGGCCATGGCGGCCAAGCTGGGCTTCAGCATTGATCCCTTTGCCCGGGTTGATCAGTTGTCGGTTGCCGAGCAGCAGCGCGTTGAGATTCTCAAGGTGCTGCTGGCCGGTGCCCGCATCCTGATTCTGGATGAACCCACCGCAGTACTCACCGATGCGGAAGCAGAAAACCTGCTGACCACGGTAAAGAATTTTGCTCAGCAGGAGGGCGCTGCCGTCATCCTGGTGACGCACAAGATGAATGATGTGATGCGCTACGCCGACCAGGTCACGGTCATGCGCAGCGGCCGCACGGTCGCCAGCCTGAAGCCGCAATCGGCCTCGGTCGGCGAACTGGTCAAGCTGACGGTCGGCGATGCACCCACGCCACCGCAGATCCCGGCCAGTCGCGCGCCGGGCGAGGTGCGCCTCAAGGTCAGCGACCTGTGCTCGTCCGACCCCAACAACCCGGTACTGCGCGGCGTGAACCTCAGCCTGCGCGCGGGTGAAATCTACGGCATCGCCGGCGTTGGCGGCAATGGCCAGAGTGAGTTGGCCAACGCGCTTATGGGGCTGCCGGAGGCGGTCAGCGGCAGCATGGCGCTGGTGGGCGAGGGCGAGCTGAGCAGTTTGAGCGCGGCACGCCGTCGTGAGCTGGGTATCGCCTGTATCCCGGCGGATCGCTACAGCGCTGCGCTGGCGGCGCCACTGTCGATCAGCGACAACTTTGCCATGGGCGAGATTCACAGCGGCCGCTATGGGCCGTTCTGGTTCCTGCGCCGCAGCCGCATTGACGCCGACACGGCCGCCGCGGTGACCGAGTTTGACGTCCAAGGCGTGCGCTCTCTGCAGCAGAAGGCCGCACTCCTGTCGGGCGGCAACGCGCAAAAGTTGGTGATCGCCCGCGAGTTCAACCGCCAACCAAAACTGGTGATAGTGCACAGCCCCAGCCGTGGCTTGGATGTGCGCGCCACCCTGGCGGTTCACGAGCGTTTGCGCAGTGCGCGCGACGCCGACGCGGCGGTGCTCTTGATCAGCGAGGATCTGGACGAAGTAATGGCGCTGGCAGACCGCATTGGCGTGATGTCGGCAGGACGAATTATCGGCGAGTTTGCGCAACCGGCAGACCGCCAGGCGATAGGGCAGGCCATGGTGAACCATGTTTGATGCAAGCAACTCTTCAAGCAACTTTCAGCCTTTGCTGGCGCGGCGCTACACGCTGGAAGTACGGCAGCAGATGGCCTGGTATTGGCAGGCGCTGGTCATCGCGCTGGCGCTGCTGGTCGGCCTGCTGATTTCCGCCGCTATTCTGGTCGCTGCCGGCGTGCCGGCCGGCGAGCTGCTCAACGAGTTTGTGATTCTTACCCTGTTCGATAACCAGAGCCTGCGCGCGGTGCTGTTCCAGGCCGCGCCACTGATCATGGTCGGTCTGGCAGGTTGCCTGGCGTTTCGCGCGCGTTTCTGGAACCTGGGGCTGGAGGGTCAGATGATCTGGGGCGCCATCGGCGCTACCGCCATCTCCCTGTTCGAGATCGGGCCGCCAGCACTGCGTGTGCCGCTGATGATGTGCTGCGCACTGGCCTGCGGATTGCTCTGGGCCGTCGCGCCGGCGTTGCTGAAGCTGCATCTGAAGGTGAACGAGATCATCTCCACGCTGATGCTCAACTACATCGCGCTCAATTTTCTGCTGCACCTGGTGTACGGCAGCTGGAAAGACCCGCGCGATTCCTTCCCCTATTCGCCGCAATACCGCGTGTTCGAGCGCCTGCCGGAGCTGTTTGATGGGCTCAGCCTGGCGGTGGTGATTGCCATGCTGGTCGCGCTCTTTGTGCTCTGGTTTACCGGTGTGTCGCGTGCAGGCCTGTACCTGCGTTTTGTGGATAACAGCCCGGGCGTCGCGCGGGCGGTCGGGGTGCCGGTCAATCGGGTGATTCTGGGCACCGTGTTGCTCTCTGGTGCGCTCGCCGGGCTGGCCGGTTTTATGGTCACCGCCGGGCAGGAGGGGCGTCTGACCCACTCGTTTTATGTCGGTTACGGCTTCTCCGGTATTTTGATTGCCTTCCTGGCGCGTAATCAGCCCATCGCGGCGACGGTAGTGGCGATGCTGGTGGCCACACTCTTTGTTGCCGGGCGTAGCTTGCAGGTGTTTTATCAGATTCCGTTTTCCATGGTGCAGTTGATCCAGGCGATTCTGGTGATCTGTGTGGCGTCATCGGAGTTCTTTATCCGCCACCGTATTCGCCGCATTCAGGGAGGGCAGGGCTGATGAACATGATCGCAAGCTGGATCGGCAATATTCCCGACTTCGCCGTGCCCTTTGCTCTGGCCGCGCTGGGCCTGATCGTGATTGAACGTAGCGGCGTGCTGGCGCTGGGCGCAGAAGGCCTGATGCTGGTCGGCGCGCTGTCGGGCATTGGCGCCTCGCTGATGACCGGGGGCGCCACTGTCTGGGCCTTGGTCATCGCCATGATTGCCGCCGCAGCCGTCTCGCAGTTGTTCGCACTCATGGTGCTGGTGATGCGCATCAACCAGGTGATCGCTGGTCTGGCGCTGGTGTTCTTCTGCCAGGGCCTCACGGGATTGCTGGGTACCCTGATGAACTGGACCAACAAGCCGGTGAGCGGGCTGCAGTCGGTGTCTATCTGGCCGCTGTCGGAGTTGCCGGTGGTGGGCAAGCTGTTTATCCAGAATCCGGTGGTTTACCTCACGCCCATCATCTTCCTGCTGGTGGTGCTGGGACTTAATCGCAGCGTTACCGGTTTGCGTCTGCGCGCCGTGGGTGAAAACCCGCAGGCTGCTGATGCGGCGGGCATCCCGGTGCTGGCTTACCGCTGCGCAGCGATTGCCGCTGGGTCGGCGCTGATTGGTCTGGCTGGCGCCTACATCTCGGTACTGAGCACCAAGATGTGGATTGCCGACATGGTTGGCGGGCGCGGCTGGATTGCCGTGGCCCTGGTGATCTTTGCCCGCTGGGCGCCCTGGAAGGCGCTGGCTGGCGCTTTGCTGTTCGGCTGCATCGAGGCGCTGATTCCGCAGATGGCAGCGTCCGGCATCCGTCTGCCGCAATACTTCGTGTTCATGACGCCCTATGCGGTCACCCTGGGGGTGATGATCTGGGTGGCCATCGTCAGCCGTGACAACAGCAGTCAGCCAGGTGCCTTGGGTGAACCCTTTATTCGTGAGGAGCGTCGCTGACGCGGCGCGCACACTCTCTTACCTGAAATAACTGAACAGGATTTTTGCATGCAAGGTGTAGCTTTGATTACCGGGGCAACCTCGGGGTTTGGTGCGGCCAGCGCCCGCCGCTTGGCGGCGAACGGTTGGGCATTGGTTATTTGCGGGCGCCGTCAGGCGCGGCTGGACGCGCTGGCCGCCGAGCTGTCGCCCAGCACGCCTGTGCTGGCGCTACAACTGGATGTACGTGACGCCGCGGCGGTCAAGCGCGCGATTGACGAGTTGCCGCTGGATTTTGGTGATATTCAGTTGCTGGTCAATAACGCCGGTCTGGCGCTGGCACCCGGGCCTGCGCAGGCGGTAGACCTGAGTGACTGGCATACCATGATCGATACCAATATCACCGGTCTGGTCAACGTAACCCACGCGGTGCTGCCACGGCTGATCGCCTGGGGGGCGGGCGCCAGTGTGATCAATATCGGTTCTACCGCGTCCGGCAACCCTTATCCCGGCAGCCATGTATACGGGGCCAGCAAGGCCTTTGTGCAGCAATTCTCCTTCAATTTGCGCTGTGACCTGCAGGGCACCGGCGTGCGGGTGACGGATCTGTCACCGGGTATCGCGGAAACCGAGTTCAGTCTGGTACGCAACTCGGGCAATGAAACGGCCGCCGATGCGGTCTACCGCGATACCGTGCCGCTGACGGCAGAAGACGTAGCCGAGCAGGTGGCCTACATCGCCGCGCTGCCAGCCCACATGAACATCAACCGCCTGGAGATAGTGCCGGTGCGCCAGGCCTGGGGGCCTTACGCCATTCATCGAGAGGCGCAAGACGCCGAGACGAAGGCCAAACTGGAGTTACCTGCGAAGGGCGGGTCCGTGCCGGCGTGATATGCCGCGGTTGAGGCTGCTGGCCGAGATGGAACCTGGTCTGCCCAGGAAGAAAAGCCCAACCGGGTTGCCTGGGACGGCCGGGTTTTATCCCGGCCTGCGGTCATAAAAGATCGCGCTCTGCCAACACTTCTTTCACCACAAACATGCCATTCAGTGCTGCTGGAAAGCCTGCGTACACAGCCATTTGTAGGACAACTTCCTTAATTTCATCCGCGGTGCAACCGACATTCAAGGCTGCGTTCACATGGACCTTTAGTTGTGGAGCGCAATGGCCCAGGGCGGTCAGCGCTGCGACGGTCGCTATCTCTCGCGATCTGAGGTCGAGTCCCGGTCGGGAGTAGATGTCACCGAAGGGAAACTCGATGGTGTATTTGCCGAGGTCAGGGCAAACGCCCTCCAGGCTTTCAATAACCTTGTGGCCCGCCTCGCCGTCGATTTCGGTCAGCTTTGCCAATCCCGCCTGATATCTGTTCGTGGTCATAATGCTGCTCCTGTAGTTGAGCAGTAACCATGCCTCTTTGAGTAAGCTCTAAGTCAAGCGAATGTCCTGGTAGTGTTTTATCTTCGTTTCCAGCGCTTGCAGATGCAGCTGCTCTTTTTCAATTCTCAGCTTCAAGGCGTCGCGGTGCATCTCTAGTATTTGTTGACGCTGGTCCAGCGTGCTGTCGCCCTGCGCTCGCAGCCCGGCGTACACAAGTATGCCTTCCAACGGCATGCCGGTTTCCTTGAGACGGGTGACAAACCTGACCCATTCGAGATCACGGAGGGTAAACGCGCGGTGTCCGCTGCTGTTGCGCTGGATATGCGGCATTACCCCTATCTTTTCGTAATAGCGCAGGGTATGGGCTGATAGCCCCGTCTGCGCGGCAAAAGCGCTCATATTCATGGCTGGGTTCTCGGTATATCGATTGCAAGGACGCGCTAGGCCAGCTCTACGGGGCCAAGCAGGGACGATTTTTATTAGGATAAACGCCACTGGCGCTAATGGGCGTGGCAGGTGCTCAGATACATACACGAAATGCTGCGCCACCTAGCTCCGAATCTTCCACAAAGAGTTCGCCGCCGTAGCTTTCGAGAATGTCCTTGACCACGGCTGTGCCAATCCCCTGACCAGGATGTTGCGCGTCCAGCCGTTCGCCACGGCGCAGAATGCGTTCACGCTGATCGATCGGTACACCGGGGCCGTCGTCTTCCACGCAGAGCTCACAGACGCCCTGAGCGATACTGGCCTTGATACGCACCTGGCCCAGGCAGAGGCGATAGGCGTTCTCCAACAGATTGCCCATTAGCTCGAGTAGCGCAGCGCGTTCCATGGGGATCTCCAGCCAGGGATCGAACTGGCGCTGTACAGTCACCTGTTTATCGCGGTACACCTTGTCGAGTGCTTCGCAGAGGTTGTCTATCAAATGCTGCAAGGGGACTCGGTGCCGCACCAGGCCGCTTTTACGCAGGCTGGCCCGCTGCAGTTGATAGCTGATCTGCTGGCTCATGCGCTCGATCTGCCCCTGCAGGATGCGCGTCTGCTCGCGGTTCTCGGGTTTACTGGCGATGATTTCGCTGGTGCCTTGCAGCACGGACAGGGGTGTTTTGAGGCTGTGCGCCAGATCATCCAGTGAATGCCGGTAGCGTTCGCGCTGCTGGCGTTCACTGTTCAGCAGCCGGTTCAGGGAACTGGTCAGACGCAGCAGCTCGCTGGGATGCTCCTCGCTCAGGTTTGCACGGGTGCCGGCCTCCACCTCATCCAGCTCCTTGCGCAGTCCGCGCAGGCTGCGAAAGCCCCAGGTCAGCCCAAACCACAGCAGGCCCAGCAGCACTAACAGGGCGACGCCCAGCCATAGATAGAGCTGGTTCATAAAGCCGCGATACAGTGTCTGGGTATCGCTTGCCGGCTGCATGGTCACAATGCTGAAGGCGGCGCTTTCACCGCGCAGCAGATTTACTTCAACATCGTAGACATAGAATTCGGCGCCGCTGCGATCGGTGATTCGCAACAGCCGATTGCCGCCGCCGTCATACTGCGGCAGATAGACGACGGCGATATCCTGAGCCGAACGGGACTGCCATAGCAGGTTGGCGTCACGGTCATAAATGAAGCCCAGTAACTGCGCATCGGGGATATCAAACTCCTCGTCGGGCAACTGATTTGGCATGGTCAGTTTTCCGTCGTCGGTGCGCGCGGCAGAAATCAGGATTCCGGCATCGGCGGCCAGACGCTTCTCAACCGATTGCTCCAGCGCAATCAGGAAGGCGCTACGCAAGGCGGGTAACAAGGCCAGCATGAAGAGCACAGCCAGCACCGCGCTGCCAAACATGAGGCGCAACCGCAGCGAGGAAGACCAGCGCCTTCGCACACGACGCCAGGCAGAACTCATCGGCAGCGCTCGGTAAACAGATAGCCCTGGCCGCGCACGGTTTCTATGGGTTTGAAACCTTCGCTGTGTTCCAGCTTGCGGCGCAGGCGACCCACCAGTACCTCGATCACGTTAGGGTCCCGCTCGTCATCGTCGGGATACAACTGCTCAATCAACCGTTCCTTGGGTACTACCTGCTGGTGGTGGCGCATCAGGTATTCGAGAATACGGTATTCAAAGGCAGTCAAGTTCATGCCTGCGCCATTGATCTGCGCCTGTTTACGGTTCATGTCCAATAGCAGCGGGCCGGCTTCGATCGTCGACTGAATGAAGCCTGAGGACCGGCGCAACAAAGCATTGAGGCGCGCCTCCAGCTCCTCAAACTGAAAGGGTTTGACTACGTAATCGTCAGCGCCAGAGGCTAGTCCCTCTACCTTGTCCTGCCAGTTGCCGCGGGCGGTGAGAATCAGGATGGGAAAAGTGTTGTCGCGGCTGCGAAGCTGCCGGATCAGATCCAGCCCGCTGATGTCTGGCAGACCAAGGTCTATGATGGCAAGATCATGGTGGTATTCATCGACGCGATAGAGCGCCTCTTCGGCGTTAGCGACCGCGTCCACTACGTGGCCCTGTTCGCCGAGTCGGGTATAGAGATGGTGACGCAGCAGCGCCTCATCCTCCACGACCAGCAGCTTCATGTTTGCCTGTCCTCTTCATCTGGAATGAAGCCGGACCACCGCTAGGGTGGCCCGGGCACATCCAACTGCCAGTTAAAACTTGTAGTTTGCACCCAGATACCATTGGCCGCTGCTGTGCAGATCGAGCGAACCCAGCGAGCTTTCGCCGTGCGGTGCAAAGTCTGTGCTGGCATTGCTGCGCAGGTAACGGTAGCCACCTTCCAGCGAAACGCTCTGGTTCACGTCCTGCAGCAGACCAGCCTGCAGACCGGCAGCATAACTGATATTGCTGTCACGCGAGATGCCTGAGCTGTTCTGCTCGAACTTGACCAGCCCCAGAGTACCGCCACCAAATAGCTGGGTGCCGGTTTCATTCAGCGGGTAAAACACATCGTAGCTACCCAGAAAGTTCTGCTGGCGCAGCTTCAGGCCCTTATTGCTTCCAGAGATGTATTCATAGGTGGCGTAGTAACGGCCGGTGTCAGTCTGCTGGCCGGCACGCACGCCCCAAGTGCGCTCATTGTTGATTACGCTGTCGAAGTTGGGGTGGTTCAGATTGGCGTTCAGCGCCGAAGATTTCTGAATGTTGTTGCTGGTCTGGCCCCAGGTCAAGCCGGCAAAGTTGCTGTCGGCATGGGCCGCTGTGGCAGCGCCGAATACTAGGGGAGTCGCTAGAACCAGTCTGGTGAAAGTCGATTTCATGTGTTGCCTCTCGAGTGACAATGGGTGTTTGAAAGCTCGAGAGTGATAGTGCGTGACCACGGCTGAACGTTGGCTGAACGCTGCCTGAACGGCAGCTGAACGAGCGGCTGCTCACCTGTTACGGCCTCGGGTTGACCGTCTACGTTTACAGGCTGGAGAGCAACCGGCGCGCCTGCGCAGGGCGGGTAAGGCGGATAAAACGCATCTGCTGGCTGGTCTCCATCGCTTGCTGCAGCTGCTGATAGCGCGCGCGGTTGCGCTTATAGTTCTTGAACAGCCACAGAAAGATCGAATCGCGCGACAGGAAAGAACGGCGGAACGACTCACGGTTACCCGTGCCGGGCCACAGCTCCTGCTGAGTGATTGCGCGATGCAAAGTGCGTTTGAACAGTTGCCAGAACGTGCGCGCAAAGGAGTAGTCGAGCCAGATGAGCGTGTCGGCGTACTGCCATTTGATCGCATTGGTGCGGTTGTAGTTGCCGTCCAGCACCCAACGCGGGCCGGAGACGGCACTGGCGACCTTGGGGAAAAATGCCGCATCGGTGGGTTCTACCCACTGCGGCAGCCAGAACAGCTGATCCATATGCACGCAGGGGCAATCAAGCCTGTCGGCCAACTGCCGGGCAAAGGTGGACTTGCCGCTGCCGGTAGTGCCTATCACGTTGATTCGTTGCATCCGGAACTCTGCTCGTCCTGTTGGCGCGGTAGTTTAATGCATGGCTGCTCCGCGCGTCCGCGCAGCGATGTGCTGACGAGTGCAGGACGGTGAAGAAAATTGGGCGCTGCGCTTCCGTCACTCTGCTGCGGGCAGCGCATCAATGGTGCGCAGAATCGCGCGGGTAATGTCTTCGCGTTTGTGCAGGTCGTCTGCCCGGTTGGGCGTGTCGATGTTGAGCGCAAAAAACACCGGGCCCTGAGGCCACTCTACCCAGCCCACCCACCAGCCGTAACGGCCTTCCCAGCCGGTCTTGGCGCGCAGGATCCAGTTGCGCTCGGCCTGCACTATCATCAGGTCTTTTACCAGCCGCTGATCCTCCAGCTTGAAGGGCAACTGGTTGCGGTACAGCTGCTGCAGAAAACGGATTTGCTCCTGCGCCGAGATCGCCAGTTTGCCGTCGATCCAGTAATCACCCCGGGTCACAGAGGGGTCGGCGTTGCCGTAATCCAGCTGCTGCAGATAAGCACGGGCCCTGGGCTCGCCAATGGCGCTGGCAAAACCGCGATACACCCATACCGTGGAGTTGCGCATGGCCGAGCGCAGGGTCTGGTCCTGATTGTGGCCCGCGTAGCTGTGCTTCACGCCATCCCAGGGGAATACCTGAAACTCATCACGCACCACTCCGGCGTCCAGCGCCATCAGGGTGTGCGGGATCTTGAAAGTGGAGGCGGGAGAGAAGCGCTGCGCGGCGCGCTCGGGGTTGTGCACCCAGGTGGTCTTGTCGGGCGTGCGTTCATCCAACACCACAATGGTGCCCACGGCATCCAGCACGGCGAACTTGGCAGCCCAATCGGTGCGCTCCTGAGTGGCGGCCTGCAGTGGCAAGGCTAAGAGAAACAGCAGGTAGAGGGTCAGTCTCGGCATCTGGGCTCACGGGTGTTGATCGGTTGTACGTTGCGCGGCATGCAGGCCGCGGTTGATGCATCGCCGAGAAGGGGAGCGCTAGCTTTTGAGCCCCAGCCGCTCGTGCCATTCGGCCAGGGACTCGTCGGGATACACGTCAAACAGCTTGTCGTTCGGGTCAGCATGTACTTTAACCCAGGGCGCCCTGGAGCCGAGCATCAAATGTGTGCGCTCCGGCGGCACCGGCAGCGGCGTATCGATGGCAGAGGCCAGCGGGTGCACCAGATCGGGCCAGCTCGGATCCCACAGCCAGAGCGCGCTGCCACACAGGCTGCAGAAATGTCGTTGCCCCGAGCTTTGCCGCTGCTCGCCGGTCTCGTTATCGGTCAGTATCGCCTGGTAGATGCTCAGGTGCTCTTTACCTTCCACCTTCAACGTGCGGTGATCACCTCCCAGGTTGATGGCATAGCCACCGCCGCCTGCCGTCTTGCGACAGATGGAGCAGTAGCACAGACAAAAGGGGTAGGGCTCTGCGGACTCCAGCGAGAAATGCACGCTGCCGCAGTGGCAGGAACCTTCCAGGTGCATGGGGTACCTCCGGTGGCTGATGCAGCATGCTGGATCGGATGAAGGGTACGCAGGCTGCTAGAACAGAGATCACGAAACTCGTCTCGGGTTCAGTCGGTATGACGACGCGTTTAGCGGATAGCGACAGGTTCACCGAAAAACACGGGGTAGGCAGTAATAGCCGGGATAGATTGAAAGCATCGCCTTACGGTCCCGCGCTGTTCAATTGCAGAGGGTTACCGCTTTATTCCAGAAGGCTGGGTTCAAGCTGTCTCGCTGGCATTGCTCCAGGGCCGTGACTATTGGCGCAAGAGACCCAATCTGCAATGGCGCCAAACCCGGCGCCGCGAGCTCGACCGCAGACGCCGGTTTTATCGCCACCACGCCGCCCGCCAGCTCCGCAAATTCATAGCGAACATAGCGCCCGGCGCCTTGGCTGCCTGTACTTTCGCCTAGGGCCAACACCTGACCTGTGGCGACTGGCGTATCCTCTACCAGCACGCTCGCAGTTGCTTGCGCCACGTCCAGCAGGGCTCTAAGGCGAGTGGTGACCTGCAGCTCCCAAGTGGCCTCGCGGTCGGCTATGACCCTGGCCGATAGGTACAGTCGCTGCCCTTCAGTGTCACGTCGCCGTGCAGCGCAGCTCACTGAGCTGACCTTCCGGGTTGCGGTGATCTGCCATCCCTGTACGGGTGGCAGCGTCACTTCATGCGCCAGCGAACGGGCCTGGATGCTTTGCGCGCTACCCACGGCGAGTAACAGCAGAGCGCAAAATGCAAATCCTTTCATGGTCTATACCCACTTGGGGAAGATTGATCAGCGCTGGGTCTCGTTATCAATGGCCCGCTGCACCTGGCGGTAAAAAGCCAAACGCTCCTGGCCCTGGTCGCCGCCCTGGCGATCAGTTGCCTGCGGCCAGTTGCCGTTTGAGGCGATCACCAGTTGGCGCTTGGGATCGATAAAGATGCCTTGGCCGAAAATGCCCTGGGCAATGTAGGCGCCATCATCCAGCGTCCACCATTGATAACCGTAGCCATGGCCGGGCCGGCCGATGTCTGCCTGCTTGGTGGTAGCCTCGGCAATCCAGCCATCAGGTAATACCTGCTCGCCACCGGCCTTGCCGCCGCCCATGATGAACAAGCCAAAGCGGGCAAAGTCACGGGTAGCGGCCTGCACGCAGCAGCCGCTGACTTCATGCCCGGTGGACCCCAGCAGCCAGGTAGCGTCCTGTTGCATGCCAAAGGGCTGCCAGACCTTCTCGGAAAGGTATTCGGCCAGCGGCTTGTTGGCGGCGGAGCTGGCCAGCACGCCAATCAGGTTGGTCTCGCCGGTTTTGTACACCCACTTGGTGCCGGGCTCTGCCTCGGATTTAAGCTGGCGCATGTAGCTCACGGTTACATCCACGCCGGGCTCGGGCTTGTGGGAGGCGAACTGCGCTACATCTGACTGCGGGTCGCCATAATCCTCGTTCCAGGCCACGCCGGAGGTCATGGTGAGCAGCTGTTTGATGGTCACGTTGTCGTAAGCGGAGCCCTTGAGGTCGGGGATGTAGTCCGACACCATGTCGTCGACACTCTTGATGTAACCATCCTTGATGGCCGCGCCCACCAGGGTGGAGGTAAAGGATTTGGCCACCGAGAAACTGGTCCAGCGCCCTTCGGGGCCAAAGTCCAGCCCATACTGCTCAAGCCGCACCTTGCCATCCTGCACGATGATCAGCGCCGCGGCGCGTTGCGACGCCATGTAGGCATCCACATCCAGGCCAATATCCAGCGGCGCGCCTGCGGGCAGGGGATACACATTGCCGCCAGCGGCAATAACCCGCGATTTGCTCAACAGTGGCACACGGTCCAGGGCGCGAAAGCCGGCGTCACGCTGCTCGGTAGACCAGAACAGCACGTTGGTATCGGTGGGCATGTTAAGAACCAGCCGGCGCATATCCTGATCGGCCGTTGCCCAGAAAATGCCGCATCCCACTACCAGTAGCAAGGCTATCGAGATGATCCATTTTTTCATGCTTATGCTCCCTCTTGTTTTTGTATGCGTATCTTAGGGGAGTGGGGCGGGCTTTGGTGGATGTTGCCAACTGCATAAGCAAGCGTGATTGGGCGGCAGTCGGTAGGGGAATGCTCCGCCTGCCGTGCCTTGGCGTTCAGGCGCTGGCGCAGATCGGAAATAATGCCAGTTAAGGTCGCGCCCAAGCGCACAGCTGTGCACCTGGGCGCCATCATTTCAGCCGCAGCTTTCCGGGGCCTCGGCAATCAATTCGCGCTGCACCCGCACCGCCGTACTCTTGGGGCAGACCGGCTTGCCGCTACCTTCAAGGTGCGCCCGCGTAAAGGCCGCGCCGAACAGCAGGATCATTGAGGAATAGTTGACCCATAGCAGCAGAAGCGCCAGCGAGCCGGCGGCGCCATAGGCCGAGGCCGTTGCGGTGTAGGCCAGATAGATCGAAATCAGAAAGCGGCCCACCGTAAACAGAACCGCGGTAATAAAGGCGCCCAACAGCACCTCTCGCCACGACAGCAGTACATCGGGCAGGATCTTGAACATCGCGGCAAACAACAGCGTGGTCACGATCAGCGACAGGCCCAGCTCCAGCCCAACCATGGTGCCCGGCGGCACCGGCAGCCAATCCTGAGCAAAAGCCATAATGGCGCGCAAAACCACGGACAGCATCAGCGATACCAGCAGAATAAAGCCGATTGACAGAATGATGGTGAGCGACAACAGGCGGCTTTTGATGAACACCCAGAGGTTGTTACGCGCAGGGCGAGGCGCGACGCCCCAGATCTGATTCAACGACTGCTGCATTTTGGCAAACACCGTGGTGGCGCCCACAATGGTGGCAAAAATCCCGATCAATGCCGGCCAGATGCCGCTCTGATCGATCTGCGAGTTGGCCACCGCGGTTTGTATGGTGTCTGCGGCTTCCGGGCCCAGGGTACCCTCCAACTGCGCAAAGAGTTGGCCTTGCACAGCACTCTCACCTACAACCAGGCCAACCAGAGCTACTACCACAATCAGAACCGGCGCTATGGAAAATACTGTGAAGAACGCCAGGGCAGCCGCGTAGATAAAGGCCTGGCTATCGAGCCAGTTCTTGACCGCGGCCTGGACGATGCTGAACCAGTACTTAATCATGGGGTAAGGTTACTGTGGAAGCTGAACACCATAGTCAAAACACCTTGTCTCGAATTAAAACTCGCGGGTAAGCGGCCATTGTAGGCATAGCGGCGGGGCCTGACCAACGGCTCACTCTGGCGTCGCCACTCTTTCTCGCCGTTATCTATAAGGACAATGTTAATGTGCACCCAGTTTCCGCTACGATCACAATCCAGCGATGCGGATCACGCAGGCGCAAGCTTTGCCGCCATTTCATGCGATAACTTATGTGGCAGCTAATGGGGTAATGCTGGTTAGCGCCGCGCCAAAGCACCTAGCTTTTTCAGGAGAATAAAAATGTCAGATACCAACATCGAACTCATTTCCACCATCAGCGAAGACAACAAGCTGGAGCTTGCTCTGCGCGAGATCGAGATCCCCCAGCCGGGCGAAAACGACGTGATCATCCGCATCGAAGCCGCCCCCATCAACCCCTCTGACCTGGGCGTGATGTTCAGCGCGGCCGATATGACCACGGCCAAGCAATCCGGCAGCGCCGAGCGCCCGGTGATCACTGCCGATGTGCCGGCCAAGTTCATGGGCGCGGTTAAAAAGCGCATTGGCAAGTCGATACCCGTGGGTAACGAAGGCGCCGGTACCGTGGTCGCAGCGGGTTCATCGGCCGCTGCCCAGGCCCTGATGGGCAAGACCGTTGCCTTCATCGGCGGTGGTAGCTATCGCAAGTATCTGCGCACCAATGTGCAAAGCTGTCTGGTACTGGAGCCGGGCACCACCGCAGTCGAGGCGGCTTCCAGTTTCGTTAACCCGCTGACCGCTTTGGCCATGGTCGAAACCATGCGCGCAGAAGGCCACAAGGCCATCGTCCACGCTGCCGCCGCCTCCAACCTGGGCCAGATGCTCAACCGCATCTGTATTGCCGACGGCATCGACCTGGTCAATATCGTCCGCAAGCCCGAACAGGAAGCCCTGCTGCGCGACCTGGGTGCCAAGTACGTGGTCAACTCCAGCAGCGACAGCTTCATGGCCGACCTGACCCAGGCACTGATCGACACCGGCGCGACCATCGCCTTCGACCCCATTGGTGGCGGCAAATTGGCCAGCGACATCCTCACCTGCATGGAAGCCGCGGTCTCGCGCAACATGACGGAATACAGCGTGTACGGGTCCGATATCTACAAGCAGGTGTATATCTATGGCGGCCTGGATCGCGGCCCCATTACGCTGAACCGCGCCTTCGGTTTTGCCTGGGGTGTGAACGGCTTCCTGCTGTTCAATGCGTTAGGCAAACTGGGCAAGGACACCGCCGCCGCCATGCGCAAACGCGTCGCCGCCGAAATCAAAACCACCTTCGCCAGTAACTACACCCACGAGGTCTCACTGGCCGGTGCGTTGAAGCTGGAATCGATGGCGGTTTACGGCAAACAGGCGACGGGAGAGAAGTTTCTGATCAAACCGCAGAGCTAAGCTTAGGCTCTGGCTGTAAAGCCTATAACGGCGCTGGAGTCAGATTGGCTCCAGCGCCTGCATGAAAACCCTGCAAAATAATGAATCTGGCGCAGCCTAATTTTTGAGGCTGCTGATAAAGGCGTCTGATTCGGCAATGGACTTTTCCATTTCTCTGATCAGCTGGGCCACGTCGGTTTCTATACTCCCCAATTCACCCTGCAGCGAGTCGATCGCCCGCGCATTCAGATTGTGCTTCAGAAACAGCACCTGATCCTGGAAGGCTTGCAATACCGGCGCCATGCGCGCTTCAGCGCTGCGCATTGCCTTGATAAGGCCCTGGTACTGCCGTCGTGTCTGGCTCAGCTTGGCTGCACTTTGGCGCTTGAGGCTGGCGCTGCTGTACAGCTCGATTTCATCTTCCCATTCATCGAACAATGCCTCGGACACGTCTTCGACTGCATCAATACGCTCGGTCACCGATTCAGCGGCGGCTTTACTGTCTTCGTACTCATCGTTCAGCCGGTCGTAGCGTGTCGCCAGATCCTGATCCTTGATCTGGATAATGAAACGGAACTGCGCCAGCGCCGACTCGAATTGCTCTTTGGCGTCGGTCTGCGCCTCTTGGGCTGACTCAACCCGATCGACCATGATGTCGCGCTTGTGAACGCCAACCCGCTCCATCGCGCCGTAGTACGCCGACTGGCAACCGGTCAGTGCAAGCAGCAAAAAAGAAATTAAAAAACAACGACCTAATAACATGTGTCCTTACCTTTAGCTGAATTCAGACCCGTTCGATTAACGCTGATGAACGCCCTTGTGACGCGAGAGCAGGGGAGCGCCCGGTGCACGAGGCCGAGTGAATGCTACTCATCTGACCCCAATTACCTGCCAATTACATTTGTGCATCGTACAGGCGCCGGGCCTGAGGAAGAAAGGTTAGGGCAATGTGGCATTAAGCCTGAAGCCCCGTCTGAAAAACCGCCGTTGGCACTCAGGTTCACGCTCAGCCTATGCCTGGATGCTGAAATCACACCAGCGTGATTGCCAGCAGCCTTGCCCATTCAGCAGGGGCTGCTGTTACCTGAGTGAGAGCAATGTTATGACACGGAGTGATGGTGCTGGCAATTTGCCTGCTTTACCCTGCACCTGTGCGGAACTGTTTGTCTCATGGGCCCTCATATTCACGAACTGCTGCACGGTCAGTGGCCGTGTTTACTCGTTTGCATCATTACATTGGAGCCCCCTGCCGTGAGCAGCGTTAGAACCCTTGAGCCCATGCGGCCGACGGCGCCAAGTTGAAGCGCTCTCCCTTCGTCGCTATCGCGACCCTCGCTGCACTGGGGATGTCTCTTTGCGCGGCAATGAGCCGTAGCTTTTACGTTCAGGAGACCCTGGCTATTTCCAACGAATTCCAGGGGGATGTTGGACAGATTGCGGCAGTATTGGAGCGAGAGGTACTTCTTAACCTTGAGGTGCTTTTTGCTTTGAAAGCAGCCATCGAGGTTGTGCCCGGTATGGACGCAGAGCGCTTCCAGTCCATCACCGATGGCATACTCGAGCGTTCACCGGTAATCATGGCCTTTGCTTGGGCCCCGGTCATCGAGCGCAGCCAGATAGCGACCTTTGAACAGGAACAACAACGCCATTTTCCGGGTTGGCGCCTTAGCGAAAGGGATGCTGATAACCGAGTTATTCCTGTAGCAGAACGCAGCGCTTACGTCCCTGTGCAGTTCATAGCGCCATTGGACAAGAACGCTGCTGCGATGGGTTTTGACCTGGCCAGTGAAGCCAACCGCCGCGCAGCGATCGAAGCCTCACGCGACACGGGCAGGATGGCTGCAACTGCTGGCATCAAGCTGGTGCAAGAGACGGAAAAGAAACAGGGTTTTTTGGTATTCGCTCCGCTTTATAAGGGCCGACCGACCAACCTGGAACAACGGCGCGAGGCCCATTATGGTTACATCAATGGCGTCTTTCTGGTTGGTGAGCTGGCCAACCAGGCGATTGGTATCAGGAATAACCCGAATCTGCTGTTTCAGGTGGTAGATATTACCGGTGCGCAACCTAACCAGCTGTACAGCAACGCCGATCCCGCAGACCCCAGGTGGGTGAGCGACATGGGTTATAAAACCCTGCTGGCCGACGTGGCCGGCCGCACGTGGCAGATTCAAGCCAAGCCATCACAGACCTACGTTGATGCCCGACGTAGCTTTCTGCCGGCGCTGATCATGGTGTCTGGTTCTTTTTTCATCGCATTGCTGGTGATCTACGCGCTGATCAACGTCAATCGGAACCGCGCGCTGGTTGCCAGCAAGGAGAAGCTGGAAAAGATGTCCCTCACCGACGGTTTGACCCAGCTGGCGAACCGACGGCATTTTGATCAGTTTCTTGAGCAGGAGTGGGCTCGCGGTATGCGACAAAGCCAACCACTGTCATTGATCATGCTGGATATAGACCACTTCAAACACTACAACGATCAGTACGGGCACCCCGCTGGTGACGAGTGCCTGAGGAATGTCGCGCGCATTCTACAAGGCGTCGTGCGCAGGCCGACCGACATGCTGGCCCGCTACGGAGGCGAAGAGTTCGCGATCATTCTGCCCGACACGGCCAACGGCAGCCTCGTTGCCGAAGCCTGTCGAGCCGCGATTGAACAGGCGGCAATGCAGCACGAGCTTTCCGATATCAGCAAACGAGTGACCATCAGCGCAGGCGTGTGCTCAATGGTACCGAGCGAATCCAACAGTCTGGAAGAACTCAAAGAACAGGCAGACGCTGCGCTCTACCGCGCGAAAAATGCGGGTCGCAATAGAGTGAAAGGGTGTTGATGCGCGATGGGCGGATCAAAGGTATTAAGAAAATGCGGCTTTGCGGTCGCCCGCCACCGGCCAATATTTCCCTGAGTATTGCGTTGATTATCGTCGATGAGTGGGAGTGGTACGGCATTAAAAGCGATGTTGATCTTTATTCTATTGAGGGGCTACTCAAGTTGTAAGATGCTTGATCAAGCCCAAAAAAGAGGCCCGGTAGGGCCTCAGACTGCTGACAAAGCCCTGGCTCTTTAGCCGGGGCTTTGTTTTTATATGGGCACTCCAGAATGTCAGGGTA
>NZ_JBALWW010000010.1:0-126656 GCF_036961105.1 Halopseudomonas sp. | reverse complement strand
CTTGCAGCTTGCAGCTTGCAGCTTGCAGCTTGCAGCTTGCAGCTTGCAGCTTGCAGCTTGCAGCTTGCAGCTTGCAGCTTGCAGCTTGCAGCTTGCAGCTTGCAGCTTGCAGCTTGCAGCTTGCACTTTTGTTATCATTCACCGCACGTTTTTTTCGCCAAACAGGACGTTTCAATGAATCTGCACGTTGTCATCCTCGCTGCTGGTCAAGGCACCCGCATGCGTTCATCCCTGCCCAAGGTGCTGCACCCCGTCGCCGGCAAGCCCATGCTGGGACATGTGATTGATTGCGCTCGGGCGCTGTCGCCGCAACGTATCCACGTGGTGATCGGACATGGCGCAGAGCAAGTGCAGGTTCGACTGGATGCTGCGGATCTCAACTGGGTGATGCAGCACGAGCAGCTTGGCACCGGACACGCGGTGGCGCAGGCAATACCCGACACCACTGGTGCCGAGCAGATACTGGTGCTCTATGGCGATGTACCGCTACTGCAAGTGGCGACGCTGGAGCAGCTGAGCCAGCAGGCCGGCACCCAGGCCCTGGGTCTGCTTACGGTCAGCATGCAGGACCCTACTGGTTACGGTCGTATCGTGCGCGATGCGGCTGGGCGGGTAATGGCGATTGTCGAACAGAAAGATGCCAGCCCTGAGCAACTGCAGATTACCGAGGGCAACACGGGCATCATGGCCCTGCCGGGCAGCCGCGCGGCCGAATGGCTCGGCAGCCTGTCCAATCAGAATGCCCAGGGCGAGTACTATCTCACCGACGTGGTGGCGCTGGCAGTTGCTGAATCCGTACCCGTCGAAGTGGCGCAGCCGGCCAGCGAGCCCGAGGTGATGGGGGCCAACAACCGTCTGCAACTGGCCGTACTGGAGCGCGAGTATCAGTCACGCCAGGCGCAGCGCCTAATGACCGAAGGCGTCACCCTGGCCGACCCGCAGCGGGTTGACGTGCGCGGCGAGCTGACGGTGGGCCGCGACATCAGTGTGGATATCAACGTCATTTTCGAGGGCAAGGTCAGCATTGCCGACAATGTGATCATCGAGGCCAACTGCGTTATTCGCGATTCGGTTATCGCCTCTGGTAGCCACATCAAGGCCTTCAGCCATCTGGAACAGGCCGAGGTAGGGGAGGACTGCGATGTAGGCCCCTATGCGCGTCTGCGTCCCGGAACCCGGCTGGCGAAGGGCGCCAAGATCGGCAACTTTGTCGAGACCAAGAAGGCCGTCATCGGCGAGGGATCCAAGGTGAATCACCTGTCCTATATTGGCGACGCCGAAGTGGGCAGCGAAGTAAACATCGGCGCGGGTACCATCACCTGCAATTACGACGGCGCCAACAAGCATCAGACGCGGATTGACGACGGCGCCTTTATTGGTACCAATACCGCTCTGGTAGCGCCGGTGACGGTAGGTGCCCGCGCCACTACCGCAGCAGGCTCTACCGTAACCCAGGATGTGCCGGCCGACAGCCTGGCTGTAAGCCGCGCCCGCCAGCGCAATATAGAGGGCTGGAAGCGCCCGCAGAAACGCTGAGGTAATCGCGGACGTTTGACGGTCAACGAGCGCGCGCACCGCCCAGGGATCAAAAACCGCTAATGCTGTTCTATATTGCATGAGAGGTTTCGAACTGGCTGGAGGTGCGCGCGCATGCTTACCCAATTAACGTCGTCTCTGCGTTCACTCGAACTGCCGTTGCGTATCTGTCTGGCGGGCAGCACCCTGGATCTGGGCCCAGACCCCAGAGTGACCCTGGAGATTCGCGACCCCTCATTGCTGCAGGAGCTGGCAAGCCCGACGCTCGACAAGCTGGGCGAAGCCTTCATTCAGCAGCGCATGGATATCCATGGCGCCATCATGGATGTGATTGCGGTGGCTGACCGCATGAGCAAATCGCTGCTCGGCGACCTGCCAGCGGAAAGCTCCGCGCCGCGCAAGGCCCACGATAAAGCAACCGACGCCGAAGCCATCTCCTACCATTACGACCTTTCCAACGATTTCTACGCGCTGTGGCTGGATCCGGAGATGATCTACTCCTGCGGCTATTTTCGTCATGCTTCCGACTCGCTGGCCAAGGCGCAGATTCAGAAGCTCGACCATTTGTGTCGCAAGCTACGCTTGAAGCCTGGCGAGCGCCTGCTGGATGTCGGCTGCGGTTGGGGCGGCCTCGCCCGACATGCCGCCCGGGAGTATGGCGTTAGCGTGGTTGGCATTACCCTCAGTCAGGCGCAGCTGAAGCTGGCAAGAGAGCGGGTGGCGGCGCAGGGACTCAGTCACCAGGTTCACCTGGAGCTGCTCGACTACCGCGACCTGAAAGGCGGCGAGCAGTTTGACAAGGTAGTCAGCGTGGGGATGTTCGAGCACGTCGGACACGTCAACCTTGATCGCTACTTTGCGATACTGCATGAGCAGGTGAAACCGGGCGGACTGGTGATGAATCATGGGATTACCGCCAAATACACCGACGGCCGCCAGGTGGGCCGAGGCGCAGGGCAGTTTATTGGGCGTTACGTGTTTCCGCATGGCGAGCTCCCGCATCTGGCCATGGCGGTCGCCAGCATGAGCGAGCAAGGGCTGGAGGTGGTGGATGTGGAAAGCCTGCGTCTGCACTACGCACGTACGCTGGAGCATTGGAGTGCCAATCTCGAAGCGCGATTGGACGAGGCGAGTGCCTACGTCGACGACCGAGCGCTGCGGATCTGGCGGATATATCTGGCTGGCTGCGCGTACGGCTTCGCCAGAAACTGGATGAATATTCACCAGATCCTGGCGGTCAAACCGCTACCGGATGGGCAACATCAGCTGCCCTGGACGCGTGCGGATCTTTATCGTTAAACGCCTTTCGGAAGATAGCCTGAGGCCATTAACACTGCTACATTGATAAACTAATTTTGTCTTTTGTTGGAGCAATTGCGTGTCGCTGATAGCCCTGGTTGAGGAAGATATTCCGCTTGGTAAAGCTCTGCCGTGGAATGTGGTAGACGCGGATGGCAAAGTGCTCTTTGCACACGGCCATGTGATCGACAACAAGCCCCTGTTGGGCCAATTACTCAAGCTCGGACTCTTTCGCTCTGCCCCACAAGCCGAGCGCGAATCACCTGCGAGCCCGGCGGCCGGGGCCATGGACGGACAGATATCCAGTCTGGCTCAGGTGCAGTTGGCTCCCGGTGATCTGGTGCAACTGCAAACGCTGCACCCGACCCATGCCGAGCGTTATCAAGTGCGCATGATCGGCTTCCACGCACCGGTCAGTCTGCTGGTCAGCGCACCCATGCAGCAAGGCAAGTTGGTGTTCGTCAAGGAAGGGCAGCAATTTCTGGTGCGCGGCTTCGTGGGCAAGGATGCGGTGGCCTACAAGACGCGAGTACTGAAATCCAATCTTTCGCCCTTTCCCTATCTGCATCTGGCGTACCCGGACAGCGTACAGTCCATGCGTATTCGCAGTTCAGCACGGGTCTCGGTGGAACTGGTCACCGCAATCAGCCGGGCTGACGGCAGCCAGGCGTCTGCACGCATGACCGATATGAGTGTGGGTGGGGCGCGCATGCTGTCGCCCAAGCCCTTCGCGCAGAAAGATGAAGAACTCAAGCTGTCGTTTCGCATCAACCCCGCGGGTCTGGACGTCTATCTCACCATCAATGCGCGGGTGCGTGCTGTCAGCAATGATGAAAGCCAGCAAGGGTTGATAGCGACAGGCGTGGAATTTGTTGATATCAGCGAGCAGGATCGCCTCTATCTGACCAACATGGTCTACCAGAACCTGCTCAAGGAAAATCTTTGATCCGCGCGCGCGTTGTATTCGGCCTGGCGCTGCTGGTTCCCCTGCTTGCCGCTGCAGCGCCTTCACAGCAGCTGCTGCTGGGCAATCAGCGCTTTGATTTTGCCGTTGCCGCCGATCCCGAAAGTCGCCAGCAGGGGCTGATGGGACGTGAGCTGACGGCCGGTACCGGCATGTTGTTCGACTTCCCGGCCGGCACGCGCCCGGCTATCTGGATGCACAACATGCGTATCAGCCTGGATCTCGTGTTCGTCGATACCCACGGCCGTATCAAGCAGCTGTTTGCCAACGTGCCGCCCTGCCGGCAGATGCCCTGCGCTATCTACCAAGCCGCCGAGCCGCTGCGTTACGTGCTGGAGATACCGGCCGGCACCATCCAGGCGCTAGGTATCAAGGCAGGCGACCAACTGGATATGGGCGCACTGCCAGCCTCGCCGCCAGCGCAATAACCGGCGCCGCTTCAGTCGGCTTCAGCGGGCTGGCGCCACTGTCCCTGGCTGACCTTTTCGCAATAGGCCTTGAGCACCGGCGCATCGTCAGCATCGCTGTAATAGTAGATGGATTGCTGGTATCCAACGCCATTGGTGCGCGATCCCTCGCATACGCCATAGGCACCCTCGGGACAGGCATCCACCATGCTGATGGCAAAGCTGCGGTCCGGAATCTGCGGGTGGCAGAAATTGGCCGAAAACAGGTTTTTCGGAATGGTCATGTTTTGCTGGCACAGCCGCACAGGCAGTTTCTGATCGCTGGATTCAATCAGGCAGGCTTGTGCCCAGAGGTTAGTGCTAACGAGCAGGCCACACAGCAAGGACAGTCGGATCATGGGTAGGCATCAGGTGGCAAAGGGGCTAGGTTACTGGCTCTGTACAGCTGCCCGCAAGCCTGCTTCCAGTTCGCCCACCGGCGGTAGCTCGGCGCTGATGAGCTCAACGCGGTTATCCTGTCGCCAGAGGCTGTCTTGCCAGCTTGGCGGACGCTCCGGTAAGAGATTGAAAGCTTTCCAGCCCTGATCAGTGTGCATGACGCCCTTGGCGCGAACCCAGGTCGCCTTGGCCAGCCAGCGTTGCAGGTCGACCAGACGAAATTGCTCTAGCGGCGACATGCGCCACCCCACGGAGTAGGGTGATTGCTGCAGCTGATGAGCGCTGATCCAGTTTGCCTGGTGCAACCATAATGCAGGCAGCATGGGGGGACCGGGCCGGGCCTCGGGCTGGGGAGCGCCCATTTGCCCGGCCGCCCGCTGCGGCAGTTGCTGCCACGTCAGGGCGCCATGCTCGGTAAAGCAGATGTTGGCGAACTCAAGAGTCTCGCGCAGACGCTGTCGATCTGCCTCACTCAACTGCTCGGCCTTATTGCACACCAGCAGCCCCGCCCGCGACAACGCCTGTTGCTGCGCGTCGGCCAGCGGACGGCCAGCGGCCAGCGCCGGGCTGTCCAGCACCATGATCAGCGGTTGCAGGGCCAATACACCCTGCCAGGGGGGCTCATCCAATTGTTGCAGCAACTGAAGCGGGTGACCCAAACCGGAAGACTCGATAAACACGCGGTCAGGCTTGGCCCGGCGTAGCAGACGGCCCAGGCCGACCTGAAAGGGCAGGCCGTTGACGCAGCACAGGCAACCGCCTGGAATTTCGCTCAGGCTGATATCGTGCGCAGATGGTTCGCTCAGCAGTGCCAGGTCCATGCCCACCTGACCAAACTCATTGATCAGCACTGCCCAGCGCTCATGTTGCGGTTTGTGTCTTAACAGGTGTCGCAGCAGCGAGGTCTTGCCGGCGCCCAGGGGCCCAGCTATCAAGTGCGTAGGTATCTGGGTCAGCATCGCCGATTTGCTCCGAGCAGCCAGGGTTCCACGTGGAACAAAATTTGCCAAATCTACTATTGATGGCTCTTTGAATAGAATAAGCCATTGATAAATAAAGCTTAATGTATTCTATGGATAGTGGCGCTGGTGCTTGGGTGCATGTGCTCATCGGGGGCTTCACCGGGGAAGGGATGCGGAGCCATCTCCAGATGCAGCTGCTGTTGCCCGTGCAAATCGATATAACCGTCGTAGCGATGCTCTCCGGTAACGGTAAACTCGAACGCGTACCGACGAACCAGACCTGGGCGCCCGCGCCGATTGCGCACAACGCGCATGCCCGTGAGCGCTATGCTGTCATCCAGCAGTTGCACATCGCTGCGCTCGCAATGTTTGCGGACCAGTCGCAGGGCCTGGTCGCGCAGCCCCAGTGTGCGCAGCAGCCACCAGCCGATCAGTATCAGCAGCATCAGGAGCGCAACATGACCTAGATTGAACACCGCAAGAACCCCCTGCAAATGCGTTTATGGACAAGCGTTGAGTATGCCACGTATTTCTGGCCGACTCAGGCCAGCGGGGCCTCCCAGACTTCGATTCGGTTGCGGCCGGCTGCCTTGGCAGCATAGAGCGCCTGGTCGGCCCGCTTGAGCAGGCTGTCGGCACTTTCATCGCGGCTTCGCTCGGCCAGCCCGGTACTAAAGGCCAGGGCATAATCCTGCTGCTGATAATGTTGTCGCTCGTCAGCCAGCGCCTTCTGCAGGCGACCCAGCATGCGCAGTGCTTCGGCCGTCCCGGTTTGTGGCATCAACAGCACGAACTCCTCACCGCCGATACGCGCAAATACGTCGCAGCTTCTGGCCTGTTGCTCGCACACCCAGGCAAAGCGCTGCAGGGCCTGATCACCGCCAAGGTGGCCCAGGCGGTCATTGAGCTGTTTGAAATGGTCCAGATCCAGCATGGCCAGACATAGGGGCGTGCCGTAGCGCTGCGCGCGGGCCAGTTCCTGCTGCAAATGCTCATGAAAGGCGCGCCTGTTGAGCACCCCGGTCAGGGGATCACGAGTGGCCAGCTCCTGCAGCTGCTCTGCCAGCCGGTGGCTGCGCGCCAGCACTCGCTGGGTGGTCATCAGGGTGCACCCGACAAAGCCCATCACCAGTGCCGGGATAGCGAAATTGTAGGGCAGCAGATAACTGAACGATTGGTATGGCTGGGTATAGGGCTGGTCGTGCCACCAGCCGTGGTAGCCCAGATAACCGCGCAGCAGGGTAGCCAGGGAATAGATGACCAGGCTGATGGCTACCAGCAACTGGGCCGGACGGGTGTGACTATCCTGCCTCGCGCTTAACAGTAACCAGATTGCCTGCGCCGGGAGCAGGCCGGCGATGGTGGAGTACACGCCCATGAGAAAATCGGAGTTGCCCGCGTAGAGCCAGTAATGGGTGTTGAACAGCGCCATCACGCCAGCGCTGGCCGGCACCGTCCACCAGGGCAGCGGACGACCCATAAAGCGGAAAATACCGAGCAGAAACAGCGCCTCGCCCGCCAGTTGGGCGGCGTTCCCCAGTACATTCAACCAGGGGTTGTGGGTCAGAATGAAGCCGATGAAAAGACCAATACCGCCAATCAGCGACCAACAGCCGGCCATCCAGAAGCCGGGGCCCTGCTCGGTGGGCACCATGAAGCGCAATGCCGTGGCGCTGACCGCGATGGCCAGCAACAGGCAAATGCCCAGCAACATCGGTGAGAAGTACAGCACGCCCATGGTAGTGTCGCATCTGAGCTGATTTTTGCCGGCAGTATATCCTCTTGACCGGCTGCTGTGCGGGTTCAGGTGCGGATGTCGGCCAGTTGAATATCAATGACGCGAATACGATCGGGCGCCGGATAGTGCCAACGCAGGTTCAGATCCCAGAAGCGCACCCCGTATTCGCGTTCGGGGCCGGGCTGCTGGTAGGCCGGTTTGGGGTCCTGAGCAAGGCATTGTTCAATCAGACCCGCCACGTCACTTTGCAGACGTGCCGCATGCTGTTGAGCCTGGCTGTACGCAACTGCAGACCACTCCACGGTGATTGCTGCCGGTGGGGCAGGAGCCAAGCCGTTGTGGGCATCAGGCAGGCTATCGGCGTAGGGTACATAGGGTTTGATATCAAGCACCGGCGTGCCATCGAGCAGATCCAGGCCCGAGAGCAGCAACTTGCCCTCGGCTATGCCGTCGAGTCGTACTACAGACTGACCGAGCGGATTGGGGCGGTGTGTCGCGCGGCTGGCGAATACGCCGATGCGCTGGTTGCCACCCAGCCTGGGCGGCCGCACGCGCAAGTGCTCCGGCCCGCTGTCGGCCGCATGGAAGATGAACAGCAGCCAGAGATGGCTGACCTGCTCCAGCCCGGCCAGCGCCTCGGCGCGATTGTAGGGTGCGAACAGCTCCAGTGTGCCGGTAGCCGCAGGCGCCAGTTGCGGTTGTCGGGGTATGGCAAACTTCTCGCGAAAGCACGAGTGCACTATGCCTATGGGTTCGAGAGTGTAGCCCATCTCAGTCGCCTGGCAG
Source organism: Halopseudomonas sp. (assembly GCF_036961105.1). Classification (GTDB taxonomy): domain Bacteria; phylum Pseudomonadota; class Gammaproteobacteria; order Pseudomonadales; family Pseudomonadaceae; genus Halopseudomonas. The sequence goes on along the minus strand of NZ_JBALWW010000010.1, from coordinate 118,526 downwards.
GGCCGGAATGCTGTCGGGGCGGTCTGCGGTGATCAGGTGGCTGCAGCCTTGTACCTCGATGATCTGCAGGTTCTCGGCCTGCTGCGCGCTTTGGCGCATGGCCTCGGCATTCAGGATGCGGTCATGCGAGGGAATGAGGATGGCGCCGAATTTGACGTGCTGAAAGATGTCGCTGCCGTTGTTCTCCATCCACTGTGCAAGATCCTTGATATTGCTGACAAAGGTCTTGCCGTAGCGCGGGTTGAAGGGGAGCGCCATGATCAGCTCGCGCTTGCGCGGATCATCCAGCGGACCGAACAGCTTGGCATTGGCGGGGCTGATCGGCTGCTGTTGCCAGGCAAACAGGTAGAAGGGCGCAAACCAGCGTGCCAGGGGTGGCACCGGCTTGTAGGGTTTGCCCTGCGGCAACACGGGCGCTTCGAGGATGACCTCTACCCGTTCGAACAGATCCGGGCGCTGGCGTGCTGCCTCCAGCGTCACGGCGCCGCCCCGCGAATGGCCGTGCACCCGTATGCGACTGCCGGTGGCCAGGTGCTCAAGCGCCTGATTGAGTACCGCAGCGTCGTAGGCGATGCTGCCAGCCCGCTGTTCCGGTACCTTGACCCAGTCGGCCTGGCTGAAACGGGGCTGGGTGACTGGTAGATGATAGTCTGCGCTGGTCAGCAAAATAAGCTGGAGGTCTGGATCCTGATAGTGTTCGGTGAAATAGAGAAAGTTCTCTACAAAACCGTGCATGACAATCACGCTGCCACCCGGCGCGTCGGGCCGGGTGCGCGCAATCACCGCTGAACCCACCTGATACAACTCGCCGGCGAAGGGCATGACCTGCTTTTGCGGCGACTCGCGGCGCAGCAGCCAGCGGCGCAGGCTGGTGACGATGAGCAGCAGCAGGCCGATCAGGCCTATCAGTAATTGCATCCGATCCAGCTCCAGAAAGAGTGATGACAGAACGACAGCATAACGGATTGCCACCTCTGGGTGGGCCACCCGGCTGGGCGATTGTGTAACCGCACCTTGATATGGCCAATCATCCGCGCTAAGGCGCGTCGTAGAGCCCTGCCTCGTCGGCCTCAAGTTGATAGCTGGCATCGGCTAGCTGATTGCTGGTTTGCGCTACCTGCAATTGGCCTTGAATCCACAGCGGCTGATAGATATCGGTTATCTCGATGCCCGCTGGGTAATCTACCAAAATGATCTGGTTGGGCGGCGGCGGTGGTACATGGATGCAGGCACCCGCGTAAGGCACCAGAAAAAACTGGGTATAACGTCCCCGTGCGTCGGCTTCGATGGGGACCGGATAACCGCCAATGCGGATGTACTGCTGGTCCATTTCTGCGACCACGCGGGTCGAGTACATGACCTCCGGCAGGCTGTTGTTCTCCTGGCGCAGGCTGCTAGTAAAGTCGCCGTTGGCATCCGGGCCGTTGCCGTGGTCGAGATCCGGCATGTCGAGCATGGCCTGGTAGTCCTCGGCGGGTAACAGGTCGAGCCAGTCGACCTCGCGCGGTTGCCCGGCGCTGAGCAGGGTGGGGGCGACCAGTAAACAGAGTAGAAGCAGGCGGCAGAGCGGCATTGGCAAGGGTCCTGAAGGCGGTATCAAGAATCAGACTGGCGCAGTCTGCGACGGTTCCGGCCCCGGAACAAGCCTGCGTTGGCCGGCCTACTCGGCCCAGCGCTCCTTGATTTCGACTATGGACTCCAGGCTGGCCAGGAAGCAGTCGACCAGTTGCGGGTCAAAATGTTTGCCGCGCTCGCTGCGGATCAGTGCCACCGCGTCTTCCACCGGCCAGGCTTGCTTGTAAGGTCGCTGGCTGGTGAGGGCGTCGAAGACATCGGCGATGGCCACAATACGCCCTTCGATCGGGATGTCCTCACCGGCAAGCCCTTTCGGGTAGCCGCTACCATCCCATTTTTCATGGTGGCTCAGGGCAATGCGCCGGGCCATCTGCAACATGCTGGCGTCATGCTCGCCAATAATCTGGGCGCCGATCTCCGGGTGTTGACGCATAATCTGCCACTCTTCGGCGTCCAGCTTGCCCGGCTTCTGCAGAACGGCGTCGGGGATGCCGATCTTGCCGACGTCATGCATTGGCGCGGCGTGCAGTAATTCGTCAGCATCTTCTTCGCTGTAACCGGCCGCCAGCGCGATAATGCGCGAAAAATGGCTCATCCGGATGACATGCAGGCCGGTCTCGTTGTCCTTGTATTCGGCGGCCATACCCAGACACTGAACAATGTTGAGGCGGGTTTCGCGCAGCACATCGGCACGCACCAACGACAGGTGCGTGCGCACCCTGGCCCGCACTATGGGGCTGCTCACCGGTTTGCTGATGTAATCCACAGCGCCCAGCTCGAACCCGCGGATCTCGTCTTCCACATTGCTCAGCGCGGTAACAAAAATGACCGGGATGGGATCAGTCAGTGGGTTGGCCTTGAGGCGCGCGCAGACCTGGTGTCCGGTCATGCCGGGCATCATCACATCCAGCAGGATCAGGTCCGGACGCTCGGTGCCGGCCAGCTCGAGGGCGCGTTCACCGTCACGGGCAAACAGCAAACGGTAATCGTCCTGCAGTATGTGTCGCAGCACATGCAGGTTTGACGGTTCGTCATCGACCAGCAACAGGGTGCGGCGGGTATCTTTCAGGGGCATGGCATCAGTCTTCAGTCAGGGGCAAGGCCAGCTCGCTCTCGAGCTGCTGCACGGCCAGGGCAAAGTCGAAATCATTCAGCGCCTGCTGTACCAGCTCCATGCGCTGTGGGGCCAACAGGCCCGCCAGTTGTTGCAAACGCTGTTCGTTCATCTCGCCGCGCTTGAAGCTGCTGATCAGGCTGGCCAGCATCTGGTTAAGCTGCTGGCGCTGGACCGGCGACAGGGGTGGTGCGCACCGGCTCGGCTCGGCGGGCTCGGCGGGTAGCGCTGTGATGGCCGCCTGCAGCGCTTGCTGCAGCGCTGCTATGCCGGGCGATAGCGCACCAGGCTCGGGCTGTGCCAGCTGCTGTTCCAGCGCTGCGCTCAACTGTTGAATCTGCTGCAGGCCGAGATTGGCCGCGCTGCCGCGCAGGCGGTGCAGCAGAGCGGCAGCCGTTTCCAGCTGCGCGCTGTCGAGCAGTGTCTGCAATTCCCGTGCGGCGTTGAGGTTAGCCAGCAGGAAGCGACTCAGGGCCTGTATCAGCACGCTGCGGTTGCCCCAGCGTTGCTCTGCCTCAGGCCAGTTTATCGGACCCGCAGACGCATCTCCGGTCTGGCTCTCCTGCACCGCCGGGCCCGACAGCTGCAGCACCCGTCGGATTTCCTGCATCAGCGCGGGGCGATCCACCGGCTTGGAGGCAAAGCCATCCATGCCCGCCGCCTTGGCGGCCAGGCGGTCCTTGTCCAGTACGCTGGCGGTCAGCGCGATGATGGGCGTGGGCGTGCGACCCAGATTGCTCTCGAAGCGGCGAATGATGCGCGTCGCTTCCAGGCCGCTCACCTCGGGCATCTGCATATCCATCAGCACCAGATCAAAGCGATCTTCGCTCAGCCGCTCGAAGGCGGCCAGACCGTTGCCGGCGCTGACGACGGTATGCCCGTCGGCGCGCAACATCAGCTCCATCAGTTGCACGTTGTCGGCAACATCATCGGCCACCAGGATGCGCAACGGTGGCAGACGCAGGCTGCTGTCCGCAGCGCTCTGGCGTCGCGTCAGGGCGGCGGCTGAAGCCAGCGGCAGCAGAACTTCGAAGCAGGAGCCGACTTTCAGCTGGCTTTGCACGCTGATGCTGCCGCCCATCAGCTCCACCAACTGGCGCGCAATGGTCGTGCCCAGACCGGTACCGCCAAAGCGCCGGCTCATGGAGGCGTCCGCCTGGGCGAAAGGGTCGAAAATCTGCTCGAGGCGCAGCGGGTCTATGCCAATGCCGGTATCACTGAGGCGAATGCAGATGCCTTCTTCGGCGTGACTCACCTGCAGCTCCACGCGACCTTGCAGGGTGAACTTGATGGCGTTACCCAGCAGATTGGTCAGCACCTGGCGCAGTCGCAGGGCGTCGCCGGTGTAATGATGCTGGTTGAGCTGATAATCGAAATCCAGCTGAAGCCCCTTCTGCGATGCCTCCAGGCGGAACACGTCGAGCAACTGCTGGCACAGATCGAACAGCGAGAAAGCCTGATTCTCAAGTTGTACTGCGCCCTTTTCCAGCTTGGCCGTGTCGAGAATGTCATTGAGCAGGCCGAGCAGCGAGCGCGCGGCGTTGTGCACCGTTCTGACGTGCTGGCGCTGGGCCTCAGGCAATTGGCTGTCGCCGAGCAGAACCTCGCTGAAGCCCAGTATGGCGTTCATGGGAGTGCGTATTTCGTGGCTCATGTTGGCCAGAAAGGCCCCCTTGGACTCGGCGGCCTGCTCGGCCCGCTCCTTGGCTTCCAGCAGGTCGACTTCCATCTTGCGCCGCTCACTGAGGTCGGTGGCCAGCACCACGACTTTGCGTGGCTTGCCGTCGGCATCGAGGATGGGATTGTAGTAGGCCTGAATATGAACGCTGCGCCCGTCAAAGTGGCGCAGACTGAACTCGCCGGCCACATAGGCGCCGCGCTTGAGGCGCGGCCAGAGATCGTCGTCCTGCTCGCCCGGCTCGAACAGCAGGGTGTGATGAGCACCCAGCAGATGGAATCGCGAGTAGCCACTGAGTGCCAGAAAACGTTCGTTGGCCGAGGTGATACGTGCATCCATTCCCAGCTCCAGCATGCCCTGAGCCTGGCTGATCGCGTAGACGATGCCTTCGAATTCGGCGTTGCGCAGTTTGCTGTCGGTGACGTCGATCATCACGCCGTCAATCCACTGGGTATTGCCGTGCTGGTCAAAGATGCCGCTGGCGCTTTCCGCGACCCAGCGCTCGCTGCCGTCGCGGTGGGTTATGCGGTACTCGACACTGTACTTCTCGCGTTGCTGGATGGCTGCCATCACCTGGTCGTAGCAACGCTGCTGATCATCCGGATGAATCAGGGCGGCAAAGCTCTGGCCGCCCTGCATGAATCCCTCGGCGGGCCAGCCGGTGAGCGATTCCACCGCTTCGCTGATGAACAGCATGGGCCAATCCTCTCGCGGCAGACAGCGAAAGGACACCCCGGGAATGTTGGCAATCAGCGAGCTGTACTGCTGCTCGCGCTCACGCAGCTCTTGCTCCAGCGCGACCCGCTCGCTGATATCGGAGGAAAAGCCCACCAGCAGATCGACACCCTTGACCTTGGTCTGACCCAGGGCCAGCCGCACCGGAAACTCGCTGCCGTCGCGGCGCAGGCCCATCAGTTCGGTAATGTTGTCCAGCGCGTGCGGCTTTTGCCCGGAGCCATAGTGCTGCAGAAAGCGCTGATGATTGACGTGGGTTTTCTGCGGCATCAGGGTACGGATGCTGCGTCCTATCACCTCTGCGGCCTGCCAGCCGAACATGCGTTCGGCAGAGCGGCTGAAATCCTGAATGATGCCGTGCTCGTCGGTGGTGATGATGCCGTCGATAGCGGTATTTACGATGGCGCTGATCTTCGCTTCTCGGGTCTGTATCTGCTGGTACAGCTGGCTGAAGCGCACTATGCCGTTGACTATGCCAACCAGGCCGCCCAGCACCAGCGCAGCCAGCGCGATGATCAGTCCCAGGGTCAGATGCTGGTCATACTGCGGCTGATAGTCTGCGGGCGCTACCCCAATGAAGCGTGCGGCGGCCATGCCGCTGTAATGCATGGCGGCGATGCCCAGCCCCATGACCAGGGCGGCGATAAACAGCGATCTGGTCGACTCCTGACGGAGTCCGAAGCGGATCCACAATGCCAGTATCGACACGCTGATGGCGATCACGATAGAGGCGGCGAACCAGGCAGGGTCAAAGCGCAGCTGGGCGTCCATACGCATGGCCAACATGCCCAGATAATGCATACAGCCGATGCCGGCGCCAACCAGAATGCCACCCAAGCCAAGCTCGACCCAGCCCAGTTCAGCCCGCGACAACAGCTGCAGGGCCACCAGGGACGCGCCCATGGCGGGCAGGATCGAAAGCAGGGTAATCACCGGATCGAAGCTGATCTGCATGCCGATATCCAGCGCCAGCATGCCGATAAAGTGCATGGCCCAGATACCGCCCGCCAACGCCGCAGCGCCACTGACCACGGCGCCATTGTGGGTCGAGCGGGTAGCCGCCTTGCGCGCCAGCCCGGCGACCTGCAGGGCCAGCCACGCGGCGGCAATGGCAAGCATGATCGACAGGAACATCAGCGAATGGAGGTGATGGGCGTGCAGCAGCGGGCCGGGATTCAATTCGGCCTGATAAAACCAGGAACCTGTCAGCAAGGCTTACTCCCGCTCTGCGCCAGTGCCCGGGGACGGGCCAGCGTCGTCTGCTACCTGTTAAAGAGGAGGCACAATGTCATCATAAGGCCACCCGGGCAGGCTGCCTAGTCGGCAGAGGAGTAGCTGTGTATCACACTGTATCGGCGGAGGAGGTGCCGGCTTTACTACCGTTCAGCAGGTATTGCCAATGGGTACGAATGGTGGTGAGCGACTGCTCGCCACCCAGCTGGCCGCGAAACAGCAGCACGCTGCCGAGCACCGTCGAGTATTGAATCAGTGCCATGGCCCTGGCCGTGCCGGGGGCGACCAGCGGCTCCAGCAATTGCGCGGTCTGCTCCACCCTGGCGGCATCGACTCTTGCCACTACCTCACGCGCGTAGGGGGCGCGCTGGGCGTAATCACGAATGGCAAACTCCACCTTCATGCGTTTGAACTCCACCGCCGGGCCTTCAAACATCAACTTCAGCACGCGGTCGACTTCCTGCTCCGGGCCCAGATCCGGGTTCTGCCCGGGCTGCCAATAGCGCAATCCCTGCATGCGCAGCGCTTGCCATTGATCGAGAAATAGCTGAATGAAGCTGCCAAGATCATCGAAATGCCAGTAGAAACTGCCGCGCGTTACTTTCAGGCGTCTGGCCAGCGGCAGTACGCGCAACTGATCGAACCCGCCTTCCAGAATCGCCTCGGTCGCGGCGATGAACCAGTCCTGCTGGCTGAGGACCGCCCGTCCGGTAGGGCGGCCGCGTGGTTTGGGTTTGCTGGGTGCGGGCATTACGGCTGTCTCGTTGGTACGCAAAGGCGGCATTATAAGCCAGACAAAGGCAGCGTCATACGGCTTTCCATACACAGTTGACAATACACATGTGTATTGAGACTTTGGTTGCCAGGACGCCCGCAGCCGGGCGATTGCGAACCGAGTCAGGAGTCACGTCATGTATCAGCAAACCGAACGGGGTCTGGATCTGCAGAAGCGCGTTGCAGCCTTTATGGATGCGCACATCTTCCCCAACGAACAGGCCTACGAGGAAGAAATCCGCGCCAACGAAAAGGCCGGCAACGCCTACACCACCGTCAAGCTGATGGAAGAGCTCAAGGCCAAGGCGCGTGCCGAAGGCCTGTGGAACCTGTTTCTGCCGGAAGCCGAGCACGGCCCGGGATTGACCAACATGGAATACGCGCCGCTGGCCGAGCTGATGGGCCGGGTACCGGGCATGTGGGCATCGGAAGTATTCAACTGCGGCGCGCCGGACACCGGCAACATGGAAGTGCTGGCGCGCTACGGCAGCAAGGAACACCAGGAACGCTGGCTGACACCCCTGCTCAACGGCGAGATTCGCTCCGCCTTCGCCATGACCGAGCCGTTGGTAGCCTCTTCAGATGCAACCAACATCGAAACCCGTATCGAGCGCGATGGCGACGAGTACGTGATCAATGGCCGCAAGTGGTACATCTCTGGCGCCGCCAATGACCGCTGCGAAATCATGATCGTGATGGGCAAGAGTGACCCCGAGCATCCCAATCGCCATCAGCAGCAATCGATGATTCTGGTGCCCAAGGACACGCCCGGTGTGACCATCCTGCGTGACCTCGGCTGCTACGGCTACATGGATCCGCCCTACGGCCATCCGGAAATCGTCTTCGACAACGTGCGCGTGCCAGCCAGCAATATGCTGCTGGGCGAGGGCCGGGGCTTCGAGATCGCCCAGGGCCGCTTGGGGCCTGGCCGCATTCACCATTGCATGCGCGTAATCGGCCAGGCCGAACGCGCGCTGGCGCTGATGTGCGAACGCCTGAGCAAGCGCGTGGCCTTTCACAAGCCGCTGTCGGAGCAGGGTGTATGGCGCGAGCGTATTGCCGAGTCGCGCATCATGATTGACCAGGCACGCTTCCTGGTAATGAACGCGGCCTACCTGATGGATACCGTGGGCAACAAGGTGGCAGCCAAGCAGATTGCGATGATCAAGGTGGCGGCGCCGAACATGGCCTGTCAGGTGATCGACTGGGCGATCCAGGCGCACGGCGCCGGTGGCTTCTCGTCTGACTTCCCGCTGGCGCAGCTCTATGTCTACGCCCGTCATCTGCGTACCGCCGATGGTCCGGATGAGGTGCACCGCAATGCGATCGCCAAGGCCGAGCTCAAACGCTTCCAGTAATGTGCTGACCGGTGAGCAGCCCGCAGTGTCACTCGATGCTATGGGTTTGATCGTTCCCACGCTCTGCGTGGGAACGCTGGTGAGGACGCTCCGCGTCCGTTTTTGAGTTGCATTGCCGGAAGGAGTGTCTTCTGGCGAGTCGTTTTTCGCCTTGACGGCGAGCCAAGGGGGACCGCTTGCCCGGCCCCCCTTAGCGATCCCCCGGGGCACCCGGCTACGCGGCCCTTCGGGTTCGCTGCGTTGCTCGAACGACCGGGGATGCTCGCAAACTCGGCGCTGCGCACCTCAGACATCGCGAGCACCTTTTTCCCGGTAGTTCTGCGCTACTCGCCCGCGTAGACGGGACGTTGGTTCGTGCATTCTGAGAGTTTCGATCGTTCCCACGCTCTGCGTGGGAATACCTGCCAGGACGCTCCGCGTCCGCTGTGCTGGTGCGTGCAATGAGAGGCCTCGGAGGGAGTGGACGCGGAGCGTCCAGGCGGCGGGTTCCCACTCGGAGCATGGGAACCATCGTGCGTTACTCGCAGCACCACCAGTATCACCGTGCGATCAGCGCCTCAACCTCGGCAATGCGCGCTTTCAGCGTCGCCATATCATCACAGCGCAGCGTGGCGTGACCAACCTTGCGACCGGCCTTGAAGGCCTTGCCGTAGTGGTGCAGGTGGCATTGCTCGATGGCGGTGACCTGGCTGGCGTCGGGCACTTCACCGATGAAGTTGAGCATGGCGGCTTCGCCCAGGGTGGCGGTGGCGCCCAGCGGCAGACCGGCGATGGCGCGCAGGTGGTTTTCGAACTGGCTGCACTCGCTGCCTTCGATGGTCCAGTGGCCGGAGTTGTGTACGCGCGGCGCGATCTCGTTGGCCTTTAGGCCGCCATCCACTTCAAAGAACTCGAAGGCCATGACGCCGACATACTCGAGTTTGCTCAGCACCTTGCTGACGTAAGCCTCGGCCTGCGCCTGCAGCGGGTGCGCGGTGCTGGCCACCGACAGCTTGAGGATGCCGTTCTCGTGGGTGTTGTGCACCAACGGGTAGAAACGGGTCTCGCCATCGCGGGCGCGCACGGCGATCAGCGACACCTCGCCGGTGAAGGGCACAAAGCCTTCCAGAATACAGGGCACGCTGCCCAGTTCGGCAAAGGCACCGACCACGTCTTCGGGATGCCGCAGCACCTTCTGGCCCTTGCCGTCGTAGCCCAGGGTGCGGGTCTTCATCACCGCCGGCAGGCCGATGCGCTTGACTGCGGCATCCAGATTGTCCTGCGACTGAATGTCGGCGAACTCGGGGGTAGGGATGCCGAGTTCCTGGAACATAGACTTCTCGAACCAGCGGTCGCGGGCGATGCGCAGGGCTTCGGCGTTGGGGTACACCGGGACGAACTGCGACAGGAAGGCCACGGTTTCGGCGGGCACGCTTTCAAACTCGAAGGTTACCAGATCAACCTCATCGGCCAGCTGGCGCAGGTGGTCCTTGTCGCTGTAGTCGGCGCGAATGTGCTCGCCGAGGGCCTGGGCGCAGGCGTCCGGTGCCGGATCAAGGAAGACGAACTGCTGCCCCAGCGGGGTGCCGGCCAGGGCCAGCATGCGGCCCAGCTGGCCGCCACCGATAACACCGATTTTCATGGTCGATTCCTCAGGTCTGACGCGGGTCGTCGTTGTTCAGCACGTTCTCGGTCTGCTGCGCGCGAAAATCCTGCAGCGCCTGGCTGAACTCGGGGTGCTTGCCGCCCAGTATGCTGGCCGACAGCAGCGCGGCGTTGATGGCGCCGGCCTTGCCGATGGCCAGGGTGGCGACCGGCACGCCGGCGGGCATTTGCACGATGGACAGCAGCGAGTCGACACCGGACAGCATGGACGACTGCACCGGCACGCCGAGCACCGGCAGATGGGTCTTGGCCGCGCACATGCCGGGCAGATGGGCGGCGCCACCGGCGCCGGCGATGATCACCTCGATACCTTTGCCTGCCGCTTCTTCGGCGTACTGGAACAGCAGGTCGGGGGTGCGGTGGGCAGAGACCACCTTCACTTCGTAGGGAATGCCCAGTTGATCCAGCATATCGGCCGTATGGCTCAGGGTGGACCAGTCGGACTTGGAGCCCATGATCACGCCAACCAGTGCGCTCATCTGTTTTGTGCCTCGCTCAGTGTTGCCGCCCGCGGGCGGTAAAAACCAACAAGCCACGGCAGCGAGCTGTCGTGGCTTGGAGAACACAGTTCGGGCGCTTCGGAGAACCGGCCGAGCTGCAAAATAGAATCAAGCGGCGAAGTATACCCCGATTGCCGACAATGCAGAATGCCGTATTGCCACATAAGCAGCTAGCTGGGGTCCCAGCCCCCTCAGCGCCGGGAGGAAACCGGGTAACGCGCCCGCGGAGTGGCCATCGGCAAGGGACCATCACCGATCTGGCGAAACTCGTTGGTTTCCGAGTCGTAGGCGCGAATCTGCGCGGTCTCGATGTCGTACACCCAGCCGTGGATAAACAGCTCGCCACGGGCCAGCCGCGAGGCGACCGACGGATGCGTTGCCAGATGCTGCAACTGCGCGATCACGTTCTCTTCGGTCATCATGCCGAGCTGCTCTTCCTGGCAGCTGCAGTTGTCTTCTACCACGATCTTGGCGACTTCGGCGTGGCGCAGCCAGGCCTTTACCGTGGGCAGCGAGTCCAGCGTGGCGGGGTTGAGCACCGCTTTCATGGCGCCGCAGTCGGAGTGGCCGCAGATGATGATGTGATGCACGTTCAGCGCCAGCACCGCAAACTCGATGGCGGTGGATACGCCCCCCATCATCTGGCCGTAGGGCGGCACCACGTTGCCGACGTTGCGCGAGACAAACAGATCGCCCGGCGAGCTCTGGGTAATCAGCTCGGGTGCGACGCGCGAATCGGCGCAGGTGATGAACATGGCGCGCGGCGTCTGCTCGTGCGCCAGTTTCTTGAACAGCTCCTGCTGCTCGGGATAGACCTCGTGGCGGAAGCGGTTGAAGCCGTCGACAATCTGCTTGAGGGCTTCTTCGGCCGTTTCAGTATGATTTGCATCGTTATTCATGTCGTAAGTCTCAATCATCGGTTTGGGCTATAGACGATCACTGTGGCACAGACGACACCGGCGCCAGGAGGCGCCGGTGCAGTAATTTGTCAGCCAGTGTTTCCACCGGCTGCCGGCGCGTGGATCAGGCTTCGATTTCGATCAGGATATCGCCGGGGGTTACGCGGTCTCCCTTGGCGACGTTGACCGCTTTCACGGTGCCGGCGATGGCGGCCTGAATCTCGCTCTCCATCTTCATGGCTTCGCTGACCAGTACCGCCTGGCCGGCCTTGACGCTGTCGCCCACGGCAACCAGTACGTCTACCACGTTGCCAGGCATGCTGGTGGTCACGTGGCCCGGCTCGCTCGCCTGCTTGCGCTTGCCGCTGCCTTCGCCGACGAAGGCGTTCAGCGGCTCGAAGACGGCCTCTTCCGGCATGCCGTCCAGGCTCAGGTAGAAGTGACGCTTGCCATCGCCCTTGACGCCCACGCCGGTGATATCGACGCGGTACGACTCACCGTGCACGTCAATGATGAACTCGGTAGGCACGCCTTCGCTGGCTGCGGCGGGAGCGCCTTCGCCTGGCAGCGGCAGCAGTTGTTCCGGTTTCAGGGTGCCGGCTTCGCGTTCTTCGAGGAACTTGCGGCCAATATCCGGGAACATGGCGTAAGTCAGCACGTCTTCTTCGGACTTGGCCAGCGCGCCAACTTCACCGCGCAGGCGATCCATTTCCGGCTTGAGCAGGTCGGCGGGGCGTACATCGATGACCTCTTCGCCGCCGATGGCCTGGCGTTGCAGCTTCTGGTTGATCTGGCCCGGCGCCTGACCGTAGCGGCCTTGCAGGTACAGCTTCACCTCGTTGGTGATGGTCTTGTAGCGCTCGCCGGCGAGCACGTTGAACACCGCCTGAGTGCCGACGATCTGCGAGGTGGGCGTCACCAGCGGTGGGAAACCGAGGTCTTCACGCACCCGCGGAATTTCCGCGAACACGTCCTGGATGCGGTCCAGCGCGCCTTGCTCCTTCAACTGGTTGGCCAGGTTGGACATCATCCCGCCCGGCACCTGATTGACCTGCACGCGGGTATCCACGCCGGTGAAGTCACTTTCGTACTGGTGGTACTTCTTGCGCACGGCGTGGAAGTACATGCCGATTTCCTGCAACAGCTCCAGGTCCAGACCGGTATCGAACTCGGTGCCCTTGAGCGCGGCCACCATGGATTCGGTGCCCGGATGGCTGGTGCCCCAGGCCATGGAGGAAATCGCGGTATCGATATGGTCGGCGCCGTTCTCGATCGCCTTGAGCTGGCACATGGAGGCCAGGCCGGCGGTGTCGTGCGAGTGGATGAACACCGGCAGGTCGAGCTCGGCTTTCAGCGCCCTGACCAGTTCGCCGGTGGCGAAGGGGGTCAGCAGGCCAGCCATGTCCTTGATGGCAATGGAGTCCACGCCCATGTCGGCCATGGCGCGGGCCTGCTTCACGAAAGCCTCGACCGTGTGCACCGGGCTGGTGGTGTAGGCGATGGTGCCCTGGGCGTGCTTGCCGGCGGCCTTGACCGCTTCAATGGCAACCTTGAGATTGCGCACGTCGTTCATGGCATCAAAGATGCGGAACACGTCAATGCCGTTCTCGGCGGCCTTGGCGACAAAGGCGCGAACTACATCGTCGCTGTAATGGCGATAGCCGAGCAGGTTCTGGCCGCGCAGCAGCATCTGCAGGCGGGTGTTCGGCAGCGCGGCGCGCAGTTGGCGCAGGCGCTCCCAGGGGTCTTCCTTGAGGAAGCGCACGCAGGCGTCAAAGGTCGCGCCGCCCCAGACTTCCAGCGACCAGTAGCCGACCTGATCCAGCTTGTCGCAGATCGGCAGCATGTCTTCGGTACGCAGACGGGTCGCCAGCAGAGACTGGTGGGCGTCGCGCAGGATGGTATCGGTAACGGTGATTTTGCGTGTGTTGCTCATTTTCTGTTCCTCATCAGCTGCAAGCTTCAAGCGCCAAGCTGCAAGCGGTGTGTCTTGTCGCTTGCGGCTTGAAGCTTGCCGCTAGTGTCATAGTCCGGCGTGGGCGGCAATCGCGGCTGCGATGGCGAGCGCCAGCTCCTCGGGTTTGCGTTTGATCGAGTAGTTCAGCAGCTCGGGGTGGGCTTCCACGAAGCTGGTGTTGAACACGCCGGAGCGGAACTCGGCATTACGCAGGATTTCCTGGTAGTACGGGGTTGTGGTCTTGACCCCCTGCAGGCGCATGTCGTCCAGCGCACGCAGGCCGCGGTCCAGCGCCTCTTCCCAGGTCATGGCCCAGACGATGAGCTTGAGACACATGGAGTCGAAGTTCGGCGGAATGGTGTAACCGGTGTAGATCGCGGTATCGACCCGCACGCCCGGACCGCCCGGTGCGTAGTAGCGGGTAACCTTGCCGAAGGAGGGGAAGAAGTTGTTCTTCGGGTCTTCGGCGTTGATCCGGAACTGGATCGCAAAGCCCTGGTGCTGGATGTCTTCCTGCTTGATCGACAGCGGCAGGCCGGAGGCGATGCGGATCTGCTCGCGGACGATGTCGACGCCGGTGATCTGCTCGGTAATGGTGTGCTCGACCTGAACCCGGGTATTCATTTCCATGAAATACACTTCGTCGTCGGCCAGCAGGAATTCGACGGTGCCGGCGTTCTCGTAACCGACCGCCTGCGCGGCCTTGACCGCCAGATCACCGATGTAGGCGCGCTGTTCCGGGGTTAGCTGCGGGCTGGGCGCGATCTCGATCAGCTTCTGGTTGCGGCGCTGGATCGAGCAGTCGCGCTCGAACAGGTGCACGGTGTTGCCGAAGCTGTCGGCGAGAATCTGCGCTTCGATGTGTTTCGGGTTGACGATGCACTTCTCGAGGAAGACTTCCGCGCTGCCGAAGGCCTTGGTGGCCTCGGAGATGACTCGCGGGTAGGCCGATTCCAGCTCTTCGCGGTTGTTGCAACGACGAATACCGCGACCACCACCACCGGACGTTGCCTTGAGCATGACCGGGTAACCGACGCGCTCGGCTTCGCGCAGCGCCTCGTCAAGATCTGCCAGATTGCCTTCGGTGCCGGGGGTGACCGGTACGCCGGCGGCGATCATGCTGCGGCGTGCTTCGGTCTTGTCGCCCATGCGGGTAATCACATCGGCTGCCGGACCGATGAACTTGATGCCGCGCTCGGCACAGATCTTTGCCAGCTCAGCGTTCTCGGACAGGAAGCCGTAGCCCGGGTGCAGGGCGTCACAGCCGGTTTCTACCGCCAGGTTAACCAGTTGGCGCGGGTTCAGATAACCGGCCAGCGGGTCGCTGCCGACGTTGTAGGACTCGTCGGCGCGTTTGACGTGCAGGGCATAGCGGTCGGGATCGGTGTAGACCGCAACCGAGGTGATGCCCATCTCCGCGCAAGCGCGGACGATGCGAACGGCAATCTCGCCCCGGTTGGCAATCAGAATTTTCTTGATCACGTACGCGTTCCTCGTGTGGGTGATCGAGTGGATGCTCGAAAGCTTTGCGTATCACCACGCCGGTGCGTGGCCGACGGGCGATACATTGCAAAATATTTCTTTGCTTACCCTAGGGGGCTGGCCTGCACATGTGAAATGAATAATATTTGGCTTATCTATAAGTAATTGCTTATACATGAGCCATGAGTCATCATTTCCGCCGCGTGGCGCGCTGTCGTCGAGCTTGTAAGAGCCTCCATACAGGATAGACCCTATGCGTAAATCGCTGCTGCGAATGACCCTGCGCCAATTGCAGGTGTTTCGCGCCGTGTGTGAAAGCCGCTCCTATAGCCGCGCGGCCGAGGCCATGTCGTTGACTCAGCCGGCGGTGAGTTTGCAGGTTCGCCAGCTGGAGGAGCAGGTCGGGCTACCGCTGTTCGAGTACGTGGGGCGCAAGCTGTACCTGACCGAGGCGGCCGAATCCCTGCTGCAGGCCAGTGGCGACATCTTTGATCGGCTGGACAGCCTCGAGATGAACCTCTCCAGCCTGCAGGGGAGCTTGCGTGGCGAGTTGCGGCTGGCGGCGGCGAGCAGCATCCAGTACGTGTTGCCGCACCTGTTGGCGGCGTTTCGCCGGCGCTTCCCGGAAATCAGCTTTCGCGTGGACGTGGCCAGCCGCGCACAGATCATCCAGCGGCTGAACGACAACCGCGATGATCTGGTGTTGATGGGGCTGGTGCCGGCGGATCGCGCGCTGGAGTTCTTTCCCTTTCTGAACAATCCGATTGTCGCGGTGGCCGCGCCCGATCATCCGCTGGCCAGTCAGCAACAGCTGCCGTTGTCGCGGCTGGAGGATGCCATGGTGTTGCAGCGCGAGGCTGGCTCGGGCATTCGCAAGGCCTGCGACGAATTCCTGCAACTCAAGCGCGTGCATCTGCAGCAGACGATGCAGCTGGGCTCGACCGAGGCGCTGGTGCAGGGCGCGATTGCCGGACTGGGCGTGGCATTGGTGCCGGGGCACGCGGCGGCGCCCTATATTCGCCATGGCGAGCTGGTGTGCCTGAATGTGGTGGAGCTGCCGCTCATGCGCAGCTGGTGCGCGGTGCATGCGCGCGGCAAGCGCCTCAGCCCGGTGGCCGAGGCGTTTCTGGCCTTCCTGCGGGAAGAGCGGGCACTGATTCGCCGTCTGGCCGAGCCCTTCGAGCCGCCAATCCCAATGGCCACCAGGGCAGCGGCAGCGCCTCAGTAAAGTCGCTGCGAGCGCTGGTCGGTCTGGCCAAGCAGTTCGGGGAAGTCGCAGAAGGTCGCCTGCAAGTGCTGGCTTTCGCGGTAATCTTCAATGGCGCGCCGATAGGCCATGCGCCGCTTGTCTTCCTGGCGGCGCCGCTCGCGGCGCAGATTGTTAGTCGAGCTGCTGTCACTGAGGTAGTCTGGATCAAAGGCCATGAGGCTTTCTCCCGCGTCACTGAGTTTTGGGCAACGGGCTCATCTTGCAGCGCACGGGATGACGTGATGATGACAGGCGATGACCGTCTGTCGCCAAATATGGAGAGCATGGAATGTTCGAGCTGGACCGGCACCTGGCGCAGGACATTGTCGACCGCGCCATGGCAATCCTGCCCTACAACGTCAACGTGATGGACCGCCAGGGGCTGATTATCGGCAGCGGCGACAGCAGCCGGCTGGATACCCGCCACGAGGGCGCGCAGCTGGTGCTGGCCAACCAGCGGGTGGTGGCGCTGGATGAACAGGCTGCTGCCTGTCTGGAAGGCGTCAGGCCCGGCATCAACCTGCCGCTGCTGCATGGCGGTCGTCTGGTGGGCGTGCTGGGTATTACCGGCGATCCTGATCAGGTACGGCCCTTTGCCGAGCTGCTGCGCATGACCGCTGAGATGCTGGTCGAGCAACGCGTGCTGCAGGCCGAGCAGCACTGGCGTGGCCAGCAGCAGGAGGCCTGGCTGGTCAACCTGCTGGACCGCAAATATGGGGTCGACAACCTCACCGAAGACGCCGAGCGCCTGCGCATGCGCTGGAGCTGGCCATTGCAGCCCTGCCTCATCTGTCTGGCGGCGGAAACCGATCATCAGCATGCCCAGGGACAACTGGTGATGCAGATGCGCAGTCGGCACCCCGCCGACATCATTCTGCCGCTGGGCCTGCATGATGTGCTCTGGCTGCGCAGTGGCAAGACCCACGCGCCCAAGCAGAGCTGGCTGGATAACGTCGACAAGCGCGAATGGCCGGTAGGACGCCTGCTGATTGCCGAGCCGGTAGCCAGTCTCGCCGATTTGCGCGAGGCCGGCGAAGCGCTGCTCAACCTGCGTGACTATGCGCAGGATCTGCGCCTGTCCGAGCGCCTGATTCGCCTGGTTGACTATCGCCTGGCAGTGCTGTTGCATCATCTGCAACCCTCCTGGACCGTCCATCAGCTGCTGGCGCCGCTAGAACCGCTGCGCCAGGCTGACGGCACCGGTCAACTGCTGCATACCCTGCGCATCTGGCTGGCGCACAACGGCCACGCGCAGAGCTGCGCGGCGGCTTTGGGCATTCATCGCAACAGCCTGCGTTACCGCCTGGAGCGCATTGCCGAGATCACTGGACTAAACCTTGATGCCATGCCGCATCGGGTCCTTCTGAGTATCGGATTGTCCCTGTTGCCCGAGCAATAGAGTCTGACAATTTGGGCATCTGACCAGATTCAGGCGCGAAATTACCCTATTTTGTAGTGCTTATGCATAGGGCATTTGTTGTGCGGCTGGGCAACAATGTTGACCTGGCTGCGCACTTTCGTGCTGGCAGCGCTATAACCCATTACGGCACACACAATAAAAAGGAGTTCAGTCATGGGTCTGGTCCTGATTCTGGTCGCCCTGATCGCGTTTATCGTTCTGGCGACTGCCCGCCTCAAGTTACATCCCTTTCTGGCCTTGCTGGCTGCCGCCCTGTTGGCGGGTTTTGCCTATCAGGTGCCGACTATGGAGATCGTCAAGACGATCACCTCGGGCTTTGGTGGCATCCTCGGTTACATCGGCATTGTCATAGTGCTGGGCACCATCATCGGCGTGATTCTCGAGCGCAGCGGCGCCGCCATTACCATGGCCGAAACGGTCATCAAGCTGCTGGGTGAACGCTTCCCCACGCTGACCATGTCGATCATCGGCTATCTGGTGTCCATCCCGGTGTTCTGCGACTCCGGTTACGTGATTCTCAACTCGCTGAAGAACGCCCTGGCGGCGCGCATGAAGATCTCGGTGATCGCCATGAGCGTGGCGCTGGCGACCGGCCTCTACGCCTCGCACACCTTTGTGCCGCCCACGCCCGGTCCGATTGCCGCCGCCGGCAACCTGGGGCTGGAGAACAATCTGGGTCTGGTGATTCTGGTCGGCCTGGTGGTCTCCATGGTCACGGCGCTGGCGGGCATGCTCTGGGCCAACCGTTTTATCGGCAAAGACATCGAGCTGGTGGATAACGGCACCCACGTAATGGACAGCGAAGACTACGAGCAGATCCGCGCCAAGTACGGCGTGCTGCCCAGTGCCACCAAGGCCTTTGCGCCGATTTTCCTGCCGATTGGCCTCATCTGCCTGGGTACCCTGGCCAACCTGCCGGCCAAACCGGTGGGCGAGGGCTTGGTGTTTACCGTACTGGCCTTTCTGGGGCAGCCCGTGGTGGCGCTGGCTGTGGGTCTAGGCCTGGCGTGCACGCTGCTGCGCTCGGACAACAAGCGTGAGGAGTTTCACCAGCGGGTGGTCGAAGGCATTCAGGCTGCGGCGCCCATTCTGCTGATCACCGGTGCCGGCGGTGCCTTTGGCGCCATGCTGAAAATCACCCCGCTGGGCGATTATCTGGGCGCCACGCTGTCGGCGCTGGGCATAGGTCTGTTCATGCCCTTTATAGTCTCGGCCGCGCTGAAGTCGGCGCAGGGCTCGACCACGGTCGCGCTGGTCACTACCTCGGCGCTGGTCGCGCCGCTCCTGGGCCAGTTGGGTCTCGACAGCGAGATGGGCCGGGTGCTCTGCGTCATGGCCATTGGTGCCGGTGCCATGACGGTATCGCACGCCAACGACAGCTTCTTCTGGGTCGTCACCCAGTTCAGCCGCATGAGCGTTGGCACTGCCTATAAAGCGCAGACCATGGGTACTCTGATGCAGGGCATTGCCGGCATCATCACCGTCTGGCTGCTGAGCCTGGTACTGCTCTGATGAAACTGGTTATCGCCCCCGATTCCTTCAAGGAAAGCCTCAGCGCCCGCGCCGTGGCCGAGGCCATTGCCACCGGCTGGGCGCGGGTCTATCCCGATGCCGAATTGCTGCTTTGCCCCATGGCTGACGGCGGAGAAGGCACGGTGGATGCGGTACTCGCGGTCACTGCCAGCGAGCGCCGCACATGCGCTGTACAGGGTCCGCTGGGAGCGCCGGTACAGGCGCACTGGGGCTGGCTGCCGGGACGCCAGGCGATGATCGAGATGGCCGCGGCCAGCGGTTTGCATCTGGTACCGGCCGCCGAGCGGGATGTGCTGCGCGCCAGCAGCCACGGCACCGGCGAGCTGATTCGCGCCGCGCTCGACGCCGGTGCGCGGCGGCTGGTGCTGGGCCTGGGCGGCAGTGCGACCAATGACGCTGGCGCCGGTCTGCTGCAAGCACTGGGCGTGCGTTTTCTGGATGCCGATGGCAAGGAGCTGCCGCCGGGCGGCGCGGCGCTGCAGCAGTTGCAGCACATCGATCTGACCGGACTCGATACGCGGCTGGCGCAGCTCGAAGTGATGGTCGCCGCCGATGTGGATAACCCGCTATGCGGCCCCACGGGCGCCTCGGCGATCTTTGGTCCGCAAAAGGGTGCCAGTGCGCAGCAGGTCGCTCAGTTGGACCAGGCACTGGCGCACTTTGCCGATGTAATGAGTGCCACCCTGGGCGAGGACGTACGGCACTTTCCGGGCGTCGGCGCCGCCGGCGGTCTGGGCTTCGCTGCCAAGGCGGTACTCAAGGCGCAGTTTCGCCCCGGCGTGGAGCTGGTGGCTGAGCTGTGCGGGCTGGCCGAGATGCTGCAAGGGGCTGATCTGGTGATCACCGGGGAAGGCCGGCTGGATGGCCAGAGCCTGCACGGCAAAACCCCGGTCGGCGTGGCCCGGCTGGCGCGTAGCGCCGGGGTGCCGGTGATCGCTCTGGCGGGCAGCCTGGGGGAGGGTTATCAACGGTTGTACGCTGAAGGCATTGCCGCCGCGTTCAGTCTCGCGCCTGGCCCGTTGACGCTAGAGCAGGCAATGCAGGAAGCTGCCGATCAGTTGACCGCACGGGCTGCCGATCTGGCGCGGCTGTGGCAGATTGCCGGTAGCGCGGGCCTGTCGCGGGCTCAATAAAAAACGCCCTTCGCAGCAGCCGGTTGGCTGGCGCGAAGGGCGCGGGTACTGCTCAGACGCGCACTACCGCTTAAACGGTCAACATCTGATAGATGCTGGTAACACCGTTACTGCCAACCCTGTCAGCGGAGTCCAGCGGTGACCAGTTGCGGTTTGAACCCATGAAGGAGCGGTGGTCCAGTTCCAGCAAGCCGATGATGACCTCGGCCACCAGACGCGCACCGACCGGGCCCAGACCTTCGCCTTTGCTGAAACTCTTTACGCCATCCATACGCCCGATCACCCGACCCTCCGCCAGCATGTAGAGCCAGAGCGGGGTGGCCTTGGGCAGTCCCAGTTTATCGCCGGCTTCGCGCACCTTGGCAATATCGCCAGCGTTGATTTCGCTGGCGCCACTAGCCGCCATGCACTCCGCTACCTGCTCACCCGAAGGCACCAGAAAGCTCTGCGCGCGCAGCAGGTTGCGTACCGCCAGCGAACGCTCGAAGGCCGGCGTGCTGGGGTCCATGAAGGGCAGGTCTAACAGGGCGCTGGCCAGTTTGGTATCCACCTGACCGGCGCGCTCGTAGTCGCCATTGCCGCTGTCGAACAGGGCTTCCCAGTCGACTACGCCATCGGTACTGGCCACTGGGCTGAAGCCGCGCCCCAATGCCGAGCTGGGGCTGAACAGCACATGCTGAACCCCGCCAGGTTGCACCCGCATCTTCTGCGGAATCATGGTGTGGCCGAAGCGATAGGCTGCAGTGGCAAACTCGATGGGAATGTAGGCGGCATGGCTGCCGTCGCACTCGGGCCGGTAAACCTTGCGTCCGTTGGCGAGAATGTCATCCACCACCCAGTCACCGCAGATGGTGCGCAGAAACTCGTTCACCACCAGCCACTGATAATGCCAGGTGGTGACACGCCTGGCGTCTTCCCAGTCACGGTGCACCTGGTCATACACATGATTGTGAAAGCGCAACATGCCGAGCTGCATCTGAGAAATCACTCGATTTTCATCGTTGCGTGGGTCGCCGATGATAGCGGTGCCCTTGGCGTTGCGTGGTAGGTCGTGATGACGCAAGTCGTTGGGGTCGGCGGGGGTGACGTAGTCACTGCCGGTCAGCAGCTTGTGGCCATCGTAGAGGTAGGGGTGCGCCTCCGGCCCGTCGCCGTAGATGCAATCCAGGTCCAGCGTGGGGGTCCGAACGTTGGTAATCTCACCGGGTTCGTTGTTGTTGCGCAAGGATGAGCTGGCGTCCAGGGTGACGTCGTGGTCGACAAACTGGCCAAAGAAGATCAGTCCGGCAGCCACATTCTTGGTCAGATTGGGCAGGCCGGTATCTTCCATTACGCCGCCGGCTTTGCCGATCTCGTGCAGCAGGGCAGGGTTGAGGTACAGCGGGGGGAGTTGCGGGAACAGGCGACCGAAGCGATCAGCCTGGTTTTCACCGAACAGGCAGAGATGACTCATACCCTTGAACGGCATGGTACCGTGATGTTTTACAGCCATAGCGCTATCTCCTTTAGTGCGTTGGGCTTATTGTTCTGCGTGGCTAAACACAGGCTCGCGTTGCACAACTCCAATCTGCGCAGCGGACAGCAGCGTTAATAAATCTAGGCCTGTGACGCGGTTAGCACAAGCTATTGATTTTTAATGTCTATTTGATATCAAAAAGACATTACCCCGGCATGTTGCATGGGTATTGTCGAAGCGGCGAACTCGGCGTGCCGTGATATAGAATGCCGACCCGAATGGCCCGGCACCGAGGAAGACAAGGCACATGGAATTGCGCGGTAAGCTGATTAACTGGAATGACGACAAGGGGTTCGGCTTCATCCAGCCGGCAGACGGCAGCGAGCGCCTGTTCGTGCACATTTCTGCGGTGCGCGGTGACGCCCGTCCGGCGGCTGGCAGTGCGGTGTATTACATCGCCGGCAAGGATGAGCGCGGCAGAGCGCGAGCCGAGCATATGCGCGGTGAAGGCTTGAGCATCGATAACGCCGGGATCAGGCAGAAGCCTCAGAGCAAGCCGCGCAGCCGGGTGTCCAAGGGCCGCACCGAGCCCGTCCGCGCAGCGGCAGCGCGACGCTCCAAGCCGCGCGCGGAACCCGCTCGGCTGCAGCGCCTGCCACTCAAGCTGGGCATATTGGCCCTGCTGCTGGCGTTGCCGGTGCTGGGCAGCATCAGCCTGCTGATGCAGCGGGCGACCCTATGGCCTTTGCTGGCGTACCTGCTGGTGAGCATCGCCAGCTTTGTGCAGTACGCCATCGACAAGGGCAGCGCCGAGACCGGCCGCTGGCGCACGCCGGAAAACACCCTGCACATTACCGAGCTGCTCGGTGGCTGGCCCGGCGCCCTGATCGCCCAGCAGGTGTTTCGACACAAGACGCGCAAGGCCTCGTTTCAGACGGTGTTCTGGTTGATCGTGCTGCTGCACCAGCTGTTCTGGTTTGATCGGTTGGTGCTCAATGGGCAATTCATCAGGACCGTGGTGACCGGCTGAGAAGAGCAAGCGCCAGGCTGTCGCGGGCTTGCTGCGCAACGGCGAGCTTTTACTCGATCAGTACAGGTCGCGCCGGTAGCGCCCGCTCTGGCTCAGCTCGGCCAGGGTCTGCTCACCGAGCAGCTGGCGCAGACAGCTATCGACATCACGGCCCATGCCTTCGAGACTGCCGCACAGATAGATGACCGCACCCTCGGCAAGCCAGCTGTGCAGGACGTCGGCAGCATCGCGCAGGGCATCCTGAACGTAGCGCTGGCGACCGTCGCGTGAGTAAACCAGATCAAGCCGCTGCAGATGGCCGCTGCGCAGCCAGGCCTGCAACTCGTCAATCAGCAGCGCGTCGCGACTGGCACTACGCTCGCCAAACAGCAGCCAGTTGCGCGATGAAGGATTGCTGGCGCGCTCCTGCAGGTGCGCACGCAAGCCAGCGAGGCCGCTGCCGCTGCCGATCAGGATCATCGGCGTGGCGGCGTCCGGGCCGTGAAAGCCGGGGTTGCGCCGGATGCGCAGGTCGATGCTGTTGCCGACCTCGGCATGCTGACACAGCCAGCCTGATCCCAGGCCAGGCTGGCCATCGGCCTGTTGCTGCAAGCGCACCAGCAGATCCAGGCTGCCCTGATCCAGGCTGGAGGCTATCGAGTACTCACGGTGGGGCAGGGGCGCAAGTTCAGCCAGCCACTGCTCGAGGCTCTGGTCAGCGGCTACCTGGCGGCGCTGCGGCAGATGACGCCGGCTCAGCGCTTCCTGTAGCGACTGCCCGTTTGGCAAGGTTGTCTGCCCAGGCAGGCCCTGTTGCTGCAGCCAGTCGGTGACTTTCTGCGCGGCGTGACGCGGGCCAATTTCCACGATGTCGCCGGCGCACCAGTCGACGGCCTCGGGGCTGTGCAGGCACAGATGATAAATCGGCGCACTCTGGCTGTCGGGGTTGAGGCAGATACGCTGGCGCAGTTGCCAGGGGTGGTAGTGCGCCGGTTGCCAATCGACAAAATCGCTGTTGCCGCTCAAATGGCCCAGCTGTTGCTGCCAGTGCCGCAGCGCACCGGGATCGAGCCGGTCAACGCTGAGCAGATCAAATAACGGTCGGGCGCCAAGCTGCAACAGACGTTGCTGCAGTCGTTGGCCAAAGGCGCAGAAGTGCGAATAGTCGCTGTCGCCGAGCGCCAGCACAGCGAACTGCAATTGCGGCAACGTGGCCTGATTCAACAGCTCGCGCTCGAAGCGGGCACCGCTGTCTGGCGCCTCCCCCTCACCATAGGTACTGACGACCAGCAGCAGGCGCTCCAGGCGTGCCAGCTGTGCCGAATGCAGCTGATTCAAGGCGATGCAGCGCGCCGCCACGCCGCTGTCGATCAGTTGAGCGCAGCTGCGCTCGGCGAGCAACTGGGCCTGGCCGCCCTGGCTGGCGTGGGCAATCAGCAACTCCCCAGCTTGAGTGCTGACTGTGTTGCGCTGCCGTGGCCAGCAATAATGCAGGCACAGGGCGAGATAGGTGACGCCGATCAGCGCGGCGCAGAGCTCGCGCGCCGGCTCCAGCCAGAGCAGCAGCGCAGCCAGGAACAGGCTGACGGGCAGTGGCCAGTGACGCAGCAGGAAGGAACGGCGGTTGCTCAATGTCGGTCGTTTCGGTTGAAGAGTGGAGCGTGCTGGCGCCGGGCTGGCGTCAGTACGCAGGCGAACATCAGGGCGCCAGGACTTCCAGGGTGGCGCTGTACGAGGCATTGCGCTCGGTGGCTGGCGCACTGACCCCGGCGCTGCTGCGCAGCTCGGCTTCCAGCCAGTACATGCCGGCTTCTGGCCAGGTGATGCTGACCTTGCCATCGGCATCGCTGGTGGTGGTGAGTTCACCCAGATCGTCACGATAGCGGCTGCCGCCGCGAATGACGCTTACGGCAACACCGGGTGCCGGTGTGCCGTCCAGCAGGAAAATGAATTGCGCCGCTTCACCGGCATACAGATCATTGGGGTGGGTAACGGGCGCCAGTTCCAGGCCCTTGCCGGTGGGTTCCAGTACGCTGTCGGTCGGGTTGCCGGAGGTGACAAAGACTTCCATGCGGCTGTTGCGCTGGGATACTTTCAGCTCTTCGGCATCCGCTGGCACCTGCTTGGCGAAGTCCTCGGCCGAGCCCATCCAGCGCTGGGTCTTGCCTTCTGCCTTGTAGCTGGCGAACAGGCCGTTATTGGCAATGGCCAGCTTGTAGGTACCCTTCTCGGTTAGGTGCACGTCGAAGGTGCTGCGGTAGCGGCCGATGCTGCCATTCTCCGCTTCCACGGCGCTGCCGTCCGGCGCCAGAATCTGCAGTACGGCCGGCGTGCGGCGGGCGTCCGGGTTGCTTTCGATCTTGCCGATGCCCTGAATGCGCATGGGGAAGTGCTCGAAGTAGAACAGATCGTTGGAGACCGCTGCGTCCACGGTGATCCAGGGGTCTTCACCCGACAGGACAGTGGCCGAGGGCAGCATCCAGGCGCGGTGCGCCTGGGCCGAAAGCGGAAGGCAAACGGCGAGGGTCAGAGCGGTCCATCTTACGAAGGGGTGCATGGCATATTTCCTTGATTGGTTGAGTTTCACGGGGTCATGTTCAGGCTGATCTGGCCCAGTTCGCTGCTGCCCCGGGCACTATGACTGGTCGCTTCCCGCGGTGGCCAGGTAAAGGGCACGCGCAGCAGTTCGCGGCCGCCAACTTCGCGCGCGGCCTCTACCACCAGGCGATATTCACCGGCGGGCAACTGCTTGAGCGGCGCCTGCGCATCGGTAAAGGTCAGGCTGTGCTGGCCGGCAGTACGGGTCGCGCCGCTGACGCCGTCAACCGGCATCTCCAGGCTGCGGCCACTACGCCGCCACCATTGGCGCATGTCCTTGAGCCACTTCTCACCTTCCTTGTCCTTGAGCTTGACGTCGTACCACACAGCCAGATCAGCCACATGGGTCTGGTCCGGCTGCTCCAGCCAGATCGCGACATAGGGACGGTGATATTCCGCGACCTGCAAGCGCGGGATCTCTACCTCAAGTTGCAGCTCGGCAGCCAGCACAGGCGTGCTCAACAGAGCGCACAGGGGTAGCAGCAGACGTTTTGACATGGCGGTGTCCTTAGTGAATAAACAACAGGGCTAGAAGAACCGGAATGACCAGACCCAGGGCAACCAGGGGCCAGGTGCCGGGGCGGTTGCCGGCGTAGCGTTGCAGCAAAAACAGGCCGCTGAGGCAGAAGATGCCGCACAGACCGGCAAAGATATCGATGAACCAGGACCAGGCCGCGCCGGTATTGCGGCCCTTGTGCAGGTCATTCAGATAGGCGATCCAGCCGCGGTCGGTGCTCTCGTATTCCAGCGCGCCGGTTTCGGTATCCAGGCTCAGCCAGGCGTCTCCGCCGGGGCGGGGCAGGCCGATATAGAGTTCGCTGTCCGACCACTCGGCCGCGCGCCCATCGAGGCGAATGGCCAGCTCGGCTTCCAGCCACTGGCGCAGCTTCAGCGGCAGGCCCTGGGTGGGCTTCTTGCCCTGCAGCTCCGCCAGCAGTGCCTCGGGCAGTTGCGCCAGGTGATTGGTGACGGCAGGCGTCGCCTCGATCTGCGCCGCGTGATTCAGCGTGATGCCGGTAGCGGCAAACAACAGCATGGCCACCAGACACAGCGCGGAGCTGATCCAGTGCCATTGCCGCAAAGTGCCGAGCCAGAGAGAGGAGAGCATGACGTCCTTGTGCGCAGTGAGTGGCAGTGAGTGGTTTGCGGTCATGCCTGTGCGCAATGCGCATAGGCCTTCGTGCAATAGCTGCCGGCGATGACAGGGTGCCGCCGCCGCAACAGACAATAATGAGGATGATAATGAATCGCAAATAAAAAAGATTCAATTTTCAATTGGCGCGCAGAACCTTGGCAGTCACGGCAGGACCGCGCAAAGGCTGTTGCTCAGTGGGTTTGAGCGATTTGTAAGCTATGTAAAGTCGCGCCCCGATCCTGGAGCGGGCGGCCTGGGCACAGACCAAAACGGGCTTAAGAGCGGCTATGCGTCGGCGGCTTCTGCCATCCATCAAATGGCGGTCTGGCGCGGTTAAGGTGAATATTCCAACCGCGGGAGGAAACGCACAGAGGGCGCAGCAGCGAGCGGATCCGCTGCCGGCAAACAGGCGCCAGGCCTGCCGCACGCCGGGTGGGAGCGGCGGCAGGCCTGCGCGCGAAGGGCTTTAAATCAGCACGCCCTGGCTGCGCAGGTAATCGTCGTAGCTGCCGCTGAAGTCGGTCACGCCGTTATCCGACAGCTCGATGATGCGGGTCGCCAGCGAACTGACGAACTCGCGGTCATGGCTGACGAATACCAGGGTGCCGGGGTAGTTCTCCAGCGCCAGGTTGAGTGCCTCGATGGATTCCATGTCGAGGTGGTTGGTCGGCTCATCCATCAGCATCACGTTGGCCTTGCCGAGGATCAGCTTGCCGAACAGCATGCGGCCCTGCTCGCCACCGGAGATCACCTTCACCGATTTCAGAATCTCGTCGTTGGAAAACAGCATCCGGCCGAGGGTGCCTCGCACCAGCTGCTCGCCGCCCTGGGTCCACTGGCTCATCCAGTCGAACAGGGTGTAGTCGT
The DNA here is from genome assembly GCF_036961105.1 of Halopseudomonas sp. Taxonomy (GTDB): domain Bacteria; phylum Pseudomonadota; class Gammaproteobacteria; order Pseudomonadales; family Pseudomonadaceae; genus Halopseudomonas. Next base: position 91,177 of record NZ_JBALWW010000010.1, on the reverse strand, counting down.
CCTTGAAGTCCTCGGCGTGATCCTGGGCAAAGTAGCCTATATCGGCGCTTTCAGCCCATTTGACCTCGCCCTTCATCGGCGCCATTTCACCCACCAGGGTGCGCAGCAGGGTGGTCTTGCCAATCCCGTTGGGGCCGATGATGGCGACCCGTTCGCCGGCTTCGATCTGCAGACTGAAATTCTTGAATAGCACCTCGCCATCGTAGCCCTGGCTGACGTTGTCGAGTGTTACCGCCTGACGGTGCAGTTTCTTGTGCTGGTCGAAGCGAATGAAAGGGCTGACGCGGCTGGACGGCTTGACCTCATCCAGTTGGATCTTGTCGATCTGCTTGGCGCGGCTGGTCGCCTGCTTGGCCTTGGAGGCGTTGGCCGAAAAGCGACTGACGAAGGTCTGCAGTTCGGCAATCTGCGCCTTCTTCTTGGCATTGTCCGACAGTAGGCGCTCGCGCGACTGGGTCGCTGCGGTCATGTACTCGTCGTAGTTACCGGGGAACAGACGCAGCTCGCCGTAATCCAGATCCGCCATGTGCGTGCACACGCTGTTGAGGAAGTGACGGTCGTGGGAGATGATGATCATGGTGCTGTTGCGCGCCGTGAGAATATTTTCCAGCCAGCGGATGGTGTTGATATCCAGGTGGTTGGTTGGCTCGTCGAGCAGCAGCAGGTCCGGATCGGAAAACAATGCCTGCGCCAATAGCACCCGCAGCTTCCAGCCGGGCGCCACTTCACTCATCGGGCCAAAGTGCTGTTCCAGCGGTATGCCCAGGCCGAGCAGCAGCTCACCGGCGCGGGACTCGGCGGTGTAGCCGTCCATCTCGGCGAACTCGGTCTCCAGCTCGGCTACGGCCATGCCGTCTTCCTCGCTCATTTCCGGCAGCGAGTAGATGCGGTCGCGCTCGGCCTTGACCCGCCACAGCTCTTCGTGGCCCATGATCACGGTGTCGATCACGCTGAAGTCTTCATAGGCGAACTGGTTCTGCCGCAGTTTGCCCATGCGCACGTTCTGCTCCAGCATTACCTGGCCGCCGGAAGGCTCCAGCTCGCCGCCGAGGATCTTCATGAAGGTCGACTTGCCGCAGCCATTGGCGCCGATCAAGCCATAGCGATTGCCATTGTTGAATTTGACGGAAACGTTCTCGAACAGCGGCTTGGCGCCGAACTGCATGGTGATATTGGCGGTGGAGATCAAGGAAGAGTCCTGCTGGAGCTGAAGATGGCTGGGCACGCCAGAAAAGGCGCGCGGCGCATTGTACTGGCTATGAGGCGCCAGTGACAGGGGAGCGGGCTGCGCACAGACCGGCGGATGGACAGCGCCCGGGTTTATGGTTGTATAATGATTCTCATTTGTGTCAATTGGTCTGTTTATGCTCGCGCGCCACGCCCATGCAATCCTGACTATCGAAGACGATCCGGTATTGGGAGCCCATCTCAAGTCCTCGCTGGAATCCAAAGGCTTTGCGGTTACCCTCGCTGCCGACGGCGACCTGGGGCTGTCGCTGGCTTTCAAGCGGCAGTTCGATCTCATTCTGCTCGACGTCATGCTGCCAGGGCTCGGGGGCCTGGATTTGCTGGCGCGCCTGCGTCAGCGGCAGCGCACGCCGGTGCTGCTGATGTCGGCGCTGGGCGAAGAGAGCCATCGCATCCGCGGGTTTGACAGCGGCGCTGATGATTACCTGCCCAAACCCTTCAGCCTGGCGGAGCTACAGGTGCGGGTGGCGGCTATCTTGCGCAGGGTGGCTTATGAGCAGCAACCAGCGCCGCAAGCGCCGCCGTCCGAAGGTTTTGACGAGGCCTGTTGCGATCTGCTGCACGCCGGCCGATGGCTTGAGTTGACCCCTTCCGAATTTCGCTTGTTGAAGCTGCTGCACAATCATCTGGGTGAAGTGCTGAGCAAGGCTTTCCTGTACCAGCAGGTACTGCACCGGGGCTATTCCCAGCACGATCGCGCGCTGGACATGCACGTGAGCAACATCCGCCGCAAACTGGCGCGCTGCAATGTCGACAGCTGGCGCCTGGAAGCGGTGTGGGGCCAGGGCTATGTGTTGCGCGAGCAATGCAGCTGATGCTGCGTCGGCACTCGCTGCTCTGGCGTCTGGTGATTCTGGTGGTGGCGTTCTGCCTCAGTCTGATCGGCGCCACCCACTACCTTAGCGCGCGCATCGATCATTACATCGCGCATTTGCCCGAGCGCTCGCTGGCGCAGTTGCGCGGCTACGCTGCCGAGGCGAACACCGCCCTTGCGGCTGGGCCGCAGGCCTTGGCCGCGTGGCAGCGAGAGCGCCAGGCATTGTCACCCGAATTGTGGGTGGTGGTAGACGCAGCACATCAGCCGTTGCCCGGGCAACGGCTCAGCGCGCAGCAGCATGAGCGATTGTCCTTCGTGCGCGACTACGACGGGCTGATGAGCATGCGCGGCGATGGGCGCCCGATGATTCAGGTACCGCTGCCCCATGCCGAGGGTTATCTGGTGCTGCGCTTGCCCGTTGAACTGGCACCCTGGGGGCAGCGGGCCTTGCTCAACGCGCTGGTGCTGTACCTGCTGCCAGCGGTCCTGTCGGTACTCTTTGGCGGCTTGCTTTACTGGTTGCTGATCTCGCCACTGGAGCAGTTGCGGCGCCAGGCCAACGCGCTGCGTGCCAATCCCCTGGAAGCGCTCTTGCCGGAGTCCATGGCGCGCCGGCGTGATGAGCTGGGCGAGCTGGGCCGTTCGCTGGAATACCTCACCCAACGTCTGCGCAATTCGGTCGCGCAGCAGCGCCAGTTGCTCTGTGATCTGTCGCATGAGCTGCGCACGCCGCTCAGCCGACTGCGCGTGGCCAGCGAAAGCGACCTGCCACTGGCCGACATGCATGAACGGTTGGAGCGCGAAACCAACCTCATGCAGTCGCTGGTCGACAATACTCTGGAACTGGCCTGGCTCGACAGCGAGCAGCCGCGTCTGGAGTGCGAGCCGGTGGATGTCGCCGCGCTCTGGGATCTGCTGCGTGAAGATGCGCTCTTTGAGTCTGGCTGGGCACCGGAGCGCATCGGTTCCAGCGCCATGCTGCCGCCGGGCTGTGTGGTGCGGGGCAACCTCAACGGTCTGGCCCAGGCAATGGAGAACGTGCTGCGCAACGCCATTCGTCATTCCCCACCGCAAGGCCAGGTGTGCTTGAGCGCCCAGCGCGAGCAGCGGCATTGGTGCTTGAGTATTGTTGATCAGGGGCCCGGCGTGCCGGACAGCGAACTGGAGGTCATCTTCCGACCCTTTGCCCGTTTTTGCGAGGCCCGTCCCGGCGGCAGCGGCTTCGGGTTGGGATTGGCCATCGCCGAGGGCATGCTCAAACTGCAAGGCGCAGACATCTGGGCCGAAAATGCCCAGCCTGGACTGCGGGTCAATATCCGGCTACCAGCTGTATAGATTGTAAATGCGCTTTACTCTCGAATGCGAATGACTAGCATTTGCGCACTGGTTGGCGAGTCTCACTCGCCTGCTGGTGTGTGGCGCCCGCCTTTTCTGGCGCCGCTCACCTGATGGATTTTCTGCCAAAACGGGGAGTAAGAGAGTATGGGAAGCTTCAAGCGCAGCAGTCTGGCTTGTGCGGTCAGTGTAGGTCTGGCAACAGTCGCAGGCATGGCCCAGGGTCAGGAAAGTGACGAGTCGGCAGTCGAATTGGCGCCGATAACCGTGGTCAGTGCGGCCGGCTATGAACAGAACATCGCCGACGCGCCCGCCAGCATTTCGGTGGTTACTCGCGAAGAGCTGGAAAAGCAGTCTTACACCGACATCACCGATGCCGTGAAGAACATTCCCGGGGTTTACGTTACCGGTGGCGGTAACGCACAAGACATCAGCATCCGCGGCATGTCTTCTTCCTACACTCTGTTTCTGGTCGACGGCCGTCCGATCTCGGCGGGCCGCGCCGTCAACACCAATGGCGCGGACGGCGGCAAGCAGATTGGTCTGCCGCCGCTGTCGATGGTCGAACGCATCGAGGTCATCCGCGGGCCGATGTCGTCACTCTATGGCTCCGAGGCGATGGGCGGGGTGATCAATATCATCACCCGCCGGTCCACCAACGAATGGGCTGGTACCCTCTCCACCGAATATACCCACGCCATGAATGATGTCAGCAGCGATGGCTACCTGGGCAACTTCTTCATTGGCGGCCCGCTGATTCCGGATCTGTTGGGCCTCGAGCTCAATGGTCAGTACCTGGCTACCGAGGAGAGCGATTTCGCAGGCGGCGGCGATAGCGCCGAGAGCACGCCGGAGAGCACCCGCAAGCAGGGCGGAGCCAAGTTCTACCTGACGCCCGACGAGCGCAACCGCTTTGGTCTGGGCTACGACCACTCCGAGTTGGAATACACCCACACGCCAGGCGAGAGCATCGCGGCGGATGGCACCGAATCAACCTACCGCTACGAAAAGGATATCTACGTACTCAGCCATGACGGCCAGTACGACGATCTCATCGTCTCCAGTTACCTGCAGCACGATGTGTCCGACAAGATCCAGGCCGACACCAAGCGCGAGAAGATCAGCCTGGTGAACTCGCAAGCCAGCTACTTCTGGGGCGATCACGTGGTGACCTTTGGCGGACAATACAAGCAGGAAGAGTTTGCCGACGAAACCAACGGTCTGCTGGACGCCAATGTGGCCGGCGCCGTGGATACCGTGGACCGCTGGATCGCCGCGCTCTATACCGAAGTCGACTGGGCCATGACCGACCGTTTGTCGGTGACCACCGGCCTGCGCTACAACGATGACGAGCTCTTCGGCGGCCACCTGTCACCGCGCCTTTACGGGGTTTACCACTTCACGCCCAACCTGGTAATCAAAGGTGGTGTTTCAACCGGCTACCAGCAACCTAGCCTGTCCCAGGCGACCGAAGGTTTTGGCCGTGGCACAGGTGGTGGCGGCTCCCCGGCGCCCCATTCACGCGCGCTGATCATCGGTAATTCCGATCTCGAACCGGAAACCAGCACCAGCTATGAAGTCGGTTATGTCTACGACAATGTGGAAATGGGCTTGAATACCAGCCTGATGCTCTTCCACACCATCTACAAGGACAAGATTGCCGAAGAACGCCTGTGTGAGAGCCCAGGTGGTGACCGTAACGATCCGGCAACCTGGAGCTGCGCCTATGGTGGCAACGAGTATCTGTTCCTGAGCACCAACATGAACGTCGATGAAGCCATCATGCAGGGCGTGGAAGTTACCCTGGACTACATGATCCTGCCCGAGCTCGATTTCATGACCAGCTACACCTACACCGAGTCCGAGCAGAAAACCGGTGATTTCAAGGGCGAGCCGCTGAACAAGCAACCCAAGCACATGGTGAACGCGCTGTTTGACTGGAGCGTAACGCCGCGCCTGAACGCCTGGTTGCAAGGCAACTACCGCAGCGAAACCTCCGATTATCTGAGCCGCACATCCCTGAGTGAAGGGACGCCCGGTTACGGCTTTGTGGATGTGGGTGGTGTATACCAGTTGACCAAGAATCTGGACCTCAAGGCCGGCCTGTATAACGTCGCAAACAAGGAAGTGACCGATGAGGACTACGGTGTAGTGCTCGATGGTCGCCGGGTGACGGTTGGCTTGAGCCTCGACTTCTAGCCCCCCAACCTCAGCGCCTGCCGTGTTCAGGCGCAGATAGCACAGCGGCGCCCGCAGGAAGATTCCTGTCGGGCGCTGCGTTCGTTCAGTGATTCGTTAACGAGAAGATGCCATGTCCAAGTCTTCCAGCGCAGGGCTACCGGTCTGGCCGACCACCCTGACGCGTATTCTGCTGGCGGTGCTTGGCGGTTACGCCTTGACCTACAGCTTCACCGCCGCTCTGGCCCGCCTGTTGCCGGGTGAGCGGATTGACGCGGCGATCAGCGCCACCCTCGCGTCCTTTCTGGTTTACACCTGCTACGTGCTCTGGGTCTATGCGGTGCCGCTCCGGCGCGGTCTGCTGAGCCTGCTGGCGATCCTGCCGCTGGCGCTGATCGGCTTCTGGCCGCAGCTGTTTGGAGGGCAGAGCTGATGGCCAGACAAGCATCCTTGACCCAATCCATGTCCGGCTTGCACACCTGGGCCGGGCTGATCCTCGGCTGGCTGCTGTTCGCCATCTTTCTGACCGGCACCCTGGCAGTATTCGACGAGGAGTTGAACTGGTGGATGCAGCCTGAATTGCGCGATAGCGGTCTGGATCAGACCAGTGCAGTACAGGTGGCGGAAGACTGGTTGCGCACGCGCCATCCGGACGCCAGCGCCTGGAATATCGGCTTGCCGACCGAGCGCGGCCCCGATCTCAGCGTGTCGGCTGGCGAGCAAAGGCGCGGTCAGCGGACGATCATTGATCCTGGCAGTGGCGAGGTGGTGCAGCCCCGCGAAACCCTGGGCGGCAATTTCTTCTTTCGCTTTCACTACACACTGCACATGCCGCGCAGTATCGGTATCTGGGTGGTCGGCTTTGCCGCCATGGCCATGCTGGTGACCAGCATCAGCGGCATCATCATCCACAAGAAGATCTTCAAGGACTTCTTCACCTTCCGTCCGGCCAAGGGCCAGCGCAGTTGGTTGGATGGGCACAATGCCAGCGCCGTGCTCTTGCTGCCGTTTCACCTGATGATTACCTATACCGGCCTGGCGATCTTCTTCCTGATCTACATGCCGGCGGCGACCGACGCACTCTACGGCGGTGACCGCCAGGCGATGTTCCGTGAGCTGCGGCCCGGCGCCGAGCAGCAGCAAGAGCGCGGCGGCCGGCCGGGCGAGGGCGGCCGCGCTGCGCGTGTCGCGGCGCCCGCGACCATGTTGCCGCTGGACACCTTCATCGCACGCGGCGAGGCCTATTACGGTGTCGGCATGCTGGGCTCGCTCTCGGTCAGCAACCCGGACCGGGCGAACGCGCAGGTTGAGGTGCGGCCCGTGCTCGGCAGCCGCCTGGAGCTGACCAAGGGTGAGTCGCTGAGCTTCAATGCAGTGACCGGCGAGTCGCTGGCGGTGCCCACGCCAACGCGTGCCACGCTGCTCACGCAGAAGGTAATGGCGGGCCTGCATTTTGCCCAGTTCGGTGGCTACGCCATGCGCTGGATCTACTTTATCTGCGGCCTGATCAGCTGCGCGATGATCGCCAGTGGGCTGGTGCTCTACACCGTCAAACGGCGGCGCCAGGCGAAGAGCCGGACCCGCTGGCTGCGTCAGGCCGAGTGGCTGAACGTGGCGGTGGTTAGCGGCTTGATGCTGGCCTGCACCAGCTTGTTGTGGGGCAATCGCCTGTTGCCAGCCGCGCTGGATGCGCGCGAGACCTGGGAGCTGCGGGTCTTTTTTGGCAGTTGGCTGTTGGCGCTGCTGCACGCCCGTTTACGCGCCCCCTTGCGCGCCTGGACTGATCAGTTGGGGCTGGCCGGGGTACTGCTGCTGGCCCTGCCGCTGCTTGATCTGCTGCGAGCGAGCGAGTCGCTGGACAGCCTGCGTCTGGGGGTAGACGTCAGCGCCGCGGTCATGGGGCTGCTGTTGCTATGGGCGAGTTTTCGCGTGGCCAACCGTCCTGCGGTTGCCGAAAAACCGGCCAGAGTTCGGCCAGCGACCACCGGAGTGGCATCATGAGTCTCAGTCTGTTTGCGTTTGCTCTGACCGTCACCTATAGCGGCATGCTGGCGCTGTGTCTGGCCATGGAGCGTCATTGGAAACAGTTGGCGAGCGGCTTGCCGGTCGGTTGGCGCCGCGTCTGTCGCCCACTCGGTTGTGTGCTGCTGGTGCTGGCCTGTTACCTGACGATGCAACTCTGGCCGGTCGCCATGGCCTGGGTGGCCTGGCTGGGGTTGATTTCGCTGAGTGGTGCCGGGCTACTGTTTCTGTTGCCCTACGCGCCGCGTCTGGTGCTGTGGTTGCCGCTATTGGCACTGGCGCTGCTGGCACTGGCAGCGCTCTGGTAGGGAGCTGCCAGTGGCGAAAGCGCGCGGCGTTCGGGATTGCCTGCAGGCCGCGCGCACCTTTGGTCATGTCGCGGCTGGCCTTTGCCGGCCCTCTCTGTATAATGCGAATCGTTTCTATTCCCGACGACCCTGCTGCTGCGGTTTGGCTACGGTTGAACCTGCGCGTCTTTCAGAGAGCCACCTTATGAATCCTTCCCCTGCTGTAAAGTGCACGGTGTTCAAGAGCACGGCGCTGTCACTCGCCTTGTCTTCCCTCTTCGTTGCTGCCGTGGCGCATGCGCAGGAACCGGACACTACCGAGCCGAACGCCGATGCCGTCGAGCTGTCTGCCATGACCGTGAGCGCCAGCGCTGACGCTTCGGCGGACGGCCTGCCGCCAGCCTATGCCGGTGGCCAGGTGGCGGCGGGGTCGCGCGTGGGCGTGCTGGGCAATCAGGACTACATGGAAACCCCTTTCACCACCACCAGCTATACCCAGACGCTGATCCAGGACCAGCAGGCCGCCAGCATTGGCGATGTGCTGTTGAACGATCCGGCGGTTCGCGTGGCAAGGGGTTTTGGCAACTTCCAGCAGGTGTATATGGTGCGCGGTCTGCCGATTTTTTCGGACGATATCGCCTACAACGGGTTGTACGGTTTGCTGCCCCGTCAGTACATGGGCACCGAGTTTGTCGAACGGGTAGAAGTATTGCGCGGCGCCAACGCCTTTCTCAATGGCGCTGCCCCTGGCGGTAGCGGTTTGGGTGGCGCCATCAACATAGTGCCCAAGCGCGCCCCCAACGAGGCGCTGAATGAAGTGACCGCCGGTGTGCGCTCTGGTGGCCAGGCTTACGCCGCCGGCGATTTTGCCCGCCGTTTCGCCGATGATCGCATCGGTTTGCGCTTGAATATGGCGCGCCGTGACGGCGACACCGCCGTGGATGGCGAGTCCAGCGAGCTGAGCTTGCTGGCGCTGGGGGCAGATTATCGCGGAGACAAGCTGCGTGTTTCTGCTGACCTGGGTTATCAGAAGCATGAGATAGACGCCGGGCAGCCGAACATCACTATTGCGGCCGGTGTGCCCGTCGTGTCAGCACCCGACGCGGACGAGAGTGTGGCGCAAAGCTGGACTTATTCCGATGCGGAAGACACTTTTGGCACGCTGCGCGCCGAATATGACTTCAATGACGCTCTGATGGGTTGGGTTGCCGCCGGTGTTCGTGAAAGCGAAGAAATGAATTCCTTTGCAAATCCGACTGTAAATAACACCGCTGGTGATTTCTCTGCCTACCGATTCGATACCGCCCGTGAAGACAGCGTAGTCACAGGCGAGACCGGATTGCGATTCGGCTTCGATACCTGGGCCATAGGCCATTCTGTTAGTGCGTCTGCGTCAGCATATGAAATGAAATCGCGTGCTGCGTATATGTTCACCGGCTCTATCACCGGCAATATTTACGATTTCAACCAGGCTCCCAAACCTGCAGACGTCCCAACAGTGGGATCCTTTTCCGACCCGGAAACCACGCTTCGCATCCGCACGCATAGCCTGGCCTTGGCCGACACCCTTTCTTTTATGGATTCCCGTTTGCTGGTGACGCTCGGTGCCAGACACCAAACCATAGCGCAGAAAGATTATGACTACGTCACGGGTGCAGAGCAGAGCTCCTATGAGGAAAGCGCCGTGACCCCCATCGCCGGCGTGGTCTATCGCATCAATCCGGAGCTTTCGGCCTATGCCAACTACATCGAAGGGTTGGTCAAGGGCGACGTAGTCAGCGAGTTTTCCGGTTCTACGCCCATCGCCAACGCCGGTGAAGCGCTTGACCCCTACATCACCCGCCAGGCCGAGCTGGGGCTGAAGTACGACGGTGGACGGGTGGGCGGCAGCCTGGGTGTGTTCCGCAGCCGCAAGTCTGAAGCCGGGCTGGATGTCGCGACCAATATTTACGGCGTGATCGGCAAGCAGACCAACCGTGGGCTGGAATTCAACGCCTTCGGTCAGGCCACCAACGACCTGACGGTGCTGGGCGGCTTCAGCCTGCTCGACACCGAACTGGAAGGCAACGAAGGCATAGGCGCTCCCGAGCTGCAGGCCAACCTGGGATTGGATTATCTGGTGCCCGGCGTGGACGGTCTGGCCCTTGACGGTCGCATGATCTACACCAGCGAGCAGTACATCGATGCCGACAACAGCCGCGAAATCCCGTCCTGGATGCGCTTTGATCTGGGAGCGCGTTACAGCATGCTGATCAACGACGCTCAGGAGCTGACAGTGCGGGCTCGGGTCGAGAACGTGGCCAATCGCGATTACTGGGCCTCGGCTGGCGGTTATCCGGGTGCCGGCTACCTGACGGTGGGTGCGCCGCGCACGTTGGTGGTATCGACCACGCTGGATTTCTGATCGCGGCTGACGCCCGCTCGTCCAGCACGGCCGCTGAGCCGCATCAGCGGCTGAACCTCAGTTGATCGCGCGCGGCAGGCAGCAGACAAAGCAGAGCGTTTCCTCGTTCTGCTCGGCCTGCAGGCTCCCGCCGTGCGCGCGTGCTATTTCCCTCGCCAGATAAAGGCTAATGCCCAATCCACTACGGTGGAGGGGGCCTTCCGCATGGCTGTGCGGGTTGAACAGAGTATTCAGGGGCAGATTCTGTTCGCTGGTCTGATTGGCAACCTGCAGACAAAGCATCCTGTCCGCCTCGCTCAGGCTGATGCTCACTGGTGTGCCCCGGCGGCGATGGCCGAAGGCGTTGTTCAGCAGAATATCCAATAGCTCGCTGCAGCGAGATGTGTCCAGGGTCGCGGTCATGCCGGTTGGAATATCAAGGTGCGACTGCGCGGTATCGTTATTCGGCTGACAGGCAATCAGGCGCTCGTGGATGAGAGCCGAGAGATCGCAATCTGCCAGGCTGAGGTTGATCCTCTCGCCCTCATGCAACCGATTGACTTCCAGGGTGCGACGAATCAGTGCTTGCATACGTTGGCTGGCGTCGCGAATGTGCTGTTGCAAGTCGAGGTTGCGATCACCGCTCACGTGCAACAGACCCACCGACATGCCGATCGATTGCAGCGGGTTGTACAGGCTGTGACCCAGCGCCGATATCCAGCGCCGCTGAGCTGCCACGGTCTGCTGCATCTGCGTCAGGCGCAGTTCCAGCAGGTCGGTGCGGAGGCGCTCAGCCTGGGTCAGGTCTTCCGTTCTCCACGCCAGGCTGCGGCTGGCATCTGGTTTGCGAAACCAGAACAACCAGCCGTCATGGTGCGCATCAAAACGTATCGCCAGAACCTCGCTCAAGTCTTTCACCGGGCGTTCCAGCCGTTGAATCAGACAAGGCGCATTGCCATCCTGCGCAGCCAGGGTATCGGCAAGATGACGGGCGAGCGGCGCAAGGGCGGGGTCGGAGCCGCGCGCCTCGCCGTCCAGCGTGGCGGCTACGGCATCGCATGGAAGCAGTTCGCTTAGGTAATCGCTGGATGTTATCAGGGTATCGAGCAGTTGATCACTGTGTTGCAGCCGCTTTAGCAACTGCAAACGTGCGCGCCGTGCGGCATCAGATTGGAGCGAAGACGCCGAAGCGCTGCGATGGGATACATTCATTAAAAATCCGGGAAACGGTGAAGGTAAAGAGGTTGAAGCCCGGCTTGACGCCTACCTGTCCCAAGGCTGCCAAGTGAAGACTTGCTCCGATGCGTTAACCCAGTATAGGCCTGGATGTTTCAACCTGCCCGCCAGTGGGATAGGAAATTGGAACTGTCGGACAATATCTGTACATTGGCTAGCTCGCAATGAGCTAGACGGGCATGCAGGATGCTGGCGAACTTTCAGGGAACGCAAGCAGGCGCACGATACTCTTCTGACAATGCGGCACCCTTTTTTATAGCAATACGAGAACGCCATGGCCAAGCAACCTCCACGCACCCGCTCGCGCGGCGCCCAGTCGGTACCGCAAAATCAGCCCCAGCTGCAACCCAGCGGGCTGGACTTTCCGGTGGTGGGCATCGGCGCCTCGGCTGGCGGTCTGCAGGCAATCATACGGTTTCTGGAACATTTGCCAGCCAAGAGCAATATGGCCTTTGTGGTGGTCATGCACCTCTCGCCGCGTCACGAAAGCAACGCAGCCAAGATCATGCAGGGTCATACCTCGATGCCGGTGCAGCAGGTGACCAAGGCCGTGCCGATCGAGAAGAATCGGGTGTATGTGATTTCGCCGGCTCAGCAACTGTTGATGAACGACGGGCATCTGCGGGTGCGCGAGCCGGAGCCTAGCCGCGGCGGTCATGTGGCGATAGATCTGTTCTTTCGCGATCTGGCCGATGTGCACAAGGAGCGCGCCTTCTGTGTGGTGCTGTCCGGCACGGGCAGTGACGGTGCGGTGGGGCTGTCGCGCATCAAGGAGCAGGGCGGCGTAACCCTGGCGCAGGCACCGGATGATGCCGAGTACGATGACATGCCGCGCAGCGCCATCGCCACCGGCAACGTGGATCTGGTGCTGCCGGTAGTGGAAATGCCGCAACGCTTGATCGAGCTGTGGCAGAACGCCCGCAGCATTCACCTGCCCCACGCCGAGGAGACAGATCTGGCTTCGGCCTCTACGCCCGAAGGGCAAGTGCAGGACGCTGAGAATGCATTGCGCGAGATCCTCCATCTGCTGTTCAACCGCACCGGTCACAACTTCCGGCATTACAAGCGCGCCAAGGTGCTGCGCCGCATTGAGCGGCGCATGCAGGTCACGGCGCAGCCGGATCTGAACACCTACCTGAGTTATTTGCAGGAGCACCGTGAAGAGGCCAAGGCGCTGCTGGGCGACATGCTGATCGGTGTGACCAATTTCTTCCGCGACCGGGAGGCCTTCGAAGCCCTGGAGCGCGATGTTATCCCCAACCTGTTTGGTGAGCCGGACGGTCTGCGGGACGACGAAGGGGAGATTCGAGTCTGGTCTGCCGGCTGCTCGTCTGGCGAGGAAGCCTATTCACTGGCCATGCTGCTCGTGGATCAGGCGCGCCTGGCAGACCATCCGCCCAAGCTGCAGGTATTTGCTACCGATATCGATGAGCGTGCAATTGCCACTGGTCGGCATGGGATCTACCCGGAGTCAATCCTCACCGATGTGCCGCCGAGCCGTCTGCGCGAATACTTCGTCAAGCAGCAGCAAAGTTATCAGGTAAAGAAGGAGATACGTGAACGGGTACTTTTTGCCCAGCACAGTTTGCTGCGTGATCCGCCCTTTTCACGGTTGCAGTTGATCGTCTGCCGTAACCTGCTGATCTACCTGAACCGGGACGTGCAGCGCCAGATCCTGCAGATGTTCCATTTTGCTCTGCGCCCGGGAGGCTACCTGTTTCTGGGCAACTCCGAGTCGGCGGACCTGTGTCAGGATCTGTTCGCCCCGGTAGACAAAAAGAACCGTGTTTTCCGCGCCAAGGCTGGCCTGGTAGCGCACCGGCCCATGTCTACCATGTCGACGGTGGTGGGTCAGAAACAGAGTGCTCCGGCGCAGCAACGCTTCAGCGAGCCACGCCGTCAGTCGCTGGCCGAGGTGCATCAACGGGTACTGGAGCAGTATGCGCCGCCAAGCGTGATCGTCAATCCGGAGTCGGACATAGTGCACATGTCGGACCGCGCCGGGCATTTCCTGCGGTATGTCGGTGGTGAGCCTTCGCACAATCTGCTCACCCTGGTACGGCCCGAGCTGCGCCTGGAACTGCGCACCGCGCTGTTTCAGGCCATTCAGTCGAACAAGAGCGTGGAGGCGCGCCGGGTCAAGGTCAAACGCGAGGGCAAGCGCTATTACATCAACATGATCGCGCGGCCGTTCAAGGAGGAGGAGACCAACAGCGAGTTCGTGCTGGTGTTGTTCGACGAAGTTGAAGACACCATGGGTGACGAAACCGAGGAGTCGCACGAGGGCGCCAAGGACAGCGTGCTCTCGCAGCTTGAAGAAGAACTGCAGCGCACCAAACTGCAACTGCAGGACACGCTGGAGCAATCGCGGGTCTCCACCGAGGAACTAAAGGCATCAAACGAAGAGTTGCAGGCGATCAACGAAGAACTGCGCTCGGCCACCGAAGAGCTGGAGACCAGCAAGGAAGAGCTGCAGTCGATCAACGAAGAGCTGATCACGGTCAACCACGAGCTCAAGATCAAGGTCGAGGAAACCGACAAGATCAACGACGACCTGCAGAATCTGATCACTTCGACCGACATCGCCACCGTATTCGTCGACCGCAGCCTGCGCATCAAATGGTTTACCCCGCGTGCCACGGATATTTTCAGCATGTTGCCGGTGGACTCCGGGCGCTCGCTGATGGATATCACCCACCGCCTGGATTACGCCGAGATGGCCGATGACGCCGACCACGTATTCGAGTCACTGACGACGGTAGAGCGTGAAGTGCGCAGTAGCGACGATCGCTACTATCTGGCGCGGCTGCTGCCTTATCGCACCAGCGAAGACTATATTGAAGGCGCGGTCCTTACCTTCATTGACGTGACGGCCCGCCGCGCCGCTGAGGCGGAGCTACGTCTGGGTGAGGAGCGCATGCGAGTCGTGGCGGAAAGCACCGAGGACCATGCGATTATCGTGCTCGACCCCGAGGGCCTGATCACCAGCTGGAACCGTGGCGCAGAATTGATCTTCGGCTACGACCGCAATGAGGTCATCGGCCAGAACTGTGATCTCATATTCGTCCCGGAAGATCGCGCCAACGGTGTGCCCGAAGATGAACTGCGCCGCGCGCGTGAAAACGGCCGCGCGGATGACGAGCGCTGGCACCTGCGCAAGGATGGCTCGCGCTTCTATTGCAGCGGTGTGGTCAATGTACTCGACAGCGACAGTTTCAAGGGCTATGTGAAAATTGCTCGTGACCTTACCGAACGCCAGCGCATTCTCGATGCCCAGCAGATGCAGCTGGATGAGACGCGCAGTGCCAGCCAGCTGAAGGACGAGTTTTTCGCCGTCATGTCGCACGAGCTGAAACATCCGCTGAATCTGATTCAACTGAATGCCGAGCTGATGAGCCGGCTGCCGGCCACGCGCGCGGTGCCGGTAGCGGCCAAGGCGGTACGTACCATTCAGGAAGCGGTCAGTGGGCAGGCGCGCATCATTGACGATCTGCTGGATGTCTCCCGGGTGCGTACCGGCAAGCTCAAATTGCAGCGCAGCGCCGTGGACCTGGGGCGGCTGTTGCAGGACATCCACCGCGTGGTGAGCAAGGATGGCGAGACGCGCACCATCAGCCTGCAGATCGACAAGCCGGCCGACGGTGTGCTGCTGGTGCATGCCGACCCGGTACGGGTAGAGCAGATCATCTGGAACCTGCTGCACAACGCATTGAAGTTCACGGCCGAGGACGGACAGATCGAGCTGCGCGCCAGCCTGGAAGACCAGCAGGCGCGTGTTGTGGTGGCCGACAACGGCCTGGGCATAGCGGCTGATTTTCTCGACAAGGTGTTTGATCTGTTCGGTCAGGCCGATACCCAGCACGTGCGCCTGCATCGCGAAGGCCTGGGTATAGGGCTTTCGCTGGTGCGCCAGTTGGCCGAAGCACAGGGCGGCTCGGTGGCGGTAAATTCAGCCGGTCTGGACAAGGGCAGTACCTTTACCGTCTGGCTGCCCCTGTATCAGGAGCGTCCGCTGCCCGACGACCAGCCACAACCCAATGACGGCGAGCGTCTGCGCGGTGTGCAGGTATTGCTGGTAGACGACTCGGTGGAGGTGCTGGAGGTAATGAACATGCTATTGCAGGCCGAAGGCGCCACCGTTCACGCGTTCAGTGAACCGGCGCAAGCACTGGAACAAGCCAGCTCGCTACCGGTGGAGTTGATCATCTCCGACATTGGCATGCCCCACATGAGCGGTCATGAGCTGATCAAGGCCTTGCGCAAGATACCGGCGCTGACCTCGGTGCCAGCGCTGGCCATGACCGGCTACGGTAGCCAGGACGACGTGCGTAAAGCCTTGGCTGCGGGCTTTGATCAACACGTTGGCAAGCCGGTTTCCTACGAGGGGCTGATCGACGCCATCAAGCAGCTGGAGCTGGACCGCAAGCGCTAGCACCTGCGGCCAGTCATGCTCAGTAGCGCTCGAGCCAATGGGCGTAAGGCGCTGGCAGTGTGGCCCAGGATGGTTTTTCGACCTGCAGCTCGCGGGCAGCATGGTAGGCCCAATGCGGATTGGCCAGGTGCGCCTTGCCCACCATCACCAGATCCAGCTGTCCGTCTTGCACCGCCTTTTCCGCGATCTGCGGCTCGCCAAAGCCCCATGCCGAGGATACCGGCACTGCTGCCTCGTCACGCACCCGTTGCGCAATCGGACCCATGAAGGCCGGTGCCCAGGGGATCTTTGCCGTCGGGATGTTGAAGCCGATGCTGACGCTCATCATGTCCATGCCGTGCGTCTTGAACTGCCGTGTCAGGCCGATGGCCTCGGCCAGCGTCTGCTCGTCGCGACCATCAAACTCGATCACACCGAAACGAATGGTCAGCGGCAGACGCTCGGGCCACACCTCGCGCACCGCGCGCAGGGTTTCCAGCAGAAAACGGCCGCGGTTCTCGGCATTGCCACCGTAGGCATCGGTGCGCTGGTTGGCGTGGGCCGAGAAGAAGCTCTGCGCCAGGTAGCCGTGGGCGAAGTGCAGCTCCAGCCATTCGAAGCCGACTGCCAGGGCGCGCTTGGCCGCGGCGACAAAATCGTTACGCACCCGGGCAATGTCGTCCAGCGTCATCGCCGTGGGCACCTTGGGCAGATGCGCGCCGAAGGCCAGCGCGCTGGGCGCAATTGTCTGCCAGCCACGGACATCGTCATTGGCGATATGATCGTCGCCTTCCCAGGGCCGGTTGGCGCTGGCCTTGCGCCCGGCGTGGGCAATCTGGATGCCCGGCACCGCGCCGTTGGCCTTGATGCCCTGAACCACAGGCACGAAAGCCTCTGCCAGGCGATCATTCCAGATACCGGCACAGGCGGGCGTAATGCGGCCTTCTGGCGACACCGCCGTGGCCTCCACTATCACCAGACCCGCGCCGCCGCGTGCCATGCCCGTATAGTTGGCTACATGCCATTCGTTGATCAGTCCCTCGGTTGCGGAGTACTGGCACATGGGCGGCACCGCAATACGGTTGCGCAGGGTGACGTCTTTCAAAGTGAAGGGTTGGAATAGTGCGGACATGAAGACTCCGGTAGAGAAAGAAAACCCGGTTGGGCTTGTTTAGTTGTTCGATAATATTGGAACTATGGATCATAAGTAAAGCCTTGTGTATGATTCGGCCCATGCGACCCTTCAAACATCCTCCGGTAAGTGACTTCAGCCTTGAGCGCGTGCTCTATGCGCTGAGCGACCCCGTGCGTCTGGAAGTGGTGCAGCGCCTGTCCGAAGTGGACGAGGCCAGCTGCGGCGAGCTGGACGGCGGCCGACCCAAGTCGAGCATGTCGCATCACTTCCGGGTATTGCGTGATGCCGGGCTGGTCTGCACCAAGGGCGTGGGCACCACCCACATGAATTCGCTGCGTCGCGCCGAGCTGGATCAGCGCTTCCCGGGATTGTTGACAGCCATTCTTGCGCAGCACACACCAAGCGCCTGAAGCGGCTGCCCTGACGCTTTACCAATCCCTGAAGCCGGGCTATGTTTGAAACAAATGGCAGGACGCTACTGTCGAGGAGTCAGGGATGGCCCGCAGTCAACGCACCACTTCTTATGCCGATGTGTTCATGCTCATCGGGCGGCTGCCCTGGTGGAGCCATCTGCTTTTCGCTGTGCCGAGCTGGTGGCTGCTGCGGCATTACGCCAGCAGCCCGCTGCCGGCTGCAGAGGCCGCCCTCTATGGCGGCTTGCCCGATTCGTTATTTACCCAGCTCGCTCTGCGTCAACTGGCCCAGGTGGCGCAGTATCTGCTGCCGCTGGCGCTGATCTGTAGCGGCCTGTTGAGCCGGCATCAGCAGCTGGCCTGGCGCCGGCGCCAGGCCTTGGCGCAAGATCCGGCCGCGCTCTTGCAGCGCATGGCGTGGCCCGAGTTTCAACAACTGCTGGAAGAAACCTACCGGCCCAAGGGCTACGCCCTGCTGAGCGCTCACGGCGCCGCGGCCGAGGGCGCAGCAGATCTGCTGCTGTACCGTGGCGATGAGCGTTACCTGCTGTGCTGCCGGTACTGGCGCGCAGGTCGTATCGGGGTTGCGCCGCTGCGTGAATGCTTCACGCAACTGGTGGCTACCGGCGCGGTGGGTGCGGCTATGGTCAGCATCGGCGCATTCAGCGACAAGGCCAGGCGCTTTGCGGCCGAGCGCAACCTCCTGCTGATTGATGGGGCGTTGTTGCAGCAATGGCTGCTGGTCAGCCAGCCTCCAGCGCCGCAAGCCATCACTCCAGCACCGCCACCGACTTGATCTGCGCCCATAACAACTGTCCCTCTTGCAATCCCAGCTGCTCGCCGGAATAGCGGGTGATCCGCGCCAGCAGCGGCGAGCCTTGCAGGTCCAGGCGTACCAGCAGGTGCGCCGGGTTATCGGCGGGCGTCAGCATCACCACGCGCGCAGGCAACAGGTTGAGTATGCTGCTGTGCTGCGGCTGCTGCAGGCTGAGGCTGACATCGCGAGCCTGCACCCGCACGCGCAACGGCTGGCCAATGGCAAGTGGCCGATGGGCCACACGGATGCAGTGTTCGCTGCCGGGCAATTGCAAACTGAGCAGTTGGTAGTGACTGTCGTAGCCGACCACCAGACCCTGTATCACCACGCCAGCGTCATCGCCCTGCGCCAGTGGTAGATCAAGACGTGGTAGCAGCGCGTTGAGTCGATCGCTGGCCAGCGCCCGGCCATGCTCCAGCAGCACCATGTGATCGGCCAGCCGGGCAACTTCATCCAGCGCGTGGCTAACGTACAGAATCGGGATCTGCAGCTCGCCATGCAGGCGCTCCAGGTAGGGCAGCACCTCTGCCTTGCGCGGTGAATCCAATGCGCTCAGGGGCTCGTCCATCAGTAGCAGCTGCGGGCTGGTCAGCAAGGCTCGGGCAATACCCACCCGCTGGCGCTCACCACCGGACAGGTGAGCGGGCAGGCGCGGCAGCAGCGGCGCAATACCCAGCAGCTTGACTGCCTGATCCAGGCTGATACGCCGTTGCGCTGCGTCGATACGGCGGTAGCCAAACAGCAGGTTGTCCTTCACCGACAGATGAGCAAAGAGGCTGGCTTCCTGAAACACGTAGCCCAGGGCCCGCTGATGGGTGGGCACAAAACGGCTGTTCTGGCTATCCTGCCAAGATTCACCGTTGAACAGCAGCCTGCCTTGCGGCGCCTGCTCCAGCCCGGCAATGCAGCGCAGCAGACTGGTCTTGCCTGAACCGGAGGGGCCAAACAGCGCGGTAACGCCCTGCGCCGGTAGTTGCAGGTCGACATTCAGCGTGAAGTTGTCGAGCGGCAGATGGAAGCGGGCTTCTAGCATAGGTCGGGCTCAGTTGATGGCGCGGTTGGCGGCCAGCCCGCGCGCCTGCAGGGCAAGCAGAATGGCAAAGGAAAATACCAGCATGCCGGCGGCGAGCCAGTGCGCCCGGGCGTACTCCATGGCCTCCACGTGATTGAATATCTGTACCGACACCACGCGTGTCTGATCGGGAATATTGCCGCCGATCATCAGCACCACGCCGAACTCACCCAGGGTGTGCGCGAAACCCAGCACGCTGGCGGTTACCAGACCTGGCCGTGCCAGCGGCAGGGCGACATGGAAGAAACGGTCGAGCGGCCCGGCGCGCAGGGTGGCCGCCACTTCCAGGGGCCGCGGCCCCATGGCGCTGAAGGCGTTCTGTATCGGTTGCACGACAAAGGGCAGCGAATAGAACAGCGAGCCCACCACCAGGCCGGCAAAGGTAAAGGGCAGGGTGCCCAGGCCCAGGCTCTGGGTCAGCGCGCCTACCGGGCCCTGCGGCCCCATGGCGACCAGCAGATAGAAACCGATCACCGTGGGCGGCAGCACCAGTGGCATGGCGACCAGAGCGCCTATCGGCGCCTTCAGCCAGCTGCGCGTGTGTGCCAGCCACCAGGCCAGGGGTGTACCCAGCAGCAGCAACAGCGCGGTGGTGATGCTGGCCAGTTGCAGGGTCAGCCAGATGGCGGCGAAGTCGGCGCTGGTAAGTGGCATGGCTGCTAGAGCTGGTCGCCCAATTGGTAACCGAAAGAGCGGATGATCGCAGCGGCGCGTTCACCGTGCAGATAGTCCACCAGGGCCTGGGCTGCGGGATTATCGGCAGCCTCGCGCAGGATTACCGCGTCCTGACGGATGGGGTCGTGCAGCTCGGCTGGGACCAGCCAGGCGGAGCCTTCCGCGAGCTTGCCGTCGCGGTAGACCTGCGACAGCGCGACAAAGCCCAGCTCGGCATTGCCGCTGGCAACAAACTGATAGGCCTGGCCAATACTCTGGCCTTCCACCAGCCTGGGTGCGAGCTGCTTCTGCAGCCCCAAGGCCTGCATTACCTGGGTGGCAGCAAAACCATAAGGGGCGGTTTTCGGGTTGGCGATGGCCAGATGCTTGAATTTGTCGCTGCGCAGCACAGCGCCGCTGTCATCCACCAGTGTCGCCTGAGCGGACCACAAGGCCAATGCACCTGTGGCGTAGGTAAAGCGCGAACCCGCTACCACCTGACCCTCGCTTTCAAGCCGGGCCGGGGTGCGGTTATCGGCGGCGAGAAAAACATCGAAGGGCGCGCCGTGCTTTATCTGCGCATAGAGCTGACCGGTGGATCCAAAAGAGGCGATCAGCTGGTGACCGGTATCCTCGGCGAAAGCGCTGGCAATAGCCTGCGTGGGCGCGGTGAAATTCGCTGCGACGGCGACCCGTACCTCTGCGGCCAAGGCGCTGGTGGCCGGCAACAGTATCAGAAGTAAAATGCCGATAATCTGACGCATGGTGGTTCCTTCGGGCACACGAGCCATGGGCTCGAATAGTGACTGGAACCGCTATATTATTGTTTATATAACGAAGCGCAAGCGGGTTGTCGCTCTGACGCTGGCACGAGGGGAGTGATAACGGCGCTGGCGTCTGGAAAATTACCGCGATCAGCAGGCTCAGTACGCGCAATGCAGCGGCTCACTCACGGCATCCCAGGCGATGGCACAATCAAAGGACACCTGTTGATGAAACTCGAAGGACAACTCTGGTTTGCCCATGAAGGTCGTAACCTGGCCGGGCAGGCGCGTATCGAACTGTTGCAGCAGATAGCACTTACCGGCTCCATCAGTCAGGCCGCCAGGGCTGCCGGCATGAGTTACAAGACCGCCTGGGACGCAGTGGATGCGATGAACAAGGCCACCGGCGCGCCGCTGGTACAGCGCTCGGTAGGCGGCAAGGGCGGTGGTGGCACGCGGCTGACGGCTGCGGGCGAACAACTGGTTGCGGCTTTCGAGCGCTATCAACAGGAGCATCAGGCGTTTATTTCGCGGTTGGCAGAAGACCAGAGCCTGGAGCCCTACCTGCAAGTGATGAACCGCCTGCGCCTGCGCACCAGCGCGCGCAATCAACTCTACGCCCGGGTAACGCAGGTCGAAGCGCAGGGCCTGAATGATCGTATTGCGCTGCAGCTTGATGGCGGCCAGCAATTGGTGGCGCTGGTAACCCACGCCAGCACCGAGCGGCTGGATCTGCGCCCGGGCGTGGAGGTGTTCGCTTTGATCAAGGCTCCCTGGGTGCGTCTGGCCCCCCCGCAGCCGACGCTGAATCGGTTGGAAGGCGAGATAATCCACCTTGCAAAGGGCAAACAGGGCGCTGAGTTGCACGTGCAATTGCTAGAAGGTCCTTTGCTGATCGCCTTAGTGACAGACGATCAGGTATTGCAGGGCGTTGGGCAGTCGGTCACTCTCTGGGTGGAGCCTGAGCAGATTATTCTCTGTGCGGTTTAAGGGCAGATGAATGGCGTCACGTTGAGCAGGAATATATTGCCCGGATTGCGGTTTTTCCGGATAGTTGTCAGGTAGTTGATCGCGCGTTGCCCCCGATTGATAAGGATGTTTTTGATGATAAGGATATTGTTGCCGCTCTGCGTTTTACTGTCAGGCTGCATTGCCTACCAAGTCTCTCCTCCCCTTGATGACCAATTGAGTGCGTCAGCACATACGCTGCGAGCAAACCCTGCGGTGAGCATCAATACCTCCGTGGAACGGGTTGGGGATGGCAATCTCTGCGCTATGACGTCAGGCTTGATTCCAAGCCCGACGCCGGGGTGTCCCTATTTGCTAAAAGCACGCTTGCTTGTTTCTGATGGCGCTGGTCAGCACAGAATTGAGCAGGAGTATCGAGTCAATCGGTTGCAAGGATTTGACGCCCTCTTTGGAGCGCCAAGTTCAGCCTGGATTTATCGTGGAGAGCTTGATGCCCGTGCTGTCGAGCGCACACTGCTCAACCGTTATGTCGAGACGAATAACAATAACCCTGTTGGGAGTCCATGATGCTTAAAATCCTTGTTTCCCTTACGTTGTTTGGCTTGCTAGCAGGTTGCGTTGCGGCACCGGTGGTGCCGCCGATACAAGGCCCAAAGGCTGTTATTGACGACAGCTACTTGCGAGAGGGGCAGGGGCAAGCGCACTTTTTTTACGTAGAGAGTATCGACGGGAAATGGGTAAAAAATACCTATAGTGAAACTTACCTCAAGTCGATCAGTACAGGCGCGGCCTTCGTCATGACCGGTCAGTCCAGAGAGTTACGCGCAGAAGATACCCGTCTGGCTTTGGTCGGCCGCATAGGCTTTGCCGTCGGTCTCCAGGAGATGATGTATAGCGGTGAAAGGTATCTGGTCGAAGGCAGTGTTAATTTTAGCCCCAAGGCTGATACGCACTACCTGGTAAAGGGCGCGCTGACACCTGAAGGATCAGCTGTCTGGGTAGAGGATACTCAAGGCAATCTCGCTTCCAGCGTGGTTGGTTCAGAGCAGGCTTATGTCAGCGATATTCAGCGTAGGGGCGTGGGTATGGACGTTGATGGGGAGAGCGGCAATAACAGTCAGTCCTCCGCCAGAGACGCTCTGTTTGCTTCGATTCAGAGCGGGGAGAGCAGCGACGCTGTGAAGGCGCGCATGGGCGAGCCGGATAGGTATTCGCGACAGGACCCCAATCCATTGTTGGTGGGGCGTAAAGGGTATTCCAGTTACCACTATGATGGGTTGGGCGAGGTGCAGATTCGTGACGGGTTTGTTTTCAGGATTCTGCCACAGGTGGTAATACCCAATGAGCTGGCAGATATACGCAGTGGCCTTTACACCGGAGACAGCGAATCCCTGCGTCAATTAGCACAAAATCTATTCAAGGTCGGAGAGGCCCGGCAGGACGCGCTCGACTTAGTAGCGCAAAGACTCTGGGACGGCAAGGCAGAAGAGGGGCACAATACCGTCGATGCCATGGCCTGGTTTTGTCGTTTACTGGGTAAAAGCGGAAATTCGCGTTATCGGAAACTCATGGCGCAACTGGAGCAGCAGGCGGAAACGCGCAAACTGCGCCGTTATGCTGGCAACGCCCTGCAAGAGTTGCCGGTCAGCAGCGTTGAGCAATTTGAACCGCGGCAGGGCTGATTTCCCGGGTAACGAGCTGCTATTTGCGAGTGTGTTTATCAGGAGTCGGTACAGCAGGGTTGCTGAGCTGTGTGGAATGGCTCAGCGCAGATTATCTTCATTGCAATATCAGTTAGCGCCTAATCCATGGAAGTGGTCTAAATGTCCTCAGATACACCTGAGCAAGAGCAAATCCGGCATACAACCAGCCACCATCTGCGATTTCACCGCGCCAGCCTGCATCTGGGTTCAGTGTTCGGCGATGGCTGGTTTGCCTTGAAGGCCGAAGCCTTCGCGCGCTTTTTTGGCACCCCGGTATTTCTTGTCACACAGACGTTGGTCGTGGGATTGTGGATAGCAGTCAACGTTAGCGGCCTGGTGCAGTTCGATCTTTATCCCTTCATTCTGTTGAATTTAGCGTTCAGCCTCCAGGCGGCCTATGCAGCGCCGCTGATTCTTTTGGCGCAAACTCGCCAGGCCGATCGCGACAAGGCGCTGGCGCAAGCCGATGCGCAACACCGCGAAGCCCTCGCGCAAGCGGCTGAGGAAAGGGCGCAGCAGTCTGCGCAGCACACCCAAACCCTGCTGCTGTTGCTGGAGCAGAACACTCGATTGACCGAGCTGACTCACCAGTTGAGTCAGCGTATTGAAGCGCTGACGCTGCAGGTACATGGCGAGCTGGTCAGCCGCCCGCCGGCGGCGCGGTAGTTAACGCGCCAGGCGACGTAGCTGCAACACCAGCATGCCCAGCACCAACCCCCAGAATGCGCTGCCGATATGGAACAGCGACAGCCCCGAGGCGGTGATCAGAAAAGTGATAAAGGCCGCCTCGCGCTGGTGTTCATCCTGTAGCGCGCTGGCTAGACTGTTGCCGATGGTGCCCAGCAGGGCCAGGCCGGCGATGGCCATGATCAGCGCCTGCGGAAAGGCGGCGAAGAGGCTGGCCACGGTGGCGCCGAACAGCCCGGTGAGCAGATAGAAGAACCCGCCCCAGATGGTGGCGCGATAGCGCTGCGCGGGGTCCGGGTCGGCGTCCTTACCGGCGCAGATGGCTGCGCTGATGGCAGCCAGGTTGAAGGTGTAGCCGCCGAAGGGAGCCAACAGCAGGCCGGTGATGCCGGTGGTGGTCATCAGCGGTGATGCCGGCACCTGATAACCGTTGGCGCGCAGTACCGCCATGCCGGGGACGTTCTGCGAGGCCATGGTGACGATGAACATGGGAATACCCACGCCGATCAGCGCAGTCAGCGAGAAGGCGGGCATGGTCCAGATCGGCTGCGCCATGGACCAATCCAGTGCGTCCATGTGCAACTGGTTGCCCAGGGCAGCGATCAGCACGCCCACCAGCAGGGCCAGTGGCACCACATAGCGCGGCAGTAGTTGGCGGCCCACCAGATAGGTGGCCAGCATCGCGGCCACCATCAGCGTCTGCTGTTCCAGCGCGACAAAGAGATTCAGACCGAAGGGCAGCAGCACGCCGGCCAGCATGGCGCCCGCCAGGGACGTGGGGATCAGTCGCATGATGCGGTCGAACCAGCCGAGCAGACCACAAAGCGTAATCAGCGCTGCGTTGAACAGAAACACGCCAATCGCCTCATTCAGGCTGAAGCCCGGCAGGCCGGTAGCCAGGAGTGCGCCGCCGGGTGTGCTCCAGGCAATCAGAATGGGCGAACGATAACGCAAGGACAGGCCAATGCTGGTAAGCGCCATACCCACGCCCAGTGCCCATAACCAGGAGCTGATCTCCTGCGGCGAGGCGCCTGCGGCTTCGGCGGCTTGAAAGATGATGACCGCTGAACTGGTATAGCCGACCAGCACGGCAATAAAGCCGGCGGCAATATGCGAAGGGTTGAAACAGGCCCGAATCACGCGCATCTCCGACACTAAACGTGGTTGTGCGCTATAGCGCACAGATGGACAATGTAGCACTCGTGCGTTATAACGCACAAAACAAATTACAGGTTTTTGCATGCAATCAGTGGGTGATTATCTGGGCCAGGCGCTCAGGCAGTTGCGCGGCGAACGAGGCTGGAGCCTGGATCGCGCCGCCCAGGCCTGTGGTGTGAGCAAGGCGATGCTGGGGCAGATCGAGCGTGGCGAGTCGAGCCCGACCCTGGCAACGCTGTGGAAGATCGCCGGCGGTTTCCAGGTCTCTCTTTCTGCCTTCATTGCAGCGCCACCGGCCGAGCTGGAAGTGCGCAATGCCGACCTGTTGCGCCAACGCCCGACCAGCGACGCCATGCTGGTCGCGCCGCTGTTTCCCTTTGATCCACGCTACGGTTTCGAGCTGCTGGAGCTGACCTTGCCGCCCGGTTACGAGCGCCTGTCCGAGGCACATGATGGCGGCGTAACCGAGCACGTCACCGTGATTCGGGGCGCAATGGAGCTGTTGGTCGATGGTCGCTGGCAGGAGCTGGAGCAGGGTGCCGCCGTGCGCTTTGCCGCCGATGCCGCGCACGGCTATCGCAATACGGGCAGCGTGCCTGCGGTGTTTCACAACCTGATCTGCTATCCCGGCAATCAGTCGCGGTAAAACACTTGCACCAGGTGGTAGCCGAACTGTGTTTTAACCGGGCCGTGTACCACCTTCAGCGGTTTTTTGAAGATGATCTGGTCGATCGCCTTGACCATTTGCCCCGGTCTTACCTCACCCAGATCGCCGCCGCGCTTCTTCGACGGGCAGGTAGAGTGTTTCTTGGCCAGCACATCAAAGGCCTCGCCGGCGGCAATGCGCTTCTTGAGCGCGGCAGCTTCGGCTTCGGTCTTGACCAGAATGTGGCGGGCCATGGCGACGGGCATGGGGGCGTCCTCGGATTGCGGGCTGAGAGCTGCAATTATGCCAGAAGCGACGGGTGCGTATTACTCGGCGCTGTCGCTGCGCGCCTTGTTCGACAGGCGCAGGCCACGCAGGCTGCGCTTCACACTTTTGAGGTGATTGACCAGCTCGGGACCACGGCGCATGGCCATGCCCATTGCCAATACATCGATCACCACCAGATGGGCAATGCGCGAGGACAGCGGCGTGTAGATGTCGGTGTCTTCCGGCACATCAATGGGGATGTGAATGCGACCCAGCTCGGCCAGGGGCGTGCGGCTGGGGCAGAGGCTGATCAGAGTGGCGCCTGTTTCGGTCACCAGCCCGGCCGAATGCAGCAGATCCTTGGTGCGCCCGGTCTGTGAGATGGCCACGGCAACATCTTCCGGGCCCAGGGTCACGGCCGACATGGCCTGCATGTGCGGATCGGAATAGGCGGCAGTGGACACCTGCAGGCGAAAGAACTTGTGCTGCGCGTCGCTGGCCACCGCGCCTGACGCACCGAAGCCGTAGAACTCCACGCGGCGGGCGTGGGTCAGGGCGTCGATTGCCTGCTCGATGGCGGCAGGATCCAGGCGCTCGCGCACATCCATCAGGGTCGCCAGGGTGGTATCGAATATCTTGTGTGACAGGGTATCGACGCTGTCGTCCTCGTTGATCGAGAACTGCCCGAAGCTGGCGCCAGCCGCCAGGCTTTGCGCCAGCTTGAGCTTGAGATCCTGAAATCCGCTGCAGCCGATGGCGCGACAGAAGCGTACTATGGTCGGCTCGCTGACACCCACCTGCTGCGACAGATCGGCCATTGACGAGTGCATGACCTGCGCCGCCTGCGCCAACACGTAGTCGGCCACCTTGAGCTCGGACTTTCTGAGCAGGTCGCGGTTGGCGGCAATATGCTGGAGTAGGTTCACTGTGGCTTCATGTTAGGCTGCGGGTGAATGGTCGGGTTCGGCCACCGAACGTTGGTGTCAGAACAGGCGGTAAACAGGTGTCGCTCAGGCGGCGTCGAATGTGTAGCTAGGCTGCCCCCTTGGCTGACCGGTCTTGTAGTTATACTACAAAAATGGTCGGGGCGCTGTTTTCCGGAGGGTGACGTGGCGGCGCAAGACAGTATCAGCTGTGACATGGTGGTGTTTGGTGGCACCGGCGACCTGGCAATGCGCAAGCTGTTGCCCGCGCTCTATTACCTGCACCGCGACGGCCATCTGCACGAAGGTACGCGGATCTTTGCGCTGGCGCGCGCCCAGCATTCGGCGGAAAGCTACCGCAAGCTGGTCCGCCGGCACGTCAGCCAGCACGTCGCGCGTGGCGACTTCGAAACGGGCACCTGGGACAGCTTCGCTGCGCGTATGGATTATCTGTCGCTGGATGTCAGCCAGCGCGTCGAATTCCCCAAACTGACCCGCCTGCTGAAGAAAAACAGCGGCCGGGTGCGGGTCTTCTATCTGGCCACTTCCCCCGGACTTTTCGCGCCAACGGTAAAACACCTGGCGGCGGTCGGTCTGGCTGATGAACAGGCGCGAGTGGTGCTGGAAAAGCCGCTGGGCGAAAGCCTGGAGACGGCCAATCAGATCAACGACCAGATCGGCGTCGTTTTCGATGAGGCCCGGGTTTTCCGTATCGACCACTATCTGGGCAAGGAGGCGGTGCAGAACCTGCTGGCGCTGCGCTTTGGCAACGCCCTGTTCGAGCCGCTCTGGCGCAACGCGCATATCGACCATGTGCAGATCAGCGTGCTGGAAAGCGTGGGCGTGGAGAACCGCGGTGATTATTACGACCGCGCTGGCGCGATGCGCGACATGGTGCAGAACCATTTGCTGCAGCTGCTCTGTCTGGTGGCCATGGAGGCCCCGGTGCATTTCGAGCCCGAGGCCGTGCGTAATGAAAAACTGAAGATTCTCGAAGCCCTGCGGCCGATCACCGGGATGGATGTGCAGGATCGCACCGTGCGTGGCCAGTACGCCGCCGGCGAGCGCGCCGGTGAACGCCTGCCAGCCTACTACTTTGAAAAACGCGTGGACCACGACAGCAACACCGAAACCTTCGTCGCGCTGAAGACCGAGATCGACAACTGGCGCTGGGCCGGAGTGCCCTTTTACCTGCGCACCGGAAAATGCCTGGCGCAGCGCAAGTCGGAGATTGTCATTCAGTTCAAGCCGGTGCCCTATCGTCTGTTTCCACGCAGTGGCGACAACCCGGAAAACAACCGCTTGATCATCAGCCTGCAACCGGATGAGGGCATACGGCTATCGCTGATGGCCAAATCGCCGGGGCGCGGCATGGGCCTGCAGAACGTGGATCTGGATCTGGATTTTGCCGACGCCTTCAAGCGGCGTCGCTGGGATGCCTACGAGCGCTTGCTCCTGGATGTCATCCAGGGCGACGCCACCCTGTTCATGCGCCGCGACGAGATAGAAGCCGCCTGGCGCTGGGTAGACCCGATCATCGCCGGCTGGCAGGACTGCTATCGCTCACCCAAGCGCTATCCGGCGGGCAGCTGGGGCCCCGACGCCGCCGACAGCCTGGTGGAACGCCAGGGTCACGCCTGGCTGGATGAGCGCTGAGCGCGGTGGGTAATGGCTAGCGGCGGTTGCGCAATATCGGCATGTCGCTGCTACCGGCCAGCAGCGCAGTAAACTCGTCGGCGGGTATCGGCCGGCTGATCAGATAGCCCTGCACCTCATCGCAGCCGTTGGCCTTGAGGAAGTTCAGCTGGCTCTCGTGCTCCACGCCTTCGGCCACCACGTTCAACGACAGGCTGTGCGCCATGGCGATAATGGCGCGAATGATGGCGTCGTCGCAGTGCTCTTCGTCCAGCTCGGCGACAAAGGCGCGATCAATCTTCAGCGTGCTGATGGGGAAGCGTTTGAGGTAGGCGAGCGAGGAATAGCCGGTGCCGAAATCGTCCACCGAGAGAATCACCCCCAGTTCCTTCAGCGCGTCTATGTTGCTCGATACCGTGGGGCTGTGCTCCAGCAGCATGCTTTCGGTCAGTTCCAGCTCCAGCAGGCGCGCGGGCAGCCGGCTGGCGCGCAGAATCTGCGCGACGTCGCGGGCAAAGCCTTCCTGGCGCAATTGCTGGACCGAGAGATTGACCGATACCGCCACCGCTTCCGGACCCTTCTGGTACCACTGGCTGGCCTGTTGGCAGGCCTGGCGCAGCACGCAATCACCCAGGGCGCCAATCAGACCCGACTCTTCGGCGATGTTGATGAACTCGCCCGGCATGATCAGACCGCGTTCCGGATGCTGCCAGCGCACCAGTGCCTCGGCGCTGCGAATGCGATCGCTGGCCAAGTGCAGCTTGGGCTGGTAGTAAACCAGCAACTGATCATCTTCCAGCGCCTTGCGTAGCTGGTTCTCCAACTGCAGGCGGTCCAGACTGTAAGCGCGCAGCTCGTGGGTAAAAAACTGCGCATTGTTGCCCCCCAGCTGCTTGGCGTGCTGCATGGCCTGGTTGGCCTGGGTGATCAGTAACAGACTGTCGCGTGCGGTCGCCGGGAACAGGCTGATGCCGATGGAGGCGGTCATTACCAGCTCCTGCTCGCCGATCAGCATGGGCTCGCGCAGCTTCTCCAGCACCGAGTGGGCCAGTACCGCCAGGGTTTTTTCATTCTCCGGTTGTTCGATGATCACCACAAACTCGTCGGCGGACAGCCGTGCCAGCAGATTCTGCGGCTGCACCGCCGCGCGCAGCCGCCGTGCGACCTCCTGCAGCAGGTTGTCGGCCACGGCGTGGCCGAGGCTGGCGTTGATCTGCTTGAAGCGATCCAGGTCGATATGCAGCAGCGCCACCTGATGTTCGTGCTGGCGTGCGCGGCTGGTGGCGTCCTGCAGTCGCTCGTTGAACAGGCTACGGTTGGCCAACTGGGTCAGGGCGTCATAGTTGGTCAGATACTGCAGTTGCTCTTCGGTCTGCCGATGGGTGGTTAGGTCGGCGAAGAAGCCCACGTAATGAGTGACCTGGCCGCTGCTGTCACGCACCACCGCCAACTGCAGCCAGATCGGAAAGGGCTCGCCGGTGCGTCGCCGGGCAGTGAGCTCGCCCTGCCAGCGATCCTGATTGCCCAGCAACTGCTGCAAGTGAGCAAAGTGATCACGGATTTCCGTGTCGCCGCTGAGATCGAGAATGTTGCGGCCCACGGCCGCCTCGCTGGCCAGCCCGGTAATTACGCTGTACGCCTGGTTGACGGCCAGCACATTGAACTGTGGATCAAGGATGAAGATGCCTTCGGAGGTGGCCTCGAAAACCGTCGCAGCCAGCACCGCCTGTTCGTTCTGGTACTTGCGCGCGGTGATGTCCCGGCGGGTGCCTATCATTCGTGTGGCGCGGCCGTTGGCATCACGTTCGACTACCTGGCCGGCGTCTTCCACCCAGACCCATTGCCCATTCTCGTGCCGTACCCGGTATTCCATGCGGTAGGCTTCGGTCTCACCTTTCATGTGGCGCACCAGGGTCTTGCGAACCATGGCGGCATCGGCCGGGTGCAGCCTCGGCTTGAGCTCAAGCAGCATGCTCAGACCTTCATTGGCGATGATGCCGAAAATGGTATCGATCTGTGAATGGTAGACCTTGTCGCCCACCAGGTCCCAGTCCCACAGCCCCAGTTGGCTGGCATCCATGGCCAGACTCAGTTGGGTCTGGCTGGCTTGCAGTTCGTGGGAGGCGCGTTCCAGCTCGGCGGTGCGGTCGCGCACCCGCGCTTCGAGTTCCTCATGGCTGTCGCGCAACGATTGCTCGGCGCTGCGGCGTTGAGCTACTTCCCGCGCCAGTTGCTGGTTGAGTTCTTCGCTGCGCTGTTGAGTGCTGCTCAGATTGGCCACCAGGGCTTCGTTGCGCAGATGGTTGATCTGGGCCTCAAGCACCGAGCGGTGAATGAAAATGGCGCACAGCACGATACATACGAACAGAATGAGCCCCATCAGCGCCCATGCCTGGCTGAATTCGTCCGCTTGCAGCAATAGAAAGGCGACCGGCGGCAACCAGGCGGGAATGATGAAGCTGGCAAAGGCAGGGAAGCGGCTGGCATAGATCACCCCCACGCACAGCGAGACACCACCGGCCAGGCTGTAAACGGGTACCTGCAAAGTGAAATTGCCGAGTGGCGTCAGCCCGATATAAACCCAGGCCAGGCAGAGGCCGGAGGCGAGATTGCCGAGGTGGAAAAAGAACCGCCAACGTGCGCGCAGGCGATCATGCGCCTGACAGGCGTGGTAACGAGCGACCAGGCGCTGGCGCAGCAGCGCCAGCAAGCAGACCACCGCGGCCCATGCCATCAAGCCGCCGACACTGGTATGCCCCCACAGCAGCGCGACTATCAGGCAGGCAGCACCCAGCATCAACCATTGCGGCAGGCGTGAGTAGGCGTACAGCTGGTTCATTTGCTGTAGGCGCAGTTCGACCGCAGAGATGGGTGGATTACTGGGGCGCAGAATCGTCATGACGACGTGGGTTTCCTGGAACGCTGTGCGTTTCTTTTTATCATGGATTGATCTTGAGAAAGAGCGAAGCCGTGTCTCAGGCAACCTTACACCAGCGGTTCGCTCCGGCACAGCCCCAAGCCGGAGAAAACTACCGCGCGGCTGTCTGGCACAGCGGATACAGCCGCCGCTTTCGGCCGGCGCGCGGTCGCTGGTAGAATGCCGCAATGGATATCTCCCACCTGCTTAATTCTCTCAATGACGCCCAGCGCCAGGCGGTTACCGCCAGTCTCGGCCAACAGCTGGTGCTGGCTGGCGCCGGCTCCGGCAAAACCCGCGTGCTGGTGCACCGTATTGCCTGGCTGGTGGAGGTCGAAAAGGCCTCGCCCTGGAGCATTCTCTCGGTCACTTTCACCAACAAGGCTGCCCACGAAATGCGTGGGCGCATTGAACAGATGCTCGGCATTTCGCCGCAGGGCATGTGGGTGGGTACCTTCCACGGCCTGGCGCACCGTCTGTTGCGCGCGCACTGGCGCGAGGCGGGTCTGGCCGAGCAGTTTCAGATTCTCGACAGCGATGACCAATTGCGGCTGGTCAAGCGGGTCATCCGCGAGCTGGGCCTGGATGAAAACCAGTGGGCGCCCAAACAGGCTCAGTGGTGGATCAATGGCCAGAAGGACGAAGGTCTGCGGCCACAGAATATTCAACCCGCCGGCGATCTGTTCCTGACCACCATGGTGCGCATCTACACCGCCTATGAACAGGCCTGCGCGCGGGCTGGTGCGGTCGACTTTGCCGAGCTGCTGCTGCGCTCGCTGGAGCTATGGCGCGACAACCAGACCCTGCGCGAGCAATACCAGGCGCGCTTCAAGCACATGCTGGTCGACGAGTTTCAGGACACCAACGCCGTGCAGTACGCCTGGCTGCGGCATCTGGCTGGCAAAAGCCCGAGCCTGATGGTGGTCGGCGATGACGATCAATCGATCTACGGCTGGCGCGGCGCGCGGATCGAGAATATTCAGCAGTTTCAGACCGATTATCCCAATGCCGAGATGATCCGCCTGGAGCAGAACTACCGCTCCACCGCGACCATCCTCAAGGCCGCCAATGCGCTGATCGACAACAACGCCGGGCGTCTCGGCAAACAGCTGTGGACCGATGGCAACGAGGGCGAGCCGATTGCGCTCTATGCCGGCTTCAACGAGCAGGACGAGGCGCGCTTCATTGTCGAGCGCATCGAACAGGCGGTGCGCGATGGCATGAGCCGCAGCGAGATTGCCATTCTTTACCGCTCCAACGCCCAGTCGCGGGTATTGGAAG
Source organism: Halopseudomonas sp. (assembly GCF_036961105.1). GTDB lineage: Bacteria > Pseudomonadota > Gammaproteobacteria > Pseudomonadales > Pseudomonadaceae > Halopseudomonas. The sequence goes on along the minus strand of NZ_JBALWW010000010.1, from coordinate 58,219 downwards.
AGGCGCTGCTGCGCAGTGGCGTGCCCTACCGCATCTACGGCGGCCAGCGCTTCTTCGAGCGCGCCGAGATCAAGAACGCCATGGGCTATCTGCGGCTGATCGGCAATCGCGGCGATGATGGCGCCCTGGAGCGCATCATCAATGTGCCGACACGCGGAATTGGCGACAAGACCGTGGAAGCGCTGCGCCAGCACGCTCGTGAGCAGGATGTTTCCCTGTGGCAGGCAGCCTGCGACCTGCTCGACAACAAGGGCCTGCCGGGGCGCGCCGCCAATGCGGTGCAGGCTTTCATGGTGCTGATTGAAGAACTCGCCGAGCGCGCCGAGGGCGTGCCGCTGTACAGCAAGGCGCAGATTGCCATCGAACACAGTGGGCTGTTGCGTTTTCACGAGCAGGAAAAGGGCGAGAAGGCGCAGGCACGGGTCGAGAACCTGGAAGAGCTGGTTTCGGCCGCGCGCGGCTTCGAGAACGACATGGCCGACGAAGACGAAGAGGGCGATGTGCTGCTCGCTTTCCTTGCCCATGCCTCGCTGGAAGCCGGCGAAACCCAGGCCGACCGCTTTGAAGACAGCGTGCAACTGATGACGCTGCACAGCGCCAAAGGCCTGGAGTTTCCGCTGGTGTTCATGGCCGGCGTGGAGGAAGGCCTGTTCCCGCATAAAATGAGCCTGGAGGACCCCGGTCGGCTGGAAGAAGAGCGCCGCCTGGCATACGTGGGCATTACCCGCGCCATGCAGCAATTGGTCATCACCTGGGCCGAGACTCGCCGCCTGTATGGCAGCGAAACCTTCAACAAGCTGTCCCGCTTCGTGCGGGAAGTACCAGCGGAGCTGATCCAGGAAGTGCGCCTGGGCAACCAGGTCAGCCGTCCCTTTGGTCCCGGCAAGACCGGCCTGTTTGCCGCCGACGCCAGTGAAAGTACCGGTTTTGCGCTGGGTCAGCGGGTGATGCATTCGTTGTTTGGCGAGGGCGTGGTACTCAACTACGAAGGCCAGGGCGCGCAGGCGCGCATCCAGGTCAACTTTGACGATGAAGGCAGCAAGTGGCTGATGGTGGCTTATGCCAAGCTGCAACCGCTTTAGGCGGTTGCAGCAGCTGGAAGCTGGAGGCTAGAAGCTGGAAGTTGGCCGTGCAAGCGGTGGTTTCGTTGTCTGGTTTGGATGCGGCGTGAGCTACAGATTTTTCAGAAATGAAAGCGGACAGTCAGCACGGTCGCTACGCTTTTTGCTTCAAGCTTCAAGCTTCAAGCGCTGCGACTGCCACAAAAATAAATTAATCGATTGCTGCGTGACGCCTTGTCGCTTGCAGCTTGACGCTTGGAGCTAAGTTTATGGATCGTCGCAAACTATTGACCGCCGCCGGACTGGGTCTGGGCGCTGCAGCGCTGGCCGGTTGCAAGGATGAGGCTGCCCCGGCAGCGGGCGGTGCTGACGCAGCGCAGCCGGAACAGCGCTTTCGCTGGAAGATGGTCACCTCCTGGCCGGAGAACTTTCCCGGGCTGGGCACTACCGCACAACACTTTGCCGATACCGTCACGCGCTTGTCCAACGGCCGCTTGAGTATTCAGGTGTTCGCCGCCGGCGCTCTGGTGCCGGCGCTGGAAGTCTTCGATGCGGTCTCCAGCGGCACCGCCGAGCTGGGCCATAGCGCGGCTTACTACTGGAAGGGCAAGAGCGCCACGGCACCTTTCTTTACCGCCGTGCCCTTTGGCCTCAACGCGCAGGAAATGAACGCCTGGCTGTATGAAGGCGGCGGGCTTGAGCTATGGCAGAAAGCCTATGAACCCCTCGGTGTGGTGCCGCTGCCCTGTGGCAACACCGGCGTGCAGATGGCCGGCTGGTTCAACAAGGAAATCAACAGCCTGGATGATCTGCAGGGGTTGAAGATCCGCATGCCCGGCTTCGGCGGCGAAGTGCTGTCCCGCGCCGGCGCCACCACAGTGAATCTGCCAGGCAGCGAGATTTTTACCTCGCTGCAGACCGGTGTGATCGACGCCACCGACTGGGTCAGCCCCTACAACGATCTGGCCTTCGGCCTCTACCAGGCCGCCAAATACTATTACTACCCCGGCTGGCAGGAACCCTGCGCCGTGCTGGAATTGACTATCAACCAGCAGAAGCTGGCCGAGCTGCCAGCTGATTTGCAGGACATAGTGCGCACGGCGGCGCGGGCCACCAACCAGGCCATGCTGGATGAATACACCAAACGCAACGCCGATGCGCTGGACACCCTGGTGAACCAGCACGGTGTGCAACTGCGCCGGCTACCGGATGCAGTGCTGGACCGGCTGCGCGATATCAGCATGGACGTACTGGAAGAAACCGCCGCCGCCAGCCCCCTGAACCGCGAAGTATGGGATTCCATGCAGGCCTTCCGCGACAAGGTGAATGCCTGGCACGCGATCAGCGAGCAGGCGATGTACGCGCTGCGCACTCGCTGAGCCCGACGCAATAAAACATCTGCCGGCGCCAGGGCATACCACTGCGCTACAGGCTGTACCCGGGACGGCCAGAAACGGCAACACTTGATGGCGGCGAAGCTTCTTGCGGTGTGTCTGCTTACCGGAAGGCTCGTGCACTGAAATGAAGAACACAGCCTTTGCCAAGTCGATGCCAATTGTCATAAATTTGTTCATGGTCTCCTCCTGTCTCCGTTCGGTTTCAGTAGATGTTTAGCATCTATCCCCTGGCGCATCGACGCCGTAGAAGGGAGAGGGAGGAGACCATCTCATCGGGTTCCATCCCGGCCAGCGGTGGTGCGGTTGCGATTGCTGGTCGAGAAGGCTCGACTCTCCCGGAGGAAAGGCCGGATCAGGTAACCCAGGACCGCCGAGCGTTATTCGGGGCTGGGCGGCTGGAGCACTGTCTCGGCGCCAGCCGCGCTGCTGCTCCCATGAGCTGAACTCTGCACCAATCCAGCCAGTCGGAAAAATGACACCGAGGTAATCCCGGCGGCTTGGCAGAGGCGGTTTAGATGACGGGCACTATCTATATCGGCATTTCCGGCTGGCGTTACAAGCCCTGGCGCGGCGACTTCTACCCTGAAGGTCTCAAGCAGCGCCAGGAACTGGCCTACGCCTCGCGCGCGGTCAGCTCCATCGAGATCAACGGCTCCTTCTATGCGCTGCAGACCCCCGAGCGCTATGCCGACTGGTACGCGCAGACGCCCGATGACTTTGTGTTCAGCGTCAAGGCGCCGCGCTATATAACCCACGTGAAGCGCCTCAAGGAGATCGAGGAGCCGATGGCGAACTTCTACGCGTCGGGCGTATTGCAGCTGAAGGAGAAGCTGGGCGCCACGCTCTGGCAGTTTCCGCCCAGCTTCAAGTACGACGCCGAGCGTTTCGAACAGTTTCTCTCTCTGCTGCCGACGACCTGGGCGGCAGCGCGCCGACTGGCCAGGCATGCCAGCCGCGGCGAACCGCCAGCAAAGTCAGAACTGCCCGCCAGAACGCCGCTGCGCCACGCGGTGGAAATTCGTCACCCGAGTTTTACCTGCGTGGAGTTCGTCGAACTGCTGCGCAAATACCGGGTAGCTCTGGTGGTGGCCGATACCGCAGGCAAGTGGCCGCTGCTGGAGGATGTGACCAGCGATTTCGTCTATATACGCCTGCATGGCGATCAGGAGCTGTACAGTAGCGGTTACAGCGACGAGGCGCTGAGCCACTGGGCAAAGCGGATTCGCAGCTGGCTGGCCGGCCGGCAGCCGCGCGACGCGCATCGGGTGGCGAGCGCGGCGCCACCCAGGCGCAGCTCGCGGGACCTGTTCTGCTATTTCGATAACGACATCAAGGTATGTGCGCCCTACGATGCCCGGCGCCTGCTGCGCATGCTGTCACTGGCCGAGCATCTGGCGGTAGTACCCGGCGAGCCAGCGTCAGAATTGCCTGATTAGCGCGCGCGGGCGACCCTAAGAACGGCGCGCCTGCCGGCCCCCCTTGGTTGGGCCGCCGACCATCCTGTTTAATGCCCCGGCCCGGTGCCGGCACTGAGATCTTTGACATGCAGCCGATCATTGCAGGCTACAGCTTTGAGCAACACCGAGTCTTTTCGGTCGCAGAGCTACAGGAACTGGCACGTCTATGTGGCGACAGCAACCCACTGCACCATGACCTGAAACGCGCGCAAGCGAGCCGCTTTGGTGGGCTCATAGCCAGCGGGAGTGCCATCAGCGCAGTGTTTTCGGCGATGATTCCGGCACACATTGGCGAGCAGGTTCCGATGCTGGGCCTGGAGATGTCGTTCCGGTTCAATGCCCCGGTGCGACCCGATGTGGCGATAGTTCTGCGCTGGCAGGTTGTCGAGGTACAGGCAAGAAAGGCACAGCGTTCGATAGCGACGCTGCAGGGGGAAGTGCGTGACGGCGCACAAAACCTGCTTATCGCCGGGTCTGCCAAGATAATGCTGCTGGCCGAACTATAAGCGCCGGGCTTCAACCGCAGCGACCGTTCAAGTGGCCGCCCTTGGTATCAGGTGGTCGCCGCGAGGCCTTTCAGATAGTCATTGAAACCCTCGGCGCAGCGTGCTTCGCGACGCGCGCTGGTCTCTACACTGTTGCCGGCGGTCCAGGAAATGCGCGCACCCAGCGCCTCCAGTGCATGTACCAGGGCCACATCTTCGTGGGCCATTACTGGCGGAAAGCCGCCGGCACGCTGGTAGGCGTGCGCACAGACGCCCAGATTGGCGCCGTGTATATGCCGATGACCTTCGCGCTGCTGGTAAAGACGCAGATACAGATTGCGCACGGCGTCCGGATATTCATCCCAGCGGGTCACCCGCACCGTGCCGCAAACCACCTCGGCCTCGGAATGAATCTGGCGCACCAGCCAGTCTTCGGGCACCAGGCTGTCGGCATCGGTGCTGGCCAGCCAGCGCGCACCCTGCTGGAGCAACCAGTCTGCGCCGGCGCGTCTGGCAGCCCCGACATTGCGTTCGCTGATTGTCAGACAATGCACGCCCGCCTGCGCGGCGATGCTCGCCGAGCTGTCGCTGCAGGCGTCCAGAACCACTACCGGGCAGACTTGCTCGCCGTTGAGCATGGCATGCCCGGCGGCCTGCGCCACGGCACGCAAACAGGCCGCCAGGAGCAATTCCTCGTTGTGCACGGGTATCACCACACCGATCAATTTAGCCGCTCCTCAAGACTCAGAGTGTCAGCGTCGGCAGTCCATACCTCCAGCAGAAAATCCCGTTCCTCATGACGCAGCAAACGCGGCAGAGCCAGATGCTGATCGAGTAGCTCGTGCACTTGCCGGCCGCTTAGTGCGCAGCCTTCGATGGGATGCAGCCAATGGCAGGCGATTAGTGTGCCGCGCGGTCGCAAGCTCTGTCTGGCTTGCTGGACGAGTTGCTGCCACTGATCGCCGTCCAGGTAGTAGCCCAGCTCGCTGAGGACTATCAGGTCGAACTGCTCGGCAGGCCAGTCTCCCGGCGCTGCGCCCACCTCGACCCGGGCTTGGGAGCACTGGGCCAGGCGTGCGCGTGCCAGCGCCACGGCGCGGGCGCAGATATCCATGCCGAGAAAGCGCGTACTGCGCGCGGCTAGCGCCCGGCTCAGCTCGCCGTTGGCGCAGCCCGGCTCGAACACGTTGGCGTAATGCTGATGGGGCAGGCTGGCCAGGGTCAGGTCACGCTTGCGTTGCTCATACCAGCGCTCACTGAAGGCCCAGGGATCCTGGCTGTCGGCAAAGAGTTGGTCGAAATAAGAGGCGGGGATGCTCATAAAAATACCAGTTCAAAGGGTTGCAGCAGCCGCGCCAGTGTCGCTGCGGCAAGAACCGGTGGCGCGCCAGTGCTGGGATCAGGCTGCAGTTGGCTGCGGTGCGCCTGGGCTGCGCAGGTCTTGCGCGCCAGTTGCGCCTCGCTCAGCGGCAGTTTGCGTGCCCGCGACCAGGGCAGACGCGAGTCCTCGGGGGCAGCCCAGTGCCAGGCCCATACCGGTACCTCGATCAACTGCGCCTGGGCGCGGCGGGCACACTCGGCGGTAGCGGCGCCCACCGCTTCGTGATCGCAATGCCCATCCCTTCGCCAGGTGCTGAGTACCCGGTCACCCGGGCGCAGCAAAGCATCAAGATAGCGCCGCAAACGATCAAGGTGGGCGGCAACCTGGCCATCGGGCAACGCCAGATGTTGCCAGTCCACCTGCGCGTCGGCGAAACCGAGCCTCGCCATGGCGTTCCGGCTTTCCTGGCGCCGGGTGGCGCGCAGCCGGTCTGCCGACCATAGTGGTGATTGCGGATGGCTGCCTTCACCATCGGTGACGGCCACCACGGTGAGTTTGTGATTGCGCTCAGCCACGCCCGCCAGCAGGCCGCCGCAGCCCAGGTTCTCATCATCTGGATGCGGCGCTACTACTATCACCCGCGACTGGGATGGTATTAGCTCGGCCAAGCTGATAGGCGGCACAGCGGCCAGCGCCTGGCTAGCCTGCCACGCGTGTAGCGGGGTGCCTGCGATGCCGAATGCGCCGGCGTTGGCGCTAGCTGGCGCGGCGGCGAGTGGTGTGCGCATCAACCGGCTCACAGCTGCCAGCTGAAACTGGCGCGCGCGGCGATCTGGCTCCCCAGTTCGGCCAAGTCGCGTTCAGCGTGGCTTTGCCGCATGAAAACCGGCAAGTCGGCGGCCAACCGGGCGAAACGGGCATCGCGGCAATAGGGCGTGGCGCCGAGGCCGCGACCGACGTGATGCAGTACCTGCTCCGCCGCCTGTTCGACCTGCGCGCGCACCCTTAGCACGGCCAGTTGGGCTTCCTGTCTGGGGTTGTTATCAATCCACTGCGCGCACTCGCGCAGCGAACTGGCGGCGCTGCTCAGCGCGGCGTCCACCGCGCCCAGATGCGCCTGGGCATGAACGTCATCCTGCCGCCGCGCGCAGAAGTCCTTGAGGTACAACGCCAGTCCCGAGGCGGCGCCATACCAGCAGGCAGCGATACCGCCACCGCCGTGCCAGAAACCGCGCCGGGAGAGGTATTCGCCCGGCGCCCCCACCAGGCAGGAGGGGGCTTGCTCAAAGCTCACATCCACACTGGCGGTAGCCGCCATGCCCACGGCTTGCCAACCGTGTTCGCCGATATCGACTTGCGGTTGATGCAGATCCACGGCAACCAGTTGCGGCTGCTCCTGCTCGTTCCAGGCGGTCAGCAAAGCCCAGTCGATCTGGGCTGCACCCGAGCACCAGGCTTTGGTGCCGGTCAGTAGCGGCGTGCCTTGCAGATCCTCGGTGATGCGCACCCGGGCCTGCGGCGGTTCGGCTGCCCAGACTGCCCAGAGCCCTGATTTGAGCAGGTGGGCGCCGCCGAGCTCCTGCAAAATGGCAATGGCGTCGGTATGGCTTTCGTACAGCTTGGCCAGCGACAGGTCGTGGGCCGCAACCAGAGCCAGGGCCTGCCAGCGCTGCAAGGTTTCGCCTTTGCCTGGCTGCGGTAGCACATCGAGGCCCTGATCGGCACAAAATCGCATGGCCACCTGCAACTCATGATCGTGTCGCAGGGGCTGGGGTCGCTTGGCAATGACTTCCAGTATGGCGGCGAGTTGTTTGGGGTCAGGCATGGAGCACGGCTTCCTTGGCAGAGTCTGGGCTTGCCTAGTTTCGAGCGGATAGCCGCTCGAATCGTTCAAACTCTTTGGCCGCAAGCCGCAAGCCGCAAGCCGCAGCAAAAGCAAAAGCAAAAAGTAATTTTCCTGAATATCAGCGAGAATGAGGCGCTTGGGTATCCGGCTATGGGAGCCGGCCCGGAAAAAGGACGCGCCATGAAAAATGGACTTTTATGTCTACCGCTGCTTATTGCCGGCTGCACTTCGGTCACGGTCGAGCCGGTGGATCCGGCCGATGGCATCGTGTATGTCTGCATACAGGACAACGCCAAAGTCATGGTCAGCGATTTTTTACCGGTGGTGCAGGCCGGCTTCGAGCGCCACGGTATCGCCACGCAGGTATTTTCCGGCGCTTTGCCGCAGAAGTGCGAATACGTGCTCAGCTACACGGCCCTGCGTTCCTGGGACATGGCACCTTATCTTTCGCATGCCGAGCTCTGGCTCGACCGGCGCGGTCAGCGGGTGGCGTCGGCGGAGTATCATCTGAACGGCAAGGGCGGCCTGTCGTTGATGAAATGGCAGGGCACGCAAGCAAAAATGGATCCGGTAATCGACCAACTGCTGGGCGGGGCACGCTGACCGGCCCGGTTGTGCCGCAGCCCGCTATAAGCGCTACCACGGAGGCATTTGCATGACCCCCACACTGCTTTCAGCCGACTCGCGCATCATTCTGTTCGACGGCGTGTGCCGGCTCTGCAACGGCTGGGCAAATTTCATCATCCAGCACGACCACAGCCATAGGTACCTGTTGTGCAACGTGCAATCGGTGGCCGGCCAGCAACTGTTGCAGCATTTCGGTTATCCGACGGACCGTTTTGCTACCATGCTGGTGATTGAGCAGGGGCGTTGCTTCGAGAAGAGCGAGGCGTTTTTCCGGGTCATGCGCGGATTGGGTTGGCCCTGGAGGTGGGTGACGGCGCTGCGGCTGGTGCCGCGGCCGCTGCGCGACTGGCTGTATGACCGTGTTGCGCTGAATCGCTATCGGTTGTTCGGCCAGTACGAGGTCTGTCGGCTGCCTGCGCCGGAACACGCCGAGCGGTTTGTCGATGGCCGTTGATAACCTGCGACACATCAGCTTTTGCTGCCGGGTGGGGCTGGGGCTGTTGTTCGTCTATCACGGGCTGGTGCCAAAGATTCTGTATCTGAGTGCCATTGAGGTCAGTCTGGTCGAGGCCAGTGGCGCCGGCTTGCCGGCGCGCATTGCCTCGCCACTGGCGGGCGTCGTGGAAATTCTCTTGGGCGTACTGATCGCCTTGCGTCTAGGCGGCAAGGTGCCGGTGTGGTTGGCTGCGCTGGCCCTGCTGGGGTTGCTGCTCTATGTGGCGGTGTTGAGTCCGGCGCTGCTGGTAGAGGCGTTCAACCCGGTTACCACCAACCTGCTCGGCTTGCTGCTCTGTTATCTGATTCTGCGGCTGGAGTCGTCGCCAGGCAGCGTGGGCGCTGGCTGAGTCTGCGTGGAATCTACCCGGTTCGCTGTGGTCATAGCAGCGGGCAACGGATCGCACGCGTTGCCGTTGGCCGTTTGTTTACCCTGCCGCTTAACCGCCTGCCCGCCGGCCGGGCCCTCACCAGGAGCCGTCTTGAACAACGTCAGTCCGCCGAGAACCTGGATAGCCGTGCTGCTGGGCATTTTGTTGCAGCCCTTCGTGTTTCTCTATGTGAATCGCCCCGGCCTGTTCTGGCTCTATTTTCCTGCGGCTCTGCTGGTCGCCGGGCTGGACTGGTACTTCTCGTTGTCGCTCCACCTGCTGTTCAGCCTGCTGTGTCCGCTGCATGCCTGGTGGCTGCTGCGTAGGGGGGCGGTCGGCCAGCCGCGACCCTGGTACAGTCGAGTCTGGGTGGTAGTGGGCTGCTATTTGCTGCTGATGCTGACAGTGATGCTGGTGCGCACCTATCTCTACGAGCCCTACGCGGTGCCGTCGGCCTCGATGCACCCGACCCTGGTAGAGGGTGACGTGGTGATAGTAAGGAAGTGGGGCTTTTCCCAGCCCGCGCTCTATGGTCAGGCGCTACCTGGCGCAGCGCAGGTGGCGACGGCGCAGCTCCAGCCGGGCAAGGTGTATGTATTTTATCCGCCCGATATGAACGTGCTCTATGTAAAACGACTGCTGGCCTTGCCCGGGGATGTCATTGCGCTGACGGAGCAGGGCCTGGTGGTCAACGGCGAAACCCTGCCCAGAGAGCGGGTGAGCGAAACCCAGCTGGCCAGCATTTACGCCGAGGCGGCTGGCGACAGCCGTTATCAGGTTCAACAGCTCAAGCAAGCCGCCTCAATGCCCATCCGCACCTTTAAAGTGCCGGCGGGGCATTATTTCTTTCTTGGCGACAATCGCGACAACTCCGACGACAGTCGCCACTGGGGCAGCGTGCCGGCAGAGCGTATTGTGGGGGAAGTGGTGGCGGTAGTGCCCAGATAGCGGCGCGTTGATGGCCGGTTTTGCTCCGGCCCGCCTTTAATGCGCCATCAGCCCCGGCAGCCAGGTCACCAATCCAGGCCAGCAGGCGACGATGATCAGCATCAGAATCTGGATTGCGATGAAGGGCAAGACCCCGCGATAGATGGCCGAGGTCGGCACGCTCGCCGGTGTGACGCCGCGCAGGTAGAACAGCGAAAAGCCGAACGGCGGCGTCAGGAAGGAGGTTTGCAGGTTCAGCGCGATCATCACGCCCAGCCATACCGGGTCGAGCCCCATGCTCAGCAAGACCGGCCCGACGATGGGCACCACCACAAAGGTGATCTCGATGAAGTCGAGAATGAAACCGAGCAGAAAGATCACCAGCATGACCACCAGGGTGGCGGTAAACACACCGCCCGGCAGTTGTTCGAACAGGTGATGGATCAGGTCGTCACCACCGTAACCGCGAAACACCAGCGAGAAGATCGAGGCGCCGAGCAATATCATGAATACCATGGCGCTGATTTCGGTTGTGGCCTGGGCGACCTCGCGCAATTTGCCCAGCCCCAGTTGCCGCTTTGCCAGCGCCAGCAAGGTCGCGCCCAGCGCGCCAACGGCGGCTGCCTCGGTCGGCGTGGCGATGCCCGCCAGAATCGAGCCCAGTACGGACATGATCAGCAGCAAGGGGGGCAGGAGACTAAGCAGCACCTGGGGCCAGGACACCTCGGCCCGCTCCTCGTCGGTCAACGCCGGTAGCTTGTTGGGCTGCCAGATGGCCACGCATATCAGATACAGCAGATACAAGCCTACCAGCACCAGGCCCGGCAACAGCGAGCCGATAAACAGATCGCTGACGGTGACGGTCTTGGGCGAGAAGATGCCCAGACGGGTTTGCGCCTGCTGGTAGGCGTTGGACAGCACATCGCCCAGCAGCACCAGGATGATTGATGGCGGAATGATCTGCCCCAGGGTGCCGGTGGCCGCGAGGGTGCCGGTGGCCAGGGCGGGATCATAGCCGCGCCGCAGCATGCTCGGCAGCGCCAGCAAGCCCAGAGTCACCACGGTGGCGCCGACAATCCCTGTGCTGGCTGCCAGCAGCGCGCCGACGATGCATACCGAAAACGCCAGACCGCCGCGCAGCCCGCCAAACAGCCGTGACATGGCCTCCAGCAGGTCTTCGGCGATGCGCGATTTTTCCAGCATCACGCCCATGAAAACGAACAGCGGCACCGCGAGCAGGGTCTGGTTGTTCATGGTGCCGAACAGGCGGCTGGGCAATGCGCCCAGAAAACTTGGTTCAAACAGATTCAGCGCCATGCCCAGCCCGGCAAACAGCAGGGACATGCCGCCCAGGGTAAAGGCCACCGGGAAGCCAGCCATGAGGGCCAGACAGATGCAGATGAACAGGGCGACGGCCATGTATTCCACGCCCATTACAGGTGCTCCTCATGGCTGGCCGGCAAATGGCTGGGCAGGGCGCCAGCGATCACGGCCGCGGTCTTGATCAGCTGCGATATCGCCTGCAGCAGCAAACTGGTTACCAGCAATAGAATGAAGCTCTTCTGGATATAGACCCAGGGCAGGCCGCCAGCGTCCGCCGAGCGCTCCTGGCGCTGCCAGGCCACACTGACATAGTCCCAGCAGTTCCAGGCCAGAAACAGGCACATGGGCAACAGGAACAGCAGGCTGCCGGCAAAGTCGATAATTGCCTTGCCGCGGGAAGAGAAACGCCGGAAGAATATATCCACGCGCACATGGGCGTCACGTTGCAGCGCCCAGGCTGCGGCACCCATGAAGGCCAGTGAGTGGCCGTACATGATGATTTCCTGGGTGGCGGGGGCACCGATGCTGAAGGCGTAGCGTAACACTACAATCAGGCAGGTCAGCAGCACCAGCAGCACACTCAGCCAGGCGACACCGCGCCCCAGCAGGCTATTGGCATGATCGATGGCGCGCGCCAGCGTCAGGCCGGCGGTAAACAGAGGGCGAGACATGGCTGCGGGCACTCGGTCGGGGTGGCGGCGCTGTTGATCCGACCCTGAAAGGATCAGGACGGGATAACGCGGGTCCGGCCACGGTCATCAATGGCGACGAAAACAAAGGTGGCTTCGGTCACCTTGCGGCTTTCATCGTGGGCCAGGTCCTCGCTCCAGACCTCGACCAGCATCTTGATCGAACTGCGGCCGATATCCAGCACATCGCAGTGGAAGGCCAGCTGGGCACCGACCGGCACTGGCACCATGAAGCCCATGCGATCGATGGCGACGGTCGCCACGCGGCCGCGCGCGATGCGCGCCGCTGTACTGGTGCCGGCTACATCCATGTGCGCTACCAGCCAGCCACCGTAAATATCGCCGAAACTGTTGCAGTCGCGGGGCAGGGTGGTGATCTTCAGCGCCAGTTCACCCTGGGGAACCGGGTCCATATCTAAATCGTGCATTAAACACTCGAATAACGGTCTGGTTTGTATTTGTTGTAGCCGAAGGCGGGAGCGTCAAAGTCCGGCCAAGCCTTACATGGTAAGGGATTGCGGTCGGTGGCTCAATCATTCTCTGTGGGAAGATGCCCGAGTTGAGCGCTGGTTGGTGTGTTTCACATAATTGTCATAATTCGTGAATAGAGTTGTCACATCACGCTTTGATACTGAGTCGCGTGTTGCAAACACTACCTCACTAGGAGAATGACAATGAAACTCAAGCGTATGTTCGCTGCTGTGACCTTCGCCGCTGCCGGTGTAGCCGCCAGCTCCAGCTTTGCTGCCGTTGATCCAGCTCTGGAAAACTATGAGCGCGTCGGCGGTGTATCCGGCAACCTGTCCAGCGTCGGTTCTGACACACTGGCCAACATGATGACGCTGTGGGCTGAAGAGTTTAAGCGTCTGTACCCGAACGTCAACATTCAGATTCAGGCCGCAGGTTCCTCTACTGCGCCACCTGCGCTGACTGAAGGTACCTCCAATCTGGCGCCGATGAGCCGCATGATGAAGGACAGCGAAATCCAGGCATTCGAAGAGCGTTATGGCTACAAGCCGACCGCTGTTCCGGTTGCCATCGATGCCCTGGCCGTATTTGCCCACAAGGACAACCCGATCAAGGGTCTGACCATGGCGCAGGTTGACGGTATCTTCTCCTCCACTCGTCTGTGTGGCGGCGAAGAGCTGACTACCTGGGGTCAACTGGGTCTGGACGGCCAGTGGGCTGATCGCGACATCCAGCTGTACGGCCGCAACTCGGTTTCCGGCACCTACGGTTACTTCAAGGAAAACGCCCTGTGCAAAGGCGACTTCCGCAGCGGTGTGAACGAGCAGCCAGGTTCCGCTTCGGTTGTTCAATCGGTCAGCCAGTCGCTGAACGCAGTAGGTTACTCCGGCCTGGGTTACAAGACCTCCAGCGTCCGTGCGGTTCCGCTGGCCAAGGCTGAAGGTGAAGAGTTCATCGAAGCCAACGAAGCCAACGCCATCGCTGGTACCTACCCGCTGTCACGCTTCCTGTACGTCTACGTCAACAAGGCACCGAACGGCGAGCTGGCTCCGCTGGAGCGTGAGTTCGTCAAGATGATGTTGTCCAAGCAAGGCCAGGATGTGGTCTTCAAGGACGGCTACGTGCCAATGCCCAAGCGTGCTGTAGACAAGGTTCATCAAGAGCTGGGCTTCTAAGCCGGCCAAGGTCGGGCAAGGACGCCTGAGCAAGGGGTGTGTCTATGACACGCCCCTTTTTATCGTCATACCGTTGTAACCATTTCGTCACATTGACCCTGTAGGGTGTGCGCCATGACTATGCAATCATCACCCAAGACGTCCCGCGTCGACTTCAATACGCCAGCGATGCAACGCCATCGTTCCGTGCGTCACTTCAAGGACCACTTCACTCGCTGGTATGTCGCGATTGGCGGTCTGGGCGTGATAGTCGCGGTGTTGCTGATTTTTCTGTATCTGCTATCGGAAGTGCTGCCACTGTTTGGCGGAGCCGATATGGAGCAACGCGAGCGCTATTCCACCGGTTGGCTAGAGCAGGCTGATCCGCCGTTGATGCTGGCCATGGAAGAACAGGGCGAGGTGGCTATTCGCGTGTCCGCCGCAGGTAATGTGAGCTTCTTCAGGACACTGGATGGTGGCTTGGTTTCAGCTCAGCAGTTGCCCATTCCCGAGGGCGCGAGCATTTCCAGTTTCAGCGTCGAGAGCCCTAATACGCGGCAGTTTGTCGTGGGTCTGAGCAACGGCCAGGCGATCATTGCGCAACACAACTACAAGGTGACCTACCCGAACGATGTTCGGTTGATTACCCCCGAATTGAAATTCCCCTACGGTGCCGAGCCGATCACACTGGATGCTCAGGGTCGTGCCCTCGAGCACGTTGCCATGACTGGCGATGACAGCGGATTGACGCTGGCTGCCAACGTAGGACGCGAGCTGCTGGTCACTGCCATCAGCCGTCAGGAAAACATCATGACCGGCGAGGTGACTACCTCGCAGAGCGAGCTCGAGCTGCCGCCAGCGCAGGGCGATATCAGCAATATTCTGATCGATCCGCTGCGTCAGTGGATGTACGTGGTCAATGGCGGGCAGTACGTCGATGTACTGTCGTTGCGCGCGCGCGGCGAGCTGAACGGCCACTACAAGGTGATCAGCAGTCAGAACGCGCAAGTAACTGCCAGCAACATGATGCTGGGCGGCATCTCGCTGATTATCGGCGACAGCAATGGCGACCTGCAGCAGTGGTTCATGGTGCGCGGCAACGGCAAGCCGACGCTGACACCGGTGCGCAGCTTTGATCAGCAGGCCGGTGTGGCCATCCAGATGATTCAGCCGGAAGAGCGTCGCAAGGTGTTTCTCACCACCGATGCCGAGGGCCAGTTGGGCATCTACAACTCCACCGCCCACAACAATCTGCTGGTTGAGCCGCTGGACGACCAGCCGGTGCGTGCCTTTGCCATCGGCCCGCGTGCCGACCACCTGCTGGTGGAGCATGACAACGGCGAGCTGAGCTACTGGGACGTGGAGAACGAACACCCGGAGATATCCTGGTCTTCGCTGTGGGGCAAGGTCTGGTATGAAAGCTATCCAGAGCCCGATTACGTCTGGCAGTCGACGTCCGGTACCTCCGAGTTCGAGCCCAAGCTGAGCCTGGCGCCGCTGACCTTCGGTACGCTCAAGGCCGCCTTTTACGCGATGATTCTGGCCACGCCAATTGCGATTGCCGCCGCGGTGTATACCGCCTATTTCATGGCTCCCGGCATGCGCCGCAAGGTCAAGCCGATCATCGAGCTTATGGAGGCATTGCCGACGGTTATTCTCGGTTTTCTTGCCGGTCTGTGGCTGGCGCCGCTACTGGAGGACAACCTGCCAGGCATCGTCTCGTTACTGATTCTGCTACCTATCGTCTTCATCGGCATTGCCTACCTCTGGAGCCGCATGCCCGAGCGCACGCGGCTGGCGGTACCGGATGGTTGGGAAGCGGCGCTACTGATTCCGGTCACCCTGTTACTGGGTTGGGCCTGCTTCGAGGCGAGCGTCTATATCGAAGCCTGGTTCTTCGGTGGCGATATGCGCGTCTATCTGACCCGTGATCTGGGCATCGACTTTGACCAGCGCAACTCCCTGGTGGTGGGCCTGGCCATGGGTTTTGCGGTGATTCCGACCATCTTCTCGATTGCCGAAGACGCTGTCTTCAGTGTGCCGCGTCACCTGACACAGGGTTCGCTGGCATTGGGCGCCACGCCGTGGCAGACCATGAGCCGGGTGGTCATTCTGACGGCCAGCCCGGGGATCTTCTCGGCGGTAATGATCGGTATGGGTCGCGCTGTGGGTGAAACCATGATCGTACTGATGGCCACTGGCAACACGCCGATCATGGACTGGAACATCTTTGAGGGCATGCGCACGCTGTCGGCCAACATCGCAGTGGAGATGCCCGAGTCGGAAGTCGGCAGTACCCATTACCGGGTGCTCTTTCTCGCCGCACTGGTGTTGCTCAGCTTCACCTTCCTGATGAACACGGCAGCAGAGCTGATACGTCAGCGCCTGCGCAAGAAATATGCCTCACTCTGACCTACGGGAATGCACACAGTGAAACAGAGCAACTTCACAACCTGGTTCAAATCAGGCAGCCCCTGGGTCTGGATGAATGCTGGCGCGGTCGCCGTCGCGGTGATCATGACCCTGGGCCTGCTGCTGCTGATCGCCGTGCGCGGCCTCAGCCACTTCTGGCCGGCCGATCTGGTGGAAGCGCAATACACCATTCCCGGTCAACCGCCCATTACCCTGATCGGCGAAGTCACCACGCGTGAGCAGGTACCCACCGAGCGTCTGAAGGGCGCCGGCCTGCCAGTGGATCCGGAGAAATCCGAATTCATGGATCGCGAGTTGTTGAAGGTGGGTAACCGTGACCTGTACGGCGCGGATTTTCGCTGGATTGTTGCCGACTGGCTGAGCGATGAGCGCTATCCGGAAGACATCATGGCGATCGAACGCCGTGAATGGGGCAACTTCTATGGTTACCTGCTCAGCGTCACCCGCGATGGCCAGGTGATCGAGGGCGAACAGGCTCGCGAGGCCCTGGGCGCTGCGGTCGAGCGGGCCGAGGGCATCTATGAAGAAATCCATTCGCTGGAAACCGGCGCCATCGGCAAGATCAACTCGGAGCTGGAGCGCATCCGCCTGCGTGAGCGTGGCTATGAGCTGAACAACGCGCTGACCGCAGATCGCAAGGCCGAGCTGGAGGCCGAGCGCGCGGTGCAGAACGCGCTTTATGCCGAACTGGAAGGTCAATTGGTCGAGTTGTACACCGCGTTCAACCGCGACAGCCTGATGGCGCGCGCCATGGACGGTCAGGAAAAACGCATCAGCCTGTCTGCGGTGGTGCGAGTATTCCACCCCAACGCCATGGGGATTACCGACAAGATCGGCCACTATTTCGCCAAGCTCTGGGAATTCGTCAGTGACGAGCCGCGTGAGGCCAACACTGAAGGTGGGGTATTCCCGGCGATTTTCGGCACTGTGATGATGGTGCTGCTGATGTCGGTGATAGTTACACCCTTTGGTGTGCTCGCCGCAGTTTATCTGCGCGAATACGCCAAGCAGGGCGTGGTGACGCGCACCATCCGCATTGCGGTGAACAACCTGGCCGGTGTGCCCTCGATCGTATACGGGGTATTCGGCCTGGGCTTCTTCATCTACTTTCTGGGCGGCAACATCGACCAGCTGTTCTTTCCGGAATCCTTGCCTGCGCCAACGCTGGGTACCGGCGGCCTGCTATGGGCTTCGCTGACCTTGGCGCTGCTGACCGTGCCGGTGGTGATCGTGGCGACTGAAGAGGGTCTCACGCGGATTCCCCGTTCGTTGCGCGAAGGCTCGCTGGCATTGGGCGCGACCAAGGCCGAGACCCTGTGGAAGGTGATTCTGCCGATGTCCAGCCCGGCCATGATGACGGGTCTGATTCTGGCGGTGGCGCGCGCTGCGGGCGAAGTGGCTCCGCTGATGCTGGTAGGCGTGGTAAAGCTGGCGCCGACCCTGCCGCTGAATGCCAACTACCCTTATCTGCACCTGGATCAGAAGTTCATGCATCTGGGCTTTCATATCTACGATGTGGGCTTTCAGAGTCCCAACGTCGAAGCAGCTCGCCCGCTGGTCTACGCCACTGCGCTGTTGCTGGTCGGGGTGATTGCCTCGCTGAACTTTGCTGCGGTCGCCATTCGAAATCACCTGCGCGAAAAATACAAAGCGCTGGAAAACTGATAACCCCTTTCAACGCGGACTCAAGATTATGTCTAACGATATCAAAACCCACGCAATGGATATGAGCGCCCTGGGTCGCCCGCAGCAGGACATGAGCATGGATCAGGAAACCGTCGCGCTGGAAGTGCCTGGGCTGAGCCTGTTTTATGACACCAAGCAGGCGCTGCACAATGTCAGCATCAAGATACCGCGCAACCGGGTGACCGCCTTTATCGGCCCGTCCGGCTGCGGCAAGTCGACCCTGCTGCGCTGTTTCAACCGGATGAACGATCTGGTCGACAGCTGCCGCGTCGATGGGCAGATTCTGCTGGATGGCGAGGATATCTACGCCAAGGGCGTGAACGTGTCCGAGCTGCGCCGCCGTGTCGGCATGGTGTTCCAGAAGCCCAACCCCTTCCCCAAGTCGATCTACGAAAACGTGGCCTACGGCTTGCGTATTCAGGGCGTGAACAACAAGCGCACCCTGGACGAGGTGGTGGAGTGGGCGCTCAAGGGCGCCGCCCTGTGGGATGAGGTCAAGGATCGCCTGAACGAGTCGGCACTGGGTTTGTCCGGCGGTCAGCAGCAGCGTCTGGTGATTGCCCGCACCATCGCGGTGGAGCCGGAAGTACTCTTGCTGGATGAACCGGCCTCGGCGCTGGATCCGATCTCGACGCTGAAGATCGAGGAGTTGATCAACGACCTCAAGAACAAGTTCACCATCGTCATTGTCACTCACAACATGCAGCAGGCAGCGCGGGTATCGGATTACACTGCCTTCATGTACATGGGCGAGCTGATCGAGTTTGGTGATACCAACACCCTGTTCACCAACCCGTCGAAGAAACAGACGGAAGACTACATTACTGGCCGCTACGGCTAACCGGGGATTGCACCATGCCAGATAAAGAAGCGTTTAATCAGCACATTTCCCAGCAGTTCAACGCCGAGCTGGAAGAAATCCGTACCCAGCTGCTGGAAATGGGCGGGTTGGTTGAAAAGCAGATCAACGACGCCATAGTGGCGCTGATCGAGGGCGACGGCAAGCTGGCGGAACAGGTCCGCGAGAAAGACGACGCCATCAACCAGATGGAGCTGGACATCGACCAGGAGTGCATGCGCATTCTGGCCCGCCGGCAACCGGCGGCCAGCGACCTGCGCCTGGTGATCAGCATCAGCAAGATCATTGTCGATCTCGAGCGCATTGGTGACGAAGCCTCGAAAATCGCGCGCCGCGCCATTGATCTGGTGGAAGCCGGCCAGGCCCCCAAGGGTTACGTCGAGTGCCGGCACATCGGTCATCATGTGCGCCGCATGGTGCAGGAGGCATTGGATGCCTTCGCCCGCATGGACACCGAGCAAGCCTTTTCGGTGGCGCGCGAGGACAAGTCGGTAGATCAGGAATACAAGTCGGCGATGCGCGAGATGATTACCTTCATGATGGAAGATCCGCGCTCGATCTCACGGGTGCTCAACATCCTCTGGGTGCTGCGCTCGCTGGAGCGGGTCGGCGATCATGCGCGCAACGTTGCCGAGCACGTTATCTACCTCGTCAAGGGGACCGACGTGCGGCATATCGGTCTCAAGCGTATGGAAGCTGAAGTTCGCAAGGACAGCGACCCGGTCTGACGGCTGTTTCGCTGCAAACAACAAACCCGCCAATCGGCGGGTTTGTTGTTTGCAGGGTGCGCCTTTCACTTGTGGCTCAGCACCCACTCGGCCAGCACCTTGGCCTCTTCCTCGGTGACCTGGTTTGGCGGCATGGGGATCGGACCCCAGATACCGGAAACGCCGTTCTTGATGTGTCCGGCAACGGTCTCTACCGCGCCCTCCTGGCCGGCGTACTTCTTTGCTACCTCGGTATAGGCCGGACCAACGAGCTTGCTGTCTATCTTGTGGCACGCGACGCAGGCCTTGCTGTTGTAAAGGTCTTCCCCTTCGCTGGCGAAAGCCGCGCCTGCGGCGAGTAGCGCGCCAGCGGTGATTACCGGTAACAGTATGCGTTTCATGGACAGTCCTCGAGCTAACGGATAACGACAGTTTCACCTGTCTGATGGATGAGCTTTTATCAGCCTCTTCTACTAATTAAACATGGACGCAAATTCGCTACAAGGCAAGCGACCGGATGTCGCGCCTGAATGATGGACGCGCTCTGGCATTTTGCGTATGTTGCGGGACAAAATTGCAAAATGTATCTACTGCCGCTGCCTTGTCTGTAGCTCGCCGCTCACCGCCCCGAGCTGAACCAAACGATGGCCGGCGCATCTACTGACATAGAGCCCAGGACATAGGCGTGCAACAAGACCTGCCCTGAGCGTGCCGGAGGGCCGATGGATATCAAGTCATACAGCATCAACTGGCACTACCCCACGTCCATGCGCGTGGGCGCCGGTCGTATTCGCGAACTGGCTCAGGCTTGCAGTCAACTGGGCATGGAAGCGCCACTGCTGGTGACAGATCCGGCCTTGGCCACCTTGCCCATGGTCGCAGACGCGTTGCAGCTGTGTCGTGATAGCGGCTTGCGTCCCGGGCTGTTCAGCGCGATCAAAAGCAACCCCCTACCGGCGCCAATGTGGCAGCGGGCGTGGTGGCCTTGAAAAACGGTGGGCACGACGGCGTTATTGCCTTTGGCGGCGGTTCTGCGATTGACGCGGGCAAGGCTATTGCACTGATCGCGCAGCAAAACTGCACGCTTTGGGAGGCACAGAATCCGGCCTTGGTTGATCCGGCCAGGATGTTTCCGCTGGTGGCCGTGCCGACCACTGCCGGCACCGGCTCCGAGGTGGGGCAGGCGGTGGTGATCAGCGACGACGAGAGTCATCTCAAACGGGTCATCTTTCATCTGAAGATGATGCCCCCGATCGTCATTCTCGACCCGCAGCTGACACTGGGTCTGTCGCCGCAGCTCACTGCCGCTACCGGTATGGACGCCCTGGCACATAATCTGGAAGGCTATTGCACGCCGCTTTATCACCCCATGGCCGAGGGCATCGCCCTGGAGGGAGTGCGTCTGGTAAAGGAGCATCTGCCGCGCGCGGTGCATGACGGCAACGATATTCATGCTCGCCTGCAGATGCAGGTGGCCTCCAGCATGGGCGCCACTGCCTTTCAGCGCGGGCTGGGAGCACTGCACGCCCTGTCGCACAGTCTCGGTGCCTTGTCCGATGCTCATCATGGCCTGCTCAACGGCATACTGATGCCTTACGTGCTGCTCGCCAACCGGAGCGCCATCGAGGATGAAATGCAGCGCCTGGCACGCTACCTGGACCTGCGGCAGCACAGTTTCGCCGGGGTATTGGAATGGATACTGGATCTGCGTGCCGAACTGGGTATTCCGCACAGCCTGGCCGAGCTGAATATTGACCCTGGCCACGCCGAAAGCGTTGGCTTGATGTCGGCTCGTGATGTTACCGCGCGTACCAATGCCGTGGCGCTCGATGCCGGGCAGTATCAGGAGCTGTTTCTCAATGCTCTCAAGGGTTCACTCTAGCCTTGCCTGGCTGCTGGCCAGCTCGGCGGCCGACCTGCATGATGCCAGCACGCAAACTCAGCCAAAGCTGACCTGAATCTGCGAACCTGCCACGCTGATTTCACCGGCGGCAGGTGTTTGCGCAGCGATTTTCTTGTTGACCGGAGGGCTTGGCAGCGGCTCGCCATTCTTGTCCACCGCCAGTACTTCCAGCGCAAAACGCGCTGCCAGGGCTTCCGCCTCTTCCAGCAGTTTGCCGGTGAGCCCGGGTACCACGCGAATCTCGCTGGCGCGCCCGGGTGCCGGCACCGGCACGATCTTGAACTGGATCTTGGCGGCAGCGGTGGCCTGGAAACCGTAGCGGTTGGTCAGGTCGGCATTGACTGGCGCTGCATAGACTCTGGCCGCCGGCAGGCGCGGCAGGAAGCGCTCGGCCAGGCTGAGGGCTTTGCTGCTCGCCGCAGTCGACGCTGGGGCGGGCGCAGCGCTGTTGTTCTGGCCACTGATGCTGAGCGCCACCTGAATCTCGCCAGTGGTTTCCGGCAGGGCGTAGAAGGTCGGCTGGTAGCCGATTTCCTGCAGCAGCTTGAGTTCGTCGCTGTCGCTTTCGTGGTAGATGGCCAGTATCTGCGCCAGCGAGGCGCGATCCAGCGCCTCCTGCGCCTGGGCAACGCCCTGGCCGACCGAGGCAATGATATCGCCGATGGGGGCGGCCATGACATCGCTGACCAATTCCTTGATGGTGGGCATAGCTTGCGTCCTCTGTGCGTGGCTGCTGCTCAGCCGGAATGAAACGGATCAACCCCGGTGCGCGTTCAGGCCTGGGTAAAGACCACCAGCACGCTTTCGCCGGGGGGGAGTGTCGAACCCTTGGCCGGAATCTGGCGGATCGCCTGGCCGATGCTCTGATTCTTGCCCACGCTTTGATAGGCCGCTTCCAGTTGCAGACCGAGATCGCCGGCCAGGCGACGCGCGAGTGTTTCTGTCAGATCACTGAAATCGGGAACCGTCACCATCGGCTCGCTACTCTGTCCCGTGCTGCTGTCAGGCAGGTATTCCAGCGCGACGTCGGTAAAGATGCCGCTGTTGCCCTTGTCGATTTCCGCCAGGGTGGGCAGGGTCATGCTGTTGCCATTGACCAGGGTTTTCAGATTCAGTGATACCTTGCCAAGCCGGTAGGGCACGCCGTCTTCGTTGAGCTTGCTCTGGGCCTGCTGCAGCTGACGAGCGATATTGCTGTACAGCTCGCCGGCATCCACCTGAGTGTGCATCTGCTCTTTGAGCCGTTCGCTTTCTTCCCGAGCGCGGGCTGCCTCTTCTGCCGCTTCGCTGCGCTGTTTGCTCAACTGTTCCAGGCGTTCGGAGACCTGGGCAATTTCCAGATTCTTCTGGTTGAGGTTGCGCTGCAAGGTGGCGGTAGAGAGCTCGAATTCGGTGGACTGGCGCAGAATCTGTTCGTTGAGTTGCAGTTTTATCTGGTTGGTGGCCAGTTCGATCTGTTCATTGCCGGCGGCTGCGGGTTTGCTCTGCAGCTGCTTTTCCAGGGTCTGGATTTTCAGTTGCGCCTGCTTGAGCTCATTGCCGGTGTTCTGTTTATCGCGCTCCAGGGTATTGATCACCTGCGCCTTCTGGTTCAACTCCAGCGATTGCACTTCCAGTTGTTTGCTGAGGTCGGCCTGGGCCTTGAGTTGAATACTGGCCGGTTGTACCTGCGGCTGCGCTCGCACTACCTGCGGGTTGATACGCAGGCTGGCCATCTGCAGGGTCAGCTTCACCACTTCCCTGGGCATGCCGGCCAGCAGGTAGTCGTCGGCGGCCGTGAAGGGGCTGTCGCGCTCGCTACGCGGTACCGCGTTATCGCCGAGCCGCTCGATGTCGCCGTAGGACAAGCGCACCAGCTTGCCGGGTTCGACCTTGATCAAGCCGCCCTCGGCCAGCACCCGCGCGGGTTCCTTGGCTTTGCTGGTTTCGCACAGGCGCAGTGCTGGCAGCATGGCGCCTTCGCTCAGATCGACTTTCAGCGCGAAGTCACCCTTGGCATTCAGGCTGCCCTTGGCGGCGCTGCGCCAGAGCTGCCGGGCCATGTCGTAAAGTTGCAGTTCGACTTGTCCGGAGGCAGCTTTGCCATCTGCCTCGAACACACTGCCGCTGATGCTCCATTGCATGGGGTTGAGATCCTATGGGGTCAAGATGAGCTGGGTGAGGGAGGCGCCGCTGTTGATCAGCAGCACCAGATTGGTGTTGGCCGGCAAGGTGTTGGTCAGGCTGAGGCCGACCTGGGCGACGCCCGTTGCGTCGGTTTGCAGCACCCGTTGCTCCAACTGCAGGCCGCTGCGCAGCTGTTCCTGAGACAGATTCTTCACGCCGGCGGCCTCACTCAGCAGCAGGCTGGTCTGCAGATCCAGATTGAGCTCCACCGGCGCCTGGGCAATGCGCTCGCCAGCGCTGTTGCTGACCTCTATCAGCAGCTCGCGCTGTAGCGGCTTGGCCTCGTCAGCGGCTTGGGCTCGGGCGTTGATACGCAGCGTCGGCAAGCTGTTGCTCGGTGGTACCGAGACCAGGCGCCCGCTGAAGGTACTGGTCAGCTCGGTGGCGCCGGTGCTGGCCTCGGCGCTGCGCTTGAGGTCCGGCAGCTGCAATTTGAGCAGCGGGATGCGGCTGGCCTTGATGGAGTTGGTGCGCAGGGTGCGTACGCCGGTATCGCTGTCTTGTGGCTCGCTCGGCAGGCTCGCTTCCACGGTGGCCTTGATGCTGAAATCGAGATAGGGCAAGTGGTAGCTGCTTTGTGGGCGGCCAAAGGCGTCGGTGGGCGGGATGTCGTCCAGCACGGCCTGGGCATCGCGCAGACCGCGCGCCAGCCCCAGTAGTATCTGCTCTATCGAGCCACTGACGAAGTCGCTGGAATTGCTCATGATTAGTCGGTACTCAGTTGTGGGCGTTGGCTGCGGCGCTCGGCGGCGCGTTGTTGCAACAGGTCTTGCTGGCGCTCGGCACGGCGGGCTTCACGGCGTTCTTCCAGGCGCCGCTCCTGCACCTGCTGGCGGCGTTGCTCGAGTTGTTCGAGTGGCCCGGTGTCGACTTCGAGCAGCCGACGCTGGCGCTGCGCATAGCGGTCATCGAAGCTTTGTTGTGTGGTGGGCTCGCGCAATGCCGGCATATTGGCCTGCGCGCCGCCGAACGCGTTGTTCAGGCGATCGGTCAGTGGCCGCAGCAGAGGTTCACGCAATGCCTGGCTGCGTTCCTGTTGCAGGCGTGCCAGGGCATTGCTGCGCCCTTGCTCGACTCGCCGGTCGAGCCGTTGCAGCAACCCCTGATGAGCCTGCTGCTGGCGCGCGGCACTGCCTCTGGCCTGAGCCAGCTGTTGCTCGCGCTGTTGCCACCAATGCTGCAGCGGCGCCTGACTGTCGGAGGGCGATAGCTCGCGCTGCTGCGTCCGACGCTGCTCCCAGGCGGCATGTTCTGCGCGTCGCTCGGCGGCGCTGGGTACTGGGTAGACGCGGTTGGACCCGCTCTGCTCGGGCTGCCCGCCCAGGACACGCATCTGCTGCTCCAGCGTTTGCCTCTGCTGTAGCAGGCGCTGCAACCCTGGCACTTGCCCGCTGAGCTGCTGCAGGCTGCTTCCCGCCGCAGGCGCGGCGGAGTTGGCAGCCTGCTGGCGCGCCAGGTCGCGCCAGGTCTTGCGGCTCATTCTTCTTCCGCTTCGATCAGCGCGCGGATGCGCTCTTCCAGCACCGCAGGTGCCGGCACCGGGACCAGCTTGGTGCGCATCACCGAACTGCCTTCGGCCGAGTACTGGTATTTGCTGGCGTAGCTGGCGCTGACCGAGCTGGCGCTGACCGAGCCGGCGGCGAAGAAGGGCAGCCCCACCCCTTTGGCACTAGCCTTGACCTGGGTGCGCTTGTAGGTCGAACTGCGCTCGCTGTTGATACTGATCGAGAGCTTCAGTTCGATCACGGTATCCACAAACTGATAGAAGCTTGGAGTAAAGCCCAGCTCCAGCAGGCTGTAGGATTTGCCATTGCTGAACTCCACCTTGTAGGGCGCCTCTTTGCCGTCGCCGTCTTCGTCGCTGCCGGTGGCAAAGCCCGCCATCATGCGCGCAATGCGCAGCGATACCAGGTCGAGCTCGAGCTGGGCTTCGGCGATGCCGACGCCCATGTTGCGCACAATCAGCGGAAAGGGCGCGTTGAGTAATTCTGTGCCGACACTCATGTGGTTGATCCTCTGTCAGCGCTATTAATCTTCTTCCGCCGGTTCGGCGGGTTGGCGACGCGCCTCGGCAGCTTCCATCATGCTGCGGATGCGCTCTTCGAGAATCGGCGGTGGCGGCACCGGCGACAGCTTGGTACGCAGCAGGCTGGAGCCCTCGGCCGAGTAGGAATACTTGGAGGAATAGCTGGCGTCGACCTGGCTGGTGGAGACAGTCGAGGAGGATTTGTCCTTGCCGCCGAATATCTTGCCGAATACGCCACTGCCCTTTTTGCTGTTGCTGTTGCGGGTGGTCTTGTTGCTGCTGGTGCGGCCGTACTCGGAGGTGCGGGTGATCTTGATCGCGATCTTCACCTCGATGATGGTATCGACGAAGTTGTAGAACACCGGGGTAAAGCCGAGCTCCAGCATCGACAGCCGGGTAGGTACACGAATCTGGCCATCTTCGGTCTGAAATTTCTTGGCGGCGGTGACTATTTCAGTGTAGCCCTTGTCGGTGGCAGCCAGGCTATCGGCTTCGGCCGGCGTCATGTATTCATGACCGAAGAAAATGCGGCTGTCGTCAAAGGTGATATTGCCGTCGTCGTCGTAGATGGTGCGCAGCCCGCCCATCATTTCCGCGACCTCGATCGAGCTTTCATCGAGCTTTATCTGGGCCTCGGCGATGGCGAAGGCCATTTGCCGGATCATGTCGCCCATGGGGACGTTCAGCAGTTCCTGTCCAATACTCATTGTGATGCTCCTTTAATAGGCAGTCGCCAATCAGCTGTTTGCTCCGGGCAGACCCTCGTCATAGAGGCGCCGCAGGACTTCGTTGAGAGCTTCGGGGGCAGGCAGCGATACCAGACGTGCGGCAATCGAACTCGACCCTTCGGCGGAAACCGAAAATTTTCGGGCGTAGGACACATCAACACTGGCGGCCACCATGACCACGCCATAGTTGACCTTGGCGGTCACCCCGGCCGAGACCGAGGTTTCCGTGGTTTCAGTCATGCTGAACGAGAGCTTGGCCTCCACTGTGGCTTCGGTGAAGGCATAGAAGCTCGGCGTGAAGCCCAGGGTCAGCAGGTTGTAGGTTTCGCCGCCGAGCTCGACCGGGGTTTCGGCCATGGTCTTGGCGACAGCGACCGAGTTGGCATCCAGCGCCGACTGCGCCTGGGCAATGGCAACGCCCAGACGCTCGATGATCTGCGGCAGCGGGGCGCTGACCAGTGAGCGGGTAACGCTGACGGTCTCGCTCATGATCTAGTCCCTCAGGAAGGTGCGTATGGTGTCGAGAAACTCCGGCGGCGCGGGAATGGATACCAGGCGCGCGGAGATGGAAGAGTTGCCGGTGACATCAAGTTCGAATTGCCGCGCATGGCGCACATCCAGGGTGGCGCCAAAGGCGACCGTGCTGTTGCCGGTGCGCCTTGTGGTTTCGCGCGCACTGCTGCTGTTGGCGAACTGCTCATTGATGGTGATGCTTTCGCTGCTGGTCATACGCAGCTCACGGCTGGAGGTGCTGAGCAGATGCAAGCGCACCGGGTCGCTCTTGCGCGCCAGATGGCATACGGCGCCACCAGAAGAAGCGCTGATCTGGCTGTCGCTGTCGGCATTGATGCTGTTGGCCAGATTCTTGGCGAAGGCCTGGGGGCTGTCAGCGGCGTGTCCGTCCACGGCGGCGCCGGACAGGCCCCAGCTGCGGCCCTCGGCGGTGACCTGCTTGCCATTGACCCCGCTCATGTCGTTGGCATCGTAGGTGAGAACCCACCCATTGCTGGCCGGCTCCGAGTTGTCGCGCCGATCGGGTTCCACACCGGTGAACACCTGGCCATCGGCGCCACGGATGTCCAGCAGGTCAACGGCCAGCAGAATCTGAACGCGCCTGTGCTGCTGATCGTGGGGTACACCCTCGGCGCCCTCGGGGTTGGCTGCGGTCTCGCCTTCACCGATTGATTCGGTTATCTGCGCCGGATCAACGCCATTGGCCAGCAGTTGCCGGCGCACCTCCGCCACCCGGCGTTGCGACAGGGCAAGGTTGTAAGTGGGGCTGGCGGGCGCATCGGCATGGCCGACCAGCCGGAATGGCAGACCGGAGCGGGCCAGCATTTGCGCAGTTTCCTGCAGCTCGTCACGCTGGTCGGGTCGGATATTGTTGCGATCAATATCGAACAAAATGTCGGAAATGGGCTCGCCCGGCGGCCAGTGGTGGACGCTAAAGCTGGCGTCTTCAAAGGCGGTTTTTACTTTGCGAGCATAGTTCGCCACGCTGTTGGAGCGGGTGACAGCGATGCTGGTTTGCGGGTTGACCACAAAGGTGGTGTCGCTGTTGGCAGCAATGCGAATGACCCCGCCGGCGTAACCGAAAGCGCGAAAGGCCACGGCATTGGGCGAGACGGTGACCTGCTGCGGGCTCGCATTGGTAGTGGGGTTGATCGGCGTTTCGGTGCGCTCGAAAGCGACAGCGCTGATGTCCTCGTTCGCGGCCAAACCGTCGACCAGGCTGTTCAATCGGCTTTCTGCGTCGGCGCCGTTGAGCGCCACGCTGCTGTCATTGATGCGCACTTCACCGGTCGAGCGCGAGGTGATCTGCAGGCTCGCCTCACGGTTGCGGGTTTCGGCGCGACTGCCGCTGCTACTGCTGGATGAGCTGCTTTCGTTGTCGTCGTTACTGGTTTCGGCGTTGTTGTAGGCCCCGTTGATACCAAAATCGACCCCCGTGGTTTCCTCCACGCGCAGGTGCAGATTCATCGAACAGCTGATATCGGCGTGCTGGTAGTGGTAGAACGCCGGGCTGAAGCCCATTTCGATCAGCGTTTTGCCGCCGAGGCCAGGGATCGGCTGGATGAAGGCGTCCAGCTGCTCGATGGAATTGGTGTCCAGCGCCTGCTGGGCGCGCGCAATTCCCAGGCCCAGGCTGGAGATGAAGTCGGCAACACTGGCGTCAGCCAGTATTTCGCCGGGACGCAGACCGTTGTAATCGCTCATGCCGAACTCCTGTCAGAAGGGGATGGCCGCGCGGGCGCGTTGCAGGCGCTCGGGAGGCAGGGGGATGGCGCGCGCCGGATCAACCAGCGCCTTGCGCACGATGAAATACTGATGCCGATGCTGCGCGTCACCGAGCTGCCTGACGCCCACGGTCAGCCCACGCTTGCTCCAGCCGGTGAGTTCTCGGGCCAGCGGCAGTGGCTGCTGAGCGGCCAGTTGCAACGCCTGCTCAAGGCTGGCCATGGCGGCGTCCAATCGACCCTGACGCAACAGGACACAGCCGCGTCGTTGCAGGTTTTCGGCGCGGTCGCGGCTGACCAGCGGCAGAGGCGAGGCCAGTCGCTGGTAGTGCTGTTCGGCCTCGTCGCAGTAGCGCAACACGCTGTCCAGTTCGCCGCTGAGTTCCAGGCTTTCCATCACGCACTGGGTGTAGTGCCGAAAGAAGACTTCCGGTGCGCCGCTACTGACCGCCAAGCGCAGAGCTTCGCGGTAGTGCTGCAACGCGTCCTGATGCCGGCCCTTGAGGGCCAGCAGCTTGCCCTGTTCGGCGATGCCCAGATGCAGGCGCAGGCTGTTTTCAGTGGTGGCCATGCTCGTGCTCCTCCCACTCGTGCTCGATGCCGAGCTGCTCCAGGGCCTGTTGCAGCCAGCGCGGCATGAGTTCGCCGTAGACTACGGCTGAACGCCAGGGTAGAGGGAGTTGCATGTGACCCGGCTCAAGCAGACCGGCCTGCTGCAGCAGCGGCAGCGCGGCGAGGGCATTGCTGCCGCGCGGCAACAGCAGACGGCATTGACGCAGGGTTACCGGTTGCGCCTGTACCGGCATGCCGGCGGTGCTCCAGGCATCCAGCCGGGCTTCCAGATCCTGCGCAGACACGCCTTCCTCGACTACCACCGGCAGGTTGTCGAGTACGCAATCGATCAGTTCGGCGGGGAGGCCGGCGAGTCTGGGTAGCTGGCTGGTATCACTGGCGGCAGATACGCTGGTCAGACTGAGGTCGTAACGCATGAAGGTAAGGTCGAGCAGACGGATGCCGCCGGCCGATTGATGCCGGCGCCACAGATACAGGGCCTGCTTGGTGTCTAGCGTATCCAGCACCTCGCAGCTGTCGGGATCGTAACCAATGCCCTGGCTGCGCAGGTCGTGCAGCAGGCTATCGAGCCCGGCACCGGGGGCGCGGTTGATCAGCAAGCGGTAACGTGCCAGCGCGCGGGTCGAGCAGCACACGGCCACGTCCAGGTCGGCCAGCAGCTTTTGTAGCGCATGTGCCGTGGCCTCGCTGACGTCGCCGAGCACCACACCGGGCGGCGTGAGCAGCATCTGCAGCGCGGCTTCCGGACGACAACCGAGAAAGTGCGCCAAGCGTTCGCAGCAGGTAGGTAGTTGAGTTATGTCGCGCACGTAGAGGGCTATGTCCAGCGGCTTGCCGGCTTGCGGGCCGGGCAGGTCGGAGGGCTCCACGCGAATTTGCAGGCCGGCTTGTTGCAGTATGCTGGCCAGTCCCTGCGCCTGGGTGGGCTGCAGATCGTCCAGCAGCACCGAGGGTGCGCGATAGAGCGCGTTGGCTACCCGGCTGGCAGGCAGGCCCAGTTGCCGGGCCAGCAAGCCGGCCAAACCGGGTTGGGCAGAACCGACCGATTCGACTACCAGGCGCTGGCCGGCTGCCAGGCGCGGCTCAAGGGTTGCTTGCATGACAGAGTCTCCGGAGTCAGACGTGCCCGCCGCCGTACGGCAGAGGCGCAGCAGATCTGCCTCCGGCATGGCGACACGCGGATATGAGAAAAAGGCAAAGGCTGAGCAGGGGCAACAACGCTGCGGCGGCGCGCACAGCGTGGGTCGGCCCAGATCGAACCCTATCGAGTCGGAATACGAGGTCGAGTCGGCATACGGGGCGGGTTGGCGAGCAGCCGATGGCCGGGCTGGCCGCAGTGCCCAAGGGCGCGCTGGCTGGCAGGCGGGTAATACTGGAGAGGCGGAAGGCTCGGCCTTCCGACAGCTTGAGTGACTTCGCCAAAACCCACACCTCCGTGTCGGGAATCGACGACAGCGACGCCGTAATGGCGTCCGACGATCAGAGCTAAAATGACAGCACGCAAATCAACATAGTCGAGCCAAAAAAACTGTCAATGGTGGCCCTTTGCTGTAAAGCTGCTGGGGTTTTCATGCCGCTCTAAGCTAAGCTAGGGTCTGTTGGCGTACAACGCACTAGGCATTTCGCATGACCAGATTCAGCCCTCGCGCCCTGCTGCGCGCGAACCTGGCGTCGGCGCGGTCAAGAGTCACAGGCCTGACCGCATTACCTGAGGAACCGTAAAAGCATGGCAAAAGTGTCTGTCCTGATTGTTGATGATGCCCCGTTCATCCGTGATCTGGTGAAAAAGGCTCTGCGTAGTCATTTTCCAGGCTTGCAGATCGAAGAGGCCATCAATGGTCGCAAGGCCCAACAGATGCTCTCGCGCACCGATTTCGATCTGATCCTGTGTGATTGGGAAATGCCGGAAATGGGCGGCCTGGAGCTGTTGCAATGGTTTCGCGGACAGCCGGGCAAGGAGGCGGTGCCCTTTGTCATGGTGACCAGCCGGGGTGACAAGGAGCATGTCGTCGAGGCCATTCAGGCGGGAGTGAGCGACTACGTTGGCAAGCCCTTTACCAACGAGCAGCTACTGGCCAAGGTCAAGAAGGCCATGCACCGGGCGGGCAAGCTGGCCCAGTTGCAGGGGCCCCAGGCGCCGCGCCCCAGCGCCGGCATTGCCCAGGGCTCGGTCGCCAACCTGACCGCCGGTCGGAAAGTCGAAGCGCCTGCGGCGCCAGCCATTCAGCACCCACTGCTGCAGCGCGAGAGCGCAGGCGGCGCTGCGGCCAAGCCACCCGCTGCCGCCAGCACGCAAGCGGTCCGAGGCCAGGCGCAGCTGCGCCTGGCGGGTCAGCAGTTCGCCTGTGTTATCAAGACCTTGAGTTTGCGCGATGCCCTGGTGGTGGTACGCCGCAGTGAGCGCATACCGCAGCTGTTCGAAAGCGGCGTGCTGGACCTTGAGCAAGACAGCGACCAGACCATCGCCCGTATCAACGCCTACGTGCATGCCGTTGCCGCGATGGAGCCCAAGATGGACTCGGAGTGGGTCAAGGTCACCCTGAAGTTTGTAGACCAGGATCCGGCGAAGCTCGACTACCTCTCGCGGTTGATCGCCTCGGGCACGGCGCAGCAGCACTACAGCCCCGGCGCCTGAACCTTAGATTGAGCGACGCGGCGGGAAGTGGCAGATGAAGCGGCTGCCTTCGCCGAGTTTGCTTAGAATTTCGAGTTTGGCGCCATGGCGCAACAGCACATGCTTGACGATCGCCAGTCCCAGACCGGTGCCACCGGTGTTGGTGCTGCGACTTGAGTCCACTCGGTAGAAGCGCTCGGTCAGGCGGTTGATGTGCTGCGGCGCAATGCCCACCCCATTATCCTGCACTGCCAGGTGTTGTCCGGCGTCATCACTCCACCAATGCAGGTTGACCTCACCGCCGGTCGGCGTGTACTTCACCGCGTTGAAAGCGAGGTTGGAGAAAGCGCTGCGCAGCTCGCCTTCAACGCCTTGCACTCGTGTGCTTCCTTCAATCTGCAAATTGATGCGATGCCCCTGCTCACCGGACAGGGCCTGGGCATCCTTGCGAATGCTTTCCAGCATGGGCGCAACGTCTATTACTTCATCTTCGCTGGTGTGATCCGAGGTTTCCAGGCGGGCCAGCAGTAGCAGGTCATTCAGCAGACTCTGCATGCGATTGGACTGCTGCTGCATCTGCTGCAAGGGTCGCTTCCAGCGCGGATTCATTTCCGCGTCGCTGTCGAGCAGCGTCTCTACGTAACCTACGACTACCGTCAGCGGTGTTCGCAGCTCATGGGAGACGTTGGCGACAAAATCCTTACGCATTTGCTCAAGGTTGTGTAGCCGGGTTACGTCGCGCACCACCATCAGACGATCGCCGGGGCCGTAACGGGTCACGGCATATTGCAGCTGGGTGTTGAGGTCGATGGGCGAGTGAATTTCCAGCGGTTCGCGGAAATCGCCCTGTTCGAAATATTCGATAAAACGCGGGTCGCGGATCAGGTTGTTGACATGCTGGCCGCTGTCATCGGGGGTGCGCAATCCGAGCAGGCGTTCGGCAGCGTGGTTCCACCATTCCAAATGCCCGTCCTGATCGATCATCACCACCGCATCGCGCAGTGCCGAGGTGGAAGACTGGATGCGGTCGATGACTGCCTGCAGACGGGCACGCATGCGGCTATCGCGGCGCTGCAAATGGTAGATACTGTCGAATATCTCGCCCCAGACACCCTTGGCTTCCGGCGGAGGCTCGTTGGGATGGGTGCTCAGCCAGGCATAGAATCGCGACATCTGGCGCAATGTCCAGATCAGATAGAAGCCCAGACCAAACACCAAGGTCCAGGCGGGTTGCTTGATGACCCAGCCAACCAGCAGACAGGCCAGGACCAGCAAGGTGAGCTGGCCGAGCACGCGGCTGAAACTGTTTTTACTCACAAGAGCTCCCTAACATCCACTCGGCCATCGCGCGTATTTGCCGTCGAGCCGCGATACTGACGGCGCTTCAAGCCTTGGTCGAGAATCGGTAGCCGGTGCCGCGAACGGTTTGTACCAAATGCTCGTAGTTGCTGCCCAATGCCTTGCGCAGACGACGAATATGCACGTCAACGGTCCGCTCTTCAACGTACACGTTGCCGCCCCACACCTGATCGAGTAGCTGCCCGCGCGTGTAGGCGCGTTCCTGGTGGGTCATGAAGAATTGCAACAGACGATACTCGGTCGGGCCCATTTCGGCTGCACTGTCGTCAATGGTCACGCGGTGGCTGACCGGGTCCAGATGCAGGCCGGAGACTTCGATCGGCGCCTCGCCGTCGACCGGACCGGCTCGTCGCAGCACCGCTTTGAGGCGGGCAACCAGCTCACGCGGAGAAAAGGGCTTGGTAATGTAATCATCCGCGCCTACTTCCAGACCCTGGATCTTGTTGTCTTCCTCGCCCTTGGCAGTGAGCATGATGATCGGGATATCCGCGGTCATTTCATCACGCTTGAGCCGCCGGGCAAGCTCGATGCCGGTAGTACCGGGCAGCATCCAGTCGAGCAGGATCAGGTCCGGCTTGCTATCGATAATGCTGGCATGGGCCTGTTGGGTATTTTCGGCTTCGAGGCAGTCGTAGCCTGCCATTTCCAGTGCAACCGCGATCATTTCACGGATGGGCGCTTCGTCATCGACGATCAGAATGGTTTTGCCTGACATGGTTTACCGTCTCGTTGCAGATTTCTGACATGCGCCGATTAGATAACATTTTTGTTTCAGTTATATGACTGTAACGGGTCAGGTCGATGAAAGTTCGGCTTTCAGCCTAGCCAGTAGTCTAGCGCCAGGCCGATAAACACCAGCATGCCGGCCCAATGGTTGGACAGAAAAGCACTCAGACAAGCCTGAGCCTCGCGCTCCCTGATCAGCCAGTGCTGCCAGGCAAAGCCGATCACCATGCCCAGCAGACCCAGGTAGTAGTAGAGGCCCAGTTCGAAGCGAAAGCCCACCAGCACCAGGCAGAGCAGGGTGAGGCCCTGCAGAAGCCCGATGATGGCCCGATCAGCCTCGCCGAAGAGGATGGCTGTGGATTTGATGCCGATGCGCAGATCGTCCTCGCGGTCACACATGGCGTATTCGGTGTCGTAGGCGACGGTCCATAGCAGATTGGCCAGAAACAGCAGCCAGAGCGCCGAGGGCAGGCTACCCGCTTCGGCGGCAAAGGCCATGGGGATGGCCCAGGAAAAGGCCGCGCCCAATACGACCTGGGGGTAGAAGGTAAACCGCTTGCAGAAGGGATAGAGCGCCGCCAGGACGATGCCGCCAAATGACAGCATGATGGTCAACCGGTTGGTGAACAGCACCAGGACAGCACTCAGTGTGACCAGCACGGCAAACAACACCAGAGCTTCCTTGGCCGTCACCCTGCCAGTGGCCAGCGGCCGCTGCCGAGTGCGGCGCACGTGGCCGTCCAGGTGGCGGTCGGCGTAGTCGTTGATTACGCAGCCGGCGGCGCGCATGAGAATCACGCCGAGCACGAAGATGAACAGATTGGCGCTGCTGGGCACCCCGTCGGCGGCCAGCCACAGCGCCCAGAGGGTCGGCCAGAGCAGCAGATAGGTGCCGATCGGGCGGTCCAGCCGCATCAGCTGAATGTAGTCGTTCGCTTTCGGGTGCAGGCGGCCCAGGGGTTTGATCAGCAGACCTAGCAAGGTGTCACTCCAGATATTAGAACGGTTCAGGTGCCGGCGGGCGGCCAGCCCTGCAAGAATACTTCACACACCAGCAGCTGCAACTCGCCATCGGAAAACTGTGATCGTCTTGCCCATAGGCCTTCTGCGCGCCAGGGCGAGGGGAGCCATTCCGCGGGATAGCGGCTGATCTGGATGGGGCCGCGATTGATTTGCGGATTGCGGAACAGCAAGTGTCCCAGGCTGGTGGTGCCAAGCTTGTGCAGCTCCACCGCTGCGCTGCCCAGGGCGCTCAGTGGCGCCACCGAGCGAGCGAATACCCTGGGCGCACCAGCGGTGTGCAGCAACACCTGGCGCACCCAGACCGGCTGGCCGGCGGCAATACCCAGCGTCTGCGCCTCGTCTGCGCGCGCGGGTTGCTCCTCCTGCGCGAGCAATTCAACCTTGAAGTCATTATTGCCGGCGTCGGTCAGCCGCTGGGTCAGCGAGCCTTCGGCGCAGAGCCAGTGGAACAGAGGAGCAGGGGGCGGTGCCGGGTGGCAATCGGTGGCAAACCAGTCGGGCAGCATTGCGAAAAGACATCTCCGGCGGGCGGTTTAACGGGTGCCCGGCAGAGTACCACGAAACACCACTGCACCGCGCTGATACGCACTGTTGCAGCAGTTGAGCCGCTGGTCTGGCCTTGGACTTGCATTGCAATTGCGGTAGTGTCGCCAGCAGATCATTCTCCAATTCATGCAGGTAGCAGCAATGAAGAAGTGGCAGTGCATTGTGTGTGGTTTCATCTATGACGAAGCTGAAGGCTGGCCGGATGACGGCATCGCCGCCGGTACGCGCTGGGAAGACGTCCCGGCAGACTGGATGTGCCCTGATTGCGGCGTGGGCAAGGAAGACTTCGAAATGATCGAGATCGGCTGATGCGTCAGGGGTCGCCTGACGCCGGCATTGCCGTTTGCAGAGGATAGAGAGATGAGCCAAAGCGCGCCGCTGGTTATTGTCGGCACTGGCCTGGCCGGTTACAACCTGGCCAAGGAAATACGCAAGCTGGACGACGATCGCGAGCTGCTGCTGGTAACTGCGGATGACGGCCGCTTTTACTCCAAGCCGCTGCTGTCCACCGGCTTTGCCAAGGCCAAGGAAGCGCATGAGCTGGCCATGCAGGATGCGGTAACCATGGCCGAACAGCTCAATGCGCGGATTCTTACGCACACCCAGGTCAGCGCCATTGATCCCGAGCGTCGTGTGCTCCAGCTGGGCGAGAATGAGCAGCCCTACTCCGAGCTGGTACTGGCGGTAGGCGCCGAGCCACGTCGGCTCCCCTGGACCGACGCTTTGGGCGAGCGCTTGCTGTCGATCAACGACCTGCTGGATTACGGCCGTTTTCGCAGCGCTCTGGCGGGCAAGCGCAGCGTGCTGATCATCGGCGCCGGCCTGATAGGCTGCGAGTTTGCCAATGATCTGGTGGCGGGGGGCTTTCAGGTCACGGTGGTGGCCTCAGATCCCTACCTGATGCCGCAGTTGATCCCCGAGCCGGTGGCGGCAGCCGTGCAGGCCGAGTTGGAGATGCTGGGCGTCGAGTTTCATCTGGGCTGCGCCATCGAATCGGTGCTGGAGCAGGGTGAGGGCATCAGTGTACGCCTGGACAATGGCATACAGATCGCTGCCGATCAGGCCTTGTCAGCCATCGGCTTGGCGCCCCGACTAACCTTGGCTGAGCAGGCCGGGCTGCAGATCGGGCGTGGCATTGTGGTGGATCGGCGGCTGGCCACCAGCCAGGCGCACATCTATGCGCTGGGTGACTGCGCCGAGGTGCACGGCCTGAACCTGATGTACGTGATGCCGCTGATGACAGCTGCTCGCGCGCTGGCCAAGACCCTGTGCGGTACTGATCACGAGCTGAGTTATCCGGCAATGCCGGTAATGGTAAAGACGCCGGCTTGTCCTTTGGTGGTGGCGCCACCTTTGACCGCCGAATCCGGCCATTGGACTACCAGCGGCAGCGGCAGTGATCTGCAGGCGCTGTTTCATGATGAGCAGGGCCGCCTGCATGGCTTTGCCTTGACCGGAAGCCGGGTGGCAGAAAAGCTCAAACTGAGCCGTGAATTGCCGGGCTGGCTATTGGCTACGCCGACTTGAACAAGACACTTTGGCCTTTTGTCGGGAAATTGCCGCTTCAGGCCCCTGTTCGGCGCCCTGACGGCTGGCGTAATGCGGTGAGTCGTGCCATGCTGATCTGGCTGTGGCAGAGCCGCGGAACCAGCGGTTCGGCGGCTTTATCACTCCCGCTGCGAGGATGCGGCGGTAACAACAAAAACAACAGAATATGAGGCTTTATATGCGTAAACCGGATCTCGCGGCGGCGATTGCCGACAAGGCTGACCTGAGCAAGGACCAGGCAAACCGAGTACTCAACGCCGTATTGGATGAAATCACTCAAGCCCTCAGCCGTCAGGACTCAGTTACCCTGGTTGGTTTTGGAACCTTCCTGCAACGCCACCGCGGTGCCCGCACCGGCAAAAACCCGCAGACCGGCGCTCCCGTTCAGATCAAGGCGAGCAACACAGTGTCTTTCAAGCCAGGCAAAAGTCTCAAAGACGCCGTCAACTGATTGCACTGCGTAACGGAGGTCGGGGTCCGGCCTCCGTTACAGCAACGCTTCCTGCATTGTTCAATTGCTACCGCTCGTCTCAGGCATTTGCCTGATATTTGCTGACCAGCGCTCGCAATGCGTCGCGCGCTTCCAGTACCTTGGCGACAATCTCTTCGGCTTTTTCGTCTGTGAGTCCCAGCCGTTCAAGTAACGCTGCGGGTACCGGCATTTCCGGTCCCGAGCCGATCTGATGACGGCTCAGCAGTGCCAGGGTCAGGTAGACCAGATTGGCGTAGACGTGCTCCTCGCCCTGGTAATAGGGGTTGTGCTGGTGCCGCAGGGCGATGCTGATTTCTTCGGGCATGTCCCAGTAGCGCACCAGCCAGCTGCCGATCTGGTCGCGGGTAACGCCAATCAGATGCTGCTCTATCAGATGGGGCGCCACATGCGGGTTGGCCTCAACGTGGCGACAGATCATCTTGAAGTAGGGCGGGAATATATAGGCCAGCACCAGATACCCGAAGTTGTGCAGCAGCCCGGCCAGATAGTTCAGGCCGAGTTCGGGCCGACGCTCGCGCGGCATGGCCTTGGCCAGCCCTTCGATGACCGCGGCAGTATAGATTGCCTGCTCCCAGTAGGGCGTAGTGCGTTCCGGCGCATCCTTGGGCAGCTTGAAAGTCTTGCCCAGGGCCAGACCCACAGCAAGATTGATCACCAGATCGAAACCCAGCACACGACCAATGGCATCTTCTACCGAACGGATCTTGCCTGGGGCAGCGTAGTAGGGGGAGGCGGCCCAACTGACCACTTGCGCCGCCAGGCTGGGGTCGGTTTCAACCACATCCGCCAGCTCCTCAATACCGGCATCCGGGTTTACCCGCAGTTTCATGATCTTCTGCGCACTTTCCGGCAGCGGTGGGATCTCGATGGTTTCTTCCAATCGCTGTTTCATGCGCAGGGCGGTGAAATTCTGCACCGCATCGGACAGATCCTGAGTGTCCTGCTCCGGGCTCGCAGCTGGATTGTCCAGGCTGCTCAGGGGCACTGCAAATCGCGCCATACTGGCTTTTGCCATCAGCGTTCTGGCGTTTTCCTGGCTGAGTTGCAGGCACCAGCCGGGCAGGCCGCTGTCGAGGCTGACGTAGGAATGGTCCAGCAGGCTCTGCTCGCAGACGCAGGGCGAATTGAACAGGATCGGCAAGCCGGGTAGCTCGCTGAGCTGATGTTTGCTCAATATGCGTTTGAGTTCGCCGTCGCGTACCGGCTGCAGATCGCGCCCCAGCAGAGCGCCCACGCGCTTCAGGTCCAGTAGATGGTCCTTGGGAATCAAGGCCAGTACGGTGCCGATGCTGTCGCACAACAGGCTTGCCTGCACCTGTTGCGCCACGGGGCCGGCGTGCTCAAGGGGACGCAGCTGGTAGGCAATGCCTTGTTGTTGCAGCAGTTTTTCGATCAGGTCGGGCAGGCTGGTGCCAGAGTTGTCGCACACGGCTTCATTGTTCATTGCACTTTCCTTGATCCTTTGGCTGAGCCGGGCTCAGGGCGTATAAGGCTCTTGGTTCGATGTTAGCATGGCGTTCCTTGCTGCCGAGCATAACCCCGCTCACACCTGGGCAAAATGCTGGCCCTGCGCTATCCAGCGGTCGAGCAGTGGCTGCACGTGGGCAGGATAACCACTGGCTAACAGCTGCGCCGCCTGCTGCACGTCCGGCAATAGATCGGCATCGCGCACCAGGTCGGCTACGCGAAACTGCACCAGGCCGGTCTGACGGGTGCCCAGCACCTCGCCGGGGCCGCGCAGGGCAAGATCCTTCTCGGCGATCACGAAGCCGTCGCTGCTCTCGCGCATGATGCCCAGGCGCTCGCGCCCGAGCGCCGACAGGGGGGCGTGATAGAGCAATACGCAGTGACTGGCTGCACTGCCGCGGCCAACGCGGCCGCGCAGCTGATGCAGTTGCGCCAGACCCAGGCGCTCAGGATTCTCGATCACCATGAGGCTGGCGTTGGGCACATCCACGCCCACTTCGATCACCGTGGTGGCTACCAGCAGGTGCAGGTCGCCGCCCTTGAAGGCGGCCATGATCTCGGCCTTCTCGATGGCCTTCATGCGGCCGTGAATCAGCCCGATGGACAGCTCCGGCAGACTGTTGCACAGATCTTCCCAGGCACTTTCTGCAGCCTGTGCCTGCAATTGCTCGGATTCCTCGATCAACGTACACACCCAGTAGGCCTGGCGTCCTTCGGCGCAGCCGGCGCGTACTCGTTCTATCACCTCCGGACGGCGGCTGTCGGAGACCAGGACGGTATTGACCGGGGTCCGTCCCGGCGGTAGTTCATCCAGCACCGAGGTATCCAGATCGGCGTAGGCGCTCATTGTCAGGGTGCGCGGAATCGGGGTGGCCGTCATGATCAATTGATGAGGCGAGAAGCCGCCGGCGGCGCCTTTGTCGCGCAGCGCCAGGCGTTGCTGCACGCCGAAGCGGTGCTGCTCGTCGATGATCGCCAAGCCCAGGTTGTGAAATTGCACTTCCTGCTGGAAGAGCGCATGGGTGCCCACCACCATGGCGGCTTCGCCGGTGGCAATCATCTGCAGCTGATTGGCCCGCGCCTTGCCCTTGAGCTTGCCGGCGATCCAGGCAACCGACAGGCCGAGGGCGGAAAACCAGCGCTGGAAATTGTTGAAGTGCTGTTCGGCGAGAATTTCCGTGGGTGCCATCAATGCCACCTGCCAGCCGGCTTCCAGCGCCTGCAGGGCTGCCAGCGCGGCGACCACGGTTTTACCTGCGCCCACATCGCCCTGCACCAGGCGCAGCATGGGTAGGGGTTGGCGCAAATCACTCAGGATCTCTTCGGCGATACGCGCCTGGGCTCCGGTCAGGGGAAAGCCCAGTTGCTGCAAAAAGGCTTTGGCCAGCGCGCCTTCTGCCTGCATAACTGGGGCGCGGTGCGCGCGCATTTGGGCGCGCAAACGCAGCATGGCCAACTGGTGTGCCATCAGCTCTTCAAAGGCCAGGCGGTGCTGTGCCCAGTGACGGCCATCCTGCAGGGCTTCCAGGTCTATGTCCGGCGGTGGGCGATGCAGTATCTGCACCGCCTGGTGCAGCGACGGCAGCTGATATTGCTCGGCCAGTGCCGGCGGTAGCCATTCGGGCAGGTGGTTGCCATTGGCCAGCCAGCCCAGCGCGGCTTCGCTGAGACTGCGCAGGCGCTGCTGTGAGAGGCCCTCGGTGGCCGGGTAGATGGGCGTCAGCGTCTCGTTCACTGGCAACGTCTGGGCGCCATCGAGGTTCTGCATCTCCGGGTGATAGATTTCCAGCCCGGAGGCGCCGGGGCGTACCTCGCCGTAGCAGCGCCAATGACTTCCGCGGCTGAGGTTGGCCTTGAGCGCCGCAGAGAAGTAGTAGAAGCGCAAGCTGATGGTGCCGCTGCCATCCTGGATGCGGCACAGCAGGCTGCGCCGTCGACCCATGACCACATCCGCGCCTACCACCACACCTTCTATCACCGCATCCAGGCCCGGCTGCAGTGCGCCTATGGGCGTGACCCGGGTGCGATCCTGATAACGCAAGGGCAGGTGAAAGAGCACGTCCTGCACACTGTTCAGGCCGAGTTTGCCGAGTTTTTCCGCCAATGCCGGACCAATGCCCTTGAGCAGAGTCAGCGGGGTGTGTTCCGTGACGCTGCTCACTTGCCTGGCTGGCCCACCGAACAAAGCCGAATCGAATCGCTGAGCAGCTCTACCGCTTTCGGTCGCGGGAAGCTGGCGCGCCAGGCGATGGCCACGGTGCGATAGGGCGCCGGCGCGGCAAAGCTCTTGGTAACCAGCAGGTCCGAACTGTAGTAGCGATCATCAGCGGCAGACATGGGCAGCACCGTCATGCCGATACCCGAAGCCACCATGTGTCTGATGGTCTCCAGCGAGCTGGATTCCACTGTGGTGTGCTTGTGCTGCTCTTCACCCTTGCGCAGGGTGGGGCAGGCTTCCAGCACCTGATCGCGGAAGCAGTGGCCCTCACCGAGCAACAGCAGCTTGTTATCGTCCAGTTCATCCAGGCTCACGCTGGTGCGCTCTGCCCAGGGGTGACTGGCCGGGATCAGCAAGCTGAATGGCTCGTCGTACAGCGGTTTGGTCAGTACGTCAGGCTCCTGGAAGGGCAGCGCGATGATGATCGCGTCCAGCTCGCCGTTGCGCAGTTTGTCGCGCAGTACGTGGGTAAAGTTCTCTTCGATATAGAGCGGCATTTCCGGCGCCACCTTGTGCAGCTGCGGCACCAGATGGGGGAACAGATAAGGCCCTATGGTATAGATGGCGCCAACCTTGAGTGGTGCCGCCAGCTGGTTCTTGCCGGCGCTGGCCAGTTCGCGAATGGCCAGCGCCTCTTCCAGCACCTTTTGCGCCTGGGCCACAATCCGTTCGCCAATGGGCGTGACGCGCACGGCGCTTTTGCTGCGCTCGAAAATCATGATGCCCAGCTCGTCTTCCAGCTTTTTAACGCCCACGCTGAGCGTCGGTTGAGACACATGGCAGCGTTCGGCGGCGTGGCCAAAATGCTGTTCCTGGGCAAGGGTCACTATGTAGCGTAATTCGGTCAGGGTCATGGGCTCTTGGCTGCATTGGCAACGGGGACGGGATGAGGGCTAGCATAGCCCTTTGCTTGATAGAGTAAAACAATCAGACGGTGTTTGTGAGGCGATAGCCTCATATGGGGAGCGGCCGAACAGGATTTTTCGATGTCTGTGTTCTGCCCCGTCTTTCGGCATTACCGGATGTGCATGTGCATGTGCTGTGCGTGCCATGGCCTCGTCAGGAGCAATGATCCCGTATCGATGCTGGCCGCGCTACGCGCTGCCTTTGTAGGGTGGAAGGCCGAAGCCGTCCACCATGGTGGACAAGCCTGCGGCGTTGACCACCCTACGAACTTCGCCGAGGCTGTTAGAGTGTGGTCCTGAGACCGACGAATGAGGTGGTTATGAAACAGGTGGTTATTGCTGGGTGCGGCGATGTGGGTACCGCGCTGGGGTTGCAGCTGCACGCACGTGGCTGGCAGGTTTATGGGCTGCGCCGCGATCCAACCTCATTGCCTGCGGAAATTACGCCTGTTGCGGCCGACCTCACCCAGCCTGAAAAGCCGCCGGGCTGGCCGACCAAAGTCGATTATCTGGTGTATTGCCCCGCTGCCGGCAAGCGCGATGCCGAGGTGTATCAGCGCTTGTATGTCGAGGGGCTAGAGCATGTGCTGGGCTGGATCAAAGACAGCCGGCAGCGCCTGCAGCACCTGCTGCAGGTTTCCAGCACGGCGGTTTACGCGCAATCACAGGGCGAATGGGTGACCGAGAATAGCCGCGCCGAGGCCGATACGCCTACTGCCGTGCAGTTGTTGGCGGCAGAAGATGTGGCGCTGCGCAGCGGCGTACCGGCCAGCGTAGTGCGCCTGGGGGGCATTTACGGGCCGGGTCGCAACCGCCTGATCGGGCAGGTGCGTGAGGGCTTGCAGGTGCCGGCCGAGCCGCCGCAATACACCAACCGTATTCATCGCGATGACGCTGCCGGGCTGCTGGCGCATTTGCTGGCGCTGGCCGAACAGCGCGAGCTGCTGGCGCCCTGCTATCTGGGCGTGGATGATGAGCCCGCCAGCCTGTTCGAGGTCACCGGCTGGCTGGCCGAGCAATTGGGCACCAGCCTGCAGCCGGACGGAGCGCGCTCGACACGCAGCGGCAGCAAGCGTTGCAGTAACGAACTGGCCCGGGATACCGGCTGGCAGCCGAGGTACCCCAGTTACCGCGAAGGCTACGCCGAGCTGCTCAAGGGGTGAGGCTCAAGGCTGCGCGCTGCTGACGCGCCAGATGACGTTGCCCACGTCGTCGGCCACCAGCAACGCCCCCGTGCCGTCGATCGCAACGCCGACCGGACGGCCCTGAGCTTCGCCCTGTGCATTCAGGAAGCCATCCAGCACTGTGTAAGGCGCATCGTTGGGTCGACCTTCCTTGAAGGGGACAAAAAGCACCTTGTAGCCACTAACGGGCTCGCGATTCCAAGAGCCGTGCTGGCCAATGAACAGGCCCTCGGTAAAGGGCGCCGGCAAGCGGCTGCCCACGGCATTGCTCAAGCCCAGAGAGGCGGTATGTGAGCCCAGGGCATAATCGGGTACCAGCGCCTTGGCGACCATTGCCGGGTTCGACGGGCTGACCCGCACATCCTCATGCGGACCGAAGTAGCTCCAGGGCCAGCCGTAGAAGCCGCCGTTCTGCACTGAGGTCATGTAGTCCGGAACCAGGTCGTTGCCGAGCCCATCACGCTCGTTTACCGCCGTCCACAGCTCGCCGCTGTAGGGCTCCCATGCCATGCCCACCGGGTTGCGCAGGCCGCTGGCATACAGCCGCTTGCTACCGTCGGCCGGATTGATTTCCCAGATGGCCGCGCGGCCCTGCTCCTGATCCAGGCCGTTTTCGGCGATATTGCTGTTGGAGCCGACGGCCGCGTACAGCTTGCTGCCGTCGGGGCTGGCAATCAGGTTCTTGGTCCAGTGGTGATTGAGTGGGCCAGCGGGCAGGCTGGTAACGCGCTCGCCAGCTGCGGTGATCTGGGTCTGGTCGGCGCGGTAGGGAAAGCGCAGTACGCCATCGGTGTTGGCGACGTAGAGGTCGTTGCCCACCAGCGCCATGCCGAAGGGTGAGTGCAGGCCGGTGATGAACTGCGTGCGCTGATCTGCTTTGCCGTCGCCGTTGCTGTCTCTGAGCAGGCTGATGCGGTCGGCGCTGGGGGTGGCTGCGCCGGCTTTGGCCATGGCCTTCTTGGTCAGCCAGCCCTTAACGCCGCCACCGTCATCCGGCTTGGCTGGGGCGTTGCTTTCGGCCACCAGCACATCGCCATTGGGCAGCACGTGCAACCAGCGCGGATGATCCAGGCCGCTGGCGAATGCCTGGACCTGCAAGCCCCTGGCGGCCTGGGGTTTGCCGCCGGAGGGCCAGCCGACCGCCGGGGCGATGTTCACGGTCGGTAGCAGGCCGCCTTGCGGCTCGGGCAAGGCCGGGTGCGGCCCCATGCCGGCGGTGATCGGCAGCGCCGCTGGGTTGCTGCTGCAACCGCCCAGAATTAGCGCCATACCCAGGAGGGGCAGACAGATACGCGGGGAATTATTCACGGGATTTCCTTGTCGGTGTTAAGGCAGCCGGAAAAAAGCTCAGTTTAGGCGAGCTGCTGGATAACCTCTATCACTGACCCGGCATGGGCGAGGATGTTCACTCGGCTGGCTCGATTCGCATGACCCCGCTGGCCAGTCGGCCAGTGGTGCAACTCGCAACACGAGGAGAAACAGATGAAAAAGTCAGCATCCGCGCATTGGGAAGGTTCCCTGAAGGAAGGCAAAGGCACGATCTCCACCGAAAGCGGCGCGCTCAAGGCCAACCCTTACGGCTTCAACACCCGTTTTGAAGACCAGCCTGGCACCAACCCCGAAGAGCTGATCGGTGCAGCGCACGCCAGCTGCTTCTCGATGGCCTTCTCCATGCTGCTGGGCGAAGCTGGTTACACCCCGG
Organism: Halopseudomonas sp.; assembly: GCF_036961105.1. GTDB lineage: Bacteria > Pseudomonadota > Gammaproteobacteria > Pseudomonadales > Pseudomonadaceae > Halopseudomonas. The sequence continues at coordinate 13,495 of NZ_JBALWW010000010.1, read as the reverse complement.
ACAGCATCGACACAAAAGCCGTGGTTACCCTGAGCAAGCAGGACGACGGCTTCGCCGTCACCGCCGTGGCGCTGACCATGGACGCGGCGATTCCCGGTATAGAGCAAAAAGAGTTTGATGAGATTGCCGGTAAGGCCAAGAGCGGCTGCCCGATCTCCAAGCTGCTGAAAGCCGATATCAGCCTCGAGGCGAAGCTCGGCTGAGCCGGCTTCGTCAGCTGCCAGCTTCAAGCTTCAAGCCGCAAGCCGCAAGCCGCAAGCCGCAAGCTTCAAGCAAAAGCAGGCTTGGGGCTGCGGCAGGGTTGATTTTTTTGACGGCGTTTGTGGCTGTAGTGGACCCAAAAAAACCGCGCAGGCCTAAACCGCGCGGTTTTTTCTTGCAGCTTGAAGCTTGCCGCCTGTAGCTGGGGGGGCGCGTTAGCCCACCACCATAATCCCATCCATCTCCACCGGCACGCCCTTGGGCAGTGCAGCAACGCCGATGGCGGCGCGGGCCGGGTAGGGCTTGTCGAAGTAGCGTTCCATGATTTCGTTCACCTTGGCAAAGTTGCCCAGGTCGGTCAGGAAGATATTCAGCTTGACGATGTCCTGCAGCTGGCCACCGGCCGCTTCGGCAACGGCGGTCAGGTTGTCGAATACCCGGCATACCTGGGCTTCAAAGCCCTCAACCACTTCCATGGTGGCCGGGTCGAGCGGAATCTGACCAGACAGGTAAACGGTGTTGCCGACCTTGATGGCCTGGGAATAGGGTCCGATCGCGGCAGGTGCCTGCTCGCTGGTAATGACTTGCTTGTTCATGTGTGCTCCGGGAAATCAGTTTTTCAGACGGGTAATGCGCATCACGCCGTTGAGCGAGCGAATACGCTTGATGAGGTGTGACAGGTGCAAGCGGTCGCGCACCCGAATGACCAGTTGAACCACGCTGATGCGGGCGTCGCGCTCGTCCACACTGATCTTGTCGATACTGGCGTCGGCCACGGTGATGCTGGTGGCCAGCTGCGCGATGATGCCGCGTTGGTGCTCCAGCTCGACCCGCAACTCGACGGTAAATTCGCCGCTGACGTCCTTGTCCCAGGTCAGATGCAGGGTCTTTTCGGTGTTCTGGCGGCTGTCGACCAGGTTCTTGCAGTTTTCCTGATGGATAACCATGCCCTTGCCGGATGACAGATAACCGACAATGGGGTCGCCGGGGATCGGATTGCAACAGCGCGCAAAGCTGACTACCAGGCCCTCGGTACCGCGAATGGCCAGCGGCTTTTCGGCGCTGCCGGCGGTATCGCCAGCCTGGTCGATGCGCTGTTTCTCGGTATCTTCGCCGCCGCCATCCGTGGCCAGCAATCGGCGCGCCACCACATAGGCCATGCGATTACCCAGACCGATATCGGAGAGCAGGTCTTCCAGCACCTCCATGCCGCAATCGGTCAGCACCTGTTGGATACGCACCTGGGGGATGTCCGCCAGATGGGTATCGAAGCTGGCCAGCACCTTGTCCAGCAGGCGCTCGCCCAGGGCAATGGATTCGGAGTGACGCTGGTGCTTGAGAAAGTGGCGGATGTTGCTTCGTGCCTTGCCGGTAATGACAAAGCTCAGCCAGGCCGGGTTGGGGCGCGCGCCAGGCGCGGTAATGATCTCGACCGTCTCGCCGCTCTGCAGCGGTTCGGACAGTGGCGCCAGACGGCGGTTGACCCGGCAGGCGATGCAGCTGTTGCCAATGTCGGTGTGTACGGCGTAGGCGAAATCGACCGGCGTGGAGCCCTTTGGCAGCTCCATGATGCGGCCTTTTGGGGTGAAGATGTAGACTTCATCGGGAAACAGGTCAATCTTGACGTTCTCGATGAACTCCAGCGAGTTGCCGGCGTTCTGCTGCAGCTCCAATACGCTCTTGAGCCACTGGCGGGTGCGCGCGTGGTTGCCGTTGATCACGTCATCCTTGGATTTGTAGACCCAGTGCGCGGCAATACCACTGTTGGCCAGCTCTTCCATCTCTTCGGTACGAATCTGGATTTCGATGGGCACCCCGTGCATACCGAACAGGGTGGTATGCAGCGACTGGTAGCCATTGGCCTTGGGGATGGCAATGTAATCCTTGAAGCGACCTGGAAAGGGTTTGTACAGGCTGTGCACGGCGCCCAGCACGCGGTAGCAGGTGTCGGCCTTGTCGACGATGATGCGAAAGGCGTAGACGTCCATGATCTCGGTGAAGGCCTTACGTTTGCCGCGCATCTTCTGATAGATGCCGTACAGGTGCTTCTCGCGGCCCATGACCTTGCCCGGCAAACCCTCGCGTTCCAGACAGGCCTGCAATGACTCGAGGATCTTGTTCAGCAGCTCCTTGCGGTTGCCGCGCGCGCTGCGCACGGCGCGGTCGATCAGCTGCGAGCGCATGGGGTACATGGCCTTGAAGCCCAGATCCTCGAACTCGGTGCTCAGGCTGTGCATACCCAGGCGGGCGGCGATAGGGGCGTAGATTTCCAGGGTTTCCTTGGCGATGCGGCGACGTTTTTCCGGTGCCAGCGCGCCCAGGGTACGCATGTTGTGCAGGCGGTCGGCCAGCTTGACCAGGATCACGCGAATATCGCGCGCCATGGCCAGCGCCATCTTCTGGAAGTTTTCGGCCTGCGCCTCGGCCTTGGTCTCGAAAGTCATCTGGGTCAGCTTGCTGACGCCATCGACCAGTTCGGCCACGGTGTCGCCAAACTGCGCGACCAGTGCATCCTTGGGAATGCCGGTATCTTCGATCACATCGTGCAGCATGGCGGCCATCAGGCTCTGATGGTCCATGTGCATGTCGGCAAGAATATGCGCTACCGCGAGGGGATGGGTGACGTAGGGCTCGCCACTGCGACGGGTCTGGCCGTCGTGCGCCTGTTCGGCGTAGAAATACGCTCGCCGGACCAGGTTGACCTGTTCCGGCTCGAGATACCTGCCGAGGTTATCGGCAAAGACTTCTATCGCAGACATGTAGCTCTCCCGCGTCCACCGAGGTGGACGTATACGTCAGGAATGCACGGCCTGCGCAATCTGCTTACTCGGCCTCGTCGGCTTCCAGCGAGTACAGCGGTTCTTGCTGATCCTGCAGGGCTTCTTCAGCCATGATCTTGTTGGTCACGAGACCTTCAGCAATTTCGCGCAGGGCGACCACGGTCGGCTTGTCGTTTTCCCAGGCTACCTTGGCATCTTTGCCGCCGGTGGCCAGCTGACGTGAACGCTTGGAGGCCAGCATGACCAGCTCAAAACGGTTTTCTACATTTTCCAGGCAGTCTTCAACGGTGACGCGGGCCATGGTGTTACTCCGGAACGGGTATCAGTGAATCGGGTTGCGTTGCAGTCGATGGCTATCAAGCAGCGACCTGATAGTAACGCAGGACCAAGCAGTTTACTTAATTGCGCCTCAGTCTGACAAGAGCGCCTGCAATAGGCGGGTGTGGCGAAGTTGCTGGGCGCCGGTCTGCAGGTGCCGGGCGCGCACTATTGCCTTGAGATCATCCAGCGCAGTGGTGAAGTCGTCGTTGATCACCAGGCTGTCGAATTCGACGTAGTGGCTCATCTCGGCCACGGCCTCGGCCATGCGCTTGTCGATCACCTCGCCAGCGTCCTGGCCACGTTGGGTCAGGCGCTCGCGCAGTGCGCTTTGCGACGGCGGCAGGATGAAGATCGAGTGCGCCTGCGGAAGCTTGTGACGCACCTGCTGCGCGCCCTGCCAATCGATCTCCAGGATCAGGTCGTGGCCTTGGGCAAGGGTGCTTTCGACAGTGCTTTGCGAGGTGCCGTACAGATTGCCGAAGACCTCGGCGTGCTCGAGAAAGTCGCCCTGGCCGACCTGCTGCATGAAGACCTCGCGGCTGGTGAAGTGGTAGTTGACGCCATCCACTTCCCCGGGGCGCATCGCGCGCGTGGTGTGCGAGACGGACACGTGCAGGTTGTCGGTCTGCTCCAGTAGCGCCTTGACCAGGCTGGTCTTGCCTGCGCCAGAGGGGGCAGAGACGATGTACAGGGTGCCGGTGGCGTGGCTCATCAGAAACAGTTTCCTGCGGGTCGATTAGGGGACGATGGCGCAAATTATAGGGACATTGACCGCTGCCGTCATGGGTAACCTTTGCACGGCTTAATCCGCTAAGCTGAGGGCCTATCCTCGAATCGCAACAGGAAGCGCAGGCGTATGATTTCCAAATGGCAGTGGTTGCTGGCGCAATTGACACGGATGCTCTGGGTGCGCGCTTCATTCTTTGCATTGCTCGCGGTAATTGCCGCGTTGTTGGCCACCGCCGCCGACCGTGTGATGCCAGAAGGCTTGCCCATCAGTATCGGTGCCGATTCGGTGGAGCCGATTCTGAATATCCTGGCCTCCAGCATGCTGACGGTCACCACGTTCTCGCTCACGGTAATGGTCTCGGCCTATGCTGCCGCCACCACCAGCGTGACGCCGCGCGGCGTGCGCCTGCTGATGCAGGACACCACCACCCAGAACGTGCTGGGCACCTTTATCGGCTCCTTCCTGTTCAGCCTGGTGGCTATCATCGCGCTGAGCACCGAGGCCTACGGCGAGCGTGGCCGCATCGTGCTGTTCATGTTCACGCTGCTGGTGGTCTTGATCATCGTCGTCACCATGCTGCGCTGGATCGATCACCTGTCACGGTTCGGGCGGGTGGGCGACACTACCGATCGGGTCGAGCAGGCGACCATGGGCGCGCTGCAGACCCGGATCGACATTCCCTGCATGGGCGCGCGGCCCTGGCTGGATGGTCAGCTACCGGATGACTTCATGCCGGTCCATGCCGGATCCGTTGGTTATGTGCAGCATCTGGATGTGGCGCGGCTCGCCGAGGCCGCTCGTGAGCATGATCTGCAGGTCTATGTCGGCAGCTTGCCGGGTAGTTTCGTGCATCCGGCACGGCCGTTGGTCTGGGTAGCGGCGTTCACGCCGGAAGAACAGCTTGACCAGTTACGTGCGGCCTTTACCGTGGGCAAGGAGCGATCATTCGATCAGGACCCTCGTTTTGGCTTGGCGGTGCTGGCAGAGATCGCCTCGCGTGCATTGTCGCCCTCGATGAATGACCCCGGCACCGCCATTGATGTGGTCGGCCGGGCGGTAAGAATACTCTCGTGCTGGCCGGCCGATCCGGGCAGTGTGCTCGCCAGCGAGGTGCAATATCCGCAGGTCTGCGTGCCACCGCTGAATCTGGCGGACCTGTTCGACGATGTGTTTGCCCCGGTGGCCCGCGATGGCGCCAGCCTGATCGAGGTGCAACTGCGGCTGCACAAGGCCTATCAGGCGCTGGCTGCCAAGGGCGGTAGCTTCCGGGACGAGGCGACCAGGCACGCCGGCCTGGCATTCAAGCGCGCGCAAACGGCGATGACACTCGAGGAAGATCTGGCGCTGCTGCGCGCTGTCATCCAGGGGTGAGTGCCGTACGGCGAGTTGAACGACCGGCTCTCGCGGTCACTAAAACCCGCGCGTCTTGCCGCGAACGGCAGCCATTTGTATACAATGGACGGCCAAATTGCCCGCTCACTTCAAAGAGACTGTATTGATGATCGACCGCCGGTCCCCGCCAGTTGCCGCCCACGCTGAGCCTGAATCCGCTCCAGCTTCCGATTCGGCAGCCAGTCGCAGCAGGGAGACGGGCCGGGGCGCGCAGCGCCAGGATGCCATCTATCGAGCCATCAGTGAGGCCGTCATCGAGCATCGCCTGAAGCCGGGCTCGCGCCTGCGCGAGGATGCCCTGGCCGAGGTGTTCGGCATCAGCCGCACTGGCATTCGCAAGGTATTGCAGCGTCTGGCGCTGGAGCAGCTGATTACGCTTACCCCGGGCAAGGGAGCGGCGGTGACTCGACCTTCCGCCGAGGAAGCACGCGACATCTTCGAGGCCCGGCGGATGATTGAATGCGCGTTGATGGCACGCCTGGCCAGTAGCGTCCAACCCGCCGAACTTGAACAGCTGCGCGAGTTGGCTGGCCGCGAACAGCGGGCCCTGCAAGGACAGGAGCAGAGCGCGGCGATCCGATTATCGGCCGACTTTCATGGTCGGCTGGCGGAACTGGCGGGCAACCAGACCCTGGCGAGCTTTGTCGGTCAGCTGTGTTCACGTTCATCGTTGATTCTGGCGGTGTACGGGCACGCCGGTAATCTGGGCTGCGAGTGTAACGATCACAATCAGTTGATTGATCTGCTGCAGGCCGGCGACAGTCAGCAGGCAGCGGCGTTCATGCGCGATCACCTGGACTCGATTGAAGCCTCGCTGTCGATCGACGAGGCCCCGGACGAGGCGCCGGATCTGCGCGATATATTCGCCGGCTTTCAATAAGCCAGGCTGACCGCCGCAGGATGCGGTGCTCAGCCCGCGTGGGTTACTGCCGAAAACGCTGGCAGGGGGCCCAGTACCGCATCAGCAGATAGTAGCTCAGCCCAGCGGGAATCAGGCTCGCGTACCAGGACACAGTCGCGATGTTCAGCGCCACGATAGCGCCGATGGCCGTGGCGATCAGAGCGGCGTAATTGACCCCGCGATAGGGGCCTTGGGCATCGTACAGGTGCTCCAGATTCAACGTGCGCTTGCGCAGCAGGTAGTAATCCACCACCAGAATGGCAAAGATCGGTCCGAGAAACGCGGAGTAGGTCTGCACAAAAATCTGCAGGCCGGCGGCCGAGTCATCGCTCACCAGCTTCCAGGGGAAGGTGGCAAAGGCCAGTAAACCGACGATCACGGTAGCCGGGCGAAACTTCAGCTTGAACACGTCCATCAGCACATAGGTGGGCGGCACCACATTGTTCAATACATTGGTGGTGACCTGGGCAAAGGCGATGAACAGCAGTGTGGTCATCAGCAGCGGGGTGTTGTCCACGGCGTTGGCAAACACCTGGATCGGGTCGGCCACGCCAGTGGCTTCCGACACCATGTAGCCGATCAGGCCCATGAACAATGTGCAGGGCAGAATCGACATCGAATAGAGGGTAGTCAGCAAGCCAGGCCCAGTGCCGTGCTTGTGCTCGCGAGCATAATCGCTGACGTTGAGAATCATGGTGCTGTAGATGCCGAGGAACAGCATGGTGGCGCTCCAGAACGGCAGCCCCCAGGATCCCTGCATGGTCAGCAGGCTGGTGGACAACTCATCGCCGTAGCGCTGCACCGTGCTGTAGAACATGTACACCAGTGAGGCCAGAATAAAGGCGCTGCCCACGTTCTCCAGCCACTTGATGCCCTGAAAGCCCATGACCGACAGGGCGATCTGCAGAAACTGGAAGGCGATGAAGAAGAACACCAGGTTGTCGAAGCCAAACAGCGTGGCCGACACCATGTTCAGCGCGCCAGCACCGATCCAGCTCTGAAAACCGTACCAGACGATAGCCGGCACCGCGCGCACCAACCCCGGTAAACGGGTACCGGAAAAGCCGAAAGCGGCGCGCGCCTGCACCATGAAAGGGATGCCGTACTTGTAGCCGGCGGCGCCATTGAGCACCAGGGCGATGCCGATGACGAAGCAGCCGATGGCAATCGCCAGGGTAGCCTGCAACAGGTTCAGCGTGCCCACCACGCTGGAACCCATGGTAAAGGTACCGATGGACACACAGCCGCCGAACCAGGCCAGCAGGTAGGACAGCCGGCCCATGATGCGGGTTTTTTGCGGTGCCAGCGATTCCTCGCCGGGTGCCTTGCGATCAGGCGCCGGTTGGCCGCCCAGGGTTGCCGTGTTGGCGTCAGTGTTCATGAAATGCCCTCGTGATTGATGTTGTTCATTGTTATCTCCGAGTTTGAGCGAACCCGCGGTGCTGCTTTTTCGCTCGCGCGCTGGGCACGTAGCCTGGCACCGAGGGTAACGCTCGCCTTGCACTGCCTTGCTGGAAAAAATCGGAACTCCGGGGGGCTGATTGCCGTCAACTGCCTTGCAGGCAGAGCGACGGGCTCTTCTGGCCCGCCGTGTAACCCGATACGGAGGAGTCTTTTATGTCCAAACTGAAGATACTCGCAGCCGTGATGGCTTTTGCTGCGCTGGGTATTGCCGCCCCTGTCGCTCTGGCAGATACCAGCGATGCCGCGGACAGAACCCATACCCCCAGCACACAAACGACGCCCGGGGCCGCCGCGGGGGATGGGTCTCATACGCCCACGAAGTCCCACGAGCGGACCAGTGACCAGGCGGGAGATGGCCATGGCGACATGACCGATCAGGATGCCGCCACGCGCACCAGCCCGTACAAGAAGACCTATCCGGATGAAGCCGATGTCGGCGAGACTGACGACGCTGAACAGTAAAGCGTGATGAGGGGAAAGGACCTCAAGGGGTCCTTTCCCCATAGCTGCTGTGGCTGTCATCAACCTGCTCCTGGTTCCGTGAGTCCGACTGACATGTTGTCGTCAGCTAGCCCGGCTGGCGATTGGAATAACGCTCGAAGCTGCCGGTAAAGGGCTTGGCCGGCGGGAATGCCAGGTCACCGAACTTGCTGGTACCCAGTCCCAGCCCAACCACCGCCTCTGCCAATTTGACCGCCGCAGTCACCCCTTCCACTACCGGCAAGCCCACCGCCTCGGTAATTTGCGGGGTCAGATCGGCCATGCCGCCGCAACCCAGCACAATGGCGCCGATATTGTCTTCGCGCTTGGCGCGCAAGCATTCCTCGATAATCAGCTGCAGCGCCAGATCGGGATTGTCTTCCAGCTCCAGCACCGGGATATCGGCAGCGCGCACGCGCCGACAGCGATGGCTGAAGCCGTAGCTATCGAGCAGGTGCTCGGCGATGATGGCGGTGCGTGGCAGGGTGGTGACCACCGAGAAGCGCGTGCTGATCAGGCTGGCCACATGGAAGGCCGCCTCGGCGATACCAATGACCGGAGCGCGCGTCAGTTCGCGCGCGGCATTCAGGCCAGGATCGCCAAAGCACGCGATAATGTAGGCGTCGGTCCCCTCGCGCTCACCGGCGATGACTTCTTCAATTACGCCCACGGCGCTCACGGCTTCGTCGAAATGGCTCTCGATCGACACCGGCCCGCTGCTCGGTTGCGTGGCGCTGATGCGCGTGCCAGCAGCAGCGGCAACCGTGGCGGCGGCGCCTATGGTGTCGGTCATGGCGCGGGTGGTGTTGGGGTTGATCACACGGATATGCATTGAGCTGGCCTGTTCTGTGCTTGGACATGTTTAGTTGTACACAACATCTTCGGATAATTGTATACAATTGAGTGAGCGTAAAATCAAAGATATCCCACACTTATTGCGCGCAATAAGTGTGCCTGGGGCCCCAGAGGGGCGCTCAACCAGCGGAAAACACGAAGAAGCATAGACAGAAGGGACCGGCAGTCATGAGCAGAAGCCCGAATTACCCCCGTGATCTGATTGGCTACGGCAGAACGCCGCCGCAGGCAAATTGGCCGGGCAAGGCACGCATCGCCGTGCAGTTTGTACTGAACTACGAAGAGGGCGGCGAGAACTGCGTGCTGCACGGCGACAGCCATTCCGAGAAGTTCCTGTCGGAAATCGTTGGCGCCGAGGCCTTTGCCGACCGCCATCTGAGCATGGAATCCATCTATGAATACGGCTCGCGGGTTGGCGTGTGGCGCCTGCTCAACGAGTTCGAAAAGCGCGGCCTGCCGCTGACCGTATTTGGCGTGGCCATGGCGCTGGAGCGGCATCCCGAGGTGGCTCAGGCCTTCAAGGAGCTGGGGCATGAAGTGGCCTGTCACGGTTGGCGCTGGATCCATTATCAGAACGTGCCGGAAGAGGTAGAGCGCGAGCACCTGCAGCGTGCACTGGAGATATTTCAGCGCCTTTATGGTGCGCAGCCGGAGGGCTGGTACACCGGACGCGACAGCCCCAATACCCGTCGGTTGCTGCTCGATCAGGGCGGCTTTTTGTATGACAGCGACTACTACGGCGATGACCTGCCATTCTGGAGTCGCGAGGCCGACAGCCAGGGTGAATTGCACAACCACCTGATCGTGCCCTACACGCTGGACACAAACGACATGCGCTTTGCTTCGCCACAGGGCTTCAATACCGGCGAGCACTTTTTCCAGTACCTGAAAGACGCCTTTGACGTGCTCTATGCCGAAGGCGAAGACTCACCGAAAATGTTATCTATCGGCCTGCACTGCCGCTTGATCGGCCGGCCCGGGCGCTTCCGCGCGCTGCAGCGTTTCCTTGATTACATCGAATCCCATGATCGGGTCTGGGTGACACGGCGCGTTGATATCGCCCGTCACTGGGCCGCGCATCATCCCGTTCAGAACCAGGAGTCAGCATGACCAAGCCAGCCACACCCCGCAGCTATTACGCGCCGACCGGCGGCCATCCGCCGCAGACTCAGCTGACCACCGACCGCGCCGTCTTTACCGAGGCCTATGCGGTGATTCCCAAGGGCGTCATGCGTGACATCGTCACCAGCCACCTGCCGTTCTGGACCGGCACCCGTCTGTGGGTGCTGTCGCGCCCGCTTTCCGGTTTTGCCGAGACCTTCTCGCAGTACATCATGGAAGTGCAGCCCGGCGGCGGCAGCGATCAGCCGGAAACCGACGCCACCGCCGAAGGCGTACTGTTCGTCGTTGAAGGCAGCATGACGCTGACCCTCAATGGTCAACAGCACGAGATGAAAGAAGGCGGCTACGCCTTTATTCCGCCGGCCAGCGACTGGCAGGTGCGCAACGACTCCGGCGCCGTGGTGCGCTTTCACTGGATCCGCAAGGCCTACCAGAAGGTCGAGGGTATCGACGCGCCGGAGGCCTTCGTTACCAACGAGAACGACATCGAGCCGCTGGTGATGCCCGGCACCGATGGCGCCTGGAGCACCACGCGCTTTGTCGACATGAGCGACATGCGGCACGACATGCACGTGAACATCGTCAACTTCCAGCCCGGCGGCGCCATTCCCTTTGCCGAGACCCACGTCATGGAGCACGGCCTCTATGTACTGGAAGGCAAGGCGGTCTACCTGCTTAACAAAGACTGGGTAGAAGTGGAAGCCGGTGACTACATGTGGCTGCGCGCCTTCTGTCCGCAGGCCTGCTACGCCGGCGGCCCTGGCCCGTTCCGCTACCTGCTCTACAAGGACGTGAACCGTCACATGAAGCTGCCCACCTTTGCGCGCTGAGGAGTGACCAATATGGCCACTGAATTACTGCAACTCACAGCGCAGCCACTGACGCCGGAGGCCTTCGCGGCCTTCGGTGATGTGATCGATTCGCGCAGCTCAGAGCATTTTCTGATCAACGCGGGCCGCACCCGACGGCACCACGACCTGGCCAAGGTCGAGGTCGCAGGTGATGACGCGCGCGTGCTGATCAGCATCTTCGTCAGCCAGCCGGTAACAGTGCCGCTGGAGCTGAGCTTTCTCGAACGCCACCCGCTCGGCAGCCAGGCCTTCATGCCGCTGCACGAAGAGCAATTTCTGATTGTGGTAGCGCCGCCCGGCGACACTATTGATCAGGCCGAGGTGCGCGCCTTCATCACCGATGGCCGCCAGGGTGTGAACTACGCCAAAGGCACCTGGCATGCGATCCAATCGGTACTCGAGCGTGAAGGCGAGTTTCTGGTGGTGGATCGTGGCGGTGCCGGGCACAATTGTGATGAGTATCCGATTAATATCCGGGTCTCTCTGGCGTGACATCGCGTTGACTCAGACGCCGCTCCGCAACGGAGCGGTGTCGAGTTACTCGATATTCTGTATCTGCTCGCGCATCTGCTCGATAAACACCTTCAAATCCACCGCTGCCTGAGTGCTGCGGGTGTCGATGGCCTTGGAGCCGAGGGTGTTGGCTTCGCGGTTGAACTCCTGCATGAGAAAGTCCAGGCGGCGGCCGATGGCGTCCTTGCTGGCGAGTACGCGGTGGGTTTCGGCCACGTGAGTGTCGAGGCGATCGAGCTCTTCGGCCACATCGATCTTCTGCGCCAACATGACGATTTCCTGCTCGACGCGAGTGTTGTCCAGCTCCAGCTTGGCGTCATTGAAGCGGTCGATCAGCTTTTGGCGGTGGGCGTTGAGCAGGGTGGGCATCATCTCGCGTAACAGCGCGGTGCGGTCGCTGATGCTGGCCAAACGTTCTTCGATCAGTTGTTTGAGTTCGGCACCTTCGCGCGCTCGATGTGCCTTGAGTTCGGTCAGGGCCGGTTCGAACAGCTCGCGTGCACGCTCTACCAGCGTCGCCTGGTCAGTCTCCTGGCCGCTGAGTACGCCGGGCCAGGCCAGCAATTCCAGCGGGTTGATGGGCGCTGGGTTGGCCAGTTGACCAGCAAGCTGTTCGGCAGCCTTGGTCAACTGCTCGACCAGCGACTGGCTCAGGCTCAAGTCCTGTGCTTCGTTGTTGCTGGCGTTGAAGCGCAGGGTGCATTCCACTTTGCCCCGCGCGAGTTGCTTGCGCAAGCGCTCGCGCAGCGGGCCTTCCAGCTCGCGGAAGGCTTCGGGCAGGCGCAGGGTGACTTCCAGGTAGCGGTGGTTGACCGAGCGCATTTCCCAGGCGAGGTTGCCCTGATCGGTGCTGAGTTCGCTGCGGGCGAAGGCGGTCATGCTGTTTACCATGGGAATCCTCGAAGGTGGCTGATGCGAACGGCAAAGGCGCATTGTAGCCGCTTGCGGGCCGCAAGGTTAAGCGACCGGTCGGGCAGGCAGCTGGGTTGGCCGCGAGCCTGCTATACTCCGCCGACTTTACACACCGCAGTACAAGGATTCCCGCTATGAAACGCCCCAGTGAACGCGCCGCCGACCAAATGCGTCAGGTCACCCTGACGCGCAATTACACCAAACACGCGGAAGGCTCGGTGTTGGTCGAGTTCGGTGACACCAAGGTGATCTGTACGGTCAGTGTGGAGGCCGGCGTCCCGCGCTTTCTGCGCGGCTCGGGTCAAGGCTGGGTGACGGCTGAATACGGCATGCTGCCGCGCTCGACCGGTTCGCGCATGCAGCGCGAGGCCAGTCGCGGCAAGCAGGGCGGTCGCACCCTGGAGATCCAGCGTCTGATCGGCCGTTCGCTGCGCGCTGCGGTTGATCTCAAAAGCCTGGGTGAAAACACCCTGTATATCGACTGCGACGTGATCCAGGCTGATGGCGGCACCCGCACGGCGTCCATCACCGGCGCCTGTGTGGCATTGGTTGATGCCCTGCGCGCTATGAAACTGCGCGGTGCCATCAAGAAGGTACCTGAAGTGCAGATGATCGCGGCGATTTCGGTCGGTATCTACCAGGGCGTACCGGTACTGGACCTGGATTATCCGGAAGACTCCGCCGCTGACACCGACCTCAACGTGGTGATGACCGACAAGGGCGGCTTCATCGAGGTACAGGGTACTGCCGAGGCGGCGCCGTTCAGCCCGGAAGACCTTAACGCCATGCTGGTGCTGGCGCGCAAGGGTACCGAAGAGCTGTTTGCACTGCAGCTGGAAGCATTGAAAGACTGAATGGTCGGTTTGTTGCGATAGTCAAAGGCAGACCCTGGGTCTGCCTCAGACTGCTGACAAAGCCCTGGCTCTTTAGCCGGGGCTTTGTTTTTATATGGGCACTCCAGAATGTCAGGGTA